>NZ_DS483475.1 GCF_000154285.1 Amedibacillus dolichus DSM 3991 | reverse complement strand
TTTACTGTAAGCATGATATAATGGAAAACATAACGAAAGAGTGATATGATGAAACAAAAGGTATTATTAGGTTTATCCGGCGGTGTTGATTCTGCAGTAGCTGCATATTTGTTGAAAGAGGCTGGATATGATGTGACTTGTGCTTTTATGCGGAATTGGGACGCTTATGCCAATAATGATATTTTGGGCAACCCGACAATTTCAAATGAGGTTTGTCCGCAAGAACAAGATTTTATGGATGCAAAAGCAGTAGCGGAAAAGCTTGAGCTTCCACTTTTAAGAGTGGATTTTGTGAAGGAGTATTGGGATCATGTATTTCAATATTTTTTATCGGAATATGAAAAAGGTAGAACACCTAATCCGGATATTTTGTGTAATAAATACATTAAATTTGATGCTTTTTTAAATTATGCTAATAAGATGGGATTTGATATGGTAGCGATGGGGCATTATGCACAGGTTGAACATGGCCCTAAAGAAAGCAGGTTAATTCGAGGTGCAGATACAAATAAAGATCAGACTTACTTTTTAGCACAGGTACCTCAACAAAGCTTACAACATGCATTGTTTCCAATTGGCCATTTAGAAAAGCATGAGGTTCGCCAAATTGCCAAGGAATTGCATTTAGATAGTGTCTCTGCCAAAAAAGATTCTACCGGAATTTGTTTTATCGGTGAACGTAATTTCAAAGCTTTTTTATCAAATTATTTGCCTAGTAAAGATGGTGATATTGTAGATATTGAATCATTGGAAGTTATTGGCCGTCATGCAGGTGTGTTATACTATACAATCGGACAGCGCAAAGGATTAGGCATTGGTGGAAATAAAGGACCTTGGTTTGTGGTTGGAAAAGATGTTGAAAAGAATGTTCTATATGTTACGAACGGAAATGAATCTGATTGGTTATTTACTAACAGCTGTATCGTTTCCGGTGTGAATTGGTTTTCTAATGAACGACCTAGTGAGGACTATGCTTGTACTGCAAAATTTCGTTATCGGCAGGCTGATAATGCAGTGGTTCTGCGTTTTATTGATGATAATACTGTTTTTGTACGTTACTCTCAAAAGGTAGCTGCGGTTACCAGTGGACAAGAGGCTGTATTTTATCAGAATGAAACTTGTTTAGGTGGCGGTGTTATCGAAGATGCTTTTATTGATGGTCAAAGTATAAATGAACGAATTAAAAAAAGGGTGGAAAATGGAAAGTAAGCTACAGTCATTGTCTTGGCAACGTGTGTTTTTGCTTGTTTTGCATTATTTTCTAGGCTATGGCTTTTTGTATCGCCAAATAGGCGTGTTTTTGACATTAGCTAACGATCCTTACGCTATTATGATTTTGCCGTCTATTCAATTATGTATTTATCTTTTTACTTTAGCGATTACTATTTGGTTGGCGTATCCTTTGTTGAAGAAGGGCTTCATCTATTTTAAAGCACATTTACGATATAATCTTTTACTCGTTTTGGTTTTAATTTGTGCCACATATTTTGCAAATCTTATATTATCGATATTGATTGGCATACTTACTGGCATGGAAACCACCCAAAATCAACAAGCAATTGAAGCAAGTTCTCGGTTTATTCCACTATTGACTTTATTTTCAACTTGTTTTTTTGCGCCAATAGTAGAAGAGTGCGTTTTTCGTGGTGGAGTTTTTACAAAGCTTCGTAGTAAAACATCATTTCTTTTGGCAAGTCTTATAAGTAGCTTACTATTTGGAAGTATTCATTTTATAAATGCTTTTTTCACTCTTGATTTTTCCGATCTGCCATTTCTGCTTGTTTATAGTGGGATTGGTATGGTTTTAGCTTATGGATATGAGAAAAGCAATACTATTTTTGTACCGATTCTATTACATTTTTTAAATAATTTAATTGCAGTATTAGCAATGTTATTATAAATCATAAAGGAGAATTTATGAATGGAGAGACTGTATTAAAGGCTAAGCATTTGCATACGATTTTTCGCAATGCCGAAAATGGCTATAGCGTTGCGAAGTTTGTAACCTATGATACTAACGAGGAAGATTTTACTGCTACCGGATATTTTCATGAATTACAGGAAGATGTGATTTATGTTTTACATGGTGCCTATGTAGAGCATTATCGTTATGGAATGCAGTTTCAAGTGGCTAGCTACGAGAGAATGCAGCCCAATGATGAAGAAAGTCTAATTCGCTATTTTTCTAGTAGTCTTTTTTCCGGTATTGGTAAAAAAAGTGCTCAGGATATTGTTATGACACTTGGTGAGGAAGCAATAACAAAGATTAAACAGAATCCAAATGTTTTATTGGAAGTAAAAAGTTTGAATTTTAAAAAGCGTGAAAGCATCATTCGCGGCATTAACGAGCATGATGAGGAAGAGGATTCAATTGTTTTCTTTACTAAATGCGGACTAAGTGTGCGTAATATCGTAAAGCTAGAGGCAGCCTATGGTGAACAGGCAGTGGCAATTGTAAAAGAAAACCCATATCGCATGGTAACAGATATTGATGGTATCGGATTTGCAACTGCGGATAAATTAGCTGCTAATTTATCTTTTGAAAAAGATCACCCGTATCGTATTAAAGCAGCTGTATTATCAAATGTCATGGAGTTGTGTATGAGCAGCGGTGATAGTTATACTACTCGAATCGCAATCCAGCGGCGAATGCAAAAGTTGTTCGGTAATGAGATTGAATTAGAATCCTATCTTGAACAGCTGGAAATGGAACGACTGCTTATCCGAGAAGATGAACGTATTTATCATCATACACAATATGACGCTGAAAAAGGAATTGCTGTTTTTCTAAATGAGTTTGCATATACACAGGAAACGATTGATGAAAATGAATTAGATTCCAAGCTGAATGCTTTAAAGGAACGCTACCATATCTCTTATGATAGTATTCAAAGGGAGGCGATTCGCAGTTTTTTCAACACTCCTCTTTCTATAATTACCGGAGGACCGGGTACCGGTAAAACAACGATTGTTCAAGGAATTTTGGCTTTGGCAAAGATTTTTTTACCAAATGAACGAATTGCATTATGTGCACCTACCGGGCGTGCTGCTAAGCGACTTGCCGAGGTTTGTGATTATCCGGCTATGACACTTCATAGCCTATTGCGTTGGGATTTAGAAACCAATACCTTTCAAGCAAATGCACAAGAACCACTTCCCTATGAAGTCGTAATCATTGATGAATTCTCAATGGTAGATGCTTGGTTGTTTTATCATCTTGCAATGGCTTGCGCAAACGTAAAAAAGCTACTTTTAATTGGTGATGAGGATCAACTACCAAGCGTAGGGTGTGGCTGTGTATTACGTGATATTCTTGCCGCAAACATCATAAAGACCACGCGCTTACATAAGATTTTTAGGCAACACGAAGGCAGTGATGTCATTACTCTAGCACACCAAGTCAAAGAAGGTTATGAAGATATTATTGATGATGCCAAAGATGTTGCTTTCTTCCCTGCTGAGAGCCACGAAATAAAAGATATGGTTTTGAAAATTGTTCAAAATGCATTTGAAAAGGGTTTTTCTGATACAGATGTTCAAGTATTGGCTCCTATGTATGGCGGAGTTGCCGGCATTGATGCTTTAAATATTGCTTTACAGAAAATGATTAATCCTGCTGATGGATATAAAAAAGAGGTTAAAGTAGGATACCGTATTTTTCGTGAACATGATAAGGTTTTGCAGCTAAAAAACCAACCCGATGATGGTGTATATAACGGTGATATCGGAACAATCCTTGAAATTATTTCTGCTGATGAGGATATTCACCACCAGCATTGCATTATCGCCGATTTTGATGGTGTACTTGTCGAATATCGTGGAGAAGCTATTTATCACTTAACACATGCCTATTGTATTTCTATCCATAAAGCACAGGGAAGTGAATATCCGATTGTTGTGTTACCGATTGTTGCTGATTATCGTTACATGCTGCAGAAACGATTGGTATATACTGCTATCACACGTGCGAAAAAAAGTCTGGTTTTGCTAGGCAATCGTGAAGTTTTTCGTCGAAGCCTAGAAAGCAATGAGCATCATACTCGAAAAACGACACTTCTTTCAAAAATTTTAGCATATAATGAATAATCGCTTTTAAAGCTGCCAAACTAACAGCGATAGGAGTGATGATAATGAATAAATGTATGGTATCAGTTATGGTCGGTATGGCAATCGGTTTGTATTTAGGTTATACACAGGAAGATGAAATAACTGATTTTTATCGCAAATCAAAACGCAATAAAAAGAAAATGATGCGAAAGATCCACAAGACATACGACCATGTATGCGATTGTCTGGAGCATGATTAACCCCATTGGGGTTTTTCTTTTCCTATATGAAGCATTTTTTAGAACAAGTGGATCGTAGTGCCAGACATATAATATTCCCGATCCTAGTCATTCTTATCGGTATTCTTATTTTAAAGCAAATAGATATGTATGAGCGCATTGTACGCATTTATCATGCTTGCTTGCCGGTATTGCTTGGAGTGGTAGTTGCTTTCTTTATGCAGCCGATGATCGATCGCGTGCAGCTATACCTTCCTAAACGACTTTCTGTTTTTCTAGTCTATATTGTCTTTGCTGTTATTGTTAGCTTACTTCTTGTTGTCTTAGTACCGATCTTTTATAAGCAAATCATAGAATGTGTAAAAATGCTGCCTATATGGTTAGAGAGATTTAAGAATATTTTAGAATCTTATCACATTCCTTATGACTTTCATAGCTTATTGGAACGGAACTCTTTAAAGGAGGGGTCAATGTTCGTTGTTGATACGCTTTGTTCAACCTTTTCAACGGCAATGGATTACGGTGTTGCGTATTTAACCGGTTTTTTTATTTCTATTGATGTAGAGTTTTGGAAACATTGTATTTATAAAGTGTTCAAAAATGCGCATCGTTTCTCTACCTTCTATCACACAGCTAGTAAGATTATCTATCAATATCTTTTAGGAACCTTCTTAGACTTGCTTTTTATTACTGTTAGCACATGGTGTATCTTATCGCTTAGCGGTTTTCCCAATGCTTTTGTGTATGCACTGCTTTTGGCATTGTTGAATTTATTTCCGTATATCGGCGCAAGTATCGGCTTAGTTTTAATAGTCATTGTTGCCTTGTTAAGCTATGAGCATTTTCCTTTTCTTCCGATATTCCTTGTTTGGCTGTTACAACAACTAGAATCTAATGTCATTCAACCGATGATTTTTCATAAAACGATGGACGTACGTCCAATTCTAAGCTTTGCGTTTATTTTTGTATCTGATGCTTTTTTTGGTATTCCGGGAGTGATTTTATCACCGATCTTCGCAGCAATCGCACAGATAGGGTTTCGTAGTTATCTGCATGCGAAAGAAAATGATACAGTTGGTAAATGGGAGGATATTTGGTATGATTTTGATGAAGTGATGCAGGAAGAGAATATGAAAATCTAATTGCGTAATAGTCAGCAATATGTTACAATTATTGCGTTGTAATCAAGACGGTGAAAAAGAGGAGTACATATATTTGTTAGTTTAGAGAGGAAGCGTTTGGTGGAAGCTTTCCTAACGGTATGTGGAAGGCTGCTTTGGAGTCAAGCGTGTACTCGCGTTAAGAGTTAAGTGAGGGTGCCTGTCTATGCACAGGTGAACTGGGATGGTACCGCGTAGTTGATATACGTTCCTAGATATAGGAACGTTTTTTTATTGTTTTGGAGGTAATTTATGAAAGAATTAACAGGAAATCAGATTCGACAAATGTTTTTGGATTATTTTGCATCAAAGGGACATATGATTGAGCCGGGTGCAAGCTTAGTGCCACATAACGATCCGACGCTGCTTTGGATCAATGCCGGTGTTGCGGCTTTAAAAAAGTATTTTGACGGAAGTGAAAAACCTAAGAATAATCGTATTGCGAATGCTCAAAAATCAATTCGTACCAATGATATTGAAAATGTAGGAAAAACCGCACGTCATCATACCTTTTTTGAAATGCTTGGAAATTTCTCTATCGGTGATTATTTTAAAGAAGAAGCAATTCCGTTTGCATGGGAATTTTTAACCAGTCCACAGTGGATCGGTTTTCCGAAAGAAAAATTATATGTATCTGTTTATACCGACGATCACGATGCTTATCGTATTTGGACAGAGGTTTGTGGTGTCGATCCAAGTCATATTTTAAAGACGGAAGGAAACTTTTGGGAAATTGGAGAAGGTCCGGGTGGACCGGATAGCGAGATTTTCTTTGACCGCGGAGAAGAATATGATCCGGAAGGTTTGGAAGAAAAGTTATTCTTTGAAGAAATGGAGAATGATCGCTATATCGAGGTATGGAATGTTGTGTTCTCGCAATTTGACTGTAAGCCTGAACTTGATCGCAGTGAGTATAAGGAATTGCCACAGAAAAACATTGATACCGGTATGGGATTGGAGCGTTTAGTTTGTTTGGTACAGGGAGGTGAAACAAACTTCGATACCGATTTATTCCTACCGATTATTCATGAAACAGAAAAATATACAAGCTGTTCCTACCAAGTGAACGAAAACAAGATGGCATTCCGTGTTATTGCCGATCATATCCGTACGGTAACCTTTGCCCTTGCAGACGGTGCTTTGTTCTCTAATGAGGGCAGAGGTTATGTGCTTCGTCGTGTACTTCGTCGTGCGGTACGCTTTGGTAAAAAACTGAAAATCGAAGGAGCCTTCATGTATAAACTAGTACCGGTAGTTTATGAAATTATGCAGGACTTCTATCCGTATTTAGGAGAAAAATTGGATTATATTGCAAAGCTGGTAAAGGCTGAAGAAGAACGCTTTCAAGCAACCTTAAGCGATGGTGAGAAACTGATGCGAGAGGTTATGGAAAGAAATAAGGAAACGAAAACGATCGACGGAGCAACTGCTTTTAAATTGTACGATACATATGGTTTCCCATTTGAATTGACTTTGGAGATGGCAGAAGAAAGTGGTTATTTTGTAGATAAAGACGGCTTTCAAGCTGAAATGAAGCAGCAGAAGGAGCGTGCTCGTAATGCACGTGAAGAACAGGAATCTATGTCTTCTCAATCTGCTGATTTAATGAATTGTACCTTAGAAAGTACCTTTGTTGGCTATGATGCTTGCTGCTGTGATGCGAGGGTTATCGCTTTATTCAAAGATGGTGTAAAAGTAGATGAGCTTGTGGAAGATGGAGATGTGATGTTTGATCAAACTGTTTTCTATGCCGAGAGCGGCGGACAGGTCGGTGATACGGGAACAATTTCCAAAGCTGTGGAAGCAGTGGTAGAAAATACCGTTAAGGCTCCGCATAAACAGCATCTTCATCGTGTGCATATCAATGCCGGTGCTCTGCATGTCGGTGATGAGGTAAGCTTGAAAGTTGATGAAAAGCGTCGTGCGGTGATTACTTCCAATCACTCATGTACTCACTTATTACAAAGTGCTTTGAAACGTGTTGTCGGAGAACATATCGCTCAAGCCGGTTCTTTTGTAAGCGATGAGTACTTACGTTTTGACTTTACACATTTTGAAAAAGTCAGTGAAGAACAGCTAAGAAATATCGAAAATCTAGTGAATGAATTTATTGCCGGGCATTATTCAGTAAGTAAGGTGGAAATGCCGATTGAGGAAGCGAAGCAAAGTGGGGCAACTGCTCTGTTTGATGAAAAATATGGTGATGTTGTACGCGTAGTCAGCATGGGAGATGTGTCAAAGGAATTTTGTGGTGGCTGCCATGTAAACAATACACAGGAAATCGGTGTTTGTAAGATCATCAGCGAGGAGAGCATCGGTTCCGGTATTCGTCGTATTACAGCGAAAACAGGCTATGATGCGTATAAAGAATTCGCAGCTGGCGATCAAATGCTTCATGCGATTGCCGCAGATTTGAAAATGAAGGGAATTGCTAATCTTGAGGCAAAAGTGGCAAATGTTGTGGAGGAAGCGAATGAATTGAAAAAACAGTTAGCTACTCTACAATCCCAAATGCTTGCTTTAAAGGCAAATGATTTGGAAAATACAATTGAGGAATGCAATGGACACAAACTGCTATTCGCAAATCTGAGTGGTGCCGATGGAAATGCTTTGAAGGATATTGCCAATAATCTGAAAGCAAAATATGAGGATATTGTTGTTTTCTTGGCAAGTGCGAGCGAAGATAAAATCACCTTTGTTGCTGCGGCAGGTAAAGCAGCGGTTGCTAATGGTGTAAAATGCGGCGATTTAGTTCGTCAGGCAGCGATGATATGTGATGGTAAGGGTGGAGGAAGACCGGACTTAGCACAGTCCGGTGGAAAGGATCCATCAAAATGTGAAGAAGCGATGAAATTCGTTAAAAATATGCTTTCTTAATGCTTTTCAATTTTCTAAATATACGTTAAAATAGACATATAAACAAAGGAGGTAATACAATGAAAGATATTACGGAAACAATGGCCTTTTCCGCTGAAGAATTAAAAAGGGATAATATCAAGCATGTATTACGATTGGTGAAGGAAGCCTTAGATGAACGTGGATATAATTCTGTAAATCAGTTAGCCGGATATTTGATTTCCAATGACCCGGCATATATTTCTTCCCATAACAACGCTCGTACGGTAATTCAAAGCATTGAGCGTTATGAAATTATAGAAGAATTGGTACGTGCCTATTTGGAAGAGGAAAAATAAATGCGTGTTTTGGGCTTGGATTTAGGAAGCAGGACACTAGGAGTAAGTGTAAGCGATGCTTTGGGAATGATTGCGCAGCCGGTAACAACCATTCGTTTTGAGGAAGAAGATTATGACAGTGCTTTTGGACAGGTACAAACGTACATAAAAGAATATCAGATCAAAACGGTTGTCTTAGGACTGCCTAAGCACATGAACGGTGATGTTGGTATTCGCGGCGATATTTCGATTATGTTTAAGGAAAGGCTGGAAACTTTAGGTGTAACAGTTGTTTTATGGGACGAACGCTTAACAACTGTTGCGGCTCAGCGTATTTTGATTGCGGCAGATGTATCACGTAAGAAGCGTAAAAAAGTCATTGATCAAATGGCTGCTGTTCAAATTTTGCAGGGGTATTTAGATAGTCAATCATAGAGGCGTTCTAAGCGCCTCTTTTGTGAAGATGGCGATATTTCATAAAAAGATAGGAAAGAGTGTCGATTGTTAATTTGAATATGATAAACTATACAGAGGGTAGAAGGAGGATTTTGGTATGTTAGATTCAAATAGCTTGTATGTAACCGATGAATTAGGTAATGAAAAACGCATGGAGATTTTATTTACTTTTGAAGATGAGGAGCATGGAAAAAAATATGTAGTATTTGCTGATCCCGATGTAGAAAGTGAAGAGGTATTTGCATCGGCGTACGATGATGCCGGAAATTTATTGCCGGTAGAAAGTGATGAAGAATGGGCAATGATTGAAGAAGTTATTTTAGCCTTCCAAGAAGATGAGGAAGCGAGTGATGAATAAGAATTTTTGGAAACAAAAAAAAGTCTTTATTCCGATTGGAATCGTAATTGCTTTAGTTTGTATCATCATTGGATTTATGATTTATTACAATAGCTCAACTGCAGCTGTGAGTGATGAAAAAGATCCAATCGTATTTGTAGTAGAGTCTGGAGAGAGTAGTGAGGTTGTTTTAAACAAGCTTGCAGAACAGGATTTAATTAAAAATTCTTTTGCTGCGAAGCTATGTATGAAATTTAATGGTCTTTCTGATATCAAAGCCGGTAATTTCAGTTTGAATCGTTCAATGTCAACGAAAGAAATTCTAATAACCTTGAATGATATAACAAAGGCAAAGGACGATCAAATTGCGATTACCTTTAAAGAAGGTATGTGGGCGAAAGAGGTTGCTCAGCTGATCGAGGACAATATGGGAATATCGAAAGAAACATTGTTAAATTTATGGAACGATGATGACTATTTGCGATCCCTTATGGGAAAATATGCTTTCTTAAGTGAGGATATTTTAAACACTAACTATAAGGTCAAGCTGGAAGGGTATTTGTTCCCTGAAACCTATATGTTCAAGAAAGACGCAACTGCGCAAGAGATTACCGAAACCTTTTTAGAGCATTTCAATAAAATTTATTTGAAATATCAAGGGGATATCGAAGCAAGTGGATACAGCGTACAGGAGATTATAACCTTGGCTAGTGTTGTTCAATACGAGGCTGCAAAGAAATCGGATATGGATATGATTGCCGGTGTTTTCTATAATCGATTGCAAGAAGGAATGATGCTGCAATCGAGTGTTACGGTATGTTATGCTTTGTATGATGATTTGACCTCCGGAGAGGATTGTGAAGTCAATACACATATCGAATCTCCATACAACACATATTTGCATGAAGGGTTACCGATTGGACCGATTTTAAATCCTGGAGAGGAAGCGATTCATGCGGTTTTAAATCCAAAAGACAATGATTATTTATACTTTGTGGCAGATGTATATGGTGATGGAAGTGTTCATTATGCTAAGACACTTGCCGAACACGAAGCTAATGTCGATAAATACAATCTTCGTAAATAAGTAGTATTCTGTAAAGGATTGTGGTATAATACCATAGCGAATAGGAGTGAAATTATGGCTCAAGAAGAAAAGTTTTTAGTTACCAAGGAAGGTTTAGATGAATTAGTAAAAGAGCATGATCATTTGATTCATGTTGTAAGAGATGAGGTAATCATTGAATTACAGGAAGCACGTGCACAAGGAGACCTTAGTGAAAATGCGGATTACGATGCAGCAAGAGAGCATCAGGCACAGGTTGAAGCGCGTATTCGTGATTTGGAAGCGATGATTGCAAAAGCCGAAATTATCGAAGGAGATAAGAAAACTAAAAAGAAGGCAGTAACATTAGGCTCAACGGTTACGATTTTGGATATGGATTCCAATGAAGAAGAAACATATACCATTGTCGGATCGATAGAGGCGGATCCTTTAAACGGTAAGCTTTCTAATATTACACCATTGGCAGTAGCACTTATGGATCATAAAACAAACGATATTGTTGAGGTCAGTGGTGCAGAAACACCTTATGAAGTAAAAATTCTTTCTATTAAATAATCTGTGCAAACAGGTTATTTTTTTATGATTTTCTATGTTTTCATCGTATTTCCTTAGGGAGGGGTTATGATGAAAAAAATCATTGTACTGTTATTTTTGCTTATCATCTTTTATGGTGAGCTACACTATGTCGATCTTAGACAATTTCAATCAGAAAGCAAGCAGGTAGAAGTAAAGGGAGAGGTAAAAAAGCCGGGAATTTATGAAGTTGCTATACACGCAAGCGTAGAGGAAATTCTTACGTTAGCAGGTGGCTGCACGAAAGAAGGAGATACCTCTAATTTAAACCTAACATTGGATATCGAAAATCATGGTGTTATTGTTGTTGGTAAGCATCAAGCACCAAAGCTTATTTCCATCAACAGTGCAAGCTTGGAGGAACTTGATGAATTGAAGGGGGTAGGTCCCTCTATTGCACAGCGCATTATTGATTATCGTAATCAACAGCCATTTAAGACATTGGAGGAGTTGAAAAATGTAAAAGGAATCGGAGATAGAATGTTTGAAAAGATCAAGGGGCAGATTACGCTATGAATGGAAGCTATTTGTTCATAGGACTAGTAACATTGCTAGCTATATGGGTTCCTTATAAATGGCTGCTTTGTGTGTTTCTAATAGGTATGCTTATTTTTTATCTGCGTCATTTCAAAGTAAAAATAGCAATGCTTGTGTTATTGCTGTCTTTATTGCTGCCAGTGTTTCCGAAGCCTATTGAACCACTAATGAGTAAAATATTAAAAGTACACGAGGTACACACAAATTATGTGATTGCACAAGCTGGTAAGACTAAGGCTTTGGTTTATACAGATACCCCTTTGGGTTTCGATGATATAATTCAGGTAAGCGGAAACTATGAAAGCATCAATACTATACACAATATCAATGATTTTCACTTTCAAACATGGCTAGCAAGAAGGAATATCCATTATCAAATACAAAATAAGAATGTACGTATTTTAAAGGAGGGGACTTCTTTTCGTCATCGTATCTTATCCAATATTCAAAAGAAGAAAGATCAACAGGCAGCAACATGGTTGGAGGCGATGTTGTTTGGTATTCATGAAACAGAACTGTCTTATTTTATAACGTCTAGCGGAATGCATATTGCCTTTTTGATGAGTGCCCTTGAACGCTTTTTAACACGTTATATTCATCGTCAAAAAGCAATGCTATGCGTTATTGTGTTGAGTGGGTGTTTGGGTATATGTACAAGCTTTACAACGGCAATATGGCGCATTTTATGTTTTCGAGGAATACGCTTGGTGTTTGATCGCTTGTCTTATAAAGATCAAGTAGGTCTAGGAATGGTTGTACTGTTACGAATATTTCCTTATATGGCTTATGAATTAGGTTTTTTATTACCGGTGGCATTTATGCTGGTTGGCATTTTTCATCGAGCAAAGCGTCCTCGCTGGGCACTGTCCTTAAGCATTATGATACCCTTCCAATTTTTGTTTTTTCATTCCTGCAATCCGATATCCATACTTATATTCCCATATCTTCGTAAGGCTTATGCTTTTTTATATATTCTTTGTCTGCTTTACGGAATATTCCCATATCCTTATTTTACGGTCTTTTTTACATGGCTCAGCAATGCGCTGTCAACCTTTGAAACAATCGGATTTGAAAGCTTTTATCGAGTTTCTTTTCCATGGCTTCTTTTGTGGCTGGTTTCACTGATTCATTATATAGAAGGAGAGAGGAAAGCGAAATATAAGTTGTGCATTTTGTTTCTTTATACTTTCTTTGCGCCTTATCTTAATCCTTTTGGTGAAATTTATATCATAGATGTAGGACAAGGAGATTGTACTTTGATTTCGCTTCCGTATGGACAGGGCGTAATGCTAGTCGATGTTATGGGGAGTAAGTATAAAAATATCCCGAAGGATATTATTATGGAGCAGCTTCGTATGCGTGGTATTCGAAAAATTGATACGGTATTATTGACCCATGACGATTACGATCACAGTGGTGGTTTAAAGGAATTGCAGGAATGCATACCGATTACACAAATTATTACCGAAAAACAAGAAAAAGGAAGTATTCGGAATTATGAATTTCCGATAGTTCTTTATGATTATCAGCATCCAGACAGTAATGAAAACAGCATCATTACCTATTTTGATTTTTATGGCTTACGTGTCTTGTTGATGGGAGATGCCGGTGTAGGGGCAGAAGCAGAGCTTATGAAGAAATATCCGAAGCTAGAGGTTGATGTTTTAAAGCTCGGACATCACGGTAGTAAGACAAGCAGCTCATTACCTTTTTTGCATCAGCTGCAGCCTAGTCTTGCACTGATATCTGCCGGGCGAAACAATCGCTATGGACACCCACATCAAGAAGTTTTAAAACATCTAAAACAGGAACATATTACCGCTCTTATGACACCTAAAGAGGGAGGAATATCGATAAAATTCTGCAAATTTTTCGCATTTTTCAAGACGGCAAGTGGGGAATTTGGTATAATAAAACACAGGTGATGAAATGAATTATGTCTTGTATGGTACAGAGTCCTATCTGTTGAAGGAGAGCTTAGCGAAAATTTTGTTGCAGCATGGCATTCAAGATGAAATGAACAAGGTGGTTTATGATGCGAGGAAAACAGATGCTTATACGGTTATGGAAGACGCACAAACCTATCCTTTTTTTAGCGAATATAAAGCTATTATCGTACAAAATGCGAATTTCCTATCGCCTAGTGATGATACCAATTGGGATCTGCATGTTTTAGAAGAGTATTTGAAACAGCCATTGGAATCAACGATATTGATCTTTATAGGAAACTTTGAAAAGCTCGATGCACGTAAAAAAATTGTGAAAAAGCTGCAAAGTGTCTGTAAGGTTTTACAGTTTCGTAAGCTAGATGAACAGGGAAAGCGTCGTTTTGTTGATGAACAGCTAAAAAAAAGAAGCATTTCGATAGAACGCAATGCTCGGGAATTGCTGTTATCAAGAATGCCATTTGATATTTTGATGATTCAAAATGAGCTTTCTAAGCTGGAGTTATACGGAGATACCATTACCACGGAGGTTGTATCAAGTATCGTTACTCGTCCACTGGAAGATGATGTTTTTCAATTAGTAAACGCTGTAGTGGAAAAGCGAATAAAAGAAGCCTTTCATATTTGGGAGGATTTATCTACTTTGAATAAAGATGCGGTGTTTTTGATTGCGCTTTTGGCAGGACAGTTTCGTTTTCTTTATCAGGTACGAGAGCTGTTAGATGAGGGAAAACAGCAAAAGGAAATCACAGCTGTTTTAGGTGCACACCCATATCGTGTGCAGCGTTCCATACAAACGGTGATGCATTTATCAACCAATGCAATTTTGAATATATTGGAAAGGCTTGCGACGTTAGATCAACAGATCAAAAGCGGCAAACTGGATAAAAATTTAGGTTTTGAGATGTTTTTATTGCATTTAAGAGGAGTGTAGTTAATTATGAAATCATTAAAAGAATTATATCGTATCGGACCGGGTCCATCTTCTTCTCATACTTTGGGACCACAGCGTGCCACGGTATTGTTTAAACGAAAGTATGCTCAGGCAGTTCGTTATGAGGTAGAATTGTATGGTTCTTTATCTTTAACGGGAAAAGGACATTTGACCGATTACATCATTAAAAAGACAATGGAGCCAAAGCCATGTGGGATCTTTTTTAAGAATCGTGAAGATTTAAAGCACCCAAATACGATGCATTTGATGGCATTCGATGCACAGGATACTTTGTTAGGTGAATGGACAGTTTATTCAGTTGGCGGAGGGGCAATTGAAATAGAAGGTGAGGATAATGGAGAAGGAAAAGAGGTTTATCCGCACCAAAGCCTTGCGCAAATCGAAGAATATTGCAAACAGCATACGATGAAGCTATGGGAATATGTTAATGCCTTTGATGATTTAGATGACTATATGGAGGAGATTCTTTCGCAAATGCTGACAACCGTTGAACAGGGTTTGACAAGAGAGGGTGTTTTACCCGGAAAGCTAGAGCTTTCCCGCATTGCGAAAAGCTTAAAGCAGAAAGCTGATCAAGCGACATCGGCAAGTGAAAAAGAAAAGCTTTTGTTATGTGCCTATGCTTATGCGGCAAGTGAAGAAAATGCTAGTGGAAATATGACGGTAACGGCACCAACCTTAGGTAGTAGCGGCATTATCCCTTCGTTAATATATTATTTCTATAAGGATCTAGGCTATTCAAAAGAAATGATTTTAAATGGCTTGAAGGTAGCGGGATTGTTTGGAAATCTTATTAAAGAAAATGCAACCATTTCCGGTGCACAGGGAGGCTGCCAAGCGGAAATCGGAGCGGCTGTCGCAATGGGTGCAGCTATGTGTGCTTATTTTTGGGGATTGGAGACCTCTCAAATCGAATATGCAGCGGAAATCGGAATCGAGCATCATTTAGGATTAACCTGTGATCCAGTGGGGGGCTATGTGATGATTCCATGTATTGAACGAAATGCGGTAGGGGTATTGCGTGCCCTTGATGCTGCTTTGCTTGCTAAGCATATCAGTGATGTCAGAGAGCATCGTGTAACCTTTGACATGGTCGTTAATACAATGAATTATACCGGAAAGAAAATACCATTGGAGCTAAGGGAAACTTCGCTTGGAGGGCTTGCCAGAGTAGTGCCGTTAAAACGTTAAAGGGACTGTGATTTATTTGACACAGCCCCTTTTTTACATTACAAATACGATTGCGATAAAATGCAGAATACTAGCAATATTGATACATACATGCCATATTGAGTGAAAATAAGCCTTTTGTGGTTTACTATAGAAGAAAGCACCGATGGTATACATTAAGCCACCGCCGATAATTAACGCAAGAAAAGGAATGCTTGCTTTCGATAATAGGGTAGGTAAGAAAAAGATAGCGGTCCAACCCATAACCATATAAATTGTCATACTAAGTTTAGGTAGACTTTTTGTTGAAATTGCTTTTAATAATACACCACATAATACGGCAATCCACTCAATAGCTAGAATTAAGAACCCTTGCCAACCACCAATCAAAGTCAAAGCAATCGGTGTATAACTTCCGGCAATTGCAAAATAGATGCAAATATGATCTAATTTACGAAAGATATATTTATGCGTAGTATCATAAGGCATACAGTGATAAAGCGTCGAAACAGTAAACATTAAAAATAAGCAGAGAATGAAAATAGATACTCCGGCCGCTAATATCGTTCCGCCTTTTGTATAGGAATAAATAGCGCTTGCAGGTAAAGCAAATAGACATAAGAGCGCCATGATACCATGGGTTACACAGTTGGCTACCTCTTCACCAAAACGCAAATGGTACATCTCGCGCATAGAACCACTCATTGCATGCACCTCCGTTTTGCGATTATTTTAACACATACTTTCTCAAAGTACAAATGTATGATATAATTAAACACAGTTTGTAGAAAAGAAAAAAACGCATAGTAAGATGTTAAGGGGCAATGTGATATATGTTTTTGAAACGGATAGAGCTGCAAGGCTTTAAATCCTTTGCGGATAAATCGATTATAACCTTTGATTCCGATGTCATCGGTATTGTCGGACCCAATGGCTGTGGGAAAAGTAATATCAATGATGCCATACGTTGGGTATTGGGAGAACAGAGTGTAAAATCACTGCGCGGAAACAGTATGAGTGATGTTATTTTTAATGGATCTGCACAGCGTAAGCCGGTTAATATGGCAGAGGTTACACTGGTTTTTGATAACAGTCGGCATCTTTTGAATGTTGATTTTGAAGAGGTAGAGGTTACACGTCGCTTGCATCGTCATAGTGGTGAAGGAGAGTATTTTATTAACAAAACGCCTTGTCGTTTAAAGGATATTTTAAATCTTGTCATGGACACCGGTTTAGGACGAGATTCTTTGTCGATTATATCACAGGGGAATATCTCGGCTTTTGCAGATGCGAAGCCAGAGGAGCGGCGTGCTCTTTTTGAGGAAGCGGCAGGTGTTGCGAAATATCGTAAGCGTAAGAGTGAATCTTTATCTAAGCTACATCGCATGGAAGAAAACTTAGCACGCTTAGAGGATATTATCATCGAGTTGGAGCGACAGGTAAATCCATTGAAGCGACAAGCGAAGAAAGCTGAAATTTACCTTGAAAAGAAACAGGAATTGGAAACCATTGAGGTAAGTGTTTTGGTTGATGAAATCGAAACACTGAATGAAAGCATTGAAATGCTGCGTAAAAAGGCTTTTGACTTTGAAGCACAAAAGGCCATGCATGAAACAACAATTCAGGTTGCGGATACGAAAAACCAAGAGCTGCGCAATGAAATGTATCAGTTGGATCGTGAAATCAATCATTTGCAGGGGGAATTTGCGAAGCTGAATGAAGAAAGTCGTATCTTAGAAACACGTAAGGTGGAGCTTGATGAAAAGCGTAAATATGCGCTTGAATTTGCTAGCAATGCCGAAAAAGCAAAGGAATTAAAGACGATGCTGGAGGAAGCACATTACGAATATGAGGATCGAAACAAACGCTTTAAGGATTTGGAAAGGGATATTGCCTTAGCTAAGGAGAACTTGCAAAAGCTAGAAGCTGATCTTGCGTCCTGCATGCAGGAATATACACAGGCTGCAAATATCTTAAATCGTTTGGAAAATCGCAAGAGTGTATTGGAAAATTTGGTAAAGGAGCCATTCAATCATCAGCATGCTGTTCGAGCAATCTTAGATGCTAAAAATACTTTAGATGGTATCTTAGGTGTGGTATCACAGATTTTTAAACCACAGACCAATTATGAAACGGCAATATCCAGCGCCTTGGGTGGTGCAATGTATCATATCGTTACCAAAGATGAGGCAAGTGCAAGACATGCGATCGGCTTTTTGAAACGCAATCAAAGTGGACGTGCCACTTTCTTGCCACTTACGGTTATGAAGCCTAGACGTATGCAGCGTGAACATGAGGTGTTGGCACAAAATCTTACCGGCTATTTGGGAGTTGCTACTGATTTTACAGAATGTGAAGAGACCTTTTATGGTTTACGTGAATCATTGTTGGGAAATGTCATTGTTGCGGATAATTTGGTAAATGCCAATGAGATTGCCAAGGTATTGCGTTACAATTATAAAATTGTTACGTTAGAGGGAGATATCGTGAATAAGGGCGGAAGTATGACGGGTGGAAAAAATCGTAATGCTTCTACCCCAATGACACTTCAAAAAGAGCTGACACAGGTTGAGCAAAGCTTGGAAGGACAACGCTTAAAAAGTGAAGGCTTGTATCAACAGCAGCAAGCCTTATCGGCGAAAAAAGAAGCCGTCAGAGCTTCATTAGTACAAATGCAGATTTCGCATGCTCAGCTTGATCAGATTGTGAAAGCTAAGTGGTCTAAATACGAACATTTGCGTGCTGATTATGAACAGTATGCTCCGGCTGAGGAGCTAAGCGATACTTCTTTGTTGGAAAACGATCTGGTGGTACGTCTAAGTGCTCTGCATTCTCGATTAGATGAAGTTGCTGCTACGATGAAGGCAAAGCGAGAGCGCCGTATGCGTGCGGGGAGTGAGGTAGAACGCAAAGAGGCGAGTATTCGACAGCTGCGTAGAGATTTAAACGTTCTTCAAAATGAAGAACGTGAAGTTGAGGTTGCGAAGGCAAAGGAAGAAACACGTTTGGAAGCCAGTATGGAGCGTTTATCATCAACATATGAAATGACCTTTGAATATGCACAAAGTCAAAAACTGGATACGGATATGAAGGAAGCTAGAAAAAAGGTTCTTCAATTACGAGAAGAAATTTCGGCTTTAGGTAATATCAACTTAGATGCTCCTAGTGAATATCAAGAGGTACGTGAGCGTTTTGAATTTCTGACTCATCAAAAAGAAGATTTGCAGCAGGCGAAAAGCAAAATCTTAGATGCCATTGATGAAATGGACGAAATCATGGTTCGCCAATTTAAAGCAATGTTTGATAAAATCAACAGTGAACTGAATGATGTATTTCGTTCCTTGTTCGGAGGTGGAAAGGCGCGTTTGTTTTTAGTGGATCCCAGTGATATCTTAAATACCGGTATTGACATTGATGTTCAGCCACCCGGTAAAACGGTACAAAACATTCGCTTATTTTCCGGTGGGGAAAAGAGCTTGATTGCGATTTGCGTATTGTTTTCTATTTTGAAGGCAAGAACGATGCCGTTATGTATTTTTGATGAGGTAGAGGCGGCTTTGGATCAGGCGAATGTGGAACGTTTTGCCAAATATATTGCACAGTTTCGGGGAGAAAGTCAATTTATCGTTGTAACGCATCGTCCTGGCACAATGGCACAATGTGATGCCTTATATGGTGTTACGATGCAACAAAATGGGGTTTCTCAGCTTTTGAAGGTCAAGCTTCAAGATGCAATAAATTTTATTGATAAGAAAGAGGTGAAGGCATAATGGGTATTTTTTCAAAGCTAAAAAAATCATTTCAACAAAAAAGTGATAGCGATCGTTATCTCAGTGGCTTGGATAAATCAAAGCGTTCTTTTTCCGAGCGTATCCGTCGTTTATCCCTTGGCTTTCGTGGGATTGATGAAGAGTTTTTAGAGGAATTGATGGTCGCCTTATTAGAGGCTGACTTAGGAATCAAGACAGCTCAAAAGGTCGTTGACGAAGTAGAAAATCGGGCTTTGGATCGCAAGCTTTCCAGCTTTGATGAAATCAGTGAATGCTTGGTAGAGGTACTACGTGATATGTATGTTTCGTATGAAGATGAAGCTATGCATATCAATGAACAGGGAGTTACCGTTATCTATATGGTGGGGGTAAACGGAAGCGGAAAAACAACGACTACAGCAAAGCTTACCAAGTCATTTCTAGATGAAGGAAAAAAAGTGGTGCTTGCGGCTGCCGATACCTTTCGTGCAGGAGCGGTCGATCAATTAGCTACTTGGGCTGATCGCTTAGGTGTTGATTGTATCAAAGGAAGAGAAAACGGAGATCCAAGTGCTGTTATCGTAGACGCTGCACGCTTCGCAAAGGAGCATCATGCGGATTACTTGATTTGCGATACGGCAGGACGTTTACAAAATAAGACCAATCTAATGAATGAGCTTAGTAAGATGCGACGTGTCGTGGAACGTGAAATTGAAGGTGCACCACATGAGGTATGGTTGGTACTTGATGCGACAACCGGACAAAACGGTATCTCACAGGCTAAGATTTTCACTGAAACAACGAACGTTACCGGCATTATCTTAACGAAACTAGATGGTACTGCAAAGGGTGGTATCGTGATTGCGATTCGTGATTTGCTAGGTTTGCCGGTAAAATATATCGGGTTGGGAGAAACCTTAGAGGACTTACGTCCGTTTGATATTGATTCCTACTTGTATGGCTTGTGCGAAGGTTTGGTGCAGCATGATTGATGAAACGCAACGCATCAATTTATTGCTGGATCTTTATGAGCCCTTATTAACACCAAAGCAGCAGCATGTTATGGATCTGCATTTCAAAGAGGATTTTTCCCTTTCGGAAATCAGTGAGCAGTTGGGAATCAGTCGAGCAGCAGTAAATGATCATATCAAGCGCAGCACAGCATTTTTGGAGAATTATGAAAAAAAGCTGCAACTTGTTGTAAATCTCGAGAAAAGAAAGCAGATTTATGATAAAATAAAAGCGGTGAGCAACCAAGAGGTTATTTGTTTGGTTGAGCAATTAGAACAAATGGAATAACAGGAGGATATTATGAGTAAAATTATTTCAGTTAATGCCGGAAGTTCATCATTGAAGTTTCAGCTATTCGAGATGCCAACGGAAGAAGTATTGACAAGTGGCATCATTGAAAAAATTGGTTTTGAGGACGCAATTTTTACCATTAAGGTAAACGGCGAGAAGGTGAAAAAGGTTCTTCCTATTTTGGATCATACCAAAGCGGTTGCTTTATTGTTGGAAGCACTTGTTGAGCATAAAATTGTAAATTCTTTAGATGAAATTACAGGTGCAGGACATCGTGCGGTGCATGGTGGAGAAATCTTTACGGAATCTGTAGCGGTAAATGATGAAGTGGTAGAAAAATTTTCTTCATTAAATGATTTGGCACCATTACATAACCCTGCCGGATTGATTGGTTATAATGCATTTAAGGAAAATTTACCGAATTGCAAGCATGTCTTTGTATTTGATACTGCATTCCATTCTACAATGCCTAGAGAATCTTATATGTATGCGTTGCCTAGAAAGTATTATGATGAATATAAAGTTCGTCGTTATGGCTTCCACGGTACTTCACACATGTATGTTTCACAGCGTTGTGCGGAGGTTATGGGAAAGGATATCAAGGATACCAAAATCATTACCTGCCATTTAGGCAATGGGGCAAGTATCACTGCCGTAGATGGTGGAAAATCCATCAATACCTCTATGGGCTTTACACCACTTGCCGGTGTAATGATGGGAACTCGCTGTGGTGATATTGATCCTGCAATCGTTACCTATTTGATGAAGAAAACCGGAATGACTCCCGATGAAATGGACAATGTGATGAATAAGCAGTCCGGTATGTTGGGTGTCAGTGGAATTTCCAGTGATGCACGTGATATTGAAGATGGATACATGGCAGGAAATGATGATGCTGTTCTAACAACGGAAATGTATGTAAATCGTGTAATCAATGTTGTTGGTGGTTACTATGCGCAGATGGGCGGAGCTGATGCGATTGCCTTTACCGGTGGTATCGGAGAAAATGATACAAACATTCGTAAGCTTGTATGCAATCGTTTAAAGGCAGCTTTTGGAGTTGTGATTGACGAGGAATTAAATGCCAAGTCTCGCGGCAAAGAGGTTCTGTTGAGCAAACCGGAAAGTAAGGTACAGGTATGGTTGTTGCCAACAAATGAAGAATTGATGATTGCGCGTGATACATATCGTTTGATTGAAGCTTAGCAGCATGGATACAAAATTGTTATTTCAACGGATTGAGGAATTTGATACGATTACCTTATTCCGCCATGTTTCTCCCGATGCAGATGCTTTAGGCTCTCAATTCGGCTTGAAACAATGGATTGTAGATCATTATCCTAATAAGCAGGTGTATGCGTTAGGTGAAGAAAGAAGCACAAAATCAGATGCTTTTCCAGGCAGTGATTATTGCGATGATGTAACGCTTCTAAACAGCTTGGCGATCGTTTTAGATACTTCTACAAGTGAGCGTGTAGATGATCAGCGCTTTTTATCCGCAAAGCACATACTTCGTGTCGATCATCATATCAACGCAGAAAATTTTGGACAAGAAGCAATCGTTGCCGATATGTTTGGCGCTACCTGTGAGATTTTAGGCTATTTGATGATGAAGGAAGAAAAAAGCTTATCTGCAATGTGCGCACAGTATTTATACAGCGGTTTAATTGCAGATACTCTTCGCTTTTCGATTCCTACAACAGCTCCTAGAACTTTGGAGGTAGCTGCTTATCTTGTCGGTTTCGGTGTCGATGTTGCGAAAGCCAATGCGGATAATTTTTCAACTTCCTTGCGATTATTTCGTTTTGAAAACTATATTCGCTCCAATGCTACCTTTTTGGAGGAAGGCTTTGCGTATATGATCATCAATCAAGAAGATTATGAACGCTTTGGTTTAAACTTCAATGAAGCAAAGGATAAGGTGTTTGTGCTTGGTGGTGTTGATGAATTTAAAGCGTGGGCAATCTTTACCCAAAAGGAAATAGATGATGAGGGTAATCGCATTTACAATGGCAGCTTGCGCTCTAAGAATATACAAATCAATGATATTGCGGAACGCTATCATGGAGGAGGGCATCGCTTTGCTTGCGGTGTCAAAGGCTTACACGATGAAGATATTAAAAATCTCATACAAGAGCTTTGTGAGCGTATCGGTTAATCAAGACTATAAAGAGTAATTTGCATTTAGCAGGTTGCTCTTTTTTTAAGAAATAGTTTTAGTTTTTTCAGTTATAGTAATCGTTTGTTGGTATAATAATATATCCTCAGAGGAATTAAAAAAAGTTTATATAGAGAAATTTGAAAGAAATATGAAACGTTGGTAATTTTAGGTTTCCTACACGCTTTTCTTTATGCCTTATGAAGTTTATGGTAAAATAAGAGCGAGGTGAAGCGATGAGTGTTCATTTGCATGTTCGAAGTGCTTATACCCTATTACAAAGCACTTTGACAATTCCAAAAATTATAGCTTGTACCAAACAACATGGTTATCAAAGCGTTGCTTTGACAGATAAAAACGTAATGCATGGAGCCATGGCTTTTTATCATGCTTGCATAAAAGAAAATATTAAGCCAATTTTTGGAATGGAAGTCGAAGCTGCGTATGATAATGACAGTCTGGGCTTTATTTTATTAGCAAAAAATGATCAAGGTTATGTAGATTTAATGAAGCTGTCTACGCTTTTAAATACCGGTGAGCATGCAAAACAGGTAAGCTTTGAGGAGCTTTGTCTTTATACAAAGGATTGTGTTGTTTTGACGAACGGTGATCAAAACATCATGGAAACATATTTAGTGAAAGAGGAAATCGGTTTATTATCTAAGCTTCTGCAGCTATGCACACAAAGCTTTACGGATTTTTATGTGTCGATTGCCCGTAATGATTCGGGTTTGCTGAAAAGTAAAAATCCGCGACTGAAATCATTATGTAAAGAAATGAAGATTCGAACAGTAGCATTATCACGGATTTATTTTCAAGATGAAGCGGAAGAGGAAAGCTACAAAACCTTATGTGCTATTCATCAGCAGGTAAGTGTAGATGATCGCATGTTGAATTTTTCTCCCAAGCGATATTATCGCTCCCAAGCGGAAATGGCGCAATTATACGATGAGGAGGATTTGCTTGCAAGTGAGGAAATTGCTGCAAAATGCAATGTAAAAATGCAGTTTCCACAGGCAATTCTTCCTAAATTCAAAAATAAGTATGGGGTATCCAGTGAAGAATTTTTACGTAATTTATGCCATAAGGGACTTGCTAAGCGTATGCATTTTCAAGCAATCCCAAAGGTGTATCAGCAACGCTTGGAATATGAATTAGACGTTATCATCAATATGCATTATGCCGATTATTTTTTGATCGTTTGGGACTTTATTCGCTTTGCAAAATCGCAAAATATTTATATCGGGCCGGGACGAGGGAGTGCTGCGGGCTCACTTGTTTCCTATTGTCTTGGCATTACCCATGTTGATCCGCTACAATACAATTTGCTGTTTGAGCGCTTTTTGAATCCGGAACGAGTATCTATGCCGGATATAGATACAGATTTTCCGGATAATCGCAGAGATGAAGTAATTGAATATGTAAAAGGTTTGTATGGTAGTCATCGTGCATCACATATCATTACCTTTAATACCTTAGCAGCCAAACAGGTACTTCGTGATGTAGGACGAGCAATGAATATTTCTTTGCGTGAAATTGACAGCTTGTGTAAAATGGTTCCCAGTATGCCGAAGGTAACCTTGGATTATACTTATGAAAACAGTGCTCGTTTTAAACAGAAAATCAATTCCTCCCAGTTGTATCGTAAGCTTTTTGCTATTAGTAAGCAATTGGAGGGCTTGCCACGTCATGCGTCCTTGCATGCGGCGGGGATCGTTTTAAGCAACGATGCGATTTCCTCAGTATGTCCTTTGATTGATGTCGATGCCGGTATTAGCGCAACGCAGTTTACAATGGATTATATGGAGGAACTTGGTTTAATTAAAATGGATTTTTTAGGGCTTAGAAACCTTACGATTATTGATGAGGTGGTAAACCTTATCAATCGGGATCATGAAAATAAGCTGGATATTATGCATATTCCATTAAATGATAAAAAGACGTTTGCGCTTATTCAGGCGGTTGATACCGTTGGAGTTTTTCAGTTGGAAAGTGAAGGAATGAAAAATCTTTTGCGTAAAATGAAGCCGACCTGTTTCGAGGATATCGTTGCTACGGTGGCATTGTTTCGACCGGGTCCGATGGAGAATATTCCGGAATATTTAGAACGTCGTGCCAATCCGCAAAAGGTAGATTATATTCACCCATTATTAAAGCCGATCTTAGAAAATACGTATGGTATTATGATTTATCAGGAACAAATCATGCAGGTGGCTCAGGTTATGGCAGGTTTTTCCTTGGGGAAAGCAGATAATCTGCGTAAGGCGATCAGTAAGAAAAAAGGGGAAGAGTTGGCAAGGCTAAAAAATGATTTTATTCAAGGGGCTAAGCAAAAGGGCTTTGAAGAGCAGCTAGCGATTCATGTTTATGAGTTAATTATGAAGTTTGCCAATTATGGCTTTAATCGCTCCCATTCGGTTGCCTATGGAATGATTGCCTATCAGATGGCTTATTTAAAAGCCAATGCACCCTTATACTTCTTTGTTAGTCTGTTAAATAGTATGATTGGTTCAGAAAGTAAGACGAGCGAATATATCTTCGAAGCAAAAAAACGGGGAATTTCGATTTTGTTACCAAGTGTTAATTTTTCCGGTAACGGCTATCGGATAGAAAAGCGATCTTTACGCTTTCCTTTGAATGGTATCAAGGGAATCGGTAATGCTGTTTGTTCGCAGATTTTAAAGGAACGAAACAGTCATGGAAAATTTCGTGATTATTTCGATTTTGTTGCTCGTATGAGCGCTATTCATATTGGCAAGAAAACGATGGAAATTTTGATTTATGCCGGTGCTTTAGATGAGTTTAATATCAATCGCAGCAGTATGATAGCTACCTTAGAAGATGCCTTGCGTTATGGAGAGCTTGTGAAGATCGAAGATGCGGATCAGATTTTGTTTGCCTTTGAGCTTGTCAGCAAGCCGGCAATTATCAGTGTCAAGGAGCATCGTTCCATGTTAGTAGAAAAAGAAAAGGAGTGCTTGGGATTTTATTTATCCTCACACCCAATCGAGCTTTTACGTAAGCGAATGAATGCGCAGCTGGCACCACTAATCGCATTAAAGGCTCAGCGTGGGTATGTCCGTTTCCTTTGTATGATTGAAAGGGTAAAGCAGCATCGTACCAAAAACGGAGCGTTGATGGCATTTGCTGTTTCTGCTGATGAAACGAGCAAAATTGATTTGGTTTGCATGCCGAATATTTATGAGATATATCATGAAAAGCTTGTTCGAGGGAAATACTTTTATATTGAGGGTGTGATTGATAAGGAAAACTCATGCCTTGTTAAGAAAATGACACCGATTGAGGACGAGGAAGCTTAAAGCCATTCGAAATTCAGTTCGGTTATCGAACAGGGAATAGAAAAGCGTTATAGAAAAATCAAAAAATATTTGCTAATACGACTATTTTATGATAAACTAACTACGTTGTATGTCCTCTTGGATTTACAACCGCTCAAAAAAGGTATAAGTATGAGGTTCTCATCACCTTTGATGGCGAGTCTTAAATGTATAGAAGGAGGTGCGATTATGTACGCAATTATCGAAACAGGCGGAAAACAGATCCGTGTAGAAGAAGGTGCTGTAATCTTCGTAGAAAAGTTAGATGTAAATGAAGGTGAAACGGTTGTATTTGACAAGGTAGTAGCTTATTCTGACAAGACTACAAAGATCGGTACTCCTTATGTAGCTGGTGCAAAGGTCAGCGCTAAGGTTGAAAAGCAGGGAAAAGCTAAGAAAATCATCGTTTACAAATACAAAGCGAAGAAAGGTAGCTCACACCGTAAGCAGGGTCATCGTCAGCCATATACTAAGCTAACAATCGAAAAAATCGAGGCTTAATATATGATTAAAGTAGAGGTCTTGCGAGATAAGAAGCTTGTCAAGACGCTAGTTGTAAAAGATCATGCAGGTTATGCACCGAGTGGTCAGGATCTTGTATGTGCAGGAGCGTCCAGCATTGTTGTTGGAATGATGAATGCCTTGGATCTGATGCAAAGCGGTGCTTGTGAATTAGAAGTAAAAGAAGGTTACACAAGGATTCAAGTGATATGTGAAGGACATGGGGTTCAAATGTTGTTGGAGGCTATGCTGATTCAGCTGAAAACCATGGTCGAGGCATATCCGGATTATATAACAATCAGCGAGCAGGAGGTGTAAGTATGAAATTCGTATTAGATATTCAGCTATTTGCGTCTAAAAAAGGTGTAGGTTCTACGAAGAACGGTCGTGATTCAGAATCTAAACGTCTAGGAGCAAAATTGGCTGATGGACAGTATTGCCATGCCGGTTCTATCATTTATCGTCAGCGTGGTACAAAAATTCACCCAGGAACAAATGTTGGTAGAGGTGGAGATGATACCTTGTTTGCAATGGTAAACGGTGTCGTTAAATTCGAACGTTTAGGTAAAGACAAAAAGAAAGTGTCTGTATATCCTCAGGCGTAGAAGCATAAATCCCCGACAGGGGATTTTATTTTTAGAATAGGAGGTGGCAGAATGTTTGTAGATCGTGTAAAGCTACATGTAAAAGCAGGAAAAGGCGGCGATGGCATTGTTGCATTTCGTCGTGAAAAATATGTTGCCTACGGTGGACCAAGCGGTGGTGATGGCGGCAATGGCGGAAATGTTGTTTTCATGGTTGATGAAGGAAGAACAACACTGTTAGATTTACGTTATCAAAAGAAGGTGCTTGCGGAAAACGGCGGCAATGGAAAAACGAAGAAGATGCATGGTGCCAGTGGGAATGATATGATTGTGAAGGTTCCGCAAGGAACGATTGTAAAAGATGCCAAGACCGGTCGTATGATTGCGGATTTGACACGTCATGGGCAAAAAGAAATCATTGCACGCGGTGGTAAAGGCGGAAGAGGTAATTTCCATTTCAAATCAAGTAAAAATACGGCACCGCAATATAGCGAGCTTGGTGCTCCGGGAGAAGAATTCGATATACAGGTAGAACTAAAGGTTTTGGCAGATGTCGGACTTGTCGGTTTCCCATCGGTTGGAAAATCAACTCTGCTGTCCGTTGTCAGCAAGGCGCGTCCTGAAATTGCCGAATACCATTTTACGACCATTGCACCAAATCTTGGAATGGTGCAGGTGCCTGATGGGCGTAGCTTTGTTATGGCAGATTTGCCCGGCTTAATTGAAGGTGCCAGTCAAGGCAAAGGCTTGGGACATCAATTTTTACGTCATATCGAACGCTGTCGTGTCATTCTTCATGTTGTAGACATGGGAGCTAATGATGGTCGCGATCCATTGGAGGATTACCGCATTATCAATGAAGAACTTGCAAATTACGAATATCGTTTGATGGAGCGTCCGCAGATCGTTTTAGCAAATAAAATGGATCTTGAGCATGCGGAAGAAAATCTAAAGCGTTTTAAGGAAGTCTATCCTGATGTTGAGGTATTTGAAACGACGACAATTATTGCAGAGGGACTTGAGCCGGTACTTTATCGTGCTGCTGACTTATTGGAAACAACACCACAGTTCCCACTTTACAATGATGAGGAAGTCGATGCTCAAGCAGAGGGTGTCTTGTATAAATTTGAACCGGAAGCACCTGCCTTTGAGGTTCGTAATCTCGGAAATGGGCAATGGGAGCTGGTCGGTGAGGAATTGGAGCGTTCCTTTAAGATGAGCAAACTGAATAATGAAGAGGATTTCATGCGCTTTGCACGCAAGATGCGTAAGATGGGCATTGATGAAGCCTTGCGAAATGCAGGCTGTCAAGATGGCGATATCGTTTGTATCTGCGATATTGAATTTGAATTTATTGATTAAGATTTCTCGTGTAGAAATCTTTTTTATTGTTCAACAGGAAATTCAAGTTGTATTTAACTGGTATTTTATGCTTTTTTTGCGTATGATATAGCTAGATATTTGGAGGTAGTAGTATGAAGCTGGTATCATGGAATGTAAATGGCATTCGTGCCTGTATGAAAAAAGGATTTATGGATTTCTTTCAAGCGATTGATGCGGATATCTTTTGTATTCAAGAAACCAAAATGCAGCCCGGGCAGTTGGAAATAGAAACAGATGGCTATGTACAATATATGAACAGTGCCGATAAAAAAGGATATAGCGGGGTTATGGTATTTTCTAAAAAAGAACCGCTTTCGGTAAGCTATGGATTGGGAATTGATGAGCATGATCATGAAGGAAGGGTAATTACCTGTGAATATGATACCTTTTATTTGGTTTGTGTATATACGCCAAATTCCAAAGATGGATTGTTAAGGCTAGATTATCGTATGCAGTGGGAAGATGCTTTTCGTGCCTATTTACAGCGTTTAAAGGAAAGCAAGAGCGTCGTGGTTTGCGGTGATCTTAATGTTGCCCACCAAGAGATAGACTTGAAAAATCCGAAAACCAATCGCCGCAATGCCGGCTTTACCGATGAGGAACGTGAAAAGATGACGACCTTATTATCAAGTGGATTTGTAGATAGCTATCGTTACTTATATCCGGATAAAGAAAATGTATATTCTTGGTGGAGCTATCGTTTTTCTGCCCGAGAGAAAAATGCCGGTTGGCGAATTGATTATTTTTTAGTAAGTGAAGATGCGAAGGAGCGTATTGAGGAAGCGCAAATTCATACCGATATTTATGGCAGTGATCACTGTCCGGTATCCTTGAGTTTTAAAGATTTATAAGAAAGACACATCATTTACATGGGTATGTTTAAGTATTGCGTATAGTTCTTTTCTTTCTTTGTATTTCAGATAAAATCATAAAGCCTGTATATGTTCTATTTTGGAATATGTGCAGGTGTTTCTTTCTTGTGGCGCAAGAGTATGATAAAATAAATAAGGTGATAAAGTATGATAGCATTTATTAAGGGAATCATTCATAGCTATAGCAATGATTCATTGATTATAGAAAACAATGGGATTGGTTATCGCATTTATATCAGCAACCCCCAGAGCGTACGCTTGAACAGCGAAGTTATTTTATATACGTATCAGCATGTCCGGGAAGATGCCATTACCTTGTTTGGCTTTACAACCATGGAGGAGCATGATCTTTTTTTACAGCTTATTAGTGTAAAAGGCGTAGGACCGAAAACCGCGCTTGCGATGCTTGCCGTTTGTCCGGTAAAGCAAATGATTGAAGCAATTGAACATAATGATGTGAAGCTGTTGAAAAGTTTACCGGGTATCGGGGCGAAGAGTGCCAGCCAGATTGTATTGGATCTAAAGGGGAAACTGGTAGAGGAAGTAAGTGAAATACAAGTGAAGGAAAACGCTGAACTTGTAGATGCCATTGAGGCATTGAAGGCTTTAGGGTATAAAAACGCTGAAATCAACAGTATAAAAAAAGAGCTGAGTGAGGAAAGCTTTGCGACCAGCGATCAGTATATTCGTAAAGCACTTAGTATTCTAGCGAAAAGAAAAGGGGTATAACACATGGAACGAATTGTATCCGCAGATACACAGGCATTAGATGATGAAGCAACCCTTCGTCCGCAGCATCTTGATGAATATATCGGACAGCGACAGCTAAAAGAAAACCTGCAAATCTTTATTGAGGCGGCGAAGCAACGCAATGAGGCTTTGGATCATGTCTTGTTGTATGGACCACCGGGCTTGGGAAAAACGACCCTATCTTATATTTTAGCCAATGAAATGGGAGGTAATATTAAGACAACAAGCGGACCTTCGATTGAAAAAAGCGGAGATTTGGCAGCGATATTATCCACCTTACAACCGGGAGATGTGCTTTTTATTGATGAGATTCATCGCTTGCCTAAGCAGGTTGAAGAAGTTCTATATCCGGCGATGGAGGATTACTGCATTGATATTTTAGTAGGTAAGGATAGTACCACAACACGCTCCATTCGCTTAGATTTGCCACCGTTTACCTTAGTCGGTGCAACGACACGTGCGGGAGATTTAACAGCACCGCTACGTGATCGTTTCGGAATTGTTTCACAGTTGGAATTTTATGAGCTGGAGGAGCTTCAACAAATCATTGCACGAACGGCACGTGTGATGAATACCGAAATCGAAAGCAGTGCTGTTACAGAAATAGCCTTACGTTCGCGTGGCACACCGCGTATTGCCAATCGCTTATTTCGTCGTGTCCGTGATTTTGCACAGGTCATGAATGATGGTGTTATATCGAAGGAAATTGCTGCTATGGCACTGGATCGCTTGAAGGTCGATCATTTGGGCTTGGATAATGTCGATCATAAATATTTAAAAGGCATTATCGAGCGCTTTAAGGGAGGTCCGGTAGGTTTAGAAGCCCTTGCCAGCAGTATTGGGGAAGAAACGATGACCTTGGAGGACGTCTATGAACCATATCTTTTACAGATCGGATTTATCAATCGTACTCCAAGAGGACGTATTGTAACAGAAAAAGCCTATGCACATTTAGGCTATGACTTAAGAGAAGGCTTATTTAAAGAAGCCTAAACTTTTTTGCGTTTGGTGTAAACGATCATACAAACAACGATATAGGTTAAAAGCTTAGCAAACACTATCAGATAGTTAAGTGGTTTACCGACAGTAATAAACAAAGTCGGGATCGCGAGAAATAGAACCATAACGAAAGCGTGTAACAGCGCTTTTTTTTCAATATATAGTGCAAATACAGCGCCACTGATGGCAAAACATAGAAAACCGCCAATGGTACAAAGCTGTTGGAAAAAAGCAGTGGAAATGATAGCAAAATAGTATAAAGTGGAAAATAGGAGCGAAAATAATAAGGAGCTTATGAGCAGTGCTGCAAATGAATACATATAGCATGAAAGCTTGTTTTTCAAGAAAATCACCTCAATGTATTGTATGCAGCTGTTCAAATGGATATGTTAAGTAGGAGGATTGGTGGAATGGCTACGTATATCACGTTAATGGGAAAATGTTTTGTTGTATATTTTGTCATTATTTTTGCTTTGCGGTTAATGGGAAAGCGAGAGGTTGGAGAGCTTTCCGTATTTGATATTGTCATTTATTTGGTTATGAGTGAGCTATTGGCACTTTCCATAACCGAAACCGATAAAAGTATTTTGCGCTCCATGGTTCCTATTTTTACGCTCTCTTTGTTGCAGATCGTGCTTTCTTGGTGCTTGTTGAAAAGTAAAAAAACAAGGGAGATCTTTGAAGGCAAGCCGGTTATTATTATTCATAACGGACATATCAATCAAGCAGTCATGAAAAAGGAACGCTATAATATTGATGATCTTATGATGCAGATACGCAATCGGGATATTTGTTCACCGGACGAGGTTGCTTTTGCAGTCTTGGAAACCAATGGACAGTTAAGTATCTTAAAAAAGGAGCAATGTAAGGTAAGACACCCGGAGCCGCTGATTAGCGATGGTATTATCAATCAAAGTGTTTTAGATGATCTGCATCAAGATGTAGCATGGTTATTAGCTGCCTTACATAAAGAAGGGGTAGAAAGAAGCGAAGATGTTTTCTTGTGTATGCTGCAAAAAAACGGTCTTTTTGTTATTAAGAAGGAAACATCGACAAGAAATGCGTTTTTTTCTCATCATGCCTAAAGGCAAGTGTTAAGCGAATCGCGTGGGAAATCGTTGTGATCAGCATACCGCCGACAATGCCTAACATGAGCGCTTTTTCCTTTAATAAGGGAGATAATAAGAAGATACATAATATACGCATGAAAGAGCCTAAAAAGGTATCGAGAACCGATTTTTTGCTAAGTGATAGGGCATGTAAAACACTGGAAAGCGGAGCTTGCAGAGAATAAAGTGCAAAAGGCCATGCTAATTGTCGCAAGAGCAATGCCCCATTTGAGCTATGATAAAACAGTTGCAAGATTTCTTCACTATATACATAACAAACAAGACTGCAGCTAAGTCCGATAAAGAAACAACAGCCTAATATGGTATCAAACAGCTTTCTTGCTTTGGCTTGATTGCCACGTGCATAATGATACGTAAAGCTTGGTAAAAGAACATTGCTGAGGGTAACGGTAATAAAGGAAGGCATGGTAATGATTGGTAATACATAGCCATGGAGCTGTCCATAGGCTTGCATCATTCCTAAGGAATCAGCTGCACTAACTCCAGCCATCATAACGATTGGCTCAAGGAAATAAGTTAAAGAGCCAATGAAACGACTTCCCGTCATTGGAATAGATACGGAAAGCACCTCATCAAAAGCCTGACGATTCAGTTGCGAAAAAAGCTTTGGTACATGCAGAGATAACTTTTTCTTTCGTAATAAAACACAAAACATATAGAGGGAGCTGGCAATTTCTCCGACACTGATGGAAAGCATGGCAAGCTGTGCCATTTGTACTGCATGCAGCTGCGGAAGCAGATGAAAAGCAATCATTAAAAATGCGATTCGACTGGCTTCCTCATAAATGGAAGAAGCGGTTGCTTGATGATGGTATTGCATGCCATATAAATATCCTTTTAAAAGACCACTACAGGTTACACAGGGAATTAACATTAAAATCGCATGGAGTACCGGTAAAATTGCATCTTGTCGCAAAACAAGATGTGCCATGATAGGAAGTACAAAAAGAAATGCCAAACTTATGATAAGATTGTTAGCAATGGATAAAAGAATAGCTGCTTTGATAGGCTTTTTCGGTTGTGAACTTTGTGCAATGACCTTGGACAAGGCGCTTGGAATTCCCATTTGCGCTAAAGTAATAATGAACACCATGGTTGGCGATGCTAGGGTATAATAGCTCATTGCAGCTTCACTCAAGGTTCTTGCTAAAAGAATTCGTACAAGAAAAGAAAGAACCTTAGAAACCACAGAAAAGATAATCAACAGCAATGTAGAACGTAAAATTGTTTTTTTCATTCCTCTTCACCTTTCAAATTATGCCTATGGCTTTATCTGCGCTTAATGTAAGTATATGTAAATAAAAGTAACATCATTTACATCGTGCAAATATTACGAAACATGCTATAATACTTTCTATGAAAGTGGTGATGAAGGTATGTGTAATGCAGGTGAATTTGATGAAAAATACGTTCATCTGGCAATTGCCTTAAAGGTCAATGAATTAAAGCGTGAATTGTCATCTTTAACATACGAGCATGTGGAAAGCATGCTACAAGATAAATGGAAGCATAAGAAGCCTAGCAGTATTGCACAGGCTCTTGCAGATATCAATGAACTTACAGTCGGAGAGGTTGTTGCCTTCTTATCCATGCAGGCAATTATTCTCGGCTCTAAGATGAAGCTAAAGGATTTTGATGATATGTTTACACATTGAGGAAACAGGATTGCCTGTTTTTTTTATTTTGATGTACAAAAAATGGAAATATTTTGTGAATGGGCGTAAAATATAAATATAATCTTACACTGGAAAAAAGGGGATTTGTTTTATATTCATGTGTTAGATGAAATATACGCTTATAAAGTAGATCAGATTGATATTATTTTACCTGATGAAATTTCACTTTATTTACAAACGGAAGCTGATAAGGATTGGATTACCTTGATGACCTATACGACCTATGGGGTCAATACCCATCGTTTATTGGTAAGAGGAGAGCGAACCTAATAAAGCACCGGAAGAAGTGAGTGATAAGCAACAGGAGCATTACTTGCTTATATTGGCGGTAGTGGCTGTTCCTGTGATCGTTTTTGTTTTATGAAAAAGAAGGAGAGCACATCATGAATAAATGGGGGTATCGTTTGGTGATATGCTTGTGTATGCTTGGAATCGGTATTCAGTTGTATCCCTTTGTGAAGCAGTATGCGGCTAGGCAAGCCATGCAAGCGGAAATTGCAAGCTTCAATGAAAAGAAAGATAGCTTACAGACAGATGCTTTGTATGAGGAGATGAAGGTGTATAATGAAACGATTTATAAACAAAAGCAAAGCGGATTGGTTGATGCATTCAGCTATTCACAAAATCCGTTTACATTTACACAGTTTAAGGATCATCGCATTGGTTATGTAAAGATTGATAAGTTAGGGCTGAAGGTACCGCTTTATATGGGCGCAAGCTATGAAAACCTGAATAAGGGAGTGGCAGTGCTTTCACAAACAAGTGCACCGATTGGGGGAGAGAATACGAATTGTGTCATAGCAGGGCATCGTGGGGGAACCAATGGAGAACAGCTGTTTAAGCATATCGAGAAGCTGGAAAAGGGAGATGAAATCGAGGTGATCAATCCATGGGAAACTTTGACGTATGTAGTAACCCATAAAATTGTGATTGATCCTAATGACATTGAAGCAATAAAGATTATTCCCAAGCAGGATATGGTTACTCTGTTTAGCTGCCACCCGTATGCCATCAATAGTCATCGCTATGTAGTGTATGCACAGCGAAAAGGGCAACAAAAGGAAATCGAGTATCCGGAAGGGATCGAATATGAATCAAGTACAAAGGAAATAGAAAAAGAGGAGAGTATATAAAAAATTGCCTTATTTGTATCCGTATTATTGAGTGTTGTTTTGATTCTATGCAAAAGGAAAACAAAGTAAAGAAAGAAGTCAGTACGTGATGTGCTGGCTTTTTGTTTATCATCACTTTCTGCATAAGCAATTATACTTTGACATATACTTTAGCGAGGTAGATACGATGAAAAAAAGAATAATGAAACTTGCTTTGGTCGTTTTATGTTTGTCTGCGTCCTTGCTTCCGATAACAGCGAGAAAAGAGGTAAGTGATGTTGGTTTAAAGGGTGATGCGAAAAGTGTATATCTTATGGAATACACAAGTGGAAAGGTCATTTATGCGGAGCATGAGAATAAACGTCTGTATCCGGCAAGTATGACGAAAATGATGGGACTTTTGTTGATTTACGAAGCTTTGCATGATGGACAACTACAATTAGATGATATGGTTACAACAAGTGAATTTGCGGCAAGTATGGGGGGCAGTCAGGTGTTTTTAGAGCCACAGGAAACCTTATCGGCAGAAGATATGATCAAGTCGATTTGCATTGCTTCGGCAAACGATGCGATGGTTGCGATGGGTGAGCATCTAGCCGGTAGTCATGAGGCTTTCGTAAATAAGATGAATCGTAAGGCAAAGGAATTAGGTATGAACAATACACATTTTATGAATGCTACCGGCTTGCATGATGATAAGCATTATACAACTGCCAAGGATATGGCATTGTTAGGACAGGCATTGTTAAAGGAAGGAGGAGAGGAGCTTTTAAAAATTACCTCGACCTATGATGCATATATTCGAGAAGATAGTGATAAGAAGTTTTGGTTAGTAAATACGAATAAGCTTTTGAAGCAGGTAGAGGGTGTCGATGGCTTAAAGACCGGTTTTACGAAGGAAGCTTTATCTTGTATAACGGTAAGTGCAAAGCGTAAGGAACTACGTTTGATTGCAGTAGTTATGGGCGCAAGCAATGCCAAAGCACGAAATGCGATTGCTTCCGGACTATTGGAGTATGGATTTGCACAATATGCACAAGGATTACTGTATGCCAAGGGAACACGATTGGATACACTGAGTTTTGAAAACGGAAAGCCGAAGCAAGCCGATATTGTAGCTTTAGAGGATATTTCCTATGTTTTTGAAAAGGGCAAGGAACCCAAAGAGAAGCATAAAGAAATAACGATTACGAAGAAAAAACTGCCATACCAGAAAAATGAGAAAATCGGAACTGTACGGATTGAAATGAGTGATGGTTATTATATGGAGGCACCAATCGGTGTGAATCGTACAGTTTTGCCATTGGATTTTTCTGATATTCTTTTAAAAACAATGCGAAAGATAATTGCTTAATGTATAGATCTGCTGTTTTGGGATATAGCTAATCTAAAGGTTGGTGAAATGATGATATTTTGGATCGTGTTTGTCGTAGCGTTGCTGCTTATTAGTGTTGTTAGTTTTCTTTATGCACTTGCCAAGGTTGCTCATGATAGTGATCTATATGCAGGCTATGATGAGGATTTGCTGAAATGTGAATATGGTAGTGAACTTACAGAGCTTGAACAAAAGGAAGATGAGAGTGCATAAAGCGGCTTTCATCTTTTTTTGTCGGCTTTTGATAAGCTTTGTCAGATATTCCCAAAAGCAAAGAGGATCGTGCTAAGATGGTCGGGTGGAGGTAGAAGCTATGACATATACATATCAAGATGGAATTTTATATTTTTATTTTTCTGGCGACTTAGATCATCTGCACGTAAGCAGAATGAAGGAGCAATGTATTCAGCTGATTGAGAAATATCAGCCAAAGCAAGTCAAAATGGATTTTCAAGCTGTCAGCTTCGTAGACAGCACCGGTATCGGCTTTGTTTTGGCACGTTATAAGCAGCTTTCCAAATTCCAAGCAAAGCTGACATTATGCAATTTATCAAGAGCTAATGAACGATTGTTTCAAATGTCCGGTATTTTTCAAATTATCGAATTGGAAAGAAATGAGGTAAACGTATGAATGAAATGAAACTGTCTTTTCTTAGCAGATTGGAAAACGAAGCCTTTGCGAGAACAAGTGTCGTTGCCTTTTTGATGCCTTTGAACTTAACACAGGAAGCCCTTATGGAAGTGAAAACGATGCTTGCGGAAGCAGTTGTTAATGCGATGATACATGGCTATGAAAATACTATTGGAACAATCAATGTATCAGTTGCTTATGATGATACATGTATTTATATGAAAATCGAAGATCAAGGCTGTGGTATTGAGGACATCGAACAGGCGATGAAGCCATTATATACAAGCAAGGAACATTTGGAGCGAAGTGGTATGGGAATGACAATCATGCAAGCTTTTTCCGATGAATTTCAAGTGCTATCGAAGCCACAGGGAGGAACCTGTGTGAAAATAACGAAGCTGATACGACATGAACCAGCAAAGCAATGAAGCCCTGTTGGCGGCTATTCGCTATGGTGATGAGGAAGCACTTGAGCAATTCGTAGAGGCGAATCAACCGCTTGTTTATGCGATTGTCAAACGATTTCACAATCGTCGTATTTCGCAGGAGGATCTCTTTCAAATCGGCTGTATCGGGTTGATGAAAGCCATTCATAATTTCGATGCTGCCTATGAGGTGAAATTCTCAACGTATGCCGTACCGATCATTATGGGGGAAATCAAGCGCTTTTTTCGTGATGATGGAAGCATACGAATTTCACGCTCTTTAAAAGAAGGATATTTGCAAATGCTGAAGATAAAAGAACAATTAACCCAAACACTTGGTAAGGAGCCAACGTATGCACAGATTGCACAGGCGATGAATATCGAAGTAGGAGAGGTTATTTTAGCGTTTGAAGCCAACCAATTTATGTATTCTTTAGATGAGCCGATTTATGAAAATGATGGTTCTGCGATTGTACTAGAGGATCGAGTGGAGGATCCCAAGCAAACCGATATCGTAATGAAGCTCTCTTTGCGCAAAGAATTTGCACGCCTTGAACAAAGAGAACAGCTGATTCTGCATTATCGTTATGATTTAAATATGAAACAGGAAGATATTGCCAAGCGTTTGCATATTTCGCAGGTGCAGGTTTCTCGTTTGGAAAAGAAAATTTTATGGAAGCTTAAGGAGCGTCTTGTGGCTAACTAAGTAGCCATACCGGTATTCTTATGGTATAATACTTACCAATGGAATTGAGGTAGATTATATGAACAGTAAACATCGAATACAAAACTTTTGGAAATCCTTTATGCTTGTAAAAGCGGATTTACAGAAGGCGATGAAGGAAGAAAACATTGCCGAATACTCTCATATTTTAAAGGATTTAAATGAAAAACTGAAAACGGTATGTGCGTGTGGAATGGAAATTGAAATGAGCGATACCGGCTTTTATGAAATGACCTTTGATACTGCCGGTAATAAGACAGCGCAGCTATGTGCCGCATTATTAAAAAAAGATGCGCCTAAGGAGCTTGCGGAGGATTGGATCATCAACAGCTATCGTCAGCCCCTCTCTGACAAGGCGATGCATACGGTTTTGGATATTCAGGGAAAATCTTATACCGGTGCGGATTTTAAAGTGTACTATACGATTGAGGACGCACTTGGAACTTTGTCTTTAAAGGTATATTGTGAGGGATTAAAGGAATTGGCACAGGAGCGAAAAGAAAGTATTGTCGCATATATGTTGGAATTATTTATCGGTGAATTGGAATTTGAGGCACGTATTTCACATGTAGATATTCTTGATGCACCATGCGATGAAGAAAACGTCTGCTTGCTTCCGAATTTATATGAAGATATTTGTGATATTATTATTGATAAGGATTGGGTGGAATACCATGATCCGCTTTCCATCTATACAGCGTATAAGCTAGATGAAAAGCCGGTAAGTGAAACCCTGCGTAATGATCGTAAGCTTATTGTAACAACCAATGCACCTTTGCAAGAGGAGCTGATGCGTAAAGAGGACGGTATGTGTCGCGATTTTCTTGCTTTAGGCGGGGAGTATGGCTTCTTATATTATGAGGTGCTGTATGAAGATGAAAAAGAGGCGTTGGTTCGCCAGCAATTAGAAAAGGAAATCAATGATTTGTTGTATCCGATGTCGATTGCCAGAACGATGGGCGGAGCTGTCGGAGAGTATTATTCTTATATTGATATTGCCGTATTCGATAAAGATGGTTTTATGATTGCACTTGAGAAAATCAATGAGCACATGAACTTTAAAATTTATTATAAGTCCTTTCTGTGAGTGATGTTTGCATCACTCTTTTTTTGCATAAATCGACAAGCGGCTTCATATAGTAAAATAGGTGATGAAGATGTTTAGCACATTGTTTGAAATCTTGTCGAATGCATTGGGCTATGTTGGTTATGTTCATAACAATACATTTGCTCAGCCCTTAGATAAAGAAAGTGAAACCAAATATATTGCCGCTTTAGCAAAAGGGAATCAAACGGCACGTGATAAGCTGATTGAGCATAACTTGCGTTTGGTTGCACATATCGTGAAAAAGTATGATTTTAAAAAGGAGGCCACCGAAGATCTTATCAGCATCGGAACGATAGGGTTGATTAAAGCGGTTGATTCCTTTAAGCCGGAGAAGGGACACAAGCTGACAACGTATGCTTCGAAGTGTATTGAAAATGAAATCTTGATGTATTTGCGCAGCTCTAAAAATTATTTTCAAAATGTGTCTTTGAATGAACCGATTGCAACAGATAAGGACGGCAGTGAAATTATGCTTATTGATGCAATTGCATCTCCCTGTGATACCAGTATCATTGATGATATGCTAGTTGCAGATAACATTGTTAAGCTAAAGCAATATATGCATGTTTTAGATGCACGGGAATTGGAAATCATCACCAAGCGCTTTGGCTTATTCGGACAGAAAGAAGCAACCCAACGTGAAATTGCCAAACAGCTGCATATTTCTCGCTCCTATGTTTCAAGAATCGAAAAAAGAGCATTTATGAAGCTTTATCGAGAATTTAAAAAAGGCGAAAAAGCAGGTAAAAGAAGCAATAGATAAAAAAGCAGTCCGCTTCTCGGACTGCTTTGTAGACCTAGTCGTTTGTTAGATATGCGTAGAGCAGCTTAGCGGTTTCTTCTACGGCTTGAATATGGCAGCGCTCCATTCCATGAGAGGAAAAGCAACCCATACCAAAGGCCGCAGCATAGACATTGTTTCCGGCACGCACAGCAGCACTGGCATCGGTTCCATAATGATAAAATACATCAACGCTATAATTGATGTCGTGCTCTTTTGCTAAACGAATAAGCTTACCGGTCAATGCACGATCATAAGGAGTATAGTTGTCCTTCGCACAAATACTTACCTTACATTCGCTGCCGGTATGATCGGGACCAATTAAACCGATATCTAAAGCAACGTATTCTTCTACTTCACTTGGAAGATATGCACCACCATGACCGATTTCTTCATAAAGCGGAAAGGCAAACAGCGTATTATAGCGAGGCTTTTTATGCTCTTTTTGCAGTGCTTCTAAAACCGCAAAAACAGCACCGATAGCCGCTTTATCATCAATAAAACGGGATTTGATATATCCGGAAGAGGTAAAGTGATAATTCGGCTCAATGGAAACGATATCTCCATGCTCAATGCCAAGCTCACGTACCTGTTGTGCACTATAAACCGGTGCATCTAAAACAACCATCATATTTTTTTCTTCACGTGGCATGCTGCGGGCATCGTCAAAGACATGTGTGGAGTGAGCTTTACATACAAGCAGTCCGCTGTACACTTTATTTTCACGTGTGTGAATGTTTACACAGCAGCCATCTACATTGTTATAATTGATGCCGCCTAAATTTCTAACTTCAAGTGTACCGTCTGAGCAAATATGACGAACCATTAAACCGATGGTATCCAAATGAGCACCGACACAAATGGTCTTTGATGGGTTTTCTCCAGTTAGGGAAAGGTAAGCTGTGCGCTTACGATCGTAGGTAAGCGTGTAGCCAAATTCGGCAGCGGTTTTTTCTAATAAAGGGTGGATTTCCTCATAATAGCTGACCGGACTGGGAGTGTTGATCATTTCTCTTGTAATACGTTCGATAGTTTCTTTTGATATATTCATAAAATGCCTCCTTATGTATGCTTCTATTGTAACATATCCTATAATGTTTCTATACATGCTTTTAAGCAGCTTAAAAATATGTTACACTATGTGTGCTGTAAAAGGAGATGTCTATGTTAAAGCTATTTTGTCCGAATTATTATATACATAGCTATCGTGCATTAACCGCAAGCTATTTGAAGGAGCATGGAATTACCATGCTTTTGTGCGATATTGATAATACGATGGTGGCACACGATGAACCTCTGCCGGATAGAGACGTGCATACCTTTGTTGAAAGTATGAAAAATGCGGGAATACGTATCGTGTTCATCAGCAATAATGTGGAAGAGCGAGTGCAGCGCTTTGTAAGTGAACTTGATGTAGCAGGCTATTCTTTTGCGATGAAGCCTCTGCCGAAAACATATCGTAGAATAGTAAAAGATTTTGCGCTTTCCAAGCAGGAAGTGGCGGTACTCGGCGATCAGCTTTTAACGGATATGCTCGGTGCAAATCTAATGGGTTTTTATACGATTTTAAGTGCACCGGTAGTAGAACGGGATTTATCCTTTACAAAATTTAATCGGTTTTTCGAAGCTATTATTTTTCGTTTGCTGAAGCTTAGCGGACGTTTGACGAAAGGAGAATTTGATGACTAGAAAATGCAAGGGGTGTGGGGTTGTCTTACAAAGTGAAGATGCTAAGGCACTTGGCTATACACCAAAAAAAGATGCGGATTTGTGTCAGCGGTGCTTTCGTATCATTCACTATGACGATGTAACGATTTCAATGAAGCAGGGAATTGACAGCTATGAGGTACTTCAAAAAATTCAAGCTATGAATGCTTTGGTACTTTGGGTAGTTGATGTCTTTGATTTTGAGGCAAATATGCTTCATGGCATCAACCGTCATTTGTTGGGAAAGGATATTGTTTTGGTAGCGACCAAGCGCGATCTTTTACCGGCAACCTTGGGGAATGAAAAACTAGGGAAGTTTATTCTATCTCGTTTAAAAGAATTGGGAATCGTTGTTTCGGGCATTGTGATTTGCGGTGATTTGGCAAAGCATGCACATGAAGAATATAATGATAGTATCGAACAGGTAGAGCAAGCCATTGATTACTATCGAAAGGGACGTGATGTAGTGGTCATGGGAATGGCAAATGCCGGAAAAAGTACCCTGCTGAATGCGATGTGTGATAGTCGTCAGCTAACGACCTCCCGCCACCCGGGAACAACCTTAGATGTCAATGCGATTTTGCATCACGATTATCTTTTATACGATACTCCCGGACTTACACGCGAGGATTCTTTATTGACGCATGTCGATGATCGTTTATTGAAGCAAGTCATTCCTTTAAAGCCACTAAAGCCTCGAGTATATCAGCTATACGAAGCTTCTACGATGTCTTTAGGCGGTTTGGTGCGCTTGGATCTTATCGGCTGTGAACAGGTAAGCTGTGTCGCTTATTTCAGCGAAAATCTAAAGCTGCATCGCTCGAAGCAGCCAAAGGCTGAGGAGCTTTGGAAGAAGCATTACGCAGAAATGCTTTCACCGACCATTGCTAGTTTAGAGGAGCAGCAGCGCTTTGAACATCATGGTGTTGATGGAAAGCTTGATGTGGTGATACATGGTCTAGGTTGGTTTTGTATCAGCGGAAAACTTGATGAGATTGTTGTATATGTACCAAAAAACGGTAATGTAACATTTAGAAAGGCAATGATATAAGATGTTAACAGGTAAACAAAAAAGTGAATTGCGTGGTATTGCGCAGACAAGAAAAGCATTGTTTCAAATAGGAAAAGATGCAATTAGCGAGAATTTGATTAAAACGCTGCAAGATTCTTTAGAAGCTCATGAATTGGTGAAACTATCACTATTAAAAACATGTCCGATCACTCCGAATGAGGCGGCAATCGAACTTTCGGCAGCAACGCATAGCGAGGTTGTGCAAATCATCGGACATACGGTTATATTGTATCGCCGCAGTAAGAAAAACAAGTTGGAGATATAATATGCGAATTGCTATATTGGGAGGCAGCTTTGATCCGATTCATCTCGGACATTTGCAAATTGCGAAAACAGCCTTGAAGAAGTTAGCGATTGATGAGGTTTGGTTCATGCCGACCTTCAGCACTCCGTTAAAGCAGGGACAGCAAGCCTCTTTTGCAGATCGCTGTTTTATGATAAAGCGTGCGATTTATGGCTATCGACGTATGAAGGTATGTACCTTGGAACAGCAGCTGGGTGGAACCTCTTATACGATAGATACCGTAAAAAGATTAAAAAAGCAATATCCGATGCATGAATTTTGTTGGCTTATCGGTATGGATCAGGCAATTCGTTTCCCGGATTGGAAAAGCAGTGAAGAATTGAAACAAGAAATCGACTTTTATGTGTTTTCACGCGGTAGCGAAGAAATTGAAGCACCAAATGATTTTCATAAAGTCGCTATGGAACTATACGATGTTTCCAGTCAAGAAATACGACAGGGTAAGAAGCTGTATATGCTTCCCAAATCGGTACGCATGTATATCGGAAAAAAAGGTTTGTATATAGAAGGCATGGTACAGAATGTCATGAGTGAAAAGCGATATCGACATAGTGTAAGTGTAGCAAGACTATGTGTTGAACTAGCTAAGGCACATCATTTAGATGAGCATACGGCATATTTGATGGGATTGGTGCATGATGTATGCAAGGAGCTGCCTTATGAATCCGCAGCTGTGGAAATGAAATATTATTATCCACAGCTTCAACAGGAAGCGCGTGCGATTTGGCATGGGTATATCGGGGCGCATTATATACGGACACAGTATGCTATTTACGATAAGCATATTGGGCAGGCGGTCTTTCATCATGTGAAGGGAAGAAATCGTACAGATTATGATCGTATTCTCTTCGTTGCAGATAAGCTAGATCCTTCGCGTGGGTATGACTCAAGTAAGGAGATTGCGGTATGTAGGAAGGATTTAAAGATCGGCTATGAGCTTGTGAAAAAACAACAGGAAGAATATTTGGAAAAAGAGCGGAAAGGATAGCTTATGGAATTATTAGATGTAATAAAAAAAGCCATTGATGAGAAAAAGGGAGAGCATGTAATCAAATATGATTTTCGTTCCTTAAATCCCTTTATTGATAATGTGATACTTTGCAGTGCCGGAAATATTCGTCAGGTTCATGCCATTGCACAAAATGTAAAGGAGCGGGCACGTGAATACGGATATCCTGTACGTTCAATGGAGGGAAATCATGATTCCCGTTGGGTATTGGTAGATTTGGACAGCGTTGTTGTTCATGTATTTTTAGAGGAAGAGCGGAAGCATTTCCAATTGGAGAAGCTATATGCGGACTTGCCTTGTGAGGATTTCACTCTATGATGTATGGGACATTGGCTCATTATTACGATGCATTGGTAAAAGATGAAGATGCCAGCATGGCTTGGGTTGCGTTTATCGAGCAGCATGTGAAAAAGGGAAAGGTGCTGGAATTGGCATGTGGCAGCGGAGAAATTACGATTGCCCTTGCGAAAAAAGGCTATGAGATGCATGCCAGTGATTTGTCAGCAGAGATGATCAAGGTAGCAAAGCAGAAGCCGGGTGCCGACATTGTGGAGTGGAACGTTATGGATATGCGTAATATGGCTATGCAGGAATGCTATGACGGTATTTTATGCTTGTGTGATAGCTTTAATTACCTATTAAAAAATAGTGAGGTAGAACAGCTGTTTCAAGATGTGTATGACCATTTAAAAAGTGATGGCTGCTTTGTTGTGGATATGCACTCCATGGATCGATTAGCAGAGTTTACTGAAGAATATAATGAAGCAGGGCATGCCTATGATGTAGATATTCAATGGACGATTCAAAGTGAAGAGGATCGTATCTATCAAAATTTTGCTTTTTACTATCCTGATGGAACTATGGATTTGGAACAGCATATTCAACGCGTATATGAACCAAAGTATATTTTAGCGGCTTTGCGACAGGTAGGCTTTGAAGTAAGTATTTATACGGATTTTATACACAAAGGAATTTGTGAAGGAGAAAAGCAGTTTTATATTTGTAGGAGGAAGTAAGAATGATTGCAGTAATAGCAGCCATGGATTTAGAGGTAACAGCCATTACGGAAATTATGGATAGGGTATGCAAGCATACACATTCAGGAATTGATTTTTATGAGGGAAGTATCTATGATAAAGAGCTTCTCGTTATGAAAAGCGGTGTAGGAAAGGGCAATGCCGCAATGGCAACGACCATTCTTATGGAGAATTATCCAATTGATGCGGTTATCAATATCGGAACTGCCGGTGGTTTACGAGAAGAACAGGATATTTTAGATGCGGTTGTAAGTGAGCGTGTTGTTCAGTATGATATGGATACTAGTGCGGTTGATGGAGAAGAAGGAATCGGATTGTATTTTGATGCAAATCAAGAGCTTCTTGAGCGTTGTCAGCAAGCGTTGGAGCACTTGAAAGTGAAGGTGCATTGCGGCTTAATTGCTAGTGGGGATCAATTTGTGGCTAGAAATGATCAGCTGCAAATGATCTTAACCAAGTTTCCACAATCTGTTTGTGCAGAAATGGAAGCTGGTGCGATTGCTCAGGTATGCACGCACTATCATAAGCCTTTTGTTGTTATGCGCTCGTTATCTGATGTTGCGGTAAAGGAGAACTCGCACATGGACTTTTGCGAATATGCTCAAAAGGCAAGTGAACGAAGTGCGGCATTATGTAAGGAATTGTTTCGATAAGATGCTAAATGCATCTTTTATTTTACGCGCATCATAAAATAATGTATAATGAAAGCATTGGAGGTAAGTGAATGAAAATCAATTACAAATCCATTTTAATTACGGTTTTACTTTTGATAGTATTGGGCGTTGTGTTTTTTGTAGAAACCGGAATGTTTATTAGTGGTCCTCAAAGAAAATATGAAGATGATATACGTAAAATAGAAACAACCATAATGAAGAATTATCGTGGTATAAAAAATATTCAACGGCATGTATTCTACTATACGGTCTATGTCGGAGAAAACGACAAGAATATTGTTTGGTTTAATGAACTAGGTGAGGATATTGTTACACGCAAGCTGAAAACGAAGGATTTTGAAAAGGTTGAGAGGACTGTGGAAGAGCGTTATCATGCCAAGCATATAGAGGTATCACTTGGTTATGGATATGATAATCCGGTTTATGTTGTGGAATGTGATAAGGGCTTAATTCTTTTGGATTATGATACTTTAAAAGAGGTTTATTATTTAAAGGACGGAGATGTATAATGGAAAAATGGTGGAGAGAGCGATTTATTGATCGACGAGCATGGATCCTAGATCATTTGGAAGATCTATCACTTAGTAGTGAAGAAGCTATGACGATCTTGCTTATTGATTTTTTTAATGAACATGATATGCCTGTTCATCATGGCGTATTAGCCAATAAATTGAAGTTGGATATGGATCAGGTTGATGATTTGCTAGCGCGTCTAGGTGCTAAGGGATATGTAAGTATTGAAACAAATCATGGTGAGGTTCAGTTTTGCATTGATGGAATCTTTGCCGATGAAAAAGAAACAAGTAGTTTTGATTTATCTTTATTTGAGGTATTTGAAGATGATTTTGCACGTCCGCTTTCTCAAATGGAGGTAGAGCTGTTATCGCAATGGACAATGGAATATGATCAAACACTAATTGTTTATGCCTTACGTGAAGCAATGACGAAAAACAAGCGTAGCTTCGATTATATTGATCGTATTCTTTTGGATTGGAAGCGCAGAGGGTTTAGCGCTGAAGATTATGAAAGGGGAGAGCGCTGATGCATACAGATGAAATTTTGGATATTTTAGAAGCGATGTTTCCCGATGCTCATTGTGAGCTGATTCATAAAAATCCTTTTGAGCTACTAGTGGCAGTTGTATTGTCTGCGCAAACAACTGATGAGGCAGTAAATAAGGTTACTCCCGGATTATTTGCAAAGTTTCCGACACCGGAAGCAATGGCAAATGCAAGTCTTGAGGATATTGAAGCTTGTATTAAGCGAATCGGCTTGTATCGTAATAAAGCAAAATCCGTACAAGCGCTTAGTAAAGCATTGGTGGAGAGATTTCATAGTGAGGTACCTCATGCTCATAAGGATTTAACAAGCTTAGCAGGGGTAGGACGTAAGACGGCTAATGTGGTTCAGAGTGTATGTTTTGATATTCCGGCAATCGCCGTTGATACCCATGTGGAACGAATTAGTAAACGTCTTGGACTTGCAAAGGTTTATGATAATGTGGAAACTGTTGAAAAAAAGCTGAAGCGTAAGATACGTAAAGAGAGATGGAATAAAGCACATCATTTATTTATCTTTTTCGGAAGGTATTATTGTACTGCCAAAAACCCACATTGTGAAGGCTGTCCGTTTGTATCTATATGCAAAAAGGATAAGCTTGATACGTATAAAAGCAATAAGAAAAAGTGATGAGAAAGTAAAAAAACGGAGATTTCTTTTATGGTCATTTCATATAACCATAGCGGAAACTCCGTTTTTTATGTCTATTTCAAAGCAAGTAAGAACTTTGAAATGATCTTCTTTCATTACATTGCTGCATATAATGCATTGGTTTGTGCATCAACCTCTGCTTGAGAAGCATTGGGGTTGTTGTAAACAGACTGGGCGGAGGCAATCAACTGCCTTAATCGGTTTGCCCGATTAGGATCGCTTACGCTCCATTCCGCTGCTTTTCTGCGAGCGATATTGATAGCATTTGCAAGTGCACCTTTGCTTGCTTGTGAGGATTTCTTTACAAGTGCTTGAATTGCATTTTGTACTTGATTGACCGCACTGTTGATTTCTGCTTGAGAAGCGTTAGGATTTTGATAAATCTCACGGGCTTCTTCTACAACAGAAGCCAAGAAACGATAGCTATCGGCAGTATATTCGTTTGGATTTAAAGCAGCAGCTTGATTGATAACAGAAAGAAGTGTATCTTTATGAACGGTTTTTACAAGATTATTTACTGCATTTTGTAGTTTTGTGATAGCGGCATAAACCTCATCATCGCTAGCAGTATCTTCATCAAGCATTCTAGCAACTTCTTCTAAAACACTTTGGAAAGCAGCGAAACTTTCCGCTGTATAATCAGCCGCCTGATATCCTTTTACCTGATCATACAAGGCTTGTAGCTTATCCATTTCCTGTGTTTGATTTGCTTCTGTCATCGGGTTGTTTTTTGCAGCATCTTTTAAGAATTCCTGCTTGATCATACCACCACCGTAAGAAGCTATACCACCCGGATTTTGAATTTTCTGAGGGTTTTTGGAAATGGTTTCTAAAATGTGTTTATTGATCCAACCGGGAATATTCTCTAACAGCAGCTGTTCGGTAACATAGTTGTTTCCATCAGCAACTTCCTGATCAAATCCCGACCATGTTGCAATCGTATATTCACTGGTGTAATTTATCATCCATTCATCACGCATAGCAGTTTCCGGAATACCGCGATCCAAGCCATCGCTAGCCCAATCACTAGTACCGGTCTTTCCATATACCGGAATGCTCCAACCAAGACGACCCATCAAATTCCAGCCTTGATATTTGCCATGAACAGCCTTATATAACAGCTCACTGGTCATGTAAGCTGCTTGTGGAGACATTGCTTGTGTTTCTTTCGGTGTAACAGTGATTGGATCCTTCTTTCCGTCTTTAAATTCGATGGAGCGTACATAATGTGTTTCTTTTACAATTCCCTGATTGGCTAATGCTGAAAACGCACCTGCCATTTGTCGAGGGGAAGTTGATAAGGAGCCACCTAACGCATATCGAATATTGAATTGGTCGGCTTGTTCTTTGCTGAAACCAAGTTTTTGCAAATATTCCTTCATATCTTGCTCGTAACCACGATTTAGGATATCCTCCATGGTTTTCATAGCAGGGGTGTTGAGTGATTGAGCAAGTGCGCGTTCCATGGAAACCTTGCCATAGTATTTACCGTCTGAATTTCGAATAACGGTTCCATCAACGGTCATTTTTTTATCATTGTATACACGAGATGTACAATAGCCTAGATGGTCAAGGGCGTAAGCATAATCGAAAATCGGTTTTACACTGGATCCCGGCATACGTTCTTGATCATCGGCACGATTGCGATAAAATTCGCTTTCATAGTCGCTGCGTCCTGGAATCATGGCAACAATGCCTCCTGTTTTATTATCAATGACCGAAGTCGCAATTTGATAATTTTTGTTAGTATCCAAGGATACTACTTTACCCTCGGCTGCTTCATTTGCAGCAAGCTGTGCTTCTTTATCAAGATAGGTATGAACGACCATCGGTGTGGTTGCCGGATCTAAGCCCGTTAATTCCATAACCTCTTTGGTTACAGCCTTTAAATAATTATCATAAGGATCCTGTGCACTAGCACTTTCACCGACTACTTGGAAAGCCAATTGGGTTGATTTTGCCAACTCATACTCGGTTTGGCTGATATAGCCATGATATTTCATCATATATAGTGTTTCATCACGACGTTTCGTAGCCGCCTCATAGTAGTTGAATTTTATCGGTGAAAGAGCAGTAAAGGCGTGGTTTAACTTTTTTAAAGCTGCTGTTACAGCTTCTTGATTGGTGCTGTTATCTACAACAAGCTGATTTGCTTCTTCACTGGCAATTGCATAGGTCTGCCAACTTTCATCACTAAAGGAGCTGCCGGCATTGTTTGTGAAGGTAGCATACATATTAACGGATTGCTGCAAACGAACAAGATCAGCAGAAGCATCGCTCTTTGCTAAGCCTTCGTAAGCAGCTTGAAGGGCAGCTAAACCATCAGCGTAGGTAGCCTGTGATTCACTTTCCTTTTCTGCCAAGCGCTTGGCGCGATCAAGAGCTTGGACAAAGGCATTCCAGCTTTCTTGCGTATAACCGTCAGAGGATAACTGAGAATAGGTCGAGATAACAGTCGTTAGTTTTGAAAAGTTACCGATTCCTATTCCGGAAGAGCTATATCCATTATAAGGGTTAAAGGTATTTGGGGCGTTAATGCAGCCGGCTAAATAAGCAGCCTCGCTTAAGTTTAGATCTTCAACATCTTTGCCAAAGAAATATTGTGCACCACGCTGAATACCACGGGCTTTGTTTCCGAAATTGATTTGGTTTAAATAGCGTTCCATGATTTCCGCCTTCGATAGTTCCTGTTCAATTCGCATACTCATATAAATTTCACGCATTTTACTTTCAATCTTTTGCAGCGTATTTTGTTGGATTCCCTGTTCTTCCAATTCCTGCTCCTGTTTCTTGATAAAGAAATTATCAATCGTCTGCATGGTTAGCGTAGAGCCTCCCTGTGCTAATGATCCGCTTTTAAGATTTGTAAGAGCACTTGAGATAAAGCGTGGTAAATCAAATCCGTTGTGCTTATAGAAACGTGAGTCCTCAATCGCTAAAAAAGCATCGATGACTGATTGAGGTACTTGTTGGTAGCTTACATTTTCACGACTTTCTAATCCAAGTTCAGCAAATTCTTCACCGTTTTGATCTAAGAAAGTAGATGGTTCGGTATTGTTCATTTGCGAAATTAGATTATCCGTATCTGTGGTAGCTATAATATATCCGATTACAGACAGTCCGCCTGCACCACATAACAGCGCGATTGTTAAAAATACGATCACTATACGATCGAGAACGCTCAATCTGCGTTTTTTATGTTTGATTGCTTTCTTTGCTTTTTTTTCCGTTTGCTTGGAAGTTGTCTTTTTGAAATTCATTTGTCTTCCTCCTTGAAATACACCTGATCAACAGCATCTAAATATTTTAATCGCGGTGTAAGTCCTTGTTGTATGAGAACGCCGCAGCTTTTGACCGTATCATAGGAAATGGATTTACGCTTTTCGCTTTCATACATTGTGATAATGGTGTTGGCATCAATCAGAAAGGTTTCGTCATAGCTTGTAAAGCGAATAATAAAAAAGCCGATTCCCTTTTGATGTAATACGCGTTTGAGATGCAGTATTTGATGTGGGTGGATACTTTTGAAAGGGAAAGAGGTTTTTGAACGTGTTTCCTTTGCTTCAAAATCAATGGCTCTCCCTCGATAAATTCCATTGTAATCCGTTGTAGAAGGTGTTTTGTAATAGGCTTCTACGATTTTAGCAGCACTGCGTTCCGGATAATCTACCCGAACGACCTGAATAGGTGTAGGTTTTTTATGGATTAAAGCGCGGCTGCATTCGTTATAGTAGGTGTTACTGAGGTTTAAATCATGCTCAAGCGACATTCCTCGACCGCTATAACTGTGCATTTGCGAAGCTATCGGCTGCGCAGTTTGTTTTTTATTTGGATATCCAATCACATATATCACCATCTTTTATTATATACAAAATTAGTAATGATTTCCATATAAAGAGTGAAATCTTTACGATTGTAAAATACGCTAAATAAAGCATTTTTATCGAAAAAGCCCCTGTAAAACAAAACGCTTATAGCAGTATCTGTTTTATCAGGGGCAGTTTGATTCAACGAAATAAGGGAAGCTTTGCTTGAAAAAGGTCGTTTAGTTAATCATCAGAATCCTCTGATTCGGGAGTGTCTGGGTTGGGAAGCTCTTCAGGGTTCGATGGTAATGGATTATTTATGCAGTCTTGAATAGCAATATTGATTGCATTGACAGCAGCATCGATTTCAGCTTGGGTCGCATTGCTGTTAGCAGCTAATTGAATTCCGTTGCTGATAGCCTTTTGTAAAGCATCGACCTGTGCTGCGTTATATTTAGAGGTATCAACGTATGTTTTGGCTGTTTCAATCAAATTTTTTAATGCGCTATTATCGACCTTTGGAGCATTTTTCTCTAAGCTGTTATAAGCAGCTTGCAAATCACTGAGTGCCTGCTTGACATCGTCCATATCCGCACTGTCATCTTCTAACACTCTTTTTGCTTTTTCCAAAGCCTGCAATAGTCTTTCATAGCTTTCAGCAGTATATTCTTCGCTATTTAAGGCTTCAATCGTTTTGATAAGATTTTCCAGCTCTTGGGTTTCGTTTGTTGTGTTTACAACTGTTTTAGGGTTATTTTTTGCAGCGTTTTTTAAGAATTCGGTTTTGATATAGCCGCCACCGTATTCACTGATGCCGCTGGGACGAGCGATTTTTTTCACATTACTTGTTGTACATTTATCAAGCAATGCTTTATTAATCAGAGTATTAACATTCATCATGAGATAATCATTGATGTTGGTATTTCCACCTGCTACACCGTAATCGAAGCCGGTCCAGGTAGCTACGGTATATTCACTCGTGTACGTAACGGTCCATTCGTCTTTCATGGCACCGCCATATTTTGCAGCTTCCTCATCGCTCCAGTTAGTAGTACCGGTTTTTCCATACACAGGATAGCTAGAGAAATCGACCATTCCCAATAAATTATAGCCTTTGTAGCTGCCGTTAACAACCTTATACAACAGGTCGGAAACCATAAAGGCTGCTTGTTCGGATAGTGCTTTTGTTGTCTCGGTTTTGGTTTCGTAGGTCGTACCATCTTCCATGACAACCTTACGAACCATGTGTGGCTTATGGTAATTTCCTCCATTGCCAAAGATTGCATAAGCACTAGCTAATTCGATAGGGGAAAGCTGTAGACTAGAGCCGCCGATAGCATATTGGATATCGAAGGCCTCGGCTGTGGTATCAGATAAGCCAAGCTTTTTCAGATATTCGATTTGCGATTCCTTACCCTCACGATTTAAATATTCGTCCATCGTTTGTAGGGCAATCGTGTTTAATGACTGGGCTAAGGCTCTTTCCAAGGAAACATCGCCATAGTATTTTCCATCAGAGTTGGCTACCTTATGTTGAGAATCGATTGCAAACGGCCCATCGTCGGACATAACGCGAGTCGTGCACCAACCCAAATGCTCAAATGCCATTGCATAATCAAGTAGTGGCTTGGCAGTAGAACCGGGCTGCTTTGGCTCCTTGGAACGATCACGGAATTCACCGGTATCAAGACCGGAATCAATATCGGTTCTTCCGCCAATGACAGCCATGATTTCACCATTGGTGTTATTCACCATTGCGCCACCGAGTTGATAATATTGGTTGTTTGGTAAGGTAACTCCATTGCCAGATGCTAAGCTATTTGCCTCATCTTGTGCCGCAATGTTTAAGGAAGTGTAAATTTTCATAGGCGTAGTTGCCGGATCCTTACCGGTTAAATTGATAACTTCTTGCTGTACTTGGGTTAAATAATATTTGTATTTTTCGTTATCAGAGATAACGCTTGTATCGTTTAACTGAAACGCAAGCTTGGTTGATTTTGCCAAATCGTATTCAGTTTCGCTGATATAGCCATGATATTTCATCATATATAAGGTTTCATCACGACGCTGAGTAGCGGCTTCATAGAAATTGTATTTGCCATTGGATTCATCGCCGAGATAAGCACTGTATCCGTTATAGGGGTTAAAGTTGTAGGGAGCATTGATGACACCTGCTAAAAAAGCGCTTTCCGAAAGATTTAAGGCTGTTACATCTTTACCGAAATAATACTGTGCAGCCTTTTGAATACCGAGAGCTCCACCTCCAAAGTTGATTTCGTTTAAGTATTTGGTGATGATAAGCTCCTTTGTCCAATCGGTTTCGAGCTTCATGGAAAGATAGATTTCCTGCACCTTGCGTTCGATTTTTTCAATCGTATTGAAATGTTTTCCCTCCTTTGCCATAGCCTCTTCCACCGGTTTCATCTTGGCATTATCCACCAGCTGCATGGTTAGTGTTGATCCACCCTGAGCTAAGGAACCACTGCGTAAATTGGTGATCGCACTGGAAATAAAACGTGGCAAGTCAAATCCGTTATGTTTAAAATAGCGGGAATCCTCGATTGCCAAAAAGGCATCAATAACGGATTGCGGTATTTGATCATAGGTAACATTTTCACGACTGATACCGCCGAATTCACCGGCTTTTGTGGTACCGTCATCTGCATAGACAGGGCTTGGCTCCTGATTCATAATACTATCGGCTGCATTATCGCGAAGTACATCGGCGATGATGTTGGAAAGCATAAAAAAACCGGAAACACCAACAAGCAGCGTGCCTGTGATCAAGACAATCAATATTTTTTGGAACAGACTGCGCTTCTGCTTAGTTTTTTTCTTGGTTTGGGGTTTGGACACATTTGCTTTTTTTACAGACATGTGATTTCCTCCTTTGTGATTTTTTGGTTCTTTTATAGTTTAATGCATTTTGCTTATGATTTCTATATAGATTACGAAATTGTTTGTATTTTATGAAGATTTCGTAAGGAGGTACTTGCATTTTGAAAGGATTTTTGAGAAACTAATAGGCGGAAGGTGATTCATGATGGAAAAGCGCTTTAAGCTGACTGTTCAAGAGGTGTTGGATAAACAGTTTAATATTGATTTTAAAGGATATTCTTCTCATGAGGTTGATGAGTTTTTGGATTTGGTTATTTCTGATTATCAGGAGTATGATGAAATGATCGAAGGCTTGGGCAAACGTCTGCAGGAGTATGAACAGGCGAATATGGCGTTAAAAGCTAAAATTGTCGAGCTTGAAGGAAAAAACGGCAATATCGAGGAACAAACCCAAGGGAATTTGGATATTTTGAAGCGCTTAACCCGTTTGGAAAACGAAGTATTCCGTAAATAATTGACATTACAGACAGTCGCTGGCTATAAAGCTAGAGGAAAGTCCATGCTCGCACGATCTGTGATGATCGTAGTGTTTGTGCAGAATGAATACATAAGTTCTGGCAGCTGATTGCTGACGGCTGAGGGAAGCCTAAGACTTCGGTTATGGTGTACCTCTGTAAAAGTGCCACAGAAACGAGTCGTATCGGAAACGATACGAATGGAACGGGTAAACCCCGCAAGCGAGAAACCCAAATTTGGTAGGGGAATCCACTAAAGTGAAACGAAACGGCGGTGGGACGTGCATGCACGTAGATAAATGACTGTCACTCATATATATGAGCACAGAACATGGCTTATGTAATGTGATCAAAAAAGAAGCATCGCAAAGGGTGTTTCTTTTTTTACTTTTTACTGTCTGACTTCTTTATAAAATCCCGTTGAAGTAATTTACAGAATACATATTAGTTGTTATAATGATAGTAAATATGCAATTGTTCATACTATCTTTGATATAGTGTTGGAATGCGTGTGCGAAAAGAGGTGCAGCATGGAAGATTTTAGCAAGTTGTTAAAGGAAAAACGTGAGCAGGCAGGACTGAGTATAGATGATGTATGTGAAAAAACACGATTGACACAAAAACATATTAAAGCATTGGAAGATGGTAATATGGAGTTTTTTCGTGATGATCTTTCATATATGCGTTTTTTTGTGAAGTCCTATTGTGAAGCGGTTGGCATGGATTATGAAGATATAAAGGATTTGCTTCGTGATAGCATTGATGATTATACACAGACTATATCTATTTCTGCTTTAAAGGATCATGAAGAAATGGAAAAGAATATTGCGCATAGCGAAAAGCTTACGAAGGTAAGAAATACGCAGGAGCATGCACATGTCCGGACAAGCTTCAAGCAAAACAAAGATAAAAAAATTCATAAGCGGATTGACTTTTCGCTATTATCGTTTGTAGGAGCTGCTGCGGTAGTTGTTTTGGTTGTTGGAATCAGTTTATGGACACTTGGGCAATCCGATGATAAGGACAGTGAGGTAAAAAAGGAACAGCCGATTGCCGATAAGCAGGAAACAAATGAAAAAAAGGACTCTCCTACAGAGGAGAAAGAAGATAAAAAAACGCAGGATATCGAAATTACGAAGGTAGGACTATCGCAGTATACCGTGGAAAATGTAAAAGCAGGAGATGAATTGGATATTGAAATCTATTTTGGTAATGCTTCCTCGGCTTTCAGTATGAGCGTAAACGGAGAGGTGTTGAGCGATCCGGCTGCTAAAGTTTATCAATGGAAGGAAACGATTAAAACGAAGATTACAGCTAAAGAAAATATGAAGATGACTCTTTATTTTGGGTGGTTCAATCAGATTCAAGTAAAAATCAACGGAAAGATTGTGAATATAGATGAATCAATTATGAACAGTGATAGTGCTTGTAATTTAGAATTTACCATGGTGGAGGATAAGTCATGAATGTACCGAATAAGCTATCTTTGTTTCGTATTGCATTGGTTCCGGTTATAGCTGTCGTCTATTTATTTTGCGATTTCGGCAATACCGTATGGAGTGTTTCTAAGGTAAGTCTAGAGGTACCTATTAAGGATCTTGTGGTGTTGGCACTTTTTGCGATTGCTTCGTTTACCGATTTTTTAGATGGAAGCATCGCTAGAAAACGTAATTTGATTACATCATTTGGAAAATTTATCGACCCGATCGCCGATAAGCTTTTAGTAAATACGATGTTTGTGTTATTGGCAGTAGATGGAACGATTCCGGTAATTGCGACACTTTTGATGATTTGGCGTGATACGATGGTAGATGGAATGCGTATGAACGCTAGTGCTGCCGGAAAGGTGGTTGCGGCTGGTCTTTTGGGAAAATTGAAAACCGTTTTGCAGATGTTTGCAATTATCTTTTTGTTGTTGCATAATGCACCGTTTGTTTTTTTGTCAATACCGATTGATGAAATCTTGTTATGGGCAGCGGTTGCGGTATCTTTGATCAGTGGTGTGCAATACTTTATGAAGCTGAAGGATATTTTATTGGAGAGTATGTAATGGAAAGCTTGGTAGCTTTGTTAAAAAGTCGAAATTTAACGATTTCAAGCTGTGAAAGCTTAACGGCAGGAATGTTCAGCGCGGCAATTGCAGCAGTGCCGGGAGCTTCCGGTGTTTTACAGGGTGCCTTGGTAACTTATCAAAATCATATTAAAGAAGAGGTTGCGCATGTTGAAAAGGAAATTATTGATACATATGGTGTGATCAGTGCCCAATGTGCACAAGCAATGGCAATTCATACGAGAGAATTGATGCATAGCGATTTATGTGTATCGTTTACCGGAAATGCGGGACCGGGTTGTATGGAAGGCAAAGAAGCCGGATTGGTTTATTGCTGTATTGCCGGTGAAAAAGGCTTAAAAACTTACGAATTTCATCTTTCCTATGAGCGAAACAGACTTCGTGAAGAGGTCGTAAAGCGCATGGCTGAAAATGTGATATCCTATATTAAATAAGGAAAAAGGAGTACACAATGGAAAAAGTGAATGAAAAGGCAAATCAAGAAAAAAACGCATTGTTAGATGATGCGATAAAAAAAATTGAAAAGCAGTTTGGTAAAGGATCTATTATGAAATTAGGGGATCGCAGCGGTGTAGAGGTTGATGCGATTTCATCTGGATCTATTAAAATTGATGAAGCATTGGGGATCGGTGGATATCCTAAAGGAAGGATTATTGAAATTTACGGTCCGGAATCTAGCGGTAAAACAACACTTGCTTTGCATGCGATTGCGCAGGTACAAAAGCAGGGAGGACGTGCTGCCTTCATCGATGCGGAAAATGCGATTGACCCTAACTATGCGAAAAATCTCGGTGTTAATATTGATGAATTGATTTTATCTCAGCCGGACAGCGGTGAGCAGGGATTGGAAATCACCGATTTGTTAATACGCAGCGGAGCTATTGATTTGGTAGTTGTTGACTCAGTAGCTGCGCTTGTTCCACAAGCAGAGCTTGATGGTGAAATGGGAGATATGCAGGTCGGTGCACAGGCACGTATGATGTCAAAGGCGATGCGTAAGCTAAGCGGTGTTATGAACCGTAGTGAGTGTACGGCTATTTTTATCAATCAGTTGCGTGAAAAGGTGGGGGTAATGTTTGGTAATCCGGAGACGACTCCCGGTGGACGTGCATTGAAATTTTACTCATCTGTACGCTTAGATGTTCGTCGCAGTGAGGCGATTAAAAACGGCACGGAAATCATTGGGAATAAGGTGAATGTGAAGGTTGTGAAAAACAAGGTTGCACCACCATTTAAGACAGCGGCTATTGAAATCATGTATGGGGAAGGCATTTCTTATGTTGCGGAGCTTTTGGACTTGTGTGTTGATCATGAGATTGTTATGAAAAGCGGCGCATGGTTCTCTTATAATGGCGAGAAAATCGGTCAAGGCAAGGAAGCTGCTAAGAACTATATCAAGGCTCGTCCGGAGTTGATGGAAGAATTAGCGGCTAAGCTAAAAGAAAAAACAACGAATAAAGTCGAGGAATAAAGAAAGGGCAGTAACTGGGGTTGCTGCTTTTTGTTTGGGCTGGAAATGAAGCCTATCAATAAGAACCAGTGCGTATATAGAGAAAACAAAGAGGCAGCTTTTCAATAATCGTATACTTAAAAACGCTTACAACAGATTTTGAAAATTAGAGTAAAATATTTATTTTTGTTGAGAAAATCGCTAATTTCATATACAATATATACATGAGAACAAAAATCTCAAGGAAAGACGAATGGAGGATTATGTATGGAAAATACATTGATTATCTTTTTGTCTGGATTGGCAGGTCTTGCTGTGGGAATTATAATCATGATGATTGTTTCCCGTGCAGGTTTAAATAGAAATCAGCAAAAAGCCGCATTGCTTCTAAAAGAAGCGGAATCGAAGGCGGATTCTGTTGTGAAGCAGGCTGTCCTAGACGGACGTACACAGGCACACGAATTAAAAATTGTAGCAGAAAAAGAAATCAAAGAACGCAGACAGGAAATTACCGATATGGAAAATAAACTGTTGCGTCGTGAGGACAACTTAAATTTTCGTGATGAAACACTTACGAGCAAGGAAAAACAAATTGATTTAAAAAATGCACAATTAGCTGATAAAATGGCAATGCTAGACGAAAAAGACAAAGTATTACAAGCCAAAATCGACGGACAGGTAGAAGAACTTGAACGTATTGCGGCAATGACAACGAGTGAAGCAAAGGAAGAATTGCTTGCGATCACTGAAAAACGAATGGATAAAGAGCTTGTTAGCTATATCAAGGAACGTGAAGAAGAAGCAAAAGCGAAAGCAGATGAAACAGCGCGTAATATTGTTGCGTTGAGCATTCAACGGATTGCCAGTGATGAATCCGTTGACCGTACGGTTTCTGTTGTAGCGCTACCAAGCGAAGAAATGAAAGGACGAATTATCGGACGTGAGGGACGTAATATTAAGGCAATCGAACAGGCGACCGGAGTGGATTTAATTATTGATGATACGCCGGAAACGATTACGGTTTCTTGTTTTGATCCGATTCGCCGCGAAATTGCCCGACTTGCGCTTGAACAATTGATTAAAGACGGGCGCATTCAGCCGGGTCGTATTGAAGAAGTGGTAAACAAGATCAAAAATGAAATGGAAGCCAATATCATGAAAACCGGTGAAGATACGGTATTCAAGCTTGGAATCGGTAAAATCGATCGTGAAATCATTCGTTTGATCGGACGTTTGAAATATCGTTTCTCTTATGGTCAAAATGCGTTGCAGCATAGTGTTGAGGTTGCGCATCTTGCTGGAATGATGGCAGCGGAACTAGGATTGAACCAACAGCTTGCCAAACGAGCAGGCTTACTTCATGATATCGGTAAAGCTCTTGATTTTGAAGTCGAGGGAAGCCATATTGAATTGGGTTATAAATTCTGTAAAAAGCATGGAGAGCGCGATGTTGTATTAAATGCAATCCAATCTCACCATGGTGAAGTAGAACCGGCATTCTTGATTAGTAATTTGGTGATTGCTGCGGATACCATCAGTGCTGCTCGTCCAGGGGCACGTTATGAATCTTTACAGAATTATATCAATCGTTTGGAAGATTTGGAAAAGATCACAAAATCATTTGACGGTGTTGAATCAGCATACGCAATTCAAGCAGGACGCGAGGTTCGTGTTATGGCAGTGCCGGACAAGATGGACGATCTTGCCTGCCATAAGTTAGCACGCGATATTCGTGATAAGATCGAAGCGGAATTAACATATCCTGGACAAATAAAAGTAACGGTTATCCGTGAAACACGTGCCAGTGAATTGGCTAGATAATATGAATATTTTATTTTTAGGAGATATCGTGGGAGCGAGTGGAAGAGATGTTGTACGTCAGCATCTCTCTTCTTTAAAAGAGCGATATGAGATTGATTTGGTGGTTGCTAATGGAGAAAACTCCGCACATGGAAAAGGAATTACACAAAAGATTTATCGTCAGCTTCTAGATATGGGAATTGATGTAATAACTATGGGTAATCATACCTTTAGCAAAAATGATATTTTCCAATTCATTGATAATGCTGAGCGCTTAGTGCGTCCTGCCAATATGGAGCCTTTAGCCTATGGTCAGCATACAACGGTCATTGAGGTAAAAGGAAAACGTGTTGCTATCAGCAATTTGTGTGGAGAAATTTGGATGCATGATGTCGTAGATTCGCCGTTCTTTTGCATGGAAGATATTTTAGATAGCGTAGATGCCGATTATTATCTTGTTGATTTACATGCAGAGGCTACAAGTGAAAAAATTGCATTTACGTATGCTTTTGCCGGTCGAGTACAAGCAGTAGTAGGAACACATACACATGTGCAAACTGCTGATGAACGCATTGTGAATGGTACTGCAGGTATTACGGATTTGGGTATGTGCGGAGCGTATGAGAGTGTACTTGGACGTGATGTTGAAGAAATCTTGACACGTTTTACTAGCAATGAAAAAACAAAGTTTAAAATTGCACAGGGTGAAGGAATACTTTGCGGTGCATTTGTACATATTGATGATACAAGTGGCAAAGCAACACATATTGAGCGTATTCAGATACGACCTTAGGTAAGAAAGGGAGAGTCTGTGGTATACAGGCTTTCTTTTTTTGCTTAGAGTATCGTTGTGAAAGGTGAATTGATAAGGTGTATATAAAAGTAAAATAGGAACGAGCTGTTTTGGTAAGCTATCTGTCAACTTTAATAGAAAAAGAGAGATTGGATTTTCTAACGTATATCTATGTGATTTTCCATATAGAATTTGCTTTGTATATATTTGCAACAGAGAAGCATTATGTTATAATAAATGTGTTTAAAAAAGGAGGAATAAGAATGCCAGTTAAAGTAAATGCAGATACTTGCATCGGTTGTGGTGCATGTGTGGGAGTTTGTCCAGTAGGCGCTTTATCAATGAACGCTGATTCTAAATCTGAGTGTGATGAAGGAACTTGTATTGACTGCGGGTCTTGCATTTCTGCTTGCCCAGTTGAAGCAATCTCTCAGTAAACCAAGCAATGCTTGGTTTTTTTAGATAAACTACATCAAAAGATGTTATAAGATAGATAGGAGTTTTTGAATATGGTAAAAAAACAACCGGGTTGGGCATTGCCTGATTTAAAAGAAGCACAAAAAAGAAGCCATCATCAAACAGTAATTGAAAAGGCGCTGTTTGCCATACCTCCACATATTCAAATGATTGGGCAAGGTAAGAAATATTATTTGCGAACTTATGGCTGTCAAGCAAATGAACGCGATAGTGAAACTTTGGCCGGAATTTTGGAAAGTATGCAGTTTACACCTTGTAGTGAGCCGTCTGAAGCTGATGTTATATTACTTAATACATGTGCGATACGTAAGAATGCCGAGGATAAGGTTTTAGGTGAATTGGGCAGCCTAAAGCGTTTGAAAAGCGATAAGCCGGATTTGATTTTCGCAGTTTGTGGCTGTATGGCACAGGAGGAAGAAATTGTAACGTTATTGTTAGAAAAATATCGTCATGTGCAATTGATTTTCGGTACGCATAATATCCATCGCTTGCCAGAACTTTTATATGAAGTGATGAGTGAGGGGAAACGTGTTGTCGAGGTGCTGTCTAAAGAAGGCGAGGTTATTGAAAATCTACCTGTACGCCGCTTTGGAAAGCATAAAGCATGGGTGAATATCATGTATGGTTGTGATAAATTCTGTACATATTGTATTGTTCCGTATACGAGAGGAAAGGAGCGCTCTCGTGCTATGGAGGATATTTTGGACGAAGTACGCATTTTGAAAGAGGAAGGTTATAAAGAGGTTACCTTATTAGGACAAAATGTAAATTCCTATGGCAAGGACGCGGGTATTGTCGGTGGTTTTGCGAGTCTCTTAGAAGAAACTGCCAAAATAGGAATTGAGCGTATTCGTTTCACAACTTCACACCCATGGGATTTTACAGATGAAATGATTGATGTGATTGCTCGTTATGATAATATCATGCCATTCATTCACCTTCCTGTGCAGAGTGGAGATAGTGAGATATTGAAAATTATGGGACGCCGATACACAAGAGAGCAGTATTTGACCTTGTTCCATAAAATCAAAGAACGTATGCCAAATTGTGCCATTTCGACAGATATTATCATCGGTTTTCCAAATGAGAGCGAAGAACAGTTTGAAAATACGTTAAGCTTGGTAGATGAATGTCAGTTTGACAATGCCTTTACATTTATTTATTCACCAAGAGAAGGCACACCGGCTGCGCGTATGGCAGATAATGTCAGCCTAGAGGTCAAACAACATCGTCTTGCACGCTTAAATGAGCGATGGAATCAATATGCTAAGTTGAAAAATGATGCTTATTTAGGAAAAACAGTCCGTGTTTTGGTTGATGGAGCATCAAAGAAAAACGATCAGATTATGAGCGGCTATACGGAAACGAATAAGCTTGTTAATTTTGTTGCGAAAGATGCTAAAGCAGGGGATATCGTTACTGTGAAAATAACTGGCTGTAAGACATTCTCTCTTGATGGGGAACAATGTGAATAAATTGAACTTATAAGAAAAACAAGTAGGGTTGGAATAGCAATGTGTTATTTTCAATTCTGCTTGTTTATTTGTTCAAGACATAGGTAATGATGCATTTTTTGATATGGTATAAACGAAAACGATTACAATTTATAAAAAAGAAGAAATCCCTTAAAAATAGTTGCATTTTCGTGTATTTTATAATAGATAATGGTATAATATGAATAGTTTTTGTACGTATCATAAGGTGTTCATTTATAAACAATCATAATGATAACAATAATGGAGGTATAGTATATGGATCAAGTACGTATTTTTGCGCTTGGCGGATTAGATGAAAATGGAAAGAATATGACAGTTTTAGAAATTAACGATGTTATATTTGTTGTTGAAGCCGGTATGAAGTTTCCGGAATCCGATCAACTGGGTGTTGAATTTATTATTCCTGATTTTCAATATTTAATTGATAACAAGGATAGAATCGGTGGGATTTTTATTACCCATGCACACGATGATGTTGCAGCGGCATTGCCATATTTATTAAAACAGATTGATGCGCCGGTTTATACCGGTAATTTGACTGCTAATATTATTCATGAGCGATTGAAGAAGGAAGGTATCAAGCGTTCGAAAATTCATCGGTTAAAAAGAGTAAGTCGCCAGAAAATAAATGGAATCGAAGTTCGTACGTTCCCGATGACGCATTCGTTTCCGGATAACTTTGGAATTGCTTTTGGAAGCAGTCAGGGCTATATCGTATATACTGGTGAATACATCGTTGATTACGATATGCTGAAAGATGAATATTTATGTGATTTAAATGAGCTTAGTGAAATCGGTAAAAAGGGTGTTTTGTGCTTAATGAGTGAATCACAGGCTGTGGAGCGTGATGGACATAGTGCACCGAATCATCGCATTACGAATTTAATCGAACCGGTATTTGAGAGAAGCAACTCAAGAATTATCGTATCTTGTTATACGGATTCTTTATTTCGTGTCATGGAAATTATTGATTTAGCTAAAAAGCATCAACGCAAGATTTATTTCCATGATAAGGATTTACGTGATTTATTAAAGCACTTAGAGCAGGTAAAGTATTACCAAGTTCCAAAGGAAATGGAATTAACGGATAAAACGTTTCATAATGATATGGAAGATGTTATGGTTGTCATTAGCGGCAGCGGAAAAAACTTGTTCCGTAAATTATCGAATATTGCAAATAAGGAAGATGCTAAGATAAGCTTTCGTACAAGCGATAATATTATTATTGCATCACCGGTGGTATCCGGTACGGAGCTAGATTATAACAACATGGAAAATAATATTTATCGCGAAGGAGGTAAACTGATTACCTTGGATTCCAAGAAGGCATTATCCATGCACCCATCGAGTGAAGATTTAAAAATGATGATGTATTTATTCCGTCCGAAATATTATATTCCGGTAAAGGGAGAATATCGTCATTTATATATGAATGCGAATTTGGCAATGAAGGTTGGATATGGTGCTGATCGTATATTAGTGCTAGATAACGGACAGGTAGCGGTATTTGAAAATAAAATTCTTACTTCGGTATCTGAACGTATTGAGTTAGAGGATACTTTGATTGATGGAAAAGAAAACTGGGACGTAACCGGTGTGGTTTTAAAGGATCGAGAAGTTTTATCGACTGATGGAGTTATGATTGTCGGTGTTGGTGTGAACTTTAAAAATAAAGAAATTATCAATGGTCCTGATGTTCAAACAAGAGGTTTGATTTACCTAAAAGATGCCGATTATATCATTAAGGAAGTCGGAAATATGATGGAAGAGTGTATCATAGCAGCAGTTAAAGAAAAACGCTATGATAATCTGGCAGTACGTGCAGAGGCAAGAGATAAGATTACGAAGTATTTGATGAAGGAGACAGGAAAGCGCCCAATGGTATTGCCTGTTATTTTGGAAATCAATTTATAAGCATTAAATAGGGAGGGAGTACATGGCAAATACAAAAAAAAGAAAGACAAAGAAAAAAAAGCAAGGTCTGGAAAATGAAGTGCTTGTTTATATTTATTCCCTTTTGTTAATTACACTTTCCATCATCGGTGGATTGAGGATAGGCTTTATCGGTGAAATTACCACCGGATTCATTCAATATATTTTCGGTAATCTTTATGGCGTAATTTACGGGATTATCATTGTTTTCTGCGTGTTGTTTATGTTGAAAAAATCTGTACAGGATATTCCCATGAAATATATTGTCGCAGTGGGAGTACTTATGAGCGCTTGGCTACTTGCTGCGGCTGTTCCAAAGGATAGCGGATTAAAAGGAATGGATATCGTTTCTCAATATCTGGCGGATTCGGTGTTGATTTTTAAAGGTGAGGTTGCAAGCAAGGGAGGCTTAATCGGCGCTTTTCTCGTATCCGTATGTACTTTTTTGTTTGATTATATGGGAACGTGGATTGTTATCGGCGCCATGGTTATTTTAGGAGTGATTTTACTTTTGCATGGAGCTCTCTCCCAATATCTTGCGAATGGTTTTGCTTCTATGCGCAAGCCGTTTGAAGAGGCTAAAAAAAGCAATGCAAAGCGAAAAGCAGAGAAGAAACAAAAATCAATAGAGAAAAAGAAACAGCAGGAAAAAAGCAGTGAGCAAGAAACAATATTTGCTCCGATTGATTTGGAGGAGCGTATAAAGCCAGGACAGCTTTCCTTTGTCGATTTAGATGATGAATTTGATGGTGAAAAGGAAAACGAGTCTGATGAAGGAAAGGAATCAAACGACGATTTGATTATCGGCTTTGATAGTTCTAACAAAACGAATTTACAAGATGCACAGAATCAGCAGGTTATTGAAGCAACAATCGGTATGGAGGATACATTTGTTTCGGCATTTACACAAGATTATTCGAAATATCGCTTGCCAAAGCTTACACTGTTAAAAGATATTGCAAAGAAACAACGTTCTTCTAAAAATATCGCGATTGCAAATGAAAACGGAAGGCGTTTAATCGAAATTTTAGATCAATTCGGAGTTAAGACGACCTTAGTTGCAACCCATATCGGACCGACGGTCACCAAATATGAAATTAAACCGGATCTAGGCGTTCGCGTGGATAAAATCAGTAATCTTCATCGCGAAATTAAGATGGCGTTGGCTGCTAAGGATATTCGTATCGAAGCACCGATCCCCGGAAAATCGGCAGTGGGAGTGGAAGTTCCTAATATAGAAAAAACAACAGTGTCTATGCGAGAACTTTTGAAGAATGTACCACAACGTTATCAGGATAGTAAAATGTTGTTTGCACTCGGAAAAGATCTGATGGGAAACAATGTTTATGGTGAATTGAATAAAATGCCGCATTTGCTGATTGCAGGAGCAACAGGATCAGGTAAATCGGTGTGTGTGAATTCGATTATTACAAGCATTTTGATGCGTGCTAAACCTGATGAGGTGAAACTTTTGTTAGTCGATCCGAAAAAGGTTGAATTTACACCGTATAAGGAAATTCCGCATTTGCTTGGTCCGGTAATTACCGATGGAGAAGAAGCCAATCGAGCTTTGAAGGTAATTGTTCATATCATGGACGAACGTTATAAGCTTTTTGCAAAGGTCGGTGTACGTAATTTCGTTGGCTTTAACGAATATATCGAACAGCACCCAAAAGAGCAAATCAATAAGCTTGCAGCAATTGTTGTTATTATCGATGAGCTTGCAGACTTAATGCTTGCTGCTGCAAAGGAGGTAGAAGCAAGTATTCAACGTATTACACAGTTAGCACGAGCTGCCGGAATTCATTTGGTTGTCGCAACACAGCGACCAAGCGTTGATGTTATTACCGGAGTTATTAAGGCGAATATCCCATCACGAATCGCCTTTGCGGTTAGTAGTGCGGTTGATTCAAGAACTATTTTAGATGAAGCCGGTGCAGAAAAGCTTTTAGGGCATGGGGATATGCTTTACATACCAATTGGAGAAACAAATCCAATACGTGTTCAAGGTGTTTTTGTCAGCGATGAAGAAGTAGCGGAAATCAGTGATTATGTTTCCTCACAAGCAAAGCCGAAATTTGAAGATGCGTTTTTACGTTTGGAAATGCTAGATGGAAGTTCTGGCATTGCCGAAGCAGGAAGTTTGAGCGTAGATCCGCTTTTCGAAGAAGTGAAGGAGTTTATTCGTATAACACAAAAGGCTTCTACTTCATTGATTCAACGAAAATTTAGTATTGGCTATGCACGCGCTGCACGTCTGATCGATACACTAGAGGAGAACGGTTTTATAGGTCCTGCAAGAGGAAGTAAGCCAAGAGAGGTTTATCTCAGTGCAGAGAATGAAACGGATAAGGAATAAACAGCATGTTAGCGTGCTGTTTTACACTTTCAATAGGTTAAATGAAATCAATAAAAAAGCATACTTTGTATATACTAACTACAAGGAGGAATGGTTATGCTATTAAAGCAAGGTGTTGGTTTAGAGGTTTTACAAACGAAAAAATTTAAGGATATCGGTATTAGCATACGCTTTCGTTCACCATTAGACGAGAAATCAGCCTGTGTACGCTCATTATTAGCGTTAATGCTATGTGATCGATCACTTCGTTACGATACAAAGCAAAAAATGAGCATGCACTTAGATGCCTTATATGGAGCAAGTTTAAATGCTCAAACCATGGGCTATGGAGCAAGTCATGTGGTAGATATTCGTATGAAGGTCATCAATCCGAAATATTGTGATAATGTAAATTTAAATGAAGAGATTTTTGCTTTTCTGAAAGAAATTTTATTTTTTCCGGCAATCCGAGAAGATGTGTTTATTGAAGCTAAAAAGATGTTAGAAGCAAAGATTAAGCGAAATATTGATGATCCAGCACAGTATTCTATCAGCAAAGCTTTAAAATTAGCGGGAGAAGGTACACCTTTGGAAATTTCATCATTAGGAGAAAGCGAAATTTGTCAAAGTATAACACTGCAAGATGTTGAGAGGGCATATTATAGTTTAATTCATGAAGATGCTGTTGATATTTTGATATGCGGAGATGTAGAAGAACAAAAAGTGCTGGATTATGTCAAAAAGTATTTGGATTTTGCGGCAAGAGAGATAAATCTACTTACTTATTATGCTGTAAAAAGTGATGTAAAAAATCGCTTTGTTGAAGAAAACCGTAACATTTCACAAACAAATATTACAATGATATGGTTTAGTGATACAAGGATCGTTGATGATGATTATTATCCTTTGCGAGTCGGAAATGCTATTTTAGGTCAATATGCTACAAGTCTATTATTTCAAGAGGTACGTGAGAAAAACAGTCTTTGCTATTCTATTTTTTCTAATTTAATCTCTTATGACGGTGCTTTAGGGGTTACGACCGGAATTGATAAGCAACACAGTGAAAAGACAATAGCCTTAATTAAAGAACAGTTCGAACGCATGGTAAACGGTGATTTTTCTGATGAGTTATTTACGGTTAGTAAACAGATGATTGTTAATTCTCTAAGGGCGAGCAATGATAATATGGCATCGCTTATTGCCTTGGCATATCAAAATATTTTGCTTTCCAGAAGGGATACAACACAAGATATTATCACCAAGATTAATGAGGTTACAAAGCAGCAGGTAGTAGATGCAATGGCTAAGTGTCGTTTAAAAATGACATTTCTTTTAACAAAGAGGTAAAATATTATGGAAAAACATATCAATGAAAAGTATCAAGAAAGCTATTATAGTGAAACCTTAAGCAATGGCTTGCATGTGGTTTTATGGAAGAAAGAAGATTATGCGAAAAGCTTATTTATGATGTCCACACCACTTGGAGCAATGGATCTTGAACAGGTTGATGAAGCCGGAAAGCACTATTGCTATCATGCGGGAATTGCTCATTTTTTGGAGCATAAAATGTTTGAAATGGGAGAACAAGATGTTATGGAACTGTTTTCCCGTATGGGTGCGAATGTCAATGCCTTTACTTCTTACAATGAAACAGCATATTATTTTTCCACAAGCAACGACATCAAAAAGCCATTGGAATTGTTGATGAATTTTGTACAGACGTTACAAATTTCTAAAGAAAGTGTAGAAAAAGAAAAAGGGATTATCGTACAAGAACTGAATATGTATCAACAAATGCCGGATAATCGTCTTTTGATGGAAACTTTTTCTTCGCTATTCCAAAATCACCCGTTAAAATATGATATAGGTGGAGATGCGGAAAGTGTCTGTGCTACGACACTTGAAGAACTACAACAATGCTACTGCCGTAATTATCACCCAAGTAACATGGTGTTGTTTGGTATTGGTGATTTTGATGTGGAAGCAGTGATGCAGCTTATTCGTGAAAATCAAGATAAAAAAGAGTTTTCAAACCAACCTCGGTTATATCGAAAAGAAGTTGTAGAGCCCCATGAGGTTGCACGTAAGGAATATCGCTTTGCAATGGACATATCTATAAAAAAACAAGCGATTACTTATAAATTAACAGGTTTGAAAGATTCTAGTATGCGTAATCGAATGGAATGGTGCTTTAAAATCATGCTAGATGCTTATTTTTCTTCATTAAATCCGGAGTTTCAAGCATGGATTGATGGAGGCATTATCAATGATTATATTGGCAGTGAAGTAGACTTTGGTGAAGATCATGGACTGATTATGTTTTATGGAGAAAGCAATGATGAAATGCGTTTTAAAGATATTGTTGCGAAAATATGGAAGCGTATGCAGCAGGAAGCAGTGGATAAAGAAATGGTAGAGCGTTTAAAGCGTCGTTATTTCGGACAATCGCTTCGAAGCTTAAATAGCTTTGATGATATCGCCATTACGTATATTCGTAATTATTTTGAAGGATTGGATATGTTTGATGCATTGGAGTGTATCGATCATATTTGTGAAGAAGATTTTGAACAGGCAAGAGAGATGCTGAAAAATGCAGATATGGCGTATGTCGTAATAGAACCAGAAAATTCATAGTACTATTTTATGTATTTGTCATATTATACAAAAAAAGAATGGTTTTCATTCTTTTTTTGTATATATTTTTAATTGTGATATTGAAGATGACAAATACAGTTATTTGAAGATTTCATTCTTCTAAGGCATAATAGCAAGTGTAAGGAGTGATGCTTATGCGGTAGCTTGACATCACCGGAAAGGAGGTTCCTATGAATGTTGTTGCTTTTGTCGGTGAAATTGCAGAGCTTCCCGTGGTAAAAGAAACTGTAAACGGGAATAAATATGCTAATATGGTGTTGAAAGTGTCCAGGCCTTTTATGAATAATGAGGGGGTCTATGAACAAGACGAATTATCCTGCACGTTATGGAGAGGAATAGCGGAAACAACGGCTAGTGTTGCTCGACTTGGTGATTATGTTGCAATTAAGGGAAGATTACAGTCTCGAAGCTTTGAGGGGAATGATGGCAATATGCATCGAAGCATAGATATCATTGCGGAGCATGTTTCTTTTATCGGTCAAAGGAAGGCTTAAAAAAACCAGTAACGCTGGTTTTTTTATTGGTATGAGATAGAAAAGGAAATGACAGTTATCGTAATGATGGGATTATGATGAATGTATAAATAAAATAAGTCTTATCACTCACAAAACTCTCACAAATGTAAAAGTATAAAAAGAAAAAAGCCCTTAAATAAGGCTTTTTCTTCAACTATTAACGGTTGTAGAATTCTACTACCAATAATTTTATAAGCTTAATAATAGGCAGTTTTCGTGTTTTTCTTTGAATAAAACGGATTAAAAATAAGCTTATCTCTCACAAAACTCTCACAAATCAGATTAATTCAATAGCTTTTCGTAATTCTTCTATATCTTTGTGAGTGTATATTTTCTCGGTTATATCGAAAGAGGAATGCCCAATTAATTTCATGATACTGGTGCTGTTTGCCTCAGCATCATTCAATAAGGTTGCAAACGTGTGCCTACAATCATGAGGGAGGTGCTCCATTTTTAGTTTTATCATAATTTTATCAAAATAGTTATTCCGATAATTTTGATATTTCATACGTGATCCGTTCCTCTTGTTTCTTATGAAATATTTTTGCGCAGGATCATAATGGTTCATTACAAGTGGCATTATAGAAGAATGGATTGGCACGATGCGATCTTTTCCGGCATCTGTTTTAAAACCACCCTTCATCGTTTTATTTTCAATATCGATATTTTTGCAGTTTTCCATTTCTAACAATTCGTTGATTCTGAAACCGGTATAGATCATAATGAGGATCGTGTCTACATAAGGCATATCTTTATGTTCCCATAATATCCTTAATTCTTCTTTAGTAAAAGGTTGATGTAGGTCGGATTGCTTTTCATTGATAGCAGGCAAAAATGAAGCGTAATTTTTATTGATATAATCGTTCATTTCTGCGTACTTGCAAACGGAAACCATGAGGGATTTAATCTTAATTTTCGAACTATCAGACAGACTACAATCATTTATGACGTTTTGAAAATCGATAGTGCGCAAACTTTTGATTTTCCTATTTACTATTTTTTTGCAATGCTGGTATGCGAACAGATGGCCTTTGACTGTATTTTCGCTTATATCCTTTGGTAACATATCAAACCATTCTTCAAAAACATCATTGAAGGTTTTATTCTCTACTTGTTTAGCAAAATTAATATCATCAGGATTTTTGTTATATTCCAAAAGTGCCATTTGAGCTTCTTGCTTTGTAAAATAATATCCAATGGTTTTATATACCTGTCGCATACCTCTTTTAGTCTCAGCTAATTCATTTTGCATAAATACTTTAGCAACCCAAGGCTTACTTCTTCCTTTTCCTAGATTGTAAACTGTTCCTTCTCCATTCCCTCTACGATAAGTTTTTCTTTTCTTTTGCATATCATCACCTCTTTAAAAAATATACATCAGATAGCAGCTCTTTGACGTACACGTTTTGTGAGAGATAATCATATACATTTACAGCGATTTCGATTGGAACACCTTTATAAGTCCATTCCCGCATATTTCCGCCAAGCATAAGGCAAGCAAATACATTGATGTCCCTTTCTCCTTTAGAATTTTTAAGAAAATGAAACTCTCCGTTTTTATGGTCTAATAAGAAGTGTCCGATTTCGTGCCATAAGACAAACTCCTTGCATTGCCAAGGTAAAGCTTTATCAATAATGATAATAGATTTATCATCATTGATTAAAATAACACCATAAGCACTTTCTAAGGGGATAGATAGCAATTCTATGTTGTTATCTTCCATAATTTCATAAACATTTTTCCCTTCACAGTAGGAAAGGGCACTTTGAATTTTATTCGGTAACATTCCATTCACTCCTTTACGTATAAATAATAGAACATAATGTTACCGATAGGTGTAACAATAATAAAAAAAGTTGCAATTTTATATATTATTTGCAACTTAGTTAGAAAATAAACTGATTTTTGTTTCTATATCCTTCCATAAGATAGGGGTAATATCATAGTTTCTAAAGCCTTCTAATACTCCTTTATCTATAGGATTACTATCATTTATTATCACATACATTTTTTCCGTATGATTTCTTTGAGAAACTGTATCTAACCAACCGAATGATGTTATCATACAATTAGATTTAGAAGCTTTATTAATAATATTAACCCAACGTGTTGGATTATCCTTTGTCCTTTGGAAAGAGAGATCGATTTTAAATTGATAACCAGACTGCCCCATTAAAGATATATTTTCGGTGAAGTACAAATTATTTTTCTCGAAGTATTGTTTCACATCTTCATCAAAAAAACTTGCTACACTTTCTCTTGAAACATAGCATAGATCATCAATTTTTACAATACATTGTAGCAGTGAGTCTAATTTAAGACCAAAATTATTTTTATCGGTCTTAACAAATATTTCTTCATTTTCAACTTTTACTCCAAATTGTGCGCAGACACCAGCTACCACTTTATTTCTCTTGTCAGAAAAATTTAATCCGCAAGCTTTTAAATTGCTGATTGTATAGGAATCATCAGTTATTGTAATATCGTCATTATCAATGCTAACATAAACTTGAATAAAATCATTCGAATGATCAAGCAGAGGAGTGGTAATCTCGTGGTAACCATGAATCTCCTTTACTTGGATATTTGATTTTATAAAGTCATAATAATTTTGAATCAAACTATCAATCACGGTTTCACTTCCTCTCTATATTTATATTATACACAACAACATTGTGAAGTAAATACAACTAATTTAATAATAGAGCAGGCTGTTCAATTAAAACAGGATATTCTATGACATTAAATTCTTTTAGGAAAGCTATGCAATTTTCCATTAAAGAGGGGTCGTTTATATCAAATTCAATAGCATAGGGTAAGTTAGTATTTGTGTAATAATATTCTTCTTTATAAATATGCAAATGTGGTCCATTTAAAACTGTTCCGTTAGGATTTCTGTGAGGGCGCGACCCAATATCTAGTCTAAGTAAGTTTATTCCTGTATTCTTATCTCTGACAATATACGTACATTTGTTAGGATTTACAGTTCCTTTTCTTTGCATAACAAAAATAAACTTAAACTTTGGATTATTTATTCCTTTGATCTCGTATTCTTTTGATAATCCTATTTGAGGGATTTCAAAACGTTTCGTAACTAATTCTTTCAATTCGTTAATTAACACTCTTGCTTCTGCATCTGTCATGCTTGTCCCCCACTTACTTTTTCAATTCATTCGCTATTCTAATAATATCTTGTTTGCTTAATTCACTATTTCCAGCTTTTATACTGTTATACATAACATAATCATTTTGTTGCAAGACATTCATAGCCCATAAATAATCATCGAACGCATAAGGAAACGCAGCTTTTAATGTTTCGACCATTCGCTGTCTATCTTCTTGATTTACTTTCTCCATAGCCTTATTGATTTCTAGCACTTCATCGCATAGGGGAGTGCTTTTTTCGTTATCCAGTAAATAATCAATAGATACATCAAAATAGTTGGCTAATTTTATTAAAGAAAACATATCAGGATTACGGTCGCCATTTTCCCATTTTCCATAGGCAGACAAATCTAAACCTAATTCTTTACTAACATTAGATTTAGAAATGCGTCTATGTTCTTTTTGTTCTTTTTGTTTTCTTAATTTTTTTAAATTTTCCGCTAACATATGACACCTCTTTAATAAATTATACCAAGACAATCAGTCTTTTTAAATATTGCTTACTATTTTGAGACAAATCGACCAAAAATAATTGACAAACAAGACAATAGTCCTTATAATATAAATATATCAAGACAAGTAGTCTTGAAAAAAGAGGTGATAAATTGAGAGAATGGCTTATTGATAAGCGTAATAAGAAAGGCTTATCGAAAGCAGAAGTAGGTAGAGAAATCGGTGTAGATGCAACCCTTATTGGTAAATACGAGAGAGGGGAAAGAACACCAAGACCTGCTACTGCGCAGAAGCTAGGCAAGTTGCTTGGCTTTGAATGGACTAAGTTTTATTCGTGAGAAAGGAGGAAACAAATGTCCTTAAAAAATAAAAATGAACCGCACTCCCGACCAAAGTTGTAGCGATTCATTCCTAGGAATAAACAAAACACATATTTTGTTTACACTGATATTATATCAAAGAAACAGTATATTGGAATATACAAAGTGTGATAAAAGGTTTGTTTATTTCTCAAATTGAAAATAAAGATCTTTGAAAACTGAATAAGGTTGCAAAAAAGCACTCAATTAAGAGTGCTGGAGAAATGCTATAATAAATTTAATTTAGCGAGGAGAGCTTCCTGTAAAGCTTGTGAGAAATTAACGCCTTCTTTGGTCGCTTCATCATTTAGCCATTCGGGAATGCTTAAAGTTTTCTTGATTGCTTTGTTCTTATACATACGAGCGTATTTGATATCGTCATATTCGACAAGCACGACAATTTCTTTAGGGAATTGTTCCATTACTTTCGTAATAGATGATGGATCTGGAATGGTACGTTCATAAATATCATCGCTTGTATCAAGATAAAGACCTAAAGCTTCTTTGGCGTGTTCCATTGTATCTTCAATTTGTTCTCCTTGAGAGAAACACCCCGGAAGATCAGGGAATTCAACCCAGTAGCCTCCTACATCGTCAGCAACATGGAATACAGCAGGATAATAGAATTTAGACATAAATGTTAGCCTCACTTTCTTAAATAGTGCAGGAGGACTTATTTAAGTCCCGCCTGCTTGAGAATGGCTTGTTCTAAGCCTTTTCCCAATTCTTTGTTGTGATAAGGAACTATGGTAGTCCTTTTAGAAGTAGGATTATGAAATTTACGATGTCCCGTAGGAGCATGTTTCATTTCAATGAAGCCATTCTTCTTAAGGAGTTTACACATTTCCTTAGACGTCATTGGCATATGTTGTACCTCCTCATCACACTTATATTATATACGTATTATATACGTATGTCAATATATTTATACGTAAAAGTTACGTATTATATAAAAATATAGCATTTCTTCAAAATCCATATAAAAGCCTTGACTTACTTACACACCTATATTATTATATTAGTAGGCACTAAGGTACACATCTATGTGTAAGTGAGGGAAAGGAGTGAAATGGCAGGTGCTACAAAAAAGAAAATGGGGCGTCCTATTATAGGAAAACCCAAAGACATAAGATTACAGATTAAAATTGATGAAGATACAAAAAACAAACTCGATGTCTTATGTGAACAAAAAAAGATTAGTTATGCTGAACTCATCAGACAACTAATCAAGAAAGCAAAATAAAAGAGAGGCACATGAAGTAAGTTTGGCGACTAAGGTCATGTACCTCAACTACAATCTCAAGAGATTGCACAAATAGTATATCATTTTCGATATACATTTTCAAATACGAAATGTGCAACCTCTTGGGCAATTTTCCACAAATTGTGAACAGGAGGTTTTTTATATCCTAAGATGTTAATTTCAAAAATAATCCTAAGACTAATTGACAACCCAAAAAGTATATAGTATATTATGGGTAGCCAAATAGTCAGAAAGGAGGACCATGACAAACAAAACTATGGGTAGACCTAAAGTAGAAAACCCTAGGAATGAAAGGCTGAACATAAGACTGACTAAGGAAGAAAAAGAAAAGATTTTATCAAACGCAAAAAAAAGCGGAATGTCCTTAACGGATTATGTTGTTAGTAAACTACTTAAATAAAAAAGAGTAGCACCTATCGCCAAATAGTCATGTGCTACTCACAGAGCAACCCTCAACGAGGTTAAGGATTACGCTGAAATTATAACATCTTAGTGTATATTAAACAACCTCTTTGAGTTCTTTGATTATGGAAAGGAAAACAGGAGGTTTTTTATATGGAAGAAATCACTTTAACAAAAGAGCAGTTAGAAGAATTGAAAGAACAAATTAAGATAGAAATATTAGCGGAAAAGAAAATATCTGTTTATAACAAACCGCTTGTTTCTGTCCAACGTAAGTATTGGGAACAGCTAATAAGAATCAATATGGGGTCTACTTGGGAAGTTATCCGACGTATGACAGCTTATTTGCTTGGCTATAAGAAGTCAAAAGATATTCCTGAAACTAGATTTGAGGAAGCTGCCAATATTGCTGAAACGCTTTGTATCAAAGTGATAGAGGCATTTAGCAAAGGTGATGAAAGTAACCTTATTCAGACGGAGCGAAAGGAGAAGTAAATTGAATTTAATAAGAGACGCCATTTTGAAGGCGCAAGGAAAAGACAAAGACACATTTAGTGTTAGAAAGATTGCGGAAGCTTGCAGTACAAGTGAATCAACTGTTTATAACTATATGAGCGATAGAAATGCTCCACCGGAATTTGTTGTTAGCTTATCTGCTTATCTTCATGATTTGAATATGCGCGATAGATATTGCGCACAGGAATGTCCTATTGGCAGATGCAAGAACCCGAACGGGTATTGTCAAAGAGATTTGCAGACGCTTGGCTTTATGAGTGGAAAGGCTGCTGATGATATGGAAAAGGTCTTTCATGAAATTTATCAAATGTACGCAGATGGGCAACGAACAACGGAAGAAGAATTGTTATTTAAAGAAAACACACTGCCAACCCTCTATAAAATTTATGAAATTGTCAGAAATCTTATAAATGTAGGTGAAGAGTTTTGAGTACGTTTATCAAGACGAGTGAAGCAGTTGAAATATTGAATCATGAGATTACCAAAGAAACATTACAAACATGGATTCGATATGGTGATTGTCCGCTAGGTGTATATGTAGTTAAAGAGGGGAATAGTCGAGGGTTGTATTTTTGTTTCAAAGATGTGTGTGAGTATGTTAGGGATAACGGAATGTTGAAATTATTGTTGGAAAGGGAGATAAAACATGGACGTGAAAAAGGATAGAAAGATTACAGTATTAACAATATCACTTACTTGCTCTGTAGCTTTGAACTTTGGACTTGGAATTATTTCACATTCAAATGCCAATAAAGCTGCAGATGCTATTGATCAAATTATGATTGCAGAAGAAAAGGTAAGCGATGTTCGTCAAGAGTTAGCTAGTTTAAAAGAAGTGAAACAGGTAGAAGAAGCTAAATGAACTTCACTAGGCACCTTCAAAATCACGCACTACGGAGCTGATTGCATCGGTTGTAGCGGCATCACAGCAACCGGAACAATGCCACAAGAGGGCAGAACCATTGCAACGGATTGGAACATCATTCCTGCCGGCAGCGAAGTGATGATAAATGGAAATATCTATATCGTAGAAGATCGTGGTGGTGCAATTAAAGGAAATGTGATTGACGTGTTCGTCGGAACAGAAGCAGAGAGTATTGAGCGTGGAGTATATTACACAGAAGTGTATATAAAGGAGCAGCCATGAAACAAATTATTTTAGATGAAACGGAAAATAAAATTTTAAATTGTCTTAAGGTAGGCAAATCGAACGCAGTGCGACGCGAAACGATAGTTCAGCTAACAAATACTCATGATAGAAAAGTACGTTCTTGTATCGCTTCTATGCGTCGTAAAGGGGTTGCGATTATTTCTTCATCATCATGTGCAGGTTATTGGTTAGCTGAAAACGACGATGAGAAGAAAGAGTATTTAAAAATGATGGAAAGCTATGGCAAGCATTGTTTCGGTGTCGGCACTACAATGCGCCAAGAGCTTAAGAATACAGGGCAAATGTCCATTGAGGAGTTATTATGATTGATCGTCGTGATCCGGATTATGTTGCACCGAAGTATTCTGATGAAGAATTGATCGACATGAAAGCGGAGTATTTAGAAGAAATTGAAAAAGAAAGGAAGCTTGAGAATGAAAATTACAAATGAATATAATTTACCACAACCAATCATGGCAGCGGTAATGCGAGAACATACATACACACCGAAACAATATAGTGTTACAGCTTTATTGAAGGGAACGTGTCAAACTATTTTGGAACGCAGGCATGATAATGAAATAGAACAAGATGTATCGGAAATGATATGGCTTATCTTTGGAACGGCAGTGCACGGAGTCTTGGAACAATCACAGGAAACGGAAAATCAGTTGAAAGAAAATAAAATTGTTGTCGAATTGACAAACGGGTATAAGCTGAGTGGGATATTTGATCTATACGATGATAAGACGGGAACGGTAACAGATTATAAGACTGCATCGGTCAATAAAGTATTATTCAATGATTGGGATGACTATCGTAAGCAAACACTGATCTATTGCTGGATGCTGCGCAAGATCGGTTTTCATGCACACCGTGGAGAAATCGTAGCAATGTTGAAAGATCATAGTAAGACCAAAGCCTTACAAGGTGGGGATTATCCACAGCACCCTGTATATCCAATCAATTGGGAATTTACTGAAGAAGAATTTAACCAGATTGATGAATGGATTCATGACCGTTTTGAAGAATTAAGCGATTGTGAACAAATGACTGATGATGATTTGCCTGCATGTACTCCGGAAGAGCGATGGCATAAGGAAGATACCTATGCTGTGATGAAGGAAGGTCGTAAATCAGCAGTTAGAGTGTTTAAGACACATGGCGATGCACAGGCATATATTGACAGCAAGATGTTAGATAATAAGCATAGTATCGTGAAACGTGAAGGAACGGATAATCGTTGCGAGAATTATTGCAATGTAAATAAATGGTGCCCTTATTACAAGAGTAAACATGCAGCGTGAGGTAGTAGATATGGAAGAATTCAGAACATTACGCGCCGATGAAATAGACGTTAGAGTGCAATCGGTAAAAAAAGGCAAGAATGTAGGAGCAATCCTATTGCTATATAAAGATGCACGTTGTGATATGAACATTCTTGATGAAAGTGTCGGTCCTATGGGGTGGGAAAGAAAACATGAGTTGATTGGGGATCGATTATATTGCACTGTATCCATACTTGATGAAAACACAGGTAAATGGGTTTCTAAGCAAGATGTAGGAACGGAAAGCAATACAGAAGCGGAGAAAGGGCAAGCGAGCGATGCTTTTAAAAGAGCTTGTTTCAATTGGGGCATCGGTAGAGAATTATACACCGCACCATTTACATACGTAACCTTATCAGAAAATGAATTTTATGAGGATAAGGGGAAATTCAAAGTCAAGAGCGGAGTTAAATTTAGGGTTTCGGCAATTGAGTATGCTTCACGAAGAATTAGTAAGCTATCCATTGTAGATAAAGCAGGAAATCTTCGATATAGCTACGGATATCCGAAACAGGAACAGCAAAATGGCTAAGTCGATCATGCAAACGGAAAGGGAGTGTTATATAACGCACTCCACTTCCAACCTGCATAAGCATCATATTTTCGGAGGAAATGCGAATCGTAAAAAATCCGAGCAGTGGGGTTGTTGGGTTTATCTGAGAGCCGATTATCATAATGCAAGCAATCAAGGTGTCCATTTTGATAAGTCGTTAGATTTGGCTTTAAAACAGGAATGTCAAGCAAAGTTTGAGCAGCTGTATGGTCATAACACATTCATGATGGTGTTTGGAAGGAATTACTTATAATGGCAAAGACAAAAATTATCGGCAACTATAAGCGAAAGAGCATCAATGAAGAAGGCAACCTAGAGATTACTTTTGAAGTAAGTAATTACAATTATCGAAATTATTGCGAAGGGCTGGAAAAGAAAGCATATTCGCTAGAGATCAATGAAGTAAAAAGCAAGCGTTCTATCAATCAAAATAACTATTTGTGGGCGCTGATACACGAGATAGCAGGGCAACACAATGCATCTAGCAATGATGAATGGGAAATGTATTGTTACTTATTATCACAAGCCGGTGCAAAGTATGAATATATGGTGTGCCTAGAGAGTGCATTGGAGACGCTGAAACAGGAAGTAAGAGCAGTTGAGTTACTTGGATATGAACGCCGCGAGAATGGCACGCTATGGGCACGCTGTAAGGTGTTTATCGGAAGCAGCAAGATGAATAAAGAGGAAATGGGAAAGCTCATAGATACAACGCTGGAGTACGCTGAGAAGCTCGGCATTGATACGATGTATTATCGGCAGATGCTGACATGAATTGAGGTGGTTTGATTGCAACCAAACGGATTTATCAAGATACATAGGAAGCTGCGTGAATGGAAATATTATGACGTGCCTAACATGGTGGCGGTGTGGTTAGAATTGCTGCTAAGAGCTAGTTATGAGGGTACAACGTATAGAGGAGTAGAGTTAAAAAAAGGGCAAGTTGTGTTTGGAAGAAAGGAATTAGCGGAAACATTAGGTCTTTCAGAGCAGAACATACGCACATGCATAAACAAGCTAATTTCAGCCAACCAAATAACCATCGAAACAACCAACAGATTTACTGTTGCAACAATAGTAAAATGGGAAGAATATCAGTTTTGTAATGATAATGATAACCAACAAAATAACCAAATATCTAACCAACAAGTAACCAGCAATCAACCAACAACTAACCAACAGCTAACCACAATCAAGAAAGAAAAGAAAGATAAGAAAGATAAGAATAATACATTTATAGGCGCGTGCGCACAGGACGATGTATGGTCCATTCCGTTGTTGTCATTGTTTGAAGAAGAATTTGCTAGAACGATATCATCGAATGAAGCAATGCTTATATCGCAGATGGAAAATGATTACGATGATCTGCTCATACGTTATGCTTTACGCGAAGCAATGACGAGAGGAAAAAAGAGTGTACAGTATATTGACAGAATACTTGGTGATTGGAAACAAAGAGATTTCACCACGAAAGATTATGAGGAGGGGAAACGATGAATCTTAACGGATATATGTTTAAAAATGCAATGATGTATAACTTTATCACAGTAAAGGATCAAGTCATTTCAATTCACAATACAGATGAAGAAGGATATGGCTTCATTACTTACATAAAAACTGATGAAAGAGGAGAATTGACCTTCACGCTATCAAAGAAAGATTATCAAATGCTTTCACGCTTTGATGTATTTGATTTAACGGTATCAAAAGATGTAATCAAGGTAAAAGCCAAAAACAGCAATATCAATTTAGCAAACTTAATTGATGTTAAAGCGGTAATACCTGATACCAAAAATGCCAGAACAGTCGACGTGAAACCGAATGATTTTTTAAAAGGAAAATCATTCGTAGGGAATAGCAAAACGAAAATTCAAGTGAATGGAGTGAATGTCAGTCCCGATGGATATTTGCTAACAGATTCTTATCACTTCTACATGCAGAGGATAAATACAGGTGTCAGCGAATCAATCTGTATTCCTAAAGAAATATTTGGTTTTATCAAAGATATGGCCACTTGTATGACAGATAATAAAACGGTGGTATTTATCAATGATGCTGGTAACCAACTGTTCTATTCATCGCTTCTTTTAAAGGCGCAACCGCTTTTGAAATTAGATATAGATACGCCAGTTGTATTGAAGTGTAAGACAAACGATTTATTGCATCAGTTGTGTATTATGAAGGGTTATACCGATTATGTCAATTTGAAGCAATACGATAATATCTTACATCTGTATTCACATGAAGAAACCGATGTATTTGATCTCGAGGTAGAATCTAAATTTATAAAAGGATCTAAGTTGAACGTAACGGTAAGCCTAGAGCATTTGATCCGAATTATCGAATTGGAGACAAATACAGATATCGAATTACGTTTTGCAGACAGAATGATGCTTTATGTTTGTGGCAATATTTCTGCCGGCGATATGTATGTGGCGCAACAAGAGCCGAGGGAGGTAGAGTAATGAATTTGATGGATATGATAAAACCAGTGGAAGAAACAAAGAGCGAATCGAAAGAGAAGAGGGTAGCTGCTAAAAAAACAGAGTCTAAGAAAACGGAATCTAAAAAAGCAGATAAAGTATTCAAATATCCATTTGAAATTTATCTCGCAGCTGAAAAGAAAGATGTATCGTATATTTTTGAGGAAGGTGTTGAGTATGCACCAGAACAGATAACAAAGAAGATGCTGGAGCATGGTTTCTATGAATTTTCCGGAAATGTAACTTATGATTTCATTGAAAAGGATAATGTGCTTGTTCCGACATTTCAACAGCACAAGAAAGGGTAATTATGAAATATGTATTTGTGATCGTCGGAGTTGGTGGAACAGGTTCGCTTTTAGCAAGAGATATTCCAAAACTAATTTTACATCAAGAGCATCGAATTGTGCTTGTAGACGGGGATAGAGTAGAAGAGAAAAACATGGTACGCCAAAGCTATCAAGAACACGATATCAACGAAAATAAGGCAATAGCTTTAGCTAGAAAGATCAATGCTTTCTACGGTAATAGATGTGGCGTGATAGATAAATATGTAACGAAAGATGAAATATTGCTTATGCTTAGGAAGCAGTATCCAACATTTCTTCCAGTATTGATCGGTTGTGTGGATAATGACAAAACTAGAGAAATCTTAGAACATACATTTCATCAATTGGATAGATGTGTCTATATCGATTCCGCTAATTCGGAATATGAAGGAAATGTATATGTTGTTGCAAAAGAAGATGGGCAAAGAGCGGGGCATCTAAGGAGCGAAGTATATGCGTTAGACAAAGATATCCACCCTACAGAAAAGTCTTGTGAGGCACAAGCGGCGGCAGGGAATACGCAGTATATGGTAACAAATTTAAAAATGGCCATGACAATCATTGAGCATGTTAGCTCCATATTACATGGAGAAATCAAGGAGGGAGTTACGAATGTACGAAGATTTGAGGAAGTACATTACTAAGGAGGAACTTCTAAAAAGGACGGAAGCATGGTATATCAAGCGTCTGTGTGAATGTAGCAAAGATGAAAAATATGTAACTGAATTTATAGAGAGTCTTGTAGAAAACGGAAATCAAATCGACACCGATTTTGGTCCATTTGAATGCATGTTGGAATTTGCATACCATTGGGAAGATATCTTTAATGAAGAATATCCTATATTAAAGCTAATATTATCTTGCTTTCTAGATAAATTTGAAATTCATACAAGTTCAACGGATCCATTTGATATTTTTCTTGATCATACAACAAGAGGAAGGAAAATTATAGGATTAACTCATTCGAATCCGATTGTAAACGTATTTGATCATTGGGAAGAATTCATATCTTTATTTGAAGAATTAAGTGATGAAGATATCAAGGAAAACTATAATAATCCAGTATTTCGAGACGAAGTTTGCGAAGATTTATATTTTAACCATATTGCATTGAATTTTGATGAGTTAGAAGAAACTGCAGAGCTTGATATGGTACTCGATGAACTTTGTTTTTGTAAAGTAAAGCCAGGACAGTATGTATATGCATCAATGAATTTTAGTGGAGAATTTTCTGGATATGACACATTAGGAAAGTCTACATTAGAATATATTGATAGCCAAATTAATAAGAAGCGTGATTTATCGGAATTTGATAGAATGTTTAGCTATTTTGTAGTAGATTTAAATCCTTATTTCTACGATTTATTTGAATTGAAAGGAAGTAATCGGGAGGTAATATTTTGAAACAGATTATATTTAGAGCAGATACAATCAGCGAAGATATAGAGGTATTAAAAGTTGATGAAAATGGTAATGAGTATTTTTCGGCCATTGATATTCAATCTCTCATGGATAAGTTAAAGAAAATGAAACCAATTGCCACAGATAACAAACGCCAAAAGTTAATTTTTTTAGATGATCAGTATATCGCTTTCAATGATAAATGTGTAGTGATTAATCAGCAGGAGCATAAGCGTATTGTTACTTATCAAAATAAAGCCTACAATATCCTATTTCCGAATTCGATTTATTTCATTGATTATGTAGATGGAAAAATAAAAAATATTGAAGCATATTCGTATAAAGAGTATGAGGGCAAAGAAACCGAATTATTTAAATATCCAATGCCTAATATGTTGACAGAAAATAGAATTTGTATCGGATCAGCACCGAGAAGTATTGTAAATAATGATTATGTGAAGGCATTAGAAAATATCATATTTACACAATATACACATTCACATGTAGATAATATTAAATCATTTAAAGAAACAATTAAATATTTCGAATATCTTTCATCAAATAAATTTCCGTATGATTTGTTAATTTCAACCGGATATAAATTGAAGGATATCTTATAGACTAGGAGGTTAAACATGATAAACAGAGTAGTATTAGTCGGTAGAATTACAAAGGATCCGGTACTTCGTAAGACAACGTCAGGAATAAGTGTTGTCGCATTTACCTTAGCAGTTAATCGACGCATCAAAAAAGAAGGGCAGCCGGATGCTGATTTCATCAACTGTCAAGCATGGCAGGGAGTAGCAGATGTATTACATAAATATACTAAAAAAGGCTCACTGATTGGTGTTGAGGGACGCATACAAACGCGCAGCTATGACGATAGAAGCGGTAAGCGTGTATATGTAACTGAGGTAGTTGTGGATAGTGTTCAATTCTTGGAGCCGAAAGACAGCGCAAGTGCAAATGCAAATGTTAGCACAAATACCTATGTTCCTCAAAACAGCTATGAGCCAACTTATGAACCGGGAGCAGGTACCACACCATCTTATTCCAATGATTTTGCGAGCAGTGATACTTTAGATATTGCAAGTGATGATTTGCCATTTTAGGAGGATATTGAAATGAACAAGTATCAAGATGCGTTTGAAAAAGCAAGTTTATGTTGTTTATGTACAGATACAGTAGAAGAAGCACATGAATATTTAGATGTATTAAAGGAATTAGTCGATAAGGCTGTACCGAAGAAACCTGATTATGAAGCTGATGGGTATGATGAGAATGGTGAACTGATATATGACACTTGGATTTGTCCTAATTGCGATAAAAAATATGAAGTTGATTATGATGAATATGACCATTGTCCTAATTGTGGGCAAGCGATTGATTGGAGTGATGAAAATGTTGAGTAAAGAAGAAATACTAAAATGTGCTGATAGATTACAAGAATTAGAAAAATTAGACGTTGTGAAAGAATTTCGATATGTGCTACATGAAGTAGTTAATTATCCACAAGAAGAGCCTAAACAAGAATATTATAAATCATCAAAGATTAGAGATTATTATATTAAGTTACCTTATGAAGAATTTACAATATTGGATAATGGAAAATATGGATTTAAAAAGCATAGTTATGATGCTATTGGAAAGAAAAAAGATAATAAATCAACATTGTATCTTTGTTTATCTTTGTGTAATTATTCAAAAGAACAAATTATGCAATATATAGACAAGCATATAAAAGAGGAGGACGAAGATGTTGAATAAAGAAGAATTTAAAAAAGAAAATTTATTATCTGCTTTAAAAGCGTTAGATTGTAGTAGAAATTGTCCTTGTTGTAAGTGTTTCGATAATAACACTCAAAAGTGTCAAGACCCAACACCCTATGCAGTTGATTTATTGGAAGAATTTATACAAGAACACTTTGAACTTGTTGAAAAGTATGAAATGTTAGACAACACATATAGCATGATTTGTGAAGATTATTTAAACCCACAACCATACAAATTTGAGGATTTGAAAGAAGGTATGTGGGTTTGGGATAGTAAAGAGATGTGGATAAGAAATATAGTAATTCTTTTCAAGCCATGTAAACAATACCCTAAAGGAAGTTTTAAAGCATGGGCAGACTCATGTGAAGAAACTTTAGATTTTGTTGAATTTGAAGAAAATCGTTTCTATCCAGTGTATATTGCGAAATGAGGTGTGAGAGATGACTAATGATGGGAAAATTTTAGATGATATAAATTTAACTGATGAACAATTAGAGAAAATAAAACCAATTCTTGAACAAGAAAAAATAAAAACAAAAGTTATTGAAAAACCAAAACCAAATAGAAAAGAATATGATTTTACAAAAGTCAATCTAAAAAGCTTTTCAAAAAAGCATTTGATTAAGATTATTTATGGATTGCAGGCAGAACTTAATCAGTATAAAGAGGTGTTTAATAATGCTAGCTGATATCGAAAAATTCATATACAATGACAAGATTTATTCGAAGTGCAGTGCTGCGGATAAAGAAATGATTGATACATGCCTTCATGGAGTGCGTCAACAGCTGGAAACATTCAAAGAAGCATATAAACAGGCGCAAGAGGAAATAGCGCTACTGAAGCGTGAAAACAAGGCTCTAGCTGATGATAATGAAATGAAGTGTAATGAAATAGCTAAATTAAAAGCAGAAAATAGAGAATTGAGAGGTGGTAGACGATGATTAATTTTGTCATCCTATTTATCGGGATAATCATTGGGTATGCGATTGCAGCAATATGTATAATTTCATCAATGGAATCTAAAAAGGAAGAAAAGATAGATTCCTCATTATATCGCGAAAAGGAGTGATGTGATGAATTGGAAGGAGGAAGAAACACAGACATCACGCATCACACGGGAATCGCTGCAAAAACGCTTCATTAAAGAAGAATTGATGCGATATTATTTTTATTTAGGGAGAGTCAAAGATATCAACGCAGATATCGAAGAATTTAAACTAGAGTATCAAGAGGAATTGAACAATCCAAGTGTTGGTGGCAGCATTATAAAGATGCCAGATGGATCAATGTGTAGTGATAACAAGGTTATGATCCTCATGCGGAAATTAAATGACATGGAGGAAAACCTCAAATATTACATAAACAAGATGAATGTCCTAGATTCTTGGTTGAATTTCATCACAAAATCACAACAAAAGATCGTTAAGATCTATGTGATTAAATATCAGTGTCAAGAAAGAAGTCATGCTGCAGCTGAATTAAAATGCTCGGAAGAACTAATAATGAAGCAAACAAATCGAGCAATCAACAGAATATACGCAAATTTTAAAGAATTTTCATAAAAGTGTACCCTCGGTGTACCTACTTGACATGATATAATGATATTAGGAATTGGTGGCGAGATAGAGCCTCCCCTCACTCGCTACATTCCTGTTGCAATCAAACTTTCTCAATTCATTTATGGATAATCGTAAAATGGCGATTATCCTAAGTTACTTATGAGCGTATGTTTGTTAGTAACTTAGGGTAAAAAGCATCGAAGGATGCTTTTTTTATTTTGTAATGTTACGTAATATCGTAACATTATGTTGTATATTTAAAAGTGAAAGGATGTGTGATAAAATGTTCTTAAAGAAAAGTAAATTTAGAGGGGATTTTATTATGATGTCTGAGAAGTTAACAATACGTTTTGGAGGAGAAAATGATATTGATTTAGAAACATTATCTGCTTCTCTTAGCGCTACTGTTTGTACTTTAAAGAATCTTGCAGATAATCTTATTAATGAGAATGATTTTTGCAAATTTAAAGTATTAAACATCGAAAAAGGAAGTTTTGTAATAGATATCGAACAGATTATACAATTAGCACCAACTATTTTTCCTTATGTCCCGACTGTAATAACAGCTTTTAAAGACATATTAAAAATTAGAACTTTTTTAAAGGGGTTACCACCAAAAGGATTTGAGCAACAGGATGATAAAGTTAAAATAATAAATGAAAGAGGAAATGTATATTATGCAGATACGATGACAGTAAATATATATAATAATATCGTCGAGAAAGGAATGGCTGAAGCGGTTAAAGCAGTTTTGAATGACCATGATAGAACTGATCTATCTTATGAATTTGATGATGGTAAAGGATCCAAAGAAACGATAAATTTAGATAGAGAAAGCTTATCATACTTGTCGACACCACAAGATGTGGAAAAATTTAATAAAGAAATTGAGGAAAACGAAATCATAACAGTAGTAAAAGTGAATAAACCTGATTTAAGTGGCAAATCAAAATGGGGAGTAACCCTAAACGGAAGTAAAATATGGTGCAGTATTTCCGATGAGGATTTCATAAATAAAGTACATAACAATGAAATTCATTTTGCGCATAATACAAAATTAAAAATAAAAATGATTGTTAGATATAAAGAGGCAAATCTTCAAAATAACAAATCATCTGAAATAATAAGCCAGAATATTGCTAAGGTGTATGAAATTATTAACGATTAAAAATTTTTCACTAAATAAAACCATTATATTGATGATTTGATAGAAGCACCCAATGAGGTGCTTTTCTTATACCTAAAAAGGAGGTGGTGATATGAATGCCTAGACAAAGAAGTCCAAACAGAGATAAAGCAAAAGAACTCTATATATCCGGTAAAGGAAAGCTCTTATTGAAGGATATAGCAGAGCAGTTAAATATTAGTGATACACAGATAAGAAAATGGAAATCACAAGATAAATGGGACGAAGAATTGAAAGGTAATGTTACTAAAACAAAAAGTAACGTTACCAAACAAAAGAAAGGCATAAATATCCAGCCTTTAAATGAATTAAACCCCGAAGATATAGAGACGCTTGAAGCAGATGGATTAAACGAAAAACAGCGTCTTTTTTGTTTGTTGTATTCAAGGACGTTTAATGCTACAAAATCTTATCAAAAGGTTTACGGTGTATCGTATCAAGTAGCAATGGCATGTGGGCCTAGGCTGCTTGGTAAAGATAGAATAAAAGCCGAAATCATGAAGTTAAAGCAAGAGCGATGTAAAAGGGATCTGCTTACAAAGGAAGATATCTTTCAGAAGTATATGGATATTGCTTTTGCGGATTTGAATGATTATATTGAATTTGGCCAAGAAGAAACCATTGTCATGTCTGCTTTCGGTCCTGTAATGGAAGATGGTAACCCGGTAACGAAGATGGTCAATACAGTTCGATTTAAAGAGTCTGATGAGGTAGACGGAACAATCTTAAGTGAAGTCAAAAAAGGAAAAGACGGTGTTTCTATCAAACTTGCAGATCGAATGAAAGCACTTGAATGGTTAGCTGATCATATCGGTTGGGCTACAGACGAACAAAAGGCAAAAGTTGAATTGTTGCAGGCACAGAAGAAAAAGTTGGAAGTAGAAAGTGTGCAAGAGGATGATGAAGGTGTGGTGATTATCAATGACATCAAATAAAAAAACAGTAAAACTCAGTGATATTATTATTCCTAAATTTCAACCATTGGTAAACGATCGAGAACACATGCACCAAATACTTACATCGGGTCGTGCCGGTACAAAATCCTCGGCAATGGCGATTATGGCAGATTTTCTTATTGTATCAGAAGATGACTCCGCTGCAGTTATTATGCGTAAGCATCATAATAAATTACGAAAAACAGTATATCAAGAATGCGTACGTGCAATTGGGCGCTTGGGATTATCCAAAAAACATTTCACGATTACTCGAAGTCCGATGCAAATTACTTACAAAAAGAATGGTAACACTATATATTTCACCGGATCAGATAGCATCGATGATACAAAAGGTATGATAGATGAGAAAAATCATATACGTTTAGTGGTACTAGATGAACTTACTGAATTTTTCGATAAAGGAGAGGGAGAGGATGAGATCCTTAACATAGTTGCAACATTTGTGCGTGGTAATGATGAAGATTTTAGAATGATGTATCTGTATAATCCGCCTAAAAATCCAAAAGCACCTGTCAATGAATGGTGCCGTAAGATGGAGCAGCGTGCAGATTGCATTCATATTCATACGGATTATCGTGATGTTCCGATGAAGTGGTTAGGGCGAAAGCTGATTGATGAAGCGGAAGCAATGAAATTGGCTGATTTTAAAATGTATCGTTGGATATGGTTAGGAGAAGCGGTTGGACTTGATGATTTAATTTATTATATGTTCGATGAAGAACACCATGTACGTAAAACCAATAGTGAAGATAATATAACACTGTATGGGGTAGGTGTTGATTATGGACAAATGAATCCTACAACATATCAAGTCGTTGGATTAGACTTCAGTAATAAACGAATTCAAGGATTAGATGAGTATTATCATTGTGGTAGAACGAGCGGAAGGCAGAAAAGTCCAAGTGAGTATGCGAAGGACTTCAAAGACTTGATAGATAGTATTTACGAGCAATACGGGCATAAGCCTGTTTTTTGTTTTATTGATCCTTCAGCAAGAGGATTGAAAGAAGAAATTAAACGACTATGTCCGGAGATACAATTTCCCGATGTTGATAATTCAGTAGAGCTAGGAATAAGCAGAGTACAAAAATTGTTAATATATAACGCATTATCATTCACAAACAAGCAAAAAGAATTGAAAAGTGAAATATATATTTATGGTTATGATCCTGATTCTATTGAACGAGGAATAGAAAAACCATTAAAAGAAAACGATCATTGTATGGATGCGTTGAGATATGTTGTTATGGGGTTGTGGAAATACATTGTAAACATGTTACCAATTTTACGAAAGGAGTAATGCTTATGGTTGTGAGTGAAGTGAGAGATTTTCTTGAGCAGATGGGATATCAAGTGCAAACGACTATAACACATAGGGAACATATGCAGCTATGGCGTGAATGGTATCGAGGGAAGGTAGATGCTTTTCATAATTATAAAGTGTATAACGGTGTCAAAGAGGTTAAGAAAACAAAAAAATCACTAGGTATGGCAAAAAAAGCGTGCGAGGATTGGGCAGATTTATTATTGAATGAGAAAGTTAAAATAACAATAGATTCTATGCAAGAGCATCTAGATGGCATTTTAAAAGAAAATGATTTTCGTGAGCAAGCTAATGTATTGTTAGAAAAAACATTTGCGCTTGGAACGGGAGCTTTTGTAGAGTATAAATCATCAGATATAAACAATAATTGTTGTATCAATTATATTTCTGCTGATATGATTTTCCCTTTACGCATAGCAAACGGAAGAATTGTAGACGTAGCTTTTGCTAGTGAAATATCAAATGGAAAATATTACGTCAATATACACGAAAAGAAAGGGGATAAATATCGCATTGAAAATATTATTATCAGCTCTAAACGATATGGAAAGTATCAAATAAGCGAACTTCCGAAAGGCATAGAGAATGTATATTATAGTCCTGTTCCATTATTTCAAATAATAAAACCTAACATAGCAAATAATTCTGATATGGATGAACCTATGGGATTGTCCGTATTCGCCAATGCAACAGATGAAATGATGGATGTTGATGAGAAGTTTGACTCTTATTTTAATGAGTTTCAATTAGGAAAAAAAAGGATATTTGTTGATCCGTCATCAATCAATGTTGTACCAACAGTCGATAATGAAAATACAAAACCGGTATTTGATCCCGATGATATCGCATTTTATGGTGTAGCTGGTCTTGGTGAAGATAATAAGAGGAAAATTGAACAAACGGATTTTGATTTGCGTGTTGAACAACATAGCTTAGGTTTGCAAGATTCCTTGAATTTGTTTAGTGATAAGGTGGGCTTCGGTACTAATTATTACGTTTTTAAGGAAGGAAAGATATATACGAATACAACAGATATTATCAGTAGCAACTCTAAGATGTTTCGTCGTTTAAAAAAACACGAAATTATTCTACGTAGAGCATTAGAAGAACTTGTGCGCGCAGTTTTATATATTTCCGTGGGACAAGTATATTCAGGAATTATCACAATAGACTTTGACGATTCTATTATTGAAGATAAGGAAGCAGAAAGAAAACAATATAAAGAAGATGTCGCTTTAGGGGCTATGAGTCTTTTAGAGTATCGTATGAAAGTATACAATGAAGACAAAAATACAGCTCAATCAATGCTCCCTCAGCAAGCAGATGTGATGCAATGATTACGCATAATCAAATGGAATCCTATGGATATGGTGGAGAAGCAATTTTCATTAAATTAGAACAACGAATCATGTTAGATATTGTAAGACGTATTTACAATGCAGGTGTTATAACGCGTTCAGCGGATTTCCAGATCAATCAGTTGTATAACATAGGATATAGTAGTGAAGATATTAAAAAAATGCTAAAAGAGACAATTAAATATTCTGATGAATATGTAGATTATTTATATGATATGGCAATTAAAACGGACTATATCGGGAATAAAGAATTGTATAAACAGATTAACGGTAACTTTATTCCTTATGAGAAAAATACTTTTTTGCAAGGGATTGTAAAAGCAGCAAAACAGAAAACACATGAAAAAATGCAAAATTTGACACAATCATTAGGATTTGTATTAAACGAAAAAAACGGATTAGTTGAAGTTAGTTTGACAGAGTATTTTAAAAAAGTCTTAGATAGAATAGTTGTTGACATACAGACAGGTGCTTTTGATTATAATACGACGTTAAGAAAAGCAGTACAAGAAATGACAAACTCAGGCGTTCGGTGGATAGATTATGAAAGTAAATATCACAATCGAATTACTGTCGCGGCCAGAAGAGCGGTAATGTCGTCGATTTCAGACATTTGTAATATGACAGCCAGAGATACTGCTGCTAAATTAGGTATAGATACTTTTGAGGTAACCGCCCACCCTAATGCGCGACCTACTCATGCGATTTGGCAAGGAGGCATTTATACGTCTGCGGAATTAGAAAGTACTTGTGGATTAGGCACGGTAACAGGACTTCAAGGAGCAAATTGTTATCATCTATATTATCCGTTTGTACCTGGGGTATCTAAAAGGGCCTATACCGAGCATCAACTTAGAGAATGGCGTTCTCAAGATGTAAAAATGTATTTGGGAAAAACATATACAGGATATGAAGCAACACAACATATGAGACGAATGGAAACCAATATACGAGCAATGAGAGAAAGGATTACATTATTAAAAGAAGGCAAAGGTGATCCGCTTGATATCATGTATGCGCAAGCAAGGTATCGTACTGCAATGGACGAATACGTAAAATTTGCAAAAGTAATGGGTTTGAAACAGCAGAAAGAACGCATTTATATGGATGGGTTAGGAAGAATATCAAACTCTATATCCAACAAGCAATTAGAAAAGAATATTCTACTTTACGAGGGATATAAAAAGGCAATAAATAAGGGAGATATATCATCTTTCATAACATTTGAAATTTATCAAGATACTGCTAAACAAATCGAAAAAGAACTTGTTGGTGTTACTACAAAAGATGGTATAATGATAACAGGGTATAAAACACATTTTGTTGATCGTATCATTGGGCAATATGAGAGTAGCAATTACCCCGTAAAAGGAAAGCGTAAGGGAGTGTCAGTAGGTGATGTTTTGGCGACTTTGAAGAATCCTGATAAGATTTCTGAAAAGAATACGGCAAGCGGAAAAAGCAGAAACTATCATTCGAATAGTTGTATCATCACTGTAAATCCTAATACAGGAAATCTAATACAGACAACTCCTAAAAAATAAGAGGCAGATAGTATGGTAAAATTAAGGAAAGAAGAAATTGAATTTATAAAAGGATATATTAATGATGCAGAAAATTTATTGAATTCAAACGATCCTAACGAACTTATCGAAGCATTACACGATTTTACAGTAGAGTATTTAATGCAAGACATAGTAAATGATAAAGTGAGAACCGCTGAAAGAATTATAGACAGGATAGTGTATGAAGAATAGTGTTTTGAAAAACATTGTTAAATTCAAAATTATTTAACGCTCAATAAGGGCGTTTTTATTTTTAGGGGAGTGATGAGGTGTGTAATCATGCGTATGTAACCAATGCAAGAATTTATTATGATCGAAAACTTGATTGCAGGGTTCGTAAGGAAACGGATACCTGCATTTTTTGTGGCAAAAAGTTAAAAGAAAGGGTGATTTGGATGAACGATCCACCACGGAGAAAGTTACCGTATTTTGGAACAAGATTAAAGTAGCCCTGAAGGAATGGCATATAAACTACTTAAGCACCCAATTGCACGGGATATAAATTGCTGCCTAGCGGAGAGAACCGAATATAAAAAACACAGGAGGAAAAAATGGAATTTTTAAAAGAATTATTAGGTGATGACTTATATTCTCAAGTTGAAGCGAAGCTAAAAGATAACAAAGATGTTAAATTGGCCAATTTAGCGAGTGGAGAATATGTTTCAAAAGCTAAATATGATGATAAAGAAGCTGAGTTGGTAAAAGCAAACAATACGATTACCTCACTTCAAGATGCTGCATCTAAATTCGAAGGAACTGATATCGAAAATTTGAAAACACAAATTACAGATAATAAAGCTAAGTATGATGCTGATATTGCAAAATTACAAGAAGATATGAAAAAGCGTGATGCAATAGATGCTTGGCTTGATGCACATCCGACCAAACACAGAGCATTGATTCGCTCGCAGTTTGATTATTCAAAGTTACAAATTGAAAATGATACTGTTAAAGGAATTGATGAAATCGGTAAAACATTAACAGAGAGCTATGCAGATATGTTTGAAAGTACAAATGATGGAGGAAATGGAGGTATGCCACACGGTAAACCGCCTGTAGAAAAAGATCCATCTAAAATGTCTATGGAAGAATATAAAGCATGGCGCAGCAAACAATAAGAAGGAGAATATAAATTATGAATGAAATTTTAACACCACAAATTATTGCGCGAGAGGCGCTAATGGTACTAGAGAATAATTTAGTAATGGCTAATTTGGTTCATCGTGATTATAATGATGAATTTGTTGCAGGAGTAGGCGATACGATTTCTATTCGTAAACCTGCTAAATTTGTTGCACATAATTTCACCGGCGAAATCAATGTGCAAGATGCGGTTGAGGGTAAAACATCAGTAAAGCTGGATCATTTCCGCGATGTATCTTTTACGGTTTCTTCCAAAGAAATGACGTTAGATATCAAAAATTTTTCCGAACAGTTTTTACAGCCTGCACTTATGGCCATTGCACAAACAATGGACGAAGATTTATTAAATACAGTTGCCGAAGTAACGAATAGTGTTTCTGCAACAGCAAAGCCAACCAATTTAGAGGATATTGCAAAAATTGCAAAGCACATGGATATTAATAAGGCTCCGATGTCTATGCGACGTCTTGTATTAAACCCCGAGCATAAATATCGTTATGCACTTACTGATAATTTATCTAAAGTTTCGTATGCAGGTACGGGCGATACGTTACGCAATGCTGAATTAGGAAAGATTTATTCACTTGATACATATATGGATCAAAATGCGCCATATTCCTACTCTGATAAACCGGGGACTATGACAGAATGTAACGTAACAGGGAAAGTAAACGCCAAAGAAGTTGCGGTAAGTGGGGCTAAAGCAGAAAACGCAACTTTGAAAAAAGGAGACGGACTTATTATTGATGGGCGTATGTATCGTATAGAGGAAGATGCTACAGCGGCTTCTGGTGCTATTGCAAAAGTAAAATTGGATATGCCATTGCATTTAACAATGGATAGTCCAATGAAAGCTTATATTGTAAATAAGCATCACTCTCTTGCGTTCCACCGAAATGCTATTTGTTTAGTAACTCGTCCATTAGAGTTGCCTATGGGAAATAAAAACGCTGCCGTTATTCAGCATAATGGTTTAGGTATTCGCGTTGTATATGATTATGATCAAAAGACTAAGAAAGATTATATTTCTTTAGATATCCTTTATGGCATTAAGTTGCTTTATCCGGAACTTGCTTGCAAGCTAGTTGGATAATGGAAGCAATAACTTATAAGTACTACCAAGAAAAGTACTACGGAAATATACTTAATGAGGAAGATTTTAAAAGATACGAAAAGAAAGCTCGGCGAAAGTTGTCGAGCTTTACTTTTGGACGTATTGATTGTTTGCAAAACGTGCCTGATGAAGTAGGTGATTGTATCTGTGATATGGCTGAAAAGATAAGCCTTGAAGAAAGCAAAGAAAACTTTTCCGGAATTGTTAGTGAATCAACTGATGGACATTCTGTTACATTTGAAAAAAAGCAAAGTATAGAGCAAATGAATAAAGAACTATACTTAATCGCTGTTGGTTATTTGAATAACACAGGGTTGCTTTATGGAGGTGTGTGCTTATGCTCGACTGCACGGAATTGGTAACTCATTGCCATAAAGTATATGATGCCAACACTCGACAAAATAAAATTGTAACAGCGTTAATAGAAAACGTTTCATGGTTTCGCGAAGAACGATGTGTGCAAAGCGATAAGCAAGTATCGACTACCGATATCGTAAAGGTCAGAATTCCGCTTATCAAAAGAGATGATGTGCCGCAAATTGCAAAGGGAGATATTTTGATTCACGGAAAAGCTGAAATTGAGGGATTAACGCTTGGAGAGTTGCGTAATGAGTATCCGGATAGTATGGAAGTCCAATCGGTTACTTATAACACTCACAGCAATTCATATAGTCGGCATATCAGGTGTAGCGGTATATGATAAAAACCCCTAAAAATACAACATATCAAAGAAATACAAAAAACGGAAAAATACAATGTCAGTTAAAATGGCGAGCTGATTTTGGTATGACAAAAACAAAAGCATATCACAAGGCACAGATTTTTGTAGACAGCGAGGTATTAAGATTAAACGATCCGTTAACACCTATGCGCAGTAAAGAGTTGATACGTTCCGTTATGCGAGCAACAGATGTAGGAAGCGGCTTGGTAGAATATAGAACCCCTTATGCACGTTATCATTATTATGGCAAACTTATGGTTGGAAGAGCGCCAAAACGATTGACAAATAAAACTATGACATATCAAGGTGCACCGCAGCGAGGGCCAAAATGGTTTGAGCGTATGAAAGTGCAGCATAAAAAAGATATTTTGAAGGGAGCTGGTAAGATTGCAAGCAAGTAGGGTTGAAGCAATACGCAGCTTTTTTGGGAAATGCCCATTTTTGAAAGATGGTGCATTGAATATAGACTATAGCGGAGAAAAGCCAATACAGTATTCCATAGATACCATGCCCGTCGCTGATCCTGTTGTTCGGAAATATAGCGATGGTGGCACGTTACGACAACAAGCTTTTGCATTCACATCAACTGAGTTTTATTCAGAGGATATAATTGATCAAATCAATGCTTGTGGATTTTATGAACAGTTGGAAGAATGGATAGAAATACAAAGTAAAAAAGGAAATTTACCGAGTATTAAAGGAATACAAAGTATGGAGGTCTTGTCGCCTGGTTATTTATTCGACGCAGAACAAGGAATAGCAAGATACCAAATACAATGTAGAATTTTATATTTAAAGGAGATTTAGTATATGAGTAAATTAGTAACACGTGAAAAGAAAGTAGCATTTATGGGCTGTACAAAAGAATTAACAACGACATTTCATCGAATGAAGCATTTTACTTCAATGAGCCGATCTAGTAACCCAAATGAATATTCTAGAAAATACGTTGATGAAAAGGGAGAAAATACCGACGTTACAGGGTATTCACCATCAATTGCCTATGGGTTTGATCAGTATACAGAAGATCCGGTGCACGAAGAAATTATTGGTATTACCGATGGAGAAAAAGTAGGAGATGATGCAATTCGTACTATTATCAATGTTGATTTTACTCGCAAAGGAAAAAAAGATGGTAATTTCGTAGGAATTAAACGAGAATATGCAATCATTCCTGATTCTGATGGAGATGATGAAAATACATATACATATTCTGGTAACTTCAAATCAAAGTCGGATATGGAAGAGGTGGAAGTATCCTCTAAAGACGAATGGCAAACTTGTGAAATTGTTACATCAGTAGAAGAGCCATAGTAAATAAAAGAGAGAGAGGAGTGCCTATGAGCCAATTTAAAATACCCCAATGGGAAGTAAATGGTATGAAGCTACCATTTGATTTTGATGATGCAGATACAATGGATCGATATATGGAAGCGATAATGCAACTTCAAGAAGATGCAAAAAATATTGCTACAGAAGGCACAAGAGCTGATGAAATACGTTCTTATTGTGCGTTATTCGATAAGATGTATGATCATATTTTCGGAGCCGGGACTGCGGATAAAATTTTTGAAGGACGCAAAAATATTCGTTTATATGACAAGACTTATGATGATTTTATTGGTTTTGTAAAACGCTGTCGCATGCAGACGCAGCAAGCAATGATGAATAAAGTGAATAAGTACAGTGGTAAAAGAAATCAGCAAAAAAGGAATTTTCACTAATGTTTAATGCTCTGCTGGAAAATTATCCTGATGAACTTGTTATAAGTGGACGTAATTATCCTATTTATACAGATTTTACTGTATGGTTAGGTTTGAATGAAGCAATGCAGGATATCACACTTACGCAAGAAGAAAAAGGATATATAATTTTAGGTGTTTTTAAAGAAACGATACCTGAAGATTATGAATCTATGATTGTCGCTGTCATGCAATTTTTACAAGGAAATATTTACTATGATAAACGGAAAACAAAAAAGAAAAATAAATCACGATATGTTTTTTCTTTTACTTATGATCAGGATTATATTATCGGCGGATTTATGGAATGTTACGGTATTGATTTGTTATCTACGTCCATGCATTGGTGGAAATTTAATGCGCTTTTGAATGCTTTGAATGATTCATGTGAATTAAAAAAACGAATTTATTACCGGTCTATATGTTTATCTGAAATAAAGGATAAAAAAGAAAGAAGGCAAATACAGAAAATACAGCGACAAATAGCAATACCTGCGGCAGAGTTATCCGATGAAGATATTGCATCGGCATTTTAATGAAAATAAAAAAAGCACCGATAACACAACGCTGGTTTCGATGCCCCTTCTGCGGAAAAAAACTTTTTTATTACGATAATACGGCATACTGTGAAGGGGTATATATGATGTGTAAACAATGCCGTGAAATTATTGAAATAAGAATTAAATAAATGTACTAGTGAGCCTGTGAGCCGTACATGCACAAGAAGAAAGGAAGTGTAATGTATGGCAGTAGATGGATCATTAAAGTTTGATACAAAACTAGATTCTAACGGGCTAGAAAAAGGAATAGAAAAAATTGGAAATATGGCCGCTAAAGGTATGGCGGTCGTAACAACGGCATTAGCCGGAGCAAGTACATATGCTATTAAAGTCGGGGCAGACTTTGAAGAAGGAATGTCAAAAGTATCGGCTATTTCCGGAGTAACAGGTGAGGAATTAACAGCATTAACAGAAAAAGCAAAAGAAATGGGCGCTAAGACTAAATTCAGTGCTACAGAATCTGCGGAAGCGATGAAATACATGGCGATGGCTGGGTGGAAATCTGCTGATATGCTCAGCGGTATTGATGGTGTGATGAATTTAGCAGCTGCGTCCGGAGAGGAATTGGCATTAGTTTCAGATATTGTTACTGATGCTCTAACCGCATTCGGATTGCAGGCAAAGGATAGTGCTCATTTTGCTGATGTACTTGCTAAGGCATCTTCTAATTCTAATACAAATGTTGCGATGATGGGTGCTACTTTTAAGTATGCGGCACCACTTGCAGGAGCTTTAAAATATTCAATTGAAGATGTAGCTTTAGCAACAGGACTTATGGCTAATGCAGGTATTAAAGGCGAGCAAGCAGGTACCGCTTTACGTTCAATGTTTACTCGTCTAGCAAAGCCAACCGATGAATGTGCGGAAGCAATGGCAGTGTTGAATATCAGCATTAAAAATGCAGATGGTTCCGCTAAACCATTAAAACAGACATTGCTTGAAATGAGAGAAAGTTTCGCTAAGCTTACAGATACTGAAAAAACGCAATATGCTTCTATGATAGCAGGGCAAGAAGCTATGTCCGGACTTCTTGCAATAGTAAATGCTAGTGAATCTGATTTTAACAAATTAGCATCTGCAATTAACGATTCAGATGGTGCAGCACAAGAAATGGCAGAAACTATGCAAGATAATTTGAAAGGTCAGATTGTCATTTTAGGGAGTTCGTTAGAGGGTCTTGGAATCCAAGCATATGAGAAGTTTGAAAAACCAATGAAAAAAGCTGTCCAAGCTTCCATAGAAAAAGTTGAAGATCTTTCTAAAGAAATGGAATCCGGTAAGCTATCTAAATCTTTAGATACGTGTGCAGATGGTCTTGGCACTATGGCGGAAGTGGCGATTGATTTAGCTACTGATGCTATACCTCTTGTTATTGATGGATTTGCTTTTATTGTAGATCATGGGAAGCAAATTGTTACTACTGCAGGAGCAATTGGCGGAGCGATGCTTGGTATGAAAATTGCCGATCCTGTTTTAAAAGGTGTAAAAGCATTTAAGGCAGCGAAAGATGCAGTTGATCTATACAATATTAAATTAATAGCTAGTACAGCAGCAGGGAAGAAATTTGCAGGATCTTTGACATTGGGGCAAGCTGCGGTCGGGGTACTTACCGGAAAAGTTACTTTAGCTACTGCAGCAACAACAGCTTGGAATGCAGCATGTACGGCTTTAGGCGGACCGATTGGTGTTTTGGTTACTGCCATTGCTGCAGTTGGTGCCGGTATTGTCGCATATTCTTTTGCGACAAGAGATTCTATTGAAGAAACTAATGCCAACGTGCTTGCTACGGAAAAGATTATCAGTGAATATGAAAAACTGAGTGAAACGTTTAAAACCAATAAAGAAGCTCGCCAAGATGCAATGGCTTCATCACAAGCGGAAATAGAATCAGCTGATATCCTTAGTCAAAAGTTGGACGAGTTGAGCAATAAGGAAAATAAATCTAATGCTGAAAAAGAAATGATGAAGTATTATGTTGAAGAATTGAACAACATACTCCCGGATTTAAATCTTCAATATGATGCTGAGAAAGATGCATTGAATATGTCTACCGAGGCAATTCGTGAGAATATTACTGCACAAAAAGAATTAGTGCTTGCAAAAGCAGCTCAACAAAATCTTCAAAAAATAGCTGAGGATATGGCTAGCGCTGAAATAGCATTAGACAAAGCAACACAGCAACATATTAAAAATGAAAAAGCACTTAATGAAGCTAAGAAGGAAACAATCAAAACAGCAAAAGCTTGGAGAGAAGCTGGAAAACCCTTTGATGGAGAAATAGCCGATGCTTACTATAAAGCGAGCAATGCAGAAGCTGACTTGCGTAGTGCTTATGAAGAATCCGGGGAGATTGTTGATAAGTATAAAAATAAGGTAAAAGGTCTAAATAAAGAATTTGATGATACTTCAAAATATGCACAAACGAAATTAAATTCCGCAGGTATTCAAAAACAATTAGATGAAATGATTGTGAATGCGAAAGCACAAGGAATAAAGATACCGCAAGCTGTAGCAAGTGGAATACTTGAGGGTAAATATGCTTTGCCACAATCAGTTGAAGAAATGAAGTCATTAGTTACTTATGATGACCTACTGAAGAAAACATCTGATGCAGGGATTGTATTACCGAGTATGTTTGCTGCAGGAATAACCAGTGGTGAAATTGTTCCATCACAAGCAGTAAAGCAAATGAATAATCTTATCACTTTTAGTGATTTACTTGCTAAAAGCAGTGCAGCAGGGATAAAGGTTCCGGAATCTTTAAGCCAAGCTATACTTGACGGGAAAATTCAGCCAAGTGCTGCTGTAGAACAGATGAAGGATTTAGTAACATATTATGATATGGTTGCTGAAGCTGATGCTGCAGGTATTGCTATTCCTAAAGAAATTTCCGATGGAGTAACTTCAGGTAAACTATTACCTGCTGATGCAGCTAAAAAACTTGCCAAATTGACTAAAGATGAATTGAATAAAATTCCTGATGGTATGTATAGTGTTGGTATATCAGCTGGTGATGGACTTGCGAATGGCCTATGGGGATCTGTTGGTAAAGTCGCTAATGCAGCGGCGGATATCATTCATTCGGCAATCGAAAGTGCTAAAAGAGCGCAAGACTCACATTCGCCATCGCGTGTATGGCGTGATCAAATCGGTTTAATGGCAGGTGAGGGATATGCAGTCGGGTTAGATAACAGCATACCTACTGTTAAAAAAACAATTATTCGTTTTGCCGATACTGCAATCAGTACTATGTCTGACGGAGTCAAGAAAATGCCCGGTTTTAATATAAAAGCTATAGAGATGTTAGAAGATGCTGCTAGAATGAGAAACATGCGACCTTTTGATACTTTAAATACGGCAAGCGGGTATTCTTCGAATACGAATGATAATTCCGTTAAATACGAAGTACATCAAACATTCAATGGTAACGGGCCTATAAAACCAAGTGAAGCTGCGAGAGAGATGCAAGATACTATCAGGAGAATGGAGTGGGAAAGGAAATGAGAAGATACATATATAAAAACGAATATGGTAAAGAAATAGAATTTTCTAAAAAGTCAGGGTTTCGCTTTACTGCTATAGATGGCTTATCGACCAACACTATAGCAATTAATGAAGTTTCTGGTAATTCTCAAATCGGTGCGACTTCTACAAATAAAAAAATAGAGTCTAAGGACATAACGTTTGAAGGTGATTTCAAGGCAACTTATGAAAATAGACGTTTATTGATTGATACACTAGCTCCTGGTCTTATGGCTACTATTCGCATAATCGATGAAGATATTAATTTAGATGTATATGCTGAAGGAACACCTGTAAGAACTCCGATTTTATCTGAAGATCAAGTATATCAAAAGTTTCAATTCGTATTTCATTTACCTTTTCCGTTTTGGTCTATGACAATGGTGCAAGAAACATCTTTTACAAGTTATATTTCACATTTTCGATTTCCGCGTTCTTTTTCAAATGAAATATCGTGGAAGATTTCGGAAAGACGATTGCTTATGATAGAAAATATCAAAAATAACGGAACATTAAAAACCGGATTTACTGTAGTTTTTAGAGCCGTTACTCCTGTTACATCGCCGGAATTATTAAAAATAAAAACACAAGAAATACTTAAAATGAATAGTGATTTTGTTTTGGATACCGGTGATGTTTTGAAAGTTAGTACATTGAGCGGAAGAAAAAAAGTAATTCTTATTCGCGCAAAAGATGGAAGAGAGATAAATGCATTTCCGTACCTTTCCGATGTCTCTGTTTTTTGGCAACTTGATCCGGGTGATAATATTGTTCGTTATGGAGCGGATAATAATTACGAAGGGCTTGAAGTAAGTATTATTGTCAGCACAACCTTGGCAGGTGTTTGATATGGAATACTATATTTATGATCAACGGAACAGACGTATAGGAGTTCTTCAAAATTACGAATCTATTCAATGGAAAAAAGCGTACGATACTACCGGAACTTTTGAAATTCATGCAATTGAAAATGAGGAAAATTTAAAAAACTTAATAGAAGAAAATCGTATTGTGAGGAACGATGATAAGACCATTGGGTTTATTAAATATGTCAATTGCAAAAATGGAAAAGTTGAAGTACGAGGATACCTTGATAATTTGAATGAACGCATCAATCCTACAACGTCTCATATTAAAAAGGTAGAAGAAGATTTATATGCTCTCGTAAACAAAAATAAGCGTGGCTTAAATATAGTTACTATGAAGCCGAAAGGAATAGTGGAAGAAGTTGATATCGAGACGACTTGGCAAGAATTATCTGCAACTTTTCATGAGGTCTGCCAACTTAGCGGCTGTGGATATCAAATGATAATGACAGAGCAAAACTCTAATATGGTGGAAATTTATAAAAGAGATAAGAATTACGATGTTTCATTTTCTGAAGATATTGGAAATGTTGTTATAAATTCATATTTACAAGATATAAGTAAATATAAAAATTATGCGTATGTAGCTGGTGAAGGAGAAGGGAAAGAACGGATAGTAGTTGAGGTTGACCGCAGTGGAAAGGGAAAACGCTATGAAATATATGTAGATGCAAAAGATATACAACGTACTTGGGTGGATAGTAGCGGCTCTTCACATACATACTCAGATGAAGAATATAAAAAAATATTGGAGCAACGAGGGAATTTAAAACTTGATGAGCAAGAACGTATTATAGAATTTTCTTGTGATGTTGATTTGAGTAATGAATCATTTATTTTTGGTAAAGATTATTTTTTAGGAGATATTGTTAAAATACGATCACTTAAATATAATGTCTCGAAATGGTTTAGAATTTCTGAAATAAATGATATTGACGAGAGTGGGCATTCTATCGTTGCGACTTTTACAGAGTATGAAGGAGGTTAAAAAAATGGCACAAAAATGCTTTCCACTTAATGATGTAGATTATCTAGCGGAAGATTTGAGATTATTCCATGCAGGGCGAACAGTTGGCGTCATGCAAGTTACTGGTAATGATTTTCATACGGTTGCCGGAGCAGGAATGCAAACGATTGTCGGCAAAGGGGTAGCATATTTATTAACGCAGATTGACGGACTAGGTGGTGTTGTCTATGCGAACACAGATAATGTGGTTTTTAATCATGATGTTGCAGATGCGTTGTTTAATCGGTATGATGCAATTATTATTCGTTATGATAAAGAGACAAACGCTTGTGCGTTGAAGCTTATAAAAGGGACACCTTCTAGTGAACCGACAAAATATATACCTAAACGATCAGAGACAGAGTATGAATTAGTTATTAAATACGTGTATATTGTGGCAGGTGTAGGAACTATTACAAATTCAGATATCAAAGATGCAATTCTTAATGAAGAATTATGCGGAATTGCTGTTGATACTTTAGCGAAAATTCCAACAAAACAGTATGACGATCAAATGAAGTCTTGGATTAGTAATTCACAAGCAGATTTTAAAAAATGGTTTGATGATATAAAAAATCAATTAACAGAAGATGCAGCAGGTAATTTACAAAATCAAATAAATAGCCTGAATAATAAGGTAAATGATTTGAAAGACATATTTGTCGTAATGGAAGAAGATAGTTATATACCACCGGAAGAAAGAAAAATAGGTAGATTATATTTCAATACCACAGATAGAGTCGAAAGTGGTTTTAATAATGAAATAAGAGTGAGTCCGAATATGGGACTTAAGAAAGTGTGAGGATTAGAAAATGGCAAAACAAAAAGTACAAATTCAGCTATTGAATGAATCGAGCGGAGAAGTTATTGGAGATGTAGATCCATTAACAAGTGCGGATTGCGTAAGCTTTTCAGACGGAAAGACGTTTCAGCAAAAATATGACGCAGGAGAATTAAGAGGAGCAACAGGAGCAAAGGGAGATAAAGGGGAAACCGGTCCGCAAGGTCCTCAAGGCGCTAAAGGAAGTACTGGCGAACGAGGACCACAAGGAGTACAAGGACCGCAGGGACCGGCAGGAGAAGCGTTTAAAATCGCAAAGACGTATGCCTCTGTAAGTGCAATGAACGCAGGTTTTGCAAGCGATGGAGTAAAGCAAGGGCAATTTGTAATGATTGACACAGGCAATGTGAATGATGCGGATAACGCTAAATTATATGTTAAAGGTGCTTCTTCATATACGTATATCACAGACTTATCCGGTGCAACTGGTTTAACAGGTCCTCAAGGACCTCGTGGTTTACAAGGAGTAAAAGGAGATCCGGGTGCGGCTGGTCCTAAAGGAGAGCAAGGCATTCAAGGACCGGCAGGTCCTAAAGGCGCGACAGGCGCTCAAGGAGCAACGGGACCAGCGGGTCCTCGAGGGGCAACAGGAGCAAAGGGAGATAAGGGAGATCCGGGGGGTTCTATCAAAGTAGGAACTACACCTGAAAGCGCAACATCAAGAAAATTGTTTTTTAAGGTTATAAATTAAGGTGGTGCGTCATGAGCATTTTAAAAGGACAGTTGGAAACGGATAAAGGAGATGTGTTGTTCCCTAGAACATCGGCAGATATGGTGGAAGGGATAAACACTAAACAATTATTATTAAATAATGATTTTCAAGTAAACCAACGAGGGCAGAACATTTATGACTACACTAACAAATCGGGACATACCGTTGATATGTGGTTGGCAAGTATATTGAAAGTTAGTGTCTTGAGTGATGGCTGGGTGAAAGTAGAAAATTTACATACTGCCGGTCATTACTTTCAACAAAAGTTCGGGTTTTTGAGAAAAGGAAAATATGCGGTTGCCTTAAATGTCAGAAATATTAAGGGGAGTGTAAGTTTGCATTATGAACAAGAAGGAGGTTCTGTAATCAAAATCGGAAACCTTAAAAATGGCCGTAATACATTTACTTTTACAGCCGCTAATATGAAAAATATAGCTATATATATAAACACCGGTTCAAGTGTTGAAATTGAGTACATCGATCTATTTGAGGGAGATGCTGCCTTTCATCATGTGAAAGAACTCTATGATATCGAATTATTAAGATGTCAGACTACTCTATTGCCGATTTGCAGCGGAGAAAATTTTATACCATGCCAAAAAATGATAGGAGGCGGATTGTATGCTTACGTATATGCTCCGAACATGATTAGAAACCCTAAACTGATCTCATCGAATATTCAAGTTATGGACAATACAGGAAAATTTAAAAACACCACTATTATTTCGTCAATGTATATCGGTGGTTATGTGAGAATAGAAATCACTTCAAGCGGTTTAAGTGTAGATCCCAAGATGAATTATGCGGTTAGAGGAATCAATTTTTTAACGTGTGAGCCGATTTAGGAGGGTGGATATGGATATTGAATTGATTGTATATGCGAAATACGATGAACAGGGTTCTGTTATTGCCATTGATTCAAATATATTTCTTGATGATTTGAAAGAGTGGAAAGAGATAGACCGTTGGAAAGATGGCGATAGATACCTTTATAGTCATGCTGGCAACGGCGATTATGTAATGCAGAAGCATGGAAAGCCTCTGTATGATGAACAGGGCAAGCCAAATTTCCATGATGATTTTGTAGAATGGAGCGTGGAAGAAAAAAAGCAGCACTATCCGACACCTGTTCCGGCGGCTACCTTTGAGGAAACACAGAACGATATTAATATTGACATTGATTACAGATTGTCAATGTTGGAGCTAGGAATTTAACAGAAAGAGAGGAAAATGAAATGACAACATTTGAAATGCTATGTAGAAGTATCGAAGCAAAGAAAAAAAGAGGACAGCTTACACAAGAATACATTGAAGATACAGAAATGAAGATGGACGTGTTCTTGATGAATGATCGTATCACACAAGATCAATACAACGAACTTGTAGCAATGCTTAAATAAGACACTCGAATAGGGTGTCTTATTTAATGTCCTAGAACGACATTAAACTTAGCTAGAAAAGAGGAAAAGGAAATGAATAACATTAACTGGGAGGTACGCATTAAAAATAAGCAATTTTGGATTACGTTGATTCCAGCTGTACTATTACTTATTCAAGTGATCGCTGCTGTATTTGGTTTTACACTTGATTTAGGAGATTTAGGAAATAAGCTACTGGCTGTGGTAAATGCTTTGTTTGCGGTGTTATCTATTCTCGGCATCGTTGTTGACCCCAATACCGAAGGCATTGCAGATAGTGAAAGAGCTCTGCAATATAGAGTGCCAGCTAAAAACTGCAATCATGTAGGTGAGTAATGTGCAGGATTTAGAAGTGTTAGGCGGGTTGATAACGTGGCTTGTTCCGCTCATTGCGGTAGCTGCTCCCGTTTTAAAATTAAATGGGAACATTACAAGGCTAAATACGATATTGGAGCAAGCCCTAAAGACAATCGAAAAGCAAGGTAATAGTATTGAAAAATTGAATAATGAGCTATATGAAGTAAAGCATATTCAATCGAATCACGAAACAAGATTGATAAGTATTGAAAAAAGAATGGATAAAAAAGGATGCTGAAATGGCGTCCTTTTTTGATGAAAAAGAAAGAGAGGAAAATAATGTGACAAAATCATTTAACGAATTTAGAAATCAAGTATTGGGAAAAGGGTATAATATTGATGGAGCATACGGAAATCAGTGTTGGGACGGATATGCAAAATATTGTCAGTATCTTGGATATCCATACGCAAACTGTACCACTTCCGGATATGTTAAAGATATTTGGAACAACAGAAAAACAAATGGCATGCTGAAAAACTTTGTAGAGGTAGAAATTATGCAGCCGGGAGATATTGCTGTGTTCAAAGAAGTAAAAGGTTGGACACCGCTTAGCCATATCGCAATTTTCGTGAAAGATTTAGGAAATGGTTATGGTTTATTCTTAGGGCAGAACCAAGGAGGAGCTAATGGCAATTTTAATGAAGTTAAATTCCCATATAGTGCTACGTTTGCAACAGCATTTAGACCTAAAATGTTCGCAAATTCTTCCGAAACAGTATTAAATAAAATTCCTAATGACTTCATCAAAGAAAGTGCAACATTCTATTGTAATGTCGATAAAATCAATATCAGACTTGCACCAAGCTTGAAAGGACAGCTGACAGGAGATTGGTACGAGAATGGAATGACAGTTAAATATGATGGCTATGTTAAACGTGAAGGATATGTATGGATCAGTTGGGTTAGCTCCAAAACTAAGAATCGTCATTGGATGGCAGTTGGCGAGCTTAACAAGAACGGCTATAATACCAAACCTTACGGAACATTTAAATAAAAATTTATCCCTACTCTCATTGCGAGGGTAGGGATCTTTTTTTTGGTGTAGATTTCACAGTTTTTTTCATGTAAATAAAAAATATATTTACAATACCAAAAATAAACAAATTACTTTATAATTATATTTATAAAAAATATTGGAGGTATAGATATCAATGTATATTTTTTTAAATAAACTTCGGGGGAATAATAATGTGGAGAGATAGGCCCACTGTTATAGAAGAGTGGATAGAAGGAGCGACCCATGTAGCCTTTTTTGATGAAAATGGTGATGCTGATATGAGTTATATAACTAAATGTAAATTGAAAGGGAAAAAAATTGATGAATTTTCAAAATACTTTGGATTAACTTCTGTTTTACTTGAACAAAATAATTTTATTGATATAATGTTCAGTATTAATGCATTTAAAGAAAAATATTGGCCTGACAATGGGTGTTATGATTTTAATGGTAAGTATCAAAAAGTATGTTTACATTCTAGGGAAATAAGGAAACAAACAGGTCCATTTAGTAAAAATATTATAGGTGCTACAAATTTCATGGAAGATTTAAATAGTTTAATGGGTTCGCTACCAATGTCAATTACTTCTAGTTTTATTGATAAGGAGAGATTAGAACAAAGATATGGTAGCTATGCTCAATCACCATATAATATTTCAGTTACATTTATCTTAGAAAGATTAGTCGAAAGGCAATTAAAAGATACAGACAAAGTAATAATAATTTTGGAATCTCGAGGCAGGAAAGAAGATGCAATTATTTTAGATACTATAGTGCGCTTGATTAAGTATGGGACTCGATATGTTAGTGAGAAACAGTTTAAAAAAATTATAGGAGTATATTTTAATCCAAAAAGATGCCAAAGTGATTGTAAAAAAAGTTACTTTGGATTAGAGATCGCTGATTTGTGTGCGTATCCGATTTTTAAATATTGTAGAAATCATAAAGAGGATAAAGCATTTGAAATAATAAAGTCGAAGATTTATGGGTATCCAGAACATTTAAATTATGGAATAAAACGATTCCCATAAAAAAAGCTGTTAAACAACAGCTTTTCCGCCCGCGCAGTTACGAGCCCAATAAGGATAGCATTATCCTTTCTACTCATATTATATGTAATTTCTTAAAAAAATCAACAATTTTGTGTAAAATCACATAATTTGTTGATTTTATGCAAAAGAAGTTGTATGATATATGACATGTTTTTTCAAATTTGCTATTCTTTTGACAGAGAATAGTTTTTTTATTTTGACGTTTTAATAATATAGATATTATTCATATCTCATTCTCTTAATTACACCTAGGTTCATCAACTGAAATTCAAAGGCTTTGAAATTAGATAATATGATTGAGATCCTTAAGCATTAGTAAATATCTTAAGGATCTTTTTTTGGTGTAATTTTGGTGTAAATTTATTTTTTGAGTATTAAATTTAAGCGAAAAGGCCTTTATAATTTCATATAAAAAATATTTGTGAGAGTTTATTTTTGCTAAAAATGGGCTTAAAACATACAAAATAAGGTCCTATCACTCACAAAACTCTCACAAATGTAAAAGTATAAAAAGAAAAAAGCCCTTAAATAAGGCTTTTTCTTCAACTATTAACGGTTGTAGAATTCTACTACCAATAATTCATTAATTTCAGAGTTCAACTCATTGCGTTCTGGTAAACGAAGGTAAGTACCTTTTTTAGCATCTTTGTTTACATCTACAAATGCTACTGTATTTAGAGATGCTTCTAAGGCTTCATTGATTACCTGAAGGTTTTTAGATTTTTCTTTAACTTCGATTACTGCTCCCGGTTTTGCAATATAGCTAGGGATATCAACTTTCTTGCCATTTACAAGAATATGTCCGTGGTTTACAAGCTGACGAGCAGCACGACGAGTGCGGGCAAATCCCATACGATACACAAGGTTATCCAAGCGAGATTCCAATAATGCAAGGAAGTTATCACCCTTAACACCTTTCATTTTACTTGCTTTTGTGAACAGATTGTAGAACTGACGTTCATTTAATCCATACATGAAACGGATTTTCTGTTTTTCACGAAGCTGTAAACCGTACTGAGTTAGCTTTACACGTTTTGTAGGTCCGTGCTGACCAGGTGCATAAGCACGACGCTGAAGTTCTTCTCCAGTTTCCAGAATTGAGAATCCTAAACGACGAGAGGTTTTCCAAACTGGTCCATTAATTCTTGACATCTTATGTCCTCCTTATTGTTTTATAGCTATAAAACAATAACGAAGCTGTAAACTCCCTATAAGGTGTTTCCACTAACGGTATTTCACCCTAGCAGTGGGTTACTTTTCACCACGTAATTACACGTTGGAAACGCTTCTAAATAAGGCTTTACAATCCGCTATCCATTTTATTGCCACTCTACTATAACAAACATTATTTCGAATGTCAAATAAAAATGCCTGAAATCAACTGTATCGAGTGATGAAAAGTTATCAAAATATAATTACGAAAACAGCATATTTATGATACAATATAGACAACGATTTTGAATTGAAGAGGTGCTCTATGGATAAGCTTGTAAGTAACATGAAGAATATTATAACGCCACGGATTTTGCTTTATATGGGAATAGCACTTGTTGCTATTTTGATTTTAAGTATTGTGATGATGGTAATGCGCAAAAAGCAAACGATCAAGCAGTTGGAACAATTGGAACAGCGCTACAATACCTTAAAGGGGATTCCATTGGCTTTTAAGTTGAATAAAGCAGTTGCTTTATCACGTGTAAATGAAGCGATGTCAACGGTTGTTGAAGAGTGTAAGACGGACTTTGATGAAGTGCAGGAAAAATTGAAAACCTGCAGTGTTGATTTAGCTGAGTGTGATGATTTGATTTACGGCCATAAGGTTAAAGCGGCTCGGCGCAGACTTAACGAACTGTCTGATGACTTAGCTTTATGTGAGACAGATGTAAATAAAATTCATACTGTTTTAGATGATATTTTAGAACAGGAAAATGAACAGCGTGTTCATATCAATGCTTTAAAGGAAACTTTCCGTAAGGTTAAAAAGACGATTCATGAAAATCGCACAGCATACTCACAAAGCTATGAATATTTAGAAACGGAAATTATTGCAATTGAAAAAATGTTTTCCAAATTTGAGGAATGGATGTTTGCTTCGGAATTTAATAAAGCGGCAGATCAGCAAAAGGAAATCAAAGAGAGCATTACGCGTTTAAATGAGATTGTTGAAGCATTGCCTAGTCTTTATGAGCGAGCAAAAGGAATTCTGCCAAGAGCAATTGATGAGGTAGGATACAATTATGCAAGGGCTAAAAATAAGGGTGTTTTGCTGGAACATTTGGAGGTTTCTAAAAATCTAGATGTAATCAGTGATATGTTAAAAAACGACTTGAATCGTTTGCATAGTGGCACTCCGGAAAATGTGAAAGAGGATTTAGATGATTTAGAGGTTCGAATTGCACAGCTTGCCGAGCAAATTCGTTTAGAGGAGGAAGCCTTTGACGAAGTAAATGATGGCTTAACAGCTTTATTTGATTCTATTCGTGAAGTGAATTGTGAATTTGATGATATTAAATCGCTGTATGCAAGAGTGTATGAGCGCTTTGGCTTTGAAAACTGGACACAACGCTTGCAGGATACTCAAACACGGCTTGATGTTTTGAATGATATGCAAAGGCGGTTAGATAAAATCGTTCTTGATAAGCAGGTGCCTTATACAACTATTTTGATTGCGTATAAAGAGTTAGCACAAAGCAATGCGGGCTTTTCGAAGGAAGTTGAGTTGATGAAGGAAAAGCTTAACAATGCCTGCAGTGATGAAGAACGTGCTAAAAAACAGCTTATTAAGCTACAGCTGATTATTAACGAGATTCGGGTAAAAATGCTAAAACATCGATTGCCGAATGTTTCTGCACAATATGAGAAGGATTTATGCAAAGGGGAAGATATGATGCATGATGTACGCGATATCTTGGAACATTCTCCGCTAGATGTTACTCAGTTGAATGCAAAGTTGCGGGAAGCAATTGATTTTATCTATACCTTGTATAACAATGTTAATAATTTGGTGGGAATGGCAATCATGGTCGAAAATACGATCGTGTTTGGCAATCGCTATCGATCAAGCTGCCCGGAAATTGATTCCGAGCTTACAAGATGTGAGCTTTGCTTCCGTGATGGTCAATATACTAAGGCTTTGAAAATTGGTATCCAATGTATTGAAAAGATGCACCCGGGAGCTTATGAGAAACTGGTTAATCGTAAAGATCCAAGCATTATGAATATGGAAGGGTAATATGATTTATTTAGATTATGCTTCTACTACGCCTATTCGTAAAGAGGTGTTGAATACCTATGAAAAGCTGTTGGAAAGGTATTATGCCAACAGCGATTCGCTTCACGATTTAGGACGCGAAAGTGCAAAGCTTATGGAACAAAGCCGTGCAAATATTGCGCAGCTTTTCCATGTTCTAGAAGAAGAAATTATATTTACATCTTGCGCAAGTGAGTCAAACAACTATGCGATTAAAGGATATGCTTGGAAGTATATGCATAGAGGAAAACATTTGATTACAACTTGTGTTGAACATTCTAGTGTTCATAGCGCTTGTAAGCAGCTTGCGGAACATTTCGGTTTTGAGGTTACTTATTTACCGGTACTTGAAAATGGCTGTGTTGACGTAAAAGCCTTAAAAAAAGCGCTGCGCAAGGATACGATTTTAGTAAGTATTATGATGGTGAATAATGAAACTGGTGCTATTAATCCTATTAAAGAGTGCGCAGATTATGTACATGCGAATTCTCGAGCGGCTTTTCATGTAGATGCTGTGCAAGCGTTAGGTAAGATTCCGGTTGATTTGTCTTATATAGATATGGCAACATTTTCAGCGCATAAAATTTACGGTTTGAAAGGCAGTGCGATTTTATACAAGAAAAAAATGATTGAATTATTACCTTTAATTAGCGCAGGACAGCAAGAATTTAACTTGCGTGGCGGAACGAGCAATGTATGTACGAATATTGTGTTCGCGAAGACACTGCGCTTAATCTTAGAGGAACAACAAGCGCATTTTGACTATGTATCTAGGCTGAATAAGCGATTACGCAAGTCATTGAAGGAAGAAAACGATATTTTGATTAACAGCGATATACAGGGCTCCCCGTATATTTTAAATGTTTCTGCGAGGTATGTTGGCAGCGAGATTTTACTCAATGCCTTAAATGAACGTGGATTTGCGGTATCTGCGAAAAGTACTTGTGCATCAAAAAGTAAAGCAATTTCACATGTACTCATGGCGATGGGATTGGGAGAGCAACGAGCGACACATTCCATTCGTATATCATTATCGCATTTAACAACAGATGCAGAGGTTGATAGCTTTGCGTCTGCACTCAAGGAGGTTTGTCATGTCTATCGAACAAAATAAATTGGTTTATGATCATATTCTTGTCCGTTTCGGAGAACTTTCGACAAAAGGAAAGAATAAGAAGGATTTTATTAAAAAGCTGCAGATCAATGTAAAGAATGCACTTCGTAGCTTTGAAAAGCTGAGCTATGAAAGAACACATGATCGTTTATATATCATGCTACATGGCGAAGATCCACAAGCGGTCGCCAAGCCACTCTCCAAGGTGTTTGGAATTTCTTCTTTTTCTTTTGCTTTACGTGTAGACAGTGATATAGAGGTCATTAAGGAATGTGCACTTCATGTTGCAAAATTCAGTGATGCAAAAACATTTAAAATCGAAGCACGTAGAAGCTTTAAGCAGTTCCCGATGATTTCTGATGAAATTAATCGTACGGTAGCTACTGAGATTTTACGTCATACCGATTTAAAGGTAAATGTTAAAACACCGGATTTGCGCATACAGATTGAATTACATGAAACACATACATATATCATGACGAATAAAATTCATGGTGCCGGAGGATATCCGGTAGGGGTAGGCGGAAAGGCACTTGTTATGCTATCCGGTGGAATCGATTCACCGGTAGCGGGGTATTTAACAATGAAACGCGGTATTGCCATTGAGTGCATTCATTATGCTTCACCGCCTTATACCTCCAAAGCCGCTCAGGATAAGGTGCTGGAGCTAGCTCGTTTGATTGCACCATATCAAGGGCATATTCGTGTACATATTGTGCCCTTTACTGATTTGCAGTTAGCTATTTATAAAAATTGCGATGAAAGCTATGCGATTACCATCATGCGTCGTATGATGTATCGTATTGCGGAAAAAATTTGCGAAAAGCAAAATGCACTCGCTATTGTAAATGGTGAAAGCATCGGTCAGGTAGCAAGTCAGACTTTGGAAAGCATGCAAACAATTAATTGTGTAACGCAGCTTCCTGTGATTCGTCCGGTGGCATGTATGGATAAATTGGAAATTATAGATTTGGCAAAGCATATCGGAACCTATGAAACAAGTATTTTGCCTTTTGAAGATTGTTGTACGATTTTCACTCCCAAAAATCCGGTTACAAAACCAACGAAGCGCCGTTCACAAGCCTTGGAGGCACGCTTTGATTTTGAAGCATTGATTGATGAGTGTGTTGAAAAATGCGAATTTGTTGATGTCTATCCAAACCAAAAAATGGCAGAAGATATCGAAGATATTTTCTAGTATAATTTTTTATCACCAACACAAAATATTTGTGAGGTGATAAAAATGGAACGTAAGAATCAACATAACCGAAATCAGATTGAACAGGATTTATTTCAATACGAGATGGGTATTGAATTAGGTGCGGAAATTGAACAGGAAAAACGTAAGCATCAAAAGGAATTTGATCGTGAACGTGCTTCCGGTGATTTTAAAGAACAACGCAACAATTCAATCAACCAAAGAAATCGCAAATAATTCTTATATTTGTGTGAAAAGATATCCTCGCGATATCTTTTTTTATGGTATAATGCTTGACGAAAGTGAGTTTTGATTATGTATCGATGTCCCAAATGTAACAAAAAGCTGTTACAAAGAAATAACAGCTACCAATGCGAAAATCGTCATACCTTTGATATTGCAAGACGAGGGTATGTAAATTTTGTTGTCGGCTCTTCACGGCAGCACGGTGATGACAAAGAAATGATTCGTTCAAGAACAGAATTTTTGACGCTTGATCATTATGCTATATTAAGAAATAAGCTTGCACAACTGCTTGTTGAGTTACAGCCTTCGACTGTTGTTGATGCAGGCTGTGGAGAAGGATACTATACGAATTATTTGGCAAAGCAAATTCCAGATGCAGAAATCTATGGTTTTGATTTATCTAAGGTTGGAATTGATTATGCGTGTCGTGCAAAAACCAAGGTGCATTATGCCGTTGCTAATGTTGTACATCTGCCTTTGGTAAATGATTTTGCCGATGTCTTACTATCCGTATTTGCTCCTTATGAGATTTCAGAGGTAAAGCGCATTGTTCATAAAGACGGTTATTTTATTAAGGTGGGACCGGGAGCAAGGCACTTGTACCAGTTAAAAGAAATTTTATATAAAGAGGTATATGAAAATGTTGAGGATACATTAGATTGTGAAGATTTTGAATTATGGAAAGAGATTTGCTTAACCGATGAAATTCATGTGGTTGGACAAAAAGCAATTCATGCCCTTTTTCAAATGACTCCGTATTATTGGAAATCACCGAAAGAGGGAAGTGAGCGTTTGCGACAGGTAGAAGTACTTGATAGTGAGATTGCATTTGTTATTCAAATTTATAAACGGAAATAACCCGTTTTCAAAACCTATGCAGCTATGCTATAATTGCGATAGAGATTTTTAGAAAGGCGGAAAATATAATGGCATTTGAATCGTTAAGTGATCGCTTGACAAAAGCGTTTAAAAATATCACCGGCAAAGGAAAGCTGACTGAAAAAAACATGAATGATATGCTTCGAGAGGTACGTATGTCTCTTTTGGAAGCAGATGTAAATTATGGTGTTGTAAAGGATTTTATTGCACGCATTAAGGAAAAAGCTTTAGGCGAAGAAGTACTGGGGTCTTTAAATCCCGGACAAATGGTTGTGAAAATCGTTCATGATGAGATTGTAGATTTACTTGGAAGTGAAGATGCTCCAATCAATTATAAAGCAAATGGCATTACAACGATTATGATGGTCGGTTTGCAAGGAACTGGTAAAACAACTGCATCGGCGAAGATTGCTAATGTAATGCAAAAAAAACAGGCACGTAAGCCTTTGCTTGTTGCATGTGATGTTGTTCGTCCGGCAGCTATTGAGCAGCTAAAGACTTTGGGGAAAAGTATTGGTGTTGAGGTATTCTCACTTGGAATTGAAACAAAAGCACTTGATACAGCGAAAGCGGCGATGGAGTATGCACGGGAGCATGGCTATGATACGGTATTGTTGGATACTGCCGGTCGTTTGCATATTGATGATGCGCTAATGCAGGAGCTTGCGGATATAAAGTCTTTTGTTCAACCAGATGATATTTTATTAACGGTTGATGCAATGACGGGGCAAGATATTGTGAATGTTGCTAGCAGCTTTCATGAACAGCTACAGGTTAGCGGACTTGTTGTAACGAAGCTTGACGGTGATTCTCGCGGCGGTGGTGTGTTGTCGGTAAGAAGTATTACCGGTGTTCCGGTGAAATTTGTCGGACTTGGTGAAAAAATCGAGGATTTAGATGTTTTCCACCCTAGTCGTATGGCTGATCGCATTCTTGGCATGGGAGATATCATGTCATTGGTAGAGCAAGCACAGGAAAAGATGGATATCGAAGCTGCAAATAAAACGGCAAACCGAATGATGAGCGGTACGTTTACATTGAATGATATGCTTATGCAGTTCCAACAGATGAAAAAAATGGGTTCTTTGGGAAACTTAATGAAAATGATCCCGGGTATGAACCAGTTTGCCGGACAGATCGATGAGGCAAAGGCTGATGATAAGATGAAAAAGAACGAAGCGATTATTTTAAGTATGACACCGGAAGAGCGTGAAAATCCTGATATTATGCGAGCTTCCCGTAAAAATCGTGTTGCGAATGGAAGCGGAACAACGGTTGCTGATGTTAATCGCTTGTTAAATGACTATAATAAAATGAAAACTATGATGAAGCAAATGGGAAATCTTAGCAAAGGCGGTATGCCGGCAATGGGAAATATGTCAAAGCTAGGTGCTATGAAGCAAATGCGTAATATGAATAAGATGATGCGTCAATCGAAAAAGGGTGGACGAAGATTTTAAAAAAACAAAGGTGTCAAGGAAAAATACTTGACACCTGATTTCTTTATGCTATACTTATCAAGTAAAAACATTAGGAGGAATACACATGGCTGTAAAATTAAGACTTAAAAGAATGGGATCTAAGGGAAAACCTTTCTACCGTATCGTAGCGGCAGATTCACGTTTCCCAAGAGATGGTCGTTTTATTGAAACTATCGGAACATACAATCCAACAACTAACCCTGCAAGTGTAAGCGTTGATGAGGAATTGGCAATGAAATGGTTGAAGAACGGTGCTCAGCCAAGCGATACTGTTCGTAATCTATTGTCTAAACAGGGAGTTATGAAACGCCTACACGATGAAAAAAACGCAAAGTAATTGAACATGATCGATTATGAAAAAGCGTTGCTGGATTTAGTAACACCGATGGTCGAGGATAAGACCAATGTATCTGTTAAACTAATGCCTACATTAGAAGAAAATGAGGTATTGCTGTATGTATATGCAAATAGTGAGGACGTAGCTCGTTTGATTGGGCGTCGTGGAATGATGGCTACAAGCATTCGCCAAATGATGTCTGTTGCCTCTCGTAAAGAGGATAAACGCGTTATGATCAAATTTGAAGCGTATTAACCAAGCTATACAGATGCACAAGCATAGACAATGCGTAATATGAATGCGCCTTGTCTTTTTTTTAAAGTTGCTTAAGAAAGCGTAATATCCGTAGATTTGTATGATATAATACGAATAATAAAAGGAGGGTATATGGAGAAAATCAAGATAGGTATTTTAACCAACACGCATGGTTTGCGAGGAGAAGTAAAAGTAAAAATTACGAGCGATTTTTGGGAAGAACGCTTTGCTAAAAACGCTGTGCTGTATATAGATGTCGATGGGCATACAAAAGAACTTTGTGTTGTGAATGCACGGCTTCATAAGGGTATGCTGATTGTGAAATTTAAAGATTATGATGATATCAATCAAGTGGAGCATTGGAAAGGAAATGCGCTTTACATTTTCAAGGAGCAATTACATGAACTAAATGAAGATGAAGCATATTACCATGAAATGATGAATGCTCGGGTACAGGACATTGATGGGAATGAAATCGGTACAGTGGTTGAATTGATTGAAACCGGTGCGAATCTTGTTTTGCGTGTTCGAGGTGAAAAACGCGAATTCCTCATTCCGTTTGTGAAAGCATTTGTAACGATGTTCGATAAAGAAAAGAAGATTATGCAGGTTACTATGATGGAGGGATTGTAGTGAAAATCACAATTGTAACGTTATTTCCGGAATATTTTGATAGTTTTCAGACAACTTCGATTATCAAGCGTGCTTTAGAGCATCAAAGAGTAGAACTAGAGCTTGTTAATTTCCGTGATTATACATTAGATAAGCATCATAATGTAGATGATACTCCATGTGGGGGCGGAGCGGGAATGCTGCTTTCGGTACAGCCGGTTGCAGATTGCTTAAAGGCGATTCGAGAAAAGGATTCTCTTGTGGTCATGATGACACCGCAGGGAAAGGTTTTTCATCAAGGACTTGCTCGTGAATTGGTTGGAAGCTATGAGCACATCATTTTGTTGTGTGGACATTATGAAGGTTTTGATGAGCGAATCCGCAGCTATGTTGATATGGAGCTTTCGCTCGGTGATTTTGTTTTAACAGGCGGAGAGGCGGCTGCATTGGTAATAAGTGATGCCTTGATACGCTTGGTTGACGGAGTTATTCAGGAGGATAGCCACTTAGATGATTCTTTTGAAAATGGATTGTTGGAGTATCCGCAATACACGCGTCCTGTTGAATTTGATGGCCAAAGAGTTCCTGATGTGTTGTTGAGTGGGCATCATGAAAATATCCGTAAATGGCGTTTAAAGGAATCCTTGCGTAAGACGAAACTGAAGCGTCCGGACTTGCTAGCTAAACGTACGTTTACCAAAGAGGAACGAAAGCTTATGGCTGAAATCGAGGGAGAAATGTAACTGATTTTCATTTTCTGTAAATACTTGTCATTTTATTGAAATATTAAGAATTTTCTGTGGATTAGGATTTCCTAAATATCAAAAAAATGGTATGATAAGAAAAGGAAAGTACCCGAGCTTTCTTAAACTCGAAAGAAGTATAAAATCTGTTTTGTTTATAAGAAAAAGCTTTACATTATCCTTCGGTTATGCTATTATAAATTAGCTTAACGGCAACGCGGTTCCGCTGAACTTAGGATTCAAGAGCCTCAACGTTTATAGATGACGAAAGGAGTGCCTAATTATGAACATGCAGTTGGTTAATGAAGTTACGAAATCACAGTTGAAGAAAGATGTACCATTCTTCAAGCCAGGGTGCACTGTACGCGTTCACGTAAAAATTAAGGAAGGCGACAAATCACGTATTCAGGTATTTGAAGGTTTGGTAATCGAAAAACATGGTGGAGGAATTTCTGAAGCATTTACAGTGCGTAAGATTTCTAACCAGATTGGTGTAGAAAGAACATTCCCAATCCATTCTCCAATTATTGATAAGATTGAAGTTATCCGTCATGGTAAGGTTAGAAGAAATAAATTGTTCTACCTACGTGGTCGTTCTGGAAAAGCTTCACGTATCAAAGAAATTCGTAAGTAAGAAAAGTCGGGTGAAATACCCGTCTTTTTATTTATTATAGGATAGGAAGGAGGCACGTATGACATGAACGAAGCTGCAAGAAGAAAACATCGGCAGGATTCTAAGGAAACCTTAGGAAAGGTTATTGTGAGCAATGTTTTGTCTTTGTTTAAGATTATTTTGTTATGCTTTGTGCTTGTCTTTTTTGTCTACGGATACGGAGTTCGACCGGTTCGTGTAGATGGTGCCAGTATGTATCCGACATTAGATGATGAACGTGATCGCTTTGTTTTAACCAATGCCTTTGCGGGTAAATTTCTCGATATTGAACGTGGTGATATCGTTGTAGCCTATGAGGAGGCGCTGCATCGAAACATTATAAAAAGGGTAATCGGATTACCGGGAGATACCGTGCATGCGGAAAATGAAACGGTATATGTAAACGGAGAGGTATTGTTTGAACCTTATCTTGATAATGAATTTGCGAACGATGTGCTTAGCTCGAATACCACCTTTACACGTGATTTCGGTCCGGTAACGCTTGACGAAGATGAATATTGGTTATTGGGTGATAATCGTTGGATATCTAAAGATTCTATTGATTTTGGTCCGGTTGAACGCGAGGATATCAAGGCACGAGGTGCTTTTGTTTTAATTCCGTTTTCCAGAATGAGGGTTGTGAAATGAAAAAAAAGCGTGATACAGCATTTGAATTAGGAAAAGTGTATTCGACTTTGTCCTTTTTGCGAACATTTTTAATTTGTTTTGTAATAGCTTGCTTGTTGTTGACATTTGTTGTGCGACGAGAGGTTGTAAAGGGCGGATCAATGGAACCTACCTTACATGATGGACAATCGGTGTTTATCAATGTTTTGGCATCATATACACAGGAAATCGAGCGTTTTGATGTTGTTGTGGCGAAAAACTATGAAACGGATTCCTTGTGGGTAAAGCGTGTTATTGCACTACCGAATGAAACAGTGGCCTATAAGAATGATTGTTTATACATTGATGGGAAAAAGGTTGAAGAATCATTTTTAGATATGGACTATGTTGAACAGCGAAAAAAAACAGGAAACAGTCGGCTTTTTACCGAGGATATGGAAGCTAAGAAGCTAGGCGATGATGAATACTTGTTGGTAGGTGATAATCGTATGGATTCTTTGGATTCGCGTTTTGAAAGTGTCGGCGCCTTTAAAAGAGAACAAATTATTGCCAATGGAATGCTGGTGGTTTCCCCATTTGAAGATATCCGTTGGGTAGGTAAGTAGTGTAGGTATAAGAATAAAAAAGGAAGTGATCGTATGGAAGAACAAAATGGCTCAAAAATCAATATCCAATGGTTTCCGGGGCATATGACAAAAGCAAAGCGTGAGATGCAGGAAAAACTGAAAATGGTTGATTTTGTCATTGAATTACGCGATGCTAGGATTCCCAATGCCAGCCGCAATCCGATGTTAGATGAACTTTGTAAACAAAAACCGCGCTTGATTATTTTATCGAAACGAGATAAAGCGCAAGCGTCTTATACAAAGCAATGGATTGCCCATTTGTCAAATGAAACGACAAAGGTATTGGCACTTGATATCCTGAAGGATTCGGTTACGCAAATGGTTGTTGATGCATCTCAACAGCTAATGAAAGCAAAAATTGAGCGAATGATTCGCCGTGGAATTCGTCCACGTGCGATGCGAGCTATGGTTGTCGGTGTTCCCAATGTTGGAAAATCAACATTTATCAATCGTATTTCTAAAAAGAAAATTGCGACAACCGGCGATCGTCCGGGAGTAACGAAGGCGCTTCAGTGGTCAAGAGTAAATAAAGATTTGGAGCTTTTGGATACGCCGGGCGTATTGTGGCCGAAGTTCGAAGATGAACAGGTCGGCTTATTGCTTGCTGTTACTGGGGCTATTCGCGATGAGGTTTTACCGATTGACGAAATTGCGCTGTGGGCAATGCGTTGGCTTTTAGAAAATCATTCGGAAGCATTAACAAAGCGATACGATATCCCTTTAAAGTCGGATCCGTATACAATGTTGGAAGCTATTGCGTGGAAGCGGGGATTTCTAAAAAACGGACAAGAGGTTGATTGGAAACGTACCATTGAAACCTTCTTGCGGGAAATCCGTGATGATCGTTTAGGCAGTATTACATGGGAGATACCTGATGAAAACAGCAAATGAATATGAAAAGGCTTGGTATAAGGAGGGGAAACAAGCGATTGTCGGCATTGATGAGGCAGGACGTGGGCCGATTGCCGGTCCGTTGGTGGTAGCGGCGGTAAGCTTTCCCGATGACTATGACGATGATGAAATTTATGACTCTAAAAAGCTAAGTGAGAAAAAACGGGAGCTACTGTTTCGTAAAATCATTAAAGAGGCACGTGAATATCATATTCTTATCGTTGATACCAAAACAATTGATACTGAAAATATTTATCGAGCGACACAAAATGCGATGCAAAGACTATGCGATGAATTTCAAATGATCGATGGGGTTTTGACCGATGCGATGCCACTTCCTTTCTGCAAGCAGGATTGTATATCCTTAGTGAAAGGGGATCAAAAGAGTGTTAGTATTGCGGCAGCGAGTATTTTGGCAAAAGTAACAAGAGATCATATTATGATGGCTTATGATCTTCAATATCCGCAATATGGATTTGCAAAGCATAAGGGATACCCAACGAAAGTACATTTGGAAGCCTTACATCGTTATGGTGTGATAGACGGTCTTTATCGTCATTCCTATGGTCCGGTTGCGAAAATGGATCAATTACAGCTTTCTTTAGATTAGCGGTTATGACCGCTTTTTTTTTATATCTATGTAGAGGGTTTTCTGTAATCATAAAGGAAAATAAGCGATTTAAAAATGAAAACTCAATTATAAGTACATAGTATTTAGGAGGAAAGTGATTTTTTCGTATATATATTATGAGGAGGTGCTTTATGAGAGAGCAAATATTATGCTATGCTATTCGTTATCATGGAGAATGGCATGCAATCAAGCAGGCTATTTTACGCAATGAGGAATGGGAACGCTGCGATTATGATGGGTACTATGTAACGATTTATGATAAGGAATATCCGCAATGCTTTTTGCAGTTGGAGTATCCTCCATGGATTTTATTTTATGCAGGAAGGCTGGAGCTTTGTTCACTTCCGAGTTGTGCGGTAATCGGAAGTCGTATGCCTACACAACGAAGTATTCATATTACACAGCAAGTTGTTAAACAGTTAGCCGATCGCTATGTAATCGTTTCCGGACTGGCGAAGGGAATTGATGCCGGCGCACATACTGCAGCATGCAATAAACATACGATTGGTGTTATTGGTTGTGGACTTGATGTCGTTTATCCAAAGGAAAATGCAAGGCTGTATGCATACATGAAGCAATCACAATTGATTCTCAGTGAATATCCCAAAGGCACAAAGCCTCTTGCTTATCATTTCCCATGGCGAAATCGTTTGATTGCTGCTTTGTCGGATAGTATCGTTGTGATAGAGGCAAAAAAACGCAGTGGGACACTGCTTACGGTTAATGAAGCGTTGAATTTATCAAAACCGATTTATTGCATTCCGCATGCATTCGCAGATCCTGCCGGATATGGGTGCAATTTGCTGATTTCACAAGGTGCGAATATACTTGTTGATGAAACAGACATTGCGTTGATTTGAGCGAAAATGTTTGACAAATTTAAAAATTATGCAAAAATAGGATACGTATTTACGTAGGCAGGAGGATATAGATGAAAAACTTGGTTATCGTGGAATCACCTTCCAAATCGAAAACAATTGAAAAATACTTGGGAAATGACTATATGGTTGTTTCCTCCAAGGGACATATACGCGATTTAGCAACAACAGGCAAAGGTGGCTTGGGTATTGATGTAGAGCATGATTTCGAGCCAACCTATAAAATCAGTGCAGATAAGCGAAGTGTAGTAAAGGAATTAAAGGATTTAGCAAAAAAAAGCGATCATATTTATTTGGCAAGCGATCCTGACCGTGAAGGAGAGGCGATTGCTTGGCATTTGGCACAGGTGCTGGGTCTTGATGTGAATGATGAAAATCGCATCGTTTTTAATGAGATTACGAAAGGGGCAGTTACGGAAGCATTGAAGCACCCACGTACGATTGACATTCCGATGGTAAAATCACAGGAAACACGTCGTATGTTGGATCGTATCATCGGTTTTAAGCTGTCCAAGCTATTGCAGAGTAAAATTAAGTCAAAATCTGCCGGACGCGTACAATCGGTCGCTTTGCGCTTGATTGTGGAGCGTGAACAGGAAATTCGGGCTTTCAAAAGTGAGGAATATTGGACACTGGCAGCACTTGTAGATAAGGATAGCAAGAAGTTTAATGCCAATTTGATTCGTATCGGTGGGAAGAAAGCGGAGTTAAAAACGCAGCAAGAAGTCGATGCGATTATTTCCCGTTGTCATGAATTTAAAGTTTCCAGCATTGAAAAAAAGGTACGCAAAAAGGAACCGCGCATGCCATTTATTACATCGACACTTCAGCAGGAGGCCAGCACAAAGCTTGGCTTCGGGGCGAAAAAAACAATGCAGATTGCCCAAAAGCTATATGAAGGAATTGCTTTGCAGGGCGGTAATGCCGAGGGTTTGATTTCTTATATGCGTACAGACTCTACGCGCTTGAGCGAGCAGTTTGTGCGTGATGCCGAGCAGTACATTGAAGATACTTATGGCAAAGCGTATTGTGGACGTGCGCGTCAGAAAAATAGTGAAAATGCGCAAGATGCGCATGAGGCTATCCGTCCGACGAATATTCAGCATACACCGGAAAGTATAAAAAACTATTTAACAAATGATCAATATAAGCTTTATAAGCTTATTTACGCAAGAACGCTGGCATCGCTTATGGCTCCAAGCAAAAGCAATGTTGTGAATGCCATAATCGTGAGCGAGGATTGCGAGTTTAGTGCAAACGGCTCTATTTTGGCGTTTGATGGATACTTAAAGATTTATCATGATTATGAAACGGTGAAAGACGAGATGCTTCCGGTGCTTGAAGAAGGAGAAAAGCTGGAAAAGGTAAGGCTGGAGGGAAAACAGCATTTTACCGAACCGCCACTGCGTTATAGTGAGGCACGTTTGATTAAGGATCTTGAGGAAAAAGGGATTGGACGACCTTCAACGTATGCTATTATTATTGACACTTTGCAAGCAAGAGGCTATGTTTCCTTAGAAAAGAGCAGCGAAGGAAGTAAAACCAAGGTGTTTTTTCCAAGTGAGCAGGGAGAACTTACCGATGCAAAACTTAAAGAGTTTTTCAGTAATCTGATCAATGTTACTTATACTGCCGAAATGGAGGCAAAGCTTGATGAAATTGCTGCCAACACGTTAGATAATATCGAGGAGCTGAAACGGTTTTATGCAAAATTCGAACCGCTTTTGGAAAATGCTTATGAACACATGGAGAAAAAAGAGCTTGAACGAACCGGTGAGCTTTGTCCGGAATGTGGAAGTGAGTTGGTGTATCGTGTGGGACGTTATGGCAAGTTTATTTCTTGTATCAATTTCCCAAGCTGTCGTTATACCAAAAGTGAAGAGGAAGAAGAAAATGCAAGCGATGAGGTTTGTCCGCATTGCGGCAGCAAAATGGTGATGAAAAAAGGTCGCTATGGGTCTTTTTTAGCTTGCAGTAATTATCCGACCTGCAAGTATATCAAAAATAATAAGCCAAAGGAAGAACCGGTGCCAACCGGAGAGAATTGTCCGGAATGCGGACACCCGCTTGTTAAACGAAAATCACGTTTTGGTACAACTTTTGTAGGCTGCAGCAATTATCCTAAATGTCGCTATATAAAGAAGGAACCGAAAAAAGCAAAGGAGAAAAAATCCGATAAAGAAGCAGTAGGTGAGAAAAATGAAGAATAAGGTAACAATTGTTGGTGCGGGACTTGCCGGTAGTGAGGCTTGTTGGCAGCTTGTAAAGCGAGGGATTCCGGTACGCTTAGTAGAAATGCGGCCGCAGAAATCATCTTTGGCACATCATAGTGAGTTATTTGGGGAATTGGTTTGTTCTAATTCTTTGCGTAGTGATTCATTGCTGAATGCAGTAGGAATCTTAAAGGAAGAAATGCGTAAGTTTGATTCGTTGATCATGAAATGTGCAGATGCTACACGTGTTCCGGCAGGAAGTGCTCTTGCGGTGGACCGCCATAGCTTTTCTAAGATGATTACAGATACTTTGAAAAGCCACCCATTGGTGGAGGTTGTGCATGAGGAAATGAAGTATATTCCCGATGGGCCGGTAATCATAGCCAGTGGTCCTTTAACAAGCGATGCACTTTCACAGGCGATAAAGGACTATACACATGCAGATTATTTTCATTTCTATGATGCAGCAGCTCCGATTGTTGAAAAGGATAGTATCGATTTTGATAAGGCGTATATCAAATCACGCTATGATAAAGGGGAGGCAGCATATATCAACTGTCCGATGAGCAAGGAAGAATTTGATGCTTTTTATGAAGCTTTGATCCATGCCGAAACAGCTGAATTGCATGATTTTGAAGAAACCTATTTTGAAGGGTGTATGCCCTTTGAGGAAATGGCAAGGCGAGGAGAAAAGACTTTACTGTTTGGACCGATGAAGCCGGTAGGCTTAGAAAAAAACGATGGAACGCTTCCTTATGCAGTTGTTCAGCTGCGACAAGATGATGCGGTGGCATCACTTTATAATATAGTCGGATTTCAAACGCATTTGAAATGGGGAGAACAAAAGCGTATTTTGTCAATGATTCCCGGCTTGGAAAATGTTTCTATCGTTCGCTATGGGGTAATGCATCGAAATTCCTATTTGTGTGCACCGAAAGTGTTGCGCCCGACGTATCAGCACTGCACCCGTGATGATTTATTTTTCGCAGGGCAATTATGTGGGGTTGAGGGATATGTGGAAAGTGCAGCCAGTGGTCTTTTGGCAGGCTTGAATATGGCGAACCTTATACGTGGAAAAGCCTGTGTGGAATTACCGAGTACCTGCGTTATGGGTTCTATGGTAAATTATATTACACATGCTAATCCAAATTATTTTCAGCCTATGAATGCGAATTTCGGAATTATGCAGCTCATGGAGAAGGTCAAGAAAAAGGATCGTAAAGAGGCTTTCGCAAGACAAGCATTGAAGGTAATTGAGGAATCGCTTGAGGAATTTGCATAATGGAGGATTTATTGGAGCGGTTTTTGCAATATATTATGCAAGTAAATAGCGGAAGTGAGCATACCAAAGCGGCATATCAGCGCGATATTCAAGAATTTATAATGTATATAAGAGAACAGGCGATTGACAGTTTTGAAGATGTCGATCGCATTGTTGTTATGAATTATATTGCTTTCTTACGTGATAAAGGTGGCAAGGGATATTCCGGTATGAAAAATACTACAATTGCTCGCAAGCTATCCTCCTTGCGTTCTTTTTATCACTATTTAAATGAATATATCGGTATTGCAAATAATCCTTTTGTATATTTTAAAACGCCAAAGATAGCTAAACGTATTCCGGAGTTTCTGTTTTACGATGAAATTGAAATTTTTTTAGAAAGCTTTGATTTAAACAGCATGCAAGGGTTAAGGGATCGAACGATGTTCGAATTGATGTATGCATGCGGTTTGCGTGTAAGTGAGGCAGTATCGCTACGGACAAGAGATGTTGATTTTGCCGATAATATTTTACATATTCATGGCAAAGGTGATAAAGAGCGTTTGGTTCCTTTTTACGATTTGGCCAAGGAACTTTTGGTAAGCTATATCAAAGATGTTCGTGATGTATGGGCAACTAGTGATGAAACAGCATTGTTTGTGAATCAACGAGGGAAAAAGCTGACTACACGAGGAGTGCAATATCTTATGAATAAAGCGGTGGAGAAATGCGATTTGCATGTGCATGTTCACCCACACATGTTTCGTCATAGCTTTGCGACGCATTTGTTGGATAACGGTGCGGATTTACGTTATGTCCAAGAATTGCTGGGGCATTCCAGTTTATCAACAACGCAAATTTATGTGCACGTCAGCAAGGAAAGATTAAAAGCGGCTTATGAGCATGCACACCCAAGGGCAAAAGAGTAGAGCTTAATAAGTGCATAATATTTATGTATGGGCGAAAAAGCTTTCAAGTGTAAAAAAGAAAAAAGCTTTGAAATCATAAAAAAATATGCTATAATAAAAAACGTGCGCAAGACAGCACAAATACACACACCATGGATTCATCGGCCCGTGCTTTAGATGCAAGATAATGCGTCAATGATAAGTTGCTGATTTTCGAAATGGTGGAGGCGTAACGGAAAGAGAGGACTTTATCAATGTCAGTAGTAACAATGAGAAAACTATTGGAATCTGGTGTTCACTTTGGTCATCAGACACGTAGATGGAACCCTAAAATGAAACCAAACATCTACGCATCAAGAAATGGTGTTTATATCATCAATCTTGAAAAAACTTTGGAACAAATCGAAACTGCTTATGCAGCAATGAAGGAAATTGCTGAAAACGGCGGTAAGGTATTGTTCGTAGGTACGAAAAAACAGGCACAGGCTACTGTTGTAGAAGAAGCGCTTCGCTCAGGAAGTTTCTTTGTAAATCAGAGATGGCTTGGAGGTTTATTAACAAACTATCGTACAATTCAGAAACGTGTAAAACGTTTGGTTGAAATCGAAGAGATGGAAGCAAACGGTACATTAGATTTATATCCTAAGAAAGAAATCGCACAGGTTAAAAAGCAAAAAGCACGTTTGGAAAACTTCTTAGGCGGTATCAAAGAAATGAAGAAGCTTCCAAATGCAATCTTCGTTATTGATCCAAAGGAAGAACACAATGCAGTTGCGGAAGCTAAAAAGCTTGGAATTCCTGTATTTGCTATGGTAGATACTAACTGTGATCCAGAAATGGTAGATTATCCAATTGCTTCAAACGATGATGCTGTACGTTCTGTTAAATTGATTACAACACTTATGGCTGATGCAATCGTAGAAGCTAAGGGTGGATTGTTAAGCGTTGCACATAATGTCGATGAAAATGAAGCTGATGTAACAATGGCTGATGTTATCGTAAATGTTGAAGAGCAGATTGCAGAAAACGAAAGACGTCGTCGTCAAAGAAATGAAGAACGTCGTAATCGTCGTCCGATGAACCGTGGCGGCAGAGGAAACGGAAGAGCTCCATTTGTAAAGCGTGAAAACAAGCCTGCTGAGGAAAAGGCAGAAGCTAAGACAGAAGGAACAGCTAGTGCTGAATAAATAAACAAAGGAGAAAGAATATGATTACTGCTAGTCAAGTAAAAGAATTGCGCGAAATGACAGGCGCAGGTATGATGGATTGTAAAAAAGCTTTAACAGAATGTGATGGCGATATGACAAAAGCAGTTGATTGGCTGCGTGAAAAGGGTATCGCTAAGGCTGCTAAAAAAAGTGATCGTATCGCTGCTGAAGGTTTATCACGTGCTGCAGTCGAAGGTAATGTTGCAGTTGTGTTTGAAGTAAACTCTGAAACGGATTTCGTTGCTAAAAACGAACAATTCTTGGGTTTATTAGATACTATTCAAAATGTGTTATTAACACAGAAGCCAGCGGATTTAGATGCTGCTTTGGCATGTACAGTTGATGGTGCTAGTGTGGCTGATTTGATTACAAACGCTACGGCTACTATCGGAGAAAAAATTTCTCTTCGTCGTATTGCTGTTGTCGAGAAAGCTGATGATGAATTCTTCGGAAGCTATATCCACATGGGTGGAAAGATTTCTGCTCTTGCGGTATTAAAAGGTAAGGAAGATGCAAAGGTTGCAAAAGATGTAGTTATGCAGATTGCAAGTATGAATCCTAAATACATCACTCGTGATGATATGCCTGCCGATGTTGTTGAGCATGAACGTAAGGTTCAAACCGAAATCGTTGCAAATGACGAAAAATTGGCTAATAAGCCTGAAAAGGTTTTGGCTGGTATCATTGAAGGGAAGGTTTCTAAGAATTTGAAGGATCTTTGCCTAGTTGAACAGGAATTTTTCCTAAATCCAGACCAAAAAGTTGGTCAGTACCTAAAGGAAAATGGTGCAGAGGTTGTAAGCTTTGTACGTTATGCTGTTGGTGAAGGTATCGAAAAACGTGAAGATAACTTTGCTGAAGAGGTAATGAGCCAAGCATTTGGTGGTTAATTTGCCGAATGAGAAATCTGCATTGTCAGATTTCTTTTTCTTTGTAATGGGAAGGTAATTTTATGATATCTATTTGGATTTTTACTTTCTTTTTTTCATCATTCCCATTATAATAGAAGAGGTGGTATTATTTCCCTCAATGTATAGAATAAAGGTGGATAAAAGTATGTATAAAAGAGTATTGTTAAAATTAAGTGGTGAAGCTTTATCTTCACCGGGAAATTCCTTTGATCCTGCAATTTTGCGTTCCTTAGCGCAGGAATTAAAAGAGATTCATGACTTAGGTATTGATTTGGCTATTGTTGTCGGGGGAGGAAACTTCATTCGTGGAAAAATGATTGAACAAATGGGCGTAGATCGAGTGCAAGGCGACTATATGGGAATGCTGGGTACGGTAATCAATGCATTGGCAGTACAAAATGCACTTGAGAAGATCGGTGTTCCTACACGTGTACAGACGGCAATCGAAATGCAAAAGGTTGCAGAGCCCTTTATTGTTCGCAAGGCGATTCGTCATTTAGAAAAGGGACGTGTTGTTATTTTCGGTGCAGGAACCGGAAATCCATATTTCTCTACCGATACAACTGCAGCATTGCGTGCAAGTGAAATCAATGCAGATGTTATTTTAATGGCAAAAAACGGTGTTGACGGCGTTTATAATGCCGATCCGAAAACACACCCGGAAGCCACAAAATATGATAATCTGACCTATATGGATCTTATTCAGGAGGGCTTGCAGGTAATGGACACTACGGCCACTAGTATGTGTATGGATAATGACATTGATTTGGTTGTATTTAATATGAATGAAAAGGGTAATATTATAAAAGCAGTACGCGGTGAGATCACCGGTACGGTAATTTCAAAGGACGGTAAATGATATGACAGTAATGCAAACAGCGGAACATAAAATGCAAAGCGCAGTTGAAGTGTTGGAACAAGAACTAAAAACCATTCGTACGGGAATGGCGAACGCGGCTATTCTAGAGCATGTAACATTTGAATATTACGGTAGTCCGATGCCAATTAATCAAATGGCAGGTATTAAGGTAGTTGAAGGGCGTCAGCTGATGATCACACCTTATGATAAAGGAACGTTAAAGGACATTGAACGTGCTATTGCAATGTCTGATATCGGTTTAGTACCGCAAAATGACGGAGATTGCATTCGTTTAAATGTGCCGGCTCTTACCGAAGAACGTCGTAAAGAATTTGTAAAGGACGCAAGTAAGATGGGTGAAAATGCGAAGATTGCAATTCGTAATGTACGTCGTGATGCAAATGATACAATTAAGAAAGATAAAGAATTAACAGAGGACGAAAGCAAGGATTTACAGGATAAGATTCAAAAGCTGACCGATAAGTTTGTAAAGCTTGTCGAACAGGCAGTAGATGCCAAGTCTAAAGAAATTTTGAAGGTTTAATGATAAGGCTCATCTAGGTGAGCCTTATTTGTATGTGTGCAGGTGTAAAGTATGCTATAATAGTAGCGTTAAAACAAAAATAGGAGAATGTACTATGACAGATAAAATAATGCCACGTCATATTGCGATCATTATGGACGGCAATGGGCGATGGGCAAAGAAAAGAGGATTGCCGCGTACTGCCGGACATAAGCAGGGAGCAGAGAATATACGCAAAATTGCGATTGCCTGCAATGATTTAGGAATAGAAGCATTGACTTGTTATGCTTTTTCAACGGAAAACTGGAAACGACCGGAAGAAGAAGTAGACTATTTGTGCAAACTGCCAAAATTATTTTTTCATCGCTACCTCGCTGAGTTAATAAAAAATAATATTCGTGTTACTTTTTTAGGAGAAATCGAGCGGTTCCCACAGGAAACAAGAAATGTGATTGAAACAGCAGTTGAAAAAACCAAAATGAATACCGGTTTGAATTTATGCTTAGCTGTTAATTACGGAGGACAACGTGAAATTGTTCTGGCTGTGAGAAAATATACGCGAGAGGTTATAGATGGAAAGCGCAAGAATGATGTAACAGAGGAAGAGTTTTCTTCTTATTTGATGACGAAAGGCATGCCTGAGGTTGATTTGATGATTCGTACGAGTGGAGAAGAAAGAATCAGTAATTTTTTACTATATCAGCTTGCTTACTCGGAATTGGTTTTTACGGAAACTGCTTGGCCGGATTTTGATCGTGATGCTTTGGAAAAAGCAATCGAGATTTATCAGCATCGCAATCGGAGATTTGGAGGCTTGGCATCATGAAAACCCGAATTTTGACAGCACTCGGTATTATTTTATGTGTAATTCCTCCACTTGTATTCGGTGGGTGGCTAATGGCATTATTGATTGGTTTTATTATTTGTGCAGGCGCAGTAGAATGGCTGTCCTTAAAGCATTCGAATACACCACTGCCGATTTTTCCCAAGTTGCTTGCGATTGCTTGTGTAGTCGGATTGTTGTTTTTAGAGGATAGCTATATTTCCAGTGTTTTAGCGGTTATTTGCTTGTTGTTTTTATCAATTCCGGTATTTACGGACGAATTTGCTGCAACAGATAGCTTCTTATGCATTACCTATGTTGTGTTCTTTTATACCGTTGCGCGAGCGGTTATCCATATCTATACAAGCGATGCTTTATTGGTTTGGTATATTATAATTGCAACTTATGGTACGGATACAGGTGCTTATTTTTGCGGCCGCTTTTTTGGAAAGCATAAGCTGAATGAGCGAATATCGCCAAAAAAAACAATCGAGGGTTCGATTGGTGGGTGCATAATGGGAATCGTGTTATCTTTTGCATTTGCTTATTTCATGCTACCAAAGCTTTCTACCACTGCTATGCTAATCGGAAGTATTGTTATGAGTATTACGGGACAAATTGGTGATTTGGCATTTAGCGCAATCAAACGTAATTTTAAAATCAAAGATTTTTCCGATTTGTTGCCGGGACATGGCGGTGTCTTAGATCGCGTAGATTCTTTATTATTTAATTTTGTTTGTTTTTATATGGTTATGGTGGTGTTTATGTTATGAAACGTATTGTATTGATAGGCGCTAGCGGTTCGATTGGTGAACAAAGCTTAAATGTGATGGAACATCATCGTGAGGATTTTGAACTGGTTGCGGTTGGTGTTGGCAGACAAGTTGATAAATTGCATGCAATGATTAAAAAATTTCCAAGTATTCGTCATATCGCTTTTGCAGAAGCGAAGCATCTTTCAAAATTTGAAATGCAGTATCCCGATATTTGTTTTTATGTCGGAGATGATGGGTTAAAGCAGCTCGCTGCATTACAAGATTATGATTTGTTTGTAAATGCAGTTGTAGGATTTCGTGGCTTGATACCGACATTGACGGCAATAGAGCATGATCATGATGTTGCCTTGGCGAATAAGGAAAGCTTGGTAGCCGGTGGTGATTTGGTAAAAAAAGCATTAAAAGAGCATCAGAGAACACTGTATCCGATTGATTCCGAACATAGTGCTATTTTTCAATGCTTACAAGGCAGTAAGCATGAAGAAATCGACAAGCTTATCATTACCGCAAGCGGTGGCTCCTTTCGTGATAAGAAGCGTGAGGATTTAGCAAATGTCAGTGTTCAGGAAGCACTGAAGCACCCTAATTGGAATATGGGAGGACGTATTACGATTGATAGTGCAACAATGATGAACAAAGGTTTTGAGGTCATTGAAGCACATTATCTTTTCGATATTGCATACGATGATATTGATGTAGTTCTGCATAAGGAAAGCGTGATTCACTCTATGATTCAATTTTGCGATCATGCCATTTTAGCACAGTTGGGAACTGCGGATATGCGTCTGCCGATTCAGTATGCCTTGTCTTATCCAAAGCGTTTAGCAATGCTTGATGCAAAGCCTTTTTGTTTTTGGGATTATCCGCAGCTGCATTTTGCGAAACCCGATGAACATTTTTATCCATTGTTAAAGCTTGCTTACGAAGTAGGACGCAAGGGAGGCAATTTGGGTGCTGTTTTAAATGGGGCTGATGAAGAAGCAGTTGCTTTATTCTTGAAGGAAGAAATTGCATTTTTAGATATTGAACGCTTAGTTAAGGCAGCTGTCGAGCATGCCGATTATATTAGTGATCCTACACTTGATGATGTAATCGAGGCAGATCGCTATGCAAGAGAATTTGTCAGAGAAATGGCAAAAGGAGGTCCTGTTTCTGCATGAGTGTAATTGTTAGTTTGATTTATTTTATTTTAATTTTGAGTGTCATTGTTATCGTTCATGAGTTCGGTCATCTTATAGCTGCTAAAAAATTCGGGGTGTATTGCAAAGAATTTTCGATAGGAATGGGGCCGGTCATTTGGAAGCGACAAAAGGGTGAAACACAATGGTCTATTCGTGCACTTCCTATTGGCGGATTTGTTGCTATGGCTGGTGAAGATGAAGAAGGCGAAGAAGAAAAGTTAGAGATCCCTTTTGAACGAACGATTCCGGGAATAAAAAAATGGAAACAAATTGTTGTCATGGCAGCAGGGGCAATCATGAATGTCTTGCTTGCATGGGTGCTTTTTATCGGCGTTAGTGCTTATCAAGGACAAGTTGTTATTGATAAGGGGGCAGTTGTAGGAGATACGGCTGTCGGACAACCGGCAGAGAAAGCGGGTATTCAAAAAGGTGATGTAATCGTAGAAATCAGTCAAAGGGATACACACGAAACGATTAACTCTTGGACGGACGTTTCCAGCTTTTTGTTATATAATCAAGGAGAGGTTACTTTGACGATTGAGCGTGATGGTAATCGAATGCAGGTTGCGCTTACACCTTATCAAGATAAAGAAACCGGTGGTTATTTGCTTGGTGTTACACAAGGGGCGGGTAGCTATGAGGTAAAGGATATATCTTTTTTAGAGGCTGTTAAATACGGAACACTGGAAATGTTTGATGGTATGACGACAATCTTTGAATCTCTTGGTAAACTGCTTCAAGGAATCGGCTTGAATAACTTAAGTGGACCGGTTGGCATTTATAAGGCAACTGCGGAAATAACACAGCAGGGGTGGATTTCAACCATTGCCTTTACGGCATTGCTATCTGTGAATGTGGGGATCTTCAATTTGCTTCCAATTCCGATTTTGGACGGTGGACGTATCCTTATTCTTGTTCTTGAAACTATCACGCGTCGCAAGTTCAGTGAAAAAACACAAACTGCCATAATGATGGTTGGCTTGTTTATGCTGATTGGCTTGATGGTATTTGCAACATGGAATGATCTTGTTCGTCTTTTTATGTAAGAGTATAAAAAGAAGCTTTGTATGAGGAATGTATATTTCCATACAGAGCTTTTTTGACGTAAGGAAGGTTATCTACAAATTGGAATTGTATATGTGTAAATATCAAATACTTGTTATTTTAAGTTTTTCTGCTTTTAACAAGGCATGATTGAAAATTGTAATAAAATAATTTGATAAATCGGTTATAGTATCGCTGATAGTTGTTTCCCACGGTGGTTGGGCAGATGAATTTTGAATATCCCTTACTACTTTATCGAAAGAGTATTTTGTTAATCCTTGTTTTATCTGCCTCAATTTATTGATTGCTACAGGAATATGAGAACTGTTTAACTCACTTAAATACAATTCGTTCATAATGATTGAGAATTTAGTTCCCCATTTTTCGTTTTTCAAATTATAAGCAACTGTTGAAAAAAAGAAAATAAAAAATCTGCACTTCCTATTTGAAAGCAATAATACTTTACTTTAAAACCAACCATAGCGCTTTCTCCCTATACTTTACGCCATTTTAACTACGCAACTTTCACTTTATCACTATCTTGGTTAAAAATCAGGTAGTCATTTTTATCGGAATATTTTATGGAATTGATATGTTTTCTATAAGTCATCATATAAGACTCTTTCATTTGTTGTAACTTTTCTGCATAAAAAAAAACAGAACCGTAGTTCTGTCCTTTTCATAATTAGTTAGCTGAAATAGAATGAACAGCCTTAGCTAAACGTGATTTTTGACGGATTGCATAGTTTTTGTGATGAATCCCTTTAGCAACTGCTTTATCTAATTTAGAGTTTGCATTGTTAAGTGCAGCAACAGCAGCAGTAGCATCGTTTGCTTCAACAGCAGCTAATACAGCCTTGATAGAAGTTTTCAGTGCAGATTTCTGAGCGCTTACCATCATATGTCTCTTGTTATTTGTTTTTACACGTTTTTTCTGTGATTGGATCTGTGGCATATTGCACCTCCTAGTCTTTAATTGCCATTAAATTATAGCAAAAACAATTATAAAAAGCAATAATAACTATATAAAAATCCATACTAAACCTGAGGTGTGAATATGAAAAAAGGATATACCGTACGTTCGGATTTTGCAGATGAATTTATAACTAAGGATATTCATTCGAAAACGTATGAACATGTTGAAAAAGTAAATGACTATATTCAAATGAATACAATTCATGTTTTAAGTGATGAAAATGAATTAGGAAAAGCGAAGGGGGATTATGTTTCTATTGAAAGTCAAAGCATCAATGATCGAATTGCCCGAGAGTATATGATTGAAGCTTTGTATGAAAGTCTTATAGATATGCAAATGAAGATGAATTTAGAGCCGCATAAAATTTTGGTTGTCGGACTAGGAAATCGCTTTATTACCTCTGATGCACTCGGACCTAGAGTGGCATCGAATGTTTTGGTAACCTCCCATTTGTATCGCTTGCAGAGCACTAAAAAATGGAAGGGAACAAAAAATGTAGCGGTTTTACAACCGGGAGTGATGGGACAGACAGGATTGGAAACCTTTACGATTATCAAAAGTGTTGCGGAAGCTTTTGAGCCTGATCTCATTGTAGCAATCGACGCATTGGCAACTAGAAATATTGCACGTATCAATCGTGTGGTTCAGATCAATAACACCGGTATTCAGCCGGGAAGTGGAGTTGGAAATCATCGGCATGCTTTGAGTTATGAAACCTTAAAAGTACCCTTGATCGCCATTGGCGTCGCCACGGTAACAAGCATCGGAGCTATTTTGACAGAGGCTTTGGAGAATAGCGGTATAGATAGTAAGGAGCTTTTTGAGCATTTCCAAGAAACTACAAGACTAGAGCTTGTCGTTACTCCGAAATCCATGGACGATGAATTGAAGCATTTGGTGTATGTTGTTTCACAAGGACTAAACCGATTTCTACACCCCGATTTTGTAAATTTATAAGTCGTTTTTTGTCAAATGCTTTATACATGCTATTTGCATCACCTTCATACACTGTATAAGGAGGTGCTTTTTTTATGAAAACATCAATAAAAATTACTGCTAAGCTGCTGTTGCTTTGTCTTTTCTTGTTGTTTACTCCATTTGTTCATGGTCTGAAGCAAAGCTTAGAAGCCTCAAGTGATTGGCTGCAATCTCTTGTTTACAGACAAAGAACATATACACAAAATATGCATTTAAAGGAAAGCTTAAACATTCTTTCATATAATACGAATATAACCTTACCTAAGGAAGAAATTTCCGTAGAAACCACAAAAGAGCACCCAAGTGTTGTCCCCAATACAGCAGTACCATCAACTAAACAGCAGAAAAAAATATATATTTACAATACCCATCAATCAGAAGCTTATCAAGATGGAAAAACGGTATTGGACGCTGCTCTCATTCTCGGTAAAAAGCTAGAAGAAAAAGGATATAAGGTAGTGGTGGAAACCAATGACTTTATTGCTTATATGCGAAGTCAAGGCTGGGATTATAATAGCTCCTATAAGGTTTCTTATAAATATTTAAACGATGCTTTGGTAAATTACGGAGGCTTTGATTTAGTGATTGATTTTCATCGTGATAGTGTACCACGTTCAGCAAGCGTTTTAACCTACAACAATAAGAATTATGCAAAGACCATGATGGTGGTTGGCGGATTGGGGAAAAATGCACAAAGTGCAACGGCTGTTTCTACGACACTAACCGACATAATCAACACTAAGGTGAATGGTATGATGAAGTCTGTAATGATACGAGAGGCATATTATAACCAAGAGGTACATGAGAATATTGTGCTAATGGAGGTCGGCTCAGATGCCAATACCTTTTCGGAAGTTCAAAACAGTATTGATGTTTTGGCGGAAGGGATTGATGAGTTGTTGAAAGGAGAAGATCGATGAAGCGGTTTTTAGCAGATGCGGTACTAGTTTTCATCTTAATTTCTATCGGTTCGTATATGTTGGAGAAAGATGAACGTAGCGGATATAATCAATTAGAATTAGAAAAGGATCGCTTTGAAGAAAGTATCGCTAAAGAAAAGAATTTACCTATCCATCAGCGAAAGGTCGTCTTGAATGATATTGAAGAAAATAAGGCGGGGCAATTCGCTAAAACAAGCAGTGAGCTAGTTATTGACGTAATGGAGGGAGGGGTAAAGCTGTTTTCGGCTATCTTTGGCAGCATTACAAAATAGATGTATTTTTATAGGGAGTATGCTATAATTTCAGCGAGGTGAAGTACCATGAAGAAAGTAAATATATTGTTTATGGGTACTCCAGAGATTGCGGTGGCAATGCTTTCGCGTCTGTTGGAGGATAAATATCGTATTGTAGGTGTGGTAACACAGCCGGATAAAAAAATCGGAAGAAAGCAGCTTTTGACAATGCCGCCGGTGAAAGAATTGGCATTGGCACATGATATACCGGTATATCAGCCCGGTTCCATCAAGGAGGAATATGAACAGCTGATGGAACTGGATATTGATGTATTGATTACCTGTGCGTATGGACAATTCATTCCCAAAGCACTTTTAGAGTATCCGAAATTCGGAAGCTTTAATGTGCATACCAGTCTTTTGCCAAAGCTTCGTGGAGGTGCTCCGATTCATAGAGCAATTATGACAGGAGAATCTTTCAGTGGTGTTTCGATTCAGCGTATGGTAGCGAAAATGGACGCCGGTGCAGTATGTGCGCAACAAAAAGTGGAGATTACACAAGAGGACACTATGGGTACCTTATATGATAAATTGGCACAGGTCGGAGCGGATTTATTAGCAAAAACACTTCCGAAAATTATAAACAACGAAGCTTGCTTTGTAGAACAAAGGGAAGAGGAGGCAACCTTTGCTTACAATATTACAAAGGAAGAGGAGCTTGTTGATTTTGAATGTGATGTTCAAACGGTTTATAACCATATTCGTGCTTTGATTCCACAGCCCTGCGCATATGCGTATGTGCATCAAAAGAAATTAAAGTTTCATAAGGCTCGTATGATACGTGATAATCAGCCTCATGTTTGCGGACAAATCGAAGGATTGATAGATCAGGGAATTGCGATTGGAGCAATGAACGGTTATGTTCTCATTGATGAGCTGCAAATGGAGGGAAAGGCTAAAACAGATGCAAAGAGTTTTTATAACGGTATTGGAAAAAATTTAATCGGCTATATTATAAATAGTGAACAATAAAAAAAGCAGAAAAGATTCCTGCTTTTTTTATTATCGGAAAGCTCTCTCATTCTTTCCAAAATAACTTTATCACTGTGCTTGCTTGAAGTCAAGAAACATTCTTGCATTTGTCTGTTTTCTACGATTCGAAAATGCCGTATTTCAAGCTGTTTTTGTATAATTTTTAATATTTATATGTTTTTTAGAATTTCTTTGTTATAATATGTAGGTTATTAGGAGCGTGAAGCAAATGGATCAAAAACATATACGTAATTTTTCGATTATCGCCCATATCGACCATGGAAAATCTACCTTGGCTGACCGTATTCTTGAAATTACGGAAACCGTAGAACAACGAGAGATGAAGGAACAGCTATTGGATAGTATGGATCTTGAGCGCGAACGTGGAATTACGATTAAGTTAAATGCAGTGCAGTTAAAATATACGGCATTGAATGGGGAGGATTATATTTTTCATTTAATTGATACACCGGGACATGTCGATTTTACTTATGAGGTTTCCCGTTCGCTTGCAGCTTGTGAGGGAGCTGTGTTGGTCGTTGATGCGGCACAGGGAATTGAGGCGCAGACCTTAGCAAATGTGTATTTAGCACTCGACAATGAGTTGGAAATCGTGCCGGTTATCAATAAGATTGATTTACCTAGTGCACAGCCAGATGTCGTACGTCAGGAAATTGAAGATGTGATTGGCTTGGAGGCAGAGGATTGTCCGCTGATTTCCGCCAAAAACGGTTTGAATATCCGTGATGTGTTGGAGGCAGTAGTAGAACGTGTACCGGCACCAAATGGAGATATCAATGCTCCATTGCAGGCTTTGGTATTTGATTCTTTGTACGATGCATATCGTGGTGTTGTTGCCTTTGTGCGAGTAAAGGAAGGCAATATTCGTGTAGGGGATAAGATTCGTTTTATGGCAACCGGTGCCGAATACGAGGTACTAGAGGTAGGGATTCGAAATCCAAAGGAAGTAAAAAAAGATATGTTGGAATGCGGAGAGGTCGGCTGGCTTTGTGCGTCTATTAAATCAATTCGCGATGTACGTGTCGGTGATACGATTACTTCTGCTGCACGTCCGGCACAAAATCCACTTGTAGGCTATCGTGAAATGAACCCAATGGTCTATTGTGGACTATATCCAATTGATTCTGCCAAATATAATGATTTGCGTGATGCCTTGGAAAAGCTTCAGTTAAACGATGCGTCTTTACAGTTTGAGGCAGAAACCTCTCAAGCCTTAGGCTTTGGTTTTCGCTGTGGCTTTTTAGGACTTTTGCACATGGACGTTGTACAAGAGAGAATCGAGCGTGAATATCATATTGATTTGATTGCGACTGCCCCAAGTGTTGTATATCATGTTTATACAACCGATGGAAATATGCAGCATATTGAAAATCCTTCCATGATGCCGGAGGTTCAGAAAATCGATCATATTGAAGAACCGTTTGTGCGTGCAAGCATTATGACACCGAATGAATATGTTGGAGCAATCATGGATCTTTGTCAGCGTAAGCGTGGGAATTATAAGGATATGATCTATATTGATGCCAATCGTATGAATGTAGTATATGAGCTTCCGTTGGGAGAAATCGTTTTTGATTTTTTTGATAAATTGAAATCTTGTACGAAGGGATATGCGTCATTTGATTATGAATTGATCGGATATCAAACGAATAAATTGTCAAAGATGGATATTTTATTAAATGGAGAAATTGTCGATGCCTTAAGTGCGATCGTACATCGCGATTTTGCCTATCCGCGCGGACGTGCGATTTGCGAAAAGCTGAAGAAGCTGATTCCAAAGCAGCAGTTTGAAATCCCGATTCAAGCGGCTATCAATGGTAAGATCATAGCACGTGCAGATATTAAATCCTTGCGTAAAAATGTTCTTGCCAAGTGCTATGGCGGAGATATTTCACGTAAAAAGAAACTGTTGGAAAAGCAAAAGGAAGGAAAGAAGCGTATGAAGGCAGTTGGTAGCGTGGAAGTCCCACAAGAAGCGTTTATGGCTGTTTTATCTATGGACGATGATGAAAAGTAGAGTGTGCCTCTACTTTTTTTGTCGGTTTTTGACATTGTTTAGCGAATGAACGGGAATTGTCTTTTTTTCGTGCTATACTCATCAAGAGGTGTTATGTGTGGAGCTAATCGAACGATTTACGGAAGAAAAGTATTATAGCTTACAGGAGCTATATAAGGAATACAATGCTACGATTGCCAATGCGATGTGGAAGGAAATCACAGCATATCGCAAGGGTTTTCAAATGTGTTTTTCTTTTTTCTCGACATCTGTGTTTATCGTATTATGCAAGCAGGTTATGATGAAAACCATTTTAGCTGAGGAAAGCTTCATGCGTTTTTTATTAACAGCAGCAGATGATGTTGCTTTGTCCAAAAGCGAACAACTGCTTTATGAGTTACATTTAGATTATGAAAATGTGGAAGAACTACGCTATGCTTGTAATTTATTGGGAATGGATCATGTGTTGGAATGCCTTACTCTTTTGTCGATGGAGATACCTTTTTTATTACGCGTGTTTTTGATCCTTCAATCGGATTTTCAATATAAGGAGCAGCTGTTGTTTCTAGCCTGTAACAAGCAGCATAACCTTTCAATCCTTCCTATTTTGCTTACCTTATCGCTTCCAATGACATCAAAAAAGGATAAAACAAGGGATTATTTGACATTTCTTGCAGATTTTGACTTGCAAATAAAGCAAGCCATGGTATCATGTAACCATAGCGATAGCTGCTATTGTGAGCTATCAGCAGCGGCATTGGGACAGCGCTATCCGGATATCAGCCAACAGGCTTTGCAATTTTTTGTAGCACATCGTAAGACGAATCACTATTATACCATTGCACAATATATGGAGGTATGTGATGTCTGCTATGAAACAGCACGTAAGAGCATGGAGCGTTTTGTCGCAATGCAATGGTATAATAAACGAAAAATGGGAAAGAAATTCGTTTATTATATTCGTAAGCAATAAAAGGGGGAAGGGACACATAGGTGTCAAAGGGTATGAGCAATGTATATTTACGCATGCATAATTTTATACGTATGAAGGAATTGATGGATTGTCTTGAACAATATAACGATCTACATATTATCGGTATATCGAGTGATGGCACATTGGATTTTCAATGCCTGCAAGCGAAACAGGTTGATGTTTTGGTAATTGAAGTCGATCATTGTCTGCATGAATTTCAACAGCTTTTGAAAAACTATGAAGCATTTATAAGGGTACATAGAATGCAAATTTTGCCATTGTTTCAAGAATTAAGCAATGAGGCGATTAGGTTGCTGTTACAATATGAATTAAGTGGCTTTTTGGTAGAGCCGATTACAAGTGAAATGATTGTATCTGCGCTTCGCAAAGAGAGCAGGGTACAAGCTTTTGAAGATAAGGTATGTTGGAGTCCGGATATTTTCGCAACCAATGTATTGTTGGAACTTGGATTACCGATGCATTTGTATGGCTTTGCATATATCAAAAGCTGTGCTGAGCTATTATTAGAGGAAGCGGATCGGTTGCATACACAAATGCAGGAGGTTTATGAGGCCTGTGCGAGAAAATATGAAACAACTTCTTCGAGTGTAGAAAAATGTATTCGTACAGCGATCAATTACGTATATCGAAGACAACCGGAGAAAATTTGTATTTATAATGATAAGCCGACAAGTTCACAGATTATTTTGTTTGTAAGTGAGCGGTTGCGTTTGTATCATAGAAGGTAGGTAAGATGTTATGAGCTTTGTTTATGTCCATGTTCCGTTTTGTAAAACGATTTGCAGCTATTGTGATTTTGTACGCTGTGGCTATCATCAAGGCTTAGCGGATAAATGGCTGCAAGCAATACAAAAAGAAATCAAAGAAAAGCTAAGAAATGAAAAGATCACAACCTTGTATTTAGGGGGAGGAACACCGACTAGTTTGACAATCGCACAAATGGAAGTCTTATTGGAGTGTTTAGGGGAGTATAGCGCTGATGTTGAGGAATATACAGTAGAAGCCAATGTAGAATCATTAGATGATTCCATGTTGGAGCTGCTTGCCGGATATGGAGTGAATCGCATTTCACTAGGTGTGCAATCGATTGATGCTACACTTATCAAACGTATGAATCGCCATCATGATAAGCAAATGGTGATTGATACGATTCAACGAATTCATCATCATGGTATTCATAACATTTCCTGTGATTTGATTTATGGTCTGCCTGCCCAAACACCTGCGCTGTGGCAAGAGGATTTGCGAGTGCTTTGCGAACAGGATATTCAGCATATTTCGCTTTATGCTTTAACGATCGAAGAACATAGTGCCTTTGGTAGAGAAAAAGTAGCGGCGATGGAAGAAGATGAGGAAGCAGATTTTTATGAAGCAGCTATTACGTATTTGCAATCGCAGGGTTTTGAACAATATGAAATTAGTAATTTTGCACGTCATAAGCACTATTCAAAGCATAATCAAGCGTACTGGCACTACGAGGATTTTATCGGGATTGGCTGTGGTGCCAGTGGTAAACAAAAGCATGCACGCTATGATAATACACGTAATTTAGAAACCTATCTTCGACAAGGTCCATCGCCTTCCTATATTGCCTTAACAAGTAAAGACGAACGTTTTGAGATGATTATGATGGGATTGCGCTTGACGCAAGGAATTTCACTTTCAAAATTTTCTAAACGTTTTGGCTGTGAACTACTTTCCTGTTATGAAAATGCCGTTCAAAAAAATATAAAACTAGACTTATTGCGTATGGAAAATGGTTTTATAAAAGCAACCGATAAAGGCTTGCATGTATTAAATAGCGTACTTTTGGATTTTATGGAAGGCTAAGCGTTTGCGATAAGAAAAAGAAGGCAGCTTTTTGCTTACTTGCAATCATGTATAAATTTCTTTATAATGATTGAGGATAAAACAATTGAAGTAGAGGGAAAAACTATATGGAATTTCATATTCAAAAGCAAGAACAGAAATATCTCATTAAGGAAGATGGAAGAATTGTATTTTACGGGGATTATGAAATCGAGGAAAAACTGATTTCTTTGTATTTGCGCAATATTTACAGTGATGAAGCGATTGGCTTGTATCAGGTAAAAAAATGGTATACCGGAATTTTTCCGAAGCTTTCTCAAGCCTATACGATTTATGAGCAGGAAAATAAATTAGGGGAGCTTCAAAATGCCTCTAAAGGTATTCGACTTATGGAATATCAAGGTGTTACGTATCGTTTCTATGGTGGAGTTCATGGATCTTCTTATGAAATGCTTTGTTACGAACGTAATCGGCTTTGTGCGAAAATGCTTTTCGACGATGAGGTTACGGTAGAGTTTTATAATTCAAGTATGGGTGCCTTGTTTGCTGCACTCGCTGTCTTATGTAAAGAATTTCGTTTGTATGAGGGGTTATCTCAAACAGCTTTTATGGAAAAACTGCGTACGATAAAGGAATAAAATAGGTATAAAAAAGCATCTTACAGGCTATACTGAAACAGGTGATTTCATGGAGCTTGCAGATGCTTTTCTTTTATGGCAAGATATCGGTTTACTGCTGTATGCCACATTAAAGGCTTTTTTGCCATTACCTTCTTTAGAAGTCATGCTTGTACCACTTTGCTTAAGTCAGCCATCACATTGGATTCTTTATTCCTTAGAGGGAGCACTTGGAACATGCGTAGGCGGTATGATCGGATATGCTATCAGCTATCGTTACGGCCGACGGGCATTGCGTCATTTGGCAAATGAAAAGGAAATGAACAAAGGGGAAGAGTTAATGCAACGTTATGGTTTATGGGCGGTATTTATCGGAGGAATTACACCGATACCGGATTTTTTGTTAGCTTATTTAGCAGGCTTATCTCGTATGAATTTGTGGAGATTTTCACTTTGTGATGGATTGGCAAGACTTTTGCGAAGTTTGCTTGTATGTTACATGTTCAATCGTTTAGGTATATTGCTGGATTTCGATCAAATCGGAATATGGCTTTCTGTCTTGGTTGTAGTATGGCTTTTGCTACGGTATTTTAAACAGAAACGTGATAGTCATTCAAAAGGTGGATAAAATAAGGAAGAATACGATCGTTTGAAAGCTTTTCCGGGTGCCATTGAACAGCGATGATCGGATAGGTTGTATGATAAATGGCTTCCATGATGCCATCTTCACTTGTTCCACAACAGATGAGTTGTTTGCCAAGCGAATGGACGGCTTGATGATGGAAACTATTTACCGTAATATTGGTTGCATATAATTTTGATAAAAAGCCGTTTTTAGAAATTTGTAATGAGTGGGTATCGTTTGAAGCATGCGTAGCTTTGTCGATATCCTGATGGAGCGTGCCGTGAAAATAAACGTTTAATAACTGCATTCCCCGACAGATCCCCAAGATCGGCTTTTTCTGTTTCATGAATGCATCAATGCAGCAAAAATCAAAGTGATCCATCGGATAAGGATAAAGCTTAGCGGTGCTGGATTGTTCCTCTTGCCAATAGCCAGAGGAAATATCATAGCCACCGGGAACAATAAGTCCATGACATATTTCTTGTGCGTAGGAAAGAGAGGCATAATCACAAATCGGAAAGATTATGGCATTAAGCTTTTGCAGTGCGGTTATATAGGCTTCATTTACAAACCATTTTTCACATTGTTCAAAGCTTTCCTTACGCATGATAATACCAATTATTTTCATAGTTTCACCCTAGTGTATGCTATGCTTAAAAAGAAAAAAAGCTACTTTTTTAATAGCTTTCCTTGCCAAGTATTTCTACGCTTCATTTCTTTGTCGATTTCATTAAGGACAACGACTTTTTTAAGTGTCCAATCTGGAGTGATCAAAGCTTCCTTTACGCCATCTCCGGTTAAACGCTGAATTACGATATGAGCAGGTATTCTTTCCAACTGCTTAATTACGATATCAACATATTCTTCTCTTGTTAGAACAGGAAAGGGAGAGGTAAGGTATTCTTCAGCCAATTTGGTGTTTTCCATGATATGAAGCATGTGGATTTTTACGGCATGAATAGGAAGCAGACCGACTGCACTAGCCGTTTCCAGCATCATTTTTTCACTTTCATTGGGTAATGAATTGATGAGGTGAACACAGATTTTAAGATCGGTGTCCTTTAATAATGCAATAGCATCTAAGAACTGTTGGTAGGTATGTCCTCGATTGATACGCTTAGCAGTGCTATCGTGAATGCTTTGTAACCCTAATTCGATCCAAATTTCCTTCTCTTTTGTCAGGCTTTGGAGATAGGTGATTTTTTCCTCATCTAAGCAATCGGCACGTGTGGCAATGCTGATTGCACAAATATCCTTTCGAGCCGCAAAGGGATCGAAAGTAGCCTTTAAAACATCGCAAGGAGCATAGGTATTGGAATACGCCTGAAAGTAGGCAATGGATTTTCCATTCGGCCATTTTTTCAGCATCATTTCCTGTCCCTTTGTGAATTGGATAGCTAAATCATCATGAATGTTACCGGCATATTCTCCGCTGCCCAGTGCTCCACAAAAGCTGCACCCACCAACACCGCAGGTTCCATCTCGATTGGGACAGGAAAAATTGGCATTTAATGCAACCTTAAAAACTTTGCTGTGAAAGCGATGCTTTAAATAATAATTCCAGGTGTGATAACGCTTGTTATCATCGCTGTATGGAAATGGATTTTGATATGTCATAAGTATCACCGTTGCTATTTTAGCATTTTCTTATATTTATTTCGAGTAGCTATTTATTTTTTTACAACATTATGAGATAATCATTACTCGAAAGGTTAGGGATTTTATGATTGCTGAGAGAACAATTAAACAATGTAAAAAGTATCCTCTTACATATACTCTTGTGATCAAACAGGTGAAAAATATAAATATGCGAATTGCTCATAATGGGGAGGTTATCGTAAGTGCAAACCCGTTTGTACCAATGGAAAAGATCGATGAATTTGTTTCGCAAAAAGCGGCATGGATTCTAGCGCATCAAAAACAGATGGAGCAGCGGCAAGGCTATTGTGAAATGAATGAGCATCAGCTGATGCTGTTCGGTAATTCCTTGCGTATTAAAACAAGCGTTGCCCAATATAACCATGTAAGTTATGATAAAACAACCTTATATGTGCAGCATAAGGAGGGTGCTGATGTAGAGCGTGTCATTCGTCGTTTTTTGGATAAATTATGCAAAGATGTATTTTTGGACGTTGCACAGCTCACGCACCGCACTTTAAAGGAGTATCAGTTGGAATTTCCGCAGATTAAGCTGCGGGATATGAAAAGTCGCTGGGGAACATGCACGCCGGCGAAAAATCAAATTACGCTGAATAAGCGTTTGATTCATTATCCTTTTGAATTTATCGAATATGTAGTGCTGCATGAATTTGTACATTTTATTCAGCCAAATCATTCAAAGGCGTTCTATCATGTGATTGAGAATTACATGCCGGATTATAAACAGCGAATGGAATTAATCAATCATTAGAGTGGAGGGTCTTCACTCTTTTTTTGTTGAAAGGGGATTTTATATGGAAGCAGTTGAGAAAAAACAGAACGATATGACCAGTGGTGTTATTTGGAAGCATATCGTTTATTTTGCAATGCCGTTGTTTTTGGGAAATTTATTTCAACAGTTGTATAATACAGCGGATTCCTTGATTGTTGGTAATTTCTTAGGCAGCAATGCTCTTGCTGCTGTAAGTTCATCAGGAAATTTGATTTTTTTAATGATCGGATTTTTTAATGGGATTGCGTTAGGTGCGGGAGTTGTGATTGCACGCTATTTTGGTGCTCGCCAATACGATAAGCTACAGGACGCAATGCATACAACCGTTGCGTTTGGCTTGGTTACCAGTGTGGTATTGACAATTCTTGGTGTTTGGAGTGCTCCATGGCTTTTGGAGCTAATGGATACGCCGCTCAATGTCATGCCGGAGTCTGTAAGCTATTTTCGAGTCTATTTCATGGGAAGTCTTGGTATGGTCATGTATAATATTTTTGTCGGTATTTTACAAGCGGTTGGAGATAGTAAGCACCCTTTGTATTACTTGGTAATTTCAAGTATTGTAAATATTATCTTGGATATTTTGTTTGTTGCGGTTTTCCATTGGGGTGTTGGAGCTGCTGCATTAGCAACCATTCTATCGCAATTTGTCAGTGCTTTTCTATGTATGGTTCAGCTGCTGCGTAGCAAAAGCGTGTATCGTATGGAATTAGCAAAGATTCGTTTTCATAAAGATGCCATGAAACTGATTATACGCTATGGGCTTCCAAGCGGTTTACAAAATTCAATCATTGCGATTGCCAATGTTGTAGTGCAGTCGAATATCAATGCATTTGGTGAAATGGCTATGGCCGGTTGCGGTGCTTTTTCGAAAATTGAAGGTTTTGCTTTTTTACCGGTAACTAGCTTTACCATGGCACTTACGACTTTTGTAGGTCAAAATTTAGGAGCATCACAATATGAGCGTACACGCAAGGGTGCAAAATTCGGAATTCTTTGTTCAATGATCTTAGCGGAAATCATCGGCATATTGATTTTTATCTTTGCCCCGGTATTGATTGCGGCTTTCAACAATGAACCACAGGTAGTGCTTTATGGTACGCAGCGTGCAAGGTATGCAGCCTTATTTTTCTGTCTGCTATCCTATTCTCACTGTGTATCTGCTATTTTGCGTGGGGCAGGAAAGTCTATGGTTCCAATGCTTGTTATGTTGGTCTGCTGGTGTTTGATTCGTGTTTCCTTCTTAGAAATCGTAGGTGCGTTCTATCCGCATATTGATATTGTATATTGGGTATATCCGCTTACTTGGACATTAAGCTCGATTGTATTTTTCATTTATTATCAAAAAGCCGATTGGCTGCATGGATTCGGTGGTCGGGCATAATAAAAATGAACCTGAAATGAAGGTTCATTTTTATATGCTTATCAATCGTATAGATTACATTTCTCGTCCGATCACATGGGCGATTTTACGACCTTTCTCAATGACCTCTTGGAAACGCTGCGGCTTTAGGGATTGCGCTCCATCGCTCCATGCATTTTCCGGATCGTTATGTACTTCGATAATCAATCCATCGGCACCGGCAGCAATAGCGGCCAAAGAAGCGGACTCTACTAAACGCCAATCGCCTGTTGCATGACTTGGGTCAATAATAATCGGAAGATGTGTTTTTTCTTTGATAATCGGAATGACGCTTAAATCTAATGTATTTCTTGTGTATGGCTCAAAGGTACGAATGCCACGTTCACAAAATATAACATTTTCATTTCCTTCGGACATAATGTATTCGGCTGCCATGATCCATTCCTCAATCGTATTGGATAAGCCTCGTTTTAATAAAATCGGTTTGTTTGTTTTACCCACGGCTTTTAATAAATCGAAGTTTTGCATATTTCGGGCACCGATTTGAATGACATCGACATGCTCAACAAATTCTTCTAGCTTATCGCTGCTCATCAGTTCTGAAACGATCGGCAAATGATAGCGTTCCTTTGCATGCTCAAGATATGCAATGCCCTTACTGCCTAATCCTTGGAAAGCATAAGGGCTTGTTCTTGGTTTATACGCACCTCCGCGAAGCATATCACCACCGGCTTGTTTTACTTCCTTAGCAATTTCCATGACCTGTTCTTCTCCCTCTACGGAGCAAGGACCTCCGATAACTACGATTTTTTCATGACCGCCAATCTTAATGCCTTGAACATCAATGATACTATCTTCTGGGTGGAATAAACGATTGGCTTTTTTATAGGGAGCTGCAATACGAGTTACATTTTGAACAAAATGATTCGCACGTATTAGCTTTTCATCAAGCTTACTGGTATCACCGACCAAACCAAAGACATTGTAATTATCTCCGTTGATCATAGTTACCGATAATCCTTTTTCTTCAAAACTGTGAATAAGCTTATCAACCTCTTGCTTTGGAGCATCTTTTTTTAATGTAATAATCATATATTTTCGTCCTTTCTGCTTGTTATCCATTGTTTTAGCTGTGTGCGAATTGCTTTTACGCAGGTCGCAAGATCCTCGTTATTTTTGATTGTTATCATTGCATAGCGCTGATAGAGAGGAAGCCGCTGTCGATACATTTGTTTAAGTGTTTGCGGATCCTTGGATAATGGGCGTGTAGCATCGCAGGTAAGCTTTTCGATATTGCGATCAAGAAATACGATAATGCCGTTTTGAGCTAAGGCATTCATATTAGCTTCGTTAAGTATTGCACCACCACCGGTCGCAAGAACACAATGATTTCGCAAGGCGATAGAAGCAATTATAGCTTGTTCCTTTTGACGAAAGCCTGCTTCGCCTTCCTGTGTAAAAATTTCAGGAATGCTTTGTCGATAGGTTTTCACGATTTCTTCATCACTGTCAAGATAGGTCATCTGCATTGCCTTGGATAGCTCTTTGGCAATAGAACTTTTCCCGGCACTTGGCATACCGATGAGAACAATGTTTATTTTCTCCCACAAAATCTTCTGATACAAACGATCGATATCCGCATTTGTGAAGCTGGCATCAAGGAAATAATTGACTGCATAAACAGCTTGAGCTACTAACATTTCTAAACCGCCGACAAACGGAATACCGTATTTTTTTGCTTGCAGACCAAGCCTTGTTACAAGCGGATTGTAAATGATATCAAGAACTGCCTCACAACTTGGAAAATCCTGTAAACCAATAGGAGCTTCATCGACATGCGGATACATTCCTTTCGGAGAGGTGTTGATAATAATTTGCACATCTCGATGTTTAGCATAAACTTCCGCAAAGCTGATAGCTCCGTTTTTAGCACTAGGGGAAACTACAATGAGCTCTTTTGCATCTGCATCTTTTATGACAGCCTGAACAGCAGCACTTGCTCCGCCGTTGCCTAAGATGAGAACCTTTTTATCAGAAACCTTAATATGGTGCTTTATGAGCATATAACGAAAGCCGTCATAGTCGGTGTTATAGCCTTTTAGCTTTCCGTTTTTATGGACGATGGTATTCACTGCACCAATCGTTTTGGCGGCTGTATCAATCTCGTCCAAATAAGGAAGTACCTCTTTTTTATATGGAATGGTTACATTGATAGCTTTGAATTGTCGTGCCTGCATGAATGCATGAAATTCTTTTGGATTCAAAGGACAAAGCTCATAGCTGTAATCGGCTAAGGCTTCGTGTATTTCTTTTGAAAAACTATGTCCGAGCTTTTCTCCTATAAGTCCGTAATTCATAAAATTCTCCCTTCGTAAAAAAGAAAAAGCATCAACGAATGTTCATGCCTTTAAGAAAATGCCCAGAAAACAAAAACCAAGGTATTTTACAATGGTGTTTTCCGGGCTATTGAAAGTAAAAGTAAAAATGATTTGGAATCAAAAACATTCTATCACTCCTATGCTCATAGGATACATCATTTTTCTGTGATTTGCAATATTTTTTCATAAAAATGTAAATATTTGCAAGTTATGATGATTTCTTGAAGGATTATGATATAATGATTGCGAGGTGAGCTTATGAAGCAATACAATATAAAGGGATACCGCATAGATTGTACACAGCCCTTGTTATGTGCACCAATTATCGGTACAAGCGTTGAGGAAGTAAAAGCGGAAATAAAACGCATTGAGGAAAGTGATGTAGAGGTCGTTGAATGGCGTATAGATTTATTTCTTACACATGAACCGGCTTACAAGCTTTTGGAAATGAGCAGCTATCTGTATCAAGAACTTTCTGATAGGATCTTGCTTTATACGCTTCGCTCGCAAGCTGAGGGAGGCGAGTGTGGGCTGTCTGCACAAGAAAAAGCAGAACTTCTTAAAGAACTGATTTCCTATCATCATGCGGATCTTATTGATTTGGAAGATGCTTTCCTTCAGACAGGAAATACTGCATTGCTTCAAAAGGCTCATAAGCAGCAAATGAAAGTGATTGTTTCTCATCACGATTTCCTGCAAACACCGAAGCGTGAGGAATTGTGTGAAAAACTGTTGGTTATGTCAAAGCGTGGCGGAGATATCGTTAAGTTGGCATGTATGCCGCAAAGTCATGAAGATGTGCTGACATTGGCACAGGTAGGTCAATGGGCAAGAAAAGAACTTGATTGTGCATTGATTATGATTTCTATGGGAACTTTGGGAATGCCTGCTCGGGTGTTTCCGACGTTGTTTTCCAGTGTTTTAAGCTTTGCGGGGGTGAGTGGAAGCAGTGCTCCTGGACAACTTTCGGTGCAAGAGATGCGCTCGATATGGAAAAGCTTACAAGAAAACGAGAAGAAAGGTGTGGACGAATATGTATAAAATTATTAAAAAGGAAGTCTTAAATCCGACGGTTACGAAAATGATTGTAGAGGCACCGCTGGTTGCGAAAAAAGCGAAAGCTGGACAATTTATTATCTTGCGTGTTCATGAATCCGGAGAACGGATTCCGCTGACGATTGCCGATTATGATCGAAAAGAGGGAACGATTACGATTATTTTTCAAGTTGTCGGAAAGACGACGATGCTGTTAAATCAGTTGGAAGAAAACGATTTGATTCATGATTTTGTCGGGCCATTGGGAAAACCGAGTCATATCGAAGGCTTGAAAAAGGTTTGTGTGATCGGTGGAGGTGTTGGCAGTGCCATTGCTTATCCGGTTGCTAAGGCGCTGCATGAGCAGGGCAGCGAGGTAAGTGTCATAGCCGGTTTTCGCAATAAAGATTTGGTTATTTTGGAAAAAGAATTTGCGGCTGTCAGCGAGCGTTTTTATTTGGTTAGCGATGATGGAAGTACCGGTACCAAGGGCTTGGTAACCGATATATTGGAACAATTGATTCAACAGGGCGAATGCTTTGATGAGGTAATTGCGATCGGACCGCTGATCATGATGAAATTTGTTTGTGAATTAACTAAAAAGCACCATATAAAAACGATTGTCAGTATGAATCCGATTATGATCGATGGCACCGGTATGTGCGGAGGGTGTCGTTTAAGCGTTGGCGGAGAAGTGAAGTTTGCTTGCGTTGATGGTCCGGACTTTGACGGACATTTAATTGACTTTGATGAGGCAATAAAACGAAGTGCAACATATCGGGATTTTGAAATGCACCAGCGCGAGGCTGCGTGCAATCTATTTCATAAGGAGGTATAATCATGGCAAATATGTCGCTTAAAAAGGTAGAGATGCCACTATTAGATCCTAAACAAAGAAGTACGAATTTTGAAGAGGTTGCTTTGGGATACAGTGAAGAAATGGCAATGGAGGAAGCAGGGCGTTGTTTGCATTGCCCGACTAAGCCTTGTGTGAGCGGGTGTCCGGTTTCTGTAAAAATCCCCCAATTTATTGAAAAGGTGGCACAGGGGAAATTTGAGGAGGCTTATCATATCATTCATGAAACAAGCGCTTTGCCTGCGGTATGTGGTCGTGTATGCCCACAGGAAACACAGTGTGAACAAAAATGTGTTCGAGGTTTAAAGGGAGAAAGTGTTGCGATCGGTCGTTTGGAACGCTTTGTTGCTGATTGGTATCGTGAGCATATTGATACAGCTATCCAAAAGCCCCAAAGCAATGGACATAAGGTCGCGATTGTCGGATCCGGTCCTGCCGGGTTGACATGTGCCGGTGATTTAGCGAAAGAAGGCTATCAAGTATCGGTATTTGAAGCATTGCATGTAGCCGGTGGTGTTTTGATGTATGGAATACCGGAATTTCGCTTGCCTAAAGATATCGTACAAAACGAAATCGAGGGTTTGAAGCAAATGGGAGTTGATATTCAAACCAATGTAGTAATCGGGCGCAGCGAAAGTGTCGATGATCTTTTTGAAGCTGGATATGAAGCAGTATTTATCGGCAGTGGAGCCGGTTTGCCTAACTTTATGAATATGCCAGGAGAAAATCTAAATGGGGTATATAGCGCAAATGAGTTTTTGACCCGCTGCAATTTAATGAAGGCTTATAAGGAAGATTCGGATACACCGATTCAACGTCCTAAAAAAGCTGTGATTGTCGGAGGTGGCAATGTGGCGATGGACGCAGCACGTTGTGCAAAGCGTTTGGGTGTTGAAGAGGTTATGATTGTATATCGGCGCAGTATGGAGGAGCTTCCCGCACGTAAAGAGGAAGTGGAGCATGCGATGGAGGAGGGAATTCAATTTCATCTTCTAACCAATCCGGTACGTGTACTTGGTGATGAACAAGGTTGGGTTTGCGGTGTTGAATGCGTTGAAATGGAACTAGGAGAGCCAGATGAAAGCGGACGTCGCCGCCCTGTCGAGATAAAAGATAGCAATTTTGTACTTTCAGCCGATTGTATGATCATGGCAATCGGAACTTCACCTAATCCGTTAATTCGCTCAACAACTGCCAATTTAGAAACTAATCGCAAAGGGTGCATTATCAGCGATGAGCAAGGACAAACAACCAGAGAAGGAGTGTTTGCTGGTGGAGATGCGGTAACCGGAGCTGCAACGGTCATTCTTGCCATGGGGGCAGGTAAAAAGGCAGCTGCGGCAATAGATGGCTATATTCAAAACAAAAAGTAATGATGAATATCAAAAAAGATGTCACCGACATCTTTTTTGGTAGGTTATCGAAAGGAAATCGATAGGAATAAATACTAGAAATATGTGCTTTTACCAATGAAAGGAAGGAATGTTAGATGACACATATTTCGCACTCATGATAAGCATACTACCATGAATAGAAATAATTTCTTATTTCTGCATTACTATTATACTATACCACACCATTGTTGTAAACCCTTACAACGAAAGATTAAAAATTAGCGCCGCTTGGTTTTTTTCGGATACTATGCTATCCTATTGGCAGGTGATACTATGAAAAAGAAGAAGAATAAATTAGTTATTGGCGCATCTCTTGCAATTCTTGCAATGTTTCTTATGTCAATCGTATGGCCTGCAACGCAGCAGATTGCCAAACTTATATCTATTGTGATTTTTGCGATTGCTTGCTTTGCACCTTTGCACAAGGAACAAAGGGAGGGCAAGGATATTACAGCATACGTTATATTTTATATATGTGTGATTGGATTTCTTGCCTATCTACTTTTCTTTTGACAATCTGTAGGTTGTTTGATATACTAAAGCTCGATAGAAAAGCGATGAATTAAAGTAGTAAATTCTGAAATTTGAAAAAGAGAGTCGATGGTTGGTGAAAATCGAACAAAGGAAGGAATCGAACTTGTTAAGGAGCTGATCGTGGATTCGTTTTCTCGCGTTAAGAGATTTGAGTGCATCGTTTACGATGAACTAAGGTGGTACCGCGTGAATTTACGTCCTTAGAGTAGCTGAGGGCGTTTTTTATTTGTAAAGGAGAATAAATATGGGATTTGATCACAAGAGTATTGAGAAAAAATGGCAAGCATATTGGGAAGAAAACAAAACCTTTGTATGTGATGTTTGGGATTTTTCAAAGCCGAAGTTTTATGCTGTGGATATGTTTCCGTATCCAAGCGGTCATGGTTTGCATGTCGGACACCCGGAAGGTTATACAGCAAGCGATATTGTTTGTCGTATGAAAATGATGCAGGGCTATAATGTCCTTCACCCAATGGGGTTTGATTCCTTTGGATTACCGGCGGAGCAATATGCGATTCAGACCGGAAATCACCCGGAAGGCTTTACATTGGAAAACATTGCGACGTTTACTCGTCAGCTGAAAATGCTAGGCTTTGGTTTAGATTGGGAGCGTCAGGTGTCAACCTGTGATCCAAGCTATTACAAATGGACGCAATGGATTTTCAAGCAGTTATATAATGATGGTTTGGCACGTTTGGTAAATATTCCTGTTAATTGGTGTGAGGAATTGGGAACGGTACTTGCCAATGATGAAATTATTGATGGCAAAAGCGAGCGTGGGGGATATCCGGTCATTCGTAAAAATATGCTTCAGTGGGTGATTGATATTCCTAAATATGCAGATCGTTTGTTGGAGGGCTTAGAGGAAATCGACTGGCCGAACTCTACCAAGGAAATGCAGCGCAATTGGATTGGTAAATCTATCGGTGCACATGTTGATTTTAAGGTAGATGGCTTTGAGGAAGGTTTTACGGTTTTTACCACACGCTGTGATACTTTATTTGGAGCTACCTATTGTGTGTTGGCTCCAGAACATGACTTGGTAGAAAAAATTACCACACCGCAGCAAAAAGCAGCAGTAGATGCTTATGTGAAGCTATGTGCTACAAAATCCGAATTAGAGCGTACCGAATTGAATAAAGAAAAGACCGGCTGCTTTACTGGCGCCTATGCTATCAATCCGGTTAATCAGAAGAAAATACCGATTTGGATTTCGGATTATGTTTTAGCAAGCTATGGAACCGGTGCGATTATGGCCGTTCCGGCACACGATACGCGTGATTATGCATTTGCGAAGGCCTTTGGCTTGGAAATTATTCCGGTGCTTGAAGGCGGCGATATCAGTAAGGAAGCTTGGACAGAAGATGGCGTACATATCAATTCCGATTTTTTGAATGGTTTGAATAAGGAAGATGCGATTGCGGCAATGATTGCTTTCTTGGAAACTCATAAGTGTGGACGTCAGCAGGTGAATTATCGCTTACGTGAATGGATTTTTGCTCGTCAGCGTTATTGGGGAGAGCCGATTCCGATCGTACACATGGAAGATGGTACGACTCAGGTGTTGGAAGATGATGAATTACCGCTTGTATTGCCGAAGCTAGATGATTATTCACCAAGCAAGAGCGGTGCCAGTCCATTAGAAAAAGCAAGTGCTTGGGTAAATGTGGAGCGCAATGGCATGCATGGAAAGCGTGAAACTAGCACTATGCCAGGAAGTGCAGGTTCCAGTTGGTATTTCTTACGCTATATTGATCCGCAAAATGATCAGGTGTTTGCTGATAAGAAATTGTTGGAGCATTGGATGCCGGTGGATTTGTATATTGGCGGCAGTGAGCATGCGGTAGGTCATTTATTATATTCTCGTATGTGGAACAATTACTTGTATGATAAAGGGTTAGTACCGGTAAAGGAACCATTCAAAAAGCTGTTCCATCAAGGTATGATCCTCGGTGAGAATAATGAAAAAATGTCAAAATCACGTGGAAATGTCGTAAATCCCGATGATATCGTTCATGCTTATGGTGCAGATACCTTGCGCCTGTATGAAATGTTTATGGGACCACTTGAATCCGCAAAGCCTTGGAGTGAATCCGGTGTAGAGGGAGCACGAAAATGGTTGGATCGTGTATATCGCTTATTTATAGAGATGGATGTATTAAGTGATGAAAATGACGGTGCATTGGATTATAGCTTTCATTTCACTGTGAAGAAGGTTACAGATGATTTTGAAAGTCTAAACATGAATACCGCAATTTCACAAATGATGATTTTTATTAACGATGCTTATAAAGCAGGAAAGGTATATCGTCCATATGCGATTGATTTCATTAAGATGCTTTCCTGTGTTGCCCCTCATGTATGTGAGGAAATGTATCAGATCATAACCGGAAAAACATGTCTTGTGCATGAAAGCTGGCCAACTTATGATGAAAGCAAGCTTGTTAAAAATGAGGTTGAAGTCATTGTACAGGTGAATGGTAAGTTACGTGGGAAATTCAGCGTACCAACCGGTAGCGATGATGATGTATTGAAGGAAGAAGCAATGAAGATTCCGGCAGTAGTTTCTCAGTTGGAAGGAAAAACCGTACGCAAGGTGATTGTTGTTAAAGGCAAGCTGGTAAATATTGTTGCGAATTAAGCGCAGTATTTCTAATTGCATGTATTTAACTGATTATGATATACTTATGTAGAAAATTTGGAAGGTGATTACAAATGGGTAGACATTTTGAGGTTCGTGCTGCATCTATGCAGAAAACGGCAAATGCAAAAGCAAAACTATATTCACGTTTTGGAAAAGAAATTTTGGTAGCCGCAAAGGCAGGAGTTCCGGATCCGGAAATGAACATGCCTTTGAAAAAGGTTATTGAACGTGCTAAGGCCAATCAAGTGCCGGCAGATGTTATTAAGCGTGCAATCGAAAAGGCAAAAGGAGGAAGTACGGAAAATTATTCCAGTGCAACCTATGAGGGCTTTGGTTCCGGCGGTGGAGCAACGGTCATCATTGATTGTTTGACAGATAATGCCAATCGTACCATTGCGGACTTGCGTGCATGCTTTAATAAATCTCATGCGAAATTAGGGGTTGCGGGAAGTGTTTCCTTTAACTATGAGCATGTTGGCTTGATCGTTATTAAATATAATGATGAAGAAGCGATGATGGACGCTTTGATTATGGGTGAAGTTGATTTGAAGGATATTGAAGTTGATGAGGATATGATGACGATTACCGTAGAACCAACCGATTTAAACAAAGCCAAAGATGCAATCGAAGAGCTTATACCTGATGTTGAATTTGATGTATTGGAAACAACCATGTTGCCAAATGAATATATCACGTTAGAAGGTGAAGATTTGAAGCTGTTCCAACGCTTAGTTACTTTGTTAGATGATGTAGACGATGTGCAGCAGGTGTATCACAACGTACAAAATATCAATGATCCGGTAGAATAAAGTTTACGAAAAAGAAGTCAATCGGCTTCTTTTTTGTTGACATTGGAAAATAAGCTTAGTAAACTATACATAGTCCTAAGATTAAGAAAGTTTCTTATGCAAGCATCGTAGAGAGAGGGCGTGTGGTGAAAGCTCTTATGTAAGATAAGAAATTGACACTTATGAGGAATTATCAGGAAATGGATAATCGTATCTCGGCGTTAACGAAAAAAGAGCACTTAATAAGTGAAGTAAGGTGGCACCGCGTTTTTAACGTCCTTATCGTGAGGGCGTTTTTTTATATAAGGAGGGATTTTATGAGCTATCAGGTACCAAAGGGAACACAGGATATTCTTCCAAGTGAAATCGGCAAATGGCATCGCTTGGAGGAATTGATACGACAATTTTGTTATGTATATAACTACAAGGAAATTCGTACACCGATTTTCGAACATACGAATGTTTTTAAACGAGGCAATGATTCCAGTGATATGGTCAATAAGGAAATGTATACCTTTCAGTTGGAAAACAGTGCAACCTCATTAACCTTACGACCGGAAGGAACTGCAGGGGTTGCCAGAGCTTTTGTAGAGCATAAACTGTATGGAAATGCGGATTTACCAATGAAAATGTATTATGTCGGACCACAATTTCGCCATGAGCGTCCGCAAAAGGGAAGAATGCGAATCTTTAATCAGTTTGGGGTTGAAGTAATCGGAGCAAAAAGTGCCATGTTAGATGTAGAAGCGATTGCACTAGGTTGGAGCTTTGTTTCTGCATTAGGCTTACAGGATATGAAGGTTCTTATCAATACCTTAGGAGATGATGCATCAAGAGCAGCCTATCGCAAGGCTTTAAAGGAACATTTTAAAGCGGATATTGATACGATGTGTGCGGATTGCAAGCGCCGTTATGAGCAAAATCCATTGCGTATTTTGGATTGCAAGGTAGATAAGGATAAGGACATCATGAAAAATGTACCACGTATGGCAGATTATCTTAATGAAGAATCCAAAGCCTACTTTGATGAAGTATTGGCAGGCTTAGATGCGTTAGGTATTCCTTATGAGGTCGATGATCGTTTGGTGCGTGGTCTTGATTATTATACTCACACAGTGTTTGAAGTGGTTTCGGTCAATAAAGAAATGGGAGCACAATCGACAGTTTTTGCCGGTGGTCGCTATGACGGTCTTGTGGAATATTTCGGTGGACCAACAAGCATGAGCGGAATCGGTTGGGCGATGGGCTTAGAACGTTTGATTCTTGCTTGTGAAGCGGAAGGTATCGAGCTGGCAGATGAAGAAAGCTTAGATGCTTATGTCGTATGTCTTTCATCAAGCGTGCGTAAGCAGGTTTTACAGCTTGTTACACAGCTTCGTGCAGCAGGATACAGCACGGATACGGATTATTTGGATCGCTCCTTTAAGGCACAGTTTAAAACCGTTGCACGTACAAGAGCCAAGGCGGCAATTGTTGTAGGAGAGGACGATATAGAGAAGGGCAGTGTAACAATCAAACGTGTTGCGGATCAAAAAAAGCTAGAGGTTAAGCTAGAGGATATTGTAGAAGGCATGGATACATTGTTTCAGGAGGAAGCATGTAGCTGTCATGAGGAAGGAAGTAAGCATGAATAGAACACATACAAATGGAGAATTGCGTCTAAGCGACGTAAATAAAAAAGTAACCCTTTTGGGATGGGTAGCAAAGCGTAGAAATTTCGGTTCTTTGGTTTTTATTGATTTGCGTGATCGCAGTGGTATTACCCAGCTTGTTTTTGATGAAACAAGCAGTGAAGCAATCAAAGAGGTACGCAATGAGTATATCCTCGAGGTAGAAGGAACGGTACACGAGCGCAAGGATAAAAATCCGAATTTGGAAACCGGAGAGATTGAAGTAGTGGTAGATAAGGTAGAGATTATCAACAGTGCGAAAACGACACCTTTGATTATCGCCGATGAAACCGATGCTTTGGAGGACACCCGTTTAAAATATCGTTATTTGGATTTGCGTCGTCCGATCATGCAAAAGAAGCTTTTGATGCGTCATGCGATTACCAAGAGCTTACGTGGCTATTTAGATGACCATGGTTTTGTGGAAATCGAAACACCGGTCCTTGGAAAATCAACACCGGAGGGAGCTCGTGATTATTTGGTTCCTTCACGTGTTCACCCGGGCTGCTTTTATGCATTGCCACAATCTCCTCAGCTGTTTAAACAGTTGTTGATGATTTCCGGCTTTGAGCGTTATTATCAGTTTGCTCGTTGCTTCCGTGATGAAGATTTACGAGCAGATCGTCAAACCGATTTCACCCAGTTGGATATGGAAATGAGCTTTTTAAGTGATGTGGAAATTCAGACGATGATGGAAGAAATGCTGGCGAAGCTTATGAAAGATGTCAAAGGCTTGGATATTCCGACTCCGTTTTTACGTTTAAGCTATGAGGAAGCGATGAATCGCTATGGAAGCGATAAGCCGGATAATCGCTTTGGTATGGAATTGCAGGAAATTACGGATATCTTTACAGATTGCGGATTTCAGGTATTCAAGGATTGTATCGCAAAGGGTGGTTCAATCAAGGCGGTTGTTGTTCCTGATAAAGCAGATATGACACGCAAGGAAATTGATAAAATTACCGAATTAGCAAAGAAAAACGGTGCAAAGGGACTTGTTACTTTGAAATATATGCATGAGGAAATCAGTGGTTCGATTGTAAAATTCCTAACGGAAAAAGAATTGAATGCGTTAAAGGAAACATTGGCTTTAAAAGAAAACGATTTGATCTTAATTGTGTCTGATGCTTGGGAAACGACATGTAATGTATTAGGAGCATTGCGTAATCATTTCGGAACAGTATTAGGATTGAAGAAAAAAGATGAATTTTCTTTCCTATGGGTTACCGATTTTCCAATGTTTGAATATAGTGAAGAGGACGGACGCTATTATGCTAAACACCATCCATTCACTCGCCCTAAGCAGGAGGATATGAAATATATTGATGAAGATCCGTCAAAGGTTCATGCGATTGCTTATGATGTTGTGTTAAATGGCTATGAGCTAGGTGGAGGCTCTTTACGTATCTATGATTCCAAGATGCAGGAAAAAATGTTTGAAGTCATGGGCTTTACAGAGGAACAAATTCATGAACGCTTCGGCTTCTTTGTAGATGCTTTCCAATATGGTACACCACCTCATGGTGGCTTGGCTTTTGGTTTGGATCGTATTGCGATGATTTTAAGTGAAAGTGATTCCATTCGTGATGTTATCGCCTTCCCGAAAAATGCAAATGCAAAATGTCCGATGAGTGATGCACCTACGCCGGTAGATCCTCAACAGTTGGAGGAGTTACATATTAAAATTGACAATGAATAATAGGTGATAAAAGGCGGTATTTCAAAAGTATCGTCTTTTATCATACTTGCGGCGCTTTAAAAGGTAGAGAAAATACAAAATATTGATTCATATAGGTAAGAATTTCCATGCTTTATGAAGGGAAACTTTTAAGAATACCGCTTGGTTGCCAGGTGCAGCTAACGGATAGCGAGATGAAGCAAAAAATTTTATAAAGTCAAGAGTATTATTTTAGTTTCTACGTGTTATACTATAACTGTCCAGAGGATATAAATTTTTCCTACACTTAGAGATACGGGAGATCGGACGTTGTGCTTTGGTGTGAAAACTTGCTACGCGCAGGGATCCTAAAAATGCACACAGATCACCCACCTGTTCATACAGGGAAAGATCTCTTCCTCTGGATTTTTTTATTTATAAGCGGTTTTTTCCGCTTTTTTCATGATATAATGAGAAAAACGGAGGATTGGGAAATGGACGCTAAAGAACGCTTTGTTAGTTTATATAAACAATACATTAAACGGGAAGGAAGCGAACGGTTACTTGATTACTTGCTTAAGAGTGATTTCTTTACTGCACCTGCCAGCACACGATTTCATGGTGCCTATGCCGGAGGCTTGGTAGAGCATAGTTTAAATGTATTTGATTGTCTAAGTGATTACTTACAACGGGAACGTGTCAAAGAGGTGTATCAGTTATCCTGCGATATGGAAACCGTTGCGATTGTTGCCCTGCTACATGATGTTTGTAAGATTGATTGCTATAAGGAATCTATGCGCAATCAGAAAATCAATGGTACTTGGCAGCAAGTTCCTTATTATGAGTTTGATGATAAAATGCCATACGGGCATGGTGAGAAAAGTGTTTATATTATAAATGGCTTTTTGCGTTTAACACGTGAAGAAGCCTTTGCAATCCGCTATCACATGGGTTTTAGCGGTAGTGAGGAAACAAGAAATGTCGGTGCTGCTTTTGAAATGTATCCATTGGCTTTTGCTTTAAGTACAGCGGATATGGAAGCAACCTATTTCTTAGAGGGAAAGAAATAAGCTATAAAAGACATTTTGTTTAGATTATAGGAGAATCCAAACAGATTTTCTGTTTATTGATGCTTTGTTAGAATCTGCATACGGTTTAAAAAGATGTTGTGAGAATGCTTCCTTGAATCATGATGAGCATTGTCATGACATTTTTATTTTATCTACTTTCAAAACTGTAAGTGTAGCTGCTTAGCAGCCTTGTTATAATTTATGTGTATTCCAAAGTTAATCAATGCGGTGGAAGGGAGCGATTTTAATGGAACATATTTTAAATTTAGAGCAAGTAAAAAAGTATTATGGAAGTAATAGCGGAAATATCACCAAAGCGGTAGATGGTATTTCCATGTATGTAGACAAAGGTGAATTTGTTGCTATTATGGGTGCTAGTGGCTCGGGAAAGACAACACTATTAAATTGCATCTCCACGATTGATACCGTAACGAGTGGACATATTACAGTCAACAATCAAGATATTACCAAAATCAAGGATAAAGATTTTGCGGATTTCAGACGTGAAAATTTAGGTTTTATTTTTCAGGACTTTAATCTTTTGGATACCTTGACAATGGAAGAAAATATTTCGCTGTCCTTGGTTATCAACAAAGCGAACCCTGCCGATATTGAGAAAAGGGTTCATGCTATTGCGGATAAGCTTGGTATTCAAGATATTTTATCAAAATTTCCTTATGAGGTTTCGGGCGGACAAAAACAGCGTTGTGCTTGCGCTAGGGCATTGATCAACGAGCCGAAACTGATCTTAGCAGATGAACCAACGGGGGCTTTGGACTCAAAATCATCAAGATTATTATTGGAAACTATGTCTGACATCAACAAGAAAATGCAGGCTACTATTTTAATGGTAACACATGACCCGTTTAGTGCGTCTTTCTGTGAACGTATTCTGTTCTTAAAAGACGGTAAACTATTCAATGAAATTTTCAGAGGAGAAAAAAGTCGAAAAGATTTCTTCAATGAAATATTGGATATATTAACCTTGCTCGGAGGTGAAGTGGGAAATGTTAGGTAAATTAGCTCTTAGAAATACCAAAAGAAATTTAAAAGATTATTTGATTTATCTGATAACCATTACAATTTCATTTTCACTCATACTGGCATTTAATCTGATAGTAAGTTCTGAGGAAGTTGTAAAGCTATCATCTGGTATGGACTCATTTAAAAATGTTTTAACTTTTGTGAATATTGTTATTGTATTTGTTGTATGTTTCTTGATTAACTATACGACAAGATTTATGTTTGAAAAACGAAGCAAAGAATTGGGGACTTACATGCTTCTTGGAATAAAGAAAAAAGAAATTGCCCGTTTGTTAGTTCTGGAAAATATTTTACTAGGATTTTTGGCATTTGTATTGTCTATTCCTTTAGGGTTTTTGTTCAGTCAGTTTGTATCATTAGTCATTGTAAAAATGTTGGGTATTCCAGAGGTTATATTTATTTCTTTAAATCTTATCTCCATAGGATTGCTTGCAATATATTTTTTGGTAATCTATGTATTAGTTTTGCTTAATCTTTTGAGAAGAATTAGAAACATGACGGTACATGATTTCCTTTATTTTGATAAGCAAAATGAAAAGAAAATGTTCCGTAATGATAAAAAGAGAAATGTTATCTTTATGGTTAGTGCTATACTGGGGATTTTCTCACTTCTGCTTTGGAACTCACGTTGCAGTTTTGAAAATTTCAGTGATGAGTCTACCATGACTTATTTAATGATTTGTGTGATTATGTTAATAATCAGTATTTATGGTATTTCTGCAACTTGTGCTGATATGTTATTATCAATTCTGCTAAAAAGTAAAAAAATGAAATATCAAAAAGATAATCTCTTTGTTACAAGAACTTTTGCGTCGAAGGCAAGAACGATGAATTTTACGTTTGGGACGCTTTCCATGCTATGTCTGAATTTTTCTAGTATCAATAAAGGTGTGTATAAGAGCAGTATAGAGCAGACTGCACCGTATGATGTGCATGTCTTTGACCCAAAACAACCATTTGATGACTTTAATGAATATGTAGCTGTGATTGATGAAGATTATACAATTAATAAAACCTTTGAATATAATGTTTATAAAGATTCAAATCATCAATTACAAAGTCTTTATGGAGACGAACAATTTTATAAATTTGATCCAGTAATGAAGTTAAGTGATTACAATACCTTATTGAAATTAAGAGGAATGGATACAATAGAGTTAAAAGAGAATGAGTATTTTCTTTTAACTGATAGTCAATCACTTTATATAGTTGAAGATAACAATGATATAAAAAATCTTAAAATTTCTAATAGAGATTTACATTTAAAAGGAATTGACACAAAATCTTTTTGGCTTAGCATGACAAGTAGAGGCAGATTTATAGCTGTTATTCCTGATGAATATGTGGAAGGATTGGAAATATTAGAAGAACACTTAATCGTTGATACAAAAGAGGAAACGACTGCAAAATTAGAAGAAAAGTTAGCAACGGAATTAAATCATTTATTGGTAGTAGAAGATGAAGGTGGAACAACACATAATGAATATTATAGAGTATCCATAAGAGGTACTGTTATAGAAGAACAAAATACTATGACTGCTATTATGGCAAGTATCTGCTTATATATTGCTTTTATTTTAATCTCTGCTGTTGGAACAATTCTTGCTATTCAATCATTAAGTGATTCTACAAAGTACAAATATCGTTATCAAACATTGCAAAGATTAGGTGTAAATGATAAATCTTTATTTAAAACAATCAGAAAACAATTGTTGATATTATTTGGTGTTCCGGTTGTTTATTCGATTCTTGCAAGTTTCTGTATGTTAGCTTCACTTAACAATGTTTATAAAGTCCTTTTGGCAAATGAATTTATTTACTTGTTCTATTTCATAGGTGGTTTGGCAATTTTCTTCTTCGTTTACGGAATTTATTGGATAGCAACCTATATCGGTTTCAAACGAAATATCAATGAGGAGAGTTAGAATTATCTAGCTCTCCTATTATGAATTTTATATAATAAGGTGTAAAGGAAGTGAGAAAATGAAAATAGCGATTATCGAAGATGATGAAATCACTCGTTTGGAGCTTTCTAAGCTATTGCGCACACAAGGCTACGAAACGCTTTTATTAACTGATTTTGAAAAGCTGATAGAGGAATTAAGAAAATATAGCGTAGACTTAGTCTTGCTTGATATTAATCTGCCGTATGAAAATGGTTATGAAGTATGTAGGAAAATAAAACAAGTCATGTCAGTACCGATTATCTTTGTAACTAGCAGAGATACAAATGCCGATGAATTAAAAAGTATTCAAGCCGGTGGAATTGACTTTATCACTAAGCCGTACGACACGCTTATTCTGCTTGAAAAGATCAAGCGTGCATTGAAACTATCAAACCTGAACAATTTCCGTAAGCTTGTGAAAAAAGGGCTGCACTCTTGATTTACATTTATCTGTTTTGAAATATCAGGAGCAAAGCATTGAACTGACAAGAAATGAATTTCGTATTTTGTATTACTTCTTTATGAATGAAGATAAAATTATTGATGCTAGAATAAAAACCGTATCAGTTAAATGTGAGAGTTAAAGCATCTTATGGTATACTGTCATAAATTATTAACACAGAAAGAAGAGGAATTTAATTATGGCTAAACCTACATTTACAGATGAATTTAAACAAGGAGTTGTTCAGTATGTACTTGATCATCCTGATGAATCTAAACTTTCTATTGCTAAACGTTTTGACATTGCTGACAGTACTGTTCATAAATGGGTGAAAGATGCTGATAAAAATAATGGTACTATTGTTTCCAGAGGTTCTGGTAATTTCTCTAGTGATGAAGCTAAAGAAATTGCTCGTTTGCGTAAGGAGCTTAAAGATACACAGGATGCGCTTGATGTCTTAAAAAAGGCTATTGGCATACTGGGAAAATAACGAAACAGGAACTTTATTATCAAATCAAAATAAAAAAGCAGAATGATAATAATGCTTCGATTTCCGGTATGCTCGATAAACTTAATGTCAGTAAATCAGGATATTATGATTATGTTAACAGAAAACCTTCTAAACAAAAAGTTAGAAAACAAGAACTCAGTAAAAAAATAAAAGCAATTCATGAAGAATCACATGAAATTTATGGAGCACCGAAAATAACTGTAAAACTGAATCAGTCAGGAATAAAAGTCAGCGAAAAATATGTGGGCAATATTATGCGTGAGATGGGTATTAAAGCCCATTATATCAGACCATGCACAATAACCACTAAGGACAGTGATTTTTCATCAAAACTGAAGAATATTCTAAAACGTAATTTCAATCCTGAAAAGCCGAATTCAGCCTGGTGTACAGATATAACCTATATTTGGACACAGGAAGAAGGATTTGTGTATCTGACAAGTATAATGGATTTATACTCAAGAAAAATAATAGCCTGGAAACTAACAAAAACAATGGAAGTAGAGGAAGTATTAAAATGTCTGGAAGAAGCAAAAAGGAGGAGAAAAACAGATAATCCGGTAGTAATACACAGTGACAGAGGTGTTCAATTCACATCAAAAAAATACTATAATCTAACGGTAGGAATGATCGGCAGTTACTCTAAAAAAGGGAATCCATGGGATAATGCATGCATAGAATCATTTCATGCATTGATAAAAAGAGAATGGCTAAACAGAAAAAAGATAAATGACTATTCAGAAGCTTATCAGATGGTATTTGAATACATAGAAGGATTTTACAATACAGTAAGAATACATTCTCATTGTGATTACCAATCTCCAAACAAATATGAAAAAAACTACTACCAGAATAATTTAAACTAAAAATTGAAAATTCTTATATTTTAGTTGTCCGAAATCTTGACATAGTACCATATCGGTAAGGAAGAGCTGCTCGAAAAGCTATGGAATGATAGATATTATTTAGATGAGAATGTATTATTGGTTAATATGACCCGTCTAAAGAAGAAAATGAAGGAAATCGGAATCGTTCATTTATTAGAGAATATACGCGGAAAGGGTTGGAAGCTATGAGTTTTTTTACATACTTAGAAGAAAAAATAACAGAGCTATTGTTTCAGCTTTTCTTTCTTTCCTTGGTTTCAGTTGTTTTACTTTTCTATGGTGTAGACATGCTGTTTGTTGTATTGCTTATAATTGTGTTCATCAGCATACAAGGACTTTTGGAGTGGTGCATGTATCAAAAGAAGCGAAGTGCATCAAGACAGATTATTGACTTAGTAGATGGATTACAAGAAGCTTACTATATTGCAGATATTTTACCAAAGCCAAAGGAATTTCAAAATGAAGCCTATTATTATGCACTAAAAAAAGCTTGTAAAGCTATGAATGATGAAATCAGTAGAATCACAGAGGAAAAGCAAGCGTATCAAGACTATGTGGAAGGCTTTGCGCATGAAATCAAAATACCGATTGGTGCTTTGTCCTTGACGTTTGACAATATGAAAAATTATTCGTTAAAAAAAGAAACCGATAAGATATTTCAATTGGTGGAACAAATGCTCTACTATGCAAGAAGCGAAAACACGGAAAAAGACTATTTTGTAAAACAATTATACTTAGATGAAGTAATCCATAAGGTTATTTTGAAGTTTCGTTATTCGCTTATGGAGCATAAAGTAACGATTGATATTCGAGATATTGAGAAGATCGTTTATACTGATGAAAAATGGCTGATTTTTATTTTATCTCAAATCATGCAAAATGCGATCAAATATTTTGATAAGCAGGAAAACAAGCTTACGATATACAGTCAGGATAACGAAACCAATATTTTGCTTATGATTGAGGATAACGGCTGTGGAATCGAAGCATCGGATATATCCCGCGTGTTTGAAAAGGGGTTTACCGGTTCAAACAGAAACAAAGCAAATGCAATGGGTATGGGGCTGTATCTATCAAAAAGGCTGTGTGATAGATTAGGATTGCATTTGGATATTGCTTCTAAAGAAAAGGAATATACAAGATTGATAATTACATTTCCCAAAGGTACGGTTCATAACTTTTCGAAATAATTTGAAAAATCATGAATTTGGATAATATTTGTAAAAGCTATATTGGTTGTTTATGTGTATGATTTGTATAGGATTCTTTTAAATCAAAAGATTTAGAAAGAAAATATAAAAAAATCGAGAATTAATCCCGATTTTTATAAATCCAATTCTGCTTTGATGCTTTCCATATAGTCATGAAGCGTTAGCTGTTTGGATAACAGCCTATCTGCGTCGCTATGTGGTATTTTTTTGTGATGTCGCAAATCCGGAAGTTGCTTTGGTGAATAGATCAAAAAGAAATGTCTGCCACGCTGACCAAGCTGTAAATCCTGCTCCTCCAATAAAATTTGCATGGGCTTATCATGATTGCGCTTTGCGACACGTGCTGTGGTTTTATGCCATAGCTCTACTTGTTCTTCATTGGAAAGCATATTTTGGAAATTATAGCGTGCCATCGGATATTTTTTATAAAATTCATGAAGCATCTCCTTCATTTCCTGACGCTGTGTAAAGCCATCGTTTGGACAGGTGCTTTCTACATAAGGAATATTATTTTTTTGTTGGGCAATGAGAATATCCTCTTCGAATGCATAAATCAATGGACGAATGAAAGTGATATCGGTTCTTGACATATACATTTTCGGTAAAAAGACAGCAAGCTTACCGCCGAAAATAGCATTCATCAGTAGGGTTTCAACCGCATCATCACTGTGATGGCCAAACGCGACCTTATGACAGTTGAATTGCTTAGCAGCTTCGATAACGGTTGCTTTTTTAAATTTACTGCAAAGACTGCATTTGATGTTGCCATTCGCATCGGGGTGCTTTTGTAAGATTTCATATACCTTGGAATCAATGATATGAAATTCAATGCCGAGCTGTTCACAATACGATACGACCTCTCGAAAATCCATGTTTGGAAAACCAAGCTTTATATGAATGCCGACAACCTGAAAATTTTTACCTTTAAATTTTGAATACATGTGTAAGGCACTTAGTAAAACCATACTATCCTTGCCACCACTTACACCGACAGCAATACGATCGCCATCTGCGATTAAATCATAATCGATATCCGCTCTGCGAATACTACGTAAAATTGTTTGTAAATCCATGCGACACACTCCTTAAGGCACTTATTATAGCATAAGTCATACAATTATGGAAAGTTGTGTGATTTGTTATTCTAGTAGGCTAAAAGTAAGATTTATAGTATAATGGGAAAGGTGATTAAAAATGGACGGAGTTTTATTGATTCGCAAAGAAGCGGAAATGACATCACACGATGTGGTTGCCCGCTTGCGGCATATATTGAAAACTAAAAAAATCGGTCATAGCGGTACATTGGACCCGAATGCGACCGGGGTACTTTTGGTGTTGATTGGACGAGCCTGTAAGGTACTGCCGTTTCTTGAGGATACGGATAAGGAATACATAGCGGAATTGGAATTGGGTAAGCAAACCCTCGGTGATGATATTTGGAGCGAGGTTTTAGCGGAAAAAGAAATTACTCCGATTATCGATTTGCAAGCGCTGTTACATACCTTTTTAGGAAAACAAAAGCAACTTCCGCCAATGCTTTCCAGTATTAAAGTAAATGGGAAAAAGTTGTATGAATATGCACGAAACAAGGAAGCGGTAGAGGTGCCTATGCGCGATGTTACTTTTTACGAGCTAGAAGTTTTAGATGAAGAAAGCATGCGCTTTCGAGTTGCTTGCAGCAGTGGTACCTATATTCGTTCACTTTGTCGCGATGTTGCGCAAGCAAGTGGAAATCTAGGCTGTATGAAATCACTGGTTCGAACAAAGGTCGGTCGTTTTTCCTTGGCGGACTGTGTAACGTTGGAAGATGTCGAAGCAGGACATTTTTCCTTACATAGTGTGGCAGAGGTGTTGGCGCATTTGCCACAAATTACTTATGAACCGATGAAGGATATTTATAATGGAAAGCACGTACGATTGGATTGTAAGGAAGATAGGGCTGTTATTATGGATCACCTAGAGGCAGTTGCTATCTATGAAAGAGACCATGGAAATGTGTTTCGTTGTGTGCGTGGATTGTGGTAGGTGAAACTATGGAAATAATACATTTTGATTTACGACACCCGATACAGCCGGATACTCCTTTGGTGGCATGTATTGGGTATTTTGATGGCTTGCATGTAGGGCATCGACAGCTGATAACTCATGTGCTTGCTCATGCCAAGGCTCAAAATGCCAAACCGGCATTGATTACTTTTGAGCCGGATCCATGGGCGGTAATCAAGCAAATGGACGATCTGGAGCATTTAACGCCGATGCATAAGCGTATCGAAATTGCCGAAGAATTAGGAATTGAAACATGGATCATTCTTACTTTTGAAAAGGATATGCAGCAGTTGCGTGTTGAGGATTTTCATGAACTTGTTTTAAAGCCGTTGAAGCTAAAAACCTTAGTATGCGGCTATGATTTTCATTACGGCTATCGGGGTGAGGGAAATAGCGAAAGTCTTAAAAAACAACCATATTTTACAGTTGATGTTGTGGCGCAAGTTAGCAGCGATGCAAAGAAGATCAGTTCCTCTCGAATCGAAGAACTTTTGCGACAAGGAAACATCGAGCAGGCAAATGTATTTTTACAGCGCCCCTATGAATTGGAGGGGATTGTTGTTAAAGGAAATCAATTCGGACGAAGGTATGGATTTCCGACTGCCAATTTAAAGCTAAGCTATCGCTATGTTATTCCGGCAGGCGGTGTTTATATCGGAGAGGTGAAGGTGCAAGGACGATGGTATGAGGCGATTATCAATATCGGGCATAATCCGACCTATAATTATCAAAAGAATATTTCTATCGAAGCACATTTGTTGGATTTTGATACGACTATTTATGAACAGAGGGTTATCTTTCGTTTCCTAAGCTATTTACGCAAAGAAGAAAAATTTTCTGATGCGCAGGCTTTGCAAAGACAGCTTGCACAGGATAAGCAAGTCGCAAGAAAGTATTTTCAAGAAAGAGTAGGTGAGGTTTTGTGCGATTAAAGGTATTTGATACAATTGATGATACGTTACGGCTTTTGGATTCCAATATGCCCTTGTATCGTGAGGCGGTAGAAGAAATTCATGATTATTTGAAATATTTATTTGTCGGACAGGACATGATCGTTGATATGAATTCTCGTATCAAATCGAAGGAAAGTCTACGGGAAAAGATTATTCGCAATCGTTTTTATGTGGAAAACGATACCGCTCAGCAAATTCTCGATCATTTAAGCGATTTGATTGGCTTTATTATCGAATGTCGTTTTATCGAAGATGAATTTCATGTTTTAAAGCATTTACGTGAAACCCTGAATCAAAAAAATGCAGAGGACGGTTATTATTATCATGAACAGAATCCAAATTTCTTTTTAGATGTGCAATCCCGCCAACCGCAAATTCAAAAGAACGGCTTTGCCATTTATCGAATAGATGGATATTATTTGAAAAATGGACATAAAATCAATGTCGAATTACAAATCAAGGCCTTGGTACACTCCTTTTGGGGAGATATCGAGCATAAGTTGGTATATAAAAATACCAATTATTATGTATATGATGATTTTATGAAGGAACTGTTAGGCTCTATCAAAGCCAATTTAACACTGACGGATCATCAGCTGAAAATTATCTATGATCAAATGCAAGAGGAATCACGACTTGATACCGGAATTACCGAAAATTCCTTTGAACAACTGATTTCAAAAGAAATTAACGATTTGTTTGCTTTAAAGCTAAATGAAAGCATTGGCTTCACTTTGAATTTAAAAAAGACATCAGCGATTTTAGGACATTATATTTTTATTAAGGATATTCGCTATGACGGAGGAAACAATGATCGTATCTCCGCATTGTTTCGCACCTTTCGAAAAATGAATGCTATAAAAATGGATTTTGAAAACGAAATCGAAATGGACGCAAATTTCCATTCCCAAGATATTTTCATTCATACACTAGGAAATCATTTGATATCTGTTCTAAATAAGGATTACGATTGGTTTGTGTTTTTTAAGATGCTGTTTGCTATCGAGCCGGGAAATAATATGGAGGATTTTACACTGTTCTTAAATGTTATTAAGAATTATTTGGTAGATAATTATTGGCTCAATACCAGCTTCTTAAAACTTCCGATGGAGGAGGCGGAACTGGTGCATAATGAATGCGCAAAGATCCTAGCGGTTTCTTTGTGTGAAATCGGTCGGATTGATATTATTCATGATGATAAGATGATTGCCATCAACAAAGCCTTTGTTACATTTATTGAGGAATTGGAAACACGAGTCATTTCATATCATGATTTTATGCAGTATCAGCAGGCTTATTATGAAGAATGGCTAAATCGTTTGAAGGAAATCTTTTCTTAGGTATAGGAAAAGCTCTCTTTGCATAGTATGTAGCAAGGAGGGCTTTTTATGAATAAACAAGCACTTGCATTTTTAACGATGTTTTCCTTTGTTCTTATGCTATCTGTATATTATGTAACCTTACCAGACGATCAGGTTACCGCTTCGATTCAAAATACCAGTGAAAAAGAAGTGGCAAAAACGAAGGATACATCAGAAAATCAAAAGCAGGAGGATCCAGTTGGTAAGTTGCAGGAAACCATCAATCAAAAGCTAGAGGTAGAATATAATAAGCAAAGTGAAAGTGTTGCTGATGAAAACGCAAGTGAGGAAGTAAAGAAGCAGGCAATTGCCGCAATGGACGATGTTGAAAAACGAAAACAGATGCAAGAGGAAATCGTTAAAAAATTGGAAGAATCCGGTTATAAATGTGCAGTGGAAATCAAGGATACAACCTGTATTGTAAATGTTTTTGAGCCGAAGGAATCCAAAGAGGTCGCAAAGGATATTTTAATTAAAACCAGCAGTATTACAAACAATGCCTATTTTGTGGAGGTTACTTTTAAGAAATAGCGACTTTTATAAATTGCATATTGTTTTTAATGATGAGCGAATGATGGTTGCTCATCGTTTTTTATATTCAGATAAAAATATAGAGGCGAGAGGAAATATGTTTGAAAGTATGTACTTAAGTTAATGTATTGATGAATATTAAGGAAATAATTGACTGCTATTTGTTTTATGTTTTATAATATAAACAGGAAGATAGTTACGCTTTCATTATCACAATATATACTAAAAACAATAATCTAATTAAACTTTCGTATTTATAATTTTGAATAATCGGTCATGTAATCTTTAAGATAGGCGGTTATTTCTTCGCAAAGTAACACCTATCTTTTATACTAATTATGATAGAGGGAAGAAGGTACTGATATGATTGAACTAAAAAAACATTACGATTGAAACAAGACACCCGATTTTAACGAATGTAGACTATACATTTCATGATGATATCATATACGGTGTCGTTGCGGAAAACGGAACGGGGAAAACAACGCTCTTTCGTACGATGGTAAATTTATTACATGCAAAGGGCGGAGAGGTTCTTTTTGATGGTGTCGATGCGGAAAAGAAAATGCAGGATATTTTCTATTTTGAAAGTGTGGAATGGCTTGATAAGAACCTAAGCGGCTTAGATTATCTTCGCTTTGTGAAGAATACATGGAAATCCGATGTAGACATCAATCAGATCATTGAGGAATGGGATATGGGCGGCTATATCAAGATACCGACAAGGAAATATTCTCTAGGTATGAAACAGCGATTGGTTATTGGCTTATATCTGGTAAGTGATGCGAAATATTTGATCATGGACGAAATCACGAACGGACTTGACGAGGATAATCGTAAGCATTTCTTCCAACAGATCTTAAACCTAAAAAAACAAGGCAAAACGATTTTATTATCTTCCCATTATAAAGACGAGATTGTTGCATATTGCGATACCGTTCTGCAAATACATGACCGTACGCTTATTGAGGTAAAGGCATGAATTTCTTTACTTTTTTAATCAAAAAGAATGGGAAGAAGAAGCTTAATATAATCTTATTGTTGTTGGTGATTTTTTTTATTACTTTCATGTATAAAGGTGAAATAAATGTTGCTTATACATTTGAAAATACAGAAAATCGTGAACAAGAGTTAGCAGGCATAGAGCAGAGTATAAAAGGTTCTGAAGAATGGCTTGATACGTATGAAAAAGGCTCTGAAACATACAACCTTATATCAAAACAATTAGATATACTGCAAAAGGAAAAGAAATATCACGAAATACGTTCACAGAGTCTGTTAGATCGAGATTGGAAAAGTTATTATGAAGCTGATGCTAAACTAATAGATCTTGGCGTCGAATTTAATGAATCGGTAGGACATATTGATGAAGAAATGAATGATGTGAATAGAGTAAATAAAAAGTTTGCATTGTATATGGCAGAAAACGGATCATATTTTGAAACACGTTTCGGTTCTATTCATGGGTTTTCTTTTTTAGTAGATATGATTAATAATTATTTTCCGCTCATCTTTGCTATCTTGATTGTTTTTCTTGCCTCTAATCTGTATTGTTCTTCTTATGTAGATCGCATTGATGTGCATAAGACCTTACCGCTAAGCAAATTTAAAAAGCTAGGTTCAAAAATGTTAGCTAATGTAGCTTTGGGGTTTGGACTGTTTATATTTTTTGCTACCTTCATCTTGTTATATGCCGGTGTGATCGAAGGCATCGGAACGATACATTCACCTGTTTTAACTTATACATTAAAGGGAGATGATGTGTATGTTTCCTTCATGACATTACTTCCACAATTAGCATTGCTTGGAACTTTAGTTGTTCTATTCATCATAAATACAGTTTCTGTTATTTCTACTTTCTTAAAGAGAAATATCGTATGTTTACTTTTCTCTTTGGCGGTGATTCTAGGTGGTATGTGGGTTACAACCAACATTGTTCCATTGTATGATGTAGCACACTTGTTCCCGACAACCTATTTTAATTCCTTACAGGTAATCAGCGGAGAGATGATGTTCACGTTAGGAAATGCCAATATCAATTTCATAAACGGTGTTATTGTGCTTACTATAAGCAACCTTGTGTTAATGGCAGCATACTATTTCTTCTGTGATTTCTCATGGAAGAAAAAAGAGAAAGTCATGGTTGTTTCCAATGAATCAAAAGAAACCTATCACAATGATAAAGCAACGAAAGGAATATGGGGATATATCAAGTTCACGAGCAAGCGGGTATTATGCAGAAAGTCCAACATCGTGATGATACTACTTACGGTTGTTGTGGCAGTTGTATTCCTTTTGATGAATATGGGGAATCAATCAAAATTAGAAGAAACAATAAAAGGACAGATCATAAACAATGAAAAATATATACAAGAGGTGCAAAAAGAACAGTCAGAGCATAAGAAAGGCAGTGCTGAATATATAAATTATGGGAATCTAATAAAAGATTCTAAAAATGATAATGAAGATTACAAAAAAGTGTTAAGCAGTATTGAAAAAGAGGATTGGGAAACAGTCTATACTCTCTATCCTAAGATATTGGAAAAACAAATAACTGATTTAAAGCATAACGAAAGCGAAAATATAGATGGTATTCAATTCTTCCAACAACAGATTGCTTATTTCGAATATTTACAAGAGCATGATCTTGCATACGAGAACATAGACTTCCCAATCTATGGTTTAAGCTTTACCACATCGCTTACTAAGCTCATTTTACCAATCATTCTTACGATTTGTTGCATCTATCTTTTAGCGCAGTTCTTTACTTTAGATTATGTAAAGGGATTGGACATCAGTGTTTTATATCCTTTACAAAGCAAAAAGACCTTTTTAACGAAACTTATGCTTGGCATCGTATTTACGGTTGCCATGTATTCCGTATTGTTACTTTCTATTCTTTTGATTACAACCCTATTTACAGGCAATGCTGGACTACAACAGCCGTTCATGCTTCAAAACAGTGAAGGAGTATGGCAAGCGGTAAGCATGATTAGTATGTTCAAGAAGTGGTTCTTCCTTGGTGTTTTATTTACGATCAACTTAAGTATTTTCGTATATATACTATCGTTCTTGATACGAGAAGATATGTTTGTGCTTATTACCGCATTGCTAGTAATTTTGGGATTTGTATATTTACCGAAGTTAGTCAGAGGCATAGCACAGTATGCACATCTGTTCCCTACGACCTATATGGACAGTGTCAATGTGGCAGATGGCTTCCTTGCACAGCAATACGGCAATACAAGCATTAGTATATCCACCGGTATATCGGTTTTATTAGTTTCTATTGTTGTGCAATTCATCATTTGTATTATTTTAAACAATGCATATAAGCTTAGAAAGATAAGAAAGAGATAATACAGCTATCTACAAGCTTCCGCCATATCGGTGGAGGCTTTTGTTTTGTATGATTTTGATGATAAATTGTAAATAATTAAAAATAGAATAAAAGGTTTATAAGATTTTAAATATTACTTGATAAGTATAATAGATAACCGATGTCATCGGAATATATTTTAATATATGAAAGCTATTTATAGCTTGGAAAATATTTATTTAAGTTACTTTCAAATCCTCCTTTTTTTTGATATAATAGCAATAGAAAGCGAGTGATAATATGGCGCAGGAATATATAGTATTAAAAGACAATAACAAGATTGGTGTAATAGCTTTGAACAAATCGGCTTTTCAGACAATTGCGAAAAATGTGATTGAAGAGGACGAACGTTTAAAGTTAGCGGAGAGCAATGCTCCTTTCAAGTATGCGATTACTTGTAAGATTGTGAATGATCAGCTGTTGTTGAGTGCTGATGTGAAAGTGAATTATAATGCAAACGTGAATCAAGTTTGTGTAGACGTGCAAGGCAAGATCTTTGAAAATATTGAACATATGACCGGATATACACCAGATATGATTGATATCCGTGTTGTCGGCTTTATATTTTAAGAGAAATCCTTACGGGTTTCTTTTTTCGTTTTTTGAAAGGGTGTGATGGTTTGGGATTGAATCTAAAGGATTATCTTGTTGTCGGAATTTCTTCGCGGGCATTGTTTGATTTAGATGAAGAAAATCGAATTTATGAGGAGCAGGGATTGGCGGCATACAGTGAATATCAAATTGCTCATGAAGATGAGGTGCTGGCACCTGGAAGTGGTTTTGCGTTGGTTAAAGCATTGTTGAATTTGAATACGATTAGTGATAAACGCTATGTTGAGGTTATCATAATGTCAAGAAATAGTGCGGATACCAGCCTTCGTATTTTTCATTCTATTGAGCATTACGGCTTGGATATATCACGTGCAGTGCTAAGTGGTGGCAGCTCCTTATCCAATTATTTGGAAGCCTTTGATGTCGATTTGTTTTTATCTGCCGACAGCCATGATGTAGAGCAGGCGATTAACAGTGGTTTTGCGGCAGGACGTATTTATACCGATCCGATTCTTAACTACGATCCAAAGCATCAAATCGACCAGATTCGTATTGCTTTCGATGGAGATGCGGTTTTGTTTAGTGATGATTCCGAAAAGATCTATCAGCAAAAGGGACTTTCCGCTTTCGTACAAAATGAAAAGGAAAATGCTCGCAACAATTTAAACAAAGGACCGTTTGCGCAGTTTTTAAAAACCATTTCTGATTTGCAGAAAAATTTTGATGAAACAAATTCACCGATTCGTACAGCATTGGTTACGGCTCGTAACGCACCTGCTCACGAACGGGTCATTCGTACACTGCGTGCTTGGAATGTACGCATTGATGAAGCTTTTTTCCTTGGTGGAATCACCAAGAAAGATGTGTTAAAGGCATTTGATCCGCATATTTTTTTCGACGATCAGCCAACGCATGCCAAACCGGCAAGTGAGGTTGTGCCAAGTGCACAGGTGCCTTATAAAAATATAAATTAACAGGAGGACTATATGACATTAAGCAGACATAAGCTACGGGAAATCGCAATGACTTCTCTTTATCAGCATTTTTTATTATCAAAGGATATCAAGGAGTGTGTATATGAAAATACACAGAGCAATGAAATCGATCCGTTTCTTTATACGATAACGATAGATGCTATTCGCTATAAGGATACTTATGTAGGACATATCGATGAAACCCTACGTGATGATTGGACCTTTGAGCGTCTTGGTTATGTTGAAAAAGCAATTCTTTTAATGGCAGCTTGTGAGCTGGATTTTGAAACTGCTCCTAAAGCAATTGTTATTGATGAGGCGGTTAATTTAGCAAAGAAATATTGTGATGAAGATACGTATCGTTTGATCAATGGGGTATTGGATCGTCTATGAGCCAAGTCATGCATAGTGTTACTTCTTTGGTACACTATATTAAAAGCTCTTTAGATCAGGATATGCGCCTTCGCTCCCTTAAAATCAAAGGGGAAATATCCAATCTTACGAAGCATCGCAGCGGACATTGGTATTTTTCCTTAAAGGATACGCGTGCCAAAATCAGCTGTGTGATGTTTGCGAGCAATGCCGCACGCTGCACCATTGATGTGAAAGAAGGAATGCAGGTTATCGTCAGCGGCTCTGTTTCTATGTATGAAGCAGGAGGGAGCCTGCAGCTGTATGTAACGGCAATTCAAAATGACGGCTTAGGTGATTTGTTTTTACAGCTTGAGGCAATTAAGAAAAAACTGGCAGCGGAGGGCTTGTTTGCACCTGAACGGAAAAAGCCGTTGCCGCTTTATCCGATGAGTATTGGCTTGGTAACTGCCAAAAGCGGAGCCGCTTTACAGGATATGATTGCGACGATTGCCAGACGATGGCCGATAGCAAACGTTTCCTTGTATCCTGCACAGGTACAAGGAATACAAGCCAGCCAATCCATTATCACAATGTTGAAGGAAGCTGATGCGATGGGGCACGATGTGATTTTGTTGGCAAGAGGCGGCGGTGCGATTGAAGATTTATGGTGTTTTAACGATGAATCCTTAGCGCGTGTTATTGCGGATATGCAAACAGTTCTTGTTAGTGGAGTGGGACATGAAAGTGATACCACCTTGGTAGATTATGTCAGTGATGCCAGAGCCGCTACACCTACGGCAGCAGCAGAGTTGATTACACCGGATATTTATGAGGTAAAGCAACAGCTTGCACAGATACAAACAAAGCTGCTACATAAAATTGAAAATCAGTTGATACTGCAACGTCAGCATCTTGAGCACATCAAGGCTTCCCGCTATCTTCAAGATCCGTTAAGCTATATCGATCAGGAACGCTTGAAGCTTGCGATGCACATCAAGGCATTTGGATATATGCAGCAAAACCTTGCGGTTACACGAAAACAGCTTAGTAAGCTACAAAACGATCTGGCTGTTTATTCGCAGAAAATGACCGTAAGCTCCTCACAGCACTTAAAAGAACAAAAGCGTGCTATGAGCTTGCAAATGGAGAAATTATATGCTGATGCACAAGCCAATATTATAAAAAACAGTGCTTTATTGGACGCTTACAGTCCATTGAAAATACTGTCAAGAGGATACCAGATCGTTTATCAGAAGGATCAGGTAATAAAATCAATTCATGATCTTGATTTACAAAAGATGATTCGTATTCGTATGCAGGACGGCTTTGCGACTGCATCGGTATTGGAAAAGGAGGAAATCGAATGGAAGAAAAATTAGCATTTCGTGCTTCTATGACGCGTTTAGAGGAAATTGTCTCATTGTTGGAAAAAAACGATATCGAATTGGAGGAAGCAATTGCGCTTTTTGAAGAAGGATTAAAGTTGGTAAACTCCTGCAATACGCAGCTTCAGGGTTTTGAAAGTCGTGTGAATGAGCTGATTCATACATATCAAAAGGTGAATGGTGATGAATAGCTTTGAAGAGTATTTACAAAACTGTCTAAATGACATTAAGGATAGTAAAGTAAAGGAAGCAATGCTGTATTCCTTATTGGCAGGTGGGAAAAGAATTCGCCCGCAGCTGTTGTTTTCAGCTTTAAAAGCCTATGGTATCGCAGAGGAAAAAGGTTTTCCATGTGCGGCGGCAATCGAGATGATTCATACCTATTCGCTTATTCATGATGATCTTCCGGCAATGGACGATGATACCTTGCGAAGAGGAAGGCCGACCTGCCATATTCAATTTGACGAAGCAACGGCAATCTTGGCCGGAGATGCTTTGCTTACCCAAGCGTTTCATGAGGTTTTAAAAAGCGATGCCACTGCAAGTCAGCTTGTATCCTTAGAATCACTTATTTCATCATATAGCGGAGCAAATGGCATGGTGTTAGGACAGATTTACGATTTGGAGGCAGAGGGAAGATGTGATGTTTCCATTGAAGCTTTGCAAAGGGTGCATGAATATAAAACCGGAAAGCTGATCACACTACCGCTTTTGTGTGCTGCGGTATTGGCCAATCATGAAGAGGACTTTGAAGTCTGGAAAAGTATCGGTTATGCGATGGGATTATCTTTTCAAATTCAAGATGATGTTTTTGATGTTACAAGCACCTGTGAGGAACTTGGAAAAGATATTATGAGTGATGCTGGTAATCATAAATCAACTTATGTTTCTCTGCTTGGTGTTGAAAGAGCTACACAGCTGGCTCAAGAATACTATGATCAAGCATGGCAGCATTGCTTGGCATTGCGCATTGATCACTCAGCCATGAAGCCGGTGTTTGATGCTTTGATAAAGCGTAAGAAGTAAAGAGAGGAGGATTGTGATGAACCTGTATGATATCAAAGAGCCTTGTGATATCAAGAGCTGCAGCTTTGAGGAGTTAAATGAACTTGCCGGGGATATTCGGGAATTTTTAATTCAAAGTATTTCCAAAACCGGAGGACATTTATCCTCCAATCTCGGTATTGTCGAGCTTACTTTGGCATTGCATTATGTGTTTGATTCCCCAAAGGATAAATTTATCTTTGATGTAGGTCATCAGTCCTATGTTCATAAGATGTTGACAGGGCGCTTAAAAGATTTTTCCAATCTGCGTCAATATAAGGGAATTGCCGGCTTTCAAAAACGTGGAGAAAGTGTCCATGATCCATGGGAGGCAGGACATTCCTCAACATCGTTGTCGGCTGCCTTGGGAATGGCGGTGGCTCGTGATTTAGACGGTTCGCATTTTCATATTTTGCCGATTATCGGTGATGGGGCATTATCCGGTGGTATGGCTATGGAGGCACTTAATCAAATAGGTAGTGAGCAGCGGAATATGATTATTATTTTCAATGATAATAATATGTCGATTTCCAAAAATGTCGGTGCCATGGACGAGGCTTTTACAAGACTTAGGACAAGTCGTTCTTATACGCACTTAAAAGATGATTTAAAGCATTCCTTGTCAACAACAAGGTTGGGAAGCAATGTGCTTGACACCATGAAGCGAGTAAAAAATGCAGTAAAGGATAATATTGTAGATACTTCGATTTTCGGAGAATTTAACATTGATTATTTGGGGCCGGTTGATGGGCATAATATTAAAAATTTGGTAAAGGTATTAAAAATTGCGAAACAGCATGAAGGACCGATCGTACTGCATGTGATTACCCAAAAGGGAAAAGGTTATTCTTTTGCCGAACATGATGAAGAGGGAGCTTGGCATGGGGTTTCACAGTTTGATCCGAAAACCGGACAATCTCTTGCGAAAAATCCCCCACAGCATAAAAGCTGGAGTGAGGTCATTTCCGCAACAGTGTTGGATTTAGCACATGACAATCAAGATATTGTGGCAATTACACCGGCAATGAAAAGCGGGTCGAAGCTACAAAAGTTTTTTGAAGCCTATCCACAGCGTTCCTTTGATTGTGGTATTGCTGAGGAGCATGCCATGACTTTTGCGGCTGGTCTTGCGGCTGCGGGAAAACGTCCGTTTATTTCTGTATATTCTTCGTTTTTACAAAGAGCTTATGATCAGATTCATCACGATGTCGCGCGTATGAAGCTGCCGGTCGTTATCGGGATCGACCGTTGTGGTCTTGTAGGTGAAGATGGTGAAACGCATCATGGCGTGTTTGATATTGCAATGCTGCGGCCGATTCCTAATATGATTTTGGCACAGCCGAAGGATAGTGAGGAAGCGCAAAATTTAATCTATTCCGCTTTTCAACAGAATCAATATCCGTATGCAATTCGTTACCCAAGAGGGAGTGTTCCTTATAAGAAGCTGTCTGCTTATTCCTATATTGAAGCCGGAACGTGGAGCTATCAGGATACGGGAGAGCCACAGCTGGTCGTTATCAGTTATGGCAGTGATGTTGATAAAATCGTTCAAAAGGCTGAGGCTAATCAGCTTTCACTGCGAGTTGTAAATGCACGTTTTTTCAAACCCTTCGATACTGAAATGTTAGAAGAACTTTGTGCTATGCAGCTGCCAATCATTGTGTATGAGAGTGATGTTCAAATTGGAGGCTTATCCAGTGCAATTGTAGAGTATGCCAATGATCATGGTTTGAAAAATACGTTTGTGCGTATCGGGCTGCGAGATCATTTTGTAGAGCATGGCAGCATACCAAAGCTGCGTAAGGTCGAGCAAGTGGATCTGGGAACCTTATTTCAAGTAATTAAAGATATGTTAAAGGAGCATTCATGCGAATAGATCAGTATTTAGTAGAAAAAGGATATTTCACAACTCGTACACGTGCGCAGGACGCTATTAAAAAAGGCTGTGTTTCGGTTGATGGAAAAACGATCATGAAAAACAGCTTTGTCATCGAGGAAGGAAAGGAAGTAACGGTTTTTCAAGAGGAGCTGGTGTTGGCAAGTCGTGCCGGCTTTAAACTCTATGATGTGCTAAAGGATTTTGAAATATGCTTGCAGGATCGTATTTGCATTGATGTCGGTGCTAGTACCGGTGGATTTAGTGATGTTTGTTTACGACAAGGTGCAAAACGTGTTTATGCGGTTGATGTAGGACATGATCAGCTGCTAGAGCATTTGAAGCAAGATCCACGTATTGTCAATATGGAGGGAGTAAACTGCCGTTATTTAACGAAGGATATGTTCTCTCCTCAACCGGATTTTGCTTGTATGGACGTTTCCTTTATTTCCGTAAAGCTGATTTTACCGGCATTGATCAGCTGTATGAAACATAAGGAATTGGTGATATTGATTAAGCCGCAATTCGAAGCTGGAAATGCTTATGTAAACAAGCATGGTATTGTCAAAGAGGAGCGGGTACATGTTCAAGTTTTAAAGGATATGTTGGCCTATGTTTGCTCCTTACAACTTTATGTGCATCATTTGCAGGCAAGCTCGATTTTAGGACGGGGAGGCAATAAGGAGTTTGTAATGCATATTAAGGAAGAACCCTGCCATCGCAGCTTTGATTTGGTAAAAATAGTAAGAGAATATCATGTAAAGAGGTGGTAAAATGATACTGGAAATGTATGTGAAGGACTTTGTATTGATTGATGAAATACGTATTTCTTTTGATGAAGCAATGTCTGCCTTTACGGGTGAAACCGGTGCCGGTAAATCCTTGTTAATGGACGCTATTGGTATTTTAAAGGGCGATCGCATTCAGACGAGCTTGATTCGTGAAGGAAGTGAAAAGGCAATCATCGAAGGAGTATTTCGTGTCCGAGAAAACTCCCGCTGTTATCAGCTGCTATCAGAAGCCGGTTATGATTTAGAGGATACTACCTTTATCGCATCACGTGAATTTACACGGGCCGGGAAAAGTGTTGCCCGTATCAATCAGCGTATGGTAAATGTGGGATTTTTAAAGGAAGTCGTTTCCGGTGTTGTCGATATCCATAGTCAGCATGATACTCAATATCTCCTCAATCAGCGTTATCATCTTCAGCTACTCGACGCTTTTGCAGACTGTGCTCAGCAAAAAAAAGAGACGGCAGCTGCCTTTAAGGAATATCGCATGTTGGCTGATGAACTGGAATCGGCACTGCATAACGATTACAATGAAGAGGATTTGGAGCTTTTGACCTATCAGCTTAACGAAATTGATCAGGCTCAGCTATCAGAAAATGAATTAGAACAGATAGATGAAGAAGTAAAACGCATGCAGGCACATGAAAAAATTACGTCAAGAGTACATTCCGCTTTATCGCTTCTAGAAGATGAACAGCATGGTACGGCTTCTATTTATGAGGCATATCGTGAATTGGACTCGCTTAGTGAGGATCGTTTTTTTCAAGAGCAGGCACAGCGTTTGTTGGATCTTTACTATAATCTTGATGAGTGCATCGGTGATATTCGAGAGCATTATGAAACATTAAGCTTTGATGAGGAGCGTTTTCACGAGCTGCAGGAACGTAGCTTTTTGATTCATAAGATATTGCGTAAATATGGAGGAAGTTTTCAAGCGGTCATGCGTAAGCGTGAGGATTTGGAACAAAAGATCGATCGTATCTTGCATCGAAATGATTTTCTTAAGAAGCATGAGGTGCTATGTGAGAAAGCGCATCGACAATATATGCAAAAAGCAAAGACACTGCATGACATTCGTGTTGCAAAGGCAAAGGATTTGGAGACGCAAATCTTGGCACAGTTGCATGATTTGCAGTTAGAAAATGCTAAATTCCATGTGCAAATTGATGAATTTGAAGGGAATCGTGATGGGATTGATAGGATTGCATTTTATATATCTATGAATCCGGGAGAAGCTTTAAAACCATTATCACAAACTGCTAGTGGCGGTGAATTATCCCGTTTCATGCTTGGCTTAAAAACGGTATTCAGTGAGCTGCAGGGAATCGAAACGATTGTTTTCGATGAAATTGATACCGGAGTCAGTGGTGCAGTTGCTTTTGCGGTCGGAAAGAAAATGCAAGAATTGGGAAAGCATATCCAAGTGTTTTGTGTTACCCATCTTGCAAGTGTTGCGGCTTGTGCAAATCATCACTATATGGTTGAAAAGCATCAAGCAGCTGCTTCTACATCAACTACAATTCGTTTGTTGAGCGAACAGGAGCGCTTTGAGGCATTGGCACTTATTTCCAATAACTCGCTTTCTTCCTCTGCGTTGGAGGCAGCAAAGGAGCTATATAACGCAGCACAACAAAATAGGTAATAATTTCATATACGCATGATGGAAACTCGTGGCAGACTAAAGTACAGGAGGTGAAATCATGCGTAAATATTTTATGGCAGTTATTCTTGCTGCTTCGATCTGCTTTGGAAACTTTTTGCCGCTGCATGCTGCCGATGAGATTTACCTTGGCGGAGACAGCATCGGTATTGAGCTTACGTACGATGGAGTTATGGTAAGTGGAACTTATCGCTTTACGATTGATAATACCACGTATGATCCATCAAATGTTCTTCGCTCTGGGGATATCATCGAATCAATTGATGGCAAACGCATACACTCGATAGATGAACTGTTTGCGGTGTTACGTTCCTTCAATAAGCAAGGCAGTCCTCTTGTTTCCATTGGTTTTCTACGCAATAATGAGCATTTGGAAGCAAGCATTCCGATTGTCTTTGATACAGCCAGTAATTCCTATAAAACCGGTCTGTATGTCAAGGACAAGCTTACCGGTGTAGGTACTTTAACCTATTATGATCCAAGCAATCAAAGCTATGGAGCATTAGGACATGAAATTTACGATGTTGAAATCAAACAGCTGGCACAGGCATCACAGGGCAGTATATATCCGGCAATCGTTACTTCGATTCAAAAGGCACAAAACAATGTCCCGGGTGAAAAGCATGCGAATATTTTATATAGTGATCGCTTGGGTGATGTAAAAACAAATTCCACCCTCGGTATTTATGGCACTTACACGGCATTACCGAAGCAGGTAAAACGTTTGCCATGGGCGAAGCAGGAGGAGATAGAGCTAGGTGAGGCAACACTTTATACAGTTATAAAAGGACAAAAGATAGAAGCCTTTACCATTGAGATCACGAAGCTGCATAAACAAAGCGAGCCCTCTGTTAAAGGGATTGAATTTGTTGTTAAAGATGAACGCTTGAAGCAAGCATCAAATGGGATCGTTCAGGGCATGAGTGGATCACCAATCGTGCAAAACGGGAAAATCATCGGAGCAATCACCCATGTAGTAACAAGCAATCCTATGAGTGGCTATGGACTATACATTGAATTTATGCTGAATGCTTCAAGAAACCTATAAAAAGTGTTCGACCCTTTTCGACCTTGTTGTGGTAAGAAAGCTGAAAGAGCGACGATTGCGGTCGTTCTTTTTATTGTTTTAAACAAATTTCTTAAAAAGAACAACGCTTTCGACAAAAGAACTGTTATTGTGCGGCAATCCTTACTATAATAGTGCGTAGGAGGAAGAAATAATGGAAAACAAAATGAGTGTTTATGCTGTTGATGATAGTACAGAGATTCTTAACAGCATAAAGGAAGTGTTTAAAAACAGCAATTACCGCATCATCGGAAGTGCAGCAAATGGGGAAGATTGCATACGGGAATTGCGAGGTAAACACATTGATGTGTTGATTCTTGATTTGATTATGCCAAAGAAGGACGGAATCAGTGTTTTATACGATTTGAAAAAGCAGCATATTGAGGTGGATCATATCATTTGTACGACGCCGTTTATCAACGATATGATTGTAAGCGCTATACATAAATTTCGGGTTGATTATATTTTGATGAAGCCTTTTGAAATCAGTCAGCTATTGGCACGTCTTAATGGAATCGTCGGCTATCAAGGAGCTGCACAATCGTTAGCGGATAATCAGCTGGATCTTAATGCCGATGAGGGAAAGCGCAGAGCCAAGCTGGAATTGGAATCTGAAATAACCGAGTTGTTACATGAAATCGGTATTCCCGCACATATCAAAGGCTATATGTATTTGCGAACAGCGATTTTGGAAACCTATATCAATGTCGATTTCTTAGGGCAGATTACAAAGGTGTTGTATCCGGAAATTGCCAAGAAGTATGCAACGACACCATCAAGGGTAGAGCGTGCCATTCGTCATGCGATTGAGGTAGCGTGGAATCGTGGCAATATTGATGCGATTGATGATATTTTCGGCTATACGATATCGGCTAGTAAGGCAAAGCCAACCAATTCCGAATTTATTGCGATGATTTCCGATAAACTTCGCTTAGAACATCGTATGAAAAATAAAATGCATGTCATGGAGAGCTATCGCTAGTAATTTTTAACAAATTCCGTTATACTATCTGATGAGGCGATGATATGGCAGGAAGAGTAATATTTCATATAGATTTGAATTCCTTTTTTGCAAGTGCAGAGGTTTTAAAAAACTCTGCCTTGGAGGGACAGCCGGTTGTGGTTGCCGGAATGCATCGCAGAAGCGTTGTATCAACCGCCAGCTATGAAGCAAGAAATTATGGAGTCCATAGTGCTATGCCATTGCATATGGCATTGGAAAAATGTCCACAGCTTGTTGTTGTACAAGGAGATTATGCATGGTATGAGGAGCTGAGCAGACGTTTTTTCAACTATGTAAAACGCTTTTCTCCCTATCTTGAGCCGGCTAGTATTGATGAATGCTATATTGATGTTACTGAGGCAATTCGTGCATACAAGCGTCCGTTGGACTTGGCATGGAGGATTCAGAAAGGAGTTTATGAGGATCTGCGACTTCCTTGCAGCATCGGTGTAGGCCCCAGTAAATTTTTGGCAAAGATGGCTAGTGATATGCGCAAGCCCATGGGAATCACGGTACTTCGTCGTCAGGAAATCGAGCGGAAGCTTTGGCCGTTGTCCATTGCGGATATGTTTGGAATCGGAAAAAAAACCGTACCTTTACTAGAACGACAGGGAATTTATACGATCGGTGATTTTGCAAATCCTGCAAATGAAGCGAAAATCATGGCATTGATGGGAAAGCATGCGTATCAGCTCATACAAAACGCACGAGGCTTTGGTAGTAATCGGTTGGATTACAATACAAGTGTACAATCAATTTCCCAATCAACGACCCTAGATACCAATATCGTAGAATATGAGGAGGTAAAGAGCGTATTCAAACGCCTGGCCAATAAGCTTTCACAAAGAGCTAAGCAGGAGGATTTACGTGGTGCTTTGATTTCGATTTCGATTCGTTATGCCGATTTTACCAATGCCGTGCGCAGTACAACGATTAGTGAATATACCAATGATGCCGATGTCTTATTAGAACATGCGCTTTTATTGTTTGATCAGCATAACAATGGTAAGGAAATTCGACATTTGGGTATTGGACTTGGTTCTTTATTTTCAAAAACGCGAACGGTGGATCAAATCAATTTATTTCAAGACGTAAAGGCAGAGCCTACGGATAGTACGGATATCTTAAAGCAGTTGAATAAACAACTATCAACGGGAAAGTTGATGAAAGCCAGCGAACTTTTAAAAAAATGACAGATTATGACGAAGGAAAGAACGGATAAGTTTCTTTCTTTTTTCATATAGTGAATTGGGTGATAAAATGAAGAAGCATCGCTATCATGGCTTTTTGCGTAAGTATAAAAATGTTTATCTTTATATTGCAGTGCTTGTTTTCTGCGGCTCTTTAATGGGACTTTTTTTATCAAGCTTTATCAATCTATCCGATATTCAACAGCTTTCCAGCTTTTTAACAACCATTGATGCCGGCGTAGAGAAATACGACTATTTTATATCGCAGTTTTTTCTAGGTATCTTATTTATTCTCTTTGTTTTTCTATTAGGAACCAGCTTTATCGGGATTCCATTGATCAGCTTGGTTATTTTTACGAAAGGAGTACAGATTGGCTTTTCTTGTGCTTTGTTTATTCTTACATACGAATGGAAGGGAATCCTCGGTATTCTTTTAGCCCTGATTCCACAGGTGTTATTTGATTTGATGTTTACCTTTTTGATTGCTGCCAGTGCGATACAGCTTTCGATGTATATCATTTACAGCACCACCAACCGAGAGCGCTTAGACTACAAGCGACTTTTAAATTCGATTTTAAATGATATTTTTCTTTGCTTCGTCATTGTTCTGATTGGAAGCTATTTGAAATCAACCATCGGAATCGAATGTATTCGTCTATTCAATCTCTTATAAATACGTTATAATTAAAGCATTGCAGGTGATAGTATGGATAAGAATTTAACCTATGAATATTTACATGGTACGGATATATATTTATATCAACGTAGGGATATGTTTCGTATGAATACCGATACGGCATTGTTGGCAGAATTCATGAAGATCAACAAGGGGGAACGCGTATTAGATGTCGGAACGAACAACGGCGCATTGCTTCTGGCTGCCAATCGCTATGAGCCAAGCTATTTATATGGGGTTGAAATTCAAGAAGAAGCGGCAGAGCTTGCACGTATGAATATGCGACATCATGGCATTGTGCATGCCGATATTCTTTGTGCGGATTATAAGGAAGCCTCGCTTCCGGCAGTTGATGTGGTTGTATGCAATCCACCTTATTTTAAGGTAGGAGAGCATTCACATCTCAATGAAAGGGAAAGTCTAAAAATCGCCCGTCATGAAGCATATTTAAGCTTTCCGGAGTTTTGCGAAAAAACAAGCTCGCTATTAGCGGAAAAGGGGCGTTGCTATATCGTTCATCGTGCTGCTCGGGTTGCAGAGCTGTGTACAGAACTTACTTTGCATCGGCTTTCCCCTAAAACGCTGCAATTTGTATATGATGAAAATAAGGAAGAAGCAGTCAGCGTATTGATAGAAGCCGTTAAAGATGGAAACAACGGTTGCCATGTGTTGAAGCCCTATTATCTTCGACGTTAAAATTTGAAGTTTTATAAGGTTTGTTTTATAATATACAAGGTGATGAAATTTGAAGCTAACCGATGTATGTCAGGATTACCTGCATTATATTCAAGCCATTGATCGCAAAGCAGAAGCAACCATTGCTTCTTATACAAATGATTTGCGTCAATATGTTCAATATATGCAAACATGCAAGATCGAAGAGGTAGAGAATATTGATTATTCGCATGTGCAGGATTTCTTGGAATATTTACGACAAGATCACTATGATGAAAAAGGTCAATGTATCCATAAAAAGAAATCATCGGCATCAATCAATCACATGATTACAAGCCTACATGTATTTCATCGCTATTTGAGCATGACCTATCCAAAGCTTCTCAATCCCGTACAAAATATTCGTACTAAAAAAGCAGTGCAGCATCTTCCTGTTTACTTTAATATGCAGGATATTGAGAGGCTGCTTGATAGCTTTAGAGACAGTGATGCGGAAATCATGGATAAAGCAATCGTGGAGCTGTTGTATGGCTGTGGCTTACGTGTCAGTGAATGCTGTAGTCTTATGCTCCAACAGGTTTATCTTGAGCAAGGCTTTTTAAGAGTCATCGGAAAAGGAAATAAGGAGCGCATGGTGCCTATGCATGCACGTTGTAAAAAAGCCTTAGAGAACTATTTGACAAAGGTAAGAAAACAGCGGTATGCACGCAGCAATTTTGTGTTTATAAACGCCAAAGGACAGGAAATCACACGTCAATATATTCACGTTATGATAAAGAAAAGGTTATTGGCACTAGGTCTTGATGAGCGTTTATCTGCACATAGCTTTCGACATAGCTTTGCCTCTCATTTATTAGATGGCGGAGCGGATTTGCGTGTTGTTCAAGAGCTGTTAGGACATAGCGATATTTCCACAACACAGATTTACACACATGTGCAAAACAAGCGTTTGCAAAGTGTTTATACTTCGTTCCACCCACGAGCGAAGAAGCATAAGGAGGATTAAGAAATGAGTAATTGTAATACTTGTCCCAGCAAGGGAAATTGTCAAAAGAGCGAAGATGCCTGCGGTATCACAAACAATCCGAAAAACAAAATCAAACATGTTATCGGTGTGATGAGCGGCAAAGGGGGAGTCGGAAAATCCAGTATGACAACCCTGTTGGCAAAGGAATTAAATAAACAAGGATATCGTGTCGGTGTTATGGACGCCGATATTACCGGACCAAGCATTCCACGCTTATTCGGTCTTGAAAAGGAAGCTGCCTATGGCTCTAATGATGCTATCCAGCCGGTTGTGGATAAGGACGGTATCGAAGTCATGTCTTTAAACTTTTTGATGGAAGATGAAATGCAACCGGTTATTTGGCGTGGTCCAATCGTTGGGAATGCCGTTAAACAGTTTTGGACTGATGTTATTTGGGGAGAATTGGATTTCTTGTTGATTGATATGCCTCCGGGAACCGGTGATGTTGCCTTGACCGTTATGCAAAGCATTCCGTTAAACGGTGTAGTTATGGTGTCTACACCACAGCCGATGGTTTCTATGATCGTTTCCAAAGCCATCAATATGTGTAAACAGGCGAATGTTGAGGTGCTTGGCATTATCGAAAACATGAGCTATGTTCAATGTCCGGATTGCGGTAAACGAATTGAGATCTTCGCACATAAAGATGTAGAGCATTTCCTAGAAGTTAACGGTGTAGAATTATGGGCAGAGCTTCCGATGATGGACAGTGTCAGTCAAATTTATAAAGACGATGACTTCACAAGTGAATATCGTGAACAGATTCGCTCTAGCATTGCTCCGGCAGTAGAAAAGCTGCTTGCAAAGTTTGAAAAGTAGTAGAAAACATTGCTGAAAGGAAGATGAGCCATGCAGGATAACAAGGATTTCGATAAAAGCAAGCAAATACCAAAGGTTGATGAGAAGAAGGACGATGATGAGTCAAAGAATATCATTGTCCTCTTCGGACATAGGATTTCTAAGAAAAAAGCAATCTTAGCAGGCATCGCGATGCTGTTAATTGCTTGCCTCATCATAGGCGGCGTGTGGTATGCTATGCACAATCAGCCTCAAGATAAGCCTTCAACCAAACAGTCGGAGAAACAGAAGCATCAAACCACAAGCAATAAGGAAAAAAACAACAAGCAGAATAAGGCTTCTAAACCCGATAACAACAAAGCTGAAAACCAAAGTAATACAAACGATAGCTCTGATAAACAAGATCAAAGCAGCCATGCTAACAACAATACTGTGAACTCCAACTCCGTTGATAGCTCACAAAATCAAAATCACACAAACAACGCTAGCAACTCCAATCCTTCCATTGGAGGAAATAACGGAGGCAACACAACCAAGCCACAGCATATACATAATTGGGTACCTCAAACCACAGTCGTGCATCATGATGCGGTGTATGGTACTGTTTGTGTTTGCAACGGTTGTAATGCACAATTTGAAACTGATAATGCTTGGGGAGTACATAGTGAATCTCAACTTCTTGCAGGTAATTATAATTGTGGTAGCTATCATACTATCAATATAGTGGTACAGGAGGCTTGGGACGAAACGATTACAACAGGTTATATCTGCTCCGGTTGTGGTGCTGTTAAATAACGAAAAATTGATATCCTTAACATAGTTGAATAAGTAATAAAAAACCGCAGGATTTTATGTTCTTGCGGTTTCATTTAGCTTTATTCCTTATTTTCCTAGAATAATGTTTGTTAGATCAACCGGATCAACGATGCTGCCGTCTTTATAAACGCGCATATTTCCGGAAGCAATTTCATCAATTAGGATAACTTCATCGTTGTTGTATCCGAATTCAAATTTAATATCGTAAAGATCAAGACCTTTTTTCTTTAAATCGCCAGCAACGATTTTTGTAATTTTCAAAGTCTGTTCTTTCATGCTTTCATACATTTCGGTAGTCATAATTCCCAAAGCAGCTAAGCCATCGCTTGTGATTAGCGGATCACCTTTTGCATCGTCTTTAAGGGTAGTTTCTACATAACCACCTTCAAGCACAGTACCATCTTCCATATAATCACCATAACGGCGAATGAAGCTACCTGTTGCAACTAAACGGCAGATTACTTCTAATCCTTTACCGAATACTTTAGCCGGAAGAACTTCCATTGTTGCGTTTTCTACATCTGCACTTACATAATGTGTTTTAATCCCGGCATCTTTTAAAATCTCAAAGAAGTGAATTGAAGTTTCAAGGTTCGCTTTTCCAATACCTTCAATGGTTAGACCTACAGCATTTTCACCTGGATCGAATACACCGTCTTTTCCGGTACAGTCATCTTTGAACTTCAGCATGACGTTTCCATTTTCTAATGCATAAACATCTTTTGTTTTACCTTCGTAGATTTTTTTCATGTTAAACCTCCATATCGAATAACGTAAATATTATAACACCATTTCCATATATTTCTACTTATTTTTTTCGTCTTAGGTAAAAAAATATGAAATAATCTGCTTCGTATTTCTATAATGGGTACCTTTTTTATCAATTTCATGTATAATGATATAGAAATATTGAAAAGCCATACTATATATGTTGATGAGAAGGCAAGGAGGATATATATGAAGATCATTGCCATTATGATAACAAAATTAGCAGCATTCGGATTGCGATTGATTGGCAGAGGAGGCTCGCTGCCTGGAACCATTGCTTTAAAAATAGATCCTAATATATTGCAAAAGCTGCAAATGAGCGGGCCGATTGTTCTTGTTACCGGTACGAATGGGAAAACCTCAACGGCTAATATGCTGACGGAAGCTTTTTTGGCTGATGGAAAGCACGTCATCAGCAATCGAAAAGGGGATAACCTTTTAGCTGGTGTTACGACGACAATGCTTACCAATGCCGACTTACGAGGAAGAATAAAGGCAGATGCTGCTGTTTTAGAGGTCGATGAATTGAATATCCCTTATATTATAAAGGGGTTGCCGGTTTCTGCATTGGTTGTTACTAATTTTTTTCGTGATCAGTTGGATCGGGCAAAAGAAATGGAGCAGCTTATTTCACGTATTGAAAACAGTATCAGCGATTTCAAGGGAATGCTTATTTTAAACGCTAATGATCCTAATGTTGTACGTTTGTCTGATGTGGCAAAGCATGCAAAGGCACTTTATTATGGCATAAAGCGTTGCAAGAGCAGTCTTATTGAAACAAGTGAAGCAAGTGAAGGAAAGTTTTGTCCGCGTTGTGGTTCTCGCTTGCATTATCGTTTTTATCAATATTCTCATATCGGCGAGTTTGCTTGTGAAGCATGTGATTTCTCGACACCGCCACTTGATGCTGTCGGAGAAGTGGTTTCGATTCCCAAGCGTACTTTTCTTTATGATGGTATGAGCTTTGAAGCCCCACAAGGTGGACTTTATACGATGTATAACTGCATGGCAGTATTGTGCTGTGCAAAATATTTTGGTGTATCTCAAGAAGCAGTAAAGCAAGGCTTTGCGAATTTTGTTGTCCCAGATGGTAGAAACGAAACATTTACGAGGGAAAGACAAACGCTTATTTTGAATTTGATTAAAAATCCTACCGGTGCAAATGAGGTTATGAAGGTAATCGAAGAAGATGCAGAAGAACGTTCTGTTTTGGTTGTTTTAAATGATAATACTCAAGATGGTTGTGATATATCTTGGATTTATGATACACATTTTGAAAAACTGTTAAGCACGAGTACAAAACATATCATCATTTCCGGTACACGTTGCTACGACATGGCATTGCGTTTGAAATACAGTGGTTATGATCCTGATAAATTGATTATAAAGGAGAGCCTTTCTGAAGCCGTTGAGGCACTTTTCGACTGCGATGGGAAATTGTATGTGGTTGCGACATATACCGCCCTACAACCGGTTAGAACTCTGATAGTTAATAAGATTAAGGGAGGGAAATCATAATGGATTTGAAAATATGCTGGTTATACCATGATATTATGGATTTATACGGAGATAAAGGAAATATGTTGGTACTCCGCAAGCGTTGTGAAGATCGAGGAATTCAGGTCATAATCGACACTTTAAGCATCGGTCAGGAATGTGATTTATCTTCCTACGATATATTGTTTCTTGGCGGTGGGGCAGATAAAGAACAGATGATTTTAATTTCGGATTTATTAGCTCGCAAGGATAACATTCAAAAGGCGATGGAGGAAGGAAGCTTTGTTCTTTTGATTTGTGGGGGTTATCAATTATTCGGACAATATTATATCAATGCACATCATGAGAAAATCGAAGCCTTGAAATTCTTTGATTATTATACAGATACCGGAGAAAACGGAAGGCGTTGTATCGGAGATATTGCGATTTCCTGTGATTTAGACGGAAATACCTATACGGTTGTTGGTTTTGAAAATCACGGCGGACAGACGAAAAATGTAAATAGCACTCTCGGTAAGGTGTTGCATGGCTTTGGAAATAGTTTTGAGGGCAAACAGGAAGGATTTTACAATGGAAAAGTATTAGCTACCTATATGCATGGTCCGCTTTTACCGAAAAATCCGGAAATTGCTGATTTTGTAATTTATAAAGGATTGAAAAAACGAAATCCAAATATTCGATTGCAGGATTTACAGCCATTAGATGATACCTTAGAGTTAAAAGCCAAACAAGCTATGTTAAAGCGCTTGAATATATTGAAATGAAAGAGGACAAATGTCCTTTTTATTATACTGTCAAATATCTATTAAAATTACATAACATACATTATGCGAAGTAATATATATTTGATAAAATGGCAATTAAGCCATTTGTTTTTATCGTAAATATTGCAAAATAAGTTTATTTATCTACATAAACGATTGCATAATTGTTTATCCCATCTAAAGATAAGCTTACATTAAACAAGCTTGTATCTGTATGGTATCCATTTTCATCAGCCAAATTCATAATATCCGCAATATCAAATAGATTTATAGATTCATTGATATTAAATAGATGAATACATATTTTTTTATCAATTTGGGACTGTTCAATCATTTTTAACAATTCATTTTTAGTATTCCAACCAGATGCAATCTTTGTATAATTCCATGTTTCATTTTCATACATTGTTAAATCATCAAAATCTTCAAAATAAATAAGTGATTGTTTTTGCATAGTATTTAGCAATTCTGCTATTTTATCTGTTTTTTTATTAAAATTTAGACACAAATTATTTCCATGTATAGATAGATTCAATTTATTATGTTTTGATTCTACATTCAGCAAATGCTGTTTGTTAAATTTATTAACGGTTTCTTCTAATTTCATTTTATCCTCCTGATATGTATGGATTAGATTTTCTATTGAATTGACGATTTGTTTTTGTTCGTTTAGTTTCATATTTAAAATACCGATCACTTCATCATCACTTTTGTTTTTACATGCTTTAATTTCTTTAATGGACAATCCACAACTTTGAAGTTGTTTAATCCTATAAAAATCTAAAGCTTGTTCACTTTGATAATACCTATATCCTGTTAAATCATCAATATAACATGGAACTAATATTCCATGCGAATCGTAATATCTTAATAGTGAAGCCTTGCAATGACATAACTTTGCAAATTTATTTATCTGTAACATATTATTTCACCTCCTCTATTAACATATCATTAAAGTATGGAAGAAAGTAAAGAAATAAATGAGGATTTTGCTAATTATATTATTTATTGATATGCGCAGTATATTATTTTGGTGGTTGAACGTAAGCAGGTGATATTTTATGGAAAACAAAAAAATTCTTCCTAATATCTTTATTGTCGTGTTGCCGTATGTGTTAGTATTAAATACTTATATCAATATGCCAATTTATAATGAATTGACTGAATACACTGTAAGCCTTAATTTATTATTGAATATGGCTATATACTTTCTTATTATGTGTATTTATATCTATTGCTTCTTTATAAGAAAAATAGTTTTCAATGCTATAACGGTGTATATAGGCATAGGTGAAATTCTTTCGATTGTATTCTTATCAAAATATCTTCCTTTTGCATTGCGTAATCTAATGTATAGTCAAATACAATTAAATATATTTGTATTTGGAAGTTTCTTAGTGTTATATATCATGCTACTTATTTTGCATTATAAACAAAAGTTCTATATTCATGATTGATTTTCATTAAATGGGGTTAGTACAAACAATCAAGACTAACCTCGTTTCTCGTTTATTGAATAGGTATATATAAATTTGCCGGAAGTTTATAAATAAAATGACAAGCTTTGTGCTTGTCATGGAGTCTTTTTTGTTAGAGCTTTTATTACTTTACAGCATCTTTTAAAGCTTTAGCAGCTTTGAATTTTGGGGCTTTTGAAGCAGCAATTTTAATCTGTTCCTTTGTAGCGGGGTTGATTCCCATACGTTCAGGTCTTTCTGCAACTTCAAATTTTCCAAAACCGGAAATTTCAACTTTTCCGCCTTTTGCAAGAATGGCAGTAATTTCTTCAAACACTGTATCAACAGCGACACCAGCATCTTTTTTTGTCATTTCTAATTTTTCAGCTAAGCTTTCTGCTAACGCTTTTTTGTTAAGAATTTCACTCATGTTTTATACCTCCAACATACTTATATGATACCATTGAACGTGAACTATTTCAATAAAAAACACAAAGAATATGATTTCACATAGTATGCGTAAATGTGGTATTAAAGCACTACGGCAATAACATTTCCCTTACCTTTATTAACGAGCTTCGTAAGGATATCCTGAAGCTTTAAGCGTGCAGCTTCCGGTATCATGGATAGCTTGGCATTGAGTCCATCACGTATTAAATCGGAAAGTTTGCGACCGAAAATTTCAGAATCCCAAATCGCTTGTTCGTTTTCTCCTTCATCACGTAGTAAATAATGGATCAGCTCTTCACTTTGTTGTTTAGAGCCGATAATCGGTTCGAAGCTGCTTTCAACATCTACTTTGATCATGTGAATGCTTGGGGCAACCGCTTTTAAGCGTACTCCATAGCGATTGCCTTGTTTGATGATTTCGGGCTTGCTTAGCTCAATATCGCTAAGGGAAGCACTGGCAAAGCCATAACCGGTTTGTTTCACCATTTTCAAAGCACTGGAAACAGTATCATATTCCCTCTTTGCTTTGCTGTAATCCTGCATCAAAGAAATAAGTTCGGCTTTATCATGGATTTCAACTCCCATAATCTCCTTTAAAATTTCGTTATACAACCCATTTCGAATGCTGATATCAACAGCAACACAACCACTGCCTGCATCAATGGTTGCAAGATTACTACCATCAATATATTCGTTTTCGGCAAGTATAGCTGCAATGTTTTCAACTTCACGAAGTTTTTCGACACTTGCCATACTATTTGCGATGGTTTCATTAAAGCTTTGCTTCAGCCAATGATCGTCATTTAAAACAGCAACCCATTTCGGCATATTGATATTGATTTCCGACACCGGAAATTCATACAGTGCTTCCCGCAGAAGATTATGAATATCTGCTTCGCTTAATTGATTTGCTCGAATTGCTAGTACCGGTACATTGTATTTTTCCTTTAGCTTTTCAACAACAGCATTACAAGCCATCGAATGAACATCGGCACTATTTACAATGATAATGAATGGCTTTCCGATACTTTGCAATTCATCAATAACCTCGGCTTCTGCTTCAATATAGGCCTCACGACTTAAATCTGATATCGATCCATCTGTTGTGATTACAACTCCGATTGTAGAATGATCTTGGATAACCTTTTGTGTTCCCAACTTAGCAGCTTCGTTAAATGGCATCGGTTCTTCACTCCATGGTGTTCGAACCATGCGTACACCATCTTCATCTTTATATCCTTTTGCTTCGGGTATGACAAAGCCGACACAATCTACCAATCGTACATTTACTTTAAATCCATCATCAAATTCAATGGTTGCTGCATTGTTTGGTACAAATTTCGGTTCTGTAGTCATGATCGTTTTACCAATTCCCGCTTGTGGCAGTTCATCAATCATACGTGCTTTTTCATATTCATCAGGAACATACGGAAGCACTGCTTTATCCATAAATTCTTTAATAAATGTTGATTTTCCGACACGAACCGGACCGACAATACCTAAGTATATATCACCGCCACATCGCTGTGCTATATTTTTCATAATCTCTGTGGTATTCATGATGTTACCTCCCTTAGTCATTCTAAGCTTATGAATAAACACTCAAGATTATGCTTAAAGAAAAGAACAGCATAAGCTGTCCTTTGGATTACTCAATAGTTCCGACATCACTGAGAGATAAGTTTTTGTTTTGATCAAGTGCCCACTTGATTCCCCAATTGTTCATGAAAATAATCAGATTACGTCCTTTTAGATCACGAACTCGTTTGGAATCTTGGGTTAAATTTAAAGTGTTTGGATCGAGGCTTTGATCATCAATCCAGCGAACACATTGATAAGGTAAAATCTCCAGCTTGATATCGACATTATATTCACTTTTTAAGCGCTGTTCTAATACGTCAAACTGTAAGACACCTACTCCACCGACAATGATTTCTTCCATACCGATGTTGATCTCTTGAAAGACTTGAATAGCACCCTCTTGGGCAATTTGGGTAATCCCCTTCATGAACTGTTTACGCTTCATGGTATCCTTTTGTGTTACACGTGCGAAATGCTCTGGCGCAAAGGTCGGAATTTTTTTAAATTCAAATTTTTCTTTGCTACAAAGCGTATCTCCGATAGAGAAAATTCCCGGATCAAAGACACCGATGACATCACCGGCATAGGCCTCTTCGACAATTTCACGATCCTGTGCCATAAATTGCTGTGGCTGTGAAAGTTTGATTTTCTTATTTTGTTGAACAAGAGTAACCTCCATGCCCTTTTCAAATTTTCCGCTGCAAATACGCATAAAGGCGATACGATCGCGATGTGCTTTATTCATATTGGCTTGAATTTTAAAAACAAAGGCAGAGAAGTTATCTTGAAAAGGATCAATCATTCCTTTGCTGCTTTCACGTGGTAAAGGAGATGAAGTCATGGATAAAAAGTGTTCTAAAAAAGGCTGAACTCCAAAATTGGTTAAAGCACTACCGAAAAAGACCGGTGTCAGTTCTCCTTTCGCAATGGCTTCAGGATCAAATTCTGTTGCGGCAATGTCCAAAAGCTCACTATCTTCCTTAAGCTTTTCAAAGAAATGATCGCCTAAAATATCACGGAAGGATTCGTCCTCCAAGCTTCCTTCGGAAATATCCGCTGCTCGTTGTCCATGATCTCCGCCATGAAAAGCAATGATACGCTGATGATCACGTTCATATACACCTTTAAATTCTTTGCCAGATCCAATTGGCCAATTCATCGCATAAGTAGCAATACCAAGCTCTTGTTCAATATGCTCCATAAGTTCAAAAGGATCTTTGGCTTGACGATCCATTTTGTTGATAAAGGTAAAGATTGGAATTTTGCGTAATAAGCAAACCTTAAATAGTTTTTTTGTCTGTGCTTCAACACCTTTGCTGGCATCAATTACCATAACGGCGGAATCCGCTGCCATAAGTGTGCGATAGGTATCTTCGGAAAAGTCTTGGTGTCCGGGTGTATCTAGGATATTGATACAGCAATTATCATATTCAAATTGCAATACGCTGCTGGTAACCGAAATTCCTCTTTGTTTCTCGATTTCCATCCAATCACTGACAGCATGCTTATTGGCCTTTCGTCCTTTTACACTACCTGCCTGTTGAATAGCCCCACCATACAATAGCAGCTTTTCCGTAAGCGTTGTTTTCCCGGCATCGGGGTGGGAAATAATGGCAAAGGTTCTTCTGCGTTTGATTTCTTCTATGATATTTGCCATACAATACCTCCTTTAAATTCCAAATGCTGTCCTATTATAGCATGAACGGACGGTTAAAATCTATAATAGGAATGAAAAATGATACCATAAGGTACCATTAGTTGTTCTTCTCACGGGCGATAATACGCAATGTTGTGCCTTTAAATCCAAATGCTTCACGCAGACGATTTTCTAAATAGCGGCTGTAACTGAAATGCAGCAGCTCCGGATCATTCACAAATAAAACAAGTGTCGGCGGTGCTGTTGAAACCTGTGAAGCATAATAAATTTTTAACCGCTGCCCTTTATGTGTCGGAGGTGGTGTCATAAGTTGAGCGTCCATAATAACCTCATTTAATACATTGGTTGGAATGCGCAGCAAAGAATAATCATGTACTTCATCAATCATCGGAAGCAGTGTATGAATGCGTTGTTTTTTTAATGCAGATACAAAAACGATCGGTGCATAATTCAAATATAGAAAATGTGCATAAATTTCTTTTTCGATTTTTACCATGGTTCGCTCATCTTTTTCAACAGCGTCCCATTTGTTATAAACGATAATAACGCCTTTGCCTGCTTCATGGGCATAACCGGCAACATGCTTATCCTGTTCTCGAATACCGGTTTCACCATCAATCACTACTAAGACGACATCACTGCGCTCAATCGCACTCATCGCACGTAGAACAGAGTATTTTTCGATATTTTCATAAACCTTTCCGCGACGGCGAATACCGGCCGTATCAATTACGACATAATCCTTTCCTTCTCTTGTAAAAGGAGTATCAATTGCATCGCGTGTTGTTCCCTCAATATTGGAAACAATTACTCTGTCTTGATCAAGAATGGCATTTACCAAAGAACTTTTTCCGACATTCGGACGTCCAATCAAACAAAAACGCGTCATACCTTCATATTCATTAAAAGCTTTTTTTGGAAAGCTGTGGACGATTTCATCTAAAATATCACCGATTCCAATGCCATGGGACCCAGAAACGGCAATTGGATCACCAACACCAAGCTGATAAAATTCATAAATGCTTGGCTGTAAACTTTCATCATCAATTTTATTAACAGCTAAGATGATTTTTTTATTTGTTTTCTGCAATAGGCGGGCAATGTATTCATCATCTCGGGTAACCCCTTCACGACCGCTGACAACAAAAACGATCGCATCGGCTTCTTCAATAGCGATTTCCACCTGCATTTGAATTTCTTGTTGGAAATCCTGATCTTCCAATTGAATACCGCCGGTATCAATCAATCGAAATTCTTTTGTCAGCCATTCGGCTTTTCCATATATGCGATCTCTTGTTACTCCAGGGGTATCCTCTACAATGCTTTTTCGTTCGCCGATGATGCGATTAAAAATCGTTGATTTTCCGACATTCGGACGTCCGACAATTGCGACAACTCCATGTATCATTGATATCAGCCTCCTATCCTAGCTTTGCGGATATATAGCTTTGAATTGCAATAACGACCTCATCAATCGACATGGCAGAAGTGTCGATTTCAAGTGCGTCCTCTGCTTTTTTTAAAGGCGAGGTCGCACGATGAGTGTCTTGATAATCCCTTGTTTCGATATCCTTATAAATGACATCGTAATCCGCTTCGATTTGTTTATCTAAATATTCCTTATAACGACGCTTTGCTCGTGCCTCAACACTGGCAACCATGAAAATTTTAATCTCCGCATCAGGCAAGACAACTGTACCGATGTCTCGGCCATCTAAAATATACCCTTTATTTGCTGCAATTTTTTGTTGTAGATTCACCAAATGTGCCCTTACCTTCGGAAATGCCGATACGTTGCTGGCCATCATAGAAATATCGTTTTGACGGATTTCCGTAGATACGTCCTCTTGGTTGATAAATACATGTCCATCGGAATCAAAGGCGATTTCCATCTCTTTCATCATCGCTACCAACGCATCTTCGTCCTTTTGATCGACGTGATGAAGTTTAGAATAATAGCCCACACAGCGATACATTGCACCGGTATCCAAATGAGCATAGCCTAATTCCTTTGCTAAAATTTTCGCAATGGTACTTTTTCCAGCCGCACTTGGACCGTCAATGGCAATATTAAAACGGATCATGACAGCATTCCACCTTTCCAAATATAATAAGCAATAAAGCCAATAATAGCTAATAAAATAAAAATCAAAAATGCAAGAATGAAATTTAAAATACGATTGTTTTTCTCAACACCATCGGATAAGTCTGTCAGTTCTTCTTCATATTCGTCCATTTGAACGCGAAGCTGCTGAGTTTCCTCCATTAGTTTGCGATGCATTGTATCGTTTTCAAAATTCGTTTCTTCATTATCTATATCTTCTGTATCCTCACTTACAGCTGTTTCCTCATCTGCCGTTGGCAATGGCTGTGTCTTTTGCAAAGATTCTACCATATCCTCAAGAGAGGTCTGTGAATTTGTATCATTATCGAGCAACATTTCGGTAGTAGCATATAGATCCTCATGTTCTACAGAAGCCTGAGAAGAATTGTTATCATCTTCGACAAGATTGGCAACTGCCTGTGCAAGATCAGAAGGAACAGCCTCCTTGATATCTTCAATCTGTTCGACATAATGTGCTCGTTTTGCACGATTGGCAGCACTTAGCTGTGATAAAATATCAATTTGGGTATCCTCGTTTTCACGAGTTCCTTTTTTTATATTATATTCACGTACCTCACGAATAAAATCATCTAAATATTCATTGGTAAAAGTATCCTCGACATCGCTAGCTTCCCTTTGCTGCAGCGGTTCGTTTTTTTCACGCTTCGGTGTGGTTTCGTTTTCAATATTGGCACGCTTTAAAATCGAAGAATCAAATTTTTTCAACGCCTCCTGCTGCTCACTGCTCATTGCATCGCGCGATACATCACTGATTGCATTTTCGGTTTCTATTGATTTTCGAAGCTCTGCGTATTTTTTTACACGTGAAAGTTTTTCCATGAAAAGCCCTCCTAATTCTTAAGTTTAATTATATCAAAAAGCCCGCTGCTTTTGTATCATTATCCGCATTTTTATACGAAAAAAAGAACGATACGGTAATTTTGTTCCCGCATCGTTTTAAAAAACATTAATCTTTGGCTCTTCCGGAATATTTTCCATCGGAAGTATTGATTAGGATAATTTCATCTTGTGAAATGAAAAGCGGCACCTTTACCTCTAAGCCGGATTCTACTACTGCATTTTTGCTAGCGGCGGTTGCGGTATCGCCTTTTACAGCCGGCTCACATTCGACAACGCGTAAAGCAACTTTATCCGGTAAAATAATACCGAGAATTTCCGATTCATACATGGAAATATTCACATTATCATTTGCTTTCAGGAAATTAATTTCCCACTTTAAGCGTTCTTTGGCAATTTCAATCTGTTCATAAGTTTCATTATCCATAAATACAAGTGCTTCATCTGTATCATATAAATACTGCATTTCACGTTTGTCAATCAAAGCGGGAGTAACCTTATCTCCCCCACCCCATGACAATTCTACATTGGCTCCTGTCCTTAAGTTTCTTACCTTTGCCTTTACAACCATCGCAGAACGAGCTGTCTTATTTTGACTTTGTTCAAGAATGGTATAAATCTCACCGTCCTGTTGAATGGTCATACCCGGCTTTAAATCATTGGAACTGATCATACTCTATTCACCTTTCTCTTTTTATATCCTATCCTATTGTAATCAATTTCTCTTATTTGTCAAATCCTTTTGTAGTCAAAAAAGCCTGCTAAAGCAGTAGAAAACATCATTGCAGGCTTTTGAAGCGTCTGTTTCCGGCATAAAGCTCTATGGCAACAAAAACAGATAGATATATATACCAAAACAAAACATAGGAAAGCGACACCTGCCAAAAATACAACAGAACAAGAAAGAACAGCGTAAGTATCAACGCAATCCCATAATCCTTCCATTCCAATGGTTTACAATTCGCCTTTCGATAAATGTGCGAAAGTGGTAGTAAGGAAAGTGCAAAGAAAGGAATCAGTCCATATACAACGGAAGTTACAAACATCAAAACATTACCAAGCAGCAGAAAACAGCTAAATATTAAGCAGCTAATCAAAACAGTAAGCATAGCATACCTCCATCTTTAATATGCGCGCCAAAATCTAAATATATTCATAGCTCATGATTTCATCGGCATCATTTAGCATACAAACAATTGTATGATGTTGATAGCGAATCTTGATTTCATTTTCCGATCTGCTAAAGACAATCGTTTCTCCATGATATACCTCCTGCCAATGTGTCGTGCTTTCTTCCTCTGTAAGTTCTTCTCCTTCAACGATATTTTCATCAGTTTCTTGCTTGGCAATTTGTGATTTGATTGACTGCAAGATATAAAGATCAATTGGTGAATCTGCCATTGCAGCATTTTGAAGGGTCGTAATGCGCAAGGAAAATAAGGAAATTGTCATAAGCACGATTTGTAAAACAATCAACGCATAAACACTGATAAATCCCTTATTCCCGATAGGTAAGCAGCGCATGCTTTTCATCTTGTTCTCGCCTCCAATATAAATAAATTTGGTTTCCCTTTTGTTTGAAATGGATTGCATCAAGATCCTTTAAATAAATAATATAACCTTCTTGGCGTACTAAACGATGATTGTGGAGAAGAAGCTTTGCTTCATTTCCATGATAGCGAAATGTAAGCTTATCTTCATCGACCTGAAGATGATAGCTTTGTGCTAAAAGCAATCGTAATTGACGAATACCTAAAATATCCTCGCTTATATAAGAGGGTTCTTGAATTGAAAGGAGTGGTTTTAAAATTCCGGTAAGTAGCAAAAGACTAATAGCAATACAAAACATTGCGACAAGCATTTCCAGCAATGTATAGCCCTTACGATTCATAGATTTCCCTTATCTCCTCATCATGAAACCAATCGCGTTTCACGCTATCACGCTGATGCAGTGCCAAAGCGCACCTGAAGATCAGTGCGGTTAGCAGCATACAAAGCATGAAGAATAAGCAGCTTTCCAATAAAATCATTCCCTTTTTATCGAACATACAGCCTTCCGCTTCCTAATTCTACAACAATTACGCGTTGTTCACTTCCTATGGCACAGGTGATGGAGAGCGCTTTGGAGGGATTGCCAAAAGTATTAAAATGAAATTGATGATAGCCGCAATCGGTCGATAGCTTTAAGGAAGCCCCATCAATGCTCATGCGATTGCCTTGGAAATCTACAAAAACTCTCCTTTTTTGCGTCATAGCGGTTGTTTGTGCTTGTAAAAGTCTTTCATAAATACTTTGACTCCAATAGGTTGTATTCTCTTTTAAAGAGCGATAAGAAAAAGCAAATAGCAGCGTGAGCATGCTTAAAATCGATAAAACAACGAGCATTTCTACTAATGTATAGCCCTTATTTTGCATACGCCTGTCCATCGCGAATCTGAATGCTTGCGCCATCGGGACAACGCTTTTGACTTTCTTTCAAATAGCCACCCTTAATCAATTGAGAAATGTTTGTAGGTGGTACGAGATGGTCGATTTCATATAACAGAATCTGTGCATTCACAACTTCAACCAACGCTTCACACCCTTTTTTACGAATAATATCTTCTTTTTGTTGAATGTTTGGCAGCGTCAATAAAAATATCAGGGCAATAATCGAAAGTACGATCATCATTTCCAAAATGGTAAAACCTTTTTCATTTTTCATTTTTTTCTCCTTTCACATGTTCTCTAGCATACTTAGAGGAACAAGCATGATTTGATAAACTAAGAAAACAACCAAACCGACAAAGCTATAAGCAATAAGTTGAATCCAAATACTTACTTTTTTTAATTGCTTTTGCCATTGATGAAGCTGTTGCTTTTGGTACCCTTCCAAAAAATCATCTAGGCGATTACTTGCCATGCCGATTGGAAAGATTTGCAAAAAGCGAGAAGTAAAGCATTCTAGCTGCATAAGGCTTTGATATAGCTCATTGCCTTCCGAAAGCAGTTGATTTAAACGCTTCATATACATACTGAATAGTTGCTGTTTTGCTAAGGTATCGAAATAGCACATCATTTGCTGCGTGGAAATCCCACAACGTTGTAGTTGAAGAATATAGGTTGCAAAGCGATAAGAAAGATATTCTTTAACCGGTTTTATGGGATATTTCATGAGCAATCGAAGAAGCAGCGGTTTGTGGGAATAAAGATACAGCAATGCAATGCCCATTAGCACTAGAAGGAATACGAATAGCAGGCATATAGAACGAACAAGCTGCACCAACAACGATAATGTCTTAAAATCATTCATATCGGAAAATGTCTGCATCATAGTTGGAATAATGGCATTGGTAAAAAAGAATAGTAAAACAAATGCAGAAAGCAGCAGTACACAAGGATAGACAGCACTTTTTTTCAAGGTACTTTTGATATTCTCAAAGGCTGCGCTAAGCTGAACGGACTGTATGATGGCATCTTCTAAGGGAAGCAGCTTCACAAAGAAGCGGACATGCTCATAAAAACTGCCTTGTCCATCGCAAAAAAGTGCATCGCTTACCTTATAGCCTTGCTTCAAACGTTGTTTGATGGTTTCACTAGGAAGCTCAAGAAAATCCAATGCTACTTCTAAGGGATATCCATTGCGTAAGATATGTGCTAAAAATTCCCATTCATCAAGGGGTATTTTCAAGGTCGATGAGTGCTGCCTCTTTACTGATCCATTGGCATTCGACTGCTTCTTGAATCTTATCAAAAATGGTGGCATGCGTGTTAGACAGTTCCTTTTTTTGAAGGTAGTATTGCAGCTCATCAAGTTCCAAAATCTCATAAATACAAACCCTCCCCTCTGTTTGTAAAGACGGATATAAACGCTGTGCGCAAACAGCAGTCAAGGTATGCAACAGCTCCTCATTGGAAATTCCGAATTCATTGAGGCGTTTGATTGCTTCGCTGCAGCACTTGGCATGCAATGTTGTAAACACCATATGCCCACTTAATGCACAGCGAAGCACCATTTGGGCAGTGCTAGGATCGCGGACCTCACCGATCATGATAACGTCCGGGTCATGACGCAAAAGCTGACGTATCCCCTGCTCGTATGTAAAATTGTTTTTTTCATTGATTTGCAGCTGTAAATAAGCATCATCATGGATTTCAATGGGATCCTCTAAAGAAACAACCTGCAGTCTATGTGTTGTGGCAATTCTTTTTAAAAGTGCATGCAGCGTTGTTGATTTTCCACTCCCCGTAGGGCCACATAAGATGCAAAGCCCGCTGCGCATACGTGTCCAACGTAAAAAGCTTTCATATTGACGCTCCTCACGGCTTAAATCTTCTAATAAAATTTCATCGTGATTGTTTAAAATACGTAAAACTCCGGTTTCCGTATCCATATTGGAAATCGTAGAAAAACGAAAATAATATGGTTTTTCTTGATAACTGAAGGTAAAATTGCCACTTTGTGGCAGGCTGGCTGCCGCTAGATCGAGATTAGCGATAAATTTTAAATAACGAAAAAAAGCCGCAGATAAAGCCATGTGTTTGATTTCCTTCATGCCATAGGCAGTTCGCAGTTGTACATCAAGCCGCTCCTTTCGCAAAACGAAATGTGCATCACTTGCATCATATTTCAGCATAAACGTAATCAATAATTCCATTTCATCATTCATATAAAATTCCTCCTTACATATATCTAATACGTAAAAAAGACAAAAAAAGTAAAAAAAGGATAAAAAAACACTCACAAAGAGTGTTTCAGACTGTTGACAAAGTGGTACTCCAAATAGAGTATCGCTTTTCTGATGCTAGAATAAAAACCGTATCAGTTAAATGTGAGAGTTAAAGCATCTTATGGTATACTGTCATAAATTATTAACACAGAAAGAAGAGGAATTTAATTATGGCTAAACCTACATTTACAGATGAATTTAAACAAGGAGTTGTTCAGTATGTACTTGATCATCCTGATGAATCTAAACTTTCTATTGCTAAACGTTTTGACATTGCTGACAGTACTGTTCATAAATGGGTGAAAGATGCTGATAAAAATAATGGTACTATTGTTTCCAGAGGTTCTGGTAATTTCTCTAGTGATGAAGCTAAAGAAATTGCTCGTTTGCGTAAGGAGCTTAAAGATACACAGGATGCGCTTGATGTCTTAAAAAAGGCTATTGGCATACTGGGAAAATAACGAAACAGGAACTTTATTATCAAATCAAAATAAAAAAGCAGAATGATAATAATGCTTCGATTTCCGGTATGCTCGATAAACTTAATGTCAGTAAATCAGGATATTATGATTATGTTAACAGAAAACCTTCTAAACAAAAAGTTAGAAAACAGGAACTCAGTAAAAAAATAAAAGCAATTTATGAGGAATCACATGAAATTTATGGAGCACCGAAAATAACTGTAAAACTGAATCAGTCAGGAATAAAAGTCAGCGAAAAATATGTGGGCAATATTATGCGTGAGATGGGTATTAAAGCCCATTATATCAGACCATGCACAATAACCACTAAGGACAGTGATTTTTCATCAAAACTGAAGAATATTCTAAAACGTAATTTCAATCCTGAAAAGCCGAATTCAGCCTGGTGTACAGATATAACCTATATTTGGACACAGGAAGAAGGATTTGTGTATCTGACAAGTATAATGGATTTATACTCAAGAAAAATAATAGCCTGGAAACTAACAAAAACAATGGAAGTAGAGGAAGTATTAAAATGTCTGGAAGAAGCAAAAAGGAGGAGAAAAACAGATAATCCGGTAGTAATACACAGTGACAGAGGTGTTCAATTCACATCAAAAAAATACTATAATCTAACGGTAGGAATGATCGGCAGTTACTCTAAAAAAGGGAATCCATGGGATAATGCATGCATAGAATCATTTCATGCATTGATAAAAAGAGAATGGCTAAACAGAAAAAAGATAAATGACTATTCAGAAGCCTATCAGATGGTATTTGAATACATAGAAGGATTTTACAATACAGTAAGAATACATTCTCATTGTGATTACCAATCTCCAAACAAATATGAAAAAAACTACTACCAGAATAATTTAAACTAAAAATTGAAAATTCTTATATTTTAGTTGTCCGAAATCTTGACATAGTACCAATAATTTGGTACTTGTTCATCCATGGAGATTCCTAAAAACCACCGATATGCCAAATTTACCTGAATTTCTTTACAGGTCTTTCTCATAGAGCCTATTCCAAACACGATATTTATAAAAAGCATTTTAAAAAGTACCACAGGATCAATACTTGGTCTGCCAAAATCGCTATATAGATGTTCTACCAAAGGATAGATAAAACTCCAGTCTATACAGGATTCTAGTTTTCGTACTTCATGATCTTGTGGTACTAATCCTTCTATTGTATTCAATATGATCGTATCATTTTTACAATTTCTTCTTGTCATTGCCATATGGTATCACTCCTAATTTACCCTTCATTATTATACTATTTTTGGCATTATAAAAGGCAAAAAGAGTCATATGGTTTTGGGTAAATTAGTCATCTTTTTGCCTTTTTTATTTTATCATATTAAAAAATGACTGTCGACCCTTTTGTCAACAGTCTCAAACACTCACAAAGAGTGTTTACATGATAATTTTATAAACCAACGGCGTTTTTGAAATCGCAGTTGATTGAATTGAGTAAGCGGCATAGAAATCCGCAAGCCATTCTTTTGACAGCTTTTTTTGTGTATGAATCGTTGCTAGTGTTTCGCCTTCACAAACATAATCCGCACATTTTTTATGCAGTACAATTCCGACAGCAGGATCAATGTTATCTTCTAATCGTATTCTTCCGGCACCTAATCGCATAGCTAACTTTCCTAAAGCAAGTGCATGGATTTCATGAATATAACCTGTTTGTTTTGCAGGGATATCAATCGTATAAGCAGCCTGAGGAAGCAATTCTACGTGCTTCAACTGATTGCTGTCTCCACCTTGTAAGGCTACCATATCCAATAGCTTATCCAATGCTTTACCGTTTTCAATTACTTCTAAAAGCATCGCTCTTGCAGTTGTATCGTCCTTTGCAAGCTTTGCCTGTTGAAGCATTTGTGAACCGGCACATAGGCATAGCTCTAAGAAATCCTTAGGTCCCTTCCCCTTAAGTGTTTCCACCGCCTCTTTTACCTCAAGTGCATTGCCGATTGCAAAGCCAAGTGGTTCATTCATATTGGAAATAAGTGCTCGGACATCTTTATGAAAATGTTTACCGATATCCAACATTGCCTCTGCTAGCTCCAAAGCCTTTTGCGGAGTTGGCATAAAAGCTCCTTTTCCATATTTCACATCTAAAAGAATGGTATCGCTGCCACATGCCAGCTTTTTAGACATGATGCTAGAGGCAATTAACGGTATGGATTGAACCGTTGCGGTTACATCGCGTAAAGCATATAGCTTTTTATCAGCCGGAACTAGATTTTTACTTTGACCGATAATGGCAAGACCTAATGTATTAACTTGATTAAGAAAGGCTTCCTCACTCATTTGAACATTAAAGCCCTTTATAGCCTCCAGTTTATCCAGTGTCCCTCCGGTATGGCCCAATCCCCGGCCAGACATTTTTGCTACTCTAGCACCACAAGCTACAACCATCGGTGTTAAAGCAAGTGTTGTTTTATCACCGACGCCACCGGTGGAATGCTTATCGCAGGTAATACCTTGAATCTTTGGTAGATCCATTCGCTCTCCGCTATTTAACATCGCCGCTGTTAAATCAGCAGTTTCTCTTGCGGTCATAGATTGTAAACAAATTGCCATCAATAAAGCACTTATTTGATAATCAGGTAATCGGTTTTCTGTGTATCCCGATACAAAATAATCAATTTCTTCCTTTGAAAGTTCAAAGCCCTGCTTCTTTTTCTCAATAATATCGAGTATTTGCATAGCCATCATCTCCGATCCTTAAAATGATATAAAACAAAGCCATTCATAGGTATTTTTTGTTTCTGTTGAAATAGCGAAAAATCCATTGGCGGCAAATAGCAATCTCCTTGGTATTCTCCGTCAATGACAGAAACATACGCTTCTGAACAAAAAGGGAATGCCTGTTGATAAATGCTAGCTCCTCCGCAAACAAACAAGGTTTTCTCACTTGTCTGCCATTGCTTTAAGAAGGCAGATAAATCTGTGCATATACGAATGTTGTCCTGCTCTTTGATTGTTTGATGTGTAACAACATGCACTACATTATCTTTTAATCGGATACTATCAAAGGTTCGCTTACCCATTAAAAGCTCATGATTTTTAATAGTTCGATAAAAATGTTTTAGATCTTCCGGGCAGTGCCATGGCAAACGGTTTTTATTCCCAATCAATCCGTTTTTATCCACTGCGACAATCATCGCAATCATTGTTTAAGCCCTCGTATTTCTTCCTCACTGAGATAACGCCACTCTCCGGGTGCTAAGCTTTTATCTAGCTGCAAAGAACCCATGGATATTCTTTTTAAATAACAAACCTTATTTCCACATGCCTGCAGCATACGCTTGACTTGATGGAATTTTCCTTCCTGTATGGTAAGATATAAGCTGTTTGCGGAAATACGCTTTGCTTGGGCTGGTAAAACATGTTCTTTGTCCAATTGAATCGTTCCGCTTTCCAAAAGCTGAAGATCCTCTGATGAAAGAGTTTTTTCGCACTCAACATAATAGGTCTTATCGACATGCTTTTTCGGAGATAGAAGCTGATGAGCAAGTTGTCCGTCGTTTGTTATCAGCAGCAAGCCTTCACTGTCAATATCTAAGCGTCCAACCGGAAAACAATTCTTAGGTAAGGGAGCATCAAAGATGTCCATGACCGTTGTATGCACACGATCCTCTGTGGCGCTGATAACTCCTTGTGGTTTATAGAGCATTAGATAAACAAGCTCATCATAAACCAACAGTTCATCATCAACATAGACACAATCCTCTTTTTGCAGCTGTCGATCCTCTTTTGTGCAAATTTCATCATTCACACGTACACGCTTGGAACGTATCAATTTTTTTACTTCTTTGCGTGTTCCAAGCTGTGCATGAGCCAAATACTTATCTAATCGCATACTATCCCCTCTTTCGTTTGCTTATCATCGTTGTTAAATCAATATGCAGCAACAGCTGAGGAAGCTGGAAGCAATAGGTAATGCCGAAGTAGACTAGTACACTGCATAAGCCGACAACAGCCAATTCGGTGAAATTGGTAACCCAGCTTCCACCATAGCCATTTATGCCGAAAAGATTGAAAAGAGTCGCAATTGCTGCCATACCACCAAGTCCTAAAACAATAAAGGCAAGCTTGCGTAAGGTATAAACCCATTGAACATGATACTGCTTCGTTAAAGCATAGATATTTAAGGAAATTAATAATGTATAGCCAAGTGCAGAGGATACAACCAACCCCGGATAGCCCAACCATTTTAAGAAGAAATAGCTAGAGCCTACCTTACAAACAGCAAATATCAATAGATTGCGTAAGCCGACACGACGAAGCCGTAATGCCATCATCAATGAAGTAATGATCGGAGCGATGGTTGAAAACAATGCCTCTAAAGAAAACCAAGCGGTAATATCTGCACCTAAGTTAAGAATATCCATTGCCTGCTTGCCACCTGCCGGATAAAGCACACCGTAAATTCCCTTGGAGAATAGAAATAAACAGAAGCAAACTGGAATACCGATATACAAAACAATGTCAATGCAATCACGAATATTTTTACGAATCAGCTTAAGATTGTTTTCCTCTAATGCTATGGTAATATGCGGAATAATTGCACTGGAAAAACCGGGAGCTAAAATCTGCGGAATATTGATGATTTTCGAAACATTGCTGTTAATGATACCGGTTATGGTTGTGTATTCCTGAAAGGTATTGCCATGTGCCAAAAGACCGCTTTTCATAAATAATGTATTAACGATCATATCCGAATAACCAAATACAGAAACCAATAGAAAGGGAACCGTTATAAAAATCAATTCTTTTATCAGCTCGGCTTTGTCCTTATTTGGCACACACTCCTGCTTTGCAGCTAAGTGTTTTAACTCGCGCAGTTTTGTACGATCATGATATTTCAAATGCAGATAAGCAACAATGGCAGAAATACTAGCGGCAGCTAAGCCTAAATAAACACCCCAAACACGATCAAGCTTTAACACATAAACCGCAAAAGCACTTGTTGCCAGCAAGAAGCCTACGCGTACAAGCTGTTCGATAATTTGAGATATTGCATAGACCTGCATTTCCTTCATTCCTTGATAAAAGCCGCGAATACTTGATAAAAATGGCACAAAGAATAAAGCAAATGAGATAATGATCAATACATTACGGGTAACACTTATATCACTGTTTCCATCTCCCATCATCAACTTTGCTAGCGGAGAGGAAAACAGAATAACGATGATCATGGTCGTAAATCCCAAAGCAATCATCAATCTGCTAGATAGCCGTTTGATTAACAAAACGGTTTTATAATCGCCACGCGAAGCATACTTGGCAACAAGAGTCGCAATCGCAAATGGAAAACCTGCCGTAGCAATCATTAACAGGTAGGCATAGATATTATAACCTAAGCCGTAATTGGCAAGATTCTCACTACCTGCCCCACCCAAAATAATGGAATAGGGGGACATATAAAATAAACCGATAAATTTGGACAGAAAAAGACCGGCAGCGGAAATAAGCCCACCGGCAATCAACGATTGACTCCGCGATGACATCGTTTTTCTATTCTCACTCATATTTTAAAAACCTCACTCTTCACTTCGTACTCTGGTTTCTTTCTCACCCACAGCGGTATCATCTGCTTCTAAAGCAAAATGTACATTAAAAAACACACGCTGTTCCTTCAGCAAGGCACTGTCTTTCCAACAAACCATGACCTGTAAAGTAAACTGACTTTCGGTGGAAATTCCTTCTAAAACAAACCCACGATAAAATCCCTTTTGGGGATTGGATTGATAAGGGACCATGTGAAAGCTCTCTTGAGCATCTGCCCCTAAAATCCCAAGGCAGGGGTGCACGTTGGTATTGCTGTCAAGTTCGGGATTAACAGCGATGGCAGTAATATTATACATAGCAACACTTGGGTCAAAGATTGCAATTTCGTATTCATAGGTATCATCTTCCATTTTATACACATGAAAATCATAATCAAAAGGAATCATAGTGGATTCGATCCCTTGATTACTGATAACAGCATCAATATAGCTTTCATAAGTTTTCATGCTTTCTTCATCACCGGTACGAGGATAGCTACAGCCCATCAACAAAACGGCAGCGACAAGACACAGCACGCCAAATTTGCGCATGAAATCACCTCGCTAGTATTATAACATACAACTGAAAAATACCAAAATGAAAACGACCCATAGGTCGTTTCGTTAGCGTTCGATTTTATTACGAAATGATTTACACTCCGTTTCACTGCAACGATGCGGCAATACGCAATTATCACAAGCAACGGAAATCGTTTCTGCTTCACAACGATTATCCTTATGATAAACACAGCTTGCCACACTGCATAAAATCTCGGTTTTTTTCTGCATTTTCAACACCTCCGTACTGCTAGTATGGTAAATATGTGCAGAATTATCATAAATAAATCAAAAGCACCGTAAATAGCGTCAGTGTATCCTCTTCATCTTCTAGTATATCGGTAGAAAGCTTGATATCACAAACGCGTATATCCGCATGCTCTTGCAAAAATGTATTTATCACCTCGCTTAAATCATCTTCATCTTCTTCTTGAAAAACCTTTACTCGCATCATATCCCCTTTTTCATTATTGCATATCCTATGAAAGAAGATTGTCGTTTTTTTGAAGCCATTGATCAATGAAACGCTGTTTTTCAGCATCAATTTCCACTAGGGGCAGGCGTACCTTTGGTGTACAAAATCCTTTGCGATACAGCATATATTTTACCGGTGCAGGAGAAGCATCGCAAAAGCATAAGGCAGCACATTCCTTACATATCGTACCTGCAGCTTCCTTCCCCATTAACAACTCCCGCATATTGGGAAGAATGATATGCGACATAACCGAAACAATACCACACATTCCACAAGCTATGCCTTCTTTTACTAAGCTGTCCTCTCCGCTATAAACCTGAAAAGAAGGATATATGGCATGAAGCTCTTTAATCAATGTTAAATCACATGAGGCATGCTTTAATGCTTTGATATTTGCACAATGTTCAATTAAATAACAAATACTTTTAAGCTCCAAGCCAACACCGCATCGCTTTGGCACATTATACAGCATGACAGCATGCTTTGTAGAATGTGCGGCTTTTTCAAAATGTTGACATAAACCTGCTTGATTCGGTCGATTATAATACGGAACTACTAGCAACACGCCCTGTATGGCTTTTTCCTCTACCTCTTTTAAGGCTTCGATGGTTGTTTGCGTATTGTTGGTGCCACAGCCATACCATAGTTCTACGCGTCCTTGATTACATTCGATTACCGTATCTAAAACATGCAATCGTTCTTGCTTGCTAAGGGTCGCAGCTTCTCCGGTTGTTCCACAGATTACAAAGCCATCAACGCCTTTTTTGATTTGATCCTTCACCAAACATATAAGTGCCGTATCATCAACATTTCCGTTTTTATCAAATGGTGTGATAAGTGCTGTTAATATCTTTTTCATTGCTTACTCCCTAACAAAAGCGGTTGTAGTTGTTTGTTGATAAGTGCTTGATCTAAGGATTCCTCTAACAGCTCCCATTTTGCTACCACACTTCGTTCCTTCTGAAATGGAGCATCTTGACGAAACGGAATTGCATAAAACTGTTTGAATGACAATAACTTCATAATATTTACACCGCTGATGCCTAAGCCATCATTCGTTGCAATACCGAATACGATATTTTTCCCGTTTCGTAGCATCGCTTTTGCCGCAAGTGTGATCGGGTGATCGTAGATTCCGTTTGCCAGCTTAGCAGCCACCGTTGCACTCATAGGCGCAATTACCATGATATCCTGTTGATTTGACGGACCGATTGCTTCTGCCTCAATGATCGTATGCCAAACCTTATGGGTGCTAATTGTCTCCAATGTCTTTAAAAATTCGTCGTGCTTAAAAAAACGTGTATCACAGGTATAGACATTTTCGCTGACAATAACTTGTACGTCATTATCCATACAAAGCTTTTTTAGTTGCTTTAAAATCGCCTGATGATTGCAAAAGGAACCACAGATTCCAAATAGAATATGTTTATTTTTCACAAAGCTTCCCCCTTATAAAACGATAAATAATATTCCCTGCTGTAATGCTTGCATATTTCGCAGGTATGTTTTTCATTTTCTTAACTTGAATCCCTTTCTGTTTTGCATAATCAAGATCAATGACCTGCGGTGTTGCGATATCAAAAATAATCGGATACGTTCTCCATCGCTGCATTCGCTCCTTATTCAACACTTCACCAACCGCTGTATGAATAATTATGTCATTTGGTTGATCCCATTTTGCTAATGGAAAGAAATCCCCTTCTTGTTGACAGCTTCTGCGAATGACACGCACCTCCATTTGTAAATGTTTCAGCATTTCATAAATCGCTTTTCCGCAATAGCCATATCCAACGATATCAACTTTTAAGTCATAAATGCTTCTTGCACTGCAGCTAAGGATTTCATTTAATATTCCCTCAGCAGTTAAAATAGCATTCTCTTGAATAACGATTTCCTCCAGCATATAAAAGTAAATTTGATGAAAATGGGTTTTTAGTTCTGCATCGTAAAGACCACTGAACACGATAACATTTTCTTTCATTTTCTTTATATCCGAAAGCAGAATATCCGTTTCCATCAATCCATGAATCGGTAAGATGCAGACATCAATTTTGTTACTGCAAGATAGAAAATCTGCTCTATTACAAATGAATTGAACATGATAATCCTTAGCCAATTGATCTGCTACCTGCTGCATTCGCTCATCTTTGCATACTACTCCTATGAACAATGTTTCCCCTCCCTAGGCTATACTATGAGCAGTTTTCTAATTTGACAATCAATAAAAAAGAGCCTGCAACGCAAGCTCCTGATATAGTTTATTTCTGTGTAATTACAAAATAGTTTCGTTTTCCACGTTTGATCAATGTATCCTTATGACAAAGGGCATGCTCACTTGATACAACAAAGTCTACATCGGTAATTTTTTCACCGTTTACCTGAATAGAATTTCCCTTGATCCATTCTCTTGCTTCTCGTTTACTTGAGGCGATCCCACTGGAAACCAAAGCTTCTGTTAATGTGATATGATCCGCTACTTCACGTTTTTCAAAGCCTTTTAAGGCATCTGATGCTTCTTCTGAGGATAATGTTTTCACATCACCTTTGAACAAAGCTTCGGAAATTTTGATTGCTTTGTTATATTCGTTTTCTCCATGCAAGAAGGTTACAACCTCTTTAGCTAATGCTTTTTGTGCTTCACGAAGATGAGGGGCTGTTTTTACACATTCCTCTAAGGTATCAATTTCTTCTTTTTTCAAGAAGGTTAACTTTTTAAGATAGTCAATGACCTTTTCATCTTCGGAATTTAATAGGAATTGATACATTTCATAAGCAGAGGTTTTGTTTTTATCCAACCAAACCGTTCCGGTTTCACTCTTTCCGAATTTCGTTCCATCGGCTTTGGTAATCAATGGCATGGTCAAACCATAGCATTCAACATCGGCACCATGCTTTTTACGAATCAACTCTAAACCACTGGTAATATTTCCCCACTGATCCTGTCCGCCGATTTGCAATGTACAGCCTTTTTCTTCATAAAGATGTAAGAAGTCATGTGCCTGTAGGATCATGTAAGAAAATTCTGTATAGCTAATGCCGGATTCCAAACGACGTTTAACGGTTTCCTTATTCATCATATAGCTAACATTAAATAGCTTACCAATGTCGCGCAAAAAATCAATGATCGTGATATCTTTTGTCCAATCAAGATTATTTACCATTTCAAAGCCAAACAATTCTTCAATCTGCTTGCTTAAGCAGTGATAGTTATGCTCCAGTACCTCTTTGGTAAGCATGCTGCGCTCTCCGGTTGCTTTAGGATCTCCGATAAAGCCGGTTGCCCCTCCAACAAGCATCAAGGGGTGATGACCATGCTCCTTTAAACGCTTTGCACATAGCAAACTGGAATAATGTCCGATGTGTAGACTATCACCGGTTGGATCGGTTCCGATATAAAAGGTTAATCCTCCGTTGTTTAATTTTTCCTCTAATTCCGGACTGGTAACGTTATCAATCAGTCCTCGCCATTTTAATTCATCAAATAACTTCATGCTCTAATCCTTCCTCCAAATAAAAAACGCCCCTTTCCAAGGGCGTTAAACATACGCGGTACCACCTTAGTTTACCTGACTGGCAGGATACTCTATCTCGTAACGTGAGTAACGGTCTTACTTTGCATAAGACTGCTCCAAGGTGTATGCATGATTTCCATCTACGGTTTTTCACCAACCAACCGTCTCTCTGCGCATTTTCATCATGCTCTTTTCTTTTCATCGCATTGTCTTTAGTATAAAAAGCTTTTTATGATTTGTCAATCTATTTTGTTGATTTTCGCGGAGTGAAAATATAGCTTAACTCTATTTCTTTATCGCTCACTTCATTTTCTTCATGCAGCATTTTTGTCAATAGACGCATAGCTACCGCACCTAGATCGTAATCCGGAATTTTAAATCCGGAAATTTGCGGACGAGCCATCGCATTGTATTTGCTATCAAGAATACATACTAGCTCCATTTCCTCCGGAATCGAAATTCCTGCTTCCTTTGCTGTGTTCATGACAGCCATAGCTTGGGAATCACGATACGTAATGACAACCTCCGGACGATTTTCCTTAGTTAAATATTCCTTTAAAAACAAGTAGCTGGAGCGATATTCTTTTGGAATTTCAATATAATTTTCGAATGTCATGCCATTTTCTTCAAAAGCTCTGGTAAGCCCTTCACGCAGCTGTTTGATCATGGCAGGATTCTTACGATCCTCAATTAAAGCAATCTGCTTTTTCCCCTGTTTGATGCAGTCGCAAGCGTAATCAAAAGCCAGCTTAGCATAATCGACATAGACAGATCCTACGGTTTCATCACTCATACGATTTCCAATGACTACGATTGGTACCTGATAGCGAGTTAATTGATTTAATTCTTCTTTATTCAGCTTATCATTAAAAATAACAACGCCATCAACACGAGATTTGATAATATTTTCAATAATATCATTCATTTCGGTAATGCCTTCTGTTGTTGTATGAAGCATAATATTGTACTTATAAATCTTTGCTACATCAATCAGTCCGTTAATGATTTGTCCGGTATAGAAATAGCTAGCTTCCGGTACAATCAAACCAATCGTTGTTGTTTTGGATAATGCCAATCCTTGTGCAATCGCATTAGGTTTATATCCTAGCTTTTCAATTGCTTCCTGTACCTTGATTCGTGTATCCTCGCGAACAACTTCACTGCCATTGATAACGCGGGAAACCGTAGCTAGTGATACATCGGCTTCTTTTGCTACATCGTAAATGGTAATTCTCTTCATAATTTAATCCTCCTGCTCGTCCTCATCTAAAACATGCTTTAAGCCTTCATAGGCGCGCTTTGCAACCGATAAGGTTCCCTTCTTTAATTTTTTTATACCGCTTTTCACACGTTCATCTTGACGCACCTGTTCGATGGTATCACTGATTCCGTCAACAACTTTGGATACGTGTTCGTTTTGAAGCAAATCCTCTACCCCGTTATTGAAATCATCAACCATCTTAGCGCCGAAAGCCTTTGCTTTTTGCTTTCCCGCATGCACATCATCTCGCTCTTGAAAGGCATCTATTTTTTCTTTTGCCTGTGCTAATAGCCTAGCGCTTTCTTGCTTTACTCTAGCAAAATAAATAGCCGCCTCCTCATTTGAAGCATTATTTTTCAGCCATTCACGAAAATCTCTGTATAGCCGTGAAATTTGTTCAAGAACATCATCGACGATACGTTTGCTTTCTTCGTTCTCATCTTCCGCTAGTGTGATAATATTAAATTTGGTTTCCTGTTCTGCGGCATCAATATTTTCTTTAAAATCGTGTGTATTATTCATGGGATATATCCTCACTTGTTTCTGCATCGCTACTGCTCTTGTTTGCTTTTCCTAAAAACCAATCTTTAATCACTGAAAAATTCTCAATGATCGTTACCAGTGTTGAACGAACCGCATGCTTTCCCGCCTCATGAACATAATCAACGGTTTCACTTAATTCGTTTAAGGTATTCAGTGGTTTATCCAAAGCATTTAGCTGTCTTTCGGTGGTATCTAATGTCGCTTTTAAGCTTTGTACGGTTTTGTTTGCTTCCTTTACTACGGTAATCAGGTGCTTAAAGAAAATCGCAAGATAAACCAAGACAATACAACCGATAATCGGCAGCGCAGTGCTTGCTACCTGACTTGTTAATTCAAATAATTCATTTAATCCCATCAAAACACCTCGCATTCTATTTTAACGCATATTGTAAACTTTTACAACACTATTGAAAAGTTTTTACAATATTTTTCAATTTATAAATATCTTTACTGGACATAAACAGATAAACAGCAGGACCGCGCTTTGCCAGCATACGTGCTGCGGCTTCATCTTCCTCAATGACAACTGCTTTTTCAATCTTATCAGCTAAGTCTTGAATGGTAATATCAATACCTTCCTCCTTTGCTGCATTTTCTGGAAAGTTACACAAAAATACTTCGTCAGCTAAATTCAAGGCTTGTGCGAAACGATCCATGAAATAATAAATACGTGAATATCGATCCGGTTTGAATAACGCAATGATTTTGCGGTTTGGATATTTTGTTCTAGCTGCTTCAATCATATACTGTACAGCTGTCGGGTGGTGCGCATAATCATCAATATAAACATTGCCATGATTTTCCTCAATCGTAAAACGGCGCTTTACGCCAGGAAAGCTGGCTAGCCCTTCCTGCAATATTTGTGCACTTAAGCCCTCCATGATACCCAAGGCAATAACACCCAAGGAATTCCATAATAAAGGCTTCCCTACAAACGGTAATTTAAAACTGCCAAATACTGTATTTTGATAAATGACATCAAAAGACATACCATTCTCATTTTGAATTACATTAACTGCCCGAACGTCATTATCTTCCTCTAACCCATAGTATAGGTGCTTAGTTGTTACCTTAAGCGAGCGTACATTGGCATCATCACCAAACATCACGATTCCTTTTTTCACTTGGTTGGCAAATGCTTCGAAGGCATCACAATAATCGGCTAGATCTTTATAATAGTCAACATGATCCAATTCAATGTTTGTCAAAATCGCATAGTTTGGACGATAAGCTAAGAAATGACGTTTATACTCACATGATTCAACGATAAAATATTTGCTGTCTTGCGGCATTTCTCCGGTTCCATCACCAATCAAATATCCCGTTGGTGCAACAAGGCTCATCATATGAGAAACCATGCCGGTGGTTGTCGTTTTTCCGTGTGTACCGGCAACCGAAACAGAGGTATATTCTTCAATCAGCTTACCTAAAAATTCATGATACCAATAGGTAGTTACCGAAGGCATGGACATTGCCTGCTTTACCTCTGGATTGCTTTCATCAAAAGCATTTCCGATGATAACAACGGAATTTTCACAAATGTTTTCCTTAGCAAATTCACGAATAACAATGCCTCGCTCCTCTAACGGTTTCTGTGTAAAAATATATTTTGCAATATCAGAACCGCTTACCTCATCTCCACGATCAGCAACAATCGTTGCTAAGGAAGCCATTCCCGATCCTTTAATTCCAATAAAATGATAATGCATACTATTACACCTTCTTATTCTCGTTATCGCTTTCCTTAATTGGTGTGCTGTCGCCAAACAAGGAAATCTGCATCATATCTTCTTCATCTTCCTCTGTATCGTTATCTACAATCAAATCATCTAACGGTATGCTGTCTAAATCGGTTTCATCAAGTTCAATCTTTTCACTTTCTTCGAAAGCAACAAAATCTTCCTCGCTTTCCATTTCTTCTTCTGCCTTACGCAGAATATCCTCTTTTGCTTGCTCCTCCATTTCCTCTAATTCCCCCAAACCATAGTAAGGAGAAATCACTGTTCCCAGTGGATTTTGCTTTTTGCTTTTTGGTAAGAGTACACTTGTATTTTTCTTTGCTTTATCTGTTTCAACATCACTAGCACCGAAGATTGGAGAAATTACCGGGGTAAATTCAAATTCCTTTTGTTCTTCTAAAACCGTGCTGCGATGAGAAACACTTGAATAGGAACGCTTTGATGCAGTGGCTTTTTTAGAATCTTTCTCTTCTTTTAAATCAATACGTACCGCTTTTTTCAACTCCGAAGAGTCCTCAAGCTTTGCTTCCTGCTTTTTAGGCTGTGGCTGTTGATTCGCTGCTGTCTGCTTTGCCTCTTTTTCCGCCGCTGCGGCTTTTGCCAGGCGCTTTTCCTTCTGCTTTTCTTCCTCTTGTAAAGAAATATCTTCTAATTCGTCCTCAGCTATAACATCAACATCGTTTTCTTCAAATAACAGATTGGTAATTTTTTGAAATATTGACATATTTACTTCTCCTCTCCATGCGGTAATTCAGAAAGAAATGTATCAATTTCATCTTTCGTCTTACGAAGACGAGAAACAAATCTTGCGATTTCTTCGCCCTTAGAATAAGCCACAAAGCTTGGAATCCCCATAATTTGTAATTGTAGACAAATATCCATACATGTATCGCGATCAACATAATAAAAAGCGATTTGCTTATATTTGGTAATTAGCTCCGGCATAAAGGGTGTGATAAAATGACAATCCGGACACCAATTCGCAGAAAATACAAAAACGCTCAATTTATCTTGCGCTGCCGCTTCAAATTCTTCCAAGGAATGGATTTCCTTCATATATTCTTTCATGCTATCTAGCTCCTTATATTGATAAATATCTGTATTTATTATACCATTCATTTTATGAAAAACAAAAACATCTTTTCATAAATTATGCATTCTCTTTCATTTTCTTTTTCCAAACTGCACGATAGATGGGCTGCCCTTTTTCCATGAAGCGATGTTCGTATTCCGTAATTACATCTTCCGCATGCTCACAGCGGCGAAAATCAACGCTTACGTCCCATAGAAACCACCCGGCGTTTTGAAATTCCAACAGGGAGTATTCAAAAAGCGAAGAATTATCGGTTTTCATTTGAATTTCTCCGTTTTCATTAAGGATATGTGCGTATTGTTCGATAAATTTTCGATTGGACAAACGTTTCTTATGTGCGCGTTTTTTAGGCCAAGGATCGGAAAAATTCAAATGTAGGACATCGATCTCACCTTCAGCAAACCAGCTTTGAATGCTCTCGGCATCATTTTGAATATACAGCATATTTTTACCGGGGTTTTCAAGCTTGGTATATTTACGTACAGCTAAAGCAGCTACACTGCTGTTTTTCTCAATTCCGATCCAGCCTTCATCAGCATACTGTTGTGCCATCTGAATCCAATAATCCCCTTTTCCGGTTCCAACCTCAACATGCAAGGTTTCACATGCTAAAAGCTGTTTCCATTTGCCTGCATTATCCTGCGGTTTTTTTACGACTACCTCAGCTTCGGCAAGAAATTCCTCTGCCCATGGAAGTTTACGCATTCTCATATTGATTTCCTCCTGCTAAATGTGCAATTGCTTCTGTATAAATCGCAGTTGCGGTAAATAGATCGGACAGAGCAATTCCTTCATCAGCCTGATGGCAGCCACCGACAACAAGCCCTTTGGGCTTATCCTGCTTTGGAAACAGTGGACCATAAGCAACGAAATGCTCGAATTTCTTGGCATAGGTTCCTCCGCCAATCGTCATATTTTTAGTTTCGTAGTCATTGGAATAAGCTTGATAAACACTCGTTAAAGTTTGCACAAGCTCTGAATTCGGATCTACGAATAAAGGATTTGCCTTGTTATAAACATGTGGTGTCAGCTCATATCCCTGACAAGCTTCTTCAATGGCTTTACGCATAGTATGCACATCGGCATCGTTAGGATAGCGGATATCCAATTGCAGTTTTGCCTTTCCGTTTTCGATATCCACCTTGCCAAGATTCATCGTTAAAAAGCCCATATCCGCACCATCGATGAGGATACCTAGCTCTTTCCCTTGCCAATTCGCTAAAAGCTGATATGTTTTTTTCGCAAACGTATCCCCCATCGCAGTACCGACAAAATTAAATAAATGTAAGGCAGCATTTACTCCCATATACGGCTCCATGGCATGCGCCGCTTTTCCTTCAATATGAAGCGTTGCATGAGAATTTTCATAAGTAACTTCGCCTTTTAAATCATAGCATTGCAAATAAAAATCAAAAAGCGCTGCGTATTCTTCTTTCCAGTTATGCACCTGCATATCAGCTTTACCGATCACAATATTCAAGGCTTCTCCGGCATGAATTTCTTCAATCACACTGTTGTCGATTTCACCTAACAAATCAACATGTAAACCGCCTTTTTCTCCGTAAATAACCGGAAAATCAGCATCAGGTGTAAATCCCAATGTCGGAATTTCCCCGTGCTTTTTATAATGCTCCATACATTGCATGCCGCTTTCCTCATCACAGCCTAAAATCAACATTACTTTACGCTGTAGCTGTATTCCCTGATCCTTCAGCATCTTCATTGCATAATATGCAGCCATTGCCGGTCCTTTATCATCTTCACTGCCACGCCCAAACAAATAGCCATCTACAATTTCACCACCAAAAGGGTCCTTACTCCACCCTTCACCGATAGGAACAATATCCAAATGTGCCAAGACACCAACACTTTCCTCACCATCGCCATAGCAAATTACACCGGCATAACCATCATAGTCCTGATACATAAAGCCATCGCGTTTTGCTAACGCAAACATATAATCCAAAGCTTGGCGACACCCCTTTCCAAAAGGAGCGTTGATTGTGGCACTACTATCATCTCGCGTAGAATCAATCGCCAACAGCCCACGTAAATCATTTATAAATGCATCTTGATAAGATGTGAAACATTTTTTCCAATCCATATTCTTCACCTCTGCTTTATTTTAACACAAGACACCCTTATTCCCTATTAAATTTTTCAAAATTTTCATAAAAGATCCTTAAGGGGAGAGCTTTCAAAATTCATTTAAACCATCTTTTCGCATACGCTTCTTCTTTTCTGTTTAAACTTTTAAAAAGCTTGTGTATCGATATAGCCAATACACAAGCTTTATTTAATACCATTCAACCTCTAAGACCAAATCTTTTTCACTGGTTCTTCCATGCCCGTCATCAGCAATTATCTTCACATGATGAATGCCTTCATCAAAATCACATGTGGAATTTCCATCACAACGATACATATAACCGGCATCGGTTACATACATTTGTTTATCGTCGCTGAGATTATACACTGATTCCGTAAGGCTGTCTTTACAGGTTAGCGGATACTTCTCTGCGGTAGTATCTCCAATGTCATAGACCTCTAGGTAATCCTCTAAACGAAAATCATTCATATCCGCATGCTTGATAACTTTTGGACCATGATACTCAATAACCGGATCTTTTTCATCTTTAATAAGCAACCGATATTCTTTTTTCGCAAACGTATGACGATCCTCTTGTGAAATTGCCGAGATAACTAAAGGCTGCTCTACATTTACTAACATGATTTCAAAATTACTAGCCAAGTAAACAGCATCTTCATCATAAGCAGAAACAAAGTCCTTGGGATTGATTGCCTGCTCTCGTTCTTCCCAATCGATTGTAATTACTTCCTCGATTTCCTTAAATTCAATTTGATTTTTTTCATAAGTAAGCATATTATAAGCGATTAGTCCAAATGTAAACAGACATGCAGTGAATAAAAAGATATTAGCTTTGTTTTTCATAGGTTCACCTCCATTAGATAAAAGCAAAAATATGTTAATGCAATAATTAAGTGTGGACTACAAATATGATTCACTCATATTTCATTTTATCTCTTGATCCTGAATCTTAAGCAACTGCCTGCTTAGCAGCATGATCAGCTTTCTCAAGCACGATCACTTTATCTGCAATTTCCATAAGCTCTTTATCATGTGTTACAACAACAATTGTTTTGCCGCTTGCTTGTAGCTGCTTCAAAAGTGAAAAGATTTCCTGCTTATTATTTTCATCAAGACTACCGGTTGGTTCATCTGCAAGGATCAGCTCACAAGGTTTTAACAACAATCGCGCAATAGCGATTCTTTGTTGCTCACCTCCGGAACATTCAAAAACCTCCTTTTGCTCATATCCGATTAAACCAACTTTCGCAAGAGCATTCCGTATTTTTTCGGCTTTAACAACTTTCTTTTCTTTATCAAAAGCTAGATTCAAATTATAAGCAACACTTTTTTCTTCAATCAAGGCAAAATTTTGAAACAAATAGCCGATTTTTGTTTTTAATAGCCTTTGTGCTTGGAAAGAAAAAGGTTTCACATTCACATTCCCAAATAAAGTTATATCTCCGCTTTCCGGACGATCCAGCAGACCAAGCATATTCAAGAGTGTCGATTTACCCGATCCCGATTCTCCGACGATTGCAACAAAGGTATGTTCTTCAATATCTAAGCTAAAGTCATGAAAAACTCGCTTTGAACCAAATGACTTTGCAATATTTTTTACTTCGATTACACTCATGATTGTTCTCCTTTCAAAATAGCGATTACTTTATGCTTTTCAAAATAATGGATCATATAATAAGCAACCAATATATCCACGATGATTGCGCAAAGCAAATATGCCAATAATTGGAAATATGTCATCTGTGCAAAGAAAATCCCATAAATAAGCACAAAGCTATACATTAAGATGTTGTTGTTTAAAATATTACCATATCGCTGCCAAAACGTTTTCCCTAATAGATAATTTATCGCATATTCATGCTTACACTGATCAAATTGGATATAAATACTTTGATATTGGAAAATAAATGCCAACAGAATATAAAGCAAGAACACTATGCTATATCTTACAAACAGGGTATTACTTTCATTTTTTGCTAATTCATAATAATCATCGGTTGTTTTCAGGTGCACGGTTTCTAATAAACCATTTGTTTTCAAATAGCTATGAAGTGCCTGCTTATTTTTATCCGTATTCTTCAACAGCATATTTGTCGCAGACCAATTAGGAATCTCTCCTACAACAAGTACGATCGGATCCTTGCGATTAAGTGTCATATCTACGGAGTATGCATGATGGTTAATGAAACGGTTCCCGTTTTTAATCATAACTACATCACAAGAAGTATTCGGGCAATAATAGCTTGTATCCACCCCTTCATATTTTTGTGGTATAAGCAAAGTATCCGGTGGAAGCTTTTCTATATCAACGGCTACATTCTTAACATCAATAACGGAGTAATCCTTCAAGTACGCTTTATTAACAATAATATACGGATAAATAGTTGTATGCTGTAAGCTTGTATCAAATTCCTTCATATTTTCAAAAAGAATGTTTTGTTCAAAGTCTTGATAAACAGCTCCTTGTTCATCAAAAAATTGCATAATTTTGGTTGGATCATAATCAAAGCTTGCTATACCGGAAACCCCTACATATCCCCTTAAATGCTCTTGATAAGCACGAAGTGCATAAGCATTGTAGGCGATGTTCTTCCATTCCAAAACATAGTTTACAAATGGTGCAAACGCTACAACAATAAACACTATCTTTACAACAATACTAGCGTATGAGAAAAAATTTCGATTTCCTTGGCGTTTCATTTCTCCGCTATCCTTTACCTTCACAATGCAAAAACAAATATAAAAACAGCTTATGATTAAAAAGATAAGAAAAATTAAAAAATCATGCCAGCTTTTCATAAGGAGCGGAAAAGTTACGCTATTGAAGCTATGCACATAAAAGGCATAGGACAATATTTGAACGACTATATAAAATAAAATACAAAGGAAAAGCTGCGTTATAAACATTTCCTTAAAAATACGCACGAAAGAGTGCCCCATCATTTTGCGTATGATAATTTCTTTTTTTGATCTGAATATTTGACAAGTCAAAAGAATAGCGATTGCTAATACGCACAAGCCTATCATTTGAAATGCAAAGCTTCGATCCTTTAAAAGTCCCTTATAAGAAGAACCGACATGCTCTTTGAATCCAACCTCAGCATCGACATAATTATAAATTTCACTATTCATTACCATTGCTTGAGTAAGTAAACGATCTTTTGATAGAAGGTTTAATTCAAGGTCAATATCAATTCCCTCACGAACTGTTGCATATTGTTTATAAGATGAAAAATGTCGTATTTCCAAAGTATCTTGATAAGGCTGATTGTTTACAGAATCAATATAAGCAATATAATCATAAGCATTCGGATCATTTACCATATTGCTGAAATATAGATTCGACTCCTTGGTAAAATCAATGCGCTTTGTATGCAAAGTATCAAAAAAATCAAATGTATACAAAGCATTGCTCCCCATAATATACAAATAATTTTCATCTTTGTAGTTTTCTTGACTTGTGCTTGTATAAAATAAAGCATAGCAATCCTTATCTTCTAAGAAATCTATCAATTGTCCATATCTTTCTTTTCTAGTCGAAACATCATTACCTAAGTGATACTGAAAGTTCAGTATTTCTAAATCTTCATGCTCTGCAAAGCTTTCACTTGCATGACCTATCTTACTTGTTTGAATAATGGATTGATTTTCAAAATTGGTTAGAAAGATAAAAAAAGAACAAAGTATTGTAAGGATATAAATAAATTTCTTCATAGGATATCCCTCCTGCAATCAGTTTTAGGTAAACTTCCATATTTGCAGTGAATGAATGATATTCTTTTCTAGTTTGAAAATAGTGGTGTAACAGAAAAAAGTTGTAAAATACTGATATAACCAGCAGATTTTTATAAAAGCTATTTTGCCGCCATTATAAGCCTATTATACTCAAGTCCAGCTTATTATAATTTTCATAGTGCTTTTTCATAATAATATCTCCCATCTCTATCTAAATAAACAATACAAGAAAATATTAAAAATTGCAACAATATAATAGAAAACTACTTACTTTTACTGACAAGCATGAAAAAAAGAAGCCTTAAGCTTCTTTCAAAATTTGAATAAAATGATTTAAATTTATTGCTTTTCATAATTCGTAAAACAAATTAAAAGTGAGCTTTTTTTACTCACGGTCATGATCGAATCCATAACAAGAACACTCATCATCAGAAGATGATGTACAATCACAAACAGTAATCGCACAACCGGCTTTATCATTTTCTAAAGCCTTGATACTTGTTTCGCAAACTGTAAGACCTCCAACAAAAATAAATGCTACCCAAACTATATGAACTATTCTTTTTTTCATACTCTTACCTCCAAATCAAACACTAATATTATACCATTTAAAAGCTAAAAAGAGATAAGAAAATCCTTGTTGTATGTATGCCGACAAAAGTGTGTATATGCTTGTTTTTATTCGATTTTCCTATTTAAATAAGAAATATTTGCTAACCAATATGGATTACCACAAATATTTCTTATGCTCATATTGCAGAATTATTTTTCCGAAACACTTTATGTATTAACATTGCATTTCTAAATCACACTCCTTATAATACACTTAAAGGAGGCTGTTTATGACTATTCTAAATGAAACAAAACTTTCATCGGAGTTAAAACGTAAACTTACAGGAGCATTGCTTCGTTATTATCGTGAAGATGAAAACATGACTATCAACTTTGTAGCCGAAAGCTTAGGCATCAATAAAGGCTATCTAAGTGAAATCGAACGTGGTCGAAAAGAGCCATCTTCACAAATGCTGGAAAAGCTTACAAACTTCATGGATATACGCTTTAATACCGATGAATCTCTGTACTTTAATTTAAAAGATAAATTCCAATATTTGTATCAGCTATATGTCGATCTGAAAGAGGAGGAAGAAAAAGCTCTTTATCAAGAAATACTTAAGCATTCTTCAATGTATGAAAATAGCTACGGCTTCTTTTATTATAAGTTAATTGAATATATGTATTGTGTGCATTTTAAAAAAACCATTGCAGAAGAAAAGATATTAAATTATTACTTAATGTTTAAGAAAATTTTACATCTATTTACAAATGATGAAATCGGTATTTTCTATGATGTTTTCGCAGCATATTATATCGGAAAGAATAATACTACAAAGACACTCGAACAGCTTAAGATTGCAGAACATTACTTACTAACATGCACTTCTAAAAGTTTGAAAGCCATGGTATTATACCATCACATTTCGGCTTATGAAAATCGCAATAAAGCAGCTAAGGCTTTAATTTACTGCGATGAAGCATCTAAGCTGTTTATGGAAACCATGAATTTCAGTCGGATAATTCAAATTGCACTCCGAAAAGCTGCATGTTATTCATGTATGCGTTTATACAGCGAAGCAGAAGAATTGTTATTAGATACAATAGAGAAAATGAAACAAAATCCTTCAAGATTTATCGCTGTTGCTTACAACAACCTATCTTGGAATGCTTTAGTAAATAAGGAATATGACAAGGCACTTGAATATGCACACCTGGCAATAGAACATGACACAAGATATTATGAAATTCCTTTGTTTATTTCTTATAGCTTATATAAGCTTAAGCGTTATGAAGAATGTAAACAATATATAGCTTCGACTTTAGATACATGCGAGTTACGTATTGAAATCAAAATATTCTTAGAGATGCTGCAATATGCACTAGCTAATGATCATCAAAGCTATATTCGTTATGCGCTAAACTATTATGAACTGATGAAGAAGGATAATAATCAGGAAATGAGCTTATTCATCTTAAAGATTATTTGTGATTATTATCGTAAAAGAAACAATTTTAAAGAGCTTTGCTATTATCAAGAACAAGAAATCAATCTGCTTACATAGAAATATAAAGGAATATAATCAACTATCTTTAGTTAAAGATATATCTAAAACAATTAAAAATAGGAGATCTCGATATGGTTGAATGAAATAACCATATACAAAATCTCCTTTTTAATTATTTATCTTAAAGTAAGAGAAAACTTAAGCCTTCTTATTCTTCTATTTTTTCCTCCGCTGCATTTGCAGCTTCCTTAATCTCCTGCTTTTTGTGCTCAGGGCGTGGAAGAAGTGCTTTGGCGCTAACATTAACACGTCCGCGATCATCAATTTCCATGACCTTTACTTTAATCGTATCTCCGATTTTCAGGACATCTTCTACTTTTTCTACACGTTCATGGCTGATTTTTGAAATATGTAGCAAGCCATCAGTTCCCGGGAATAGATTTACAAAAGCTCCGAATTTTTCAATACGCACAACCGTTGCATCATAGATATCTCCAACTTCCGCAACCTTAACGATTCCGCGAATCATATCCGCAGCCTTATTGATAGCTGTACGATCCATGTGATAGATAATCACATGTCCGTCGTCCTCAATATCAATCTTAACATCATCGCATTCTTCAATGATTTTATTGATCATTTTACCATTTGGACCAATAACCTCACGAATCTTCTCCGGATCGATATAGAATTGTTCAAGCTTCGGTGCGTATTTACCAACATCTGCACGTGGCTCACTGATTGCTGCTAACATATTCTCTAAGATTTGACCACGAGCAACCTTGGCTTGCGCCAAAGCCTCACGAAAGATATCTTCCGTAATACCGGTTACCTTGATATCCATTTGCAAAGCAGTAATTCCTTCACTTGTGCCTGCAACCTTAAAGTCCATATCTCCGAAATGATCTTCCATACCTTGAATATCTGTTAATACCGTATAGTTGCTGCTAGATTCGTCCATGATAAGTCCCATTGCAATACCTGCCACCGGAGCCTTAATCGGCACACCAGCTGCCATCAAAGACATCGTGCCGGCGCAAATAGATGCTTGAGAGCTAGAACCATTGGATTCCAACACTTCTGCTACGGTACGAATGGTATATGGGAATTCCTCTACACTAGGTAATACCTGTGCTAATGCTCTTTCACCTAATGCCCCATGACCGATTTCACGGCGACCCGGGCTTCCCATACGACCAGTTTCACCAACGGAATACGGTGGGAAATTGTAGTGATGCATGAAACGTTTGGATTCCACCTCGGTTACATCGTCAATAATTTGATTATCATTCATAGCACCGAGTGTAGTAACACTTAATACCTGTGTTTCTCCACGTGTAAACATTGCACTGCCATGAACACGAGGAAGTAAATCTACTTGTGAATCCAACGGACGAATTTCATCGATCTTACGTCCGTCCGGACGAACCTTATCCTCAATAATCAAGCGGCGAACCTCATCTGCCTCAATACCATGACAGATTTCTTTTACCTGCTTAATTGCTTTATTTTTATCTGCTTCGCTAGCGTATTCCTTCGCTTCGAATTGCGCTACCGCTGTCTCTGTCAGCTCATCGATTTTCCCATAGCGCTCCAGTTTCTTTTCAATCGAAACCGCTTCACGAATTGCCTTTTCGTAATCCTTACGTACCTCTGTATCAATTGCTTCATCAACAGTATACAGCTTTACTTCCATTTTTTCTTTTCCAACGGCAGCAGCAATTTCCTCTTGGAAAGCAACCAACTGTTTAATATGCTCATGACCAAACATGATAGCTCCCAGCATTGCTTCCTCGTTTACTTCTTTTGCGCCTGCTTCTACCATATTAACCGCATATTTGGTACCGGCAACAGTTAAATGAATATCACTTTCTTCCATCTGTGCAGGTGTTGGATTGATAACATATTCTCCGTTAATACGTCCGACGATTACACCGGCAATTGGTCCGTTAAATGGAATATCGGACACACATAAAGCAAGTGAAGCACCGAACATAGCTGCCATTTCCGTTGAACAGTCCTGATCTACGGAAAGTACGGTATTGACTACTTGTACTTCATTACGAAAACCATCAGCAAACAACGGACGAATCGGACGGTCAATCATACGCGCCGTCAAAGTCGCATGCTCACTTGGTCTACCTTCTCTTCTTAAAAAACCCCCGGGAATCTTTCCAACAGAATAAAGCTTTTCTTCAAAAGAAACTGTTAATGGAAAGAAATCAATTCCCTCCTTTGCCTGCTTACTGGCAGTTGCCGCAGACAATACAACGGTATCGCCATATCGAACAAGAACAGAGCCACCTGCCTGTTTAGCGATTTCACCGGTTTCTACTGTGATCCCACGACCACAGAAATCTAAACGAAATTCTTGTTTAGCCATTTTTTCACCTCTTATTTTTCTTCTATCTTTCAAATAATACCATATTTTCAAAAGTTATAAAAGAAAAATAACGCTTTTTACCCGTTATATCAAAATCTATTTGCTTAAAATTGATGTTCTCTTTATTTTTCGATATAGCAAGTCTTACTTTTTAAATGGATTACTCCTATTTTATTTTCATTTTGCTTTCGTGTATGCTATTTGTCTTTCTATTCATGTCCACAATCCCATAAATATTAAAAAAGCGCATGAATTATCATACGCTTTCCACAACAAGACGATTACTTTCTTAGACCTAAACGTTCAATTAGTGATTTATAACGATTAAGATCCTTATCCTTTAAGTAAGCAAGCAAATTTCTACGACGACCTACCATTTTCATAAGACCTCTTTGAGAATGATAATCATGCTTGTGTTCTTTGAAGTGTTCAGTCAACTGATTGATACGTGCAGTTAATACTGCAATCTGAACCTCAGGAGAACCTGTATCTCCTTCGAAACGAGCATACTCTTGCATAATTCTTGTTTTTTCTGATTTTAATAACATGTGTTTTCCTCCTAAATCTGTTATCCATTCTACACTGAGTAAATCGTTGAGGAAACGTATAAACCAAGTGTAAAACCTTGTTTATAATAGCATACCTAAGCCTATATGACAAGCTTTTTAGCCTTTTTTATCAGAGTTTTGGCGACGATGATAATATCCGATCAATACAAGTGGCAAGATACCAAAGGCAGCGGTAAGATATAGAGTCAGATCATACCCTACCCTGTTTGCGACATACGATGTAATAATCGGAGTAATTAGACCACTTCCGCCAACAAAAACAGCCATTGCAAACATTTGTGCGCTGTGAAATAACTGCTGCGGTGTTACCGCTTTGATGAAAAGCTTGCTTGTAAGCATCACTATTGGCAAGGTAACAAGCTGTAAAGCAGAGGTTAAAATCAACAGCAGCGGTTTGCTGAAATAGCCGTAAAGAACAAATTTTAGAATATACATACCTGTTCCGAAAACAAGCAGCTGATATATATTCCATTTTTTTAATATCCAATTCGCACCTAAAAACAAAGGAATCTCCATAAAAGATTGCACTGCCCATTTAATGCCTATCTGCGTATTGCTGGCATCTAAAGAAAGCAGCTTATCAACAACCACATATTGATCCGCTGTGCCAATCATATAAATAAACAGAAATATGCAAACAAGCAAACAATAGTCTTTATTTTTTATAAGCTTTGCTATATCGTTCTTATGAAAGGGTTGTGTATTCTTTTTATTTTTATCGTTTACAACATAAATAAGCACCAATGCCAAACCTCCGATGATACAAAATCCATATAGCAAGGAGCGGTAACCGAGCATTTTTATGAGCATACCGGTAAGAGGAGATCCTAAGGTAAAGCCGAGTGCTCCACAGGCTCGCAATTTTCCATAGCTATCCTCTTGTATTTCTAGCATCCATGTTTCTGTCAATCCCATAATCACCTTAACCATACCAAGAATAATACTAGCTGCTGAAAAATGATAGAAAAACAGCTTACCACTCTTTAAAAACATCATAATGCTCGCAATTAAGAGGCAGAGATAAGCAAGATAAAAAAACGGCTTTGTTTTTTTTAAACGATCACATAAATAGCCGAATAGAAATTGTCCCAAAATCGCTATAATGGCACTTCCTGCTAAAATATATCCGCGTTCTACCACATTATAATCCAACTTCTTTAGCAAGGGCAGCATTTGTGTATTTACAATTGAAATCGATAAAAATACAGTGAAGTTCAAAGCATATAAAAGCTTCGTCTGCATCTTTTTCATCAAATCACTTCCTTTGCTTTTAGTATGCTTAAGCTTCGATAAATTATGAATGAAAAAAAAGACAGCATGTGCTGTCGAATTAGAATTGTAAAAAAGGGTTGGTCAATAGCTCTTGTTTCCATGTCGTTGTCGGACCATGTCCCGGATAAAGCTTTAAATCACCATCTAAAGTTTCCTTCATCATCTTAAGGCTTTGCATCATCTTGGAATTGCTTCCCGTTGCCAAATCTGTACGCCCAATGCTGCCTTGGAAAACAACATCTCCGCAAAACAGGCAATCGTCCCATCGAATCATGCTGCTTCCCTCGCTATGACCGGGTGCATCAATCACAAAAAGATCAAAGGCTCCGATCGTTTGTTTTCCCGGTAGTAAGTCCAATGGCTTTGTTTGAACAATCACCGGCTCACCATAAGAAAAATTTAAAACGGGATCATTCAGCATTGCTTGATCGTTTGCATTGATATACAGTGAACAATGATAACGCTCCACCAACTTATCAACACCGCCGATATGATCAAAATGACCATGAGTTAAAACAATACCATCAACAATTGCTCCTGCTTCCTCAATTTTCTGCATTAGCTGTGCATTTGCAGTTCCCGGATCAACAATCAATACATGATTGTCATTCCACAAAACATAGGTATTTACTTGTACCATTCCCAAAACAAAAACATCTATCTTTTTCATTTTTCATACGAATAAAAAAGACCAAAACGGCCCTTTTTATTTTTTCTCCTTATGTAAAGTTTTCTTATTACAACGCGGGCAATATTTTTGAATTTGCATACGTTCTGGATTTTTACGTTTATTACGTGTTCCAATATAGTTTTCTTCTCCACATTCAGAACATTTAAATGTAATTCTATCTCTCATGCTAACCCTCCTTGTACTTGCTTAAGCATTATATCACACAACCTTCAAAAATGCTAATACTTTTTGAAAAACTCTGTCAAAACCTGCGGCATGACCGTTGAACTGCAAATGTTTACCTCTTGACTAAAGCTATCCGCTGCAGAGGTTGGCGCACTACACACAAAGGCCACCTTCGGATTATCGCCATAAGGTGCATATCCGACCAAAGATGCATTCGTATATGGAGGCACCTGTGCGGTACCTGTTTTTGCAGCTACCGGAACCGAGAAATTTCTTAAGCCGCAATGGCCATCTGTTACACAGGAACGAAATCCTTCTTGTACGGTTTTTAAGTTTTCTTTTTCTGTGGTGTCGAAATCGCACTTAAAACATTGGTTTTATTTTCCATAACACGATAATCGGAATTGATTTCCGTAGCATAATTGACCAACTTTGGTTGGATTCGCTTTCCGCCATTAGCAATCATGGATACATATTGTGCCAATTGAATCGGTGTATAGTTATCAAACTGACCGATGCTGTAATCCAATAATTGCCCACCCTGCGATAAAAAGCCTTTAAAGCCAACCGCTTCATTTGGAACATCTAGCAATGTCTTTGTGCCAAGACCAAACATCGAATAATAATTCCGCATAGTATGCAGCATTTCTTCTTGTCGTTCATTACTGATATTTAACGGCTGTCCCTCTTGATAGGTCGTACCTGCCATTTTCAAAACACCCTTCCACATATAAACATTACTGGAAACCTGCAATGCCTTTACTGCATCTACCGGTCCGTAGTTTTGATAACTAGAGCGTTCTTTATCATTGGCAATGCGCATAGGTGCATCAATTTCAATACTGGTTTTACTTTCTGCGCCTTCCTCTAACAGCATATAAACCGTAGCTCCCTTGACAACAGAACCACTTGCATAGGAATCTAAGTAGGCGGCACTGGAGAAGTTTTGAATCTTTCCGGCTTCATCTTTATATTTTCCACTCATTGCATAGATCTCACCGGTCATCGGATTCATTAGAATAACCGATAATTTATTAAATTTCTCACGCCCCGCAGTTCCGGCGTATGTTTCCAAAGTCTGATTTAAAATAGCATCTACTCGTTGTTGCAAATCGATATCAATGCTCATATGTAGATCATAACCTTTTTTACCACTGCTGATCGGAGTTAATAAAGCGATTCCATCTTCATCATACGCAATTTCACTTACACGCGGCGTTCCGGCTAACAGTTCTTCGTATTGCTGTTCAAGACCAGACTTTCCGACTCTTGAGGTTAAGGCATATCCTTTTGCTTCATAGTAAGCACGTAATTCTGAAGGAATTCCTTGCTTAGAGGTTGTTACACTGCCAAGTACATCACGCAAGGTATCCCCATACGGATATTCACGCTTCCATGAAGATAAATCAACGTTAAAGCCGGGAAATTCTTCCTTGTTTTCCGTTAGATAGGCAACATCATTCTCATTGGCATCTTCAATAACCACTTTTGTTTGCGTATCCGGCAGCTTTCGCATCGCCAAATAAACAACGAATGCTTTTTTGGTATTTTCATCTGCCAATTCATCAACCATTTCCTTTGTAATGCGATTGCGAATCAATTTTTCCTTCTCATCGGCGGAATAGTTTAATTCTTCTTCTTTCAACAGATTTTTGCCACCGTCTTTTTCACCGTTTTTATCGGTATGTAGAAACATATATAAATCCTGATAGTCTGAATTGGTCATCGCATCAATAGACACCTCAAAGCGTTTGGCAAATTTCTGAGCAAGCTCCCATTGTTCTTCACTGCTAACATCTTGCGGTGGAAAATAAACGATGTTATGACTAGAGACCGTTTTGGCAACAGCTTGGTTGTTGCGATCCAAAATCTGTCCGCGACTCGATGCATCTTTTTCGGTATTCGATGAGTAATTTTCCAATTTTCTTGCATAGTCCTCTTGGGCAATCAGCTGCAAATATCCCAAGCGAACAACGATCATGGCAAAGCAAACAGTGATAATAATCGAGAAAACAAAAATACGGCGATTAACAATTTTGAAATAATCATTTTGCGCCTTTAAAACATCTGAGCTGCGGCTCAGCTTTTTATGATCTAAATTACGAAATGGATTACGTAGCATAGCGTTCCTCCTGCCCCATATTATAATACATATACAGATAAAATATCTACTTTATTGTAAAAGAAATCAGATTTGTTATAATATTTTAAGAAAGAGGTGTTGGAAATGAAACGAAATGAAACCCGCAGCGTACAAGTCGGCAAATTAACGATTGGTGGACAAAATCGCGTAATCATGCAGTCTATGTGCAATACACGAACGAAGCATGTGAAAGAAACCGTCGCACAAATCTTGGCGTTGGAGCAAGTTGGCTGTGAACTGGTACGTTTGGCTGTGATTGATATGGAAGATGCCGAAGCCATTAAAGAAATTAAAAAGCAGGTCCATATTCCATTAGTCGCAGATATTCATTATGATTATCGTTTAGCTTTAGCTTGTGTCGCATCAGGTATTGATAAAATCCGCATCAATCCGGGAAATATCGGAGAACGAAAGAACGTAGAGGCAGTTGTGGAAGCCTGTAAAGAAAAGCATATTCCTATTCGTATTGGTATCAACTCCGGATCTTTGGAAAAAGATATCCATGAAGCTTATGGTAAACCGACCGCCGAGGGTATGATCGAAAGTGCCTATCGACATGTTCGTATTTTAGAAGATCTTGATTTTCATGATATTGTTTTATCTTTTAAATCAAGCGATCCTCTATTGTGCATCGAAGCCTATCGTCTTGCGGCAAAAACGTTCCCTTACCCACTCCACTTAGGCGTAACGGAGGCAGGTACCTACATCGGCAGTGCCATTAAATCCAGCATGGCATTGGGAACCCTATTAAATGAAGGAATCGGTGATACCATTCGCATTAGCGTCAATGGAGATCCTGTCGATGAGCTTACCATTGTGAAACAGCTTTTAAAATGCTGTAAGCTTCGAAACAATACCCCAAATCTTATTGCCTGCCCAACCTGCGGTCGTACAGCATGGGATATGCAGCCGGTAGTAAAAGAAATCGAACAATTCTTACAAACGATTGATTGCGATATCAATGTGGCAATCATGGGTTGTGCGGTAAATGGACCGGGAGAAGCTAAGCATGCAGACATTGCCATTGCCGGTGGTAACAAGGAAGGCTTACTGATTAAAAAAGGCAAGATTATCGAAAAGCTTCCACAGGATATGATGGTTTCTCGCTTAAAAGCAGAAATTCTAGCATTTGCAAAGCAACACGCATCATAAACATCGAACGGATAGAACACCTTACCTAGGCATTCTATCCGTTTTTAAGATATATCGAAAATATCCGTAAGTACGTACTTATCGACATACGGCTGTAAAGAATCATCAAATAAAATCTCTTTTTTATTCCCTTCACGATCCATAATATAGAAATTGAAATGATCCTGTCCTTTTTCACAGATAATCAAAAACATATCATCATGTATTTGGCTGATGCTGCGTAAATTGAGAATCGTTACCTTTCTTTGTATCACAAAGCTATGCTCCTGTCGCTTTAACTCATAAAGAATCGAATCCGTACGATCGTTAAAGGTACCGGGCTGTATAACAAGTGTAAGGTATCCATCTTCCACATAGACATCGGATAAAAAATCATTTTGCAATTTTTCTATGATTTCTTGCGGGAAGCAGATTTCTTCATCTGATGCTACATTCGCCAATCCATTTTCAGATACATAATACTGTCCATTTTCAAATGTTACAAAACGATAACCTTGACTTTTAATTGCTCTTTTCGTTTCTGTCTTGCTTGCTCGATGATAGCTTACCAAATAATGCGTAGGATCTTGGTTATTCAAATCATCGGCAATATAATAAATAAACTCATCTGTTAGTTTAACAGCAAAAACTTGAAGCTTGCTGTTCATTCGCTCAATGCGTTCGACCTCTTCGTTCTTTTGATTAAAAACCAAAATTCTGGAGTTATACCTATCCCAGCTTTTTTGATACCCGATATTTTGAACGATCGCATATTCATCATCAGCTAAATCAAGGTGATCCACCGATGGTTCCGGAAGCTTTATCGAATCCCATGTATTTTGATCTTTTCGATACTTTGCAATATAACCACTATCCTCATACAGCATCAAAATATTCTCATCTTCTACTTTATTGTTTGCCGCTGCATTGATCGTATATTCGTCAAGCATTTTCCCATCGTGCGTGTAGGTCAGTATCACGATTTCATCATCTGTTGTATAAATATGATCTTGTTTATTCAATATGACAGCGTATTTGGCAAGTGCTACATGATTTTCTGTTTCTTCTTGTGTACAGCCTGTTATAAATAAGAAAAAAACAGACACTACTAACAGCTTCCGAAGAACTCGCATATTCTCCCTCCTTGCTACTTTTGCATTATTTACTTAATCTTGAATAACGAAATATATTATCAAATATCGTCTCTTTGAATATCCTTTCTTTTATTATACTATAGTTTCTTTGTTTGTAAGTACCTTTAAATTGCTTTGCTATCACATTTACAATAAAAAACAACCGTTCCACTATGTAGCGAATCGATTGTCTTTTATCTTCTATTCTTGATTTTTAAGCTTTGTCATAATTTCTTGATCGAATATACCTGCTTTTAGCATTGCTATTTCATGTTTATAAGGAGCTACTCCATCTACCCATGGTGTTTCTAGTATCTTAACAACATGCTGTAGCTTTTCATGATGCACAATACGATTTAAAGCATCAAAGCCAATCTCACCGAAACCGATATTGGCATGACGATCCTTTCGTGCACCACGCACATTTTTGGAATCATTGACATGGATACAAACCAAACGTTCCAAAGAAATCACACGATCGAATGCTTCTAAAATCGCATCAAAATCCGATACATCAAAGCCGGCATCGTGTAAATGGCAGGTATCCATACATACACGCAAACGATCACCATGCTTTGCATGCTCCATGAGATAGCGGATTTGCTCGAAGTTATATCCCAATTCACTTCCCTTGCCTGCCATTGTTTCGATTGCGATTTCTACTTCACCGATATTTTCCATAGCCAAATCCAAACCTTCTACGATACGTGTCAATCCGGCTTCCTCACCGGCCTGCACATGACTTCCGGGGTGCAATACTAAATATTTTGCTCCCAACGCTTTTACACGTTCGATTTCCTTTCTTAAAAATTCAACACCCAATTCAAAAGTTTCCTGTTTCTGACAATTCGCCAAATTGATGATGTAAGGAGCATGAACGATAATATGCTCATGTGGAATATGATGTTCATCAAGAAGTGCTAAAGCTTCTTTAACCTTTAATTCCTCCATTGCTTTACGTCTTGTATTTTGCGGTGCACCGGTATAGAGCATCAACGCATTTGCTCCATAGGATAAGGCTTCCTTTACAGAGCCAAGGACATAATCAGGAGCCGACATGGATACATGAGATCCGATAATCATGAAAAATCACCTCGTTTTTCGATTTGCTTTGCTTTTGCACGTTCCTTTTTCTGTCGCTGAATATCCTCTTGAATCATTTTGCGACGGGCTTTGCGCTTCAGTTTTTCAACCTCTGCCTTACGCTTCACCTTATAGCCTGGCTTAACCTGTTTCTTTTTCTTAGATACGATCTTTGCAATTTCTTTTTCTAATGGATCGTCCTTTTTCACTTTTTTCTTATGCAATGCATCTAATTCTATCCATTTTCCATTTTTAAAGCTGCGGTGCTGAAATCCGATTCCTTTGATTTCAAGTGAACGAATCATAGCGTCATCTTGCTTCTTATATAAGGCATAGCAAATGCCATCATTCCCCGCACGACCCGTACGTCCACTGCGATGTATGTAATAATCCAATTCTTTTGGAAAGCCTAAGGAAATGACATGGGAGATTCCTTCGATATCAATACCACGTGCCGCAATATCCGTTGCGACAACATATGATTTTTCAATATTAACAAGCTCACGCATCGCTTTTGTACGCTCGCGCGGAGTAAGTCCTCCATGCAATTCAATAACTCCATATCCCGCATCTCGAAGAGCTTTGGCAGCTTCGCTAGCCTCCGTTCGTGTGTTTGCGAAAATCAAACAAACATAGGGTTTAAAAGATGGCAATAGTTCCATCATTTTGTCAATATAGCTTTTTTCCTGACATGGCACAAGTACATGCTCGATTTTCGGGTGAAATTGACTCTTCTCTTCAATTTGTATAATGCTCGGTGTCCCCACATATTTCTTCAAAAAAGGCTTAAGTCCTTGAGGAATCGTTGCACTGAATACCATCATTTGTAAATCCTTACGCATTCTTCCGGCAATATTATCAACATCTTCTAAAAAACCAAATTCCAATGTCATATCCGCTTCATCAATCACCAAAATATCTGCGGTATCGATTCGTAAGGTTTGCTCGCTTAAAAACAAGTCCTTAATGCGCCCCGGAGTTCCGATAACAATATGTGGCTGTACCTTCAGCTGTTCATTCATTCTGGTTTTTTCCATACCTCCGGTAATCAGACGAATAGCAAGCTTAGGGCAAGCCTCCTTCATGGTCAATGATCGCTGATAAATTTGCAAAGCCAATTCCCTTGTGGGTGCGGTAATCACTGCTTGAACTGCTTGCTTATCAATATTGATTTTCTCAAAAATCGGAATCAAAAAAGCATGCGTCTTGCCGGTTCCCGTATCGGAAATACCAACAATATTTTTTCCCTTGCAGGCTAGCGGCAACACCTCTTGCTGAATCGGTGTCGGTTCTATAAAGCCTTCCAACTTAAGAAACGCCTTGGTATGCTCTTTGAAATGATAATCACTAAATTTACGCATAGACAAACCTCCTTCATAGCTTTCTAAATTATACATGAATGTATTAAATTGTAAAGTAGCTAACAAAAATATATGCACGTATGGATATATTATATCAAAAAACTATCGTTTCTTGCGTATTTCCTTTATAATAAAAACGAGGTGATACCATGGAAATTATTAAGGTTGTACCAAGAGGCTATTGTAAAGGAGTTACACGCGCTATTAGCATTGCGAAAGAAACTGCACAAAAGTATCCCGATAAATCCATCTATGTGCTTGGCATGCTCGTACATAATCGTTATGTTATGCAGGCACTAAAAGCCTTAAATATACATGCTGTAGATGATCCCCATAAAAGTCGTTTACAGCTATTAGATGAGCTTCCTAAGGATTGTATCGTTATTTTTACTGCTCATGGCATTGCACCACAGGTAATCGAAAAAGCCAAGCAGATGGGATTGATCTGCATTGATGCCAGCTGCCCCGATGTTGTAAAAACCCAACAGCTTGTTTATGAAAAGCTTAATGAAGGCTATGATGTTTTTTATATCGGCAAGCGTTCTCACCCAGAAGCAGAGGCTGTGCTGTCGCTTAGTTCACACGTTCATTTAATAACCTCAAAAGAAGACATTGATACAATCACAAATGTAACAAATGTTTTTGTTACCAACCAAACAACCATGTCTATCTTTGATACTCAGGCATTGTTCAACTATATAAAGCAGAAATATCCAAACGCTGTTTTATGTGAAGAAATATGCAACGCAACACGCATTCGACAAGAAGCAGTTGCAAATTTAAAGAATCAAGCCATTGATGTGCTTTATGTTGTCGGAGATAAGCATTCCAACAATTCCAATCGTTTAGCTCAAATAGCTCAAGAAAATAAAATTGCAAATGTTTACCTCATTGATGATGTAAATGATATAGAAGAAGCACAGTTTGCCAAGGCAAAACGAATCGGAATTACTTCCGGTGCAAGTACCCCTACTTATCTTACTTCGCAGGTTATCCATTATTTAGAAGGCTATGAGCAAAACAAACAAAAGCCATGTATTGAAATAGAAAAAATTTTATAGCATAATTCTGATTATAGAAAGCGATATGTCTGATACATAAAACGAGTGCTCCTTAAGAACACTCGTTTTATATATTCCAATCATAAATAAAAGCAAGCATATTTCCCTACCATTGAATTATTTATAATTGAAGATTTCTTATGTTTATATCTACGTATGATCTTCTATCGAAGTACATTCCTTTAATTTTGCCGCAATACGCTTATAAAGCTGCGCAAATTGAGCATAAGAACTATCCTGTTTCGGTAATTGTGTTAAAATGCCTTCTATTTTCGCAAGCCGTTGTTTCCAATAAGGAACAAACAATGCGTGTTTTTGTTGTATACCAAACAAAACGGTATCCTCATCGTAAGCTTCATGCCATTGTGTTGAAAAACAAATCACTTCATAAAAATGATCTTCTTCGATAATATCTTCTTGCAGAATTGTAAAATGATGGTCACTGATCCAACGACGCAGTTCGTCAACATGGCGATTGGATTGAACGATAATTCTTTGAAAACTTGAAAGACGTGCAAAATCACGTTCTAAAATACCTTGTATCGTTTCAAATCCCATACCGGCAATAATAATGGTATCGCAATCCTGTGGAACTAGTTGCAAGCCATCACTGAGAATCGGTGTAATCTGTTCACTTAAGTTGGCACATTCGATTGCCTGTTTCGCTCTGTCAAGCGGGCCTTTGCGTAAATCACACGCATACACATGCGAGCAAATTCCTTCCTTGATTAAGGCAATTGATAACAAACCATGATCACAACCGATATCCGCAGCAACACTCCCCTTTTCTACCATAGAAAAAATGGCGAAAAGGCGCTTAGAGAGCGCCATTATGGTTTATCTACAAAATCCTTTAAGCGTTTGGATCTTGTAGGGTGCTTTAATTTGCGCAAAGCTTTGGCTTCAATCTGGCGGATACGTTCCCGAGTAACATTAAATTCCTTACCAACTTCCTCTAAAGTACGTGTTCGGCCATCATATAATCCAAAACGTAAACGTAATACCTTTTCCTCACGCTCTGTCAAGCCTTGAAGAACCGTGTTGATTTCGTCCTTCAATAGCTGATTATTTGCATATTCATCAGGCGACAAGGCTTCCTTATCTTCAATAAAATCACCTAAATGTGAATCATCTTCTTCGCCAATTGGAGTTTCCAATGAAACAGGCTCAAGGGCAATCTTTTGAATTTCACGTACCTTTTCCGGAGAGATATTTTCCATCTTTGCGGCAATTTCCTCTGCTGTTGGATCACGCCCTAGATCCTGTACCAGCTGACGTTGAATACGAGTTAGCTTGTTAATTGTTTCGACCATGTGTACGGGAATACGAATCGTACGTGCTTGATCGGCAATCGCACGTGTGATGGCTTGGCGAATCCACCATGTCGCATAGGTAGAGAACTTAAATCCCTTCGTATAGTCAAATTTTTCTACTGCTTTAACTAAACCCATATTTCCTTCTTGAATCAAATCTAGGAATAGCATGCCTCGACCGACATATTTTTTAGCAATCGAAACAACCAAACGCAAATTGGCAGAAATCAATTTTTTCTTTGCTTCTTCATCGCCGGCTTGAATACGACGGGCGATTTCCGGTTCCTCTTTTGGATCAAGCAATTCTACACGACCGATTTCCTTTAAATACATCTTAACCGGATCGTTGATCTTCGTATGAGATGAATTTGCAAAAGACTGTTCCAAATGCTCGATATCACTAGCTAACGTATCATCTCCGTCATCGTCATCATCAATAAAATCCAAATCATCATCTTCGCTCGCTAACGCATCATCGTCCAACAGATTCACATCATCGGCTTCATCGGATTTTACATCAATACCGTTTTCCGCAAACCAATCAAACAATTCATCTAAATCGCTGTCTGACATATCCAAATGCTCGATTGCGTCCATGACATCGCTTTGGGAAAGTTCTAATCCTTCCAAATGCGATTGTTCCAAGAAATCCACTTTGATTTCTTCAAGAGTTTTGTACTCAGTTAATTTTGTTTTTTTCTTCGTACTTTTCATAATTACTTCCTTCCCGCATTACGCCATTCTTCTTTTTCCTTAATCAATCCGTTTTTTTCAACTGCCAGCCTTGCTTTTTCCATAGGATCGTGAATCTTTGCGATTTGTTCATTCAGAATCCGAATACGATCATCTAAAAGACATTCCTTTACCTTATGGATAGCTTCATTCAATACTTTCAAATTAACTTCAGCCTTTCCAAGCTCCCAGCTTGAAACATCTAGCAACAGCTGCTTTACCGCTTCCTCTTTAATCTTATCAAAGAGATCCGCAACCTCTAGCTTCCTATGCGTACGGTAATAATCAATAATATAGAGTGCTAGTCTGTTACAGGTATCGTCCTGTAAAAAACCTAGTTCTTCTTTATAATGGTTGCTGGCTGCTACTCCATTCAGCATCTGTGATAAAATTTCAAATTCAGCATGATTTCGACCACTTTTTGGAAATGCCAAATAGCTTCGCTTTACATATTCCGTTTTAGCCTTTGGCTGTTTCTTAGCTTCTTCACCATGCATGTCGAAATCGGTAAGCTCACGCAACCGAATATAATAGCTTTCTTTTTCAAAATCATCTTTTAAAAGATAAATTTCTTCTGCCATTTCCATGGCAAATTCTTTCTTCTGTGTATAGTTTTCCAAATTGTATTTCGTCATTAGGAAGGTAAACAGAAAATCAATCCATGATATCGTTTTTTCGCTAATCTGTCGCAATTCTTCTTTTCCAAATTCCTCAATAATCTCATCAGGATCCAAGCCATATTTATTATCGACAATTTCAAAAGGTATTTGCGCCTCTCTCGCCAACTTGCCAAATGCATAGGTCGCACTTTGTCCAGCACGATCACCATCATAGCCAACAATGATTGGTACATGAAGCTGTTTCAGCAAACGCAGCTGCTCCTTCGTACAAGCTGTTCCTAAGGTTGCCAAGGCATTGCTCATACCAACCTTTTCAAATGCCAATACGTCCATTGCCCCTTCAACAAGAATGGCTTTTTTTGCCTTTCTTGCCTCACTTTTTGCACGATGGTAGTTAAAAATCAAATTTCCTTTAACATAAATATCCGTTTCCGATGTGTTGATGTATTTAGCATCGCTGTTTTCTACAAAACGACGGGCGCTGAAGCCTACCGGCTCACCAAATTCATTATGAATCGGAATCATGATACGCCCGGCAAAGACATCTTTCATTCCAACAGCCGTTAAGCGACAAAGCCCCGCTTTGATCAAAGTATCATCACTATGCTTTTTAGCATGCAAAAACTTATACAAACTGTCATTGGGAGGATTATACCCAAGAGAAAACTTCTTTATTATGGAATCATCGATCAAACGACTTGTTAAATATTTTTTTACATCACTTGCTTGTGGAGTATCCAACTGATAATGAGTAAATTCGATTGCTTCACCACAAGCTCTATGCAAAGGTGCAAGCTGTGGATCGACATTTCTTTGTGGCAGCTGCAAGGGTTGCTCAATTGAAATTCCCGTATAATCCGCAACCTTATAAACAGCTTCTATAAACGATATTTTTTCATAATTCGATACAAAAGTGAACACATTGCCACCGGCATTACAAACGAAACATTTATAAATTTGCTTATCGCTTGAAACGCTCATGCTCGGGTTATGATCATCATGAAAAGGACAAGTACAAACATAGTTCTTGCCTTTGCGCGTCAAAGGCAAATATCGACCGATAACATCAACGATATCCGCCTTCGCACGTATTTCATTGATTTCTTCCTCACGTAAACGTGCCAATGCACAACACCTCTATTTATATCTAAAGCTTAATTCTTTCTTCAATATAGCTTGCCAAATCCTCAATAGCAACACGCTCCTGCTCCATGCTATCACGATGGCGAACCGTAACACAACCATCATTTTCCGTTTCAAAGTCAATCGTTACACAGAACGGAGTACCGATAGCATCTTGACGGCGATAACGCTTCCCGATACTTCCGGCATCATCATAATCGCAATTTGCGACATGAGCAATCTTGCCATATACTTCCATTGCCTTATCACCAAGCTTTTTAGAAAGCGGCATCACGCAGGCTTTGATCGGTGCTAAATATGGGTGGAAGTGCATCACGATACGAGTATCATTTTCAAGCTGTTCCTCATCGTAAGCATCACACATAACTGCCAAAAGCATACGTTCAACGCCCACAGAAGGCTCAATACAATATGGTATGTATTTCTCATTGGTTGTCGGATCTAAATATTCCAACGATTTTTTACTTGTTTCCATGTGCTGTTTCAAGTCATAATCCGTACGATCGGCAATACCCCAAAGTTCGCCCCAACCGATTTGTGAATGGAAATTGTATTCGATATCGCAGGTTCCCTTAGAATAGAACGCAAGCTCTTCCGGTGTATGATCACGGAAACGCAAGTGTTCCCTTTGAATACCAAGATCTGTCAAAAATTTCATACAAAATTCTTTATAATAGTGATACCAATCCAAATCCGTTCCCGGCTCGCAGAAAAATTCCAACTCCATCTGTTCAAATTCTCTAGTGCGGAAAATGAAATTTCCAGGCGTAATTTCATTTCGGAAGCTTTTTCCGATCTGCCCGATACCAAATGGCAGCTTTTTACGCATGGTACGCTGTACGTTCTTAAAATTCACAAACATTCCCTGTGCTGTTTCCGGACGCAAATAGATGGCATTCTTTGCATCTTCCAAAACTCCTTGAAATGTCTTGAACATCAAATTAAATTGACGAATATCCGTAAAATTATGCGCACCGCATTTCGGACATTTCAAATCATGCTCATCAATAAACGCCTTCATTTGCTCATTGCTCCAACCTTCAACACTTACTTCACCACTAGTTGCATCTTCAATGAGCTGATCTGCACGATAACGTGTTTTACACTCCTTACAATCCATCAATGGATCACTAAAGCCTCCTACATGTCCGCTTGCCACCCAAACATTCGGATTCATTAAAATAGCGGACTGGATTCCGGTGTTATAAGGAGATTCTTGAATAAATCTTCTCCACCAAGCACGCTTAATATTATCTTTTAATTCAATACCTAAAGGACCAAAATCCCAAGTATTGGATAACCCTCCGTAAATTTCAGAACCTTGAAAAACAAAGCCGCTGTTTTTCGCATGTGCCGTAACTGTTTCAAATAGCTTTTCGATTTCCATCATCATTGGCTCCTTTCAAAATCGCATTTTATGCATAAAATAAATGCCTAAAAAGTTACAAGAATACACTTTAATATAGCATTTTTTCAAGTTCGTTGTCAATGCTATGCGGGCATTTTTACACAATTCCCGCATACGATCCCATTGATTCAAAAACAACCAAAAAGTTATCAGTTTTCAGATATGAAAGTAACCCTACCAACAGCATCATTTTTATATCTTGTTCATCAGTTTAAACAGTACAAGCGCTTTAAAGTTTATCGAAAAGAAAAAGTAAAACAAATACGACTAGGAACATTCCATCTTTTTAATACTTTATAAGCACATTATCTTTCACTGTATTATTCATCTAACATTTAAATTAACTAATAAACAAAAAAAAGCTCTCTTTCCTTCAAACAAAGGTATAGAAAGCTTTTTTACGTTTTATCAATATGCAACGCATATAAGTGTTTTAGAAAACGAATACTTTTAACCGAAACACCTGCATACTCAGCAAAAAAACAATATTGAATTAAAAAGTCATCAAAATCAAAACAAGCACTTTCTAAAACAAGGGAAATATGCTCTAGATGCGCTTTTACCAGCAAACGAAACTTCTTTAACCTTTCAACAGTATGTAACTGATCCTCCATACGCATACAGCTTTGACACAAAAAGCCACCCGCTTGTACGGAAATAGAGGCAATTCTTTTTGTGGTCCCGCAATGTACGCAGCCCTCCACACAAGGCTCGATCCCATGCATACGATTTACGATTGCTTGAAATAAGCACAAAACACCGAATGGCTGTTCCTTTTTTGAAAGATGCTCCAGCATGGTTTTCAATAGCGGAAAAGCATTTTCTTCAAAGTCGCTTTTTTCGATAACCTCGCACATGTATGATGCTATGCTTTGCATATATAAATCTTCACGAATATCACGATATGTCCGCAAGCATTCAGCACTGCATAAAGAATGCAGAACAGTCGATTGGCGCTCGTTTACAAAATAACGCCCATAGGTAAACTGTTGACAACCTGCGGCATTCTTACTGTTGATTTTCTGCACACCTCTGGCAATCAGCGAAGAAATCGTCCCGTTTTCATCTAAAAGCTTTATGATCGCATCATGTTCGCGATATTCCCGATAGCTGATCACAATAGCACAGTACTCGCTATTCATCAAATTTCTCACTATAGCCCAGCTGCTGCAATTTTCCTTCTCGATTACGCCAATTTTTTTCTACACGCACATAAAGCTCCAATTCAATCTTTTTATGTAGCTTTTCCTTCAGTTCCTTTTGCGCAGCTAAGCGAATCGCACGAATCATAGCCGCCTGTTTACCAATCAAAATTGCCTTTTGTGAGGTTCTTTCCACAACTATAACAGCCTGTAAATATACCTTTTTATCCGTTTCCTCCATATTTTCAACAACCACGGCTACGGAATGCGGTACCTCCTCGTTGGTCTTATATAAAACCTTTTCGCGAATGATTTCCGCTATTTGAAAGCTTAGACCATGATCGCTGATCATATCGTCCGGAAAATATTTCGGCCCTTCCGATAAATAACTTCGAGTGATTTCCAAAAGGTGCTCAATATTATCATTGGTAAGAGCAGAGATAGGAAAAATTTCCGCAAATTCCATACGCTCCTGCCACCTTGCAAGAACCTTAAGCAATTTTTCCTTTTCCAACAAATCAATCTTATTCAAAATCAAAAAAACCGGAATATGCGCACTCTTCATTTTTTCTAGCATAAATTCATCACCGCTGCCATACGGCTGTGTAGCATCAACAACCCAGAAATTGACATCGGCTTCGCTAATCGCAGTATAAGCATTCTTATTCAAGGTTCTTCCCAACTCATGCTTCGGCTTATGAATCCCCGGTGTATCAACAAAAACATATTGCGTATCTTCGGTTGTCAAAATACCGGAAATATTATTTCTCGTCGTCTGTGGCTTTGGGGTTGTAATCGCCACCTTTTCTTTTAAAATCGCATTCAACAGAGTACTCTTTCCTGCATTAGGACGCCCAACAATCGCTATAAATCCTGATCTATATTTCATAAAAACTCCTTTGCTGTAAATGCCATCGGCATCAGTTCTTCTATATTTGTTACAAGCTGTTTTTTTATACTTGCTAAAATAATCGGTGTATGCTGCTCCAACAGTTCCGCCATTACCTGACGACAAGCACCACAAGGCGGACACAGCTCATCTTGTTTGGCAGTAATCGCCATGCATTGAATATCCTGCTTGCGATATCCTTGAGAATATGCCGCAAACAAGGCATTGCGTTCTGCACAGCTGGTTAAGCCATAAGATGCATTCTCTACATTTGCCCCGCAAATATAGCTTCCATCTTTCATTTTTAAGCAAGCACCTACACAAAACCTTGAATATGGAGCATAGGCATGCTCACACGCCTGCAAGGCTTTTTCTATTACATCAGTATAATCCATAGCCGTCCTCCGAAAATAATAATACCGAAAAGCAAAGCCACAATTGATACTACCAACACCGCTGCGGCACTGTAATCCTTGATTTTTTTTGCACGCCGATCATAATTAGGAAATAACACATCGGTTAGCGTTTCGATCGCACTGTTTATATATTCCATTGCTATTACAAGTGCAACCAAGATGAGGACAATGCTCCATTCTATAAGCGACAAATGCAACAATAAGCCGGCAAGCAGCGTACAAACTCCCAATACAAACTGCAAGCGAATACTGGCATCATTGTGAATTCCATCAAGCAAGCCTGCAAAAGCATAAGAAAATTTACGTACTGCTTTTTTTAGGAACAATATCATATAGGATATCATCTTGCAGCGCAAACATCACGCGCTCCTCCTCCTGTTCCATGTGGTCATAGCCCAATAGATGCAATAAGCCATGCGTAAACAGAAAGCATACCTCTCTACGCATAGAATGACCATATTCACTTGCTTGCTTCACGATTGCTTCGATATTGATAAAGATATCACCCAGTTCAATGCTGTCCTCCATAATCTCATATTCATCTGCTTCATCTAACAATGCAAAGCTAATAACATCGGTAGGACGATCGATATGCCGATACTCACGGTTGATTTCATGAATTTTTTGCGGTGTTACAAAAATAACCGAAGCACAATACCTCTGTTTAAGCTTTAATAATTCTTCTGTCTTTTGCGCAATCGTAAGAAAATCCTTCTTGTAACGATTCCACCGCTTCTCCGCTGTTTGATTGATGATGTTAATTTCCATAGCCTACCTCTTTCATTACCATATTCGCATACACTTATAAAAACTTCCTTTTATTCCTAATCATTATAGCATATTTTTTGCTTTGTTCCTAAAAAAACATATCGTTAGCTCTTATAAAAAAAGGCGACAATTGCCACCTTTAAGCGAATGTTTATCCGAAATCGTAATGCTGTCCCTTCATCATATAAATAATATGTTCACAAATATTTTTCGTATGATCTCCGGCACGCTCCATATTGCGCATCATAGCACTGATTTCGAAAATATGCTGAAGAAGATCCTCTTGCTCCTTTAGTTTACTCTTTAATTTATAATACAGCTCCTTGATTGCCTTATCTCGCTCCGCTATCTCAAAAGCCATATCCACATCACGCTGTTCATAAGCTGTAATCGTATCCTTTAACATTTCCATAAGCTGCTCCTCCATCGCAATTCCATAGCTGCGAATCGTTGCATCTAAACTTTCGTTTTTAATTAAAAAGATAGCAATATTTTTCGCATAATCACCAATACGCTCCAGCTCACTGGCAATTTTAATATCGGCAATCACTTTACGTAAATCGCTAGCTACCGGCGATAATAGCGCCAAGGAACGAATTGCCTGATCGTTTATTTCTTCCTCTAAATGATTGATAACATCATCTGCCTGTACGATATCGAGTTCAATCTCTTTACTCGGTTGCTTTAACGCAGCCACCACCTTTTCGTGCATGGCAATCACTCGTTGTGCCATTTTTAAAAGATTTTGTTCCATTGCTGCCAATTCTGCATCTAGCTTTACCATATACCTGCCTCCTATCCAAACCTTCCGGTAATATAATCCTCTGTACGCTGATCTTTAGGCTGTTGAAAAATCGTACTTGTTTTATCAAATTCTACAACTTCACCCATCAAGAAAAATGCCGTGTAATCCGAAACACGTGATGCCTGCTGCATAGAATGCGTAACGATAATGATCGTATATTCATTTTTCAATTCTTCCATCAACGCTTCGATCTTTGCAGTTGCTATCGGATCTAAAGCGCTGGTCGGCTCGTCCATCAAAATAACCTCCGGTTCCATGGCAATCGCTCGTGCAATACACAAACGCTGCTGTTGTCCACCAGATAGTCCAAAGGCGCTATCCTTCAAACGATCCTTTACTTCCTCCCAAAGAGCTGCTTTTTCCAAAGACTGCTTCACAATCGCATCAAGAATCGTTTTATCCTTAATTCCCTGACAACGTGGTCCATAAGCAATATTGTCGTAAATAGACATTGGAAAAGGATTCGGCTTTTGAAATACCATTCCAACCCTTGTTCGTAAATCAACCACATTCATATCCCCTTTATAAATATCCGTATTTTCAAATAGAATATTACCTTCAATACGACAATCGTCGATTAAATCATTCATACGATTCAAGCAACGAAGGAAGGTAGATTTCCCACAACCGCTTGGCCCGATCAACGCCGTTACGCTGTTTTTTTGAATATTCATTTGAATTTGTTTTAAAGCTTGCTTTTCACCATAAAACAAATCTACGTTTTCAATATGAAAAATTGTGTTGTTTTGCATAATTCCTTCCTCCTATTGCATCGCCTTATGAAAACGACGTGAAATCCATTTGATACTAATATTCAAGATCAATACAAACACTAAAATAACAATTGAAATTGCACAAGCCAATTCAAAATTCGGCTGCTCACTGCTCATGATATTATAAATGTGAACAGCTAGGCTTGTCCCTTGCGATAAAAGCTGCGGTGCATCATTTACATACGTGCCCATGGTATAAATCAACGCTGCACTTTCGCCGATAACTCGTCCGATGCTTAACAATACACCGGTTAAAATACCCGGTATAGCATTGGGCAATACCACCTTAAAGATTGTTTGCGACCTAGAAGCACCTAAGGAAAGAGAAGCATCACGTAAAGATTGTGGTACAACAATTAAGGCTTCCTCGCTAGAACGGATAATGGTTGGCAGCAAAATGACAGCAAGGGTTAAACCACCTAACAAAATATTCGTTGTTGTTGCGCCAAATAGCTGTGTAATCGGAAAGAGTACGGTTACTCCCATTAAACCAAATATAATACTAGGAACACCACTTAACATTTCCACAGCACTGCGTATCCAACCGGTAAGCTTATTTTTCGAAGCGTATTCTCGCAAATAGATAGCTGCTGCGATTCCTAGTGGCAAAGAAACTAGCAAAGCCACTACAATTAGATATAAGGTTGCTAGAATCGATCCGCGAATTCCTCCCCCAGGAGTCTTAAAATACATTTCTTGAATGCTCTGTGCATTTTGATCCAAGGCTTGCGCAACCTGCTTCGCATCATTTGACATCAGATTCCCAACAATTTTTATATGTCCGTCTTTCCCCATATAATTGATTCGCTCTACCTGATAGCCAACCTCCGCCGATAACTTTGTTTCTCGATCATGCACGCTTTTGTCAATCAAACTTGCAAAAGGAGATGCCTCATCAATATATTCAATCAAAACAATCGGCTCTTTGTTTTCATCAAGCGCATCAACGAATCCTACGCCCCACGCTTCAGAAAATGCTACTTCCTCCCCTAATTCCTTCGGAACTTGAAAGCAATCGGGAGCATTTCTATCGGCTTCCACAGTTGTCAGATAATTATTTGCCCAATAATTTCCGGTTAATAAGTCAAGACTCAAACTAGAAAAGCCTTGTGTAAAAACAAAGATAAAAATGGCTGCCAACACCAATACGCTGATACCACTAGAAAGATAGGTTATCCCATTTAAAATAGTGTCTTTTATCCTTCGTTTTTTCAAATTTCCACTTGTGATTTTATTCATAGTTTTCCCACCCTTTTCTTCACATAATTCAAGATCAGGTTAGAAAGCAAAATCACTGCCATCAACACCAGTCCGACTGAAAAGCGAATATCGTAATCTAGACCACTAGTTTCCTTTAATCCGGAAAGCATGGTCGTGGTTAAGGTTCTTGTTGTATCAAATAGGTGGAAGGTTGGTCCAAACATCTTATTTCCGGCAACCATTGCCACTGCTGTCGCTTCTCCAAAAGCGCGTCCGATGCCTAATATCGCTCCAGCAAAAATACCGGATTTTGCACTTGCCAATACAACCTTAAAATTTGTTTGTGTCTTTGTTGCGCCAAGCGCCAAACTTCCTAGCTCCATTTCTGTATCCACTGCATTGATTGCCGTAATTGACAATGAAGTGATGGTTGGAAAAATCATAATTGCCAATAAGAGAATGACTGCCAAAAGACTTGCGCCACCAACCGTAGCAAAACCCAACATTGCCCCTAGCTCTTTTACTATGACGGTTATTGTCCCACATGCAAAGACACCATATACAACAGAGGGTACAGCTGCCAACAGCTCAACGATTGAAGTCATCATAGTTGCCAGTTTTTTAGGAGCAATCTTACAAATAAACAAGGCACTCAAGACCGCTAATGGAAATGCAATCAGCAATGCCGCAAAACTGGAAATCAAAGTGTTAATGATAATAAATCCAACCCCATAAATACCTTGATCCTTTCGCCACATGTTTCCAAATAGAAAATCAAATACATTTACTGCCTCATAGGTATCTGTACCAACAAAAGGTGTAATTCCTTTCAATGCAATAAAAATCACAATGACTGCCAGCATGCTGCTTGACAGCAAAGCTGCACTCATAAATACCTTTTTCATTGCTTTATCATGCTTTAGCTTCTTATTATTTTTTTTGCTGCTGGTATGCTTTCGCACATATAATTCCATAATACTCTCCAATCTTTTAGATAAATAACAGCCTGAGAACATCAGGCTGTTTCTACTTTAAAGCTTACTTATTTAAATCTTCCCAGTTTGTTATCTTCCCTGTAAAAATATCTTTTAGCTGCGCCTGTGTGATATCCTCCAAAGGATTATCCTTATGTACCACCGCTACGACAGCATCAATACAATACTGACCACTTACCATTGCCGAAGCAATATCTTCACTTCCATCTTCCTTGAAGGCTCTTGAAGCGAAGCCAATATCCGCTTTATTGGCACCGTCTTTTTCTTTTCCTAAAGTTCTAGGAACTGCATCACCGCTGCCATTTTGATTCATGACAAACTTTACATTTCCTGCCAATGGTGAAAATGCCTCCAATGCCGCCTTAAGTGTTTTTTCAACAGAGGTAGAGCCAGCGGTAGTAATCGTAATATCGGAATTATCTTGCTGAAGCACCGGATATTTACTTGCTAATTCTTCCCATGCAACGGCTTTTGAAAGGTCTACCTCACCGCCTGCCTTTTGAACTACTGCCATACCTTCCGCAGAATTTTGTAAATAATCTAAGAAAGCTGCTACTAACTGTTCTTTTTCCTCACTTTCAAAATCTCCGCTTGCTCTTGTTACAAACATAAACGGACGTTGAAGCCCATAGCTACCATCTAATACCGTTTCACTTGATGCCTCAACACCTTCATACTTCAAAGGCTTTACGTTGTTTTTTTCAAAATCCGTTGATAGAGAAGTATAACCGATTCCTCTTGCTTCACCGCCGACCTTCGCAGCCATATCGTCATTGCTTGTAACTTCTGTCGCATGCTTTGTAAGCTCCCCTTCAAAGCCAACTCCTTTTTCAAATGCTTCCCGCGTTCCACTAGATGAATCTCGTGTATAAACAGCGATTTCTCCGCTTACTCCATTACTACTTCCTTCATTTGATCCGCATGCCATTAAAGATACGCTCATCAAGCATGCCAAACCTAACATCAATGTTTTCTTCATTCCTACATTCCTCCTCGAACAGCTATCATGATACAGCAGGAATGTAAACTGTATATTTCATTTATGTTAAGAAAATGTAAATTTTTTATTCTGTAAAAGATAGCTTTCTACGCTATTTTCTTGTATCATTATACATACGGTAAAACAAAAGCTGTAAAGGAGGAGAAACCGATGAATTTACACTACTACCCCCGAGAAAACGATAAGAAGGAACGATGGATTACACTACTTTCTATACTGTTGATTTTGGCTGTTATTGCCATGCTTATTTTCTTAAATTGGACACGTATTCAATTGAGCATTAAGGGCTATAACAAAGAGGAACGAGCTTTTTTACTAACCCTAGATAAAGAAGAGCTTGCCGATTATCTCAACTATGATAGTGCGATTGATTTTTCTCGTTGGGATAGTTTAGAAAACAATCGGCATTACTATAATTATGAGTTGTTAAGTGATACAGAGTTAAAGGATAAGGAAATTGTTGATTATATTGATACATATTATGAAAATTATCACGAATGGTTTGTGGCACATGGCTATCAACCGAAACAAATCCAAATGCTTTTGCATCGCTATACAATTAAGGAGCTTGCTTTTCTAAAGGAGCATACCTTGACTTGGAAGCAAATTGCCCCTTATATTGAGATTAACGGCTGCATCATACAAGATCTTCCACAGTATCTACAAACAAAAAAAGAACCTCAAGAAGCAATTATGGAAATCTCCTATCCAAACATTATTTCACAAAATAAAACCTCTCGTATTTATTATTTAGAAAACCCCGAGCACCCAGTTCTCCTAATTAAAAACGGCTTTCAGGTTTCTACTGACTATGTACCGAAAAATCTTGTAGAAGTTGCCATACCTAATGCTCCCGACAACACCAACAACAAGATGCGAAAAGATGCTGCCGAAGCATTAGAGAACATGTATCAAGATGCTTTAAAGAAAGATCTGCATTTAGCAGTGAACAGTGCTTATCGAAGCGCAAAGGAGCAAAAAATTATCTATGATCAGATGTTTGCGATTTACGACAGCGTAACAGCCTCCGGTTTAGTTTCCCCACCTGGCTTTAGTGAACACCAACTCGGATTAAGTGTCGATTTAACAAGCCAAAGCGTTATCGATGAGGAAATTCCTGTTTTCGGTTATACTAAAGAATATGAATGGGTATCGAAACATGCTCATGAATATGGGTTTATTCTTCGCTATCCTTTAAATAAAACCCACATTACCGGAGCTTCTAATGAACCATGGCATTTTCGCTATGTCGGAGTGGAGGTTGCTACGGAAATCTATGAAAAAGGAATAACACTAGAGGAATATACTCAACAGCATGGCTTCGATTATCCGGTATCTCTTAAAAGCTAAAGTTGTTTATAATGATATATGATGTGTATGTTTATAGTTTATGTCGATATAAAACAAATAAAAAATGGTCGTAACAGTTAAGTGATTATAAACTATCACTTAGACTGTACGGCCTTTTTTCTGATCTGATTCTTCTTCTAAATATAAAAAAACGAACTAATGAGTAGTTCGTTCGAATACAATATGGTATCGCGTACGGGATTTGAACCCGTGGTACAGCCTTGAGAGGGCTGTGGCTTAACCGCTTGCCGAACGCGACATATTTACTTGCTTGATTATTATAGCACTCCTTCTTGCACAATGCAAGCTATAAAAAAGAAAAAGGCAGCAATGTGCCTAAAGAGGTATACGAACAATAAACTTAGTTCCCTTGTTTAATTCACTATCAACCTCAACATTGCCACCATGTGCTTCCACAGTAGATTTCACAATCGAAAGTCCTAAACCAGAACCACCCTTACTACGTGTACGGGCATCATCTACACGATAAAAGCGATGAAAAATTTTATCCAAATTTTCCTTTGCAATTCCCTGTCCCTCATCTGCTACCGTACACACAAAGAAATTATTTTCTCGATAAGTTTGTATCCGAATTGTACCTTGGTCGCTGTATTTGATTGCATTTGATAATAAATTGATAATAACCTGCGACATTTTCATCGCATCGCAACGAATCGGACTTTGATATTGATAATCACAAACAAGCTTTAGTCCTTTTTCGTTAATCTGCTTTTTAAAGGATTGAATTGCTTTGTTTATAATTTCATTCATATCGTTAAATTCTTTCGTTAGTAAAACATTGGATAAAGATAATCTCGATAATATCAACAAATCCTTCACCAATCCATCCAAACGATTGATTTCACTTTCAATCTGCGTCAAAAATTCTTTTTCCATTTGCGGATCATCAAAGTCATCACGATTTAAAATTTCTACCATGCCTTTAATAACCGCAATCGGTGTTTTCAATTCATGAGAAGCATCGGCAATAAAGCGCTTTTGCATTTTCTCTCCTTCCAAAGTTTTCGATACATCTTGAAACAGCAACAAGCACCCGCGATATTTTCCTTTTGCCGTAACCGGAACGCAGATAGACTGATACTCAATCCCTTGAATATGTAAAATCGTATCCATTGCGCGCTCCATAATAAAGCAATCCTTTATAAACTCCTGCACCGGATAAACAAAGCTGTTGTTTGCATAGGTCATGTTTTCCTGAATCTCACCTTCGCTAATCTCATCAACATTACTGCTCATAACAATGTTTCCAAAAGGATCCAGTAACAACAATGGGAAAGGAATACTACTTACAACAGTTAGTAGTTGCTTATAATTCAAGTGTGCATCTTTAGCAGAGGATTTTACCTTTTCCTGCAGCTCCTTATTTTCTTTACGCACCAATAGCTCACTTTTTTTATCAAAGTATTCCCAAAACACAAAAAAGACAATCGACATAACCAAAACCATTGTTAATGCACTTGCTTCCGTTGCTATTTGTACGCTTATCAGTACCAACACCAGCAAGGCGTAAGCCACATAGCGTCTACTCTTCATGCTTTTCCTCAATGACATAGCCAATGCCTCGCATAGATTTAATTTGAATATTGCTATTGGCTAGCTTACTTCTTAGCTTAAATACGTGAACATCGACAATTCGTGTATCTCCATCATAATCAAAGCCCCAAATTTCATTTAAAATATTATCACGCGAAAGAACAACCTCCTTATTGGAAATAAAATATTCCAATAAATCAAATTCCTTTTTTGTAAGCTCTAATTCCTGTTCCTTTAAAAGTATGCTGCGTCGCTTGAGATCCATGCAAATATCACCGAATACCAGTCTAGGTTCTTCCCTTCCTTTACGACGTTTTAAATGTGCATTGACTCTTGCAAGCAATTCCCGAGGGGAAAACGGTTTGGTGATATAATCATCAACTCCCTTTTCAAAAGCATGTAGGATATCTGTTTCATCATCACGAGCCGTCAGCATTATCATGATGCTGTCGTTTTTCCGTTCTCGTAATCGCTCTACTATTTCAATCCCGCTTACATGCGGAAGCATCCAATCAATAATCAAAACATCGAAATCATTGCTTCCGGCTAATTCGATTGCTTCTCTACCATCACCGGTTTCCACGATTTCATAATTTGCCTTTTTCAAATCATAAGCAATGATCTTACGAATATTTTCTTCATCTTCAATCAGAAGTATTTTTGCCATATCCTTCTTCCTCCCTTTCATATCGCTCGATAATTTTTTGAACGAGTGGATTACGCACAACATCTAGACTCGTTAGTTCCACAAAGGAAATACCCTCAATTCCGGATAGCAGCTGTTTGGCATTCAACAAACCGCTGTCTTGCTTGCGAATAAGATCAATCTGCGTAACATCACCGGTAATAACGATTTTCGATTGAAAGCCCATGCGCGTTAAAAACATTTTCATTTGTGAGCGAGTTGTATTTTGTGCCTCATCTAAAATAATAAAAGCATTATCCAACGTTCTGCCGCGCATATAAGCCAAAGGTGCGATTTCAATGATTCCTTTTTCTATCAGCTTTTCCACCTGCTCACTTCCTAAGGTATCATAAAGCGCATCATATAATGGACGTAAATAGGGATCGACCTTTTCTTTAAGATCACCCGGTAAAAACCCTAAATTTTCTCCGGCCTCCACAGCAGGACGTGTAAGAATAATTTTTCGAACCGCTCCGTTCTTCAATTGACTAACCGCATAAACCACCGCAAGATATGTTTTTCCGGTTCCTGCTACACCAGTCGCAAAAACAATATCCGAATGACTCATACATTGAAACAAATAACGCTGTCCGATCGTTTTCGGATAAATCAGCTTACCGCTTATGGCTTTCCCAATTGGACGTTGGTACATAGCTGCTAGTTGATCCAACTTATCGGTCTTTGCTAAGCGGCATAAATACATGATATCGCGTTCCTGCACATCAACATGATTCTCTAGCATTTCCATCACACTCGCAATCAGCTTTTCAATCCGATGAAATACTTTCTCATCTTCACACAGAACTCGCAGCTCATTATCACGTACAAGCAGCTGCACAGAAAACGCATCGCAAATCAGTGAAAAATGTTTGTCCTGTGGTCCGCATAACTTAACAATCCAATCCATTGGATACTCTTTTAGGTTTATCGTATATTGTTTACTCATAGAATCTCCTATCATCTGGGAGTTGTAATATCCTTATATAAGGTATAATGAACAACCATTTCTATTTTACCCATATCCGTAGAGAATTGCAAAATATTTTCTTTTGAAATCTTATCTCCTATACGAAAATCCAAAGAAGCAATACGTCTTGCCTCCATCAATAAATCAAAGAATTGAAAGCTTTTGGGAAGCCTATTGGAAGGCATCGTTACACGAACATCTTTCCACACATAAGCATATACCCTTCCTTCTACATCGGTTTTAGCTTCCTGTCCCTTGCTATCAAGAAGTACATTATCTACCAATATATCTCCTTTGTGCACAAATTCATTCACCCTACGACATTTCGAGCCATGGGAAACTTCAAATTGTGCAATCACTCCGTCCTCTTGGGCAATTAAAGCATCTTGTTTTAATACCTGTAACTTAGCAAATTCCTTAGGTGTGTATGTGATAACATAACGACTACCTTCTTGATAGGCTTCCAACCATGCTATATCATTTTCCAAGCGCTTTTTCAGCTTTGCTTTCATCTCTGCCAGATCCTTATCATAAAAGGGAGTACGATAGCCAAGCTCTTGCAAGGTAGATGCAATGAGCTGGCGGTGCTTCTCGCTTTCACCACGAATATCAATCGTTAATACGGTTTGTGAGCAGACGTACCAAAGCAGCATACTGATAAGCAAAGCAAGCAGACGATACGGCTTACGAAGGCTACGAAGTAGGTAAGCAATCGCTCCGGTTGTTGCGACAAGCTCAGCTTCCTTTAAAGCATGTACAATATTGCGTCTTTGCCATACATGAGCATAAAAGCAAATAGCAGTTTTTTGAAAGGAAATATCATACAGCTCCAAATCAAAAACTTTCACAATTCGTAAAAAAGTTTCTACCGGCATATCTACACGCCAAGCATCAAGCCCCATAGCCCTTCTATTGAACATGCTGAAACCTCACTTGAGAAAGTATACCCTCCATAAGCAGCTCATTCTTTTCTAAAGCCAAGACCTGAATATGCTCTCCCACAAATTCGATTTCCGCAGCATCGGTTACTACCTTCACTCGATTTGTAGAAATGAATAGAATCTGCTCATAATGTTCCAATAGGATTTTATTGTTATGAATAGACAGCACGCTTTCACCCCTATGTAACAGAATACGTTTTACCATAGCTGAATATGCTCGCATGCTCCATTCACTTGTTTATTATAAAACGAAAAAGAACAAGAAATGTTAATTTTATGTAAAGTTATTCCATACTCACAAATATATAAAAAAAGAAGTCAAATTGACTTCTTATTTCCCACGACGTGCTTTACGTGCAGCTTCTGATTTTAATTTACGACGAACGCCTGGCTTTACGTAAAACTCTCTTTTGCGAGCTTCAGCAAGGGTACCATTTCTTGACACCTGACGCTTAAATCTGCGTAGTGCGTCATCAAGAACTTCGTTTTCTTTAAGTACTACTTTCGGCATGTTGACCCTCCCTTCTGATGCAAGCACATTTATTATACTGAAAAGTTCATGAAAATGCAACAAATTTTGTATCATTTATGTATAAATCGCGTTAATTTACATATAATTAGTTATTTTCCTCGTGATTATCTAAGCAATAACGACGAATACACTCTCTGGCAACATTATGATCTCCCAACCAAGGCTCGCGACCGAACTCGCGATACATAAACACCTCATCACCTTTTCCTAAAATCAAAACGGTATCATAAGCACCGGCACTTTCAATCGCTTGGCGAATCGCATTGTAACGATCTTCAATAAAAATATTCTTGGTATCCTTAATACCCTCTTTAATCTCATTAGCAATTTCCCTTGCATCTTCATCACGAGGATCATCTTCCGTCAAAATGATGCTATCACAATATTTCGAAGCAATTTCACCGAATACCTTTCTTTTCTTCGTATCTCGCTTTCCTGCCGAACCAAAAACCGCAATAATACTGTGGCCCTCCTTGGTAATATCCTTTGCATATTCAAACACCTTTTCCAAGCCATCGGGCGTATGTGCAAAATCGACAATCACATTAAATAACTGGCCCTCATCAATTCGCTCCATGCGTCCTTCAATCTGTTTGATGCTTGCCAAATACGGCAACATATCCTCGATGGCAATACCAGCCTCACACATACCGGCAATCGCACCTAGCAAATTGTAAATATTATACATAGCAACCAAATTGGTTTTTATGGTATAGCTTTTTTCATGATGAAGCAACGTAAATTGCGAACCATCGGTTTGGATTTGAATGTCCATCGCTCGATAATCGGAATCATGCTTTATTCCATAGGTAACCAAACGTCCGTTCGTGCAATCCGCAAAAGCTTGATAATACGCATCATCACGATTCAAAACGGCAACTCCATCGGATTTCAAATTGGTAAACAGCTTTTTCTTTGCCTCTAAATAATTTTCAATCGTTCCATGAAAATCTAAGTGATCATATGTAAGGTTAGAGAAAATCGCAATATCAAAATCCACACTCATCACTCGTCCAAGCTCTAAGCCATGAGAGCTAACTTCTAAAGCACAAGCCTCCATGCCCGCTGCACGCATATCTGCCATAGATTTATGAATCAAGATCGGATCCGGTGTGGTTAAACTTGGTGGCAGTTCTACATCACCATAGCGAATTGCAATCGTACCGATATAACCGCAAGGGTGAAAATGTGAATAAACATCTTGAATAATACTGGTAATCGTACTTTTTCCATTCGTACCTGTAACACCAAATACCTTCATATACCGACTTGGGTGCTGATAAAATAAGGAAGCAATTCGATTCAATGTGCGATTTACATTTTCTACCTGAATATAAGCAACTCCCTTGTGCATGTGCTCAATCGGCTTTGCATGAACGATTGCTTTCACTCCCTTCGCAATAACATCTTCTACAAAATCATGACCATCAAACATAATGCCGCTCATACAGAAATAAATATCATTCGGCTTAGCTTGGCGGGAGTCAAGACAAAGGCCCTCGATTTCTATTTCCGGTGCCTGTTCAAACATTTCGGATAACTTCATAGCGTTTCCTCCTTTACACATACACCATAAAGAACATCATCTTTCAACTCGCTAATCAATACATCACACAAGGTGTGAAGAGCTCCGGCTTCTTTTTTCGCATAGACCTCAAGATACTCACTACTATGCCCAAAAAGCATTCCTTCAACCTCTTTTTCAAAAAGTACAGAAATTTTTTGTCCGATAAATCGCTGCTTATAAGAAGTATATAGTTCTTTGGAAAGCTGTGCAAGCTTGGCTCCACGCGCTTTCTTAGTTTTGCGATCCAAGTGTCCCGGCATTTTCGCAGCATCAGTAAAATCACGCTTTGAATATGGAAACACATGCAGAAAGCTTAGCTGCATTTCTTCTATATTACGGTATCCTTCCATAAATTCTTCTTCACTCTCTTGTGGAAAACCGGTAATTACATCACTGGAAATACTAATATCCGCAATCTGTGAGCGTATATAAGCAACGCGTTCCATAAACCACTCCACAGTATACGGCCTTCTCATACGCTGTAAAACCGTGTTGCTTGCGGCCTGCAAAGGAATATGTAGGTGTCGGGCAATGCGTGGCTCTTCCTTCATAAACGCAATCAGCTCATCACTTATTTCATTCATTTCAATGGAGGAAATACGAATACGACGCAGCTTAGGAACCTCGGCTACCAAACGCTTTAATAAATCCAAAAGATTCCGCCCCGTTCCATTCCCATAGCGGCCGGTATGAATACCGGTTAAAACAATTTCCAAATGCTGATTATTTACCAACTGTTTTGCACTCTCAATAACCTGATCCTCTGCTAAAGAGCGCTCTGCTCCTCTTGCGTAAGGTATGATACAATAGCTGCAAAATTGATTACAGCCATCTTGTATTTTCAAAAAGGCTCTGGTTTGATGCTCAAAACGCTCAACCTTTAACGCTTCAAATGCAGAAATCGAGCGAGCATCAATCCTTTCCTCACATACTGATTGTCCTTGTAAATAAGCTTCAATCTGATCCACAAGCATACTCTTCCCCTTGCTGCCTACTAGGATACTCACACCGTCAATATCAGCAACCTGATCATGATTGCTTTGCACATAGCAGCCAACAACCGCAATACAGGCAGTAGGATTTAAAGCATGCGCCTGATGTATTTTCTGTCTGGATTTACTAGCAGCGGTATTGGTTACGGCACAGGTATTGATAATATAAATATCCGCTTTTTCCTTAAAAGAAACCTCTGTATAGCCTCTTTCCAGCAAAGCCGCTTCATAGCCCTGTGATTCATACGTATTTACTTTACAGCCCAATGTGGCAATCGCAAATGTTTTCATCTTCTCACTCCTGCTTTTGTTTCTTTTTTTCTACTCGTTTCGCTTGCTTTTTTCTAAGCTTTATCAGTTTTCGCTGCATGCGCTTAGATAGCAGTTCACTTTGTAATAGGATTTCACCTAACCTACCTTCATCATCTTGTAAAAAAGCATTTGCCAAGCTTTGCTTCAAATCCTGTGTAAGCTTTTGCTTAAGCGGTAAGGACAGACATTTCTCATACCCCTTATCCGTATAGCGATAAAAGCGATGGTTGCTTTCATGATATAAGACAAAGCAATGTTCATCTTTCGCAATACAAGCAGCGCTTGTCCAGCCTAGCTCGTATGGTAAGCAGCCATACAAATCACCTTTAAGCTGATCTTGATAGCTGCGAATAAAGGTGTGATACTGCTTCAAATCCAATAGAATAATCTCATCGGTATATAAATGATTGAATTTTGCTTGAAAACATGGCATATAGATCTCTTGTGTATCCCACACAAAACATGTCAGCTCCTGCTTTAGGCGCATAATATCCAAATTCATTTGTTTCTTACGTTCTTGATAGGTCAAATCATACCAATAATCATACATGCGTACATAGGTATCGAAAAAAACTTCTTCAAAACGCTCTTTAACATCAATCGAATACGCTACCAGTTCATAATAAAGCATCGCAACATCATCAAGATCCTTTACTTCAACCCCACATGCTTCTAAGCGCTGCTTTCTTTTTTTCCATGCTTTGCGATATTCTTTATCTTCTACCAGCTTTTTATCATATTTTTTATTCAACAGCTCATATAAATGCTTCATTGCTTATCACCAGCCATATCATAATAAAAAGACGTTCCATGAATTGCCGCAAGAGCAGCTGTTTCCGCTCGCAAAATACGCGCACCTAAACTTACTCTGTGATATCCCATTTCCATCAGCATAGAAACCTCCTCTTTCGAAAAGCCTCCTTCTGAACCGATTGCAATCGTTACAGAGCTTATCTTTGGATACTTTGCCAATAAACGATGCAGCTTTTCACTTGTTGCATCGGCATCTTCATAAGCGATGATATTCAATTCGCTTTTATAACGCGCCGCATCTTTTAACAAGCATGGTTCCTTCAAATCTACAAGCGTAGAACGCTTGCATTGCTCACATGCCTCCAACAATATTTTATTCCAACGCAAAAGCTTTTTATCCATGCGCTCCTCCTTTGCTTTTACAACGGTTCGCGAACTGGTAAAAGGAACGATGCAATCTACACCGAGCTCTGCGCTTTTCTGTAATACATAATCCCATTTTTCTTTTTTGATCATTCCCTGCAGCAATGTAATACGTACAGCATTTCGCGTATGATCTTCGATTTTTTGATCCAAATGAGCTATTACTTTTTTTCCTTCAAATAAAAGATGTGCAAAAAACATCGTATTCTCTTTATCGACGATACGCACAACATCGTTTTCGCGCATTCGCAGCACATGGGAAACATGATGTGCCTGCTCATCATTTAAAACAATATAATCATTGATCTGCGCACGTTTTGAATAAAAATACTGTTGCATAAAATCACCTCGATAATCATACATCATTTTATAGGGAACTGCAATATGAAGCATAAAAGAGCAGACCCTCGTCTGCCTTTATTCAATATGCTTGCCTTGTGTTGCCAAGGTACGCAGCTTTTTTACCTCAAAAGGCTTCAGCGTACGATATTCTCCCTGTCGTAAATCACTACAGCCTAAAAAGGCAATCTGCTTACGATGAAGCCTTCGCACCTCATAGCCAAGTGCTTCCATCATTCGCTTAATCTGTCGGTTGCGCCCCTCATAAATCGTTAAATCAAAGCTGCATTGATTTTTTTTCAAATCCTTTTCCGTAATCTTGAATTTTGCCGGCATGGTCTTATAGCCATCGTCTAAAACGATTCCGTTTTTTAGTTTTCGCATATCCTCCGGCTTTAAAATACCATTGATGGTTAAATTGTAAACCTTTGGCAAATGATAACGCGGGTGAATGATCTCATTGGCAAAATCGCCGTCATTGGTTAATAAAAGCACACCACTTGTATCATAATCCAAACGCCCTACTGTGAATATTCGCTCCGTTCCTTCCACTAGCTCAATAACGGTCTTACGCCCGAATTCATCGTTGCTGGTACACATTGATTTCTTCGGCTTATTCATCAGATAATAGACCTTTCCTTCCTTTTCGATCATCTTACCATCAACGGCAATTTGATCTCCCTTTTTCACTTTATATCCCAGCTCACTTACGAGCTGACCATTGACACTGACACGACCCTGCACGATCAATTCCTCGCATTTTCTACGAGAAGCAATTCCGGCAGCTGCCATCACTTTTTGTAATCGTTCCATATTTTACAACTCCTCATGAGTATTTTACATGAAGATAGAGAGTTTGTAAAAGCTTTTTTCAAGAGCTTAAAAAAACAAGTGCCAACAAAACCGCCATACCTATCCCCGCAGCATCGGCAATTAAGCCAATGGATAGCGCATTTTTGATTTTCTTAATTCCTACACTGGAAAAATACAACGTGATGACATATAACGTTGTATCCGTTGAACCTTGAATGATACTTGCCATTTGACCGGCAAGAGAATCGACACCGACATTTTGAAATATGTCTACCAATACTGCTAAGGAGGCACTTCCGGAAATCGGACGAAAAAAGACCATCGGCCAAATAGAAGCCGGAAGAACTTGTATATAGCGTGCAATATAGCCGCATAGCAAATCCATCAATCCACTTTCTCTTAAAAGCGATATTGCCAGCATCATCGCAAGCAAGGCCGGATAAACATCTAAAAAAAGCAACACCCCATCACGTACTCCTTGTAAAAATGCTTGATAGGCATTCACTCGTCGAAGCATTGCTGTTATTACTACGACCAATACGATAAGCGGAAGGATATACATTGTTTTACTTACGATAATTCCACCACCGATCCACAAGTAAGCCGATCAAACTTGCAAATGTCGTAGCCAATATGGCATACGGCATAAATCCTGTAACATTTTGCGAATGAAAGGAGGCACGCAAGGCAATCAGGGTTGTTGAAAATAAGGTTACACCCGCCGTATTCAATACTAAAAACGTAATCATAGAGCGACTTGCCGTATCCTTATTGGGGTTATGCTTTTGCATTCCTTCCATTGCCTTTAAACCTGCCGGAGTGGCTGCTGAGCCTAGTCCGACCATATTGACAACGATATTGGTCGCAATTAAACCCAGGGTTTCTTTATCTTCTCGCAAATCCGGGAATAAGCGTTTTAAAAAAGGGTGAAACATCTGTCCCAAAAAATGTAAAATGCCGGCTTCTTTCGCAACATATAAAATTCCATTCCAAAAAGCCATTGCACACAATAACGGTATAACAAAATCGAAAGTTTCCTTGCCGACTTCCAGCAATACGGTATTTACTGCCTCCACTTGATTTGTAACCAAACAATAGCTAAGAGCAAGCAAAATAAGAAGCAGCCAAATCAGGTTCATAATCGCTCTCCTGTTGTTTTCTTTGATGCTGCTAAAGGAAAGCGATACAGTAGGCTTTGTTCATGATGCTGTAGTTCATAAACCATCTCTCCCTGTTCAATATGTGAATGTACACGAAGATTTGCACCTGTTCCCTTTTTATGTGCAACATAAAGCTTACGCTCCACAGCAAATTGTTTCTCTTGAACCCGATAGCTTCCCTTATCCAACCATACCAATGCCTCATATTCCTCGCTTACCCTTTGATGTGCTTGTTCATGAAAGCGAAAGTCATCATGCATATCCAAGGTTACGACAATGCTTTCCAACTGCTTGTTCTTGGCACTTGTTACTAAAGTTCTTCCTGCCTGCTTAGTAAAACCGGTTTTCCCGGCTGTGCTTTTATCATAGGAAAACAACAGCCTATTTTTATTTTTCCAACGATAATTCCATTCGCTCGTGTAATACTTCGTACCGGCAATTTTACGGAAGGTACGATTTTTCAAGGCATAGCTCATAAGCAATGCCATATCGTAGGCAGTCGATACATTTCCTCCATCTTTTTCGTCTAAACCGGTCGGATTTCGAAACAGGGTTCTACTCATTCCGATTTCTTTTGCCTTTTCATTCATCATCGCTACAAAATTCTCTTCATTTCCGCCAACGTGTTCGGCAATCTCCACTGCAGCATCATTTCCGCTTCTAAGCATCAGCCCATACAGCAGACTTTCCAAAGAAACCATTTGGTCTTTCTGTAAATAGATCATCGATCCATCAACCGTTTCGATTGCCTCACTGCATTGCCATCGATCTTGCAAATTTCCTTTTTCAATAGCAATCATCGCTGTCATGATTTTTGAAATACTCGCAACACTTTGTTGCTTATGCATATCCTTTTCTTCCAATACCTGCTGATCCTCACCGCTCATTACACAATAGCTTTCAGCTTTAATCGGCAGTATTTGAAGGGTTAGCAAAAGCAAACAGCATATAATCTTTTTCAATTCCATCACCTAATGAAGTATATGCCGCAAAGCCGTAAATATGAAAGTAGGTATTTGTCAAAAAGAAAAAGCAACTCGATAGCTGCTTTACGATAAATATTATTTTGTATCGGTTTCGCTGTTGATGATTTCCTCATCAAACAATTCTTCATCAACCTGTTCCTTAAAGTCCGGCAAATCCGGTAGTTCCTTTAAGCTTTCCAGCTGAAAGGTATCCATAAACTCTTTCGTAACTTCATAAAGAAAGGGACGCCCAGGTGCATCGCTTCTTCCACATTCCTTAATCAAACTTCTTGCCAATAGCTTACGAATCATCATATCACAGCCGACTCCGCGGATTTCTTCGATTTCCACACGTGTGATCGGCTGCTTATATGCGATGATTGCAAGGGTTTCCAAGGCGGCGTTGGATAAGGTGGCCATCTTAGTAGCGGCAAATAACTTTTCGGCATACGGGTGCAGCATTTCCTTAGATACAAATTTATAGTTTCCGCCATAACAAACAAGTTCGATTCCGTGATCCGCTTGCAAATATTCCTCCATCATAGCATCTAAAGCTTTCAACAGTTCTTCCTCATTGACAGCTTCTGTTTCAAAGCAGCTCAATAACTGTTTTATGCTTAATCCTTCATCACCGCTTAAATATAACAATCCTTCTAAAATCGCATGCAGGCTAGGCATATTCCTCACTCCCTTTTATAATCCAAATCATTTCTTCTTCATCTATATGATACGTAATTTCCCGATGCTTAATCAAATCAAGCAGTGAAAGAAAGGTAACGATCACCATGTGCAAATCTATACAATCATCACATAATTCCACAAAACTCATTTTTCCAACCCAATGATTTAAACGTTGCTTTATTTGTAAAACTCGTTCATCTAGGGAAAGTTCCTTTACTGTCATCTTGGTTTCATAAGGGTGCGTCAAAGCAACACGCCGCAAAACCTTATGCATCGCCTTAAACAAATCATAGGGACTTCCCTTTAATTCGGTTTCTATGGTCGTTTGTCTCCATGCTTGCGTAATCTCACTGATTGGCTTTTCCAAACACAAGGCACGTTTTTTTTGTGCTTCATCAAAAGCAGCACTGATTTCTTTAAAGCGCTGATACTCCAACAAACGCTTCACTAGGCGTTCTCGCTGATCCTCTTCAAATTCCTCTGTGATGACTACCTTCTCACGCGGTAAAAGTTTCTTGCTTTTATATTCCAACAGACCGGCAAGCTCACTTAAATATTCACTGGCAACCTCCAAATGCAGCGATTCCATGGCATTCAGATATTGCAAATACTGATCGGTTAGTATATTCATATCCAAATCAAATAAATCCAATTTATTATCCTTGATTAAATGCAGCATTAAATCCAAAGGACCTTCGAATTGATCAATTGTTACCGTAAATGCCAACTTCCTCACCTCAAATATTCGCTTATCATTATAACAAAAAATCCACTTGCTTACACTATACAATCTAGATAAATAGCCAAAATTATGTAAAAACTCTACAAAATCAAGGCACTCTTTGTTACATTTCAAACTGAAAATCTATTTTCATCAAAAAAAGAGCCCTTCTTATTACAAGTTCAATCGAAAAGGACTCCCTTCATTCACATTATATCATTTTCTGCACTGCACGATTTCTTTTGCTAAGCAATGCTTTCATAAGTCCACTACGTCTTTTTTCCAATATCCAACGTAAACTTATAATGTCGCATCGTCATTTCATGCTTACGATAAAAAACATGTGCTTGTGTACGCGTATCTTTGCTTGAAAGCTCCAATAGCTGTGCTTTGCAAGCTTGGGCAATACTTATAAGCTGAGAAAACATATAGCTGCCGATTCCCTGATGACGAAATTCCTCTTTTACAATAAACTCCTCGATTTCCGCAACCGGAAAGCTGTGATGCAATGGATAGCGAATAGAAAGACTTGCGAAAGCACAGGGAACGCCTCGGTAATATACAAGATAGCACTGCTTATCTACACCTTGCCTATTAACAAGCCAAACCTTATGAAAATAGGCTCTGGCAAGCAGCTCTTGTTGTAGTTCACTTACCAACTCATACACCACTTGTTCATCTTCAATCTGACATTTTTTCATTTCTATATCCATGCTGCATTACCTCTTTTCATATATCATGATTTTTTATGAATACGGATAGGATCGCCTAACCATATTCGTTTAAACTCCTTCCATGAAAACGGGATAAACGGATATAGGTACGGATACTTAATCGTTTTGGTTGATAGCAATATAGAAATATGAACCAAGACCGCAAAGCAAAAACCACTTGTTCCAAAGTACAATGCACAAAGTCCTATCAAGATACGAAACAGTTTGTTTGCCAACGAAAGCTCATAGGAAGGAGTAAGCAGATTTCCGATATTACATAGTGCGATCATAATCAAAATTTCCTTCGTATAGGCACCAAGTTCTACTGCCATATCCCCTAATACAAATACAGCAACAAAGCTCATGATCCCCGATAATACCGTCGGTGTGTGAATCAAGGACTGCCGCAGCCATTCTACAACAACATCGGCAAATATGATCTGAAAGCCAAATTCGTATAGGCGAATATCATGCATCGGCAGCTGTAACATCGTTGGATTTTGATCGACAACCAGTGCAATCCACAGTGGTAACAGATACAAAGAAAAGGCAATGCCAATCAAACGAAGCATACGTGTAAATAATGCTACAAGCGTAGTTTGTGTATATTCCTCCATTTGCTTGGTCTGTTCAAAAAAGGTTGTAGGTAAGATCATGGCACTTGGTGAATTATCACATAGCACAATAACATAGCCCTGTAAAAGATGGATTGCACAAATATCCGGACGCTCACTGTATCGAACATGTGGATAGGGATTCCACGTTTTCCCATACAAAGCCTCACACAGATTGCGTTCATTGATGATTTCACATTCCTGCATATCTCGTAAACGATGCTCAAAATCTTCTAGCACATCAACGTCGACCAGCTTCTCTAAATACAAATAGGCTATGTCCGTCTTTGTCTTACTTCCCTTTTTTGCGATTTTAACACATAATTGCGGATCACGAATTCGCCTGCGAATAAGTCCAACATTGAAAATAATATTTTCAACAAAGCCATCATGAGCACCACGTACACTTTTTTCTACACTTGGTTCGCCATTTTGCCTGGAAGGATAGCTTCTTGTTTCAATGCAATAATACGCCTCGCTCTCCTCCAACAAAACCAAACATTGCCCACTAAGCATATTCACAAGTGCTTCCTGCCGATCATATACCGTTGTAACCGCTCCTGGATAAAAGGTAATCGCTAAACCGTTGGAAGCAGTAATCACAAAACCCTCAACCAAATCGGATAATAGACTTGGATCGCTTAAAGAGGACAAAAAGATCAAATAGGCATGTTTCCCCTCAATGGTAATGCTGCGATATACAACATCAAAGGAAGAAGCTAGTTGTGCTTTCATTTCCTGACAGCGCCGATCCATAGATGCCTTCATGATTTCGGCTTACACACAAGAGCAGTCAGGAAAGCAAATAAAATCGCACTGGTAATACCGGCAGCTGTCAAATCAAAGATACCAAGTAAAATTCCGATGATGCCATCGCTTTCCGCCTTTGCCAATGCCCCATGAATAAGTGAGTGTCCGAAACTGGTTATGGGGATACTTGCCCCCATTTGCGCAAATTCAATAAGTTTATCATATAGACCGAAGCTATCCAATGCAGCACCGATTACAACAAACAAAGAGGTAATATGACCGGCTGTCCACTTCGTATTATCATAAATCAGCTGACCGATAGCACAAATACTTCCGCAAACCAAAAAGGCTTTAAAAAATATCATTGTTTCAGCTCCTTTCATATACGATCGCATGAGCGATACAAGGGATACTCTCTTTTTGTTGAATGGCTATTGGCGACAGCAAAGCACCGGTTGCAAGTACCATGATTCGTCTTGCTTCCTGCTGTTCCAACAAATCCAAAAGCTTGGTCATAGATACGCACATACTGCAAGCACACCCACTTCCGCCACAAAATACATTTTGCTTAACAATGTCATAAATCATCAATCCGCAATCCTGCAGCTTTTCCTCACAGCAATAGCCGTTTTGTAACAGCAAATCCCGCAAAAAAGCGAATCCCAGCTTGGAAAGATCGCCGGTTACAATCAAATCGAAATCTTGAAAACTTTGATTTGTATCTTTAAAATAAGTGGTTAAGGTATCATAAGCAGCCGGAGCCATGGCGACTCCCATATCATTGGCATCATTATATTGCCAATCCACCACCTTACCAACCGTAAAGGAAGCTACCTTAAGTTTACTTTTTTTACGTGATAACAGCACTGCTCCCGCACCTGTAACCGTACAAGTGGTTGTTTCTTTTTTCTGAATTCCATATTCATTAGGAAAGCGAAATTGTCGCTCTGCTGTTGCTACATGAGAGCTGGTAAATGCCAAAGCGGTTTTTGCCAGTTGATGCTCTACCCATAGCGCCGCCTGTCCGATGACCAAACTTGAGCTTGCACATGCTGCATACATACCTAAAAAGGATATAGGAAACTCTTTTGCAAAATAATGTGAGCTTGTCAGCTGATTGATCAAATCGCCGCCAATCATGACTTCGATATCCTTAATAGAATAATCCGATTTTCGTATCGTCGCATCGACCGCCTCCTGCAACATATAGCGTTCTGCTTTTTCAAAGCTATCCTGCTGACAGGTGTTATCCTCATGGGTGTAATCAAAGCGATTCCCCAATGGCCCCTGCTTTTCCAACAAGCCGACACTTGTTCCTCGTGAGGCTACATACACATTATGAAAATGAATCGTTGTCATAGGCTACCCTCCCATTACCAAATAGCGTAACATCCCGAATAAAACCGCCGCACAGATTCCATAAGTAAGCACTGAGCCGGCAAGTTTAAACATATTGCTGCCGATACCGAAAATCAAGCCCTCGCTTTTTCCCTCCATAGCGCATGAGGTTAGAGCATTCGCAAAACCGGAAATCGGCACAAACAAGCCTGCCCCACAATACTGTGCAAGCTTGTCGAAAACACCAAGACCGGTCAAAACCGCACTCAAAACAACGATACTGACAACGGAAATTGAAATTGCCATATCTTTTTCCATTTCAAAAATCCGCATATACAGCTCAAATAAGCCCTGTGCCAAAATTCCCATACCACCACCACTCAAAAACGCCATTGCCACATTGCGAAACTTCTTCGATTGCGGTACATGTCGTTTGCTTGTTTCCTTTAACATTCGTATGTCCATAATATCACTCCTTGCTTGTAGTATGCACAAGCCCTCCATGCTTATGAGGAAATCTTTTATTTTCATACTCATACAAACAAAAGCCATGTATAATAGAGTTAGAGGTGAAGGATATGGAAACCAAATTAACAAGTGAAACCATCTACGAAGGAAAGATTTTTCGCGTCAACAAGGATCAAGTCATCTTGGACGATCAAATGGTTGTTCAACGGGACATCGTACATCATCATGGCGGCGTCGGTGTCTTAGCCATTTCAGATAACAAGCTTTTATTCGTCAAGCAATATCGCTATGCCATCGCACAAACCACCTTGGAAATTCCTGCCGGTAAGCTTGAAAAGGGCGAAAACCCCTACGATAGTGCCTTACGTGAATTGGAAGAAGAAAGCGGCTATACATGCAAACAGCTTCATCGCTTATGCGAAATATATTCCACTCCCGGCTTTTGCAGTGAAAAGCTTTATATTTATTATACCAATGAGCTTATCCCAGTAGAGCAGCCTCGTGCAATGGACTGTGATGAACGTATTGAGCTTGTTTGGTATACACTTGATGAAGCATTAAGTAAGATTCAAACAACAGAAATCACCGATGCCAAAACGATCATTGCGATTCAATTTGCTAAACTTCATGAAACAGAGTTATGTCAAAAAGAGCCTAAACAGTGAACTTCACTTTTAGACTCTTTTTTATTTTGAGAATTGCCTACTTTATATGCTCGTTTCTATATGCAGCCAGATCCTCATTTATATTCGTTGTATTATTTTTTATTTTAAGCTTTTCTAGACTTGAAATATCTTGTGTATTTCTATCTAACCCTATAACTTCTCGCAAGCCGTTTCCAAGTCCAATAACTTCATACCTATTCATATCATCACTAAATTTCAAATATATTAAATACGATTTTCCTGCTTCCACATGAATATCATTTTCAAGCAAGATATCTACATAGGCAGGTGCTTGCTCATTGTTTTTATCTAATAAATACGCACGTTTCTCTTGATCTGCTTGCGGCTGTGCAGCATTCCATTTACTATATTCGATTACTCCACCCGGCTTTGCATATTCGATTTCTTCCTCAACAGAAAGGTTACCACTCAGTACATGTAAAACTGTTAATCGACCATACGTATAACCTACAACATCATTATATTTCATATCCGCATCACGAATGGTATCAATTCTTCCGATAACTCTGGAATCCGAAATACTTTGCATATATTCAGGAGTATATTCATAAACAAACTCGGCACTTACCTCAACCTTTTGTATCTGTTCGGAAGATATTTTATCTGTATAAGCGTAAAATTGTTCATCATCGACAGCGGCTTGACTACAACCTACCAAACAAAACACAGCAACTACACTAACAAATGCTTTTTTCATTTTCATTCGCTCCTTTCTTGAATCCTATTTCATCATCAATCCTAAATATACCGTATTTCTACCGTTCTTTATTCATTTATATTATAACAATTATAACTTGAAAATGATACTATCTTCTAAGCGCACAATTGCGTTTCTTATAAGAAAGCTTGCATTATTAGAAATGAATGAGCGATATATATGACTATTAAAACAATCGTTTATGTGTTCATAAAACACGCCACTTTTCTAAGTAGCGTGTTATTGGGTTATTCAAATAAAGTAAATTCTTTGATATGCTCTGCTTCTGCTTCCTTATCTGCTTCTTCTTTTTTCAACAATTCGATTTCTTCTACATGCAGAGTCGGTGTAAATAAGTAATATTCTTCATCACGAACAAGAGGAGCTGAGAATGTCGCTTCCTTGTTCATCAATGCAATATCCTTTGATACAACACTGCAAATATCTTTGCCCATGATATATACTTCATCATTCAGATCATACATCTGTAAATGAGCAATCTTATAAGGTTTAGATTTGACCTTTTTACAAAGCATATTTCCTTTCGCAGGTCGTCCGGTAATCTCGATTTCAGAAAGCTTCATACGCTTCACTGCACCGTTCTTGCTAAAGACAACCAACTGCTTGTTATCTTGATGATAGATGCAGGCATCACCAATCACATCATCGACTAATTTCATGGCTTTAACGCCCTTACTACGTGGTGAGGTCAGCGGTACCATATCCAATGGGTAACGCACTGCAAAGCCCGTTTCACTAGCTATAAAAATTTCATCTCCGTCATAAGCAATAAAGCTGCGTATCACTTCATCACCATCTAAAAGTTTCATGTTGCTCATCGTCTTATTATTACGTGATACCTCATATTCACTTAAGGCGGATTTTTTTATCAAGCCCATGCGTGTAACAGATACGACGTATGCTTGGCTTTGAAAGCTTTTCACAACAAAGGCATCGGTAATCTTTTCTTCTCCGCGCATGCGAATACCGGCATTCAGGTGCGTTCCGACATCTTTCCATTTTGCTTCTTCTAGTTCATACACCGGCACATAGCCATACGTCCCCATATTTGTGAAAAATAAAATCTTATCCAAGGTACTGACCTCTCCACAACCAATCAGACGATCGCCTTCCTTCAAGCCACATAAGGAATCACTGGAAGCATTGTAGCTGCGCAAGGAAACACGCTTGGCATAACCATCACGAGAAAGCGTAAACATAACTTGCTCCTCATTGATCATCGCAAGCTTATCAATCACAATTTCTTCGATCGTTTCTTCGATCTTGGTAAGTCGCGGTGTCGGGAAAGCCGTATTTACTGCCTTCAGCTCTTGAATCATGACCTTGCGAAGCACCTTTGGATCATCGAGAATACAATGCAGATGGGCAATTTCTTTTTGCAGCTGTTCGCTTTCCTCCTGCAACAAGGTTATATCAGTGCTGGATAAGCGATATAGACGCATCGTAACGATTGCTTCCGCTTGCTCCTCACTAAACGAGAAGGCTTCGATGATTTTACGTTTGGAATCGGCCTTATCCTTTGAAGATCGAATGAGCGCAATGATTTCGTCCAATACGGAAATTGCTCGAATCAAGCCTTCCAAAATATGACAACGCTTTTCTTTTTTATCCAAATCATAGCGACTGCGCTTTTCAATCACTTCCACACGATGAGCAATAAACGCATCTAACATGGCAACTAAGCCCATCTGTACAGGACGCTTATTCACAATGGCAACTACATTATAATTATAAGAAACCTGTAAATCGGTATTCTTATACAAATAGTTTAAAATCAGCTGTGCATCGGCATCTTTTTTAATGTCGATAACAACTCTTAAGCCATTGCGATCACTTTCATCACGTACATCTAAGATACCTTCGATTTTTTTATTTAAACGAACCTCATCAATCTTTTTGACCATATTACTTTTCACGACTTCATAAGGTATCTCATGAACGATGATCTGCTGTATGGTTTTGGTTTGTTCAATAGAAACCTTGCTGCGAATCATGATTCTTCCCTTACCGGTTCGAAAAGCATCTTTAATACCATCAATCCCCTGTACGATCGCACCGGTTGGAAAATCCGGTCCGTGCATATACTCCATCAATTCTTCTAAGGAGCATTTCGGATTTCGAATACGATAAATAGTTGCTTGAATAGCCTCATTCAAATTATGCGGAGGAATATTGGTCGCATATCCGGCAGCAATTCCGGTAATTCCATTTACAAGCAAGTTTGGATAGCTTGCCGGCAAAACAGTTGGCTCATACGCTGTATCATCAAAATTCAAAGACCAAGTAACGGTATCCTTTTCAATATCTTTTAATAAATACTCACTGATCTTTCCAAGTCTTGCTTCGGTGTAACGCATTGCCGCTGCCGGATCATCATCAATCGAACCGTTATTTCCCTGCATATCAATTTGCGGGTGTCGGATTTTCCATTCCTGCGACATACGTACCATCGCATCATAAACGCTGCTGTCTCCATGAGGGTGATAATTACCGATAACCAAACCAACGGTTTTTGCTGATTTGCGATACGCCTTATCCCATAAATTTCCATCTTCATACATAGCATATAGAATACGACGTTGCACCGGTTTTAACCCATCTCGTGCATCTGGCAAAGCTCGATCTTGAATAATGTACTTTGAATAGCTGCCAAAACGAGAACCCATAATTTCTTCTAATGGCGTTGCGATGATAGTGGAATTATCATGTTCGAAAATATCGTCCTTTTTTTTCATCGTTTCGCCTCCGTTTCATAAGTATCTTCCATCGTAAAGGATACATTATCTTCGATCCATGTACGACGTACATCTGCCTTATCTCCCATCAATACCGATACCCTCTTTTCCGCAAGGAAGGCATCGTCAATGGTAACCTGAATCAAGGTGCGTGTTGCCGGCGACATGGTCGTTTCCCATAGCTGATCGGCATTCATTTCACCAAGACCTTTATAGCGCTGTAAGGTATAGCCCTTTGGAAAGGTTTTACGAATACGATCCAATTCCTCATCGCTCCATGCATATTGAATCTCCTTGCCCTTTTGTAATTTATACAATGGCGGCAAAGCGATATACACCATACCCTTTTCGATCAGCTCCTTCATATAGCGATAAAAGAAGGTTAATAATAGGGTTTGAATATGCGCGCCATCGGTATCGGCATCGGTCATAATAATAACTTTGTGATAACTAGCATCTTCTGCATGAAAGTTAGCGCCAACTCCTGCCCCCAACGCATGAATGATCGTATTTAATTCTTCATTTTTTTCAATATTGGCAATGCTTGCCTTTTCAGTATTTAATACCTTTCCACGCAAAGGCAAAATGGCTTGATAGCGAGAGTCTCTTCCTTGTTTTGCACTGCCACCGGCAGAATCTCCCTCGACCAAGTATAATTCCTTTTTCCGTGCATCTTTGGATTGCGCACTGGCAAGCTTCCCGGATAAAATCTTTTCGCTTTTTCCTTTCGCTTTTCCTTTTCTGGCATCTTCACGTGCTTTGCGAGCTGCCTCACGTGCCTGAGAAGCGCGCTGCATCTTTTTAATCAGCGTAAGTGCCAACTCCTTATTTTCCTCCAACCAAAAGCTCAGCTTCTCACTCACTAGCTGATCGACTGCGTTTTTAGCTTCGGGAGTACCCAATTTCCCTTTTGTTTGCCCTTCAAACTGCAATAAATTTTCGGGTATGCCTAACGATAAAATGATCGTTAAGCCTTCTCGCACATCACTGCCTTCAAAGTTTTTATCCTTATCCTTTAAAATCCCATTTCTTCGCGCATACTCATTAAACACTTTGGTAAAAGCGTTTTTCGCTCCTGTTTCATGTGTTCCTCCGTCCTTAGTACGCACAATATTCACAAAGGAAAAGATATTTTCCTGATATTCATCGGTATATTGAAAAGCACAATCAACCTTAATATCATTCACCATACCGCTAAATGCTACCGGCTGATGAAAGGTTTGCTTATCCTCATGCAAATAATCCATAAAGGCTGTTAAACCATTTGCATAATGATAACGAACCTCACGTTCCTTTCCTACTCGCTCATCACGCACCTCTAAACAAAGCCCCTCTAATAAAAAGGCATCTTCCTGTGCACGTTCTGCAATTTGTGAAAAAGAATATTTGGTCGTTGAAAAAATATGCTTATCTGCTTTAAAGCGCACGATACTTCCTGTTTTATTGGTTTTTCCAAGAACCTTTAGCTTACCGACCTTACTGCCGCCATCTTCAAAACGAATTTGATGAATTTTGCCATCTCGATGAATCGTTACCTCTACCCATTCACTCAAAGCATTGACAACACTGGCACCCACACCATGTAAACCACCGCTGGTTTTATATCCACCCTCACTGGTGAACTTTCCTCCGGCATGAAGCACCGTATAAATAACCTGCACAGCAGGTACACCGCTGGCATGCATATCCACCGGCATTCCTCGCCCATGATCCTCTACACAAATGACATCACCTTCTTCAAGGGTAATACGAATCGTATCTCCATAGCCATTTAAAGCCTCGTCAATGGAATTATCAACGATTTCCCAAACCAAATGATGCAGACCTCTGCGATCTGTTGAACCTATATACATTCCCGGTCGTTTACGTACAGCTTCCAGTCCGTCAAGAATTTGTATGCTGCTGCCATCATACACCTTTTCTGCCATACTGCCACCTCTTTCTGTTATCTTCGTGCATAAACCTTGTCTAAGTTTATCAAATATCAGCTAAAAGCGCAACCGCAAGAAAACACACTGCTGTTTGATAAGAAAAACCTAAAAAATGCATTTCCTTTATTTTTCTTTGCTATATTTAATTATTTAGTGATAAAATAAGATCGTTAAAGAAATGAGGTCTCAAAATGAATTGGTATTGGATTTTGTATATTGGTTTAGGATATGTATTAGGCTCTATTCCTTTTGCACTTGTTATCGGTAAGTTTTTTTACCATACTGATGTAAGAAATTACGGAAGTGGAAATTTAGGAGGTACCAATGCCGGACGAGTGCTTGGTAAAAAAGCCGGTATTTCCGTTATTGTCTGTGATATTTTAAAGGTCGTAGTCGCAGTCGGCATAGTATCCCTATACGATCAGGAGGCAAGTATTTGGGCAGGCTTTGCGGCATGCCTAGGACATTGTTATCCGCTTTTCGCCCATTTCCACGGTGGCAAAGCAGTCGCAACCATGTTTGGTTTCTTGGTATCCACGTCCCTTTTTACCTTTCAAAATGCTTGGTATGTCGTTATTCCTCTAATCGCATTTTTGATTGTATTGTATATTGGAAAAATGGTATCCTTGGCAAGTATGTGTGCAGCAGTTGTTTCTACCTTGTATATTACTTTTATGCAGGCCAGCATAAGTATGGAGGTTGTTATAGCCAGTTGGCTATTAACCATTTTGGTTATTTATCGACATCGTTCCAACATTGTGAAGATCAAAAACGGAAACGAGAATAAAATCACTTGGCTCTAATATCAAAAAGTGGCACTTGCCGCTTTTTTCATGATAGCTATTCATAAAGCAATGTATTCTTTTGCATTTTTTACGAAATACTTGACAATCCTACAGTGTTTGTTATATTTAATAAAGTTTTAAAGTGTATGGAGGTAATAAACTATGGGATATTTTCTTTTTGTGATAGCATTATTCTTACTTTTCTTATCCTCAATTTATCTCCTTTATCTTAGCTTGTTTTATGTTCTTCATCAAAAACGGTATGCTTCAAAAAACCATGCGCCTACCTATGAGGACCAACGCTTTGCGATCTTAATTCCCGCTCGCAATGAAGCAAATGTTATCGAGGCATCTTTAAAGGCACTGCATCAGCTAGACTATCCAAAAAATCAATATGATATTTATGTTCTTATTAACAATACATGCGATGATACCTTAGAGCGTGTGGAGCACTTTGGAGATCATGCTTATTTATGCCAAAATACTATCCGCTGTAAGGGTGATGTATTAGAGGAGTTTTTTTCCAAAACAGCAATTTTAGAAAGCTATGATGCCTTTGTCATCTTAGATGCCGATAATCGCATTGATAAAGACTTTCTGCATGCCTGTGCAAGCTCCATTCATAATGGCTATCGCGTAGCACAAGGTATGAAAACCGCTTATAACCCATATCAAAGCTGGGTAGCCGGCGCATCAAGCTTGTATTTCTCTTTAGCCAATCATTTTATCAATATCCCTCGTGGTACGAAAACCTATTCCGGAATGATTTTCGGCTCCGGCTTTTATATAACCTCCGACTTCTTGAAAAAGCATGGCGGTTGGCATACAACCTCTGTTACCGAAGATATTGATATGACCTTTCTATGCCTTAGTGAAGAAGAAACGATCGGTGTTATGAACGATGCCATTACCTATGACGTACAGCCTCTTCACTTTGCAGATGCGTGGAAGCAACGCAAGCGATGGATCAGCGGAGATATGCAGGTGCGCAAAAAATTCCAAAAGCAATTATGGAAAACCTTTTGCAAACGTCCAAACATTGCCAACTTCGATCATCTCATGCTTCTGTATGTCGGTGATATGGCGAGCATTGCCGGCTTGCTGATGCTTTTGTTGATTGTATTGTTGGCAATCTATGCACCGACTTTATTGCTACTCATCTTTTTCTTACAGTGGATATTTTCCATCTTGCTTGGCTTATATTATGCACATAAAGCTCACTTTGCCGTAAGCAAGATGTGGAACAGCTTTCTGTGGCTTTGGGTATATATGTTAAGCTTCTATATCATCGGCTTATTATCTTTCTTTCATAAGGAAACCGATTGGAAAGAAATCAAGCATATATAAAGGACGTAGGAACTACATCAAGTAGTTTCTATGTCCTTTTTTATTCTTTACAAAGCTGTTTCTTTTATTGAGTCTTAATATATTTAAGCATCAAAGACCTTGCTCGTTTTTCGACATATCTTCATTGTCGGCAGTCTTTCTATGATATCCATTTGAAATTCAATATTAAAAAGCTGTGATTGATTACGACTTGGCAGCATTGCTTCAAAAAGCATGTCAAATGAAATCATAGTTCCCCTAACACATACATCATGATTGCTTATATCAGCTATTGTTTCTTTGGTTCCATTTCCTAAATACTTCACAATTTCTTCAGGTGATAGCTGTTTATATTCCTCTATAAATTCTTTAAATAAGTATGCTAAAATTTGTTTGTTACAGAGAAGTCTTTTACAGCTTCTTGCATAGGCCATACGTTCACTTAACTGCTGCGCTTTTGTAGGTATATCTTCTTGTATTTTAGATTTCTCCATTGTTTTCCTCCTTTTTCATTGCTTTTTTCACAAAGTATATACAATTTCTTATACAGCTATCATGTCATACTGCATCACCTCCGATTTGCTCAAAGACAAATATATTCTTGAGTCTTACAATAGGTAATACGATAAGTTTAGATAAAAACAGAAAAGTATTTTAAACTTTTTATATCAAGCAGATTTAAAAATAAAAAAGAAGCTTATCATTCGCTTCTTTCTTAATTACAATATTTTGGTTGTCCATTGCTCCAAATCCCATACATCATCGACAATATCCATATAAAAGCTTGGATCATGGGATACCAACAACACCGTCCCTTTATATTCCTTCAACGCTCGTTTCAGTTCTTCTTTTGCGTCAATATCCAAATGATTGGTCGGTTCATCTAAAACCAACACATTACAAGGACGATTCATAATTACCGCTAAGCGCACTTTGGCTTGTTCCCCTCCGGATAGCACACAGATTGCCGATTCGATGTGATCACTTGTCAATGCACATTTCGCAAGCGCCGCTCGTACCTCTTGATTCATATAGCTTGGAAACTGTTCCCAAAAATATTCCAATGCAGTCTTAGATGATGCAGCACTTTCCTGTTCGAAAAAACCGACTTCCGCATAGGGATCAACCTCAACCATTCCATGAAACGGAGGTAAAAGACCCAATAGCGTTTTTAACAGCGTCGTTTTCCCTAAACCGTTCACACCTTTGATTGCGACCTTGTGATTGCGTTCTAAAGTTAAATTCATAGGTGAGGTTAATGCTTCTTCATACCCGATTACAAGATCCTTTGCCTCAAAGATCACACGTCCCGGAGTTCTGGCAGATATAAATTGAAATTCGGGCTTTATCTTTTCCTTTGGCTTACTGATAAGCTCCATCTTATCTAGCTTTTTCTGACGCGAATGTGCCATGTTACGTGTAGCAACTCTTGCCTTATTGCGAGCAATAAAATCCTCCAAATCGTTGATTTCTCTTTGTTGGCGCTCATAAGCCGCAAGCTGCTGTCGCTGCTTCATTGCATATTGTTCCTCAAAATACGCATAATCTCCTGCATAACGTGTCAATTCTTTGTTTTCGATATGATAGATCAAATTGATTACATTATTTAAAAACGGAATATCATGCGAAACCAACAAAAACGCATTTTCATAGTTTTGTAAGAAAGTGGTAAGCCAGCGTATATGCTCCTCATCTAAATAATTCGTCGGTTCATCTAAAATCAAGATCATCGGATTTTCCAATAACAGCTTGGCAAGTAACACCTTCATACGTTGCCCGCCGGATAGCATTGTAACGTCCTTATCCAAACCTAGATCCAATAAGCCTAAGCCGCTTGCGACCTCATTGATTTTTGTATCAATCATATAAAAGCCGCTATGCTCTAAAATATCCTGTATTTCTCCTACGTCCTGCATAAGTATGTTCATTTCATCTTCGCTGCAATTACACATTTTCTCATACATCTGCAGCAGCTCTTTTTCTAATTCAAATAAGTGCGCAAAGGCTGTTTCCAACACCTGATGAATGCTCATGCCTTTGCTAAGTACGGTATACTGATCCAAATAACCGGTCGTAATATGCCGACACCATTCCACCTTTCCGCTTTCCGGCGCCAGCTTGCCGCAAATAATATTTAAAAAGGTACTTTTTCCCTCACCATTTGCACCAATCAGACCGACATGCTCTCCCTTCAGCAAACGAAAGGAAACATCTTCTAAAATGGAACGACCTCCAAAGCTATGAGAAACATGCTCTACATTTAAAATACTCACTAACATTCCTCCAAACAATATGGTTAGTATACCATGCTTATTTACTTCTTAAAAGCTTTCTTGCCTGAAAAAAATACAAAAAATTACAATAACGTAAGACTATAAGCTCACATGATTTGATATAATAGATACACGAGGTGAACGCAACATGGCACGAAACATCGACAACCATACAAGCATTACGTATGGACTCTCTGCAAAAGAAGTAAATCAACGTATAGAAGCCGGTTTCAGCAATCAACAAAGCAATCAGGAAACCAAAAGCTACCAAGATATTTTTCGCGATAATATTTTTACTTTATTTAATCTTATCAATGCAATTTTAGCCGGTCTGATCATTTTTATCGGTTCTTTTAAAAACCTGCTGTTTTTAGGAGTCGTAGTATCCAATTTAGTCATTGGCATCGTTCAGGAGCTACGTGCAAAAAAAGTATTGGATCGTTTACGTCTGATTACACAGCCATACGTGCAAGTGCTTCGTGATGGAAACATCGTAGAGCTTACAACCCAAGAATTGGTGCTTGATGATATTATGCTGCTGGCAAGCGGTTCTCAAATCTGTGCCGATGCTTTTGTTTGCGAAGGCCGCTTAGAAGTAAATGAATCTCTAGTAACCGGCGAGTCCGATATCATTATCAAACAGGTTGGCGATACACTGTATTCCGGAAGCTTTGTGGTAAGCGGCAATGCAAAGGTACAGGTTTACCATGTCGGCGATGATAATTATGCCCAAACCATCGTCAAAGATGCCAAAGTCTTTCGTAAGCATAAATCGCAGTTACGCGACAGCATTAACTTTATTATTAAAACAATCGGTATTATCATCATACCCATGGGTATTCTATTATTCAGCAAGCAAATGTTTTTAACTCAATCCGGCTTAGAAGATAGCATCGTTTCAACCGTTGCTGCTTTGATTGGCATGATTCCGGAAGGACTTGTATTGCTGACAAGTATCGCTTTGGCTGTTGGTTCTGTCAACTTAGCTCGCCGCAAAACTTTGGTGCAGGAACTGTATTGCATTGAAACTTTGGCTAGAGTAGATGTTTTATGCTTGGATAAAACCGGTACGATTACCGAAGGAAATATGCGTGTAGAAAATATGATTCTCTATGATGAGCGTTGGGATATGCCGGATATTTTAAGTAACATGATGAAGGTATTAACCGATGATAATGCTACGGCACTTGCGATTCGACAATTTGCTAAGCAGCCAAAAACAAATAAGATCGCTGTTCACTCGATTCCCTTCTCCAGTGCTCGTAAGCTAAGTGCAGTCAGTTTTCAAGAGGAAGGCACCTATACATTAGGCGCTTATGAATTTGTATGCAATCAAGAAGATCCAACTATTCGCAAACAGATTGACGAACAAACCAAGCTTGGCAATCGCGTTCTTGTATTAGCCCATAGCGATGACGATATTCTTGAAGAAACGCTCCCTCATAAGCAAAAGGTTCTTGGTTTGCTGATTCTCAGCGATCCTATCCGAAAAGAAGCTCCTCAAACATTGGATTATTTTTTAGCGCAGGGAGTAGATGTTAAGATTATCAGCGGTGATGATCCGAAAACAGTACATGCTATCGCACGGAAAGCACATTTAAAAAGCTATGATCGCTATATTGATATGTCAACTGTAGAAGATTCGCAAATTTCCGAGGTCGTTGAACAATATACTGTTTTCGGTAGAGTGTCTCCGCAACAAAAGAAAATGATGCTTCATGCCTTAAAGGAAAACGGACATATCACTGCTATGATAGGTGATGGTGTAAATGATGTCATGGCCTTAAAGGAAGCGGATTGCAGCATCTCCGTTGCTCAAGGAAGTGAGGCTGCCAAGAATATCGCAAATCTTGTTTTATTAAATAATAATTTTGCAAATATGCCTCACATTGTTAAAGAGGGACGCCGTGTCATCAATAACATTCAACGCTCTGCTTCTCTTTTCTTGGTAAAAACAACCTTTTCTACTCTGCTTAGCTTTTTAACCTTATTTTTCATGCGGAATTATCCTTTTGAGCCGATTCAATTAACCTTAATTTCTACTTTGACAATCGGTATCCCCTCCTTCTTTTTAGCCTTAGAAGCCAATTATGCACGGGTAGAAGGAAACTTCCTTATCAATGTATTCAGTAAAGCGCTTCCCGGAGCTCTATGTGTGGTATTAAGCATTCTCTATGTTAATATGCTTTCTCTAGTCCTACCACTTAGTAAAGATGTCATATCTACCATGTGTGTAATAATGACCGCTGCTACGCTCATTGTTGTCTTATATCGCGTCTGCACTCCCTTTTCAAAAAAACGCTTTCTCTTGTTTTCCATTATGACAAGTGCCTTTCTTCTAGCAATTCTATGTATTCCCAGCTTTTTCAATCTTGTACGACTTCCGCTTTACGCATTTATCTTGACACTTATCGGAATTTTTGCAATTCCGTTTGTTATGAATGCATTACGTCAAATCGGACATTTCTTTCATTTAAAAGAACGAATTTTACGCATAGCAAAATCATAACCTTGTATTTTTCTTGATTTTCCTTTATACTTATAAAACATAGGCCGTTAAAAACGGCTTTATTCATGTTAAAGGAGTTTTCAATCATGCAAAAATTAAAATATTATGGGTGGCAGCATTTTCGCAGCTTTTATAAAGATCACATACAAATGACCGTCTTGCTATGTACCGCTCTTTTTATCGGAAGTATTTTACTTTTTTCCGTTCTGCTCGGAAATAATGCCGGCTTAGCAACTAAACTGCTTATTCGTATTGATCCTAACATTTCAACACTGCTAAGCTTCCATGGAATCTTACCGACACTGATTAAAAATCTATTTACCGGTTTTTATCTTATTGCCTTAGGAATAATTCCATTTTTGTATATACCTGCAATCTTCACTGTTTTTAACGGTAGTTTGATCGGTATTTTATTTGGTGCTACCTCTTATACCAATATTTCTCACAGCATGATTCTGGTAAACATACTGCCCCATGGCATCGTTTTTATTCCTACCATTATCTTATCCGCAGCTTGTGGTATTTATGTATGCAAAACGATCTCCAATCGTATTTTACACAAACAACACATTTACCTTTACAAAGACTTACTCCCTCTTATGCTTCGTACCTATTTTTTAATCATTGCCCCACTCATGATTGTTTCCACGCTTATTGAAGTTTTTATTACTCCTCTTATCATCGCTTTGATATAAAAAGCTTAGCTTGCCAATTGCTTTTTAATAATCACTATTCTTTTGATTTTAATACTCATATATAGATAAAAACGCACGTAT
>NZ_DS483476.1 GCF_000154285.1 Amedibacillus dolichus DSM 3991 | reverse complement strand
ACTTTACGTAGCTCTTGTTTTTTTAATTATCCTTTATTCTAAATTTAGCTTAGTATTTGCAATATGCACTCCTAAACAATGGAACCCGACAATATAGATAGTAGAAATAACGATTTCACTAATTATTGCACTTAATATAATATGCTGTAAACTATCCATTTCTAACACCATGTTATTTACAAGTTCTGTATAGCCTTGAGTTACCGTCATATTAAACAAAACACCAACCATAGAGCCTAACTGCATACAAATATAAAGTAAAACACCAAAAGCAATTGAATATAAAACCTTATTGCTTTGTCTTGTTTGCCCCAACATCATCGCCGTAAAGAAGAGTGTAACAATTGCCATATAATCCCAAAGCAGCATGATTCCTGTCTCTAGTAACAATATTCCCACCATATGCCCGTTGATACCAAACAACAATTCTATCATACTGATTATGGAATTGCCGTCAATCGTGAAAAAAGCAAGACCAACACTTAGCAAACATACAAGTACCGCAAGTCCAAGTGTGCAAAGAGCTACAAGCTCCTGTGAAAAGAAAATTTGTGAACGTGAAACAGGGAGCGTATTCCTTAGATATGCCTCATCTTTCAGCATGGTATCATAGAAATATTTAACCGAGACAATAAAGGTCCATAAAAATAGCGCGACAAGCAATATGATAAATCCGATTACCATAAAACCAAGAATAAACTGTAAAAATGCTAGCTTTTGTGTTAAAAACTGCATACAACGAAGTGCCAATGCCATGGCAAGGGTAATTAAATAGAGCGGTAATACACGCTTAATTTGAAAGCGAATATCATATTTAAACAATTTTTTTAGCATCGAAATTCCTCCCTGAAAATTTCATCAATCGATTTTCCTTTTTGCTTTCTCATCTCGTCAGCAGAACAGTGTTCTATAATTTCACCATTGGAAATAAAAATAACGTCATCTAAAATACGTTCTATATCACTGATGAGATGTGTAGAAATCAAAATAGAAGCCCCTTGCTCAAAGTTATTCAAAATTGTATCTAAAATATAATCGCGTGCTGCTGGATCTACACCTCCGATTGGTTCATCTAAAACATACAGTTTAGCACGTCTGCTCATAACCATGATCAGCTGTATTTTTTCTTTGGTGCCCTTTGACATCGTTTTTAATCGATCCTTCATATCGATATGAAACCCCTTTAACAAATCACACGCTCTTTCCCTATCAAAATCACTATAAAAGTCTTGGAAAAAATCCAATAATTCACACACCTTCCAACTATCGTTCAAATAGCTTCTCTCTGGCAGATAGGCGATCATCTGTTTGCTTTCAATACCGGGCTTTTTTCCATGGATCAGAATTTCTCCATCACTAGGCACAAGCAAATCATTGATCAATTTTATCAGTGTCGTTTTCCCACTGCCGTTTGTCCCTAAAAGACCAATAATTTTTCCTTCTTCAATTGTCAGACTGACATTTTTCAATGCTTCCTTATTACCAAATTTCTTACTGATATTCTTAATTTCAACTATGCTCATCGTTTTCACCCTTTCCACATTCCTTAAAAAGACGCAAAATATCTTCTTCCTCAAGACCTAATTGGCGTACATAACGGATATATTCCTGCGTTTTAGCTTTCGCTGCCTGTTGCTTTACATTTTCTATAACACTTTCGTTTTCACTGACATAGCGTCCACTTGTGCGTTTTGCGAAAACCAATCCTCGCTGTTCCAACTCAACAAATGCTTTCTGCATTGTATTGGGATTTACTTTGTATTGCATCGCCAATTCACGAACTGTTGGCAGCTTACTTCCCTTCGGATAATATCCTGACATGATTTTCATTTCCATTTGTTCTACAATTTGCAAATAAATCGGTCGTTCATTTTGAAAGTTCATTGTTCCCTCCTTTGTATTATTGTATTATGTATCTAATACAATAATACAATTTTAAAACGATTTGTCAATAAAAAAAGACGAATTCATCGCCTTTCCTTAAATACTTAGTACGCCTGTAAAGAAGCATGCTAATACAATGATTCCCAAGATAATACGATAATAACCGAAAATTTTGAAATCATGCTTTTTGATATAGCTCATCAGGAATCGAATAACCAATAACGAAACAATGAAGGCTACAACCATTCCTACTGCCAAAAGGGTTAATTCCATACCCGAAAATGCCAAACCATATTTTATTAGTTTCAATAAGCTAGCACCAGCCATAACCGGAATGGCTAGAAAAAATGTAAATTCTGCCGCCACTCCACGGCTAACTCCAATCATCAAGCCTCCCAAAATCGTTGCTCCTGAGCGACTAGTCCCTGGAAAAATAGCCGCAATCAGCTGAAAGACACCGATGATCATCGCATCTTTGTAAGAAATGTCCTCTAAGCGAGTTACTCGAGCTGTTTTTTTACGATTATTGTTTTCAATCCATAAAAATGCAATTCCCACCAAAATCAACATAATTGCAACTACAACAGACTTATATAAATGTTCTTCTAAAAACTCATCAAACAGTAAACCTATAACGGCAGCCGGAATACAAGCCACCAAGATTTTAAACCATAGTGTCCAAATATCATACTTTAAGAACGGACGGTTTTTATTGGTAAAATTAAATGGAAAAATCTTATTCCAAAAAAGTAAAACAACAGCCAAAATAGCACCAAGCTGGATAACTACCAAAAAAACATTCCAAAACTTGGGTGAAACGTCCATTGGCATGAATTCTTCAAACAATATCAAGTGCCCAGTGGAGCTTACCGGTAACCATTCGGTTATCCCTTCGATAATACCATATAAAATAGCCTTTAAGATTTCTAACATCAAATGTCCTCCTCATCTAAATATGCCTGTACCATTTCCTTAAACAACTTCCCGCGTACCTCATAATTGGGAAACTGATCATAGCTGGAACAAGCCGGCGACAACAAAATAACATCACCCTCACTCGCCTTTTCTATAGCAGTCGTTAGTGCAGCCTGCATCGTTTCTCTAGTTTCCACATGGCTGAATACGTTGACAAACTGATCTTTCGTTTCTCCAAATGCTATACAAAGCTTAATACGCTTATCATAAGCACTCAATTCTTGAAAAGAAATTCCTTTATCATGACCACCTGCTAATAAAATGATATTCTTATCAAAACAGTGCAATGCCGCTTCAACTGCATGTGTGTTGGTTGCCTTAGAATCATTATAAAATTTAACCCCTCTTTTTTCACCGATATATTCCATGCGATGCTCTACCGGTTGAAATTGAGCAATTACTGTTTGAATATCCTCGCAGCTGACCCCTAAGCGATATGCCATACATGCTGCTATCATTGCATTTGAGAGATTGTAATCTCCTTTCAAAGCTAAACTTTTTTCTTCAAATAGCACAACATCTTCAAAATACACCTTTCCATTTGCCCGATGTAAAGGACAATTCTTGCGTGTCAGCGAAAAGTCAATGACCTTGCACGGAATATTCTTCGCATATTCCATCACTATTGGATCATCTAAATTACGCAAGAACCAAGCATCTTCCTTACAGTTTTCATAAATTCGCATCTTAGAGGCATAATAGCTTTCTACACTTGGCATATAATCCAGATGATCCGGTGCTAAGTTACATACCACAGAAACCGTTGGTGCAAATTGTTCGATTCCCAAGAGTTGAAAATTGCTTAATTCCAAAGCTACATCTTTCACTTCATCTTCATAGCGTAAAGCTAACTCGCTTAAAGGATAGCCGATATTTCCTGCAACAATCGCCTGTCCTTTTTTCTTCAGCATCTCATAAAGCATGGTTGTGATTGTTGTTTTCCCATTTGTTCCGGTTATTGCACCATAACGAAAACCGTTCGCATAGCGATAAGCAATCTCGATCTCCGTATAGATAGCAATCTCATGTTCTACAAAATATCTCACGATCGGTACAGTATACTTAATTCCCGGATTCTTAACTACAAAAGCATAATCCGTATGCAACAGACATTCCGGGTGTCCTTGATCAAATACCGCAATTCCGCCTTTTAACAGTTCTTCTTTTTCTTTTACAGTTCCCATATCCGTTAAAATTACCTGATAACCATGCTTATGTAGCAAGCGTGCCACTGCTAAGCCACTTCTTGCCGCACCAATAACAAGTACCTTTTTTTTCATATTAAATGACTCCTAACCATAATCCGACCACTGCACATAGAAAACCTATGCACCAAAACATCAATACCACCTGTGTTTCCTTCATTCCGCCTTCCTCGAAATGATGGTGTAAAGGTGCCATTCGAAAAATTCTTTTATGTGTTCGCTTATAATAGGTTACCTGAATAACAACAGATAACAGTTCTATTACAAAAACGCCACCTATAACAATCAACAATAATTCTTGCTTTAAAATCATGGCACTAGCTGCTAGTAATCCTCCAAGCGCCAAAGAGCCGGTATCCCCCATAAAGATTTTAGCAGGGTGGATATTAAATCGTAAATACCCCAGCAAAGATCCGCTTACTGCCAAAAGCAGCATCGCTAAATCACTATAATCTTGTAACAAAGCAAAGATAACAAAGGGAGCAATAGCGATAAAAGCCGTTCCGGCACAAAGACCATCTAAGCCATCGGTTAAATTAACCGCATTGCTTTCCGCTGTAAACATAAAGAAAATCAAAACAAAGTATAAAATACCTAATTCCAAACTTATTCCCAATACTGGTATCTGAATGGTTGTTTCTGCTACCGATGTATAAATAAAATAAAAAATAACAGCTAGTACAGACTGCAACAAAAATTTCATTGATGGCTTTAAACCGTCATTGTTCTTTTTTACAACAATCAAAAAATCATCAATAAAGCCGATTAAAGCATATCCCAAATAAGCCAATACGACAATCAGCATTTCCACAGAGAAAAATGCCTGATAATCCAAAAGCAACAAAACCAAAATCGGTATCAATACAAAGACGATTCCTCCCATCGTCGGAGTTCCTGTTTTCACCATGTGGCTTTTCGGTCCTTCCAAACGCATACTTTGTCCAAACTTGATTTTATGTAAAAACGGAATGAAGCGTGGCATGACAAGCAGTGTCAATACCAATGCGATTCCGAATGCTAGCAAATACTTTATTTCCATGTTTCTCCTCCTTGGTCAAGCAGTTTTTTTACCCATGTGGCATCATTGCATGGATATTGCTTTCCGTAAATTGATGTAAATGCTTCACTGCCTTTACCGGTGATTACTATTATATCACTATTTTGTGCGATTTTAACAGCATGTTTTATTGCATAATAACGATGTTCAAAAACACATGCATTCAAAAAGCGTTCCGCATGCATATCTTTTAGTATATCACATACACGTTCAAAGCGGGGATTATCACTCGTATAAATAGCAACATCACTGTATTTTACCGCAATCTCTGCCATGATCGGTCGCTTTTTAACATCACGATTCCCCCCACAGCCAACAATACTTATAACACGTCCTTTGGCAACCTGTTTCGCAAAGCTAAGCACTTCCTTCAGTGCAGCAGCTGTATGCGCATAATCGATCCACACCTGAAACTTGCCTTGATAAACGACCTCTAAGCGTCCTTTGACCGCTCGCAGCTTTTCCACATCTTCCTGTAATTGCTCATATTCTACATCATTAATACGCATGAACGTAAGTGCAGCCGCAACATTATATACATTCATCAGTCCAAGCAAATGCGCACGTATCTTATAGCCTTGAAGCGAAAAGCGAATATCGCTCTCACTTAACACAACATGCTCAATCGGTATATGTGCAGCCCCTAAGCCATAACTGACACAGCGATGCGACTGCATGTGAACAAGGGGAAGCATATATTCATAATCCGCATTATATATAATTACTCCTGATTTTTTCAAATAGTTTGCAAGCTTAAATTTGGTAAAACGGTAATGTGTTTTCGTGATATGATAATCCAAGTGATCTGCTGTGATATTCGTAAAAACAACAGCATCAAAGCGTATTCTAGCAATACGCTCTTGTGCGATTGCATGTGAGCTGACCTCCATCACGATATGCGTGATTTGTTTTTGCCTTGCAATATCGAAATATTTTGCTAACGCGATAAGCCCCGGTGTCGTATTGCTTGTTTCAAAGAATATAGTTTCCCCTTTTACAAAGCCGGTTCCTATCACCATAACTCGTGCTTTTTGCATATATAAGAGTTGAGCAATATAACTAGCAACACTCGTTTTTCCATTCGTTCCGCTAACCGCAATACATTGACATGCTTCATAGCGTCCATATAAGGTATCCAAAAGCAGTATCAACTTCTGTTTAAGCGATGCTGCCTCATATATATTTGCATCAGCAAACGGTTGTTTTTCACAAAGCACCACAGCACCTTTTGTTAAAGCTTCCAAAATATGTTCTTTTTTCATAGCTGTTGCTTTTATAGCCACAAACAGCATATCCTGCTCCACCTCACGTGAATCATCACTAATCCCTCGCACAATTCGTGAATCCTTACAACTAACACCAACCTTTGCTAACAAATCAGTGAACGTTATCGTTTCCAAGATAAATCCAAGCCTCCCCACCTTCATAAGAAAATGATGTACCTGCTGCCGGAAGCTGTTCCATTACCACATCACCATCTCCGACAAAGGTAAATGTAACACCTTCTTGATGAACTTCCTCTTTTCTTTTTCCTACAAAATTTTGTAAGACTATATTTTCCGTTTCCGGCCAAACAAGCTTTTTAGGAATCTGCTTTTCCACCTTTTCAATCCCTAAATATGGTAAAATATCTTCATAACACGCCTTTACGATCGGCGCAATTACCGTCCCTCCATATAGAATATCGTTATTAGGGCTGTCCGCTGCCACATACAAAACAATTTGCGGATCATTCATTGGCGCAGCCGAAAGAAACGAAAGGATATAATTTGAATGAGAATAAACACCATTCTCCGCCTTTTGTGCCGTTCCTGTTTTGCCACCGATTTGATATCCTTCAAGATAGGCCGGCTTTCCTCCACCGTTAGCAACCACGCTTTCTAACGCATATCGCATCTGCTTACTGGTTTCCTCACTAATCACTCTTCTTTGCTTGGTTGGCTTTACCTCCACAATCGGATCGTGAGTAATCGGATCATTAATACTTTTGGTAATGTATGGTTTATACAAAATACCGCCATTGATAATAGCGGAAAATGCAGTAACAAGCTGAATCGGTGTTACACTTATCCCCTGTCCGAAAGCTACCGTTGCCTGCTCAACCGGTCCCATAGCATGTTTCGCAAACATAATACCACTTGATTCTCCCGGCATATCCACTCCGGTTTTCGTTCCAAAACCAAAACGCATAACATACTCATATAGATTTTCCAAACCCATGCGTCTAGAAATTTCCACAAAGCCGGGATTGCTTGAGTTTTCCAAAACCTGCAAAAATGTTTGTAGTCCGTGTCCTCCCGCTTTCCACGACTTAATGCGTGCCCCCTCTACCATTTCATAGCCACGATCCAAATAAGTATCCTTGAACATATCAAACAAATGTAGATTCAGTGCAGAGGCAAAGGTTACCGATTTAAAGGTACTTCCCGGTTCATAGCTCATCCAAATCGGTAAATTGCGATTGTAAATCTCCTTAGGGTACTCTTGATAATTATTCGGATCAAAATCCGGCTTCGATACCATTGCTAAAATCTCTCCGGTTTTCGGATTCATCGCAAGTGCCAAGGCTGCTTTGGGCTTATACCGCTTTACCAAATTATTTAACTCACGTTCAACAATATCCTGAATCTTTGAATCAATTGTTAATACGACGTCCATTCCTCTCCCCGGTGCCTCATAAGATTCGTTATACAATTCCACATTATGTCCCTTGGCATCAAAAGGAATATTTAAAGCTCCGCTCTTTGCACTTAGCACATCATTGTATTGCAGCTCTAAGCCCGCCAAACCTTGATTATCAATGCCGGTAAAGCCTAACACTTGTGCCAAATAATTATGCTTGGGATAGTTTCGCAAAGAATCCTGCACCAAATATACTCCCTCTAAATCCATCGCCTCTAACTGATTCGCCTGCTCATTGCTAATCAATCTCCCTTCCGGCTGAATCTTTTGGGTACTTACATGCTTGGTAATCGTTTCATATAGCTTTTGTTCATCACCCTGCAGCACCTGTGCTAATTTTTCAGCAGTTTCCTTTGGCTTTTTTATCTGCGCCGGTACAACCATAACCGAAGTACTCGGAATGTCATGTGCCAATACGTTATGATTTTTATCAAGGATAGAACCTCTTAACCCTGCTATTGTAAAATCACGTTCCCATAAGTTTAATGCCTTCTGCATAATATCGGTATGATGAAAGATTTGTTCATAACCGAGTTTAGCAATAATACAAGTGAAAATCAGCAATGCACATAAAAAAATCTTGGTAATTCGCACCTTTACGCTCCCTCGTATCATTCGCTCACCTCATTACAGAATATGTTAGCTACATGAAATTCATGATAAAAGCTGGCACCCTTTCGCACCAGCTTTTATTTACTCCATTTTTAAACTTATTTGACTATTGGTATCAATCGCAGTTCCTTTCGCAACATTTTGCGAAACCACACGCCCGCTTCCTTCCATTTGAATAGAAATACCGGTTAACTCCCAAAAGGCAGTAATATCCTTCTTGGTCCAATTCGTCATATCTGGCATCGTAATAGCCGTGCCATCACTTAATAAGAAAATATTTTGATTCGATACAATTGTTTGATTTTCTTGCGGATATTGTTTAACAATACTTGTTCCGTTTCCGATCACAACTGTATTTACTGCCATTTCCGCCAATTTTTTCTGTGCGTAGCTTAATGAATGGTTGGTAAGCGATGGCATAGAATATTGCTTCCAATCACTATACGTTTTTTCATCTCCCGTATTTTCCTGCGAGGTAATATTGGCTGCCACTAAGGTCGTACGCATCAATTCCTTCATCGGTTCTCTTGAATAATTGGAAATATTGCTGCTTTGGAAACAATAATACACCATGACCTTTGGATCATCTGCCGGGGCAGCCAGCATGACCGAGTTGGTATATAGTGAGCCATCGTATCCGTTTTCGGTCGCAATTTCTCCGGTTCCGGTTTTCGCAATCACCTGCACGTCCTCCAATGCATAGCTATACCCGGTACCTCCCTGCTCAACAACCTTTGCCATCAGCTTACGCATATATTCACTTGTTTCCTTTTTAATCGGTGTTGCCACCTGTTTCGTATCATACTGCTTAATTATTTTATTGGAATTAGCATCAACTATACGTTCTACCACGTATGGCCGCACCATCTTTCCATCATTCAAAATTGCAGTATAAGCCTGTGCCATTTGCAAAGCGTTGATTGATATCCCCTGTCCGAATCCGGTAGAAAGCTTATCGGAAGCATATTCCCATGCCATGCTTCCGGCACTGTTTGGCACAAAGGGAATAGCAACCTCGCGTAAAAAGCCAAATTTTTTCACATATTCCCGATATACCTCCGGATTCATATAATTGGTTAATAATTCACAAATCGCAATATTACTTGATACCTTAAATCCTTCATCAAAGGTAATTTTTCCAAAATCCTTCCCTAAAGCATCACGAATCGGCGCCAAACCACTCACCGGAGTAGGTGATCGATAAATTTTCCCGCTTGCATCGACACCATAATAAAATACAGTACTGTTATAATAGCTGTCATAAGGATATACACCGCTGTCAATCGCTGCCGCATAGGTGATACCCTTCATAACAGAACCCGGCTCGTATAGAAAGTTAGCAGGAACATCTGTATAATCCTTAAGATTGTTACGGTTGTTTAAATCAAAGGAAGGATAGGAAGCATAGCCTAAAATTCTACCGGTTTCTACTTCCATTACGATTCCCCAGCCAACCTTGGCATTTTCCTGTGTAACGGTTTTTTCCAAGCTGCTCTGTAAGGTAAGCTGCACATTTCGATCTAAAGTCAGATACACATTGTTTCCGTTTTCTGCATATTTTTTAGTATAGCTTGTTCCCGGAAGCACTAAGCCATTCACGTCCTGCTGATAAAAAATTTCTCCGTCTTTACCTGTCAAATAATCATTTAAAGTCGCTTCCAATCCCATTTGACCTACTAACTGATCGCTTTTTTCATCATATTGTGCATACCCTACCAAATGGGAAGCAAACACTCCATTTGGATAATTGCGTCGTACGCTCTTGGTAAATTCAATTCCCGGAAGCTGCAAGATTTCAATTTTTTCCTTCTTAGCATTATTGATATTTTTGCCGATGATTCCAAGCTCCGTCTGATATTTTCCACTATCCTTTGCCTCCTGCAAGGTATTATAAATACTTTCTTCTTCCGCACCAAGCTCATTCGCCAAAAGACGCGCAGTTTTACGAATATCTTTTACATAAGCATCAACATCTCCGATTCCCTTGCGACTTTCATCTAAATAAGCAACAATCGTATAGGTATCCTCGTCTTGTGCAATTACTTCATTATTGCGATCATAAATCGTCCCTCGATTTGCTTTGATAACCTGTGTATTGGATATATCCGCATCTTTAAATTCCTTAATATTCACACCACTACGAAAATGTTTATGTGTAACCATAGTAAAAAGGACATTGGAAATAATAATTGCCCCAATGACCCCGATAATGATCATCATAAAAAACAACGTACGATTGCTTCTTCGAATATCCATATATCCTCACACCTTTTTATCGTTTACTCGCCTTCACCCACAACTACAACATTTTGATTTGTACTGATTCCTTCTCCTTCAACCATACTAAGTACACGATCACGACTTTGCAAAGTATTTACTTCATTTTGTAAGTTCGCCACCGCTTCCTTTAAAGTTTGCTCCTGCTGTTTGATTTGCTGAGCCTCTTTTTGAAGTACGATATTATAAGAATGCAATCCAAATTTTGCTCCCATAAACGCAAATGCGGAAATTGTAAATAATAATGCCGCAATTCCTTCAATTCTTAATTTTCTTTTTCTCTTTACAAGCTTTGCCTTCGTCATGATCTTCTCTCACCCTACTCTTTCAATTATTCGAAGCTTTGCGGAATGAGAACGATTATTCTCTTCCAATTCTTCTTCACTTGCTATAATCGGTTTACGATTTACCAACCGATAATCTACTGTTTCTATATCCTGCGGTAACATAGGAATACGTTTATCCACCTTTTTCGGTGTACTACGCTCATGAAATGCTTCCTTTACGATGCGATCCTCCAAGGACTGAAAGCTTATTACACACAATCTGCCTCCGACAGCGAGCATATCCATCGCATCTTGTAAAACCGTTTCGATTTCCTTAAGCTCATCATTGACCTCGATACGAATGGCTTGGAAAACCTTTTTCGCCGGGTGCCCTTTTTTATTCAATACTTTTGCCGGCAGAGAAGCTTTGATTACCTCCACCAATTCAAAGGTCGTTGCTATCGGCTTAATTGCTCGTTGCTTTTCGATATTTTTGGCAATCTGCTTAGCAAACTTCTCCTCACCATACTGATAAAAAATACGTACAAGCTCGTGATAATCATAAGAATTAACCACATCATAAGCATTTTTCTGTTGGCTTTGATCCATACGCATATCCAACGGCGCATCGTAACGATAGCTAAAACCACGCTCTCCATCATCAAATTGTGGTGAAGATACCCCTAAATCCAACAGCATACCGTCTATTTGATAAATTCCTCGATTACTCAGTTCTTCTTTTAACATGGAAAACTGATTATGTATCAATGTAAAATTACTTGCAATGGATAACAAACGTTCTTTACTTTCCTTAATTGCTGTTTCGTCCCGGTCAAAGGCATAAAGATGTCCTTTGGGAATACGTTGCAGGATTTGGGCACTGTGTCCACCACGCCCCAAGGTCCCATCAACATAAATACCGTCTGCACGTATCGCCAAACCTTCCAAGCACTCTGACAACAGCACACTGTAATGCTTACTCATAGCATAAACTCCGTCAGGCTTTCGGCAATCGTTTCGAAGGCTTCATTGGACTCTGCGTCCATCGCCTCATATTTATCTTTTGCCCAAATTTCCACATAATTCAAAACTCCCACGACCATACATTCCTTTTCCAGATGAGCAAGGGCAATTAAATTCAAAGGAAGCTTAATTCTTCCCTGTGCATCAATTTCAACATGCGCCGTTTTAGCTCCCATTGCACGTACAAATTTACGAGCATCTGCCTTTGTGCTCGGAAGCTTTGTCAGCTGTTCAAGTAATGTATTCCATTGCTCCTTTGTGTATATGTTCAAGCAGCAGTCCATTCCACGTGTTACGACAACCTCTTCACCCAATTCCTCACGGAATTTTGCCGGGATAATAATACGCCCTTTTGCATCTAGGTTATGAGCATATTCACCCATGAACATTGTCAACACCTCCACTTTCCACCACTTTCCGCTACACTACGCCACTATTATATCAATTTATGATTTCTTTGTATAGTTTTTTTAAAGATTTTTCCGTTCTTCCTTCGACCTTTTTTTACAGAAAATATCCCCTCTCTTTCATTTCTTACAAAAAGCCTTTTCTCTTTCCTATTCTTATACAAATTCTTCGAAAACACTAAAAAAACAGACCCTTCGATCTGTTTTTATCTAATAATTATGAATCAACCAAACAAAGACATTTGATTTTCATCTTGCAGTCCTTCCAATACCCCCATAGACTCCAAGGTCTTTATTAGTGTTCCACTTAAACTGGTACGTCGTTGCAAATCTTCTTTCGATAAGAAAGCCCCATGCTTACGGGCTTCAACGACCGTATCCGCAACGTTTTCCCCCAATCCGTCAATACTTGTAAAAGGCGGAATCAGATAATGATCATTATCCGGATCGACAATAAACTCACTGGAAGCGGAACGATTTAAATCAATATTACGGAAGAAATAACCACGCAGCACCATTTCAAGTGCCAGTTCTAAGGTATTGTAAATATCCTTATCCTTCTTTGAAACATCTCTTTTCGTCTCATTGTTACGTAAGCGCTCATCAATATCGTTCATACGACGGCGAATCGCCTGCTCTCCTTGAATCATCGTTTGAATGTCGTAAGCATCGCAACGAATAGAAAAGAACATACAATAATAATATTGTGGCAAATGAACCTTAAACCATGCAATACGAATTGCCATCATAACATAGGCAGTAGCATGTGCTTTGGGGAACATATATTTGATTTTTTTACATGATTCAATATACCAATCCTCAACCCCATGCTTTTTCATCTCCGGTATCCATTCATCACGAAGTCCTTTTCCCTTACGAACCGATTCCATGATTGTGAAGGCTAGTTTCGGTTCTAAGCCTTTATGCAGCAAATACACCATAATGTCATCACGACAACCGATAACACTCTTTAAGGTACAAATATTTTGATCGATCAAATCCTTGGCATTTCCAAGCCATACATCGGTACCATGCGACAAACCGGAAATTTTCAACAATTCATCAAATGTCGTTGGTTCCGTAAGCTCCAAAATACCGCGTACGAATTTTGTACCAAACTCCGGCAACCCGGCAGCTCCGGTTTTATCACATGCTTTTGAAGTATCGATTTTCAAAGCATCTACTTTACTGAAAATACTCATTGTTTCCGGATCATTCATCGGAATCGTAACCGGATCGACCCCGCTGATACGTTGCAGCATACGCATGGCTGTCGGATCGACATGTCCTAAAATATCAAACTTCAATACATTATCATGAATATCATGAAATTCAAAATGGGTGGTTTTCCAATCGGCGTTCGGATTATTGGCAGGATATTGCACCGGTGTAAAATCATGTACGTCCAAATCCAACGGAATAACAATGATTCCTCCCGGGTGCTGTCCGGTAGTACGTTTCACTCCTTCACACCCTTTCGCAAGGCGCAATACCTGAGCGTTTCGCATACCTCCCTCGATCCCCATTTCCTCTTGATACCCTTTCACATAACCAAAAGCAGTCTGTGTTGCAACCGTACCGATCGTTCCGGCACGATAAACATGATCCTCACCAAATACCTCCTTGGTATACGCATGGGCAGTTGGCTGATAATCGCCCGAGAAGTTTAAGTCGATATCCGGAACCTTGTCTCCCTCAAAGCCAAGAAAGGTTTCAAAAGGAATATCATGTCCGTCTCCACGAATCGTTTCCCCACAATTCGGGCATTGAATATCCGGTAAATCAAAGCCATCAGCTACACTTCCATCAGTGAAAAACTTAACATAATGACATTTTGGACAAACATAATGCGGTGCTAACGGATTTACTTCCGTAATCTCTGCCATAGTCGCAACAAAACTCGATCCTACCGAACCTCGTGAGCCGACCAAATAGCCGTCATTCAAGCTTTTCTTCACGAGTAAGTGAGAAATATAATAAACAACATAAAATCCATGTCCGATGATACTGTCCAATTCACGTTTCAAGCGCTCTTCCACGATATCCGGCAAATTAGGTCCATACTTTTTATGTGCATTTTCATAACAAATATCAATCAGCTTTTGATCACTGCCCTCAATATCCGGTGGATATAGGCGATCCTTTACCGGCTTTACAACCTCAATCATATCCGCAATCGCATTGGTATTGGTTACTACATAGGTATATGCCTCTTTCTCTCCTAACCAAGCAAATTCCTTCAGCATTTCCTTCGTTGTCAATAAATGCTGATCCGGAGATTTAAACTTGCGGCGTTTTTCTTGATTGTATATGTATAAAGGGTGTCGGATTCCGCCAATGGCTTGAGAAGAAATATAAATATCACGAATCATTTTCTCATTCGGGTGAGCATAATGCACATCTCCGCTTGCGATGATCCGTTTCCCGCATTTTTTTGCTGCTTCGACTATCGAACGCAAAATTTCCTTTAAACGATCCATGCTCTCAATGGAATCACGTTCGACCAAATGACGATAATTTCCTAATGGCTGCAACTCGATATAATCATAAAACTGCATGACCTTTAACAGCTCTTCCTCCCCGCGAGTCTGTGCAATATCAAAGACCTCACCATTCAAACAGCTTGAGCCAATTAAAAGATTTCCATTTCTTCGACGCTTTTCGATTTCTTCACGTAAAATACGTGGCTCGGCAACAATATTACCGGTACTTTTATCACTATAAGATAAATATTTCGTATGGGATAGGGTAACAAGCTCAAACAATTCCTTCAAACCGGCAGCATTCTTCACCAAAATAGTAACATGTTTCGCTCTGACCTTCGTAAAGCTGCGGGCATTTTGCATATCCTGCAAAGCAGCGAGATTTTGAATATGCTTTAGATCATTCAGCATATTCATATACGTGTTTGCTAAAACTTCCGCATCGTAATCCGCACGATGGGCTACGTCCTCATCATAACGAATTCCATAGCTACGGGCAATCTGTCCCAAGCGATATCCCTTACGATCCTGCATACTACGTGCCAAATCCAAGGTATCAATGACCGGATTATCAAGTGGCTTTCTGCCGATACGAACAAGTTCACTATTTAAAAAGTTATAGTCAAAATCAGCATTATGCGCAACTAAGATACTATCGCCAATAAAATCCAAAATTTGATCCGCACACTCCGCAAACGATTTGGCATTGCGCACATGTTCTTCACTAATTCCCGTCAATTCGACAATATGCGCAGGAATCGGAACTGGAGGCTTAATAAACAGCTGTAAGCTTTTGATGCAAGTACGATCTTTTACAATCTGTCCACCGAATTCAATGATATGATCAAAACGAGAAGAAAGTCCGGTTGTTTCCAAGTCAAATACACAATAGGTGCCTTCCTCTAATCCGATTTCCTTTACATTACGTACAATTTGTAAATATGGATCGACCATATTCATTTCAATACCATAGATCATTTTAAATGGTGTTTCCCTTTTCTTGTTAATGGCAGCTACTTTATGCTGTGCCTTTGGGAAGGCTTGTACAACCAAATGATCGGTACAGGCAATCGCATTCATGCCCCATTCGTTTGCCGTTTCAATATATTCTTCAATACCGCAAACACCGTCCATTTCCGAAAGCTTGGTATGCACATGAAGCTCTACTCTTTTTTCCTCCGCATCGTCAATTCGTTTTACCTCCGCAACCTTTTCAATTACGTCCGGCATAAATACTAAATCCCGTGTAAAATTATCATACTCCACCTTACCATAGGCAACCACATAATCTCCGGTTTGAATTTCTCGCAAAACCTCTTTGGTAATCGCTCCGCGTTCAAAGCGCTTCATGACAATGGCATCTTGCTCATCGGCAATCCAAAGCATTTGAATATCCTTTTCATTACGCAAGGTACGAATCTCTGTTTCAAAAATCTTTCCCTTGATACGAATGTCATGGCATTCCTCTGTAATATCATGAATAGCAAAAGGCACATACTGATCCAAGCCTTTTTTCTTAGGCTTAAAGCTCATAGCCTTTTTTTCTTCATATACCTTTACCGGCTTTGGTTCTTCTTTCACAGCAACCGTTTGGATACTCATAGTGGGCTTGCGCTCCTCGACAAGAATTTCCAAGCAAAACCCACAGCGTTTTAAAAAGCCCTGTACCTCATGCTTATTTTGAATCGCAAATTCACGCAGATGATCATCACCGATGGAATAAATCAAATACTTGTTTTCTTCTAAACGTGGTAAGAAATCCCGAAAAACCTTAAAAGTAGGGTGTAAAGAAACATAATGATGAACATATTTACTGACATTCAAAATATCACTGGCAGATTGCTTTGCACTTATCGTCATATCTAAACGACATTTTGTCAAGGTTGTTAATCGTGTGCAAAAAATATCCCACACCCCATAAGGCAAAATCGCTTCCAGTGAGAGATCTATTTCCAGTTTATTTTCACGTCCTTTATACACCGGCTTTTGTGTAAATACTCCACCCTCAAAATATTCCTTATCCGGATAATTCTCTTGGATACGTTCTAATAAATCAATCAGCTTTAATTCCATCATATCCCTCATTTCTAGCTCTTATAATGATACCATATTTTCAAATTGATGCAGTATGAAATTCACAGAAAATAATAATCCCTTTTTCTTCTTTATGATATAGCTAAAAAAGACTTCACATACTGCAATCCATTCCCCCTGTTCTTTCTAGCTGTTTATTTAAAAGTACAACAAATATTTCTTTTTTTTGAAGATTGATATGCCAAATTAACAATTTATACAAAAAAATCATAAATTCCTATTGCTTTTTTCCGCCTTTATGTTAGAATATTATAGCACCGTGTTAAAAAAAGAACCGGTTCCGTAGCCAAGTGGTAAGGCAATAGACTGCAACTCTGTGATCACCGGTTCAAATCCGGTCGGAACCTCCAATTTTTTATGGGGTCGTGGCGAAATAGGCAGACGCAACGGACTTAAAATCCGTTGGGAGTTAATCCCGTGTGGGTTCAAGTCCCACCGTCCCCACCATTTGAAATAGAAAGAGCTATGCATTGTATAGCTCTTTTTGTTATTTACTATATCGTTTCCCATTATCTTTATTCGGTTATTGTATAAGGTGTCATCTCTGGCACCTTACCGTTGATGATCTGTACCACCAAAGGCAGCTCACTTGTAACCTGTAAGGGTGTTGTACTCAAATATGTCAAGACCTCCGCATTGACCGAAATTTCCAATACAATTTTCATTAACGTGCTATTAACCCCGTAAGCTTCATTTTCAATCCGTATTTCTCCGTTCACATCATTGATTATTTTCATACGCACCGGTATTGTAGGACCTTTATCATGCAGAAAAAACAAATGACTCAAATATCCCAACGGTATTTCAAAGACAATACCTTCTTTATAAAAAACCGCTTCGGTTGTCGGATCTTCTTTTCCATCTTGTGCCGCTAACAAAGAAGCATCTATTGTATTTAATGCCGTATATAAGATTTGATTCAGTTCATACGAATCATATTCCACATCTACAAACTGCTCCCCTACATGCTTTACTTCTATTAGATCCTCTTGTCGATACTCCATATCCGCTAATACCTCTTTTACAATATTATTGATGGCAAAGCTGACCTTCTGCTTGGCAACTGCTTGTAGCTGCGGCTCCACATAATGATAAACATATTGTGCACCCAAATAAATAGATGCTATCGCTATCAAAAGAATCAACAGCAGGCGAAGCTTTTTCAATCGCTTGATCTTTATTTTTCTCATGTTACAGTATATGTAAAATATTGAAAAGAGATACCCTCTATTCAAACATCTGCAAGAGCTGTCATCACCGGTTTCAATGGAGCGTGCTTTATAAAAACATATTGTTTTCTCAACCTTCAAATGATAAAATGGTACTAGAAATTGATAAAATATATTCGGATATCAGGAGGGTAAGAACCATGCTAAAAGAACAGGATATTCAACAATACCTTTATGCAAAAAATATCTCATATAAGGAGCATACATCTATCATCGGTGTTATCTATCCCAATAAGTTCACCTATGCTCTCGGAGCGATTGCCACTGCCTTTTCTATGCAATATTTTGCATTGCATTTTAATGACAATGGCTTATCCGTTATCGGTTTAAATAATACTACCGGAAAACCAGAGGAAAATGCACTCCTATTTTTGCCCAAGGAAGAAATAAGCAGTGTACAATTTCATAAAAAGCTAATGTCTTATGAATTGGAAATCGTTACTTCCAAAGGAGTTCTGACATTCAAAGTAAACAAAACGATGGTTGGGGCTTCTTGGCATAAACAAAATCTAGCAACACTTTTGGATAACTTATCCATGTAAAGCGATGAAGTACGTTTTTCGTATTCGGATTTATCAATAATAGAGAATATATTTTTCTTCAATCAAGCAGTTTATCTTTAAGATTGACTGCTTTTTGTCTTATAAAATAGCACTGCGTCGAATCTACTTTATTCTGGTTCACAATTACCGGTGTTAATAAATTTAATAGTATTTTGAGTACCTCTGTTCATTATTAACAGTAATTAGAGTATCAATCTTACTGTTTAGTTCAAATCGTCGGTTTTTCTTTGTGAAGCCAATGCAAAAGGTAAATCCTGCATGATTATCTTTCTTTCACAATGTTTATTAGTGCAGTCATATTTATAAGCAATAATATCAAGATATGTGGTTTTATTTCTTATAGGGATTGATTGGATTTTTCTATGATAAGTATTACGGAGTTCAGTAACTTTACTTTCACAAACAGGACACTTATCCTCATGTACAGTTGATTTTAGATAAATAATGATTTCATTAAATTAAAACAGTACAATTTCTTGTGCTGCCATTTCATCATTTACCCAATTTCGAGTAAGATCCCCATTAAGCAATCCTGTCCTCTTATGCAGTTTCTTTTTCTTTAAAATACATGCTCATACGAATTTTTCCTTTTCAAATAACAAAAAATTAGAGCGTCCACAGATCTTAATTAGATAAGCAAACACTCTATGTATTCATAATATTTACTTTTAGATAAGAATAAGCGTACCACTGTTTAATGATACGCTTACCAAATCAAGATTCTTCAAACGCCTAACGATAGTATCTTTCCATTGATTTTTACGAACATAACAACTATTTGTTCTTCTAAAAGCAATAGCTTGTTCATAATTAATTTAAATCAAGGGTTAGAGAATTTCTATCTATTTTTGATAGCAGCCTGTGCTGCCGCTAAACGAGCAATCGGAACACGGAACGGACTGCAAGAAACATACGTCAATCCCATACGATGACAGAATTCAATGGAGCTAGGATCACCACCATGCTCACCGCAAATACCCAGTTTAATATCAGGACGTGTACTGCGTCCTCCCTCAGCTGCCAACTGAATCAATTTACCGACACCCTTCTGATCGATTCTTGCGAAAGGATCCTGTTCAAAGATTTTCTTTTCATAATAATCATTCAAAAAGCCTCCGGCATCATCACGTGAAAAACCAAATGTCATTTGTGTCAAATCATTTGTACCGAAGCTAAAGAATTCCGCTTCCTTAGCAATTTCATCTGCCAATAGGGCAGCTCGTGGGATTTCAATCATCGTACCGACATGATACTTCATATCTACCTTTTCACGTGCCAAGATTTCATCTGCGGTACGCACAACCACATTTTTAACATATTTCAGCTCTGCTTTATCACCAACAAGCGGGATCATAATTTCCGGTTCCATTGTCCAATCCGAATGCTTACGCATGACATTGATTGCAGCTTCCATGACGGCAGTTGTCTGCATTTCCGCAATTTCCGGATAGGAAATAGCCAATCGACAACCACGATGTCCCATCATCGGATTGAATTCATGAAGGCTGGTAATCACAGCACGCAGCTCATTCAAATCAATTTTCATATCCTTTGCCAGCTGTGTAATATCGTAAGAGCTAGTTGGTAAAAACTCATGCAAAGGCGGATCTAAATAACGAATCGTTACCGGACGTCCCTCCATTGCTTCATAAATGCCTTCGAAATCACTTCGCTGCATAGGAAGCAGTTTGGCTAATGCCTTACGACGCTGTCCTTCAGTTTTCGAAACAATCATTTCACGTACTGCTTTAATGCGATCTCCTTCAAAGAACATGTGCTCCGTACGAACCAAACCAATACCTTCCGCTCCGAATTTCACTGCCTGTTGTGCGTCTTTCGGAGTGTCCGCATTGGTACGCACCTTTAATACACGTACCTCATCAGCCCATGTCATGAAGCGTTCAAAATCTCCGCTGATCTCTGCCGGAACGGTCTTAATCTGACGTCCATACACATTTCCCGTTGAACCATCTAAAGAAATATAATCTCCCTTATTATAGCGTTGTCCGCCTACCTCAAAGTATTTTTCTTCTTCGTTGATCTTAATTTCTCCACAACCGGATACACAGCAAGCACCCATTCCTCTGGCAACGACCGCCGCATGACTGGTCATACCGCCACGTACCGTTAAGATGCCCTCGGAAACATGCATTCCTTCAATATCTTCCGGTGAGGTTTCTAAGCGTACCAAAATAACCTTATTTCCAACTGCTGTTTCAGCAATTGCTTCTTCAGCAGAGAAAACAATATGTCCGCAAGCAGCACCTGGAGATGCCGGCAATGCAGAAGCAATTGGCTTAGCACTTTTTAAGTCCTCGTCATCAAAGCGTGGGTGCAGCAAAGAATCTAGTTGCTTAGGCTCTACCATCATCAATGCTTCTTCCTTCGTAATCATGCCTTCATCTACCATATCACATGCAATCTTTAATGCCGAAGCAGCCGTACGTTTACCATTGCGTGTTTGAAGCATAAACAATTTACCTTTTTCAATCGTAAATTCCATATCCTGCATATTTTTGTAATGCTTTTCCAAAATCGAACAAATTTCCACAAATCGTTCATATGCCTCTGGAGCAACCTCTTTTAACTGATCGATCTTTTGTGGTGTACGAATACCGGCAACGACATCTTCTCCCTGTGCATTCATTAAAAATTCACCATACAGCTTATTTTCTCCGGTGCTTGGATTACGCGTAAAGGCAACACCGGTACCGCAATCATTCCCCATATTACCGAAAACCATCATCTGCACATTTACAGCTGTTCCCCAATCGCTTGGAATATCATTCATTTTGCGATAGAAGATTGCACGCTGATTATTCCATGAGCGGAATACTGCCTCAATTGCCCGATAGAGCTGTTCTCTTGGATCTTGTGGAAAATCTTCATGCAAACAATCCTGATAAAATGCCTTAAAACGTTTTACAAGCTCCTTCATATCCTCGGCATCTAAATCCAAGTCCTCTTTAATTTTTTTCTTTTCTTTAATTTCGTCTATGATTTCTTCAAATTTTGCTTTATTTAATCCCATAACAACATCTGCGAACATCTGAATAAAGCGGCGATAAGAATCATAAGCAAAGCGTGGATTATCCGTAAGAGCAGCGACTCCCTCAACCACTTCATCATTCATTCCCAAATTTAAAATAGTATCCATCATACCGGGCATAGATGCACGTGCTCCGGAGCGTACGGAAACAAGTAATGGATTTTTCGGATCTCCGAATTGTTTATTTGATAGTTCCTCCAATTTCATCAAATATTCAAAGATCTGCTTACGAATTTCATCGTTAATTTTTTCTTCGTCCGCATAATATTGGTTACAGACCTCGGTTGTTACCGTAAAGCCATAAGGTACAGGCATTCCAAGCGTCATCATCTCCGCAAGATTTGCTCCTTTTCCACCAAGAAGCTCACGCATGGTCTCATTACCTTCTGAAAAAAGATAAACATATTTCTTAGACATGAAACATTCCTCCTCTTTGCAATCGTTTACATTTCATATTTTATATTATACATGAAAACGCTATACTTTTCTATCAAAACATTGAAAAAGCGACTGTAAAGTGCACAGTCGCTTATTTGATTACCTCATAATTGCATATTTCTATGCTTTTTCATTTATCAAAGAAGCTATTACGATTATTTCGTCGCATAGCGTTTCTTTCTGATATATACTATACAGCCGGCAATCATAGATACCATCATCAAAACAATCCAACCGTTCATGGCAGTAGTATCACCTGTATGAACGTTCCCCACTTCATCTTTTTCCTGCTCATTAGGATTCGCCTTTTTAACCAATCCACTGGCAGCAGCTTCGATTCTTTTAATCTGTGATGCAATATCATTTTCGCTTGCATTGCCTTCTAAAATCATAAATCGACCGATTTCTAATTCCGCTAACAATGCATTTCTGCTATCCTCTGTATAAGCGTTTAAATCCATATTTGAATATTTGTCAATAAGAGCTTGTAGCTTATCCACACTTGCTTGTTCTACCAACACTTCTTTCGCAGCCCTTAAATCCTGCAAAGCATCTTGAATTTCGGTAACACTGCCATTAATTAACAGCTTCTCGATATCGTTTATAATAGCTGTATATTTTTCAAAGGAAGAAGCTGTGTATAGTTCACTGTCAATGTTTTTTGCTTCCTCTAATGCATGCAACAATTCCGTTGTATCCACCAGCATCGCTTTCGCTTTTTCCAGCTTCTCTACATAAGACTGCAACAAATCCATTGTCATTTGATCCTGCTTACTTTCAATTTCTTCCAACAGCTTCTGCATTTCCTTTTTACTGTTTTCAGTATAGTTTCCATTTAACAATACAGCAAAATCTTTTATCTGTGCTTGAACGTAGTCGGCATTCAAATACATACGGTTTACTTCTTCAGAAATAGTCTTTATCATCTCAGCAATTGCTTTTTCACTGCCATCTACATAAAGCTCTTTTGCTTCTTTCAACAGAGCATGTAACGCATCAATGCTATCTTGAGCATACATTTGCATATCCATCGCTTCCGTTGTTTGAATGACGTTACGCAATTCTACAATGCTTACTAAGTTCTTTTCTGCCTCTCGCAATGCCTTTAAATACGCATCATAATCTGTACCATTGTTTCGTAATGCTTCTTCTACTCGATTGATTTCCTTTTGCATAGCTTGATAAGAAGCCTCTGTATAATCTTCTTGTGCTAAATTCTTCAAACGATCGATTTCTGCACGTACGCCTTCCAATTCTTCCAATGGCAATAACTGTTCGATTGCTTTTTGTAAATTTTCCATTGCACTTACAACATCTTGTTTTACTGCCTTGGTATTTGCTGCAATTTCCTTTGCCTTAGAAATCGCATCACGAAGAATTTGTGCCGTTGCAGGAGTATAAGCACCTAGATCTATTTTTTCTGCCGCAAGAATCGCATCTTCCAATTTCTTTACTTCTGCCTTTGACAACAATGTATTCTTACTGTAAGAAGATAGCTTCTCTGTCATTGCTTTCACAACTGAAGGCAATTGGCGATCTAATGCATCTTTTTCAATCAATGCTTTAGCATCAGATAAAAGACTCTTCAATTGTTCGAAAGTATAAACAGTGTAGTCATCTGCATGTAATTTACTTAACTTTTCATATAAAACTTGCAGCTCTTCGATACTGTTAATTTCATATTCCAACTGTACAACACCGTTTTCCAGTTTTTCCAACAAAGCATCTAATTCGGCTTGTGAAATATTTTCATCACTTTTCGCTGCCTGTGCATTTGCTAAACGTTCTTCATAAACTCGCCATGTTCTATACAAATAATTTTCTTGTGGTAAAACGTCTTTGATGATCTCCTCTAGTTTTGCTGCATAAGCATTCAGATCCGGTTTTACGACCTTATGTTCCATTGCTGCCTTTAATTGCGCAACAGCAGAATCTACCATTGTTTGTGTGGCATAGATATTGTCCTTGATTTCCTTACCTAAAGCAATCGCATCATTTAATGCCTGCACGCTTGCCGGTGTAAGATTATCAAGTTCTATCTTTTGTGCATTTTCCAACGTTGCAATTAACGCAGTCTTATCTACCTTTGTCATAACAGACTTCGCTGTGATGATTTCATGAATAACCGGTGGCATATTCTCATTCCATTTTACCGTAACAGACAATAAATGATCAAATGCCGATACATCGAATTCATTTAGGCTGCTCATTAAACGTCCTACGGATACCTTTTCTACTTTACCATCTTTCTCAACCTCAACAATGACTTCGGCATTCGATAATGTAGAAGGACTTTGCAAAATAGAAACTTTCGTAACATCTGTATTTTCTGATAAATAGTAGGTGAAAGAACCTGCTTTTTTAGATGTAGGTTGGAAGGTTGTGGAAACATTGCCATCAATCATTTGCAGCATCGTGTTATGATTGCTTTCAATCAATTCCTTGCTGTCGCTGAGAATGGTCGGATCATTGCTAGATGGCAAGTACATATTACCGCCATTCAATTCGATTTCTCGAATTCTCACCCATTTATCCGCACCGGCTTTATTTCTTGTTATTTCAAACTTAATATAACGCGCCTTTGTATTTAAGTCTTTGGCTTCCAGCGTATTATAAGAGATTTCATGATTTGGGAATAAATCCGTAATACTGTCTGTGTTTTCAGCTTCTCCCTTATTATCGGCTTCTTGATTTCCGATCATCATGATACCCTTCCATGCTTTACCATCTGTCGATACGGATACTTTCGCATGACGAGGGAAATCCGTCGTTCCATCATGTAATACAAGCTTTAAGGATTGTAAATCAATTTCCTGTCCCAAATCATAAGTAATATAGCTTCCTTTCACTTGACTTCCCTGCCATACAGCTTCTGTCGTACGATCTTTATCAAAGGCATTCAAATGTGAAGCTTCATCTTTAAAATTGGTGCTTACTACCGAAATCGGTTCTATTTCATGTGAGGATACGATAAATTTATCAAATGTGCATGTTATATCACGATCAGAGGTATTGATTGCTCGAACATAACGCGCATCATCTAAATCAGTCTTAGCGGAAACATCGTTCCAAACAATGGCATTTTTAGAGCTTTGAATTTTTAAACCGTCAACAGCGGAAACATCAATATTTGTAATATCCTTAATACGACTTAGTTTAACTCCGATATAATCATTTGGCTTTAAGATTACATCTTTTACACCTTTTAATTCCGTTTTATCATTTTCGGCATTCACAAATACTTGTGTTAGCATATCTACATTCAAGTTTGTAAATAAATTTTCCAATCCGCGATACATCTCGGTTGCTCCCGTTACCTGAAATTCATTAACCTTCAACCATGCTTTTTTGGTCTTTTTATTTACCATGCGAACATAGCGTGCTTTAATATTCTGCTTTGTCAAATCAAGATTGTTCTTTTGACCGTTCAAAGTTTGAATTTTCTTATATGTTTGTCCGTCCAATGAATATTCCAAATCATAGGTATCCCAGAAATCACTTCCCATACTGAAATAAACAGTATGCAAATACACTTCTTTTCCAAGATCCAAACCTACATAATCATCTACCTGTGCTGTATCACCGGAATAGCTAAACCAAGCAAAAGTTCCTTCATTGCCATCTAACATATTCTCTTTTACATTAGAGCCGTAAATTTGGAAACGATCTGAAACAAATACGCTTGGCGAAATAGCGTTTGCTTTTAAGCTTGCGGTAATTTCTCTGACGCGCCACCAAATATTCTTCGCTTGTTTGTTCACAAGGCGAATCTTTTTCGCTGTTACCGTACCGAAGGATACTTCTACTTTCGCTCCTAAATTCGAAAGCTCACGAATGGTTTTCCATTCCGTACCATCTTCACTATATTCTAAAGTAGCTATATCAATACGATCGTTGGAAGCATCTGGTGTTGCCTGCTCAATAACGATATGGTTCACTTTCGTTGGCTGATCAAACTCAATTCCTACCCATGCACCTTCCAATGTAGTATCCTTATCATTTCCTTCGTATGGTGCTTTCGCAAACCCTACATATTCACTTGTATTTCCATCGGTTAATTGAGAAATCTGACCATTACGAATTGTCATATTTTCAGTATTATAAATACCTTTTCCCGTTAATATTTGATCTTGATCGGAAGGCTGATCTTTCTTATTTACAATAATATCTTTGCAACCCAACCACATATTCGTTTGTTTCTGTGTAGAAATCAAACGAATTCCTTTAACCTGAAGATCTAAACCTTCTACGCTAACAACTGCTCTTCGATCCGTATATGCACTGCCTTCAATGTCCTTCCATGTTTTCCCATCTTCACTGTACTGAATTTTTGCACTTTGGAATGTATCGCTGGCATTTCCGGATTGTCCCATTTTAAACGTAATATCACTCACATGAATAGGCTTATTATAGGATAACCCAATATACGTACCATCTTCCACAGAATTTGGATTTGACCAAATAACTTCGCTCTTTTCATTATTATCTGTCAAGTTTTCCAAGGCATTGTTTGGTGTATCCGTACGATTTGTAATCAAAGAGGTTACTATTTTTGTATCATCAATCACAGAATTTACCTTCGGTGCTAATAATTCATTTAGCTTGGTAATGAAAGGTGTAATTCTTTTAGAGCCCGGCATTGCTACCTTATTGCCATCTAATACCGGTCTTTGGTATGTTTGAGAAGATGCAATTTTGGCAGTCGCCTGTGAATAATTGCTCCAAACATCGAATGAATTGTTAGCATCTAATGCCATTTGCGTTTGGATTAAATATATAGCTGCGTCCATTTGATCCGATAAAGCATTGGTAAACGGCAATAATTCCTCTTTTAAATCTTCATTCTTTGATTTCTTATGGAAATCTGCACAGGCTTGTTTGATAACAGTAAATTCATTTAATAAACGCTCATAATCCGTCTGCTGCAATCCTCCATTATTAAATTTATCTAGGAAATCATCTAACAGTGGAGCAAGTTCTTCACTTTCTTCCAATACTAACCCATGTCCGTTCGGACTTGGATCAGACATGTGTTTGGCAAGTGTATAAAGTTCTTCATAAGCATCTTCATCAATATACTTGAAGCTATCCTTCCAACTCTTATCGGCATCAAAAGCAGAAACATTCCATGCAAAATCAGCAACTGCAAACAAGGCTACCTTGGAAGCATGTGCATCTTGCATCGGATTGGTAACGACTCCGGACAAATCCTTTGGTTTTACATTGTTATGTAATAAGCTGCCCTTTCCCATCAGCAATCTATTCATGTTAATGTCATTTACCGGCCAATTCAACCAAAACAGCGGTGCACGACGGGATTGCTTACCTGATGGAAGATTATGTTTACGGAAATGATCTAAGGTTTTTTGTTCTACCGGCTGACAAACAGCTTCTCCCGTCCAAAATATTTGCACATTTTGCGGGAAGCCTTCATCATACGCATTTAATTCACTATAATCCCCTTGCCAGCTATGATTATATCCGGCAGGACAGAATACAGGATCATAAACATCTCCTTTTGCTTCTCCCCACTCGCTGACAGCATTCATCATTTTAATCACAACATTGCGATCCAAATTACCGACATCATCGCCAAGCACACCGAATTGACGTACTCCGGCAGCATACAGCTGTTCAAATTTGTTTAATAAGGCTGCGATTTCTTCATCAACTCGATTGGCATCAAAGCCTCCCATAAACGGGTGAGCTGTCCATACAAAGCGACATTTAGAAGCCAATCCCACTTCAACCATTTTTTTGATTTCGTTCAATTCCGCTTGCGGATATTCCTCTCTCCACAAGTTTTTATGATAAGGATCATCTTTCGGTGCAAAAATATACGATGTCATTTTGAAATTACCACCGAATTCCATCAACGCCATACGATCCTCATTGCTCCAAGGAATACCATAATATCCTTCGATAAAACCACGAGTCTGCGTATCGGCATAATCGTTGATTGTTAAATTACGTACACGTTTTCCATCAATTTGATTCAAAATATGCATCAAGGATACGATACCGTAATAAGCACCATCAGAAGATTCACCTAAAATTGTGATAACACCATCTTGAATATCCAATACATAAGGATCAAATGTGCCCTCAAAAGTACTGGCATCAAATGCAACATTGTTTTTTGCATAGGTATCCACGTATTTTCCTGAATCCTTAATTCCTACAAGAATATTTGTTGTAGCATCTGTTTTTTCGCTACCTACATTCATCTGGATTCCTTTGTTTTTCAATACATCGGTAAGTTTTTGCTGCGTATAGGTATCAATACCTTCCTCAAAAACTACATTTACACTATTTTGGATAATAAAGTTTCCTTCTTTATAATCCAATTTCTGTACTGTCGGATAAATTTCATATTCTTCCGATGTAGTGGCTTTTACAGAAACAACATTAGGAAATATCGTTGTAATTAGCATCGCTACCGACAGTATAATTTTTGCCCATTTGTTTTTCATACGTTTCCTCCTCATTTTCCTTGTGTATGAATCTTTAGCATTTAAATACTTCTTCTTATCTGTGTTTTATCTTTTCCTACGTTCCACACCTCAATCCTTTCATTGAAACCGTTTTCCTACTGCGACATAGTATATCATGAAAGCGCTGTAATTAACAATATCCTTGCTTCTTTTTTTACAAATTTTGATATTTTAAAAACTAAAATCCTGAGCAACTAAAAAAGCAATCGAAAAAAATACAATGATGATTTGCAACTGATCGCATACTATTTCTAATACATATAAGTATAATAAAAAGTGTCTATAATCGACACTTTTATACTATATTTATGATTGTTAGTTCTTACCAAGCAAGCGAAACATGTTTTTCTTATACACTTCAACACCCGGTTGATCAAATGGATTGATATCCAACATATAACAGGTAATTCCACAAGCCTTGAAGAAGAAATAGCACATGTATCCAAAACTTTCCGCACTCATGTCCTCCATGGTGATAATCAAATTAGGAACCTGTCCCGTAACTTCATGTGCTTCCAAAGTCCCCTGACAAGCCATCTTATTTACCCAATCAACTGATTTTCCGGCTAGATAATTCATACCGTCCAAATTATGTTCATCACTTGGGAAAGTTACGTCCAATGTCGGCTTATCTACCAACAGCAAGGTTTCATAAAGCAGCTTCTTACCTTCCTGCACAAATTGTCCTAACGAATGCAGATCGGTTGAAAAGGTTCCACTTGTCGGAAGGTTCCCTTTGCCTTCCTTACCTTCACTTTCCCCAAACAGCTGCTTCCACCATTCCGCAACCATCGTCATCTGCATTTCATAGGTTACTAACATTTCAACATCTTTGCCTTGCTTTTCTAAAATTCTTCTTGCGACCGCATACTGATAAGCCGGATTATAATGCAAATCAGGGTTTTGTAAATCATCACTGGCTTTCTTCAAGCCACGCATCAAGGCATCGACATCAATACCGGCAACAGCCATCGGAAATAAGCCAACCGGTGTAATAACCGAATAGCGTCCTCCGATATCATCGGGAATCACAAAGGTTTCATAACCTTCCTGAAGCGCGATCGTTTTTAAGGTTCCTCTCGCCTTATCGGTAGTTGCGACAATACGCTTTGCCGCTTCCTGCTTACCATACTTTTCTTCCATAAACTGCTTCAACAAACGGAAAGCCAAAGCCGTTTCCGTAGTCGTACCGGATTTGGAAATAACATTGACCGCTACCTCCTTATCCTTGATATATTCCATCACCTGCGCAATATAGGTTGAGGAAAAAGTATTTCCGAAAAAGATGATTTCCGGTTTATTTTTTCCATATAAACCGTTGATCATTTCGATTGCCGCTCTTGCCCCTAAGTAAGAGCCGCCAATACCACATACCACAAGTACATCGCAAATCTTACGAAGCTCACTTGCCTTTGCCTTCAAGCGAGCAAATTCCTCTCTATCGTAAGTATTTGCCCAATCAACCCAGCCGACATAGTCGTTTCCTCGACCGGTTTTATGATGAAGCATTTCATGACATTGATTTACAACGTCTTGATAAGACAAAATGTCTTCTTTCAAAAAAGCATGAGAAGCATCAAATTTAATCATAATTCATATCTCCTTTTCATTCTATCGCTTCTTTGATCCAAGTATCCAGCTTTGCCGCAAGCGAAGAAAACCCCTTTTTCATTTCCGGAAGCTCTTGAATCATCTTACGTTTTCGCAAAGAACGAGCTTTATTTGCCTCTACGGCCTTTAGCGAAAGCTTAAAGTGAATGCCATCTTCATCAATATCCAATATTTTTACCTTTACACGTTCATTGATTTTCACATACGTATGCACATCTCTTACGAAACGTTCACTAATTTCCGAAATATGAATCAATCCATTATGCTTGCTGTCCAAATAAACAAAGGCTCCGTACGGCTGAATCCCGGTGATGACACCCTCTACGACTTCACCAACCATATAACGCATCTGCTCACCTCGCTTAATCGATTTTATTATAGCATATCTTCCATAAATTTGTGCTATAATAATACGTACAGAAAGAGAAAAACAAATTTTGATGTTTGAGGTGAAAATATATGGACTCTTTTTATCCCTTAGTAGCTGCGCTGCTATCGAACTTTGTAGCACAGGTACTAAAGCCCTTTGTACTCTATATGCGTACACAGAAATTTGATATCCATCAATGCATCGCCTGCGGTGGATTTCCCAGCTCGCATAGCTCTACCGTTACCGGCTTGACCATTGCGATCGGAATTAGCGAAGGCTTTGATTCAACCTTTTTCGCTATTACCTGCGTATTCAGCTTTATCGTTATTTACGATGCCATCAATGTCCGCTATTATGCCGGAAAAAATATCCAGCTTACAAAACAGCTAATCAGCGATTTAGAAGCCATGAAGGGATTAAAGTTTTCCGATCCCATCTATCAGGAAAAAATCAAAAGCGTACTTGGACATAAGTTTGTCGAAGTTATCGGCGGTATGATCCTAGGCGCTTTGGTAGCAGTCATACTGTATGAAATCTTTTTATTATTTTAAGGAGCATAACATTTATGGAAACTAAAATCGAAGAAATTAAACATGTAATCAATAAGATTCGTCCCTATATCCAAAGAGATGGCGGTGATGTCGAATTCGTATCCTTTGACAACGGCATTGTAGCTGTTCGCTTACTTGGTGCCTGCATCGGCTGTGCATCGGTTGATGAAACCATCTCCGGTGGAATCGAAGCTATTTTACTTGATGAAGTGGCAGGGGTCAGTAAAGTTATTCTAGTTGAATAAGAACAATTTAGTTTTGAGCTTTAAAAAGAATGGTGAAGTAAGCAAGTCTTACCAACCATTCTTTTTCGCTTTTATAAGACTACATCGGATAGACTTTCACCATTTGTTTCGATAACCTTCTTGTACCAATAAAAGCTATCCTTCTTATAAAGTGCTCCACTTCCCTTTCCATAATCATCATAATCGACATAAATATAACCATAGCGTTTGGAAATCTCGGCCGTTCCTGCACTGATAATATCAAATGGCGCCCATGAGCAATATGCGAAAATATCCGCACCATCTTCAATCGCCATTTGAAGTGCTCGAATATGCTTACCTAGATAATCAATGCGATAATCATCATGAACGCTATGATCTTCTTCGAGCACATCGACATACCCGAATCCGTTTTCTCCAATCATCATCGGAATATGATAACGATCCCAATACTGCGACATCGTACAATATAAGCCTTGTGGATTGATTGCCCAACCCCATTCATTTGCTTTCAAATATGGATTATCTACCGTATCTGCGGCGTCCATACCGTTTTTCTCATGGGAAACACATCTTGAATAATAATAGCTAACACATAGGAAATCAACCGTATGCTTCTTGATCAGTTCTAAATCCGTTGCTTGAATATCTAAATGAATGTTATTTTCATTAAAATACTGAATTGCAAATTGCGGATATTCTCCTAGAATCTGCACATCACCAAAGAAATACTGCATACGATTTCTGCGCATTGCCAGCTCTACATCTTTTGGGTGGCAGGTAAACGGATTGATGATACAGTCCGCAAGCATCGTTCCCATCTTAAAGTTCGGATTGATGGTACGTGCCAATTCTACGACCTTGGCAGAAGCAACAAATTGATGGTGAATCCCTTGATACTGTGCTTGCAGATAGTTTTCTGTTTTATCCTTTAAAATACCAAGCGATCCAAAGCATTCATATTGAATCAAATTGATTTGATTGATAACGATCCAATATGTAACATCATCTTTATATTCCTTTAACAGCACTTCGCAATATTTCACAAATAAATCAACCAATTCCCGACTGCTCCAACCGTTGTATTTTTCTACTAAATGCAGTGGCATTTCATAATGACTCATCGTTACGATCGGCTCGATGCCATATTTTTTTAGCTCTTGGAATACTTCATGATAATGCTTTAAGCCTTCAACATTCGGTTCCTTTTCATCTCCGTTGGGAAAAATTCGTGTCCAAGCAATTGACATACGGAAGCATGTAAATCCCATTTCATGAAGCAGAGCAAAATATTCCTTGTAGCGATGATAAAACTCTACTCCCTTATGATTAGGGTAATAGTATTCTTCATTGTCTTTAAAACGATAGAAAGTTTCACTATCCAAATGATTAAAGTCAAGCTCTTTACGATTTAAGTTTGGCAGATAAGGGTGAATATCTGCTGTACTCATACCCTTACCGGCCTCCTTCCATGCTCCTTCACACTGGTTAGCCGCTACTGCGCCCCCCCATAAAAAGTCCTTTGGAAAACCTTTTCTTACCTGCTTCATACTAGTTTTCCTCCACCTTCTTTAAACGCTGATCGAATGCTTGAGCAATATCAATCAGTTGGCGAGCAAGCTCATACTCGCTTTTAATCGTCATCAAAGTGTCCTGTGCATGAATGAATAAGATGTGCAGCTCATGCTTAACGCCACCGGCTTCCTCTTGAATCACATTGGTTTGAAACTGATGTGCCTGCTGAAGTTCTTTTTCCGCTTGCTTCATTTTCTCAGCAGCAGCTTCAAAATCAAATTGCTTAACATTCTTCAATGCCTCGGAAATATGCAGTCTTGCATCTCCTGCATGTAAAATCATTTGCATAGCTACGCCTGTCATTTCGTTATCCATTATTTTTACCTCCGTAATCACATAATCGTTTCTTTATTCTAATGATAAATCAAAATCATCTTGCTGCTGTGCTTCTTCCTCAAGACATTGATGCTCATAAGCCTTAAAGAATGGGAACCAAATCAAAGAATTGATTACGACCACAACCGCAAATAAAATCAAGCCCTGTACCTCCGGACATACTAGCCATGTTGCAATTGGTAATGGCATTTGATAAATGCTGAATAAGGTATCCGGAATAGAAACCCAACCTGCACTTAGCACCAAATAAACAATAATCGGAATAATCAGGGAATTCAATAGGAATGGAATAATCAATGTAAAATTCCATGCAATCGGTGTACCGAAGATAACCGGTTCGTTGATATTGAAAATAGATGGTACTAGTGTTGCTTTTCCAACTGCTTTTAAACGCTGCGATTTAGAACGCGACATCATAAGCACCAACGGCAAAGTACCTCCCTGTCCGCCGATAAATACCCAACCACAGTAAATAACCTCAAAGGTCGTGATATTGGTTGCCGGAAGTCCTGCTTCAACAGCTGCGGTATTTGCCGCAATCGCACCTAAGCAGATAGTAAAGGTAATCGGTGTAATAATCCAACTGCTGATACCAAAGGAGTATAAAAGCACCGGCAAGAAGCAAATCAACACAAAGCCCGGTAATGTTTGGGCAATATCTGTAATCGGACTGAAGATCCAAATAACCATTGCAAAGAAGTCAAAATTGAATACATAAATCAAAATATAACCGATAAACAAAGTAATGGAAATCGGAATCATATTGTCAAACCACTGCTGAACGAAATCCGGAATCGGACTGTTTTTTCCAAACAACGAAATCTTCGCAAATAGATTCATAAGGATTGCCGATACCATACCGGAAAATAATGCAACTAGCATACCGGCAGCACCGAAACGGTTAAAATCGAATACGGCACCGGCATCTGTAAATTCCGGACGAATCAGCATCATGAACAAACAGATAGAACTAAAACCGGCTAATACCTTTTTCTTTGATAATCCTTTTTTATCCATAATCTGATATGGTAATAAAAAGGCTACAAAGATTGAGAACAAACCAAAGGAGAATTGGTTGATTGGATTCAAATCCGGCATTGATGGCCAAATATTTTTCAATAAGGAAATTACCGAAATTAAGGAACCGACAAAAATCATCGGTAAAGATAGCATAATCGCATTTTGAATGGATTGGATCCAGACATTTTTGCTAAGTTTATTTACCCTTGGCGTTAAACCGTTGTTTAACCAATCAATGAGTTTATTCATCATTGCTGCTCACCCGCCTTAGAAGCCTTGTATAGCTTGATGGTTTCCGATAATGCTCGTTTTCCATCTAAGATTCCATACGCCTGTTGAGAAATACATGCCACCGGAACACCATAAACAGCAGCTTTTTTCTTTAGCTCTTCTTCTAAATACTTCACATGAGGACCTAACATAATAACATCAACCTTGTCAATGTATTCTGGTATTTCCGAATCGCTGACTGCATGAATGTCCGCATCTACATTGTTTTCTGCGGCCGCCTTTCGCATGTTGCTAGCCATAAAACCACTGCTTGCTCCAGAACCGCAAGCCAATAAAACCTTTAATTGTTTCATAAAACTTTCCGCCTTTCTGCACCCTTCGTTTTTTTCGGTGCACTTTTTACACACCTACTATCTCATAAACATGCATTTTCGACAATTATTGCTGTGCACTGCTAAGGTGAAGCTAAATCCGTTTATCTGTTTTCACCGTTAGGGTGAAAGCGGATAAAACAATTTATATTGGATATATGCTATAATTAAGTTAAATATTTTCATTCTTTCTTTTCTAAAGGCCATACTAATCTATGAATAATGAGAGGTGATTCTAAATGAATGAAATTGCAACAAGTATCTTATCCACCCTTGAAGAAACCGATGCATGGATAACCAGCAGTGAAATCGCACATCGCTTAAATCTTTCTACAAGAACTATAAAAAAGTATATTGCCGAGCTTAACGAAGAAGCAGAAAATTTAATCGAAGCCTCTCGGAAAGGCTATAAGCTTAATAAAGATTGCTTGGCACAATTTCGCTCTCAACTATTAACGCAGCACGATATTCCACAGACACCGGAAGAACGTATTCACTATATCCTCATTCGCCTATTATTTGAAAAGCATAGTTCTAAGCTTTCTGCCTATGAACTGATTGATGAGCTATACATCAGTGAATCAACCTTTCGCTCTGACTGTCAAAAAATCAACACGATCTGTATGGACTTCCACTGTACCCTAGAAGTCGCAAAAGATATGCTTTGGATTTCCGGCACTGAAAAAAACAAGCGTAAAATTCTGAACTCCTTTATCTTCCAAGAGTATCAAAAGCATTTCGGCGATGATTTTTTTATTGATGAGCTATTCCCTGAACTCGATTTTTCTTTTATCAAAAATACGGTAAAGCAGACCTTTGAACAATTTCATTATTTTGCGAACGATTTCTCTCTCAATAATTTTGTCCGTCATGTTGCTATTGCGATTCATCGTATCCAAAACGGCTGCAACGAAGCTTTAACGGAAACTGATGAAATTACCAAGGATACGCTTGAATATCAAATGGCCATTCAACTAACTAAAACATTTGAAGAACATTTCAAAATCACCTTTTCAACAACGGAAATTTATGAACTGACCCTACTGATCATTTGTCGTGGCAATCATTTTAATACCAATCACGTGAATAGCACTGAAATCAGCACTTTTGTCGGGGCAGAACTAATTGATTTTGTACGTGGTATGATTCAAAACACCAAACAAATGTTTGGCATTGATTTAGAATCAGAAGAATTTATCAGCCGTTTTTGTGTGCATTTGCATAACCTGCTGATTCGTAATACCAACAATTTATTAAACAGCAATCCTCTTAAAAACAGTATTAAGCTACAATGTCCATTCATTTATGAAATGGCTGTCTATATGGCAAATCAGATTCAGGAGCACTACCACATTCATTTGAATGATGATGAAATTACGTATATTACCTTTCATATCGGAGGCATTTTAGAAATGCAAAAGCTCATTCAATCTAAGCTTACGGCAGTATTGGTATTGCCGGAATACTATAATCTTACAGCCTCCTTAACCTCTAAAATAGAAGCACAATTTCAAGAGGAACTATTGATTTTAGAGGTTTTTGCGACCATGGAGGAATACCATGCCTCCGGTATTGTTGCCGATTTATTATTAACATCAATTTCTCATAAAAGCTATCACGATACACAGCTTGTTAGTATCACTCCATTTTTAACACAAAACGATATTGTCAAGATACGCCAAAGTATCACGAGCATCAAGGCACAAAAAATGGAGGAACATCGGCAAAGAAATATACGCAAAATCTTCAAAAAAGAGTTTTTTTCCCATAAAAACAGTTATGCAACCGGTGAAGAAGCAATTTTAGATATTTGTTCAAAGCTTCAGCAAAAGCATTGTGTGAACGAAAGTTATGCACAAGAAGTCATGGAAAGAGAAGCACTTTCTTCTACCGCATTTGGCGGCTTTGCCCTTCCCCATTCACTTCACATGAATTGCTTAAGAACAACCATTTATGTGCATATTCAAGAAAAAGGAATCATTTGGGGAAAGCAAACCATTCATGTTATTTTTCTTTTATCGGTATCGAAGCAGGAGCGCAAAATGTTTCGTGAAATTTTTGAATACATCACCGATATTATCAATGATGCCGAAAAGTTTTCCAAGATACGCAAGGCAAAGACCTATGAAGAGTTTATCCATTTATTTCTTGCAAAAGAAAGCTAAATGCTATGCTTGAAAGAGGACTATCTAACACAGACAGTCCTCGATATTTATGCACTCTTTAACATGTTCAATTCCTTCAATCGCTCTTCCATAAACTGGCAAAAGCCTCGCTCATCGGCATCTTGCATACCCATGAAATGCACTTGCTCAATATCCTCATGCATAAACAAAAACAATTCATGTGGATCTAAAATACCTTCCGGATAATAACAAGCACAATAATCGTACACCTTTTGTGTATCCTTATGAACCTGAATACGTCCGGTAATCATTACCTTCTTATTACCGTCTTTCAATGTAACCACGCTGCCAATCGGCAGTATTTTTTTTATGTTTTCTTCTCTCATCGTTTCTTTCTCCTTATCAGTAATTTACGCGAACCTTAAATCCTAAACCTGCTAACAATGACGCACTGGTACCAAAAGTAAACTCTCCTTTCTTACTGGAAAATTCAGCACTTGCGCCTACGGATCCAACCTCTCCGATACCGGTTAATGTAATCTTGATACCGAAAAGTTGAATACTTCCTTCCACCTCACCACGTATTGCACTAGCTCCTACATCAGCCTTTAAGGTAACCTCATCTTTGCGAATGACGGCTTTGGCTTCCCCACGTACACTGCCAACATAAACATCTCCTTTGGCAGCAGCAGATAGCCATGAATTGCCGATATTAGCAAACATACCGACACTGCCAATCGCTGCTTTAAAGCTTGCTTCCAGCTTTGCACTTGGTGAAAAGTGTTTACCGTCAAACAGCATTCCCTTCGCATCAAAGCTGGCATCTACACTTCCAAGTGCTCCTTTTATGCCGCCTCCGACATATTTGCTATGTCCCTCCTTGCGAAAGGATACTACATCTAAACCACCAAAAACACCGACACATACACCGTTTTTTATAAAATCAACCAAACTGCGATCACGATCCAATGTTGAATGCACACGCACATCACTTTTCATAAATTGATATGGTTTTTTTGACATGCGCTCTATCTTTTGTGCCTGCTTTGTTAATCGTCTTTCAGTTTCCATATAAGACTTGATGCTATCCTGCACATAGCAAAGACTTTCATTAACTTGCTTTATCAATTCATGCAATTCACTTTGCAGGCTTTTGGCAAGCGGAAGTTTTTGATGTAGTGAGCATTGCAAATACTGTATGTGTTGTAATGTTTGTTTACATTGCTTAAGGGTTGCAGCAGCCGCTTCTAATTTTCCAGTCTGCACACAAATCATGTGCTAAAGCATGGATAAACAACACCGTCTTTGATTTTGAATATGCTCTTTCATGTAACGAATGTGTAATTTCATATAGGAGAGTTCTTCTTTTTCCATTCCCTGTGCGATCAGCTGTTCCACTTTCGAAAGCTGCTGATCCAATGTCCTTAAATCCGCTTCATAACTTTGAAGCAGCGCTTTGGTTTCAGCGGAAAGAGTCAGCATGCTGATTTAATTTTTGTTCCATATCCTGATAAGTTGCTGCCGTAGTATCTAAAAATTTCGCATAATTATCAATGATCTGTTCGTAATTATCAAAAATCGGTAATAGACTTTGAAAACGTTCGCGAATGGTTGTCGCTGCCGGACTCTGCCACTCATTTGTCAGCTGATTCATACATACGTGGATCTCCATTAAACATTTGCGTAATGTTTGATTCTCCTGACGAATACCACCGGCGGTTTGTGTTAAATCCTCAATGGTTACGGATAATGCTTCCATGCTCAATTCCTCCTAATTTGCAAGACGACGCGCTTGCATCGTTCTTTCTTCCTGTGTTTTACGATATAAATTCGCACCTAGTCTTAGAAAAGCCGCATATTCCAACATCAAATCATGCATTTGGATAAAATCCTTGCGAAAGCCTTCGATTTGTGCGGTAAATGCTTGATTGTCCTTTCCTTGCCACCCTTTTTGCATGGCTTCAACATTTTGCAATAAGCGTTGATAGCTTTTCTCATATAAGCTGCTTTGCTGTTCGATACGCAACGCTCCCTGCTCTAGCTTTTGCGGTTCTACTTGAATGATCATATCCTTTTCTCCTTTTACCAAATCGCAATGATATCTCCATTGCATATACCATATTCCGATAAACTGCTTTCTGCCCTTAACACACAACACAAACGCTTAGCATACAAAACAGAATCAACATCTAAGATACATATATTCTGCATCTGCTTTTGTAATAAGCGAAATAGCGGAATTCGTATCTCCTTAATGGGAATGTGTGTGGGCAATAAAGTTTCTATTGCAAGCGACGCCGCAGGGACGAGCACCACCACAAGTACGCAATCAGACATCGTTTTCTACCTCCCAAATTTGAAATATCTCCCATTTGCTTCCCTCCATATACATTCCTTGATTATGCTTCAGTCGAATAGCTCCGACTTCTAAACACATTTCATAACTATACCTATCCAACATCTCACCAATCCATAAAATACGTTTGTCCTCCAACTGCCAAAACGGCTGTACTGCCAAGTGCGATTCACTCATTTCAAAAAATATATAGTGGCTATGCGAATCTTGCATGCTCTTTTGAAGAATATATTGATATAAGCTTTCTTTACTAAACATATCTTTATCCCATATACAAAGTTTGCTTTTCTCATCAAAAAGCTCACTTTCCTTCTCTACCATGATGGCATCTTGCTTCATCAGCTGCTTTATAAAGAGCTGCTTAAAAGCGCTTGGAAGTTGCTTAGCAGCACATATAAGCGTGTATTTCGTTCCCCTTGTATCAAGATAGAAATCTTCCACATCTTCTATCAGCTTCCCTAAATAAATACCCTCACTTAATACACAATGCGCTACCTTATCCGGTAACATACGTAAACAAAAGTTTTGCTGCCAAGGAGCTTGTGGCAAACAGTTTGCAATATCCTCTGCCTCTAGCGCTAGCGTTTGAAACAGGACAAGATGTTCCTTATACAGCATAATTCCATTTCCTAGCTGCTTACTTGGATAAAGCATATCCTCTTGTTCAAAAAGATGTGATAGACTTCTTTCCTCCTGCATAAAGAATGCAATCGTACGGGCAAAAAAAGGAAGGTAGCGATAGCTTACATTTTCTACACTGCGAACACTGATATAGCAAATTATCTTCAGCTGTTGTCCATCACGTAAATAGCGAACAAAATCATCGCTATATTGAGGATAGCGTTCACAAAACAATTCGAAATTATGAATAACTAAAATAATATAAGAAAAATCTTGTTCGCTTCTTTGCGCTAAACGTTTATTCAGCTGATGAAAAAACATAGCAATGCGCTCATCATCTGCTTCTGTAAAGACTTCACAAACAAGTCGCTTATCCTTCCATGCCAAAAGCTTGTGATCCGCAAAATCAAAAAGATATACAACCATAGCAGCGTCAGCATAGCAGTTGATTAAAGCATAAAGAAAGCTATTAAGATACATCGTTTTAGAGGCTGTAACATCACCACACAAAAGGGTATGGCAAAAATCCTTTTCTTCAATACAGCCATCTTCTTGCTGTTGAAATAAAACATCATCAATCCTCACAATAGCCCCGATTTTATGATCGGTACAAAAATCAATAGATAATGGCTGTTTCCATAATGCTTTGCCAAAGCAGTGATGCTCCTTGGCAGTCTTTGCTATTTGTGCCATAACGGCTTCCATTTGTGTTTTCTTAACTGTTTCCTGTTTTTGCAATGAGCATGTTTCAACAATACTTGCATCACTGCCAAGCAAGCATATTTCACGAAACCTTGGATATATATATTCCTCATGCTTTTCATACGCTGCCTGTGCCCATGCAATTTGCCCATGCTCATAAATTTCATTATGTCCTACTTGTAAAATACAGCTGCCTGTTTCCTTTAAATGCAAGGCATCGCTGTTTTTCAACATATCCTGACTATCTTGCGCACTTTGTACTTTCATGCACAAATGAAAGCGCGCATTGCTCCATATTTGCTCATCAATAACACCGTATGGCTTCTGTGTTGCCAACAGTAAATGAATACCCAAGCTTCTGCCAATACGTGCCATCTGTTTCAATTGTTCCATAAACTGTGGCTGTTGTTGCTTCATTTCCGCAAACTCATCGGCAACAATAAACAGATGCGACAAGATTTCCATATCCGAATGCTCTTTTACAAACCGATTATAACTGTCGATATTCATATTTCCGATATGAAATTGCTTACTGGCATTCATGAAAAGCTGCTGACGATAGATAAGCTCATGCTTTAACGCATATAAACTGCGCTGCAAAAGTGCGGCATCTAAATTTGTAATAATACCAACAACATGAGGAAGATTTGACAAAGTCTGCGCCATAACACCGCCCTTATAGTCAATCAACAAAAAATTGACAGCCTGTGGTGAATATTCTACACACATACTTAAAATATAAGTAAGCAAACATTCCGTTTTTCCCGATCCCGTCATACCGGCAAAAAGACCATGCGGACCATGTCCTTTCTCATGGGCATCTAAAACTAATGGCTGATGATGACTATTATAACCAATGGTACAAGCAAGGCTAAGGGAAGCATCACTTTTTTGCCAACGCTGCCATATCTGAAGTGCATTCGTATTCCCACATTGAAACATATCCAAAAAGCTACATGCTGTTTGCTTTTTCCAAGCAAATGACCAATGCTGATTGGCAATAAATTGCGGTATACAAGTCTGCCATTGCTTACTTGTTACACAGCGATAACGAAACTTCTCACATTGCCTTCCATGATAAAAAATACCAACATCATCATGTACCACAAGACGTGTTTTAGCATATTTCGAAGGATACAATGAAAGACAGCTTACTTTTTCACTTGTTAGTAAATAGCGGTCCAACACATGAAATTCTTCCTTCAATTTCACATAGAGAAATTGTCGATCATCTTTCTCTAATGCACTTGCCAGCTGAGGCAGCTTATGCTGCTCACTTAGCAAATAGCGAATTCCCTCGGTTTGATTATAAAGATGAGCAAGTCCTGTAATCTGCAGGCGTTTCGCTTCTTCATAATCCATGTGAACGATCAACCCAAATTCCTGTTCCTGATGCGTGATCACATATTGCATCAACAGCCCCAATAAATAAACCTTACTCTGCTTACCCTCTACAACGATATACGGGTATTGCTTTCGCCTCCATACAAACGGCATATCCTCCATCGTATAGATCGCTTGTACCAACTTTTCTCGTTCCTTTTCAAGCTCCTCCTTATCCATCACGAAGCCTATTTTTTCTTCTTCAAACTGTATATCATAAATCTCTTGATAAAAGCCTAGAAGCAAATCCTCCTTTTGATGATCAATAAGCATTCGCTTTCCTTTCATTAGCATTTCGCAAAGTGAACAGGCATCGAAATACTGTGCACGTTGCTGTCGATACGTTTGCATTTCTTTTTGTATTCGTTGTTTCATCATTTGCAGATAACCCCGATATTCCTTTTCCACTCGTTGCAGCTGTTGCTTTTGCTTACGCTGTTCATAAAAGTGTAAAACCAAAGGCCAAATCATAGAAGAAAATGCCATCGTAACAGACATCAACACCGTAGGTAACACCTGATAGAGAGTTCCCTGTTGCATACGTATCTGTAACAGCGAAAGCAACCCCATTGATAAAGAAGAAATTCCCATTGTCATAGATGGCGCAAGCACAAGAAAGGCCGGTGTTTGCGGCATTTGCCTGCTTCGAGGCGGGTGGTCGATCGAAACGATTTGTTTCGGTGGAATGGAAGGCGTTAACCAGATCATCTCCAACAATGGCTGTTCTTGCCGCTTCCAATCATACTTTACAATCGCTTTCCAAGCATCTTTTGCCAAAGCCAATCCAAAAGGAACATTCATACACAGTCCATTGGGTGTTACTACAATTCGTAATTCCATAATTTGAATGCAATCCAGTATTTCCAGCTCCTGCCTATCTACACGCTTTGCATTCACATAGGTTTTATTGGTGCTTTTTAAATCCTCGATATACCACGTACCGTTTTGATGATACAAGCGAGCATGATATTGTGAAATCACGTCCTGCCCATATACGATTTCACAATCCGCTGCCCTGCCAATCGTAATTTGCGACTTCTTACAAGCATAGGATTGGAAGCAATGAGTACCCGCTCGATAAAACTTTGCCCATACGACAGCTTTTACATTTCCCTTGTGCAGTTCGTAAAGGTTATTTACCTGCAAAAGAAACCTCTCATTCATGTTCCATTTCCAACCATCAAAGATCAATACATGCCACTTTTCAGAACGTGCTACAATTTGTATTTCTATTTTTTCTTGTTTGACATAAAGTGGATAGCTTCCCTCACAGCATGCAGGAAGGACGATATGAAAAAGCTCATCAGCCCCTAGGAAGAATACTTCGATTCTTTCGTCGAATGACATAGCCTACACCCAATATAAGCAACATTCCTACAATCAATATACTCCACCACCAAACGCCTTGATACTTTTCTTGCTTTGCTGCTTGGCTTTTAGCTTGAATCTCTACCTGTTTATGTACCTTTTTCCCCTCCTTATTGATTCCCTCTATTTCAATATGGTAGGTACCTTCCTTTTTGGGCTGTAATCGGTAGCTTCTTGGATTTGATACCCTGACTCCATTAACACGCACAACCATATCACTTAACTCCATATATGGAATTGTATAAGAATCTCCGATTGCTAATTCAACCTGATCATCGGCTGATACAAGTGTAAATGCAAATGGCTTTTGTAATCGACGCTGATTATGAAACATATCCTCAACAACCAGCTCCAACTGATAGCTTCCTGGTAAACAAATCGGTTCTCGCCAATGATAATCCACACGCTTATGATTGCGATACAACGCTGCATGAATCACTCGATAATTCTCTCCTTCATACAAAATTTCCGGTGTCCATGTACTTAGTGCACCTTGTTGAAAGGCATCTTTAACAATCACAATATCCGGCATTGCAGTATGAATGGCAATCGCAAAATGCTGCTCACTGTAATTTCCTGCCTCATCTTCCGCAAATAAAATAAGCTCATAATCATTATTTTGATTTTTCTCAGCCTTTAATTCAATCGTTTGCATGCCTAGCTTTTGCGGTATTTGATTGTTTTTACGTATGTATAGCTGGGCGAATCGCAAGTGCTCATCTTCAATATGTGGCTGCAAATGTAAGGTATGATTGCTACGCAATATTTGCTTAAGCGGTTTATTTTGATAATATAGCATTAGCTTTGGAGGCGTACGATCTACATGTAAGGAAAGCGTATCGCTGCTTTGATGTGCTAACTCATCTTGTGCATAAGCCGTAATTTGATAATCCCCCTCTTGCTCTGCTTCAAGCATATAAAAATATCTGTTATCACGTTGCTGCCAATCCGGATAAAGCTTTCGCAAAACCCCGTTACGCTCTATCATCAAATAGCTCTCTTCACGATTTAGATTACAATCTTCCATTTGAATTTCAACCTGAAGCTTTTGATCGATCGGCTTACTAAAAGCCTTTAATTGTGCCTTTGGCTTTTGCGTATCCAATAAAATATCATGATAATCGGCAGCTGCCTGATGCTTTGCCAAATCAACAATCGTATAGGACAATTTATAGGTTCCATCTTGCCAAGCGATTTCCGAAACATATTTATCTTTTTCCTTTGTCCACTGAACAGAAATCGGTTGGTCATTTATCATTATTTTGCTGTTTTCAACATCTAGGTTTTGCTCCATGACCTCAAAGCGCAAAACGACCTCTTGATCAAAACGATCAGCAGTATGCAGTGCCTTTCCATTCGCAAACACTTGAACCTGTGGCTTATCAAAATCCAACAGCAGCGTTGTAGACATTTCACCTTTTGCTGTTACCCCCTGACTACTCTCTAGTTCATATTGCAAACGATACATACCTTGCTTAGAAAGCGATATGCGTGCCTGATCTTTATTCTCATTCCACAACAGCTCTACTTTTTCATTTTGATGATAAAAATTTGTTTTTTCAATATTCATTTGTGTAGGAAAATGTACCTGCAATTCTATCGCATGATCATAAACCTGCATTTCTTCTCTTAAGGGTTGCCCATCAACCGAAAACTGTACTTTAGGAGTTGGCAAATGAATTGAAAAAGCTTCACTCTCATACAGCATGGTATCCGCTCGCCAAATCTGCAGCCTCATAAAAGAGCCTTCCTTAACAATCATCGTATCCCATGACCAGCTGTCCTCCTCATTTGTTTTCCATTGTCCTTCCAAAAGACTTTCCTCTTCTCCACATACAAGTAGGATACGCAAATCCTCTACTTGCGTACCACTATCGACTTGGATATGAACCTGCGGAAACTGCTCATAGCTTTCCTGTATAGGTGCTTGATCAAGCAATACCTCAAAACTATCCTCTTGCTTAGCAGCTAACATATTCGAAAACAGAAAACTGCATATCCCCATCGCCAAGAACAGGCTAACTAACACTCTCTTGATTTTCACGTTCTTTCCTCCTCACATCGTTTTTGTTTTTTCACTTGATTGCTTCCAAATCTCATCGGTATACGTAACTTTCTTTTTTCTATGTATATCCACAAAGCGATACAGCACATAAAGCATTATCAATAGAAAGACCACACTTAAAAAGAAGCTGATGATAGCTGCATATTTCCAAAAAATTACTGCCAAAATTCTTGCTCCTGTTTAATTTTTCGTAAAAAATAAGCTTTTTCTTCCGGAATCTCGATTTTTTGCGCATAATACAATGCCTCTTGTAAAAGCGATACATGCGAAGCCTTATGCTCATCGCTTACCCCATAGTAAAAGCAGCTATAAAGCATATCACTTATTCGCTGATACCGGTCCTCACGCGATATCTGTTTCATAAAGTGAACCGATTTTGCATAAGCCTTATTCATTTCTTCATAATTCCCTTTTTCATATTCGCGATATCCGATTTCATACCATGCAAAAGCCTCGCTTTCATCAAGAAATTCTCGCTCCTTCCATGCCAAATGTTCATCATATTCTTGCAGTTCCTTACGCATGATGGCACATAGAGCAAGTACCTTCGATGGTGCTTCTTTATGATTGCGTTCCTGCTGATATAGACTTACCAATAGCTTTTGATAAGCAAAACGAAGCTGAATATCCTTTAATTTCGCACAATGCTTTTCCGCTTGCAGCAGTTGCTGAAACAAGGGCTTTCCATGCACATCTTTTTGCAGCATTTCTAAAATCGTTTTCATTGCCTGTATCACCTCTTTTTCATCTTTCCTTTGTTCCTCAACATATTGAAAATAGTTATAAGCTTTGAATACTCCTTCCTCCTTTTCTAAAAGCAGTGCTTGGGAAGCTAAATAAAATGCAATATCACTATGTCGATACGCTTTGTTTTCCAATGCCAAAGCCTCCACCTGCTGAAAGCCAAAGGAACAAGAAGCTTTTAAACAGCCTTGCTCCATCAAGCCTTTATATGGCTCTAATGCATACGGCTGATACAAAAGCGCTTCTTCAAAGCTTTCCTTTCGCATAGCAGCTAGATATGCCTGCTGCTTGGCAACAGATAGTTTGCTTAAAGAATATATACCAAGCAAAAAACATACAACTGCCGCTATACCTAAAAATAGCAAACTTTTACAAATACGCCGAGCATTTCGCTGCAAAAGGGAAAAGGCTTTCGCAACAGCTGCAAAATCAGAGAAACGCAAAGCAATATCCTCTTGGCAACAAGTCAATAAAAAGCGATCCAATCCATCTTTTGTCTGTGCTTCTTTTGTAGGAAACGATCCATGATACAACACATAAAAGCAGCGTCCAAACGCATAAACATCGCTTTGAACAACACCTCTTTTTTCTTGTATAACCTCGAATGGGGCATAACCTCTTGTTGCACTTTCCACCGGCTCATGAAATGCCGTTACAGAACCAAAGTCCAAAACATACAGCCTATGATCTTTTCCAAGCATTAAATTTTGCGGTTTCATATCAATATATAACAGCCTTTGTTGATGCAAATACCCCATGACATCAATTACCTGTGCAATCCATTGATATAATTGCTGCTGTGAAATCACTGCTCGTTGCTGTATATACTCCATCAACGAAACTCCTTGTAAATATTCCATTACGATATAAGCTATTCCTTGCTCCTCAAACGCATCATAGATATGTGGAATTGCCGAGTGTGACAGCTTTGCCATACATCTTGCTTCCTTTTGGGCATGCTCTTTTGCCTGTGCAATGCATTTTATTGCCACCTCGATATGCAAGCTTTCATCAAGAGCACGATAAACAACGGAATTCCCCCCTTTGCCTATAATCTCAAAAAGCTGATAGCGTTCCTGCAATTTCATAAGTTTAACGCTTTATAAACTGAAAGCTATCCTGTGCAAAGGTTACCTGATCCCCGTCCTGCAGCACCTGCTTATGAATGCGTACACCATTCACAAAGGTTCCATTACTGCTAGATAGATCCTCCAGCTCCATCGTATTCTTATAAAAGCAAGCATGATGTGAAGAAATATACACACTGTCAATACACAATTCATTATCCTTTGTTCTGCCAATGCGATAACATTCACTTTTCACCTGATACCTTTGTTCACCTTGGACAAAAAAGCATTGTTCATCAGCACAAAGTACCATAGTTTCACCGTAAATCGCTGTTTGCGTGCGATATTCTTCACTCGGCTCTCTGATTTGCAGTTGTGGATATGCTTTAGGAAACGGAATATCTTTAGGAACATAAGGAGCTTCTTCCTTTTCCAAATGCAACAAGCGTTGAAAAAGTGTCGGCTTCTTTTTCCCATGCTCATGCAAATCATGTAATCCTTGTAATACCATCGGTAACGTCATTTCTTCATATTTCTGCATATAAGCCAAATAGCCAAATGCTTCATATCCCTCCTGCAAGCGCATCGCTTCCATCAATTGACCTAAAAAAGCAACACTTTCCGCCTTTTGAAAAGCCCATTTATCAACACAAAGCGGAAGTACCAAAAAACGCAATAAACCTCCCTCATGATGCATATACATATATTCGATATTCATCATAACCGGCTTACTTGTATTCACACTCAGCATACTTTCCAATACATAAATCAAAAACTCACAGCTCTCTTGTGCTTCAAAAATATGTGAATGCATATAGGTACAAAGGCTCACATACCCCTTTGTATCATAATAAAGCTTTTTGGTATTATGATGATCTCGCACACAAGGCAGACACCCGTTATCCTTCTGCATCTTCTGATAAATATAATCATCAAAATCATCTGCACTTTTTAACTCAATCTCCAAAAAGCCATCTTCACGCAGCTTTATGTCCTGAAATCGCTCTTCCATGCCCACACCTCCCTTTTCGCGCTTAGGTATTACACAAGGAACTACATAAATAATAAAAATAGTAAAAAATGTATCAAAATAGTACAAAAATAAGGCACTTTTCATTAATTTTTAACATTCGAAAAATAAATTTACACCAAATTTACACCAAAAAAGATCCTTAAGATATTTTATAACGCTTAAGGATCTCAATCATATTATTCAATTTCAAAGCCTTTGAATTTCAGTTGATGAACCAAGGCATAATTAAGAGAATGGGATATGAATAATATCTATATTATTAAAACGTCAAAATAAAAAAACTATTCTCTGTCAAAAGAATAGCAAATTTGAAAAAACATGTCATCTATCATACAACTTATTTTGCATAAAATCAACAAATTATGTGATTTTACACAAAATTGTTGATTTTTTTAAGAAATTACATATAATATGAGTAGAAAGGATAATGCTATCCTTATTGGGCTCGTAACTGCGCGGGCGGAAAAGCTGTTGTTTAACAGCTTTTTTTATGGGAATCGTTTTATTCCATAATTTAAATGTTCTGGATACCCATAAATCTTCGACTTTATTATTTCAAATGCTTTATCCTCTTTATGATTTCTACAATATTTAAAAATCGGATACGCACACAAATCAGCGATCTCTAATCCAAAGTAACTTTTTTTACAATCACTTTGGCATCTTTTTGGATTAAAATATACTCCTATAATTTTTTTAAACTGTTTCTCACTAACATATCGAGTCCCATACTTAATCAAGCGCACTATAGTATCTAAAATAATTGCATCTTCTTTCCTGCCTCGAGATTCCAAAATTATTATTACTTTGTCTGTATCTTTTAATTGCCTTTCGGCTAATCTTTCTAAGATAAATGTAACTGAAATATTATATGGTGATTGAGCATAGCTACCATATCTTTGTTCTAATCTCTCCTTATCAATAAAACTAGAAGTAATTGACATTGGTAGCGAACCCATTAAACTATTTAAATCTTCCATGAAATTTGTAGCACCTATAATATTTTTACTAAATGGACCTGTTTGTTTCCTTATTTCCCTAGAATGTAAACATACTTTTTGATACTTACCATTAAAATCATAACACCCATTGTCAGGCCAATATTTTTCTTTAAATGCATTAATACTGAACATTATATCAATAAAATTATTTTGTTCAAGTAAAACAGAAGTTAATCCAAAGTATTTTGAAAATTCATCAATTTTTTTCCCTTTCAATTTACATTTAGTTATATAACTCATATCAGCATCACCATTTTCATCAAAAAAGGCTACATGGGTCGCTCCTTCTATCCACTCTTCTATAACAGTGGGCCTATCTCTCCACATTATTATTCCCCCGAAGTTTATTTAAAAAAATATACATTGATATCTATACCTCCAATATTTTTTATAAATATAATTATAAAGTAATTTGTTTATTTTTGGTATTGTAAATATATTTTTTATTTACATGAAAAAAACTGTGAAATCTACACCAAAAAAAATTCCTACCCTCGTAATGAGAGTAGGGATAAATTTTTATTTAAATGTTCCGTAAGGTTTTGTGTTATATCCGTTCTTGTTCAGTTCGCCAACTGCCATCCAATGACGTCTCTTAGTTTTGGAGCTAATCCAGCTAATCCATACATATCCTTCACGTTTTACATATCCATCGTATTTAACTGACATTCCATTCTCGTACCAATCCCCTGTCAGCTGTCCTTTCAAGCTTGGAGCAAGTCTAATATTGATTTTATCGACATTACAATAGAATGTTGCGCTTTCTTTGATAAAGTCGCTAGGAATTTCATTCAAAACAGTGCCATTTGATGCACCTCCTACTTGAACATCAGCAAGTTTCTTCCATTTCATACCATTCGCATTCAAGATAGTAGTGCCATCAACAAAACATGCTTGATCCGCGCTAATGCTTCTTGGCAAATGATAAATACCAAATTTATTAAGGTCATATTTATGTGTAAATTTGCCTTTTGCAATTTCAAAGTGATTATGATTTCCTGTTGCATTTCCTGCAGTTCCTTCTTGTCCAATTTGTGCGCCTTGTTTATATGTCGCACCCGGATAAATTCCATTCAAGCTGTTATCATGAAGCACCATAATTGTTGCATAATCTACTGTACCATCGGCAAAACGCACCTGATTAACGGATTGCCAAAACGCAGCATTTCCCTCTGTATTACGATCACCTGTCGCAACGCAGCGTACATCGAAAGGAGCATAGAATAAATCTCTACCTGTATCTTTACCGGCTAGATCTAACGCATTGGCTCCTTGATGGCTATACTGCCCATTATTTCCTTGTGTAATGTTCATATATTCCATTGGGAATAAAATATCTTGAATTCCTCCACGTTTACTTGTCTGTCCTTTTTTCATGTTAATTTCCTCCTACATTCCAATTTGTTTAAAAATAAATCCAATTACAATACCTATGATAGCAGTAGCTATATATCCTACAACTTTACGCCACATTTCACCATCTAGGCTTTCTAATTTTTGCAGTCGCTCACCTTGCGATTTCTGCTCACGTAGCATACTTTCCATAATATTCGACAATCGTTCAATAGAAACGGCTGTTTTCTTCAATTCTTCGACTTGTTGTTCAAGCAATGATAATCGTTTATCTTGACGATCATTCTTCTCCTCAAGTCGTTTTTTAAATTCTTCATGTTCTGCTCTTGTGATAGTCATTTGCATATCCATGATGAGCACCTACTTTGGCAAAGAAGTATCTTTATTCTTTAAGTTTTTAACTACTTCATACGCACCGGTAGCAGCTAATCCGCTAGCTAGTCCACCTAATAGAATTTCGGGAGTAAATGTAAATCCATTCAACCATGTATTCAATAAAACTCCTAAAACACCCATAATTAGCGGAATGTATTTGTTAGGAATAAAATCTAAAGAAGATTTGATGATGTACCCACTCCCAAAACAAATAGCCATTACCGTTACTACAATAAATTCACTTAACATTTCCATTTCTTTTCCTCTTTTCTAGCTAAGTTTAAAGTCATTCTAGGACATAAAAAGACGTACTTTGAAGTACGCCTTATCACTTTGTTCTTAACCACATATTGAACACCGAGGTAAGTTTAACTAACCTCCTTTCCTAGTAATTGTTTAACTAGTTCTTTTAATTCAGATACTTCTTGCTTTAGAGTGTCGATCTCTTCTTGCTGCTTCTTAACAACTTGTGCGGTCATCATGAAATAATGGTCATAAGATAGTGAGAAGTATTCAGTAATATCTTTTGTTATATCGCTATTCTCTTTAACCTCGTCTTCATTATCAGGTGTGCCTATTTTGAACTGTGTTATTAGACTATAATCTCTATAATCTAAATTGTGTTTTTCAAAAGCGGCTATAACATCTTGAGCGATTAGACCAAATTCATTTTTATCTGTTCCGTAGTTAATATCGTTCCATTTAAATGTTTTTGGATTTAATTCTTTCCAAATATCAACATAAACATCGGCAATGTCTTTTATGTCTTTTTTTAAACGCTTATCAGATCCCACTGACCAAGCCTTGTTAACAATACAGCTTCCTCCAGCTTCGTTCTGAATATAGAAATTAGTTGTTCCATTAGGTCCGATATATGTTTTTCGTTTGGTGTTAGTATAAGCATTAGCATTGCTAGAATAAAATCCAATCCATTCTGCTCCGGTTGGATGCAATATAGTACCAGCAGCTAATTTTCCTTCAACTTGTAATGCTCCTGCAATATAGACTTGTGTATTGAACCAATGTGTACTAGCAGTAGTAATATAATGGCAATACGAAGCATTTTCAGATCCTATTTTGATTTCTTTACCGTTTGCTCGTGAATACAAATATCCGCCGTTAGATATAACATGAGAGGCTGCATGTAAAGTAGATGGGATTTCTACAACCCCATTGCTATACACATATACCGATTTTCTATTAGCAGGATCTTGAAGTCCTGTAATAATACGTAAATCGTCATCGCATAATACATAGGCACTTTTTTTTGTTACATCTATAGCTCCTACATTATTAATATAACTGTTGTAAGCTTTGCCCGATGATAAAACGACTACGCCTCCAGAGTTACCTAATACTACTCCATCACCATTTGCGCTACCTGAAACCATAAATAATGGCTGTCTAATACGTCCGCTGGTAAGCATACAAAATGTATTTTCCAATAACATTTTATATGCAACTTCTAAATATCCATCTCTTTCTGCAAACTTGCCAAACGCAATACCTTTTTTATTAGCCTTAACATTCATAACTCGCTCTGCAGTTTGAATTTCGATAGTCGCAGTTGCAGTTTTACCTAAAGCATCTTTAATCGTGGCGGTTAGGGTGTATTTAGATTCTATCGAACATTTAGCCGCTAATACAAACGCTGCGCCACTAGAGAATGTAGTATTTGACACACCATTACATGTAACAGAACGAGAAGCTACTGAATTCTTACCGGATACACTTGCTATCGAGTAGTTGCATGTAACTTTAAGATAAGTACCATTAGAAGATACAGTTCCATCGCTGTTGCATCTTATAGCCGATACACTAATTGATGGGTTACTGTAATCTACGACTATAACAGATACACTCTTTGTAGCACTTCGCCCACGACTATCTGTCGTCTTACAGGTATAAGTTTTAGTGCCGGCTACTGTAAACGTACTAGAAGTCGCACTATTTGAGTTTGCAATTATGCCCGGTCCGCTAATCGAATTTGATTCAATTGTCGAACCAGACGCCCCGGAAGCCGAAAACGTTATTTCGACTTGTGAGAAGCCTACAACATAAACACCCCAATCCGAAGGAACACCGTTATCTACTCGTGCGGCGGTAGCTGAACCAATAGTCGGAACAATGCTAGTCGGAATACTCAAATTTATAGACTTAGTTACCGCACTCCCTACTTGAGTAGACCCATTCATAGTGATCACACGAACCGTTAAAGATCCAGTAGTAGCATTAGGAACTCGGCTTGCTAAACTAACGGGCGGGGTAAAAGACGCTGAAGTAGCAGCTGATGTGCTTACTGAAGTCCATCCACTTTCAGCATACGAATACTCTACTTCATGAGTAAAGCTGCTAATCGCTCTAGATATACCGACTGTTACAGCACTGCCAAGAACACTACCTTGAAGCGAACTAATGCTCGATGCTCTGGCTATAGACGTCAATGCGATTGATGCTGTTTGTAGCCATGTCGATGGCGGAGACCACCCGCCGGAAGTTGAACCGGCTCTAAATTGTATTGCAGCAAAACCTGATAATTTACCATCAGCATTATGAGTTACGGTTATAGATTTAGAGACACTTCTGGTCTGCCCCATAGCATTTCCAGTAAACGCGTCAGATGTAGCTACTAATATGTTTTTATTGGTTCGGTTATCATGCCAATAAATATCCAAATATGAATTGTAATTTGAAGACCAACTTACATATTGACCGTATAAAGAACCGCTAATAGAAATGACTGATGTGTTATTAGCCACACTGGTAGCAGTTTCTTTGAAACTTACTTTTAATACATACGGATAAGACGAAGCAGTACCATATATATTTTTACTTGCGCTAGCACCTGGCATCTAACCATCTCCTTTCTAAATCAATGAGAAACCTAAAGAACCTTCATCGATTAATGTGAAGTTGCCACATTTGATGGAGGTTAGAATTACTGCGGTTAGAATATAAAGTTCGTTATTTGAAATACGTGCAACTTTTATATCACCCTGATAGAATGCCAATTCGGTGTTAGATAAGACTGCTTTGAATGGACTATTAGAAGCTCCTAACTCCAAAGAAGCACCGTCGAATCTTGCCCATTCTTTAACTTCTTCCGCACTAAGTTTACCGTCTACAACTGACTGCAATTTCTCGGTTGTTGTTTTAACAAACTGAGCCATTTCAGTAGTTATCTGCAATTGGTTAGAAACGGCGGTTATAGATTCTGTATTAGCATCAGTCTCTGTTCTAACACTTTCTATCATCATTTCTATTTGTTTACTTGTCTGATCGATTGCAGATCTATATTCTTCTGTGATTGCCGAAGTCGCATCGTCGATAGAGTCTTTAATATCCTCTTGAACATCTTCGGGAGCAGGAGACCAGTCAGTTGCTTTATTACCTTTTTCAAGTTTAACGTTAGCTAATTGATACGTTCCTGCAGTTTTAAGATAAAACGTTAACGAACCAGTAACTGTTCCGCTGTCAAAGATTCTAGTAAATTTTGTCCAATTTGTTGTTAAATTAAATTCTTTTGGATTATTAGTACCGCCCGTTGCTTGAACCAAGGTTAAATTACTATCTGCTTTGGCATAAAAACTTAAACTGTATGTCGTATGTGCTACAACAAACATATTAGGTCTAATTTGATATATTCTTTCAGAGTTAATTCCATAATCTCCTTTAGTGTGAGTTATGGCTAACGTATTGTTATAAATTTCATCATGAATAACACTTGCTGTTACATTTTCTAAAGCCCAGTTCCTATTAGCGTTTTTGAAATTTGAATTTAGTAACAAATTCCTTCCGCCTATTTCTACACTATCCAGCGTACTACTTACTGAATACGAAGTGCTTGTAGTGTTGTCTGTGTAAGTTATTACGGTACGAGTCCATAAATATGGTAGAGCTGGAGTTGTTTTGGGTATTGATGTAGACCATGAACCAGTTGGAGCAGAAGTTTGCGATGCTCCTGCTTGATAAGTAATAGCGGTGGATTTAACACCTTTACCATCAGCTCCTGGTTTACCAGCAGCACCAGGACTACCATTCACTCCATTTTGACCCATTCGACCAACCGAATAAGATGTCGTAGTCTTGTTATTGGTATAAGTGATAATAGTTCTCGTCCATAGATATTGACCTGCGGCAACGGTAGGAATAGTCGATACCCAACTACCAGTCGGAATAGTAGTTCCTGAAGTACTTGCCTGATATGTTACGGTTGAGGACTTAACTCCAATACCTTGAGGACCAGTGGCGCCTGTATTCCCCTTATCTCCATATACACCAATAACGCGTTTCGCTGTTTCTTTAGACGTACCGTTCGTATAGGTTATTTTTTCATAGTTCCAAAGATATTTGTTAGTTGCGGTTAACGTTGGAACAGTTGTACCCCATGACGTTGGAGCAGTTGTATTAGATGTCGATACTTGATAATATTCAGTAATACCGGAAATACCAACGCCAGCTGCACCCGCAGCCCCTGCATCTCCAGTTTGACCCTTGTCGCCATAAGTTCCGATAATACATGGTGTAGTCTTTGTCGTGCTATTATCAGTGTAGGTTATGAGCTCGTAATTCCATAAATATTTCTTACTAGCAGATATGGATTGAATTGTTGTCGTCCATCCTGATGTAGCATCAGTTACCCCACTACCGCTTGCACTAGCTAAATAGTAGTTAGCTATGGTTTTAATTCCTTTACCCGTCGCACCGGTAGCACCTGTTTCACCTTTAATTTTTGTCCAACTATATTTTGTTGGATCAGTGGAATCAGCTTGGGTAAAGTCTGTGTATTGTCCTATATACAATTTACCTGCTGAATCAGATACACTGAAGCCCGTTTTACCATCAGCACTATTAGCGTAAGCGATATGCAAATATGAGGTTTTACCGTTAGCGCCATTCGTTCCCGGTATACCTTGTTCTCCCTTAGCCCCTTGAGAACCTTTAAATTGTGCCCAAGTATATTTCGATGGGTCTGTGCTATCAGTAGGTTCGAAGTCGACATAAGTACCAATATAAGTCGATGGCGTTTCAGTCATTTGGCTAGATGTTGTAGGATTTGCTACTGAAGAATATTTAATATGGAAATATGAAGTCTTACCTGAAGCACCGTCTGCACCATCTTCACCTTTCGGTCCTTGTATACCTTGTTCCCCTTTTGGTCCTTGAAGACCTTGAAGACCTTGAAGCCCAGGTTCTCCTTTAGGACCTTGTGGTCCAGTCTCACCCTTAATTTTAGTCCATGAGTACTTCTTAGGGTCAGTAGAATCTGCTTTAACAAAATCGGTATATTGTCCGATATATAACTTATTTGTGGAATCCGTAGTACTAAAACCAGTTACACCATCTGATGAGTTGGCATAAGCGATATGAAGATATGAAGTTTTAACATCTTCTACCTTCGTTTTAATGCCATCTAAGGTTACTTCGATTTCACTAATTTTATTGTTAAGTCCTTCTTGCTTTTGAGCTAAAATTTTAAGTGAAGTCTCATTTTGATCTACAAGCACCTTTAATCGTTTTATTTTCACATCAGATGGTACAGTCGTTTGCATCGTTTCAAGATTTTTGGTATTTATCCTACCGTTCATTTCTTGAATGTTATACTCTCCATTCAAATAAGTAGTTTTAAAATCAAGAACCATATAACGAAAATATCCATCAAATTCAATAATATCTCCAAGTCTTGCATCATTAACCGCCGCAATCTTTAAGTCTTGTACGGAATAAATGCTTAATCCGTTAATCACACTATATATATAATCGACAGTTTTTTGATCATCAATATACATATTATCTTGTGTTAGGTAAAGAGTATTCTTTTCGTTTGTGCCAGCTTCTAAAAGTAAAACTGTATCATCAAACGTAACTTTTGATATTGTGAATTCTTCCAACATTTCTTTATCAAACTGCTCTACGTCATTCTCTGTAATATGATGCTTTGTTTTGGAAGAAATCTTTTTGAATATCAATCCACCCGTTTCTTTAGCGTACACATTACAAGCATAAGCTTCTGCGATCATCGACAAATGATTGCGTATTGATAGCGTATTGTCGTACATACCAACAGTTCGTGTTACCATATCTTGTGGAATAGCAGTATAGTCAATTGGCATTTTCAACAGTCTTGACATTTCGTCTAATTGATCTCTTAATGTAGTCGGATATTTTAATTTACTTTCGTATCGAATATCAGTCAATGACATACTATCGTACATTTCTAAATAAAGTTGATTTGTCATACGTTCCGGAGCTTCAACTACGAAGAAAGAACCAATAACTTTTTCTTCATCTTTTATAACAAAAGGAAAGTCTAATAAATTGTCAAAAATCTTATCCGTATTATCAAGTGTCAAATTCAAAGCAAGTGAAGGTGTGTTACCTATAATTGTATCTTCCACAAATTGTCCTGATATTTCGGGATTTGAAACAATATAATCGGTATATTCTTCGTTATTGATGAATAGACGAAACATAAGAAAACACCTCCCTAGCATTCAATTAGGGAAAAAGAAAGGAAGGCGACATACCCTCCTACATATTTTTCTTCCCTATATGTAACATCTGCGCTACGATACATTGTTTTATTTACACGCTTTTTCTGTGTCCTATCATACACATTCACACTAAATGTTTGTTCATCGACTAAAGCAAGGATATTCTCCGCTGTTTTAGGACTGATATTTTCCCAACTTAAGCCGATGGACATAATATTCTTACGTATTCTGTTTCTTCTCAAAACTCCTGTTTTGAAAGGTCGAATACCCTCGTTATCTAAATCTGAAAACTGATAATCAGGAGGTGCGCTTGTGTATGGTAACGGAGTTCCTTTTACTTGGATTTTACGTTCTTCGTCATTAAAATCATTTGTAATCCCTCTTACGTCATTCATTTACGACACCTCCTATTATTTCTTGAACAACGGTTTTCCTGTTTTACGTGAATGTTTTTCATCAGCTTTAGTTACTTGCTTCTGTATGATTTTTCCATCAACAACAATGTAGTTCTCAAGGTTTATGCTCTGTGAATTATTGCCACCCATCGCTTGCATAGCTGCTAATACAGCGTTATACACACCGGAGCTAATACCTGCAATAATTTGATCGTTGTTTGCAACCGCTGAACGTCCACGAATAGTGCCGACCAATTCAGGACCTCGTTCACGAGCAATAAACATTTGCCCCACATCAGGAAAACCACCGGTAGCAAAAGCTACTTGTCTCCCAAATAGCGAACCTATGGCATTCGTTGCAATACTTACACCATTCATAACTCCATGTAAAGTTACTTTTATGGTATTATTTCTAAAAATTTCATTAACCTTACTCCATGCACTCCATGCCTTACCAGAAACATCGGGAATATCCACATTGATTTTAGGTTTTTTACTCTCAATAATCCTCTTAGCATTTTTCGATACATCATCGGCTTTTTTGGATACCTTACCTGTCTTATCTCCTAAAGCGGTTGATAATGACGCAATATACGCCTCTCCACTCTCGTTACCGTTCTTTTGATAATCAAGAAATGTCTTAAGGTACTGTTCTCCGTTCTTTGAATTGACATCAATGTTGTGTTGTGCTAACAAAGTTAAGAATTTTTGATACTGTCCTTGTTGTTCAGCATTCATATTCTTTCCATGCTCTGTATAAGCACTATACAAATTCATATACAGATCGGAATTTTCTTTTTTAATCTTAACATTGTTATTTTGCAAAGTGTTCAAGAACGCTGTGAAATCTGCTTTCTGTTGTTCGTTCAACATAAGTCCTTGTTTTCTTGCAATCTCAAGAATTTCTTTACTGTTTTTCTCATGGTTCTTGTATGATTTTTCGAGCAGCGCTTTTTCATTTTCTGTCAACGTTACACCTTGTTGATTTAAAATGACAAGCAACTCATCATACGTTTTCCCATACGCCACAGCCTGTTGAGTATATTCATCAATAATGAGTTTTCGTGAAGATTGAATATCCTTTAGCTCTTTACTGTTATTATCAAGTCCTTTTGCAACATATTCATCATGTTGTCTTTGGAATTCCTGCATCTTAGTACCTAAATCATTGAATGCTTGGTTACCTGCATCAGAAAGTCCTTGATAAGATAACTTAAGAGATGCAGTATACTCGTCTGTTTTTCCCGCTAAGCCTTCCATTCCTGCAATATATTCATCTTGCAATTTAGATGTTTTATCAAGGATTTCATTCTGCTTACCGATGGTATCGTTCAATCCTGAAATATCAGCATTAAGTTGTCCAATTTCTTCTATTTCGTCCTCAGAAATACCATCGGCTTTTAATTCATTTAACCGTTGAACTTTCTTATTCAATTCTTCTGTTGTCATAGTAAGGTCTGTACGTGCCTTTATCTCATCACGAACAGCTTGTGTGTACAGTTCTTGATAAGCTTTCACTCTTGCTTCTTCTTTGAGTGCTGCGATTTCTTGATAAATAGCATCTGTATTTTTCAACCACTCTACTCTACCATCAGCAGTTAATTGTACTGTTTCCGGTAATAATGAATTGATTTCCTCGACATACATTTTTGCAAGATTAACATTGTCTACATAACCTGTTTCGCCTGACATTTCACGTAGCTTTTGAAGATATTTCTCGACTGTTCCAATATCTCCTATTTTATCTGCATACGAATTTTTAGCAGCTTCTTCGGCATCATTTAATGATTTCGCTAATTCGTCCGCTGCTTCTGCTTGTTTTTGGACACTTTCGGTATAATCTTCCATTTCATACTTCTGTTCTTTTTGTGTGCTACCAAGCAATGCAATACCCGCCACAAGAGTAGCTATACCCGCAGCAACTGCGACCATTGGGTTTAATGCCAACCAATTCAAAGCACTTCCTAGACCGGATTTTATTGTTCCTGCCAATCCACCTACTGCTTCACCACTAACTGTAAGAGATACTCCAAACTCACCTATTTTTTTAGCCACAATCTGCCACATTTTCGTGTTCATTAAAGCTCCATTTAGTGCTCCATACACATCTTTAAATGAGGTTATATTTTTCTTCCCACCGGTGAAAATTTCAAAGAATTTCTGTGCAATTTTGCTGTTATCAGTAAGTAATACGATTAGTTTTTCAAATACAGTAAAAGAGGAACCAAGTGTTTGGAAATCTTTTACCAACTTTCCTATTTTCCATGCAGCATAAAAGCCTCCGGCAATAGACATTAAAGCAATCGTAGCACCTTCCGTTTCTGCAAGCCAATCAATCAAATTAGCTAATACATCTACGATTTTTCCTACACCTGCAAGAACAGCACCAACAAGGCTTGCGAATATCGGTGTAATTGAACCTTTTAGCCAAGTTATTACCGGTTTAACAAAGTTGTCGTTTATACTATTTGCTAACTTTAAGAATGCTTCAGCTAAATCCCAAAGTTTCTCAAACAGATAACTTCCACCATTATCCCAAACTACCTTAAAAAAGTATGTTACATTGTCAGCCCACATACTAGCAGTGTCTAATAATCCAAAAAATAAATCCGTTGCTTCTTGAAAGAATGAACCCCATTTTTCTCCGACAATATCGAATGCTCCACCAAGAATATGATTGATGTTTTCACTCGAATTTAATAGGTTATCAATAACAGACTGTCCATATTTATTCCAACTATTTGAAAACTTCTCAAATATGTTTACATCTAAGAATTTCTTAGCAGCATCTACCCATTGCAACAGATTATCTCGAATATCCATTGCTTTCATACGGATACTGCCAAACAAATAATCATATTTGTTTAAAGCTTCTAAAAGGCGTGGGTCAACAGTCATTCCTCCTAAACCACCGGCACCTCCACCACCGGAAGAACCAGTATCAGTTGGTGGTTTAATGACATTCAGTTTATCGAAAGATGCTAGACTACCAACCGCTTCTTTTAACTTCTTGTTTGTTTCATCTAAACCGCTATTGATATCTCCTACACTGTCCGAAACGCCACCCATTCCTTCCTCTAGTCCATCAAGAATAGTTCCGGTTTGTCCTGTTGAATTTGGTAACTCATAACCTAAGAAAAGAGCAAATGTTCGCACTAATTCTTTGATAGCCATGACAAACCCGTTGATGTATGGAAGGACAGAACCAATAACACCGTAGAATACCGAACCAATCCAACGCCCTACCTCTGCTAATTGCTGTTGTAAAACACGTAATTGGTTGGCAGGTTGTTCAATTGTCCTAGCAAAATCCCCCATCGCAGCAGAACGAGCCATCTGACTTTGTAATGTCAAGATAATCAATAAACGCTTTTCGATTTCGTTCATTTGAGAAATCTTAACATCGTTCATTCCAATTTCTTGCATCGTTGCCTGTAATACATTCTGTGTAATGTCATAACCCGATACAGACCTGATTGGACGCACTTGTTTGGATAAAGCTGCTTGAAATTTTGTAGATGCCTGTTCAATTGAAGTGTTGTATAAAGAAGAAAAGTCAATCGCCATCTTTGTAACACGTTCTGATAACATATAAGACATTTCTTCACTAATCCCACCAAGAGATCCAAGCATGTTTTTAAATGTTGCTTGCATCTGCATGGTATCAGGCATTGCTAAACCGAAGGTTTCAGAAAGCTGTTCTTGGAATTTCATAGCTTCACCACGCATATTTCCCATAGCACGTGAGAAGTAGTTTTCAACTTCGGTAAAATCTATTGCTTTCCCGATAATTTCTCCGATGCCACGAAAAATCTGCTTAGACATATTATAGAAATAAATCAAATTTCCAACTGTGAATATTTGATTGATTCTTTTTCTAGTCTTAGAAGCTTCATTTCCTACATCTTTAACTTTTTTCTTAGATGTTTCTAAGTCCTTGTTTAAGTTTGATATATTTGTTTTCGCGCCAAAGTTATCTAACTTCGACTTCGCTTCGTTTAAGTGTTGTATGAATGGTGAAATCTGTGTATCAAGTGTACTAAATACTCTTCCGACTTTCGAAGCATCAACAGCTTCAATAGAGCGCATAATAGATGGTATCTCTTGCATTTTCTCAAAGCTAGATACATTAAATGCTTTAAAGCTATCCAAAAACGATTTTAAAGAATTCATATTAGGTGTCTTTAATTGACTTAATCGCTTTTCAAGCTTTTCGACAGTTGATACCATTTTGTTAATTTGATTATCGATATTGCTAAAATCCATATTATTGATTTTGCTTAATGCTTCAAAAGTAGTTGATAATCTTTGAATTCCATTTGTTATAGTATTAACACGTTTCCTCAAAATATCTATTTTACTCAATAAAACATCAAGGGCAGCGGAGGCTTCATCGAAATTATCTTGCATTTGTACCCCTATCGTCCTATCATAGTCAGCCATTCATTTACCCTCCCTTCGTCTAAAATAAAAAGACCATCAATATAAAGTTAGCCATAAATCTCTATATTCTTGGTCTTTCTGCAATGCTATATCATCATATTTTTTATTGCTAGGTTGTAAAGTTTCTTTTTTCTGCTTTGCCTTTTCTGTTAATGGCATGTCAGGGTAATCAATATAATTGTCTTTGTTCATGACTGCCGATAATGCACTTATTAGTGCTAAATGCACATACTGCCCATTTACCCATGCTTGATTATCCAAACGTCTCTCATACGCCTTACAACGCATTTCTACAAGTTGTATATCATCATACCAAAATTCATCCGCTGTTAATCCAGCCTCTAAAGCAAAAGGTAATAATACTTCCCAACAAAATTGTTCGTAAGAATTGTACTTATCTAATTTAATAGCTTGGTTTCTGGAATTGCTTTCTGACGAGGTGCTGCCATCTTCTCCAGTAAAGTAAAAACCTTATCACGAATTTCATAAAATATATCCATCAATTCTTCGTAACCAATTTCTTCTTCCATTGTAAACTCGATATTATCCCATTCTTCTTTTGTAATATCTTTAAATTTAGGGTTGCAATGAAGTAATACATACATCATATCAACAGGGTCAATATCATCCATTGAATTCATAACTTTGGATAGAACTGATGCATGTTTGACAATTAGTTTCTTCTTTTCTTCGCAATCTTCTTTGCTTTTTTCTTCTGCGTCTCCTTGGTTGACATTCGCAAAATCCATAACATCTAATGTTGCTCCTAATACTTCTTGATCTTCAAATATTTTCTGTTTTTCTTTAGAAATCTTTTCTAGCTCAACCTTCGCTTTATGAGACATGCGGAATTCTAACTTTTTGCCTTCATAATCAAATTCAAATAATAACATTTGCTTTCCTCCTTATATTATGAAATCGCACCCCTTTTTTTATTAGGGGTGCGTAGATTTATTTAGTTGTTTTAGATTTAGTTTTTTCTTCTTCTAAAGCCAAATTAGCTGCCGCTACACTGTTACTTGGAACAATTACTAAAGTAGTTGTCTCTGCTGATGCATAACCATCTTTAGTAGCTTTATAGCGAATAATAGTAGAACCCTCTTTTACACCTGTAATTGTTACTGTTCCACTTTCGTTTTTGACAGTTGCAATAGCATCTGAATCACTCTTTACTTCTAATGTTGCATCTTTAGGGTCGGTAGTAATCAACTGTTTTGCAGTACCTGTAGTTGTTTCCAAAGTAATGCTTGGAGAAACCGCATCGACATATTTAATAGTAGGCTTTAACAAAGAAAAACAATTTTCAATATACTGTGGTTTGTTTTTAGGTGTGATTTTAATAGTACCCATCCAAGCTGCGTCCATTTCTACCTCATTAGGTGTATAGGTAATGGTTGCGTCATATTTATAGCCTGTGAAATCCGGTGCTACTGACATCAAATGAAGTAGTTTACCGTTGATTTCTTCCAATTTATTGATTGCATCTCGATGCATATAAGCCTCTGTCTCGGAAGCTTCAAGTGTTTCTACACCATCAATTTTACCAATAATAGTTGAATTGACTACTTTAATATCAATATCGCTCATGGATGAAGTGATAAAAGGTAATTTTGTTGTTGCAATGAGTGCAGCATATTTGCCATCGGTTTCATCTAATTTATAAACTCCACCGCCTGCACCTTTCATAGCTCTTTGCTCTGAAACTTCATATTTGTTCATCAGTTATTCCTCCTCTTTTAAAAAAAATACCCTTTTGTATCAATTTGTGTGCATTCATAAATAATCGTATGCTTATATACATCTCTATCTAAGTTAGGTGTCGGTTTACTTGTGATAACCCTAAGATTGTATCGATCTGTGCATACTTTATCTACAATTTCTTCTATATCACGGTAAACAGAATATCGAGAATACATTTGCCCTTCGATTTCTGTATCTTTCGTATAGATATCAAATTGAATAAACACCTTACTTTCACGAATGATATTAAAACTGTCTCGTTTATGTAAGGTATTGTCTTTTTCTGTGATGATAACCTCATTTTGAAATGTTTTAGGATATGACAAAACAGTTGGCTTGAACATACATTCGTTTGCCATTTTTTCCGTGATTTTCTTTTTAATCAGATCATACGCAAAATGTTTCATATCATAACCCTCCGAAAACTTCATTCATCACTTCATTAACGATAGTATCAAATCCGCCACGATATAGATAATCATTCACTGCATCAAATAAAAAAGCATGTGCCTCCATACCTTTTGTCCAATGCAAATTATGGTCCTTATCATAAAAGAACCACCCATCATCTCCATGTCCTTTTACATCATAACTATAATTTCTACTATCCGGGTGCGTTCCTTTTCCGATACTTCCTGTACCATATTCAACGAATGCTGCATGGCTACAATAATTTATCAATGACTTCTCTAATATGTTGATTACCCAACTATTCTCAAGTTCATGCGTTAGTACATACCAACTAGAATTACCGGTTGTTGTTTGTATATGTTCATTTGCTTTATCTTGAATATATGATAAAGATTTTTCGATGAATTTAGGCTTCATTTTTTTAAACATTTCCGATGCTTTTTTAAGTCTTTTATAATAATCATTCAATCCATTAACAGATAATTCAACAATCATTTTATACGTTCAAAATAAACCAATAGCTTAACACCTTGTGGACGCACTGTATCAATACGGTAATTAGCTTTACTTCCATAAATTTCTTCATCATTAGGATTTGTACCGTATAAATAAGCTTTGTCTTTTTCATTTATTACTCCATGATAAGCATACATGGGTAACAGTGCTTTTGCCATGTGTTTAATCCTTTCGCCAAACTCATAAAACTCAACGGAACCATTCAATGAATTAAGCTTAACCCCACTAATTTTATATGGTTCTCCATACTCATTAACAGGGTTATCGAAATTGTCTTTACCTTCTTTTAAAAGAGGTGCAATCCATATATCTTGCATCATTTTGGAAAACCTACCTTAGCTATTTCAAAAGCAAGAGCATTTGAAATTTCTGTGCCATCAAGTGTGAATTGGTATCCATTTTCTGAATATTGTTTCACACCTCCCGCAACGCCTAACACATACTTTCGGTCAAGTAATTCAAAACATGCACGTCTTATCCAATCCATAAAAACAAGATTTTGAATATCATAAGTATCTTCGTGTGTTAATTTAAGATACTGTGTAACAGCGTAGGTTATCGCTTCTTCTCTATCTTGTTCGGTTGTAGTTGGGTATTTTTCTTCCAACCTATTCATTAGATCGGGAAAATCGGTCCGAATTTTCATGACTGCACCTCCTAACATTTATTACTTTGCAGTATTTTTTTCTTCCTTCAACAAGTTGGCACTTAGTTCCGGATCAATAGTCAACTTAACTGCTTCGCGTTCATCTGCAAAATAAAAGACACCATATTTGCGTGAGTACATCGTATTCAAACGTTTATTTTCGTCTGTACGTTCCTGTACAATCTCAGTGCCTTTCTTATTCAAATATTTAACTGCTTTCTTCGTTGCAAGAATAATTGTTCCTTTTGTTGCGATTTTTGTAATATAAATATTTACACCAGCAACAGTACCAATATACCCTTGACGTACAAACGCTTCAACATATTTCAAATCGTCTTTTAAATTTTTACGCAAACTTGCAACATCTTCTTTATGACATAATGCAAAAACATTAGGTTTATCATTTTCGGTGTTAAACATTGTTGCTCCATCTACAAATGCGTTAAAATCAAATTTTCCAACCTTCACTTCGAGCGTAGCTTTTTGGAATTCTGCCATAGCTTTTGCGTTTGCAGTGTTAAACATATCAACAGACATGTGATTCAAACCATCTTTAATAATATTAGGGTCATTCATCAATTCTTCATCGTACCAAGGGAAACGGTTCTGTAGCAATTCAATTTCCTTTTCGCTCGTTTCCATAGACACTTCAATATTTTTGGTGTTTCCTTCACCCATTTTTAATGTTTCAGTACCATCAGTAGCTTTGTATGTATGAATTACAATTTTACTTCCCGGCACCCCTACCAAAGAATTATCTACTGTACAAAATTGCATCAGATCAAGATAACTTTTGTACTGATCTTCAAATTTCGTTTGTAACACAAAATTGCTATATCCACTATGTGTGTGATTTAATGACATTTTTATTTACCTCCTTATTATTTGTATTTTTCTGCTAATTCAGGGTGTTCCTTGAATGCTTTCTCTAATTCATCTAAAGACATTTTTGAAACATCAAGCGTAATCTCTTGATTGTTGCTATTGCTTCCATTTGCCGGGTGTTCGGTATTTTCAAGTTCTAAAGTAGCAATTTTGTCTTGTAACTCTTTAGTTACTTCTTTTGCACCATCGGTAATTGCTTTTGCTAAGGCATCAGCATCGCCCTCTACCGCACTTTTCACAATGTCTTTGATTACTTTTTCGCTAAACCCCGAATTTACAAGTGCATTGTTCATTTTCAATGACTTATTTTCTTTCTCAATTTCAAGCATTCTTTCTTCCTTTTCTTTTGCTTCTAATTCTTTTTGTGCTTGTTCACTCAATAATGCTTTCCATTTCTTTTTGTAGTCCGCTGCTTCACTAGTTGCTTTATCAAGCAATTCTTTAGCTACAACTTCTTCCTCTTTCGTTGTATCTGGTGTGTTCGCATTTGCACTGTTATCAGTTGTACTTGTTGTTTGTGTATTTACTTCACTCATTTTATTACTCCTTGCGTTTTATACGACTTCTCTGTCCTTTGCGATTTAAGACTTCTCTGTCCATGTTTGCGAAATTTATCTACCCTTTCTCTAGGGCAAAAGAAAAACACCCAAATGGGTGTCATTCTTTGGTTACTTCTATTTCATCTTCTACTTCCGTAGTTTCTTCCTTTTGAGTAACTACAACATTATTCTTCGCCTCCTTGTCCGCTTTATCCCATGCCTGCGCATCTTCATGGGAATTTGCCGATATACCAACATAATTCAACGAAATTTCTTTTGGAACATTCATTGAATATAAATTTTGTAGTGATTGCGTTTTAACCAGCAAGTTATCATTTCTATTTCTATTGAAGTTAATTTCAATATCAGTGATATCCAATGTTTTGATAGGACACGATGGGTGTTTGATGCAAATAGCCAAACATATTTCAAGCATATTCTTTTCGGATTCCTTAAGCATGATTTCTTCATTATCCGCAACTACACTAGCACTCGCCCAACCTCCACCGAGGTTTCTAGCTTCTCCTGTATCTCCACCTGATGTAGATTGTGTTGTAGGTTGCGGTACTCCGACAATGCTATAAGCTACTTTGATAAGTGCTTCATATTTTTGCATTACATCTCCATGATTAAGGGCATTTACTAAATATTTAGCGTCTGCGGGTCGTGATGGATCTGTAGTATTTAACTGCATCGCTCTGTTTTCTAATACACCGTCCATTGATTGTTTTGATATTTTTTGGTTATAAACCAATAAAATGCTATTTACATAATCAATAACATTATCTACTTCGTTAGACGATATCATATTGGCTGCATCTAAAATAGATTCAACAACTTCCACTATACCAATTCTAGCGGAATTTATTTTCCATTCACTAAAAGGTACATAACCAATATAATGTCGTTGCTTACTTAAAAATTTTGCACCGTTTATGCTCGGAAATAGTGTGTTACATGAAAAACGATAAGAATACTTATGATCGTATATCATAATTTCATACTTCGGTATTTCCGGTATATCTGATGGAATTTCTGTAATAATGCCACCAAATAACATTTCATGTGTATAATTCGAGGAATATACGATAAACGATCTAGTATATTCAAGATTAAAAATTTCAAATGGCGCTTTCTTGGTAACATCCATACCAGCATAATTTTTTCTTGGCAAAATCATACGATTACCTGCACCTGCGATATATACATCTTCTGAAATATCAATATTTTTACGTGGCTTTTTCTGTTCGGTCATATATTTTGATAAAAATGTTAATTCATCGGTACAACTTCCACTTTCTGCACAAGAATACTTCGTATCATTGCCATATAAATACCCTTTTTTAAATTCAACCATAAAAAACGGATGCCTTTCATCAACGATACTGTTTTCTTTATCCGGATTAGCTTTTCGTTCTTTCTTTTGAATGTTTGATTTGCCTGCATAAACATTAAATAGATGCTTATAGTCATAAATATTACTACTCAAATCATTAAAAACCTTTGGTAGATATCGCTCAATAATGTGTTCATTTAACATTTCTTTTGATACAGGTATTTCTAACTTTTTCCTTCCCGTCATAATCTTAAAACCGGAATAGTCGATATCCCCGTAAGTTCGTGATGGATTTGGATTACCTGTATCAATAACATCATAAACACTATTATCAATACGTGTTGCTTGTTTTTCATTTTCTGACATTTTTCCACCTCCTCACAAAATTAAAGGTAACCACGTTTGAATGTGCCAACCTCGGGGAATTCAACTCCACTATCTATAAACTGCATTGCATAAATAACAAGCGCATCAATACCATCATCAAATTTATTAGGGTAGTTAAAAGAATATGCGGTTATTTCTTCCATAGCTAACCCCATATCGCTATTCAAAGAGAACATTCCTTTACATGGAAAAACAATATAATTTCTAACATCTGATTGATGGTCCTTAATACGTTGCTCTTTGTTCTGCGTTGAATATTTCTCGATAATGGTGCAATGCAGATAGTTTTTAAACCGAAGTCTTTCTTCCAAAACCTCTTTTAAACTTGTATCGGTATTGTTTTCTAACACCAAGATATTGATGCGATGCTCAATAATCTTATCTACAATCACATCGTACATTTCTTTCATCGCCTTTTTACGATATAAGAAATCTACAAGATAATGCTTATCTTCGATTTTGTAACATATCGGCATAGAAACATAGTTTTTACCACGTCTCGCAGGGTCAAGTGAAGCGTAGCGAGATTGCGCTTGCTCAAATAGCGGTTTTGTTTCGTAGGTTTGAAGTACATTGTAATTAAACTCAAGACCTTCCGGTGCGATTGGGTTCTGCTGATAAACAGCTTGCCACAAAAAGCGTGTCATTCCTCTCTTTATATCAAGCAAATACTTTGTCGCATATCTTCGATGACAAGTTGATTGATTATTACGGTCAAGAGCAGGAATTCGTATAAAGCAACCGGAACGATCACTTGTAATCTCGACATAAGGATACTTCTTATCCTCGCTCAAACCTTTCGATTTCGCCACATCATATAAAACATTAAGTAAATCCGTATCTGCCCACATCGTACCTAAAAGCATCGTCTTTTGCTTATCATCATCGGCACGTGATGACCAATCCGAATAATATCGCTGTGTTAATTGATTGTGTAGCTGCACATTATTACATTCGATTTGTCCTTTCAACAAATCATCAATAACAACAATCTTTCCACGCTTACCCGTTGCTTGCGCTTTGTTCGCAGTGTGTCGTTAATACACTACCGTTCATTTAAGAACTGCTTGTACTTTCATACAAGATCAGACTATATCTTTATCTGTCGTAAAACAGATACCCACCATTTCCACCCACTTGGGTGTACGGAATAATTCCTAGTCGTTGAACTTTATTTTGTTAATTGAGAATAACTCCAAATATATGGATTTTTAGGTTTAATATTCCTATTTTGACACCATACTTGAATAGAACTTTTACAATATTTAGTTTTTCTTGCGCATTCCCTAGTAGATTTGTATATTGCTATCAAATTTAAATCTTTATCATATTGATATACCTTTCTACATGATGGATTTCGGTTTTGCTTCTCTCTATGCTCCGCATTCATTTTAGGAGTACACCATTCTAAATTTTCTACTTTATTGTTTGTTCTATTATTATCTATATGGTTTATGTCGGGATAATTGTTAGGATTTTGTATAAAATGCTTAGCTACCATTCTATGTGCTATAAACCGATACGTTATGCCTTCTTTTGATAGCGTGTATCTTAGGTAGCCTCCGTTAATCACATCAGGTTTTAAAATTTTTGTTGTTCCCTTTTTGTAGTTTTTTCTTAATCTTCCTAAATTGCTTATCTCGTACATGTTAAAATTTTCCACTTTTTTCCAAATTTCCATTTTCCATTTCCTCCTTTATCGCAAAATAAAAGAGAAATGGTTGGTTGTTATCCAACAAATTTCTCAAAATCTTAGCTGCTGATTGCCATGCCACATAGTGGTTTAGGTTTCCAGCAATTAGATGGGATTCACTGTAATATCACTACTACAGTGAGCCAACTGACCATCACGGGTAAAACCGAATAGATTGTATTCATCTTCGCAATCACATAAGCAATACGAATACTTATCTTCTTGTTTAAATATATTTTTGACATTTTGATAGCGAGGGAATATTTCTGCAAAGGCTTTTGACTTGATAATTGCTTTTGTTTGTCTCGTTGTAATCTTAACTAAGTCATCAGAATATGTAATTCGCAATATTTGCAAGTTTGGGTCATTGCCATGCGCATTAGCTACAAATAAATTACCAAAATATGACTTTCCAAGACCGGGCATACAAGAAGTACGCATAATATTCATATTATCCGATATCGCAAACTCATCAGCGTACGAAAACACACACTCCATTGTATCCATTGTCTTGTCCCACACCTTTTTACGTTTATATTGCTCAATATATAAAGCAAAATTCCTTAAGATGCGTCTTGCAGATAATGCGAAGAACAACTTTAATAAATCCACTATATTCGTAGCTAAGCGATTTCCACTTTTACAGTCTTTGGTATGTACAATAGCTTCTTTTAGTTTTGGTAAAACTTCTTGATCTATCAACTGACATATTCGATATTGCTGTCTTAAATCATTGTTTTCATAAGCGTAATCATATTGAAGTATCATCGCATCGTACATAACTTTCGCTACTTTATACAGCTTTGGTATATCGTTAAAATTACAAGTCCTTAATGCATCTCTTGAAACTCGAACGACACTTGATAAATCTTCCATTAACTTTTTTATCTTCCTTTACGATATTCTTCTAACCATTTTCGATACTTCTCGCAACGATTTCCCAAATCACAATTTCTTGACCTAGGGCAAGCTTCTTTTTTGCCAGCATGACAAGGTGCAGCTTTAATACCCATATACGCCCTCCTCACTAACTTCGCTATCGTCTACAACCAATTCACCGGGCATTGTTTCTTCGATTTTGATATGAATGATCGTATCTTTGTATTTTTTAATAATCGCTAAAATTTCTTTTACAGTAACGTAATCGCCAACTTTCAATGGAACATTCGTGAATGCTCTAACGTAGGCATACCCGGTATTCACTTTTCCATTCAATCCTTGATTAACGTCTTGTACTTGAAATTGTTGATATTTACCATTTCTCGTTTCCCCAAGTAAGATATCAACATTCTTCTCGGGGTGATTTTTATAATGATAGTTAGCCAAAACTCTTAGCTTTGAACCTTTTGAAATCACAAGACCACCTCCTGAAATAAAAAAAAAGACCCTCTATAGGTCTAACAAATAATTTAATGAATTGATGTATCAACAAGGCGATAAGTACGATACATCTGCTTTTGTATTTTCGGTCAATACCAAACTGTAAAGATTTTATAAAATTTTTAGAAAGTGAAAGGAGAACAACAAATATGAAAATATGCTTATTGACCGCACATCGATTTTATTATGTAATCGAAACCAAACATAGAAAAAGCACGCATCAACCTTTCAGTATCAACGTGCCATGAGTTGCAGTTTTTTTATCTGCTAACTTCATACTATATCCAATTTTATTTTTTTGTCAAGTTGACAAGTCAAGTAAAAGTTTTCCACACTGTATTGGAAATTATGCAGTCTAAAATATGCATGATTATTCTTGAGTATGGCTATTTCGAATGAATACAAAAGAGTGAAATTGAAAAAATTCTTCGTGTGGGAGATTGGGGTAACTAAGGTGCTATATTGATAAAAAAATAGGGAGGGGGTTATATATATGCCTTATTTAAAGGGTTTTGGTGTTAAAAAAAGGTTCGTTTTTATTACACTATCATATACATACTATATTTTTTGAACAATTTTTAAATACACTAGGACCATCACGGATATAGAAACTATTCTATTTTCATATATGCGCGAAAAACTGCTTTTATTTCCTCTCCTCTTTGCCCTCATGCCTCTCTCATTCTCCTGTATATTATATAATAATAGTATATATAATACTTAATACATAATAAAAATAAAAGAAAGAATAAAAATAATTATATATAGATTATTAAATATACATAGTAGATATATATAATACTACCTACTACACTAGCAGCACAACCATACTCATATATGCTATCTTATTCTATTAGATCATGAATATACTGCGCCATACTATTATATATACATATTACATATAATACATATTATAAATAAACATATAATAAATAATAAAAAGAGTAAGTATATTACATACTACATATACATAGTGCATATATATACTAAGAAGCAGCAATATACTACCACTGTACTACCTCTCCATAACTGCCCTTTTTAGACGTTCTAAGCGTTGTTTCATCTTATATACTATCTATATATACAAATACATAAAAATACATCATATACAATTAAAAATAAGAAATAATATAAATATATGCTTACATCATTCATCTTTATTCCTTTGTATCGCTTATTTTAACCCACCTAGAAACGTTATTTCATGTTTTCGTAGCTTCTTATATACCGAAACTAAAAAAAGCGCTCTAAAGCGCTGAAATAAAGCCATACTGAAACAGTAATAAAAAAAGCACTTGCATATAATCGCAAATGCTCAATCTACATTAGTCAATTTCAAATCCTTCTACTTCTTCAAATTGTTCACAATCTTCATTTTTAGAAAGATAACAATTCCCTATATCATCTTGTGAAAAATACAAGTTATTTTCCTTTGCGTATTTTTCAATTTGCAATGGTGTTGATCCGTTTAAATCATCACCAATTAATTCTACGCTTTCTATATACAATTTTCTTCCCATTTCATTTAACCTCTTCTTTCAATTGCAATTCCATCAAATCATTATAATTCACATTAAATAAGAGTTCGCCCAATTCCTCCGCATTTATTTTTCCATCGCAATATTTATCTAATGCAGCCGTCAAGTACTTAACCGCTAAAATATATGTTTCTTCGTCTCTCGCGTCATAGAAAAATTTATGTTCATAAGTTGCGTATCCATCAATTACTGGAGGTCTTTCGTGATCTGAAAGTCTTATCAAATATTGACTTACATATCCAACCTCTGTTTCGAATTCATCTTTTAATGCTTTATCGATAAAATCCCAATTGAAATAAATTGACCTTGATGCGCTTTCTTCTGTCCACGTTTTGTACTTTTTCATTTTTTAAACCTCTCTTTTTTTTATGTTATAATTTCAATATTACTTATGCCCAAGTAAAGCTCCAAACAATCCTATAATCGCTCCTACGATAGAAGCTAATGCCCTCAATATAAACATGTCTTATTTTCCCTCCTTTGCTGCGTTCTCGTCTTTCTCTTCTTCCCATATTGTAAACGGATTAACGCCTTTTTTCAAGCTCCATATAACATATATAAACCACAAAATAACGCCGATAGTAAATATAATCAATTCTAGTTTAGTCATGTTTCATGTTCCTTTCAATCTCAAACGCTGCTAATCTATAAGCTTCCGCTTTCCCTCTCCAATTCGCAGCGGTTTCTTTATCGTTGCATCTATGCGCTTCTCCTTCGAAGTGATATGCGTAGTTTTTAAATAATTCGATTGTTTCCTTAATAGTTCTTTTATCGCTCATTTTCTTTTCCTCCACATTCCCTATAATTTGTAAAAATCCTCTTTACACCACATTCTATCAAACCACTGCGCAACACTCTTATAGCGTTTTGCGCCAAGTTCCCAAGCAAAGTTACTACCGTTTCTTTCTGCCTTTTGGATACTTTCTAGATCGATTGTTATAACCGTTGGATCTATTCTATCTTGTCCTTTCCCCTTACATGAACAACCGTCGCCGCAACCATCAGTTGGGATATACTCAAAGCTTACATCATATCCATAAAAGTGGTTTTCTTCGATGTATAAAATGTTGTTACTAGACGTAATAATATAAGCCCATGTATATTTATCACTAACATATATTTTATACCCATATTTCTTAAGTTCTTCTAATTGTGTTCTCATGTCCTTATTCCTCCTCGTTTTCTAAATATTCATCGAATAATTCCTCTAATTCGCCATATAAAGTGATATTTCCGTCTTTGTATAATTCTAGTGATTTTTCTACTATTTCATTTATATTGTCCTTTAACTCCATTTCGTATTCATCCTCGTCTATGCTTTCCAAATTCCCGTAGCCGTTAAACCTGATATAAGGATCTAGCCAATTTTGGATATTACCGAAAAACGTAGCCCTTGCTGCTTCCATAGGATCATTGAAATGAATATTGAAAAATTCATCATCAAATTCATATACTTTTAATCTTCCGAAATAGCTATTATATCTGTAGCATCTGTAGCAAGCATCTACCAATTCCATTAAATTATCACAAGTTAGCTTTTCCTTTAATTGTTCTAGTTTCATTCCCTTTTCCTCCTCTATTTATATAAACTAACGATCATTTTATGAACGCTTGAACATTCTCTATATTGGTGTTTATTGGATCTATTCAACTTGATCCACACAGCCGAATACAAGCAATTTGATTTAACTAATAAGTAATTTCTTAATCCCATTCTTTTAATTGTTTTCATGTCTTTTTATCCTCCTGCCTCTTGGCTTCGTTAGGTACCTTACGCATACATAGTACACTTTTTACGTTATATTGTCAATAAAAAAAGTAAACTTTTGAAATTATCTTATAAAGTTTTAAAGTTATAAACATAACTTTTTATATTTACTTTCCATTGACAAAAAACGGATAAAACCTTATCATATTCTAGAAAGGGTATGTGCCATATCAAAACTGTTTGGAGGTTAAATATGATAAAAAATAAAATAAAAATAATGTTGCAATTCAAAAATAAGTTACAACTGGATCTAATGGATATTTGGGAAATGTCTAGTAAACAATCATTAAACAATAAAGTAAGTCAAGAGCGCATTACTTTACAAGATATGATCAAGTTGTGCGATTATTTAGGTTATGAAATAGAAATAAAGGATAAAACAACAAATAAACCATTGCTCTCATTCGATCTATCAGACTTGCAAAAAGACGATAAAAAGAGCACGTAATTTTTTTTGAAAACGTGCTTTTTTTGAGGGGGTATGTGTGGGTTGCAATCTGTTTGCAACTTTTTTTGTATTGTATTTTTTTTCAAATGGGGGTATGTGTCATATCAAAACTGTTTTTTTATTTTCTTTTTATTTATTATCGTTTTTTACCACTTTATATATGTTTTTAACAATATTTTGCATGTATCAGTAGAAAAATACGACACATTATAATATAATCATGATGAAAGGAAGGTGTTATGTATGTTAAAAGCTGTTGATTATGCAAACTTTTTTATTGATTTAGCTAATTCTTCCGATGATGATTATATTTCAAATTTACGTCTTAACAAACTCCTTTATTTTGCACAAGGGTATAGCCTTTACAAACGAGGAATGCCTTTGTTTGATGATGAAATTGAAGCATGGAAATATGGCCCTGTTGTTCCATCTGTGTATAGAACATTTAAAGTTTGTGGCAGAGGAAATATCGATGAAACATACGGAGACTACAATGTAGAAAATTTTTCTTCTGATGAATTAGAAATTTTATTGAATGTCGCAGAAGAATTTGGAAAATATTCCTCTCCAAAACTTGTAGATATCACTCATGCACAAGGTTCTCCTTGGCAACAAGTTTTCAATGTAGATGCAAAACATACAATCATCAGTAAAAAATCCATTGCTGATTACTTTCGTGATAAAATGAAATTATCTCCATTCAACTATGATGATGTATTAGCATTAGATGTCATAGGATATCGCAACGAAGATGGAAATTACGTTCTTCCTAAGGAGTATGATGAAGCCTAGTAGTTGGGAAATATGGGATGCAAAGGTAGCTTTTGAAGATGATCCACACACTTTAAAAAGGCGTCCTGTACTTGTTATTTCACCTAAAGATATATTTATCTTATCGCTAAAAATCACTTCTCATGAACCTAGAAAGATGTATCCCGGAGAATATCAAATAAAGAAATGGAGAGAAGCTGGACTAAATAAGCCATCTACAGTTAGATGTAGTAAACGTCTCAATTTGATAGAAAGCGATTTTATTAAAAAACGTGGAAAATTACAAGTTATAGATATGATTGAAGTACGTAATATATTGCACGAAATAAAATCAAAGAAGCTGTGAAAAGATCTAAGTTATCTAACTAGGACTTCACAGTTTTTTTATACCCTATGTGCCTATGCAAAACTGTCCACAAAAAAAGACAAACCCTAAAGCCTGTCTTACATCAAATGATTTCTTTTCAATATGGTATATACTTGTGGTCTTGAAACACCTGCATAAAAGGCAATATCTGACTTATTCATACCCTGTGCGTATAATTCACAAACTGTTTTATCTACTTCTGTATTTACCGGTCTGCCAAGCTTAATGCCCTCCGCTTTCATAGCTTGCAGCTTTTCCGATGTTCTTCTGCTGTTCTTTTGGCGTTCAAGTTCTGCGTTGTAACAAAGCGTTTCAAATACGATTGCCTTTAAAAACTTGATATTCAAATCAATATTTCCGTCTTTGTCATAAATTGCTTGTGAAAGTAAAGGCATATCAATTACAACGATGTTAATATCTTTATCATCAAAATATTTCCACTCTTCTTTTATTCCGTCCCAATCACGACCCAAGCGATCAAGCTCTTTTATGATAATTGTATCACCACTAACTGCTGCCTGTTTCATACGATTATACCCATCACGATTAAATGTTTTTCCTGTAATGGTATCGGAAAATGACACATCAATCTCCACGTTGTTATCTGCGCACCATTTCTTGATTGCTTCGTCTTGTCTTAGATAATCTTGTTTGTTTGTTGATACTCGAGTGTATGAATAAATCATGTATATATACCTCCTGTTATCTGTTCTCGCTTATTTTAAGCTGCTCCCATTTGACTGATTACAACCATTGTTGCTTTCGATGGTTCCCACGTCTTAACGAAGTCTAATACTTTGTCGAAATCTTTATATCGAATTTGAGAACGGCATCGCACATTTGTGATTGTTTTAATATCTCTGCCAATTGCCTTGAACAATTCACTGTTTTGTCTGCGGTTTAGCTGCATTTGGTGTACGTCTTTTACTTCACGAATGCGTGATGATACTTGTGTATTCAAATACCCGTATTCATTTGGATTAAGAAATCTATTGTCCTCCAAGTTTGATACACGTTCCTCAACTTTCTCAATCTTGGTATTTGCACTTTGATTAGCTTCTAATAATAATCGGATTTTTTCTTCAGGTGTTTGTGGAAGTCGATAACCACCTGTTCTTCTCACTTGTGGTAAAACGTCAGTCGCAACCCAAATTTGAAATTTCTTTGCTGTATCGTTATTTGCTTTCATCGCTAAAAGATAGAAAATTGGTTCAGGGATAAAATCATCACGTCCACAAGTGGGTACATTAAATTCTTTTAAATATTGATTGACCCTGTTCCATCTAACAACCACGTTGCCACTTGTGGCAACGGTCGTAAACCCTAACCCTCTCGCAGCATCTTCCAAGTTTACCGAAATGCTACCATCTTCATTTTCCATTGCTCTAATTTTTAAATTTAATTCATCGTTTCTAAATGTTGATAATTTGTTCATTATAAATTTCCTCCTAAAAATAATTGTCTTGCTATTTCAAAGCCTCCCATGAAGCCTTGTTTTTGAGATACTGATGCAAAGTTAAAAATTGCACAATCTAAATCAAAGCAGTTATCTTTCATTGCATCTTTTAATTCTTCGTCAAATTTGCTTAATTCATTTGCAGCTTCTTCGACTTCTCTATTGTCTTGAAGATTGCTGCACCATTCATGATAAAGCGTTTCTAATACATTCATTAAAGTGCAACTCCCTTCTGTTTCATTTCTGCCTTTAAGGCTTTCATTCCTTGTGCATAACCAAACACAAACGCATTACATATACTTTCGCATGCACCTTTTTCTTGAAGGGCGACAACTTCATCAACTTTCATGTCATACCCTGTTTTTACTATTGTTTCTTCAATAGTTTTCTCAATGTTTCGCATATATAAAAAACCTCCTGTGTACTTTTTGCACTTTTGTGCGTGTGTCCTCAAGAGGTTGCAATGTCTATTTGAAAATGTATATCATTATGTGATATACTTGTTATGCAATCTCTTGAGGTTGTGTGTTGGGTAACTGTACTCGTTCGACCAAAAACTAACAGTTACCCTTTTTTTATTTCATTTTTTCGATACCTTGCAGGATTAACTCTGTTATTGTTAATCCTTTTTTTTGAGCCAATGTCTTTAATTCCTCTTTTTCTTCTTTAGTTACTCTGAAAGCCATTCTCTCGGTACGAGCGTTGTCGATTGGTGGTCTACCCACCTTTTTTTTATCTGACATAGTCCTCCTTTCTTTCTCGTTCGACATAAATTATTATATTTTATGTTCGACAAGAATGCAAGAGGTTTTTTATATTTCTGCAAAAACATATTAAAACCCACTCGTTAGAGCGGGTTGTGTTATATCATTAAAGTCCAATTGCATTTACTGCCTGTTCAGCTTGTGATTGAGTAAATCCCTCGTGAATTAGTTGATTTATTAGTTCTTGACGAGAAAATCCCATTCCTATATCCATGTAACTTTGTGCGGATTTAATTGCTTGTGCATTCCAATCTGCTCCACAGTTATTAACCCCATATACAGCTTCTTCATAAGTAAATTCTTCGCTTTGCAATTGTTCTATTAAGCCGTTGTATGAAAATGCCATATTTGTGTTCAAATAACTACGCGCAGATTTTAACGCTTGATTATTCCAATTTGCACCACAATTATTGACTGCATAAGTAGCATCTGCATCAGAGAAACCCTCATGTTTAAGTTGTTCTAATAACCCTTTATATGAAAATGCCATATTTGTGTTTAAGTAACTTTTAGCACTTCTTAAAGCTTCTCTTTGTCCTTGAGAAATAGATTGTTGGCTACTGTTTGTTTGATTGTTATTACTGGACTGACCGGTTGGTTTGCTTTCATTGGAATTATCAGTTGTTAAATTTTCATTATTATCGCTATTTTCTTCACTTGAACCATCTTCGGTAGGATACATTAAAACTTGTGTTTTCGCATACCACTTCATAAATTCAATTATATCTTCAATTGATAAATCGTACTTCTTTAAACAATCTTTTGCATCTGCTGTAATTAAATCATTGATAACTTCTCCAGTATCGTAAGTAAAACCGTTTTCATCATATATATAACCATTATATTTAAGAATTTCATCATCAATATTAAATTCAAAAATATCATCATTTTCATCGTTTTCTAATTCAACTAAGTTTTTATCTATCATTTCAAGAGTCCAACCATCTTCTTCTAACTCATCTTTAATATTACCGTTACTCCTAAATGATGTCTCTGCTTCTTCCTCACTCCCACACCCTGCAAGTCCGACACATAACAACAGTGCCATAAAAATGGTTAAAAATTTTTTCATACTCATATTCTCCTTCTTCTTTCAACAATATTCTACCACCTCCGTATGCTTTTATCAATCTCACGAACCCTATTCAATTTTCAAAGAACGAGTGCTTTAATCATGTATTATATATCCATAATTTGCTGGCTATTAACTGCCTCTATTTTGTCTGACAAAGAAATAGGCAATTTATATCCATGTATAACTTCAATGGCTGTTTCTACATTCTTTCTAGGTATTGCTTTGTATGTATCAACATCAAATTCACGCCGTATTTGACAATGAATATCACTATATACCTTCCCTCTGATAGAATTATCAGTATAAGCCTTCGATTCTTTTCCTCCTAGACATGAAATAACTTTCACATTAATTGCGTGTCTTATCTCGTCTTGATCTACTCCAAATAAGGGCATTTCATCAAACTTCTGCTCTACTTTAGTTTCAAGTGCAACTATTTTTTTATCAGTTTCATCAATAGCACTTACTGCTAATTTCAATAGTTCCAAATCTGATGTAGGTAATTTAGATTTTAGGTTCATATTAGTTTCCATTTCGTTAAACGCCTCGACATATTGAGCAGTAAATAAAATACCTTTTTCACCGGTTAATTTGTTAGCTACCATTTCACAGCCTTTCTTGGTTAAAAGATAGCATTTTAAATTACGCCCTGTACTATCTTTATATTCGCTTGGGATAAAAAATTCTACTGAGCTGAATTTTGAGCTCAGTAAAATTTCCTCATATCCCTTAATTTTTTGTAGTAGATTCTTATGCTGCACTCCTATCATCTCCGCCACTATTCTACTGTCAGTAACTTTCTTACCTCGAAAGTCATAAACCTTTAATTCGTTCATTGTTAGTCCTCCTTTAGCTTAATTTAATTGTTCGTCAATACGTTTTATTTTTGCGCCGCCGTACCCCAACGCCGTTCCGAAACCAACAGAAAAGCCATTTATTCTTGCACTTTTAACGTTTTCGACTAGCATTTCAACCAATATATCATTTTGTTTAACACTAAGTGGTAATTCTCTAATAAAATCTCCTGTTTCTTTAAAAAGTTTTTTCAAATCGTCAGGATAATCCGGCAATTCAAACGCTAAGTTTTCAATATCATCGTAAGTTTTTTTCATTCTTCATCACTCCTCTTTCTTGTCAGAACCCTCAATAAAATCAATTACATCTCTCGCACACTCATTGCACAATTCGAATTGTTGATCTACAGAGAACATATCTTTCCAACTACAACCATTAAAATCATCGTTTGTTTCAAAATTGACTTTGATTTCACGCTTAACCTCTTTACCGCATTTATCACAATACTTTCTAATCATTTCCAATCACTCCGTACTTTTTTTACTTCTTATTCGGTAATTCAATCATAAACCCGAGATTTTCTAAGTCCGCCAATAGTTCATCACGTTTTTTGGTTTGACCTTCAACATGCTTCTTTGATTGTTCTTCTTTTGCTGTCATTAAACCTTGCCCATGTTCACCACTCACTTGTGTTCTGAATTTTGTAATAGATGCCCGTACAAAACCACTTTGCCCTGCTGTAAGCTGTGAATCAACAATATAATCTTCCACCAAATCCAACACTGCTTGTATATCTTGTGAAGCGTTATTAGCAACTATTTTCATCGTAGCAGCAGTCCAACCCATGAACATACAGAATGTTTCAATAGACGGAATAAGAATTGTATATAAGTTAATTTCAGCAATTACATCTTGATATTTACGAAAACAGTATTCCAAATCATCGGGATCATTAAACTTTCTACGTTTTGCCTGTTCAATAGATGGATTATCCATACTCAATATTTTGCAGATAATCGGGTGTTTAAATGCTCCGCTCTTAATTTTCTTATCGGACTGTTCTTCAAATAATCGTTTTAATTCAGCGTATATATTTTCAACTTTTACGTCTATCCAACATACCAATTCACTTTTCATACTACAGCTCAACCTCCAACATCTTGCGTACAATGTCATCAATTTTTTGTGCTGCCCATTGCTTTGATTTCTTATTGAATTTGAAAGCAATTTGTTCCAATGTCATTCCGTCCACAAAGTAATCATCATAGATTTCAAGTTCCTTTTCTTTCAACACTTCTAATCTATCTTCGATTTTTTCTTCTTCCAAAATATTGTTTGCTTTTTTAAGCTCGTTTTGAGCCATCTGTGCATAGCTTGCTTCTGTTATGATAAGTTCATTCTCGTATGTAGAAACACCCCTAGAACCACTCGGAAGGCTGTCATAAGATATCCCTCGCCCTTTGATTTCTTCGTCCAATAGTTTCGCAGCTGTTTTTTGTTCTTTTTTAAAGAAATTTGCTTTTTCGTAATGATAGCGTAGATTTGATAAAACTCTTTTCATATAGTCGATATCTTCTTTTGTTACCAATAATTTTTTCATAGTTTGATTTTCCTCCTCGAATATGATATATTCATATCAGACGTTGAGAGTGGACATGCACTTTGGTGAGAGCATGTCCTTTTTTTATTTATCTCTTATCTCGCTTCTTTACGATTTCACATTCACTTGGCGAAACAGCGATGATATGACCGCAACATTCAATCATTTTTAAATTATTCTCGCATGGTTTATATAAACCGCATTTAATATCCAACACATCAAATACATATCCAACTCTCGGACGATACCTTTCCGGAATATCCAACAAATTCTTTGTAACCTTAATCTTCATCAGTATCCTCATTTGGTTTTTCTTTACCAATTATATTGTCATAATAATCAATAATCCTCTGCTTCTTCTCAAGTTGTTTTTTCAACTCTCGTATATCGTCTTTTAATAATTGATTTTTAGATATGATTTCTTCATTTTTATTAAGTAATTGTATGTATCTTTCTTTTTCTTTGTTTGTCGGAATACCTTTTTGTGTCATAACCTGCCCGTACATACAAGAGTGTGCTTGCATATCATGTAACTTTTTTTGAACACGCTTGATTATTCTTTGTGCAACATTTTGATCTTCAAGGATATTGAGAATATTTAATTCATCGCCTTTCACAAATGACATCAATTCACTAGCTGTTGACATCTTCCACCTCTCAATTCTCTATTTTCTGCTTTTAATTTAGCTATTTCATCACACTTCATTTCATTATCATCAGATAATGCTTTATTTTCACGTTTTAGCAACGCTATTTCCTCTTGCGCTTGTTTATACGCATCTTTGAAAGTTTCGATTTGCTGACGCACTCCATGAAGGCATGTATCAATCATTTCTTTATCCGCAGCGTTGCACTTCGAATAAATCTTGTCATTGTATATGAATTTTTCGATATCAGCTAGCATTATTAAACACCTCTTTATACTGATTAAGTTCTGCCTGCAATCCATAAATAATCTTAATCAAATGCTTTTTTGAAAAGCTTTTTAGATTGACTTTTGTAAAATCATATTCTTTTCTATTTGGTTTTGGTTTTTCAATAACTTTTGCTTTTATTTTTTCTTGTTCAAGAATTGCTTTTATTTTTTCTTGTTCAAGAATTGGTTTTATTTTCTCTAATTGTTCATAAATTAAGTTTGTATCATCTGTTTTAAACATCACTCACACCTCACATTCGCCATTTGCACAGGATAGAAACGATTTTTTTCAAATATCATCAATGTTAAACTATCATCATAGTTTTTGACCTTAAACATTTTCAAATTTTCATAACCTTTAATTTCTACTTTACAAATTGCAATTTCAAAACACCATTTTAATTGGTTATCCCAAACCCACATACCTTTTTTCAAATCTTCAAATTTGTATGGTTGTGATAACGCATTGCAGGGTGTTAGCAGCGTGTTATATTCTTCAACAAGTTCAAAGTGTTCTTTGATTAGTTGATTTAATTCATAAATGTTTTTCATAAATCTTGGAGAATGATATGTTACAAATCTTGGTGTATGTAGAAAAAAATCATCTTCGAATTCCTTTATAATTTCTAAATATTTTCCTTTAGTCAGCATCTTCACTCACTCCTTTACGTATCAATTTCACTATCAAGCCATTTTTCTTTGCATTTAAAACACATTTCTCTATTTACCTTATCCATTTTTTTATGACACAACGCTCTTTCATCGACACAAAAATATGGACAAGCGATATTGTAATAAATTGTTGCTTCATAGCTTGCACCACTATCATCAATGAAGTTAGGATCTTCTAATTGTTCTATTAGATATTGTCTATTTGTTATATTCATTTTTTTCATCACTCCAATCTAACGCTTTTCCGCAATAATGACAGTAGTTCAAGTCATTTATTATATTCTTGTTTGCAACAACCACTTTGCAGTTAGGGCAATAACTTGCACCTTCAATATTTTTTTCTACTTTCTTCGGTGTAGCCTTATCGACTAGTTCCTTTAATACATCTAAATATTCATGTGCTTCTTCTGCCGTATCTGTACATAAACAACATAAACTTGCTTTTTCTAACGCATTCTGATACTTATTCATTTCAATTCCACCAACCTTTTAATCTCATCAAGTTTTGATGTAAATTCATCATTTAGTTGCTTCAACAAAGCTAATGCTTCGCCGATAGACATATCACAGCCACTCAATTTATCTGCGTATATATGCCTTTTTATAGCGTTCAATGCGCCCCATAAATCACGTGGGAAACATACTGAATTATAATAATGTTCCTGTCTCTTTTCGCTCCATAACCGCTCATAAACAGTGCAACAATCCGCTTCTACTTCGATGTAGTATTTTTCTGTAACCTTGACCATCTTTTCTTATAAACCTCCAAGTCTTTTTCAAGTTCCTTTATCTTCTTTTTTTGCGTATAGATTTCATTTTCCTGTAATGCTAATTTCTCATATAATTTTTCTGTTCCAACAATCACTCCATACTCAACTGATAAATTGCGTATCACTTCAATCTTTTTCATAATTCGATTGATAAAATCTTGAGAATGATGCATTTTCAATTGCCTATTGATATACTCATTCACTCCATTTATGTTACTTTCAATTTCTTCTCTGTATTTGTCCATTTCTTTCTTCCTTTGTTGCAATAATTAAATTTCATTAGAATGGCAAATCATCACTGGCGATATCTAAACCATCGTTACCATAACCATAATTCTCGCTATAACCACTCTGTTGTTCCTGTGGTAATGAATTTGTAGTGTCAGTCGTATATTTATACCCTCCAACACTTTCATCGCTCTGCAACGCTGTATTGCGATTATCTTTTTGTTCCAAGAATGCAGTGGACTCTGCCACTAACTCACAAATAATCTGTTTCTTTCCGTCCTTATTCTCATAACTCCTTGTCTGCAATCTTCCTTCAACGCCGATAAGAAATCCTTTCTTCATGTACTTAGCAACATTATCAGCGACCTTGTTCCACGAAGTACACTGAATAAAATCCGCAGTTGGCTGTCCTTCCGCTTTAAACTTTCTATCCACCGCAACCGTAAAGGAAGTAACACTTGCTCCACTTGTTGTTTTGCGTAAAACCGGATCTCTTACCAATCGTCCAACAATTACTGCTCTGTTAATCACTTGAATCCAACCTCTCTTTCAATCTGTTAATTTTGAAGTTAAACATTTCGTTTAATTCTCTGTATTTCACATCGTGCATAATTTTTAGTTGTTCAATCATAATCAGTACATCGGCAATTTCTTCAACAATTTCATCGTGGTTATTATTACCTCTCAAGCTCTTACATACTTCTTTTTGAAGTTCTGCCATTTCTTCAAGCACCATCATGCTTTGATTTTCTTTGCCATACGTTTCAATGGCTTGTTTTAAAACTTTTGTCATATTTACAGTTTCAATCATTCTTTTTATCCTCCAAAATGTATTGTTTAATAAATCTTCTTGCGTATTGTGGGTGTATCAATGACCTTTCGACTTTTCTACTACACCCATCATTTTTTTTACATTTTTTTACCTTTTTCTTCTCAATAATTTCAAGTGGTTCAAAACATAAATTGTTTTGTACTTCACAGTTGATAAACCAATATTGAGTAGGTTTTTTATAGTAATCTCCATCATCTTGTCTGTTTTTATCAACCAAACTTGGTTTCATGCACCAATAAGTTGTTAAGTAATGCGGTGGCATACTTGGATTTTCAATTATCATTTTTAAGTCTTTGCGGATAACAACTACACATATCATACAAAGCAATTCATACAACTCATGTAATTCATTGTGAAGTTTCATATCATATTCTAGTTTTTGAATATCCGTCCAATTCCTTTGCTGCCTTGCTTCTCCTTTAAAATGTAATGGTATTTGTGTTTCAAACTTTGTGCAAGGAAAGAAAGCAAGAATTAAATCATCATTTTTGAAATTATCAAATATTGATTCTTCCTCTTGGTATGCTTTACGTATCTCATCGAATAAATCAACTTTGAAATCTGTTTGTCCAAAATCATTCAAAACATCATAGTCAAAAGCTTCATACCCTAGCTTTTTAAATTCATTCTTGAATGTTCCTGATTGTTCAAATAAGCAATGTACTTTCATCTTCCACCTCTCAACTGATTTTGCAATTCAATCATTTCTGCTTCGTTAAAATCTTCGGTATCAATTTTTATGTTCGATTGATCGTGATACCAAGATGGCAATTCTTTCGATTTTGATATTTGTTGTTTGCTGTATCCGTCATTCTTGATTTTGTAGAACGATTTCCAAGAATGTTCGATTGTTTGGTTCACGATTTCAATTTTCGTTTTATCATCTCCTGCAAGTGAATCTAACGTTTTGAGGTTTAACTCTAAAGCGTGTGTGGTAAAACCTTTCATTTTGTTCCGCATATCGACATACGATAGCAAAACTTTTTTAAGTTCATCGTTTTGGGTGTAGCCATCAAGAATCGAAGAAAAACTCACGGTCTTTTTTTCTTTGGTATTTTCTTTTTTTCTAATATTCTTATCATTCTTTACATTCTTTTCTTTCTTAGTTGTTGTTACTTGAATGTTATTTGAATGTTGCTCGTTTGTTTCTTCAATGTTATTTGTTTGTTCTTCTGTTTGTTGCACCGATTGATACAAATCGTAATTTGGTACGATAATTACAGTGTTTTTATTACTTGTTACCTTTGTTATATCGTTTGTTGATAATAACTTTTTTATTGATGTTCTTACTTGTTGCATTGTAAGACCTGTTTGTGTTGCTAAAGTTTGATAAGAAGTAAGAAAACTACCTCTTTTTACAGTCTCGCCGTGCCACTTTCTATCTTCAAAATTAGCCATCAGTAAAATGTGAATGAACAAAGTTTTTGTGTTAATATCATCGTACCATTCCCAATCTATGATCTTTCTGTGCAACTTAATAAATCCATCATTCATCATTCACCGCTCCTTCAATCAGTACCTCGACCCTCGGAACATCTGAATAAAACTTAGCACACCGCATTGCAATAATGTGCGAATCATCTGTATATGCAATACCGTTTAAAGCATCATAAATTACCTTTTGTATATTATCTAAATCAGGCTTAACCATTGGTTTTATTTCTCCGTTTAGCATGCGTTCCTTTACTTTTTTTGATTTTGATTGTGGGATTTGGTAAAAGGCACGAATCGTACCTCTTACCTCTCCATCAATCGGTTTATCTAATGGATATTTTTGTTTGAACATCGCCACTACAAGATTTTCATAATTAACTGTTTCTTTAGGTGTATATACTGATGCATGCACTCCTCTACGCGTTGCTTTAGGTCTCTGTTTTCCAAATGGTTTTCCCGGTACTGTGAAACTAAAAGTAGTCATGGGTATCATCGTTGATATTTGGGAAATCTTCTATCTCTGCGTCAACATAACTGTCAATCGCTTCATTTTCTGCTTTATCGCTTCGTTCTGCTTCATTGTAGAGGTTTTCTTCATTTTCCAATGTTTCTGTATCTCCTACATTTTTCTTATCTGTATCGCCCTGTAATTCGTCCGTTTCTTTCTCTGTGAATTCAGCTTCAACTGCATTTGCGTGGTAAGGGATTTTAACTGTTTCTCTTTGTGTTTCATTGCCGTCAATATCCTGTTGTCCTTCCGCTTCTTCTGCTTCCTGTTGGAGTGTATAAGATAATAAATGTCCATCATCATCAACAGCTTTCTCTAAGTTCATGTTCATTTGCATAACACCACGTTTCGCAAGTTGAACAGCAATAACGACTTCCATATTAATGGCAGTTCTACTTGCATTAGCCGAAATAATCAGCTCCGGTTTAATTTTTCTTTTTTCCTTTGGGTTAGTGGAGATATCTTCAATATCATCTAATACTTTCAGCATCTCTTTATCAATCGCTTCAATCAATGCGCCATTTTGCAATAATGCAATAGATCCTTTTTCTCTTAATTCCTTTGTATCAATAAACAACATTTTATTTGTCCTCCTCAATTATGTTTATAATAGTTGAATGTTTTGTGCTGATTCTTTCGTATCGAATGCAGCTTGTGGCGTTACTTCTTCGTGAACCTGTGTTACTTCAATATCCGGATTAATGAGTGGTTCATTAGTTTCCTCCACGTATGTACTATTACCACTTGCGTCTTTAAACGTATAATCACCCTCAAACGCTGCCTGCAATTCGATGGACATAATGCCCCATTTAGAAATCAATTGACGTAGCATTGTCTTAAATGCCATGCCATCAAAATCTTTATACCAAAAGCTACTGTACTTCCACTTATCTTTATCCAGTATTTTTCCTGTCATTAGATCGTTATAGCTTTTTGCATTGAATGCAGCACTATATTTATCTGCATGAGATAACATTTTTTCTTTGCTCCAATAAAGCGCTTTTTTAAATCCATTCACTAATTCAAACATTGCGTAATAACCGATGGTTTCAGCTTTCTCACGTTCCAATTCGTCTTGAATTAGATTGATTTCAAGTTCTTCATTTAATGGATCGAAGTTAATCAATTCGCCTTTTTTGATTTCCAGCACGTTAATCTTTTTATACTGTCCGGAACGAATAGCCAATTGGAGATATCCTTTGTAGCCGAGCTCGAACGTTGCCACTTTACCTTTGTTCTTATCATTGAACGGCACCATGTAGTAATGTCCTAACTGCGGACTTGGAGATAACTGTAATGTTTCGCCTAGCAACGCTGCATTAACAATTGAGAATCCATCACATTCTTGTAACTGTGGATTAACTGCAACTGCGCTTGAAATCGCTGTAACGAATTTCTGTGATTTCTTAGTATCTCCTAGTGTATTATTGATTAACTTTTGAATACTCTCACTTTGAATAACAACACTAAATTTTCTTTTCCCTGTTCCTTGTGCTGATAAATTATTTTGTAACGCCATCTTCTATTTCCTCCTTTGAAATGACTACTAAATTTTTGATAAGATGCTTATTTTCTGCGACTATTCTATTTAACAAATCGAAGAATTCTCTTTCTGCAGTAATAGCAAAATTGATTTTTTGAATTGTTGGTTTTCCCATTATTGTTTGTTCAACAATCTGTGGCTGCGGCATAGCTTTTTTAGGTTCTGCAATAACACGTTGTTCGCTAACGGATTGCCTAATTTTATTCAATTCATCAGCTTTTGCTTTCGCTAAACCAATATCAAGTGTATTTGCAAAAACTACTTTCACTTGTTCTATATCTGCAGGATCCGTAGGAAGATAAGCTTCAAGCATTTTCCAATCGGTAATAAGCTTGTTTACCTTTACTTGCATATCTTCCAAAATCTTTTTAACAGTCATAGAATTCTTGTCATATTCTTTTCTGATATACAAAGCTTCAAAAGCTACCTTTACCGGTAAAGCATCTAAGATTGTTTCAAATAATTGCCTTACTTCTTCCATTTTGCTTATTTTTTCTTCTTCTTCAATTTTCTTAATACCATCACCTAGTTTATTGGAAGCTTCATCAATCATTTTTTCTAGCTCCATAATTGATTTTTTAGCATTTAACCAACTTTCCATCTCATTTTTTTCAAACTGCATTCGTTTGTTTTTAATAATATCTCGCGTGGTATTAAGCTTCGTTCTATCAGCTTTAGCATCTTTGATATTGTTTACTGATACAACGTAATCGTACGGTTTAAGTAAATTGGGAAGCATTGTTTTTAAAGCTTCTACATTGCTTAAAATTCCTGTTTCCGTCATACGTAAATCTAATTCAAAACTTTGCTTCCTTGCTTCTGTTTGTTCCATGTTGTCCTCCTCATTTTTATAACATCGGTAAGATTGTAGGCGGCTCTATGTTTTTGATATAGTATGTTTCGTACTGCTCAATTTCTTTTTGTTTCAACCACTCCAAATCTTCTAAAACTCCATCACGATAAATAATGTAATGCTTTGTAACCAATGTAATATTTCCATCTTTATATTCCGTTTTAAGTTGAGCCTTTAAAATAACAAAATCAAACCCGGTAACTAGCAATCCATGTAAGACCTGCACATAATAGTTATCCGGTATTCGATTGTTCCACTTCTCTTTTTGCATTGATTGAAGAATGTTTGTTGTTTTACATTCAAAGATGCCTTTCATACTAGTACGTTTATCAATTAACAAGCCATCGGGCGAATACAACAACCAAGGTATCTCTTTCGATTGAAGCGTTACATTATCAATGTATTGCACATCGTAATATGGAAAATCCAAAGCAAACAATTTTCTTAATAAGTCCTCTGCTTCAATTCCATATTGAATATATGGACGATCAGATATATCCACAGCTTCAATAACACCTTTCTTTTCTTTCCAAAGAGTATTGTTATCTTTCCAAGGATTAAGACCAACTAAAGTGCTAGCATCGCTTCCACCTATCCCTTGAATGCGTTTTTCTTTCCATTCATCACGATTTTTATATTTATGACATATATACTGTTCCGTATCTTGATATAAAGTTTCCATACAACACCTACATAAAGTCCTCGGCATCAAACGCTTCTTCTTTTACTCTTTGCACAATACAATCTAAATGAACCAATGTACCATCGTGCTGCTGAATAATTTTCTGATTAAGTGAAATATGCTCACCACATAAATCACAAACTAAATAGGATCTTGTTTCCTGTTCCATTTCGTATTTCTTTTCAAGTTGGAAATCCAAGTTTTCCATAACATCGTTTTGCTCCATTTTTTATTACTCCTTTACAAATACTTCTGCAAAGAACACTCCACGCTCAACACTCTCTGCCTCTGTTCCTGCGAACATATCAATCACATTTCCTTGAATTGCACCTCCACGATCTTCTACGATATAGGTATTTCCATTTATCATCACTTCGCTACCGGCAGGAATGATGCTCCAATCCGTTGCAATGGTTCTACCCTCTTGCGGCGTTGTTCCCGTTGCTGTAATACCGCTGCACCCGACACAGTCTGCTCCGTAATGTGTGATTTTGAAAGTACCTAGTGAAGTTCATTTAGCTTCTAATTGTTGTACTTCTTGCTTGGCTTTCAAATCTTCAATATCATGTTGAATATCACTTACTTTTTGTTGAGCGATAGCTAGATCATCGAATGCTTTAGATGCCGTATTGCTCATATCATTGCATATAATCGCAAACGCTACATTCAATACTAACGAGCAACCTAAAGCACATTTTGCATACTTATTCATTAAATTTCCTCCTCTTGTTTTTTGTTTGGAAATCCCTTATAATTTGATTGGTCTTTTTATAAGGGATTAGATGCGTTGGTCGGTCAAACTTGGCGCATCTTTTTTATATCCATTTCTTTCAATTTCAATTTTTGCCATGCGATGAACATCTTTCTCGTTGATTCCGACAATTTCGAGAAAGTTTTTGTAATATGCTTTCCGTGGTAGATTTTTTTTGCCTTGTTTTTCACATAATTCACGTGCTTGCTCATAGATAGCACTAGCTTCCGGACAACCGCAGCGTAAGAAATTTCTTATATCCGTTTTTGTTAGATATATTTTTAACAATATTTGTTCTCGTTCAATCGCAAGACCATCTACGTAGTTAATTCTTGACATTTCGCTCCCTCCTTTCTTTTTTTAGCTATTACCCTGTGTGAGCTAGACCACATAAGCGGTATGTATGAATCAAAAAAGGAGATATTTATAAATGACATAATTTATGTAGTGGTCTAACTCATACAAGGTAATAACTATTTGATAAAACATTTGTTTTACCATCTATTTTTAGAGTACAAATAAATAGCTATCCAACAAATGACTGTTGTAATTGCCCATACAATAAAATATGTATGTTCTTCCATTTCCCACCTCTCCTATTCTGTTTTGAATAATTCATTAACTTCGATCCACAATTTGTTTTATAAAATAAATTTTCTTAAAATACCCCTTTGTTAATGAATAAAATTTGATTACTCCATTATCCCCAATTACCTATCCTGTGCTATAATTCATCTAATAAAGAAAGGAGGATAGAAAATGACTGATAACGAAAAAAGAGCCCACGATTTAACGCTTTTTCTTTTAAAAGATGTAATGAAATTAAAGCAAGAAGCGATAAATCAAGAAACAATAGCAAATGCTACTGAAGAAGAGTTAGCCAGTGGGTGTATCGAAACGAAATCTTCAGTAGATGCCTATGTCGAATATATGGAAATATATAAGACCGCTCTTAACGCTTTTAATCGTGATTTCCCTGATGGTAAATAGACCTGGATATTTCTTTACCATCGAGTATTAATCGTGTGATTATTTTTGGCTTTTTCAAATTGACAGATTTGAGTAAAGCCTTTTTCTTTTTTCTTTTTTTCACAGGATTCTCTCCTTACTCCGTTTTGAATAATTCATTGACCTTTTTTTAAACCCATAATTAGATAAATAGATGAAATAACATCTGTTAAAACCTTGATTTTCAAACAATTTCTAATTGATGCTTTTTCATTCGAAATTTTTGCTATTTCATTTAAAAAGTATAATAAGTGTTCTTCGTAATTTATTTTCATAAGTCCTCCTTTCATTTTGTCCTCTGTTTCCCCGCATGTTCCGTTTTTATGGCACATCGTGTTTAAAAAAAATAATTCTTTCAAGTGGCATTTCTACTACCTCACAAAATTTACATGCTTCATCAATATAGAACTTTGTTTCCCCTTTTTCTTTATTGATATATGTATTTTCCGACATTCCTATTAAAGCTGCCATTTTAACTTGAGAAATATTTCTTAGTTTTCTAGCCTGCTCAGGTGTATATCTATCCATGTTCTCACCGTCCTTTCTTTTTGTGCCGTATATTTGGCACACCAATAATATACACCATGTTTCATAAAAATGCAACACTATTTTATGATTTTTTTATGTTTTGTTATTGAAAATTCCCATTTTTTTGGTACAATATAGTTGCAATAAGGAAGTAGGTGAGAGAATGCCAGAAAAAAACTTAATTGATATGGAATTATATGCAATTATAGGAAAACAAATCAAAAACGCTCGAAACCTTAAAGGAATTAGTTTAGATACATTATCAGAACTAATAAATGGAGAAAAGACAAAATCCACACTTAAAAGGTATGAGGACGGTTCATCACGAATTGAAATGGATATGCTGGAAAAAATATGTAATCAAATCGGACTAAATTATGTAGATGTAATCAATAACGCAAAAGACGAATTAAATAAATCGGGGCTTGTAGAAATTCCAATAGTATATAACGATTACTTCCCTTTACATTACTCAACTAACCTATCCGCAGGAACGCTCGAAGAATTGCTCGATAGCGAACCCGATGCAATCGTGTATGTGCCTATCAAATATCAAATGATAAAGAAAAAACTTCATGCCTTTAAAGTGAATGGTACAAGTATGAATAACATTATTGCTGATAATTCGATTGTTGTTGCAGAAGATGTGCAATCTGCGCTTAATTTAAAAGATGGACAGATTGTTGTGGCTTGGGTAAATGGTTTAGCAACTGTAAAACGTCTGTATGTAAATGGAAATCAAATAACTTTAATGCCTGATAGTAGTGATAAATCGCATCAACCAATCATGATAAATACGGATATAGATACTGTTAGCATTATAGGTAGAGTGATATGGCACATGAACCCCGATGATATTGAAAAGTATTATTAGGAAGATTATTATGTTCAACGAAAAGTTAAAAGCTGTACGCAAGCAAAAGGGTTTATCTCAAGCAGCACTTGGAAAGTTACTCGGTGTCCAAACACAGACAATCAGTAATTGGGAAAACGGCAAAAGCGAGCCAAATTTAAAAACAATCAATAAACTGTGTGAGGCACTAGATGTTCCGTTACGTTATTTCATCAACGAAGAACGCGTAGATTATCAACTAACTTTAGAGGAAGCGTTCGTTATTAACAAATATCGAGAACTTAATGACGATGGTAAACAAATGATTATAAACTTACTAAACATGATATAAAAAAACACCCCCTGCGCCAACAGGGAGTGCATGAGTGATACGCCAATATCACTTGCATAGAAAAAATTTAACCTAGCACGTTAATACTTTTTCTATACCCTATTTTACACGAAATGGAGGTATAAGGCAATGGCAGTTAAAAAAGATGAAAGAATGGTAAAGAGCAAAAAGAGGAAAGATAAGCTAGTTAAAAAGATTACCTATAAATGCGAAGGTTCATATATAGATGCAAACGGAAGCCAAAAGAGATACCACAAACGTGGATTTGCTACTGCCGATGAAGCGAAGGAATGGGAACGCGTATTCTTATTGGAGTCTACAACTGGTGTATCTTCGAATATGACTGTAAATGATCTGTATATAAAATTCATGGATCAAAAAAAGTTAGTTATAAGAGAAAGAACATTTTATCAAACAGATCTTAGTTTCAAAAAACATATACTACCAGTTCTAGGAAATATAAAATTATCCAATTTAACACTAGAAAAAATAGAAAAATATCAACATGATTTATTAACCGTTAATAAACAAAATGGTGAAGTTTTAAAAAATTCAACATTAGAATTAATACAAAAAGAATTAAAATCTTTGCTTGCCTTTGCATATGAAAAATCATATATAAAAAACATGCATATTCTATCATTTAAAAAAGTTATAAACATAGATGAATCGAAAAAGGAAGTTGATTTTTGGCAGCCGGAAGAATTTTATAAGTTTATCGAAGTTGTAGATGATATAGTATATCTAACACTTTTTAATGTTTTATATTGGTGTGGATTACGAATAGGAGAAGCTCTTGCTCTAAATTGGAATGATATTGACTTTAATAAAAAAACTATCAGAATTAACAAATCATACTCTGACTATAAACATAGAATAACAAATCCTAAGACACAAAACAGTTACAGAACTGTAATAATGCCTGATAAATGTTTTGACGCAGTGAGCAAGCTATTTGAGCATGATAAACAGATAATAGGATTTGATAATCAAAAATATATTTTCCATTTTGAAAAGCCATTAAATCAAGACACTATTAAAATAAGAAAAGATAGATGGATTGCTAAAGCTCATGTAAAACGAATTCGTATACACGATCTAAGACATTCTCATGTTTCATTATTGATCAATTTAGGCTTTAGTGCATTTGACATAGCTAAAAGGCTAGGACATTCAGTTGATATGGTTAATAATGTTTATGGGCATTGGTTTCAAAATGCACAAAACAAAATGGTAGATAAACTTAATAATATGTAATTTATTTATAAATTTACACCAAATTTACACCAAATTATAAATGATATTCATAAAAATACCTTTAATAAAGGGTTTTAATAACATGTATATATTACACAAGGTAATACGTAAAATGAAAGAAAAAAAACGAAACTTTTTCGATTTTCACATATTTTCACATAATTAAAATGCTATAATACTACCGGAAAAGAGGGATTACTTTGTCATTCATATCAACCAAAAAGCTTCTATTTCTTGCTCTTATCATAGGTAACCTCAGCACCCTTATATGGATTTCTCCACTACAGGAAAACCTTTCCTTGCTTGCGAATGGCACCCCCACACAGCTTTTTTTGATCGTATGGGGAACAAGCGCTGCCATGTTTTTTTATTGCTATACACATCAGCTGATGAAACAGTTTCACTATCCTTACCGTTTTCTTCGCTACTGTCTCCTACTTAGCTGCCTAAGCATGGCATTATCGGTTTTCTTACCCTATGATGCAGCCGATTTTCCCATACTATCCAAATGGCACGTACGCTTGGCAATGCTAGGTGTTGCTTCCTATCTCTTATTATTTTTTCATTTGCTAACGGACATTATGAAAAAGGACTATACCTTTTATATAAAAAGTATGTCCTATTACACAACGCTAGTAATTTTAGAAGCACTCTTTTTCCTGCTTTACGGCAGCGTTACTGCCTTATTAGAGGTATCTTTCATCACCATCATGGCTACTCTTTTATACGCTATGAGTGAAAACTTTTTTATGTCCTCCTAGTCTATATTAACAAGCAATTCATAATCAAGTGTAAAAAATCAAACCCATAAAATAGATTAAATTCTCTTACATATCGTAATAAAAATAGCATTTTAATCCAAACTAAGTAAATTTTTCGTAAATTTTTAACAGAGAATTAACAAAACTTTACAATTTCCACGCTATACTATGAATGGTTATTTTATGGAGGACTATTATGATATTATCGTTACTTGGAGGATTAGCCCTATTCTTATACGGTATGCACATGATGAGCACCGGTTTGGAATCCGCTGCCGGCGACCGTATGAAAACTATTTTGGAAAAACTTACCAGCAATCCTATTTTAGGTGTTGTTGTAGGAGCCTTAATTACTGCCGTCATTCAAAGCTCCAGTGCCACAACCGTCATGGTTGTCGGCTTTGTAAACTCACAACTGATGACACTTCAGCAGGCTGTATGGATCATTATGGGTGCCAACATCGGTACAACCATAACCGGACAATTGGTTGCTCTAAACGCCAGTGAGATCGCACCGGTGCTTGCTATTATCGGTGTAATTATGGTAACCTTCTTAAAAAATAAAAAAGTAAATGCCATTGGTGAAATTCTTGCCGGACTCGGTATTCTATTCATCGGTATGGGAACCATGAGCAGTGCCATGGAGCCACTTCGTGAATCTCCGATATTCCTTGATTTAATTACAACGATTTCAAACCCAGTGCTTGCTATATTGGTCGGTGCCGGATTCACTGCCCTTATTCAAAGTTCCAGTGCATCAGTTGGTATTTTGCAAGCACTTGCCTTAAGCGGTTTGATTCCGTTAAGCAGCTCTATTTATATTATCTTCGGACAAAATATCGGTACCTGCATCACCTCTGCACTTGCATCTTTAAATGCCAACCGCAATGCAAAGCGTACAACGATTATTCATTTATCGTTTAATATTATCGGTACGATTCTGTTCATGATCTTTACAAGCATTACACCGTTTGTAGATTTCATGGTTTCCATAACCGACAATCCTGCGGCACAAATTGCCAATACACATACGATCTTTAATATCGTAACTACCTTATTGCTGCTACCGTTTGGAAAGAAGCTGGCACGTCTTGCGGAAATCATCTTACCGATTAAGGAAGAAGAATTGGACAAGGACAAATTCGATGTACCGCTAACCTTCATTGATATGGATAATATCGGTTCTGTTCCGATTGCAATTTCTTCTCTTCGCAAGGAAGCATTAGCAACACTACATCTTGCTCAAGCAAATATTAACGAAAGCATCGAAGCACTTTATGGACACCCATACAATGCTGAAAAAATCATGAAGCGTGAAAAGCGTATCAACTTTATCAATTACGAAATCACAAACTACATGACCATGGTAAGTCAGCTACATATGAACGATCGTGATTCCATAACCTGCAATGCCTTATATAAGTGCTTTGCGGATATTGAACGTATCGGCGATCATGCCATTAACATTTTGAAATATACAAAAGACGAAGCAACTAAGCTAAAATCCAGCGAACCGGTACAAGCAGAGCTGGAAAAGCTAAACGAACTGTTATCCATGAATTTCTCCCTATTATTAAACTATGGAATGGATAATGAGGAAGATAGCTTCACGAAGTTTGAACATATTGAACAGCGAATTGATGAACTTACCGCAAATTATCGCGATGCCCAAATCAAGCGTTTAAAAGAAAAGCAAGTAGATGCAAAAGATACCGTATTCTACAGTGCTATTATGAGCGACATTGAACGTGTCGGCGATCATTTGATGAATATTATAGAGGAATTTAAGCGTTGCAGCTTCACCTTAATCGAAGAACAGGCTTAATCACAAAAGCAGCTTTTACAAAAAAAGCTGTTTTTTAATATACTTTTTGCATTGCATATCACGAAAATATACTTTAGTTAATCAAAAATTCACAAATTCTTAACAGAAAATTCATAATTATATTGTTACCAAGGGATATTTACTATATACTTATTTTAATGGAATTTTCATGGAGGTTAGCTTTATGTCCTTTGATATTGTTCTCGGTCTGCTAGGCGGACTTGCTCTATTCCTTTACGGTATGCAAATGATGAGCAGCGGCTTGGAGGGTGCTGCCGGTGATAAAATGCGCGGAATTCTTGAACGTCTCACAAGCAATCGGATTCTCGGTGTACTTGTCGGAGCCGGTATTACAACGGTTATTCAAAGTTCCAGTGCTACGACTGTCATGGTCGTTGGCTTTGTAAATGCCAATATGATGCGCTTATCGCAAGCGGTATGGGTAATTATGGGAGCGAATATCGGCGCAACAACAACCGGACTCTTGGTGGCTCTTGATGTGGGGGCCTTAGCTCCACTGTTTGCTGCCATCGGTGTCTTTATGACCGTATTCTCGAAAAAGCCGAAAGTCGGCTACTATGGCAGCTGTATTGCCGGATTAGGAATTCTTTTTATCGGTATGAATATGATGTCCGATTCCATGATGCCTCTAAGAGATTGGCCATTATTTACAGAAATAATTACGCATTTCTCAAATCCGCTCATCGGTATCATAGTCGGTGCCGGATTTACCGCTCTTATTCAATCCTCCGGTGCATCAGTTGGTATTTTACAAGCGCTTGCGATGACAGGTGCAATTGGACTAAGCGATGCTGTCTATGTATTATTCGGACAAAATATTGGTACCTGCATTACCTCTATCATGGCATCTATCGGAACCAGTCGGCAAGCAAAGCAAACAACCATTTTACATTTAAGCTTTAATCTTATCGGAACAGTGATTTTTACCCTTATTTGTATGTTTACCCCGTTAACAGAGATAGTTGCTAGCTGGACTCCTGGAAATGCCGCCGGACAAATCGCCAATATGCACGTATTATTCAATATTTCCACAACCCTGCTACTGCTTCCATTTGGCAATCAACTCGCAAAAATGGCACAAAGAATTTTGCCTGAAACACATGAAGAAGCACCTGTTTCTTCTGAGAATCTTCCCCTTATTTTCGTTGATGTCCACAATATCAGCTCCATTCCGATTGCGATATCCAATTTGCGTAAGGAAGCCCTTATTATGCTGAAGATGTGTGAAACAAATCTCTTAAATGCGATTGAAATGTTGGTAGGTGCTAATCACGATCAAGAAAAGATTAGAAGTCGGGAAAAACGCATCAACTTCATTACTATGGAAATGACAAATTATATGACGCAGGTTAGTCAATTAAACATGAATGATATAGATACTACTACCTGCAACGCATTATATAAATCCTATGCGGATATTGAACGTATCGGTGATCATGCCATCAATATCCTGCAATACAGTGATTCTAAAAGCGATCAATATCTAACCTCTACCGAGTTGGTAAAAGATGAACTTATGCAACTAAAAGAACTATTAGAAAAAAGCTTCTCTTTATTATTAAGAAGCCGCTTTGACGATAGTGAGTATGCTTTTGAAAAAATATCCCGAATCGAGGATCGAATTGATGAATTGACCTTTGCTTATCGACAAGCACAAATCGATCGTTTGAAAAACAGAAAAGTCAGCGCAAACGATTGTGTCGTTTACAGTGAAATCATGACAGATATCGAACGTGTATCCGACCACATTATGAATATTGTCGAGGAATGTCAACGATGTAATTTCGCATTATTCAATGATGAAACAATGAAAGAACAAATCGCTTAAAGATGCCTTATGCATCTTTTTTTCATGTAAAAGCAAAAAAAACAGCCAATCCAAACGATTGACTGCTCCTCATAATGGCTATTTTTAACTATCCTGTTTTATTACGTTTGCTTTTAAATCAGCAAGCACCTCTGTTAAATCATTATAAATAGGCACTTGTTTTTCTAATATTTCTTTTGTAGGTGATACCTTATCTAAAACCATATACGTTTCACAGCCTGTACGTATTCCTGCAAGTACACCATGTATACCATCTTCTAAAACCAAACAGTTTTGCGGCTTTTGACATAATCGCTTTGCTGTCAATAAGAAAATATCCGGTTCCGGCTTTCCACTCGAAACCTCATCTCCACTGCTAATCACTTGAAAATAATGAATGAGTCCTGAAACCTTTAAATTACTTAAAACCAAATCCTTGAAAGAACCACTTGCTACTGCCATTGGCATTTTATGCTGCCATAAAAAATCAATCAATTCACATACACCAGGTTTTAAAGGAACCTTTTGACTTAAATATGCTTTCGCATTCGCAAAAAATTCATCAATAATCAAAAAGCCATCTGCATCTTTCCAATAGCTTTCAATGATATTTGCCATTTGTTTTCCACTTGTTCCTCGTAAATTATTCAACATTTGCTACTGAATTACATATCCATATTTTTTCGCAAGCATTGTCCAAATCTGATCAAATACCAATTCTGTATCAAACAGCACCCCGTCCATATCAAAAATAACTGCATTAATCATGAAGATACCTCAAATGCATGCAAAAAATATATCAAATTATGTTTATGCCATGGTGCTCCTAGCGTTGTTTTTCTAATATTGTATTCCAAATCTCCTTGCTTTGTTCGTATAACCAATCGAAATGCGAAAGACTTAGGTATGATCTCAACCTGTTGTATATCTTCTAATGGTAAAAGAACAATCGAATCTTCTAAAATAGTTCCTGACATCTCATCTAGCACAAGAATAATAATTCCCTTTTCATTTACATGTAATAAATGCTCTTTATTACTAAACATTGTTTGCTTTAAACCAATTTGATAAGCAGCTACACCTGGTTTAATTGTTGCATAAATCGTTGCATGCTCTTGAAAAACATACCCATGACGGTGAAGTATGCCCTCTACATCACTTTCCTTCATAACTCTTGACTACGCTGCTTATGAAGCTCATTAAAATCAACAATTCCACACTTTCCGGTATCTATGATTTCACTTGGTTTCATTCCATTATCACGCATTCCTATATATTCTAACAGCATCGCTAAATTCATACCGGTAATAACCTGAACTCTTTCTTTATATTCTTTTTTTCCAAGCAAGGCTCCACTACAATTGCATGGTGTTCCAAATAAAAGGTCGCAGAAAACTAAGACACCATCTCCTGTATCTACTTCATCAATTGCATCGCATAGATCACCTAAGAATTTTGCCATATCATCTCCCGGCATTAAGCAAAGAGCTTTTATTTGCGAAGGTTCTCCTGAAAATATTTTAATAGTATCCAGCATTCCATCTGCTAACAACCCATGACTCGTTAAAACAATACCTTTCATATAATTCTTTCGTATAGCGAATAAGTAAATCGCTATATCCTCCTCTCTATCAGCCTTCTTCCACGCTGATTACGGTTACAACAATTTGTAAAAATCAGTAAAGGGCATCTTTGTAAGATACCCTACTCATACTTCTAAAACAATCCGATAAATGCAGTTACAATACCTAGTACCAAAGTTGCTAAAACAAGCTTAGCTATGCTGACACCCTTTTTACTAATTAGATAGTAATAGATAAACAAAACACTTAACGGAAGAATCCCGGGCATAATACCATCAATTTTTTCTTGTACACTGAAAACAGATTCACCGAAATTAGCCGTAAAAGCAATGCTTAGATTTACCATGGAAGCAGATAAAACACCCATCATCGCCATACCTAGAATATTAGCCCCTTCAATGACATCTTTCATCAACTTACTTGACATAATTCCTTTAATTGCAGAACGTCCTTTTGTATAAGTCAGCTTTGTCGTAAGAATCAATTCTACAAGCGTAACCATTGATCCTAAGAATAGGATAAACAATCCCATCATAGAGCCTTCTTGAGCAACAGAACAAGCCGCTAAAATAAATAAGGTCGTTAAGGTTCCTGCACTAAACGAATCACCAAAGGCTGCTACCGGACCCATAAGACCGGTTTTTACGGCAATTACTGCTTCCCCAGGCATTGATTCGGGATTATTCGCAATTTCTTCTTCCATTGCTAATGTAGTCCCTAAAATAAGACCTCCGGCAGTTGCATTGGTATTAAACAATTCCATGTGTCTTTGTAATACCGGTATCATATCTTCTTTATTAGGATATAGTTTTTTTAATGCCGGAACCAGTGAATAAGTAAAGGCAATGGATTGCATACGCTCAAAGTTCAATGCCATTTCATTTGAAACATACCATCTGGTAATAACCTTATTAACGTCTTTTTTAGTAAGTACAATTTTCTTTTCCTCAGACATACCCCTAAACTCCTTCCTTTTCTTTACGTGCAAAACCCATCACAACTAAGAAAGCGATAGAACCAGCTACTAAGCCTGCTGTAACATTATTAAGTCCTAATGATTTTACTAAGATAAATCCGATAATAGTATAAGGAATCATACGAGGTTTGCCAATCATGTTCATAATCAAGGCAAATCCGATTGCAGGCATCACACCACCGGCAACCTCCATACCATGCATTACCCATGTAGGCACATTATTCATAAATGCTGTCATAGCATCTTGACCAAACATTACAACTAAAAATACCGGTAAAAATAACAGTGGCAGTTCAACCAAAGGAGGATATATCACTGCGCAATTACGTAATCCCTTCAAGTCTCCTTTTGCAGCGCATTCATCAGCCTTATGAACGAAAACAACATTCAGCATTTTACGTAAATTTGTTACAAATGCACCGATTAACCCCATTGGAACCGCAAAGGCAATCGCCTGTTCAACGGAAAGACTGGTGGCAAGCGCAATCGGTATAACCGTAGTTGCTGCTAAAGCAGAATCTGTTGGTAAATTACCACCCGGTGCAATAATACCGGCAAAGACTGCCGCAATTCCACCACCCAAAATCAAACCATTTGTAACATCACCATAAATAAGTCCTGCAACTACTCCAATTGCAATCGGACTTGCTATAAAGAACAATGCAAAATATCCCCCAATCATGCCTCGCGCCAACCAATACATAATCCCCATTGCGATAGCCATGATAAACAATTGTGTGCCTTCCATAATCTTAATTCTCCTTATTTAAATTTTTTCTCAATTGATTTCAATCCGACAGGATCATTTTCAGGAATCGGCTGTAAATAAACATCAACTCCCTGATCTTTTAGTTCTGTTAACAAATTGTACTCCTCTGGTGATAATGAAACACCTTGAATAACAGATTTGCGATCCGCTTTATTTTGTAGCGCGCCTACATTCAATTCGGTAAGTTTAAGTCCGGCTTGTACAGCTGCATAAGCACTTGATACATCTTTAAAAATCAACATAATAGAATCATCAGTTTTATCCAAAGTACTTTGAACATCAGCCATTTTACAAATATCTACCGGACGATCGGGAACAGCCATACGATAAATATCTGCCATAAATTCATCGTCTACAAGTAAATCATCTACCAAGATCAAACGATCTACCGGACGAAACTTAATCCATTTTGCTACAATTTGTCCATGTACCATACGATAATCTACACGCGACATTTTAATCTTTGCCATAGTCAGCTTCCTTCTTTCTTTTTTTGAATAACGCTATTTTTTAATATTTTTTCTTTCAATTTTAACGATTTGATGTATATCCGCACTCTTATGAACAGCTTCGGCAATCAATTCCGCTTCTAAGCCATCGTACATATCTGCCATAAACGGTAAATCTTTTTGAATGCAATTAACAAAATCATTTAATGGATCAATACCAAATCCCATAGAGCGTCCTTGATAATTCTGAATAAAGCAAACATTCGGTGTGCTTAGTTTATTTTCATCAAAGAACTCTACGCCTCGTTTTTGTGAATCAACGCGAATCATTTCATTTTCACAAAGAATCTCGGTACACCCATCATCAGCCTTTGCAAAGCCATTAGGAAGAATCCAAGCATTCTCAACTGTCCAAGTACAGCCATTTTCAAATGTTAAATTAGCAGTAATGGAATCATAGGTATCTACTCCTTTTGATTGTAAAATTCCTTTATGCCCTACTGCATACACTTCTGTAACTTCACACCCCATGTACCAACGAATCAAATCATAGCAATGTGTTCCAACAAAATGAACAGGACTCGATTTCGATGACCAATTCAACCAATTTAAAGCAACATCATAAATGTTATCCATTCGCATATACCCACGAACCGGTTTTCCGGTAGTAGCTTCATTGAGTTTGTTCTTAACTGCAATAGAAGCCGGATCCCAACGTTTATGATAATCAACCATAACACGAACTCCTGCGGTATTGGCAGCTTCAATAATTTCATAAGCGTCTTGAGATGTAGTAGCTAATGGCTTTTCAACCAAAACGTCCTTACCATAACGAATTGCCGCTAATACAGGCTCCTTATGAAAAGGATCAGGAGTAGCAATCGAAACGACATCAATTTCCTCTTTTTCCAACATAACTTCAATATCGTTGTATGTTTTCACGTGATACTCTTCCTCTACTCTTTTCGTAATTTCAGGATTCCTATCGCATACAGCAACAAGATCTGCATTGGGATTCCAAGTATAGGCGTTCAAATGGTTTTGTCCATATATACCTGCCCCTACAACTGCAACTTTTAGTTTTTCCATATCGTTATCCACCTTTCTTGTAGTTTTGCTACAAAAAATATAACATAAAAGTAGTATTACTACAATAGTATTTTTCAAAAAAATTAGTTTTACTACATATTTAGGTAAAAGATTGAGAAATCCACATATTTCTGCTATCATAAAAATAGAGAAAAGAAGGGCTGTTTTCATGGAAAATAATGAAATTTTAACACGAATCGAATCCTTAATGCCTTTTCTGTCTAAAAGTGAACAAAAATTAGGAAACTACATCTTAACTCACCCTAAAGATGTTACTGATATGTCCACAAGTGCGCTCTCGCAAGCCTGTGATATCAGTGAACCTACATTGATTCGCTTTACAAGACGATTGGGTTTTCAAGGCTATAAGGATTTCAAACTACATTTATCTGCAAATTTTATTTCGAATCAAATCGATTCTACACCAGTTAAGGTAAACCTTAACGATAGTGCTATTGAGATTTATCGCAAACTTGCATCTTTTACGATCAACAGCTTAAATAGTACACTGAATACATTAGATGCAAATGATTTAGAAAATGCTACAAATTACATTTATGTAGCGGCTAAGCAAAATAGAAAAATCTTCTTATCCGGTATGGGTGCCAGCACTGTTTTAATACATGAATTTCAAATCAAAATGATGCGATTGAATATTCAAACAATCTTTTTTGAGGATATTCACCTGCGTCTTGAAGCATGCGCAAATCTAAAAAAGAACGATCTTTTTATTTGTTTTACCACCCTTGGAGCATCTAAGGAAAACTATGAGCTTATAGATATCGCACATGAAAGAAAAGCAAAAATTATTGTAATTACACAATTCGGTAATTCACAAATTGCTGAAAAAGCAGATATTGCTCTTTATACATCGATTATCGAGAATAATCTGCGATTGGCTTCTCAAACCTCAATTATTCTTCAATCTATGGTTATTGATGTTTTATTTTTAACAATCGCATGTAAAGACTATGCTTCTATCACCAACAGTGTCAAAGATTTTCGCGAGAAATTTAAACAGCTGGGTCATTTGATATAAACGAGAACTCGATTTCGATTATTTACAAGATGCCTTGTGCATCTTTTTTTTCATGTAAAGGCACAAAAAAAACAGCCAATCCAAGCGATTGACTGCCTATTCCTTAATCCACCATTTCTACGTGCATAGCATCATGTACACTTTGACTTGATGCATCTAAATCAACATGTCTTTTTTCTAAACGATAATGTGTCCACTCTCTAACTGCCATATAAATGACCGCAAAGCAAGGAACACCGATAAACATTCCGACAACATTAAATAAACCGCCTCCGATTACAACGGAAAACAAAATTCCGATACTTGGAAGCCCCAGCTTATCTCCTAGGATCAACGGTCCGAGGATATTACCATCAAATTGCTGTAACACTAGGATAAACAAAGCATAATATACAGCTGTGATTGGGTGAATGATAAACAGCAATACAATTCCCGGAATTGCTCCGATAAAAGGACCGAAAACCGGAATCATATTGGTAACACCGACAACTACCGATAATAGAATTGCATAAGGAAATCCTAATAATATACTCCCTACATAGCATAAAATACCGATGATCAAAGAATCAATTGCTTTTCCGATAATAAAATTATTAAAAATCTGACTGCTTGACAGCATTAAGCGATGTGTATATTCTGCTACATTTTTAGGAAAAATCGCATAATTTAGTTTTTTAAAATATCGCAGCAAACGCTCCTTGTCCATCATCATATACAATCCGGATATAATTCCAAGCAGTACATTTAAAAGCGTGCTGCCTAATTGATATGTCAGCTTTGCCATTTGCGGTAAAGCGGAAGTTACAAATTCTGTTAGCTTCCCAACAATATTATAATCACTGATAAACTTATTGATGATTTCCACATTGATATCATGCTCTTTCATAAAATCAATCGCAAACACCTGAAAGTCAGCAGCATAGCCGGGAAATGATTTTACCAACGAAGCAATGCTTTCTACAAGCTGTGGAATCAATAAAGCCAAAAGGAAGCAAACAATTGCAATAAACAATACAAGCGATAAAAGAGCTGATAAATTTCGCTTTACCTGTTTCGAGCAACGCAGCTTGCCAAATAGCTTAGCTTCAAAAAACATCATCGGTCCATTCAAAATAAACGCAATGGCAAAACCTAAAATAAAGGGCATCAGCAAGGAAAAGAAAGAGCTGAAAAAAGAAGCTAACTGTTGAAAACGATAAAGTGCAAAATACAGCAAAATACCAACTGCTACAATAATGCTATACATCCACACCTTCTTATGAATTTCATCTGTCATTTTAAATCGCATATCTATTCACCCCTGTTGTCAATATTTTATCATGCTTTTCCATATCTGCACCTTACAATATAGAAAGATTTTACATTGCCAAGATACGTTGCTTTAATTGCTCATATTGCGTGCGATCCACCTGCATTTGCGCATCAATTTGGGAAGCTAAGCTACGCTTATGAACACATAGCATCGGTGGTGTCTGCAAACGCTTGAAGCCATTGCGGCTTGCTGTATTCAAAAACCAATCCATATCCTCTATAAAGCTTTGTGGCTCATCAAGCTGATAGTATTTTATCCATTTCATAAGTTCTTCCTCAAGTGTATGATTAAGATACCCCTCCATCAAAGATAAAACATCAAGATCTCTTCCCAAATGATCCACTAAATAATCATGATAAAACCATTTCATCGGATCATATTGATCCTCTTTTAATTCCGCACTTGGAGCCATTTCCCAATGCAGCTTGTTTTCTTCAAGCACCGGTAATAAGTTCATTGGTACAACTTCTTTTGCAAAGCGTTTATTCAATTCCTCAGCCAATGCAAACAGCTGCACCTTGGTTAAATCTCCAATTAGTGAAAGCGCACCGACGCTATCTCCGTAAAGTGTGCAATAGCCTAGCATATATTCAACCTTGTTTCCGTTATTCGCAATCACACCACCCAAAATACCGGCAAATCCTCCAAGCAAATACCCACGAGCACGTGCTTGGATATTTTCCATAACTAAGGTAGAATCCTTTTGCGCATCAAAGCCATACTCCTTTAAAAAGGTATCACGACTAGCATCTACAAGCATCTGAATCGAACCGTCATGATAATGGATTCCTAAAGCAGCTGCTTCCTTTTGCGCATTGGATATCGTCGTATCTCGATTGTATTTCGTTGCCATATTAAAGCCATGCACACGCTTCGCACCTAAAGCATACGCAAGCAATGCACAGCTCACACTGGAATCAAGTCCTCCGGATAATCCGATGATCCAAGGCATTTTAGCATTGAAAATTTGCTTATCAAATTCCCGAATTCCCAATGTCAAAGCATCTAATAGATGCTTTTTCTGTGGCTGTACCTCTTTTTGAGCATGAATATCCACCACCGCATAATCCGCTTGAAAATATGATGCCTGATACAGCAATTTGCGCTGGTTATGCACATAGCTTCCTCCCTGCATCACCATCACATTTTTCCCCTGATTTTGCATTCCGACAGCATTCACATAAACCACATTGCCATACAAGCCATTAGCCTCCTCCATATCGTATGGGTGGGCATCAATGTTAATATTCAAATCTGCCAAGGTAATTTCATTTTGAAAATTTAAAGCTAAGACATAATTTTTAAATTCAATCGCACTGTTGATAGAGCTTTCTTCAAAATAGCGTGCATCACATTGATAATCCGCATTGACATTCTTCTTCACACGCATGTGCGTTTTCTTTTGATAGGCAAAAAAAGCAGCATTGAATCTGCGTTGATTGCGATAGCGGATATTCCCCCAAACAATCGCAATATCTTCACTTTCCTCAACCAATCGATCATTAAAGCTATCTACATAGCGACACCATGCATCATCTAACCACTGATCCCCCAGCAAATAACCGCTGATTGCATTTTGCGGAAATACAATCATATCCACATGATCTTTTTTTGCCTGCTGAATCTTATCCATCATAAAAGAAAAATTTTCTTCACATTTTCCCTGCAATACATTCATTGTAACAAGAGCTACCTTCATATTGATCTCTTGACCTCCTATTGACTTTGTAGTAATCATAACATTTTTTCAAGACGTTGTTAAGAAGGGTGCATATAATATCCCTAGTAAAGCCATAGAATTGCATTGTCTTTTTCCTACCTCTAGCGTATAATATCAACAGAAAGCTAGAGGTTATTATGGAAACATATATCGTAGAAGGTAACATATCGGTAAAAGCCGTTTTACAAGCAAAGCGTAGAGTCGTTCAGCGCATTGTTGTCGATGCTAAAAAAAAGGATAAAGACACATCTTATATCCTTCGATTAGCAAAAAAACAAGGAATTACAATTCAAGCTGCCCAAAGAGCAGAAATCGACACCTTAGCACAAGGAAAAACACATGGAGGTATTCTTGCCTATTGCGGAGAACGTAGATATCAAAGCATAGAAGATATTATATCCAAAGAAAATGTTTTTTTAGCACTTGTGGAAGGAGTTGAGGATCCTTTCAATTTCGGTTATGTCTTACGTACACTTTATGCAGCAGGCTGTGATGGTATCATTGTAGGAAAGCGGAATTGGACAAGTGCGGTAAATACGGTAACACGTGCCAGTGCCGGTGCCAGTGAATACATCAATATTTTTGTAAGTGAAGATATGGAGGCTACCATTCAACAAATGAAGAAGCAGCAAATCACATTTCTATGTGCTCAACGCAAAGATGCCATATCCCTATATGATTATCACTTTCCGAAAAAATGCTGTATTGCGATTGGCGGTGAAATGCGTGGCTTAAGCAAAGCTGTGATGGCACAAAGCGATCAAAACCTATTTATCCCCTACCGCAGTGAATTTCGCAATGCAATGACCGCCGCTGCCTCAACAGCCATCTTTGCCTTTGAACTTGTACGTCAAAAAAATACTTTTTAAAAAGGTAATCCGCACAGGATTACCTTTATTCTATTAGAAGGAAAATCTCCTTCTATTATGTTTAGTAGCTATATCGTTATCATTGGAAATTTCTTTCTTTATCAATTTTAATCGGCAAATAAAAATCCGAAATAAATAAACAGCATACTAAGCAAATATGGATTGATGGAAAAAGCCGTTTGTAAGGTTTCTACCCAAGGCATAGAAACAACGCCTAATTGAATAAACACCAAAATAATAGCACATACAAGCGCAATCACCTTACGATACACTCCACGTGAATTTCGTTTGGCATTCAATGCCATACCAAATAAAAACAAAGCAATATCACACATCAGTGTAATACATGTATAAGCAATGCTATTAGGAAGCAGCTTATTCATCAAATAAAACAGCAGCGTGGAAACCGCCATCACAAGCAGCGGCATACCCAAACGCTTGGTATCACTCATGCTATTCTTCCTCGATGATGACATGTGTCATCACATCGCCGTTTTGCATATTACGAACCGCACCCATATTGTCTGTAACACGACCGAATACCGTATGCACTCCATCTAAATGCGGCTGTGGCTCATGACAAATAAAGAACTGACAGCAGCCGGTATCCTTTCCACGATGCGCCATAGACAAGCTTCCTTCTATATGACGATGAGGATTGTTCTTGGTTTCACATGGAATCGTGTAGCCTAAATCGCCACTGCCGTTTCCATAAGGACAGCCACCCTGTGATACAAAATGCGGTATTACACGATGAAAGGTTTTCCCATCATAATAGCCTTCCTTTACTAGCTTCACAAAGTTTTCTACCGTAATCGGCGCATCGTCCGGATACAACTCAAATGGCAGCTCTGCACCATTCTCTAATACAATTTTTCCATGTAATATCATAAAACATCTTCCTTTCCTACAAATCTATGATTTCTTTTTCAGAAACATCTCTATTATAGCATTGAACAGCCATAACTAGAAAGCCTTAGTCGTATGATTTTATTTAAGCCAGCAAAACCATACACCTGCTGTTTATAAAACGAATTCTTCGCCCGGCAAAGATTTCATTGCCTAACACACCATCAAATACAAAGTTTGGAAATATTTGAACCGGTCCGCTCATAATATGCTTCAGCTCCAAGCTTGCCTTATCCAAATAAAGACGACAGCTCTTGGCAATGCTCATATCCAACTTTTCTAAGCCATGAACTCCCATACCAAGCACCTTTTGTCTTGCCTCTAAGCGACAATGCTTACGCATCGCAGCTTCCCCAAACCAACTGTGCTTTGATCCGCTGTCAAAGCCAAACAGACCATAGCTTTGATCCTCATACTGCATGATCAAGCATGGAAAGCCTCCCAACAACATATTGGGATTAGGAAGCTTCCAATGATTATCAATGACCTTAAAACGCTTTGCAATATCATCTAGCTCAAAATCCAACTGACTTAATATATCCCAACCAAGAATACCGTCAAAGCCAAGCATATCCATACCTGCAAAACGCAAAGCGAAGTCTTTATCACTTAACACAACCAAAGCTCGCTGTAAATATTCGATTCCTCCTAGATGCAAGCTTTCGACCATACAACCAAAAAGCTCTTTTTTCGTTCCTCCGATACTGCCGACAGTTAGGCTTCCATCAGTCTTGGGCAAAGCAAGCTCTTTTGCCTTATATGCACGAATGCCGCTGATCTGTGCACCACTATCCAAAAGAAAGCGACATCGACGATGATTGAGCGCAACCTCAATCGTATATAAGCCAAACACGTTACGCTTCATAGGTAAAGAAAAGCTTGAAGCATAGACCCGCTTTTCCATGATACTTCCTTTGGATAGCTGTTTTGCGGCATTGGATATAGCATCACGAAAGCTTCTATGCTCTACGATATCCGCAAAATGTGCATAGATTTCCTCATCAATTCGTGTTGCCTCCTTACTCTTTACTTTACATGCCATAGCATTCACCTCTTATCTGTCTGTATTATAGCATACGAAAAGAAAAACCATAGCAAAATAAACAAATGCAATGTTATAATATGCGTAGTTAGTAGGAGGTTATGCAAATGAAAACGAACAAAGAGCATTTAGTAATGATGAGCGTACAAGCTAGTGTCGATCACCCGACGATGAGTGGCAGCGGCTATCGTGTCGGTTATGATGGTTATGGAAGAATCACAATGGCGACCGGCGGTATTGTTTATAACTATAAAATCGGTGATTGCTGCATGGGAATCGAAGGAGATCACATCGAACCGGGTGTGAGTATGAAAAATCCCAATGAACGGGAAAACAAAGCATTTCTTGCTTTTTCCTGCATCGGAAATAAAGCCAAAATTATTAGTGGAGAAGCAAAAGGACGATGTGGTTATGTAACCGGAAAGCATGGTGGTATCGATCATGTCATGGCTTATTTTGATCGTGAAACCTTAGAAATGATGACCTGTGATGATAAAATTCTTGTACAGGCTTGCGGGCTTGGCTTAAAGCTTTTAAATCATCGTGAAATTCAGGTTATGAATATCGATCCCGAGCTGTTGGATAAGCTTGACATCACAGAAGAGCAGGACGGTATTCATGTACCGGTCGCAGCCTGTGTTCCTGCTCATCTGATGGGAAGTGGCTTGGGAAGCTCAGAGATGATGCTTGGAGATTACGATATCATGACACAGGATAAAGAAGCAAATAAGCTTCATGGCATTGATAAGCTTCGCTTTGGTGATCTAGTGGCGGTAATGGATCATGACAATCATAACGGACCACATTATTTAAAAGGTGCAATATCTATCGGAGTTGTTGTTCATTCTGATTCCTTTACCAGTGGGCATGGTCCCGGTTTAACCATTATTTTAACATCACGAGAATCGACCATTCACCCGGTTCTTGATTCTAATGCCAATATTGCAAATTATCTGAATATCAAATAATTATAAAAATTGAAAGACAAGAAAACATTTTTTCAACAAAACATTTTAAAAGAGATTTCAAATTTGATATGCTATCATTCAAATAAGAAATCTCCTTTTTTATCATTTGTTTAAATGAAGAAATAAGCAATCATTTTTGATGTGTTTCATCATAATATAAGCTCATTCTTAGCTGTCATCGTATACGCCAGCTGTCTTGTTGCCTTCTCATCATATTCCTTCACCTTCACAAAACCGACTCGCTCATAAAATCGAATTGCCGCTTTGTTTTCGGCATAAACATCAAGTGTCAGCTGGGCATGCTTTTGAAAAGCAAAGTGTAAAAGTTTTCTTCCAATCCCTTTTTCGCGATATTCACGTTCCACAAAAAGACCGGCAATATACGTATCCATAAGTCCTAAAAAGGCTTTGATTCCTTGCTCCTCCCATACATAGATGTCTGCCTCTAGCATCATCGCTGCCACCGTATCCCGATGCTCTAACCAATAGCTTTCTTTCACAAAGCTATGTACTTCCAAATTAACACTCAGCCACAGTTGCAGGACTTCACAGAGATCTTCTTTTTCAAAGCTTCGAATCATCGTACCCTCTTCAGCTTCGCAATGTAAAAGCCATCACTATGATGCGTATAAGGAAAAATCGTTTGCTGCTGTAAACATTCAAATTCTTCATGCTGTGCAAGAAAAGCAGCTACTTGCTTTTCATTCTCTTTCTTATTCAACGTACAGGTCGAATAAACCAAAATACCATCTTTTACAACATGTTTGCTTGCACTTTGTAAAATTTGTTGCTGCAAAGGTATGAGCGTATCCATATCGGTCGATTTTGCATGATACTTAATATCACTTTTTCGTGCCAAGACTCCATAGCCGCTGCAAGGAACATCACATAAGACACGATCAAACATTTCGCCTTCGATTTCTTTCAGGCTCGTTGCGTCCATCACCTGTGCTTGAATGGATTGAAGCTGCAAACGCCTTGCCCCGTTTTTAATCAGCTCTACACGATGTGCATGAATATCCCCACATACAATACTACCTTTATCCCCCATTCGCTCGGCTATATGGCAAGCCTTTGTCCCAGGAGCACTGCAAACATCTAAAATGCGCTCCTGCGGCTGTGGATCGACATACTGTGCAACCAGCTGACTCGCCTCATCTTGAATAGAAACCAAGCCCTGCTTGTAATAATTGCTGTGAATAATATCATTTCCCAAATAATATAAAGCATGCTCGGCTAAGTTTCCCTTTACAAATTCCCCGCTTGCCAGCAATTCCTCAACACTTGCCTTCATCGTATTGACACGCACGCATTGCTTACGGATTTCAAGATCACTATGGCATATCTTTTCACATTCCTGCCAACCATACTGTGCCTTCCACATAGCCACCAGCCATGTAGGGTGAGAGGTTTCCAAGGCTAACTGCTCGATTGCATTTCCTTCAAGCTCTCGCTTACCATTTCGTTCAACCTGACGCAAAACAGCATTAACCAATGCCGAAAAGCGTGGGTGAATATTTTTCTTGGTTATTCTTACCGCTTCATCAATGACCGCATAAGCCGGCATTTTATCCATGTAAAGCAACTGATAAACACTCATGTCCAATAGCAACGCAACCTCCTTACAAGGCTCTTTTTTCACATAGCTTTGCCATTGATAGCGCACCAAGCGATAGTTTTGCAATGTACCATAAACAATCTGGGTAACCAACGCCTTATCCTTAGGATCAACACTTTGCAGCTTGTTGCGTAAAAGTAAGTTGCTATATCCCTCATCAATACAAATCTCCTTTAACAGTGCAAAGGCGTATGCTCGTGCATTCATAAAATTCCTCGCTTTCGAAAATGATACTTCCAAATAAGATACAATGTATAAGTAATTAAAAAGCCTGCTATCGTATCACTTAAAAAGTGTGCCCCCATCATCATACGGGAAATTGCCATCAAGGCAATACCACCGGCAACAAGAACATAGCGCAAAAGCGATACTCTTTCATAAGGATTATGCTTCCATTGCAAGAAACATAGAATCACCGAAATTGCTGCCGTATGCCCACTTGGAAAGGAATAATTGCTGATTCTTCCACATGGCTTATACCACACGCAAAACTCTGCCATACTATGTAGATCACGATAACGAATTCTTCCCCATACACTTTTTAAAAGTGTAGTTATCAACATAGAGGACAACAAAACACATGTAAAAAACAGAAAAAAGCTGCGATGCTTCTGAATCCAAGCAATCGGCAAATGATTTAATACTGCAAGCATGCTACACAACAAAACGATGGAAACCAAAATCGCCGCTACACACAAAGCAATATCTATGGTAAACCAATAATGCATCGCATCAATAACGGCATACATACTGGCAATAAAAGCACATAACAGCTTCCACAGCTGCTTTTTCTCCACATACAACAAACAAAAGGTCCAAATAATAACTCCCTGAATCGGAACTAAAATCAAGCGTTCAAAAAAGATTCCTACACTTGGTAAGCTGCCATATAAACGATCTGTTATCGTATAGTCATAATAGCTGCCAAACAGTAGCAATGCACAAGCTAACACATACGGTATCCATTCCTTTTTTGTCATATACCTACCTCCTAATCTAAATACAATGGGGAAAGATCAATATCCAAACGTGCTTTTTGTTTCTTATAAAGATGCTGCTCATATACATCTTTTGCATAGGCTGTCAAAAGTTCTTCTTGCTTTCCCTTCAATAAGATGCGTATGCGGCATTCTCCACGCAGCTTATGCAAAGCAGTTGGTCCAAGTACACGTACCTCACTCTTGGCTTTCAAAAGAGAAAAGGCAAGCTGTGCTCCCTGATAAGCCAATTCTTCTTGCTTATGAGAAAACGTGAGCGATATCAAATATGTATAAGGAGGATAGCCTGCCAAATGACGATAGTTCATTTCGTTTTTAAAAAAGGTCTTGTAATCATGATGAGCGGCACATTGAATCGCATAATGTTTGGTATCATACGCTTGAATGATGACCTCCCCTTGCTTTTCTCCTCGCCCGCTTCTTCCACAGGCTTGTTCAAGCAAATCATAACAAAGCTCTGCACTACGATAATCGCTGCGATTTAACAAAGCATCACCATTTAAGATTCCCACCAAGGTTACATTTTCAAAATCCAAGCCCTTGGCAATCATCTGTGTGCCTAGCAAAATATCGGCTTTATGCTTACCGAAATCTCGCAAATAGTTTTCATGCGCATGCTTTTTGTGTGTCGTATCGGCGTCCATACGAATAATTTTGGCTTGCGGAAATTTAATCTGAATAAACTCCTCCAGCTTTTGCGTTCCCATTCCCATATAACGCCAAGCAGCACTATGACAGCTTGGACAATGGGTTGGCACAGGCATCACGCTATCACAAATATGGCATTTCAGCACACCCTCTTCTTTATGATAGCTCATAGCTGTTTCACAGTTTGGACACATCTGCACATAGCCACATTCCATGCAGCGTAAAATCGGTGTATAGCCACGTCGATTTAACAATAAAATTACTTGTTCCTTACGCTGTAATCGTGTATAAATAGCATCTAACAAAGCATTCGACATCAGATAGCTTTCTTTCTTTTTAACCGCCTCACGCATTTCCACCAACTTTACCTGTGGAAATTGTTCATTGATACGCTTGGGCATCTCCACCAGCTGATAAATTCCTTTATGCGCTCGTGCATAGGATTCCAAGGACGGCGTGGCACTTGCCAAAACAAGCTTTGCCTGATGTATCTTTGCCCTTTGCAAAGCAATATCACGGCAATGATAACGCACCCCTCGATCCTGCTTATAGCTTGTATCATGCTCCTCATCCATCACGATCAAGCCGAGATGATCAAAAGGCATAAACACCGCACTGCGTGTTCCTACTACAATATCCACCTGATGTTTTTTAACTAACTGATACTGTTCATATTTTTCCTGTTCATTCAAAGCCGAATGATAAATAGCTACCTGCGCACCAAAGCGCTGCTTAACACGTGCAATCATTTGCGGGGTTAAGGAAATCTCCGGTACTAAAATCAACACCTGCTTATCACGCTCTCGCATTGCCTTTGCCAAATGCAAAAAAACTTCCGTTTTTCCACTTCCGGTAACTCCATGCAGCAAGGTTACCATTGCCGAATGGTGTAAGACTGCATCAACTGCATGTTGCTGCTGGGCATTCAAATCGAAAACCGGACCCGATGGCTCCTCACACCCAAGTACTGCCTGTGCTTCCCTTTCAAATACCGTTACACAACCTAAAGAAATTAACTTTTTTCCTACGGATTTATACATTTGATAATAAGTAGTACGAAGCATCTCCTTAGCTTCCTTCATCGCTTCTAAAACCACCTGCTGCTTTTTGGTCAAAGATGCAATATCCTTTTCATATCGAACCCATGTCTCTAATTTTCTGCATTTTGCCGTAGAGCGAGGTTTCAGCTTAGCCGGCAAAATACATTGAAAACAAGCAATACGTGGCACAATGTATCGCTTCGCCATCATATTTGCAAGTTCAAACAATTCCTCATTTAACAAAGGTTCTTCATCTAGCACACGTATGATCCTTTTTATTTCAAAGTCATAAGCTGCTGCCTCTTGCGCACTGATTTCTTCAACACGCTCCACAAAGCCGACAATTATCTTTGCGCCAAAGGGGACAACAACACGCATTCCACGACATACAGTAAAGCCATCGCAGCCATAGCTGAAGGTGCGATCTAAGTGCATGGTAGAATGTTCGATAAAGACGTGTGCAAGCTTCATAAAGATCCTCCGCATTCTAAGATACATTCTATCATAGACTTCCTTGTTTCTCAATCACTACCGATTTGAAGCAGAAGTGGATTGCAGCTTTAAAATAACATACTCACTATGATGATCGCTGCGAATCGCAAAGCCCCAGCCCCCTGCTCCTGAAGTATTGATGGCTTCCATTTGCGCAATGGTTTCTTTTCCATAGTTTAGTTCATTGAGATGGAAACATTCAAATATATAATAAAGAGGAAAAAGCTGTCCGGCATGCGTATGTCCGGAAATATGTAAATCCACCTTTAATTCCGCACTTTTTTCCAATTCCCGTGGTTGATGATCCACCACAATCTTGTAGCAGTTATCCGGCATCATTGACAACAATGTGGCGACGCTCTTTCGATTATGCATGCGATAATCATCTCTTCCCACAAGGCACAGCTTGTCATCAACACAAGCAACTTCATCTTCTAACACCCGAATATGATGTGCCTCGATAAGTGAACGTAATTCTTCTTTTGATATAGCATTTTGAAAGGAATACTGTCCGGTATCGTGATTTCCGAATACATAAAATACATCGGACTTCGTGCATAAGCCTTCCAAGAGTGAAAAAACCTCCTCTCGCTTTTTCATGGAAGTATATTCATCAACAATATCCCCACAAAGCAAAACAATATCTGCTTGCTCACGTTGGATTTGCTGTACTAGTTCAGCAAGTTCTTGCTTATTCATCGTGGTTGGATAGTGAAGATCCGATAATACGGCAATCGTATAATTATGATTCAGTTGCTTCTCACTTTGAATGACATATTCTCTACGCACGATATGCTTCATATTATAGAAACCATATCCTACCCAAGCACCGGCTAACAACAAAGACAATGCTCCAATAGCAAGCACTCTTGTTTTACCGCCCTTCAACCATATCGTAAACAGCTTGGCAATTTCATAAAAGATGATAAAATGAATTTCAAAAGCAAATACGATGCTATGAATATCCCAAGCCGGAAGTGCCAGTAGCATGGCTATACACACATACGTTTTTGGCTTGATCCTTAACTTATGCAATTCATAAGCAAAGCATAAGAAAAAGCAAACAAAGCAAACACTCGACAATAACAATGCAAGCATGTCGATCCCTCCCTATGAAAACAGCATATCAAACATATCTTAACAAAGCGAAAGTAAAAATCTAAACAATTTCTAAACACACAAAGGACAGCTTAGCTGTCCTTTGGAAATACAATACGTACTTTAAACAAATCACAATCAATCGTAATTTTGAAGTTAGCCCCCTGTGCCTCACTAAAACTGCGAGCAATCGCCAAGCCCAAACCACTGCCCTGCTTCGATCTTGATTTATCACCGCGAACAAAGCGTTCCGTAATTTCCTCGGCTGAAAAATCCATAGCGACTTCTGAAATATTACTAAATTCGATTTCCACAGCTTCTGCACTCTCATTGACTGTAAGATAAACACGACTGTTGGAAAGAGCATATTTTCCGATGTTGGTAAACAGATTTTCAAAAATGCGATAGGTCTTATCACTATCTAATTCCAACAAGATCTTATCACTGCTGTATTTTTTCATTACCTGTAAATGTTTCGGCTCTAGTAAGTCCTCATTTTGCATATAGGCTTGATCCAATAGTGCCACAATATCCAATTCTTGTTTTTTCAAGGTGATATTACCGCTATCCACCTTACTGATTTCAAATAAATCGTCAATAAGATTTTTCAAGCGATTGGTATATAAAACCAACTGTTCCAAATAATGATGACGATTTTCTAAGGATAATTCATCGTCCTTTAATAAAGCAATATAGTTTTTGATACAGGTCAATGGGGTTTTTAAATCATGGGAAACATTGCTGATTAGCTCGGTTTTCAATTTCTGCGATTTTACCTTTTCCTGAATCGCTATTTTGAAATTCTCACTTAACTGATTCAATTCGGACTTACTAGCTTCGAAAACACCGAAGTCCTGCTCGCTGATTTTGTCGAAATCCTCGGAAATAATATGCTGAATAGAAGATAACAGTGTATTATAATCCGCTTGTAACTGCACCATTCGCTTTTTTGCTACTAAGAATAACGCAAAGGAATATAGCATTGCCAAAAGAATAGCAACCGATATATGCCATACTGCAATCAATACGATGATCAAACCGTTAAGAGCAGCATACTTCAATATGGTTTTATCCATTGAGGAGGTCAAATCAATCTCACTTAAGGCATAAAGCTTACGCTTACAGCTGCGGAAAAATCCAATAATTAAGGAATGCTCCTTGATATATTTCCAAGGACCGCAAACAATGAGCCACTTTAATAAGAAGCATATAATCGCAATTGCCAATAAGGAAATCAGCCATACAAAGAAATTAAATCCCATTACCAGCTGCTGCGACATTCCGATTCCATAATCACTTAACAAGCTTGGCAGTAAACCATTGACGGAATTTCCCGCTAAGGTAATAATACCTACAAAAAGCAAGCAAGCAATTGAAGTCCATACTGCCAGATTGATCTCGAACGGCCATTCCTTAACCAATGCAAACGGTTTGCTTTGTGCTACATAGCGAATCGGATATACAAGGATAAAAAAAGCAAGAGCACATGTAAAGATCATAAGTAGCATACAAGAAAAAGCGGAATAATGTGTCCAATCATTCGCATAGCCGGAAATACCCGAATAGGTAGTAATTATTTTCGGCAACATATATTGAATATCTATATTTTTAGGCGTATCAACAAGGATATCGCTTATATTCTCAATCGCATACATTTCTCGATAATGATCAAAATCCAACGCAGAGAAAATATCCTCCTTCAGATTCCCCTCAAGCATGCACTTTCCGTTTTCATCATAGCTGATATGAATATAATAGCTATAATCCAACGGTTGAAAAGTTTCGTTTGAATAATTTTTTAAATTGGTAAGCACTTCACCGGTTTTCGTATTTTTTGCGACATAGTAAAACTGGCGGTCATTGCGTACAAAGTTATTCACTTCATCAAGCATAGAATGAAATTGTTGCGATAAATATCCTTGTTCCTCTTGAGGAAGCGAAGCGGGGAAGTGAAAAGGCTGATACGTAGAATCCAACTGCATTGCCAAATTCATCGTAAAGAGCTGAAATTCATCTTCATAATAGTATTCGATATCTTTAAACCTATTTACTCCCTGCGTCTTTGCATTGTCATAAAGACTTACAGCAATCAAGCTCATAACCGTAATCATAACGGTAAATAACACGATAAATATATTTTTACGCTTTTTCTTTTCCATCTTATCACCTACATTTTCTCAATTTTATATCCGATTCCCCAAACAACCTTAATATATTCGGGGTTGCGTGGATCGGCTTCAATCTTCTTTCTCAGCTTACGAATATGCACCATGATCGTATCGGTATTGACCGCTTCCTCCTCCCAAACATTCTCATAAATCTGTTCAGCAGAAAAAATCCGTCCCGGCTGCCCCATAAGCAGCTCCAGGATTTTAAATTCCTTAGAGGTCAGATGCACACTCTTTTTACGAATCGATACCTCTTTGGTTTCTTGATTAAGCATAAGATCTCCAACTTGTAACAGCACACCTTGTTCCTCTTCCTTTTTCCCTTGCTTCAAACGTAATATCTGTTGATATCTTCGAAGATTGGAATTTACCCTGGCAATCAATTCCATAGGCTCAAAGGGCTTTGTAACATAATCATCTGCCCCCACATTCAAGCCGGTAATCTTATCTATATCCTCCGATTTGGCACTCAAGAAAATAACCGGTATATCATAGTTTTCACGCAGCTTCATCGTCATCGTGATACCGTCCATGACCGGCATCATGATATCCACGATTGCTAAATGAATATCTTCCTTTTGTAACAACTCAAGTCCTGCCATTCCATTTTCAGCAACATAGACATGATAGCCTTGATTTTTCATAAACACCGAAATCGTTTCGCGTATTCCCACTTCATCTTCTACGATCAATATATTATATTCCATACATACATGCCTCCCCATTTTATGTAAGTCTTATTATCTTACGAATTTCTATCAAATGCAACCATCGTTAAAGTACAGCTGCAAGATACGTAATCAATTCCTTCACGCCCCAAGAATACGCCAACAGACCAAAAGGTTTGCAAAGAACATTGATCCAAACATATTTTTGAAAGCTGATTTTCGTTAATCCGGCAATCATACAAATGATATCGTCCGGTAAACCGGGAACAAAAATTGCAATCGCAAACAGTTTATCAAAGCGTTTCCCTTTATCCAACCAACCGATGTATTTATCAAAAGTTTGCTGACTGGCAAATTTTAAAATAAACTGCCTCCCGTATTTTCGAACCAATAGAAAAGCAATAACCGATCCGATCAAGGAACCGACATAATTATAAACAAAGCCCCAAAACGAACCAAATAAAAGCACACCGATACCGCTGCTCATACCTCCGGGAATAATCGGAATAACGACCTGTACGATCTGTAACAATAAAAATACCAATGGTGCAAAAACACCATAATCGGAAAGTAACAGCTTCATTTTTTGCGGATCACTGATACAACCACTTTGAATAAGATAAAAAACCAAAAAACATAAAAATAACAGTTCCGCCGATCGTTGCATATTTTGATGCCTTGTATGTCATAGCTATCACCTCTATTATTAGAATAAAGGATATTTATAAAGGATAAATGTATATAAATCTTAACAATTTCTAAACAAATGAAAAGGGTGCCTTACACACCCTATTCGACAACCTCATAGCCAACCTCTTCAATTATCGCTTGAAGCTGCTTTTCATTGATGCTTGCTTCATCGTATTCCACACATACCTGTCCTTTCGCTGCACTGGCCTCAACCTGCAACACACCGACAGCCTCCTTCAGCGCTTGTGCAACACGACGCTCACAATTCGCACACATCATTCCTTTTACATGAAGTATCGTTTTCATCATCTGCCTCCTTTATAAATATTTTAGCATATCTATAAATAAATTTCAGAAGATTTGCCTCCCTGATTGTCAGCTGTGAATACTTTTTCGTACATGAATCGCTTTTCAAATGCATATCCTAGCAACAAAGAGGTGTATATGATGCGTATTAAAAAAAGTTTGCTTTTGCTTCTACTGCTGTTTACCTTTCTATTGCCGCTGCAAGCCAAACAAGAAAACAAAAGTATTTTTATTGCCAGCAAGCAGCTGCCTTTTGTCCTTCATGTTCAAACAAAGAACGATAAGCAGATGGAAATTCGCTTTATTCCAACCGATATGCTCCTTCCTATCCGCTGTCAAAATGAACCAAGCACTCTAAAACAATTAAATCTTTTAGAGGATATCGCATGTGCCAGAAATAGCGTAGAAGCGTTTTTTTCACTGCCCACTTGCGACAATACACTATATCTGCATTTGGATCGACTTGCAAAGGATCTAAAAGTTCCTTATCAAAATGTTGATTTTTACAATTTAAAAGACATTACCTCTTATTTCTCTAAGCTGCTCAAGAAAATGAACATTAAATTTCTTTTAAGATACAACAGCTATGTAGACAGCGATTTATCCCTTTCCAATTACTACCATTATTATAAGCTGTTTAAAGGAAAAAAAATAAAGCTGACATATTTTTATGTAAATCAAATTCAACTAGACGATCTCACCCTTCCCATGGAGGCAACATTTCAACCGTTAAAGCATAAGTAACATTTCTCTTTTGGGTAAAAGAAAAGCTTAATGGAAAATCCACTAAGCAATTTCATTACATGGATAAAACAATACTTGTAACATAAGAAGCTAAAATCAACACACTGCACAATAACACAATGCCACGTTTCTTTTTAAAATAGATAACTCCCAAGGTTGCCAGCATAGAGAATACACCGAAGCCTAACAGATTTAAAACCTGTGGCTCATTGATATAAATACCACCCTTGGTAAACAACACATCGGCAAAGCATAAAATAATGAAATTAAAGAGATTGCTGCCGACGATATTTCCCCAAGAAGCATTGAAGTTACCGATTCGTACCAAATTGATAGAGGCACTTAATTCCGGCAAGCTAGTAGCTACCCCTAAGAAAATCGCTCCGGCTACCGTAGCTCCAAGCTGTAGCTCATCGGCAATCTTATCCGTTACGGTCGTAAGCAGAATACTAACCGCAACAAGTGCTACACTATATGCTAAAAAACGTAATACGATCTGCTTTACAGACAATGCGATATACACATCATTCTCATCACTTTGCAAAGAATCATCATTGCCCATAAACTTCACATTGATCGCATAGACCACCAAAATAAGAATTGACATCAAATTCACCTTAAGGAAGCCAAAGCCGACTTCGATGGGAAACATAATTGCCGCAAATACCAATCCATACATGACGATACCATACCAAAGCGTTGAAGCATGAGATTTGGAAAGGGGTGCCGATACATAGCGCTTGCTTGTAAACAACAACAGACCGGCAATAACACATAGATTAAAAATGTTGCTGCCAAGTACATTTCCCTGTACAAGATTTGGCTGATTCAAAGCTAATACCGCCGTTAAGGACGTAAACAGCTCCGGCAGGGAAGTAACCGCAGCCAGCATGACACCACCGATAAAGGCCCCGGATAAATTTGTCTTTTTATCAAGACAATCAACATAATAGGACAGACGTACGGAAAAGAAAACTACCATTGCTGCCAATACTATGTATTCTAAATACAACATAACATCATTCCTTTTCTTTAACAAACCCCATAATCATAACGATTTCTCTTATTGCTGTCAATATCCAAGGACTTAACAACCGCAACAAAACGTTCCATGGCTTCCATCAAAAAGGCTCTTGGACAAGCTACATTGATACGCTCAAAGCCACTTCCTGCTATTCCAAACAAATAGCCCTCATCAAGAATCAGACCGGCTTGAAGCATTGCCTTCTCCAATCTTTCTTGATCCTTACAATAGCCACGTACATCTACCCATAACAAATACGTTCCCTCACAGGGAGAAACAATCGCCTTAGGAAGCTGTTTCTTCAAATAGGAGGTTACCTCAACAATCGTCGTATCTAAATACGCATTGAGCTGATTCAGCCATTCCTCACCTTGAGTATAGGCTGCCATCGTAGCACTTAAAGCAAAGCTATTTGGTCCGCTTAAGGATAAGCGTTGCAATACATACTTTTTCCAGCGTTGTTGATATTCTTTGTTTGAAATAATGATATTGCTGTTTTGTAAACCCGCCAAATTAAAGCTTTTACTAGGTGCCGTACATGTAATGATCTGATCACACATATCCGCTCCCAACTTAGCAAGTGGAAGCTGTCGATGATGATGGCGAATCAAATCCCCATGAATTTCATCGGAAATGATCCATTTTTGATGCTTCTTGATGAGCTTTAAAACCATGCTTAGCTCTTCCTGTTTCCAAACCCGACCTACCGGATTATGTGGAGAACATAAAATCATACCCTTCACATCATCTCTTCCTAACAAATGATCCAATTCCTCAAAATTCATCGTATAATAGCCGTTTTCATTTTGTAAGGGATTCTCCACAACCTTTCGTTTCGTTGCTTCGATCTTCTTACGAAACGGATAATAGACCGGTGTTTGAATGACAATACCATCACCCTCGACACTTAAAATTTCAATTAAATAGGCAATTGCCGGTACCACTCCGCCAGCATAGAAAATATCGCTAGGATTGATTTTCCAATCAAAGCGACGTGCAAACCAATCGCAAACCACTTGACGATATTGTGCATCAAAGCCGGTGTTATAACCATAAATTTGCTGCTCCACACGCTTTTTCAAAGCCTCGACAATCGCATCACAGCATGCAAAATCCATATCCGCAACCCACAGTGGATATTGTGTATCCACTGTGCTTTCAAAGCTTTGATCCCATTTGATACATTGTGTATTTTTGCGGTTGATAGGCGTATCGAAATCGTATATTTTCATAGGACCCACCTACTTTGCCATCTTTTCAAATGCGTCCTTCGCCGCCATTTGCTCTGCTCGTTTCTTAGAATTACCGACCCCCTTGCCCATGATGATATCCTCTAGTTTAACAATTACCTCAAAAATCGGAGCATTGCTTGGTCCACTCGTACTCACCAATTCATAATGTACATTTTTTCGTGTATCGGCTTGGATATATTCCTGTAATTTGGTCTTATAATCTATGACACTCTCACTTTTCGGCTGTGTAATAGCCGGTGTCAGCACACTCTCTAAAATGATATCCACAGCCTCCATTCCCTGATCAAGATAAATGGCTCCCAATACAGCTTCAAACATATCCGCCAAAAGAGAATCCCGATTACGTCCACCGGTTTTCTCCTCTCCAACACCAAGCAGCAAATACTTTCCCCAGCCAAGTGTACGATTGTATGCAGCCAAAGCTTCCTCGCAAACTAACTGAGCACGTAAAGTCGTCATTTGTCCCTCACTCAAAGCAGGGGTTAAATGAAATAGTTTTCTTGTAGACCAAAGCTGTAACACCGCATCACCCATAAATTCCAAACGCTCATTATCATGCTTACTGGCTTTATGTTCATTGACATAAGATGAATGTGTCAATGCCTCTACCATACGCTCCTTATTCTCAATTTGTATTCCTCTTTGTTTCAGCCATTCAAATATTGTATCCATAAAAAAGCTCCTTTCCGCTAATCCAGCCTTGTCGCTGTTTTCAATTCTTGTATATATGCTCGTATTGGTGCATATTCCTCACATTCGATATTCTTTAAAATAGCACAGGCATCTTCTCTGGCAACCTCTAAAATATTAGCATCTTGTATCACATCTCCTAAGATAAAGCCAGGTACACCACTTTGTCTGGTTCCTAAAATATCTCCCGGACCGCGCAATTCCAAATCAATGCGCGCAAGCTCAAACCCATCATTTGTCTTTTCACATGCCTGCAAGCGCTTCTTGCTTTCCATATCTTTCGTATCACTTAATAGATAACAATAGCCCGCTTTATCTCCTCTGCCCACACGTCCACGAAGCTGATGAATCTGCGATAGGCCGAAGCGATGCGCATCGTAAATAATCATGATATTGGCATTTTTCACATCAACTCCAACCTCAATAACCGTTGTTGTTACTAAGATCTGAAGCGTTCCTGCAACAAATTCGCGCATGACCTGATCCTTTTCCTGTGCACTCATACGCCCATGCAAAAGACCAATACGATATTTTCTTCCTATTGAGGCCTGCATTCCCTTATAAATATCCATTACATTACGCATTTTATAATCTTCATTATTTTCAATTGCCGGACAAACCACATAACACTGATTACCTTCATCAATATACATCAATACTTCCTCTAAAATAGGAGCCATGGACTTGGAAGCAACCAGCTTGGTCGTAATCGGCATTCTCCCCTTAGGCAGCTGATGAATGCTTGAAACCTCCATATCTCCATACAAAGATAAAGCAAGCGTTCTTGGAATCGGAGTAGCACTCATCAAAAGAAAATCTACCTTATCTCCCTTTGCCAGTAGTCTTCTTCGCTGTTCTACTCCAAAGCGATGCTGCTCATCGGCAACAACCATTCCCAAATCATAAAAATCCACCTGCTCTTGAAACAATGTATGCGTACCTACCAAAAGATCAATTTCATTCGTTTTCAAACGCTCCAATATGCTTGCCTTATCCTGTGCAGGCAAACTGCCATACAAACCCTCCACTACAATATCCATATCCTTAAACATCGCACGTAGATTATCCGTATGCTGCTTTGCCAAAATCTCGGTTGGTGCCATCAAAGCTGCCTGCTTATGAGCTAAGATACACGCATACATACCAAACGCTGCCACAACCGTTTTTCCACAGCCGACATCGCCCTGCAACAAACGATACATGATCTTCTCACTTGCCAAGTCGTCCATGATTTCCTCAATGACCTTTTCCTGATCCTCGCTTAGCTCAAAGGCAAGCGTATGCTTCAAGCGCATGACCTCTTCACGTTCAAACTGCTTTCCCTGCCCTTTAACAAGCTTGCTTTCTTGATCCTTGATACAGCGCATCGCAAGCTGAAACTTTAAAAATTCTTCATATTTCAAATGCCGCAAACTTTGCTTCAAACTGTTTTCATCATAGGGGTGATGGATATAAAGCAATGCCTGAGAGCGTTCTATCAAACGATATTTTTGGCGTAGGGAAGGAGGAATAAAATCCGTTATTGCTTCCTTCATCAAAGCATACGCTTTGTCGATGTATTTTTCCAATTCTTTTTGTGTAATACCTTCCTTTAAATTATACACAGGGTGAATACCCAACTGCTCCTGAAGAGGCTTTTGGTTATATTGCATAGCGGTGATACGACAAGAACCGTCATAGCGTCCAATCAATGTAATCCTTTTTTCCAACGGGAAAGGCACTTACCCACGGCCGATTGAAAACAGATACCTGAAGCTCCTCATCTTGATATACAACCTTGAAATTTGTAACGCTTTGCTTCCCCTTAAAAACGAATCACACGGGCCTTTGTTACAATCGTAGCTTCGATTACAATTTTCATATCCTTCTGCCATTGCTCACGTGGTACGACAGTAAGCGTTTCATAGCGAAAGGGATAGTAGGTCAAAAGATCCTCCACACAATGGACATTCATCGTATGCAAGACTGCCTGCTTCTTTTCCGATATACGTAAGCGTGAAAGTTCCATAATCTATCCCTACTTTCCGTAAATATTATTATACCACACTATGATAAACGATAGAAACGTAAGCGATAGCTGCAATGCCGACAAAGCTCTTCTTCGATATGGAAACGCTGAAACCCATCAACGATTGCTTTGGCACGAGGAGAAGATAAGATTTCTTCCATATCGCTTTCAAAAAGATTTCCGAGTACACATTCTCCCTTACTATCCAAGCAACATGGAACAACATCACCATTGCTTAAAACCGCACACATATCCTTCATTCCCAAGCATCTGCCTTTATCATTTACAAAAGGTTGTGCTAAGCTCGGCCAGCTAAAAACTTCTTCAAAATGCAGCGAAATATGCTCTGCCAAAGGAATCCGCTGCAATCTTTTTGCTTCCTCTTGCAATGTTTTATCATAATGTAGCAATACCTGCTTCAACACCTGCAAATTCGAAGAATCCATTCCCTGCTTTCCTAAGCTCCAAAGACGATAGTTAATATACACATTCTGTACAGCCAACTTCTCACAGACTTGAAAAACATCTTGCAGATAATGCGTTTGGCGATGCTGAGGAAAGCTATGTAAGGAAACATTCAGCTGACGAATCGAATGCCTTGTTAAGATTTCCGCTTTTTCCTTTAATAAAGTTCCATTGGTCGTAAGATTCACATAGAGCCCATATTGCTCACACACACTTAAAAAAGCATCTAGCAAAGGGTGGGATAAGGGTTCTCCTAAAACATGCAAATAAACATAACGAGTATAGCCGGCAATCTGCTGAATTACATGGGTAAACTGCTCCATGCTCATAGCCTGCGGTGTCCTTTGATTTTGAATACAAAAGGAGCATTGCAGATTACAGGTATTGGTTATTTCTACATAGACTCGTTTAAAACGCATACAATCACCTTGTATATCTTACCATATCCGTTCCTGCTTGGATAGAAAAAATCACATGATGCAAGCACCATGTGATTCCTAGGTCTAGTTTTCTTTCGGCAAAATAAGATTTAAAACAACACCAACCAATGCAGACAAAGCAGTTCCGCTTAAGGTCATGAAATTTCCAATCGGTAAAATAGCACCGCCAAGTCCGATTACCAACATTGCACTGGCAATAACCAAATTACGCTGCTTACCGAAATCAATATGATTATCTACCAAGACACGCAATCCATTGCTGGCAATAACGCCATACAGCAGAATACTCATACCACCCAATACACAGGTTGGGATAGTAGAAATAAAGGCAGAAATCTTTCCGATACAGGATAGCGCAATCGCAAAGCAGGCTGCACCAGTAGTAACATATACACTGGCAATCTTTGTCATACCGATAACTCCGGTATTTTCCCCATAGGTCGTATTGGCAGGTCCGCCCATGAAGGCAGAAACCGCCGTTGCGATACCATCACCCATTAACGTACGATCAAGTCCCGGATCCTTCAAAAAATTCTTTCCGCATATTTTTCCAAGTACGGTGTGATCTCCGATATGCTCGGCAATCGTAACGAAGGCAACCGGTAAAATCGCCCATGTCTCCGGACCGAAGTACAAATCATAGGTTGCAAAATTACCAAGCTTAAATGGCAAGATAAATTCCGGCAGGGAGAACCATTTTGCTTCCATGACCGGAGTGAAATCTACCAATCCAAAGCAAATAGATACCACATAGCCGCAAAGAATAGCAATCAAGAAAGGAATGATCTTGAAGAAACCCTTCGCTTTGGTGGAAATAAAGGCAGCAATCAAAAAGGTAATGACCGCAACTGCCATGGCACGCAAATCGCCGCCTTCCACAAATCCCGCATTGCTAACGGCATTTGCTGCTAATCCAAGTCCGATAACCGCAATCATCGGTCCGATGACAATCGGAGGAAGCAGTTTATCGATCCACCCCTTACCGATAAATTTCACAAGAATGGCTACGATCACATAAATAAGACCAATCAGCATCAATCCTGTCTGGGCTGCCGAAATATCACCACCCATAGCTTCTACGGCAATCAAGACCGCACCGATATAAGCAAATGAGCTACCTAAATATACAGGCACTTTGCGTTTGGTAATAAAGGTATAGATCAAGGTACCGATACCACTGGCAAATAAAGCTACCGATACCGGAAAGCCGGTCATTGTCGGTACAAGAATCGTTGCCCCAAACATCGCAAATACATGCTGAAAGGACAGAAACAGCCACTGCAGCGGCTTTGGTCGCTCGGAAATACCGATGATCATTTGATTGTTCTCAGGCTGTGAAAATTCAGCTTCATCGAGAACCAATTCCATATCATCGGCACGTTCATCAACTATTTTTTTCATATTTTTCTCCTAACCGTACGCTAAAAACAGAGCATTTCCCCATTTTCAGCAATACCGTTAGTATTTTACACGAAACGACTTTAAAATTCAATGTTCTTTCGCAATCCATTTGCTCATTTCATTGATGACGATTACACTGATGGATAGTCCCAGAACAAGCAGCCAATCAATAAGGCTCAAGGAAACCGTCTTTAACAGCACTTGCAGAAACGGTAATTCACAAACCGCAACCTGCAATAAAATACCGAAAACCAGTGTAAAAACAAGCCATTTATTACGCAAAACGCCTACCTCCCATAACGAATGTGTACGTGAGCGTAAATTTAAGGCATGAAACAGCTGAGCAATGGATAACACCATAAATGCCATGCTTTGTGCCTTTTGTGCACTATCATTTAATCCATAGCGAAAAGCAACCAAGGTAATTGTTCCGATATACAAGCCATTTAAAATAACAAATGCCATACCTCCATGAGCAAACAGACTTTCCTTACGACTGCGTGGTGCCTCCTTCATCAAAAAGGGATCGACAACATCTATCCCTAAAGATAAAGCCGGAAAAGCATCGGTAACCAGATTGACCCATAGAATTTGAATTGCCGATAGGGTTGATACCACATGCGGCATACATACAATCGCCAAAAACAATGCCATGATTTCTCCTAAATTACAGCTCAACAAATACAATACCGCCTTTTGAATATTCAAATAAATGCTTCTTCCCTGCTCAACCGCACGTACAATGGTCGCAAAATTATCATCGGTTAAAATCATATCACTTGCCTGCTTACACACATCAGTCCCCTGCTTTCCCATCGCAATACCGATATCTGCCTGCTTTAAGCTCGGTGCATCGTTCACTCCATCACCGGACATGGCTACAACCTCCATATTTCGCTTATACGCCTTAACAATACGCACCTTATGTTCCGGTGTAACACGAGCAAAGACATGATATTGCTTCACCACATCAGCAAGCTTATCATCGCTAAGAAGCTCCAACTGCTTACCACTCATCACTTCTCCCTCATGCTTAGCAATTCCTAAGCTTTTCGCAATCGCAAGAGCGGTTAATGGGTGATCTCCGGTAATCATGGCTACTTGAATATGGGCTTCATGACAAATGCGAATCGCCTCATACGCTTCCTTACGCGGCGGGTCGATCAAGCCGACAAAGCCTAGAAAGGTCATATTGCTTTCGATTCCACTATCCAAGGCACTGTGCAAATGCTTTCGTGCAACTCCAAGCACGCGCTGAGCATCGCTGCTGATTTTACGGCTTGCTTCCAAAATACGTTTATATTCATAATCGCTCATACGCTGCAACTTACCATCAATTTCCACACTTGTGCACATTTCCAAAACCTTTTCCATTGCGCCTTTGGTATAAGCAATAAAGTGATGATCGATTTGATGAATTGTTGTCATGCACTTACGCTTGGAATCAAAGCTTATTTCATTTAAGCGCAAATAGCTTAACTCCGCTTCCTCCTTATGCACACCCTGTTCCTCACAAAATTGCAGCAAGGCTGCTTCCGTAGGTTCACCGAATATTTCATTGTTTTGCAGCTTTGCATTGTTACAAAGCGCTAAGCCTAACAGCATCTCCTTGGTGGTAGTCTTCATTTTTCCATTCGCATAACTACTAACAACACGCATTTTGTTTTGGGTCAGAGTTCCGGTTTTATCCGAACAAATCACACTGACACTGCCTAATGTCTCCACTGCATGAAGCCTACGCACGATGGCATGCTGCTTGCTCATAGCCTGAACACCAAGTGCCAATACGATTGTTACAACCGCCGGTAAGCCTTCCGGTATCGCTGCCACAGCTAAAGAAATAGATACTAATAACATATCCAATAAATCACGCTCTTGGAATAAGGAAATCACAAACATTGCGATACAAATACCGACACAAAGCAATCCTAACAGTTTGGATAGCTGCGCCAATCGCTGCTGCAGCGGTGTCATATCCTCCTTTGTTTCATCAAGCATACGAGCGATTCTTCCCACTTCACTTTGCATACCCGTGGCTACTACGATTCCACGTGCTTTTCCGTATGTAACAAACGTAGACATAAATACCATATTGCGCTGATCTCCAAGCCCCTGCACTTCATTATATACCTGTGTTGCATCTTTCAACACTGCCTCACTCTCACCGGTCAAGGTACTTTCCTCTACCTTAAGATTACTTGCACTAAGCAATCGCATATCTGCCGGTATATAACGTCCTGCCTCCAACTCCACCACATCACCGATAACCAATTCCTCCGAAGGAATTTCTCTTAAATATCCTTCACGAATGACATAAGCTTTCGGCTCTGATAGTTTTTTTAAAGTTTCAATCGCCTTCTCCGCCTTGTATTCCTGAAAAACACCGATAATCGCATTCAGCAGGATTACGCTCACTATGATTCCGGCATCTACATACTCCTTCAGCAATATCGAAATACCGGTACCAAACATCAAAATCATTACCATCGGGTCTTTTAGCTGTGCAAAAAACATCGCTATTACGGTAATATTTTCTTTTTTCTGCAAGGTGTTTTTCCCATATTCCCTTTGTCTTTGTACAACTTTTTCCTGCGTTAAACCCTTATCCATATCACTATCTAAATTTGCAACAACCTGCATGATCGTTTCTCGATACGGCATATCCACTCCACCTTTCCACTTCATTTTATGAATATGCAATATCAATATGACTGTTTCGACAAAATCCGTCGGTTTACGAAAAAAAGCGAACGATACCTTTTGATACCATTCGCTTTATTTCTCAACTTTAATGCAGCCACTGCTTATGCTTTCCAATAGCAAGCTGTTCATCAAGCATTTCCAGCATCTGCTTCATAACATCAATATCCGACTGTGTATGATGAATAAACATCTCTAAATAAATTCGTTTACAACACATCGTTTCCGTATCATATTCTACAAATGAACCACTATACGTCTGCATTGGCGCAAAGCCCTCTAAGGATAAAAAAGTAGAATGCAGATTTCCACGTACTCCTTCCATGTCAAAAAGGGCAGGGCTTGTCAGAATGATGCCTTCATCGTATTGACGGATATATTCCTGCATCACCGCATTTTCTTGTTTTGCGGCACTGATAAGAATTGGTCCGTTGCCATGAAGCAATTTATAATTTTCAAACCGGTGCAAGATCTCTCTTGCAAAATCTGTGGTTTGAAAGAACGAGTCATCAATATAATATACCTTCATATCTTAACGACGGGCAAAGAAAGAAGGAATAACTTCCTGTTCTTCATCGTCAGCAGTATCTTCAACAGTATTTACCGTTTGCTTAGGAGCGGTAAAAGACGTAGCTTTCGCTGCAGCCGGCTGTTCCTCTTGCGTATCTTCAAAACCGGTTGCAATTACCGTAACAATGATGGAATCTCCTAGCTTTTCGTTAATCGCCACACCGAAGATTGCATCTACTTCATTACCGGCAGCCTCACGAATCAATCCCATAGCATCTTCTGCATCAAATAAAGTAATAGATTCTCCACCGGTAATATTTACGATTGCATTGCGAGCACCTTGAATCTGTGCCTCCAATAACGGTGATTGGATTGCTTTTTCAGCAGCAGCACGCGCCTTGTCCTCACCCTCGGCCATACCGATACCAATCAATGCGGCACCACGATTTTGCATAATGCTGCGTACATCGGCAAAGTCCAAGTTAATAAGCGCAGGCACTGCGATCAAATCGGTAATCGTCTGTACCCCTTGACGAAGAACATTGTCTGCGGCTTGGAAAGCTTCGGAAATCGGACGGCGACCGATAACCTCGATCAGATTATTATTGGAAACAATAATAAGAGAATCTACATATTGCTTCAATTCCACTAAACCAGCTTCCGCTGCTCTTTTACGCTTAGGACCTTCAAAGGTAAACGGCTTTGTAACAATACCAACCGTTAGTGCTCCTTCTTCTTTAGCGATCTTTGCAAAAACAGGTGCTGCTCCGGTACCTGTCCCACCACCTAAACCGGTTGTAACAAATACCATATCACTGCCTTTGATTGCCTCACGAATTTCCTGCTCGCTTTCCTGTGCGGCACGTTTTCCCATTTCCGGATCCCCACCGGCACCCAAGCCTTTAGTAATTTCACGACCCAGTACCAGTTTATTTTCCACCGGTGAAATATTTAAAATCTGCAAATCGGTATTGGCAACATAAAACTCAACACCCTTAACACCTTCGCTCACCATGCGGTTTACAGCATTACAGCCACCGCCGCCAACACCGAAAACCTTAATATTCGCTACTTGGTTAAAACTTAAATCATTCATTCTTATTTCCTCGCTCTCTTCTTATTTATCATTTAGCAATATACTTTTCAATCGTTTTGTAAACCCGCCTTCATCAACGGTATTTTTACGCGGTGAAATATGCAATGCCTCATTCACCTCATCGCTTTCACAGCTTGTACGCTCATCATGGCGAATAGCTTGCTGCTCCTTCCAACAATAAAACAAACCTAAACAAGCAACATAGGCAGGATTTCTTGCCCCGATGGTTTGCGGTACATACATCTGCGCCGGTGCATTGAAAGCAGAAAGCACTTGTGAAAGGGAAGCAATCTCACAGCCTTCTCCGCTGATCAAATAGCGAACATCTCCGTTTTCAACAATACTCTCACAAGCCTCATTCACCGTTTTTATCCAAGCTAGGATACTTGGCATAACACGCTTACAAACCGCTTTTTCCGTCAGCTGTTTTTGCTCGTTTCCAACCGACCAAATATAAATCACATTATCCTTTGCCCTTGCTTCATCAAATGTGCAAGTATTTTGCAAAAGTCGATAGCTGATCTTCGCAGATAACCCACATTCCTCATGAAAAGGTTTTAGCCATTCTCCATAGCCTTGATGTAAGATTTCACTGTTTACCAATTTTCCATGAGAGAACAATGACAAGGTCGTATCCTGTCGTGCGAGATTTACCAAAATGACATATTTATCCACTGTTTGTTCAAACACCGCCGCTTCATTGGCAATCGCATACGAATCCAAACAAACATCTAGAATTTCCAAACCGGCTTTTTCAATACAACGAGCATAGGAATAAACAATTTCTTTATCGGCATAAAGCAAATCCACGCTCATCGTCAAAAGCTCACTCACCTCATCAAGCGGCATTTTTCGTGATGTGATGCCTCCTGTTATGTATTTGATACAACCGACATTCACCAATTCCAAATCATCACTCGGTTTATAAGCGATTGCCTGATTTAAACCACCTTGAATATCGCTTAAACGAATGCGCTTGCTGCTTGCCTGCGGAACTACCTGCACACGCTTGGTATGACGTTCGACATGCATGCTCGGCAATGCCAACAATACACGATGTAATGGAAAGCCCAATACTTCTTCCACTTTATGAACTGCTTTGCGAATAGCCGCTACAACTGCTTGCTCATCTACGATAAGCTTATGCTCAATACCTTGCAGCTCACATCGTTCAACACGCAATATATGAAATCGCGTTTCATAGAATTCACCGGCAACCAAACGTACTTCATGATCACCGATTTCTATGGACGCGTATATTTCCTTTTGTTCATTCATAAGGCTATAACCCCCTTATCCATATTTTCGTACAATTTCACTGCATATATCATACCATAAATAATTGCGTTTAAAAACATTTTCATCATTTTTATCTATATTTTTCCATGCTTTTTCATTTCTCTCTTTCCGCATCGTTTTCAACTCTTACACACCACCCTATAAAGAGTGCCTCATTCTTATCAAAAGGACTTTAACAATATGAAAAAAAGATGCTTAATCGCATCTTTCAATCAACATTATTTGCAAGTCATGCCACTTTCTTCCATGCCCTCTACAAATGCTTCAAGATTCATTTCATCAGTTGCTTCCGCACCTAATGCCTTAGCCAACAAATCAACATCAAAGGTTGCATGCAGTTCATATCCATTATCTGTAAATTCGTTTTTTACGAAAGTTACGCCGTCGCTTTCATCAATTCCCATAGAGGTTAAAATAGTAGTTTTCATTTGATCGGTAAGCTCTTGTTTTTGCTCATCGCTAACTTCCTTAAAGGCATCTGCCGATACTCCTAAATCCTCAAAATTAATATTGGTTTTCATGTGGATAACATCAACCTTTGATTTTTCATCTGCCGCTTCGCCGACAACATCGACAACAATTCCTTCACCGGCACTTAGCTGACATGTTTTCGTAACTTTTTCCGGAGCTTTTTCTCCTCCTCCGCCGCCACAGCCGGTAAGCACTAATGCAAGCGCTAAACAACTTAGTAGTTTTTTCATAATTTCCTCCTGATCACTTAGTGATTCTGTATAGCTATAATTTAACAAAATTACATGGTATTTGCAATACACAATGCAAAAATAACCGAATTATGGAAAAATCGGTCGTCTTTTGCCGATAAATCCTCATCTTTCTTTAAAATTTTATTCAATTTTCTTCATTTTCTATCAACATTTCAGCTGAAATATGATACAATCATCTTGCACATCTACGAATGTATAAAAAATGGAGTTTTTCAGCTTGCATTTTTTTGTAAGAAATGCTATACTATTTTAGCAAATCGTGTTTTAAACGAATGTGTATTGTACGGAAGGAGGAAACGATATGTCAAAGGTCTGTGCAATTACAGGTAAAGGTCCATTATCTGGAAACAAACGCTCTCACTCTATGCGTGCTACTCGCCGTAACTGGAACGTAAATTTACAGAAAGTTAAAGTTATCGTTGATGGGAAACCTCAAACGATCCGTATCAGTGCTCGTGCGTTGAAAACATTAAAAAATAAGAACGCTATCTAAGAGAGTAAACGAAACCCTGTCGATGACAGGGTTTTATTTTTATAAGTCGAAGATGCTGTTTCCGATAAATTCCGCTAAAATTGAATGACGTGGAATCGCAGCCTCATCACCATCTGCAAAATATTCCAATAGCTTACTTAAACGATTCGCTTCTAAATAAGCAGCGCTCTCTTTGGGGATTGCTTCTAAAAGCGGAATAACAAGCTTTTTCAAAATTGACAGTTCATAGATCATAGAGGAATTGAAAAAGACATCGGCTTCTTCTTGATATGGATAAATGTACGTATCTTCACCATCTCGTACGCTTTTCCAAGAGGCAATCGTTTCTTCGGCACTCCAACCTCGAAATTGATAATCTCTGGCAATTCTGCGAATCAGACGATAATCACTTGTTGGAATACGATTATGATCATCTAAATTTAAATGCGTAAACGCATTGATATAAATTTTAAAAATAGCGGTTGGTGGCAAATGCTCACTCGTTTTCGGATTTAAGCCATGAATCCCTTCAATGATCAAAATATCATCACGCTTTAATCGAATCCCCTTTGTATGCCACGTTCGTACTCCTTTTTGAAAATCATAGCGTGGAAGCACAACCTCTTCTCCCTTTAATAAAGCGTTAATGCTATGTTGGAAAAGTATTAGATCCACCGCCTCTAAAGCTTCAAAATTGTAAGAGCCATCAGCGTTTTTCGGTGTATCAGTGCGATTCACATAAAAATCGTCCATGGAAATTGCAACCGGCTGCTTTCCCAATAATTGCAAATGAATGGACAAACGCTTGGAGAAGGTCGTTTTTCCGGCTGAACTTGGTCCGGCAATCAAAACACAGCGAACGGGCGCTGCTCGATGTACGATTTGATCTGCAAGCTGTGCTAGTTTTTTTTCTACCATTGTTTCACTCATCAGCACCAAATCGTTCATATCACCATTCAAAATCCGTTTATTCAGCTGTGCTACATTGGAGATTCCAACCAATCTGCCCCAAGCCTCATATTCCTGAAAAACCTGAAACAGCTTCGTTTGGGCAGTAAACTGCCCTTGAGCAGAAAGCCAAATACCTTGCTTGTAAAAGCAAATCGAAAACTCCTTGAGATAGGAGGTATCCGGTAACATGATACCGTAAAAATAATCATCTACTCCACACAGCGTATAAATACTGCTCTTTTTACTTTTCCGTTGGGCTAACATATCAGCTTTATAAAGCATGCCCTTAGCTTCAAAATAAGCCGCAGCTTCCTTAGTGCTTACTACCTTACGATAAATACTTTCCTTACGTGCAATGATCGCTTTCATTTTTTTCTCGATTTCCACTACATCTAAGGGTGTGAATGTATTGGTGCATCGCACATCACAATATACTCCCTCCGATAAAGAATGCTGTGCAATGATATGCAGATCCCTTCGATATTCATGGGCTGCCGCAATCAACAAAAACAATAAGGTCCGCTCATAAATCAAACGTCCGGTTTCACTTTTTGCATATACAAAACGAAGGCTTCCTCCCTCTTGTACGCAATAGCGTAAATCATGTAGCTTTCCATTGATGATAACAGCATAAATATGTTCTTTATCAGCCTGCTTTTCCACTAGCTCATAAATACTCTTTCCTTTTTCAATTAACAGTTCTCCTTGAGCGGTTTGCATTTTCAGCATAACATCGCCTCCTTACTACTATTATTATACTCAAATAAAAAGAAAACGCATCATGCGTTTTCATCATCACTTTGAATCATCAACACTTTTCCCTCATGAACAATAATTTCTGCTTCTTGTTGAGATATTTCATTGGATACTGCAAAAATATCTCGTGGACGTAAGTGCTTTTCACACAACGGATAAGCCACTCCGCTCTCACTAATAACACTCTCTTCGATTGCGAAAAACGATAGATAGCGATATTGTTTCTGAATCGTATAACTGCCCGGCAAAAGCACCTTCATCACATTATGTTCATTCATCAAGGTTAATGGCAGATCACGATACAGCAACAAGTGCAAATTTGCTAATTCATGATCCAAGCGTCCACCTAAGCCACCGTATAAGATGATTTCATCATAACCAAGCTCTATTGCACAGCGTATCGCTTCTTCACTATCGGTTTCATTTTTCTGTATGGGTAATTGATGCACCTTACAGTTTTTTTTCAATGCGTCCAATTCCTCTTTGGTTGTGCTGTCAAAATCCCCTACCGCTAAAACCAATGGAAGCTTTTGGTGCAAACAACAAACAGCCCCATAATCAACACCGATATAATCCATACCTTCTATAATCGGTATATGCTTTGCAAGACCTGCTACCAGCATTACTTTTGCCATAACAAACGATCAACTCTTTCGTGAATATCCCCTTTAAAAACATAGCTTCCGGCAACCAAAACATCACAGCCCGCTTCCACAGCCAGTTTACCAGTTTCCTCATTGATGCCGCCATCAATTTGAATACGTGTAGCATAGCCTTTCGCATCAATTTCCTTACGCAGCAAGCGTACCTTATCAAGCATTGCCTCCATGAAGGACTGTCCACCAAACCCGGGCTCTACGGACATCACAAGTACCATATCCATTTCCTGCAAATACGGAAGCAGAACTTCCGGCGATGTTTTCGGTTTAACCGAAACACCGACCTTAACTCCCAAAGAGCGAATATGGCGACATAGTCGAATACAAGCATCAATATCCTCTACCGCCTCCAAATGAAAGGTGATGATATCGGCACCCGCTTTAGCGAATACATCTGCAAAAAATACCGGATCGCTTACCATGATATGAACGTCCATGACCATATCCACTGCTTTTTTAAATCCCTTCAAAATATCCGGTCCAAACGTCAGATTCGGTACAAAATGACCGTCCATGACGTCAAAGTGCAGCCATTTCGCATGTCTGCTGTTCAATTCCTTCAGCTGTTCCTCCACACGTGCAAAGTCCAATGATAAAATTGATGGTGCTATAACCAATTCCTTCATATCCTAATCCTCCTAATACTTTATTTTACGCTGCTTGATCACAGCCACAATATCCACATAATTTTGATAACGAATTCGTGATATTTTCCCTTCCTCGACCATCTTCATAATATAGCAATCCGGTTCCTTTTCATGAATACAGTCTTTGAAGCGACACATTCCTAAATAATCTTTAAAATCCGGTATCCGCGCTGCCAGCTTAGCGATATCCATATATTGAAAATCCATGGACGAAAAGCCCGGAGTATCGCCAACCCAACCACCGGCCACCGCATGCAGCTCACAATGTCTTGTCGTATGCTTACCACGCCCTAAGGCTTTGGAAATCTCTTGTGTTTGTAGCTGAAAACTTGGCTCAATACGATTCAACAAGGAACTTTTCCCCGCACCGCTTTGTCCACACAAAACACTGATTTTGCCCTGTAAAGCACACACGAGCTTATCATCGTCATAACCCTTTCCGGATAGATATAGCGCATAGCCGCTTTTACGATAATCCTCGATTTGAGCATAAATAGGATCATCTTTTTCAACCAGATCCATCTTTGTGAAACATAGGATCGGCTGAATGTTTGCATATACAACTTGAAAAATCAAGCGATCGACTAATGTCGTAGAAAAATCGGGATCTTTGGCAGACATCACAATGATCGCTTGATCTACATTCGCAATGGAAGGGCGTATAAGCTCGTTTTTACGTGCCAATACCCGTTCAATTGCCCAACGATCATCATAATGCTCGATTTCCACCATATCTCCAACCACCGGAGATTTTGCTTTGCGCAGCTTCCCCATAGCCACACAGATAAAGCGTTGTTTATCTTCGTCCAATACCTCATAGCGATTGGATACAATTTTTATAATACGTGCCTTTTTCATATCAATAAAACCGTATCGTTATGACGCTTTCTCCGTCTTGCGTATATGCTGTCCCTTCTTTAGGATCAACCTCAACGACAACCCCCGGCTTGATCTTAGCTTTTTCCTCCTCGCTAAGATCACTGGCATCTAATTGTTCCAGCACCGGCTTTACTCCGGTTTTTTCTTCAATCAAAGCAACCGCTTCTTGATAAGGAAGTCCGATGATTCCCTCAATCACATACTGCATATGTTCGGAAACCGTTACGTTTAAGGTATATTCCTTTTCCGGATCAAGCTTTTCGCCAATATCAATACCACTCTGTGCCAAAATTCTTCCCGGCAAAATGCCTGAGCGCTGTTCCTTTGTTACATGAAGCTTCAGCTTCGGCATCGCTGCTTTTAGCTCTGCCTCCACTTGCGCAAGCTCTTCATTGCGATAATCCTTCATCACAAAATAGGTTCCACGGGAAATACTTAGTGTGATGGTTTGCGATACCCTTGCCTTTTCTCCCACCTTCGGAGATACCTTGATTACATATCCCTTTTCAATATTGTCGGATAATTCTTCCTTAATTTCGATATTTTCTTCCTCAAATCCACTTTCTGTCAAAGTCTTAATAGCTTCCTGCTTAGTTTGAGCAGTTGTAATATTAGGAATCATGATACTTTTTTCATGTCCGAAGGCAAACCACAGCAGCACTGCGGCAATAACAACACAAATCAAGCTAACTGCAATCACGATCGTTTTATTCAGCCGTTTTGTTTTTTCCTCTTCTAAAGAGGAGCTTTCCGCTGTTTCCTTATGCATAATACGTGTCGGATCATCTTCAGCGGTAAATTTCAGCTTATCCACATGGGCATATTCCGGCTTTAAGCAGCACTCCAAATCATATAGCATTTCCTTCGCACTGTGATAGCGCTGCTCACGATTTTTTACCGTAGCACGTAGGATAATATTTTCTACTGCCTGCGGTAATGTCGGATTAAATTCACATACACTTGGAATCTCCTCACGTAAATGCTTCATTGCGATTTGTACCGGATTATCACCCTTAAACGGCACACTGCCGGTTAATAGTTCATAAAAAACAATTCCCAATGCATAAATATCCACCTGTACTGTCGGAGCCTCACCTCGTGTTGTCTCCGGAGCTAAATAATGAGCACTTCCAAGCACTGCATCATTTTGTGTCAGCTGTACGGCATCATGTGCCAACGCAATTCCAAAATCGGTAATCTTGATTGTTCCATCATCTTTTACCAAAATATTTTGCGGTTTAATATCCCGATGGATAATATGATTTTCATGTGCATGTTCTACTGCACTGGTAAGCTGCTTCATGATATTTACAGCTTCCTCCTTATGCAAGGCACCACGCTGAGAAATCAACTGTTTCAATGTACGCCCGCGAATATATTCCATTACGATGTAATGCTTTCCTTCATATTCGCCTACATCATATACATCAACAACATTGGGGTGATTCAGCTTACTGACGGCACTTGCCTCTCTTTGAAAACGAAGCAGGGTAACCGGATCTTTGCTAAGCTCCCCACGTAAAATCTTAATCGCAACCTCACGGTTTAAAATGGTATCAATTGCCAAATAAACATCTGCCATGCCGCCTTCTCCAAGTAAGGATACCAGCATGTAGCGCTCTGCTATCATTTTATCCATGTATGCTGCCCTCTCTTTCCAATACAATAGCACTGATATTATCAAAGCCACCGGCATCGAGTGCTTTCTGAATTAGCAAATTAACCTTCTCCTCTGCACTTATCGATTGTGCTAAGATTTCACGAAGCACATCTTCATGTACATAGCCATGCAGCCCATCGCTGCAAATCAACAAGGCCTGATAATCGTTTTTGATCTTATGAATATCAATACGCACCTGATCCCATATTCCCAACGCATTGGTCAATACGTTGCGATTGGGGTGCTTGGCAGCCTCCTCCATGGTAATTTGGCCATTTTTCAAAAGTGCGGCAATATAGGAATGATCCTCTGTTAAACAAAGAAAATCCTTTGCATATAAGCCATAGGTACGAGAATCTCCGACATTGAAGATATAGGTTCCCTGCTCACAAACAAGCACACCGACCAAGGTCGTACCCATACCTTTCAAGCTGCGCTTTTTCGCCGATTGCATAAAGATCAAATCATTGGCCTCGCGAATGGTCGTTTCCAGCCAACGCTTTACATCAACATCTTGCAAGCACTTCGGCATGCTTTTAAAACGATCCTTCACATGCGCACATGCCATTTGACTGGCTACCTCACCGCCATTGCCTCCACCAATTCCATCGCACACGATTGCCAATAACACTCCATCTCTTTCCTCCAAAAGAAAAGTATCTTGGTTCAATGCACGCTTATATCCGATATGTGTTTTCCCGAAACTATGCAACGTCATCACGCATCTTCCTTCCTTAAATGCTTTACACGCAGCTGTCCACATGCCGCATCAATATCGGCACCATGCTCCTTACGAATCGTACAGCGTATACCGCGCTTCATCAAAGCATCGTAAAATACCATTGCTTCCTCGTATTTTACACCTAAAAAGCCATTTTCATCTACCGCATTATAAGGTATTAAATTTACATAAGCATTTAAGCCCTTCAACAATTTTGCCAACTCATTGACTTGCTTCATGCCATCATTTACACCCTTTAACAGAATATATTCAAAGGTCAAACGACGATTGTTTTCGCTTGTATAATAACGAATTGCCTGCATCAATTCCTCCAAAGGATACGCCTTGTTGATCGGCATCAGCTGATTTCTTAATTCATTGCTTGGCGCATGCAAAGAAATTGCCAAATTATATTGTGTATGTTCCTTTGAAAAATCATAAATACGCGGTACTACACCACATGTTGAAATCGTAATATGACGCGCTCCGATACCTAAGCCTCGATCATGATTCACCGTTCGTAAAAAATTCATTACATGATCATAATTATCAAACGGTTCTCCGGTTCCCATGACCACGATATGACTTAAGCGCTCCTTTTGTGCATCTAAATCACGCTGCACATACAGCACCTGTGAAACCATCTCTCCGCTTGTTAAGTCTCTTTTTTTCTTGGTCAGACCACTGGCACAAAAGGCACAGGCCATATTACAGCCAACCTGTGAAGTTACACATATACTTTTTCCATAATCAAACTGCATCAAAACACTTTCGATCAAAGAACCGTCCTTTAAAGCAAATAAATATTTGGTTGTCCCATCACTTGATACCTGCTTATCCCGCAATTCAAGATCGGTCAATTCATAATTTTCTGACAAAACTCTTCTTGTTTCCAAGGAAAGATCACTCATTTCATCAATTGATGCGACACGCTTACGATACAGCCATTGAAAAATCTGATGACCGCGAAACTTCTTCCAACCATGTGCAAGTGCCATCTCTCCCATTTCATCGTAATTAAAATCATATAAACTTTTCATGCTATCACCGTTTTCTATTTTACCACATTTACATATAGAAAAGCACTACTTTCCCATTGGAAATAAGCAAGTATTACACGCATGATGTATGAAACTATAAAATAACTAAAAAGTATACAAAATTGATAGAAATACACAATTCGCACCAAGCATGAAAATCAATAAAAGCTATTCAATACTAAAAAAATACATTTACATCAAACTGCTCTTAAACACAAAGCCTTGCTCCAACTTCTAACGTTCGACATTCATGAAAAAAACACCCTTACCGCAGTAAGAGTGCTCATTGCTTAATCGTTTCGATCGCCTAAAAATTGTAAGACATATAAGAAGATATTTATGAAATCAAGATATAGGTCAAAGGCTGAATAAATGGATAGACGCTTCAACATGACCTCATCACCTTGGTATTGCGTATATAAGACCTTCATTTTCTGTGCATCATACGCAGTAATACCGGTAAACAACAGTAGACCAAGTGCCGCAAATACCATCGTATTTGTGTTTGCCCCAAACAGCATCAGCAATAGCTCACAAACGATCAATGCAAACAATCCGATCATCAAAATCGGTCCGAAGCGCAAAAGGTTGATTTTCGTTGTTAAACCGATAAATGCCAAGCACCCAAAGTAAACCGCAGTAATTAGGAATGCAGCACCGATGGTTCCCAAATCATAGGCAAAGCCCAATGTTGAAAAGGTAACACCGGTAAGTATCGCATAAGCAAGAAATAAAATTCTTGCCATAGACGGCTTCATGCTAGTAATACGTGCTGCCAATGCGATAACGACACCAAATTGAGCAATCAATAAAATCCATGGTGTCCATGAAGAAGAATAAATTACCCAAACCAGATCCGTTAAGGATACCAGCAAAGCCACCAAGGCACTTGTAAGCAGACCGATGGTCATCCATAAAAAGGTATGTGCCACATGGCGACGCAAACCACTTTCATAGCTGACAGAAACATAATTTTCTTCTTGATACATAAAGAAAACCTCCTTTATTTTACTATTAGTATATACGAAAGCCTTACATTTTTCCACCGTTTCGCTGTAAAAAATCCGCTAAGACATGCGCAAAGCTTTTATCATTTTCACGTGTGCGCTTCCTTGTATGACGATATTTCCCACTTTATTTGGCACTCGCTCTAACAAAAAGCAGTTCATCTATTGTTTATTCTGTATAAAAGTTGCCATTTGCCTATAAGATAAACGCCTTTTTCGCAAACACCAAAACTGCTAAGCCATAATCCTGTGCAATGACTAAAGCATTGCCTGCGAACATACTTCAGCAGCAAAAAAATCACTTTGCTTCCTTCCTTTATCAGCTCACAAAACAAACACATCGAGATAAGAATAATCATGTGAACTATCGCAAACATCTTGGCGATTTGCAAAGTCTGCTCAACAACCGAATAGCTGTTTTGCATCAATTAAAATTTTCATCACCATCAACCAAATTTGCCATATAGCCGTTTTCCTTCAGACTGGTAATGACCCCCTTGATGTGCGCATGATTATTGGTTTCAATCACCACTCCCACACGACATTGGTGGAATAAAATTCCGTTTTGAATACGATTGTGATTAACGGAAATGATATTTGCGCCGGTTCTTGAAATCAGCTCGAGCATACGTGTTAAATTTCCCGGCTTATCAACAACATTCATATTGATTACTGCCTTTCTGCCGGTTTTCATCAATCCCAAATCAATAATTTTAGAAAGCAAATTGACATCAATATTTCCACCGGATAAAACCGCCACGCACTTATGCTTTTCTAAATCAACCTTATGAAACATTGCTGCCGCTACGGAAGTTGCTCCCGCACCCTCAGCTACCATTTTCATTTTTTCTAACAAAAACAATATAGCAGCGGCAATCTCTTCCTCCGAAACGCTAACCACCTCATCAACATATTGACGGCAAAGCTCATAGGTTAGCTTACCCGGTGTTTTAACCGCAATTCCATCGGCAATCGTCGAAACACTGTCTAAAGTAATGATCTTCTTTTGTTCCAAAGAATTTTTCATGCTCGCTGCATTTTCCGATTGTACACCGATCACACGACAATCCGGCTTCAAGGTTTTGATTGCCAATGCAATGCCGCTAATCAAGCCTCCTCCGCCAATCGGTACGATTACCGTATCCACATCAGACATACGCTCAATAATTTCCAAACCAATCGTTCCCTGTCCGGCAATTACCGCTTCATCATCAAAGGGCTCGATAAACACTGCACCGGTAATCTCCTGCAAATTCTTCGCATACGCATACGCATCATTAAAGGTATCCCCTTGCAGCTCTACCTCAACCCCATAGCTGCGTGTTGCTTCGATTTTGGACAACGGAGCAGTTTTTGGCATAACGATCGTCCCCTTGATATTCATAGCCGCACACGCATAAGCAACGCCCTGTGCATGATTTCCGGCACTTGCCGCAATCACTCCTTTTGCCTTTTCCTCCCAGCTTAACTGCGAAATTTTATGATAGGCACCACGCAGCTTAAACGCTCCGGTACCTTGCAAATTCTCGGCTTTGATCCACAGATTTTTATGAATTTTATCTGCATGCACCAACGGTGTCTTCGATACCACATGCTGAAGCGTACTATTCGCTTCTAATATTTTTTGAAATTCCATCATATTCCTCCCATATTCTACTATGTATTGTAACGCGTTTTCGAACGCATGAAAAGCAAAATTTCTACATTTTATAAACACTTTTTAGTGTTTGTTATTATTTTATGAACAAATGTATAAAATATTTAACATATATGCATTCCTTTGCTTTTTTCAGCACCGACTTCTTTTTTCGCCCAATACATAATAAAGGATATCTTTAATTATCGAACTGCCACGATTTTTGATTCTTTTAAGTATTTGATTTCTCTTATATCTCTGTTTACAACTTAATCCTGTAAAAAAGGAAATCAAACAATTTCTGCTTGATTTCCTTCGTTGGTTAGTCCTTTTCAATAAATTCTAACAGCTCTTTAGCCGCAATGTTGATTCCCTCGCGATTTTCCTTATCCAAACCCAAATGAGTATAAATTTCACCGATAAATACTCCGTTGTCGCGCATAGCCTCAAACATCTGCATAATTAAAGGCTCACACACCTCCTGCTTTTGCATCGGCCCGAATGGATTTGCGAAATAGGTTGTGGAAATACCTACCTCCTGCGTTGTTCCCTTCGCCATTCGTTTTCCCTCTTTACAGGTAGCCATAGCTGCATCAATATCTAAGCGCTGTAACCCGTTCTTATCATCATAATTATTCGCATAGGCAAATAAATCTATACGATGATTTTCGGCTACTACCTCATAAGGTGCGGCAGGTGTGATAACACGTGCATTGTTGCTGGATTCCGGATTCATGAAGATGGATCGATCCATATCACGATAAGGAGTACCCGGATCCAAATCATCTAAACGGATAAATGCACCGATTTCCGTTCCCTGTCCATAAGGAACTCCGTCCTCTAAATGAATCGTTCCCATATCATCAAACACAACCTCGATATCTTTGATTACATCTTTTCCGGCATTTTTCAAAGCTTCAATCGATTCGGATTTTCCGGCACCGGAATCCCCCATCAGCATGATGCTTTTACGCTTACCGCTTTTTAAGGTAATATTAACAAAGGCTCCATGAATCGGCAGCCAACCCTGCTGCATCTTACGTAAATTATGCAAGGTTAATGACATTTTCTTCAAGTAACCGAAATATTCGATACGTTCATGATAGCTGACACTTCCTACCCAAATATCCTCTTGCTCATCATAATAGAAATCAGTCGCATCTAATCCATCTTTATTACCAAACAAACAAATCAGATCCGGCTTCTTACGACATTCATCGGCATTGGCTAGTTCAAAAAGATTTGCCAAGGATACCGCCGAAGAAATAAAATCACGATGAAAATAAATAAATGCCAACAGAGAACCGATTTTACATGGGTAACAAAACCATTCATCACTGTTTCCACTAAAGCGTTCAATCGGATTATGGTCTGTTTCTTCAAACATTCCGGTACGCTTATTGCTTTTTGGATGCAGGATCATCGGTGTACGCAACATTACCCCTTCAATAAAAGGGATTGCTTTTAATTTAGCATACGTATCGGATAGCTTGATATGGCTATTTACACGCACTGCAATACTCGCATTCGTACCGGCTTGCAGCTGACGATACACACGATTTTTACGTCCTTGAATCTGCTCCTCTAGTGAACGATAAACCGATAAGATCATCGTATTAAAGTTGGAATCCGCAGCTACGAAGTTAAAATCCTGTAAGGTACTGCCCTCGGCATTGAATAATACCGAAAAGCGCTGATGACGCTTCCAAAAGTTATAGCCCTCCTCAACAAATTCCAAAAGGCAGGCTTTATCATTTAAATAGTCTGATTGCAACTCCTCTACACGAAATACGCGCAATAAGCGAAACAGCTTTAAAATCTCAAACGTTGCCTCTCTTGCCGTCTTTCCATTTAAGGCATAATTGTATAAATCCTCATTATGCGCTTGCAAATATTCCAAATAGTTTTGAACATAATTGCTGAAGGTAGAAGAATTTAACAGCTGTTCCAACGAATGTGCATACGCACGACTATAATTTACAATGGCCAATTCTCCATTCAAATACAAAGCTTCTTTCATATATTCAAGCTCCTTTCACAGTCTATACTATCTTTTAGTATACTATAAAACAAAAAAATAAGAAAGATGTTTATGTAAAACTTTCACAAAATGTAAATTTTTTCAACATCTTTCTTATCCTTATTTATTGTAATTTATTTTGAAGATAAGTTACAACGTTTTCTATCGCAACCTCTTCATTCTCATGAGCTCCTCTTGCACGCAGCTCTACATTCCCTTGCGCAATCCCACGTCCTACGGTAATACGATAAGGAATACCGATTAGCTCCATATCCTTGAATTTAACACCCGGACGTTCCTTTCGATCATCTAACAGCACATCATAGCCTTCTGCCTTCAATGTTTCATACAACTCATTTGCAATACGTACCTGTTCCTCATCTTTCATGGAAACGATCACGATTGCCACTTGATAAGGCGCAACTGATAAAGGCCATATAATACCGTCATCGTCATGATGCTGTTCCACGATACTTGCCAACGTCCTCTCTAATCCTAAGCCATAGCAGCCCATTTCAACCGGGTGCAAAGTATTGTTAGCATCAAGATATTCCAAGCCAAGTGCCTTTGCATATTTATTTCCTAGCTTAAAGGTATTACCTACCTCGATACCTTTACAGAAGGATAAAGGTGCCCCGCATACCGGACAAACATCACCCTCATGTACTTGGGCAATGTCCGCACACATTTCCACTTCAAAATCCTGCAAATTCACATTTACGATATGATGATCGCTTTTATTCGCTCCCACAATAAAGTTCTTCATATAGGAAACCTCGCGATCCATGATGATTGGACAATCAATTCCAATCGGTCCGGCAAAGCCTACCTTCGCATGAGTTATGCGTTCTACCTCTTCAAAGCTTGCCAATTCCATCTCATTTGCCTGTAAGAGTTTCAATACTTTGGTTTCATTTAATTCACGTGTCCCCTTCAATAAAAAGGCATATATTTTTCCATCGACATTATAGATCAGTGTTTTTACGAAATCATCACAAGATTTGTCAAAGAATTTCGCAACTTCCTCTATCGTTTTCGCATTTGGTGTTTCTACGATTTCCATAGTCTTTAAGGCTTCCCTGCACTCTTCTGCACGATCGACAACCTCCGTAATCTCTAAATTACTGGAGAACCCACAATGCTCACACGTAACCACAACGTCCTCTCCGACATCGCAAATCGCCTGAAATTCTTCGGATAAAGAGCCTCCCATCGCACCCGTATCGGCTTTTACGATCTTATAATTCAGATCGCAGCGATCGAAGATTTTTTTATAAGCATCAAACATTTTCATATAAGATTCATGTAGATGCTCATTATCAATATCAAAGGAATAAGCATCTTTCATAATAAATTCGCGCGTACGAATCAAGCCATAACGCGGTCTTGTTTCATCACGAAATTTCGTTTGAATCTGATATAAATTATAAGGAAAATCTTTATATGAGCGTCCCTTCATCATCGCCGCTAACGTAAACAGCTCCTCATGGGTCGGACCAAGCACATAGTTTTTCTGATAACGATCCTTTAACGCAAACATATTGGAACCGAAAGCATCACGACGACCGGAAATCTCATAAACCTCTTCCGGAATCAATGCCGGCATCAAAAGTTCCTGTGCTCCGGCAGCGTCCATTTCCTCACGGACGATATCTTCGATTTTTTTCAATACGCGCTTGCCCATCGGCATGATCATATAAATACCGGCAGAGCTTTTTTTAATCATTCCCGCACGGACTAGCAAATTGCCGCTGACACTATCCTCGTCCTTGGCATTCTCTCTCATCGTATAAAAATAACTATTGCTTAATTTCATAACAATCTCTCCCTATCTGCGAACTTTCACATAACAATATTTTATAGCTTTTTATTGGCTAGCCTAAATTTTAGCATATCCATTTATAAAAGTAAATTTCATCAAACTTCTTTCTGTCATTTTTCATTCATAACTTGTCAATGCATACCACCTACATTATAAAAATCAAACCTTCTTTTCCCCTTTTACGTTTGTAACTTTTTGTTGCTATGCAAGCTTTTTCTCTAATGCTATAATAAACGTGTATCACATGATGATGAAAGGAAGAAAAACTATGATTGAGATTAACAATGTAACTAAGATTTACGGAGGTAAGCATAAAGCGGTGGATCACATTTCCTTGCATATTCCAACCGGTGAAATCGTCGGTTTCATCGGACCAAATGGTGCCGGGAAAACAACGACCATCAAAATGATTACCGGTGTATTAAATCCCGATGAAGGAAGCATTTCCATCAATGGCAAAGATATCGTAAAAAATCCGATAGAAGCCAAAAAAGAATTCGGTATCGTTCCCGATAGTGCCGATATGTTTCTGCGGTTAAAGGGAATTGAATATTTGAATTTCATGGGAGATATTTATGAAGTAGACAGTGATCTTCGCCGCCAACGGATTGACGAGCTGGCAGAAGCCTTTGAGATGAGCAATGCCTTAAATGATAAGATTTTATCTTATTCTCATGGTATGCGTCAAAAAATCATTATTATGGGTGTATTATTATCCGATCCAAACGTATGGATCTTAGATGAACCGATGACCGGGCTTGATCCGCAATCCGCCTTTAAGTTAAAAGAAATGATGAAGGAGCATGCCGCTAAAGGCAATACCGTATTCTTTTCCACCCATGTTTTAGAGGTGGCCGAAAAGCTTTGCGATAAGGTGGTTATCATTAACAAGGGTACGATTTTATTTTTCGGAACACTGGAGGAACTGGAAGCAGCCTATCCACAATGCGAATCCCTAGAAGCCTTGTTCCTGGAGGTTATTAACCATGCATAAATTTTTATCACTGACACGTGTTACCTTAAAAAACTCGATGGGCATGTTAAGTGATGGAAACAGCAAAAAGCTTACAACCATTTTATTGTATGGCTTTTTAGGAATCTGCATGCTGCCACTGATGTTTGCACTTTATTTCTTTGTTGATACGATGCTGACAAACTTCCATTTTTTAGACCAAGATGCAACCATTCTTGCGCTAACCTTCTATATTTGTTGCTTTATAACTTTCTTCTTCGCCATCTTTTTAGTACCAAGCATCTTCTTTTTCAGCAATGACGGAGAAACACTGCTGGCACTACCGCTGAAGCCGGAAGTCATCTTAGGAAGCAAGTTTATCACCGTACTCATTTACGAATATTCCTTTGTTTTCATGGTGCTATTGCCCTCCGTTGCGGCTATCATCAAGCATGGCGATTTGGGTATTGTAAGCATTCTTGCTATTCTTCTTGTTTTCCTATTGTTACCGATTTACCCCTTGGTGCTATCCAGTATTATTTCTTTATTGGTTATGTGCTTTGTACCGTTTTTTAAAAACCGAGATCGTTTCAATCTGATATCCAGTGGCTGTACGATCGGTTTGGCATTGGGATTTGCTATTTACGTAAATTCCGCAAGCTTTACACAAAGCAATCCGCAAGAGCTTATGGAGCTGTTGCTAAGTGGAAATAACTCTTTGATCGCCGTCTTAGGTTATTTATTTCCAAATGCCATTTTTGCCGCAAAAGCCATCGTAGAGAACGATATCTTACAGCTTATCTTCTTTTTGTTGATTTCTTTTGTTTCACTGCTCCTTTGTTTATTATTAGCCAAAGCAATTTATTTTAAAGGCTTGATTGGCTTCAGTGAAACCAATTCCAATCGCAAAAAGCTTTCTCATCAAGAATTAGGAAAAGCAGCCCATCAAAAAAATCGAATCATTACCTATACGAAAAAGGAATTAAAACTGTTGTTTCGTACACCGGCATATATGATGAATTGTGTTGCTACAACCTTCATTGTTCCGATTCTCATGCTCCTGATTCCTCTTGTGCAGGGAGTAACCATTGATGCTTCTCTATTGCCGCAGGAAATCATGGCAATGATGAACGATTATTGGTATTACTTTCTGATTGGCGGTATAGTGATTGGTCTGTTTATCGGCAATATGGGTCTTGTCAGCTCTACCTCCATTTCTCGAGAGGGAACCAATCTCATGTTCATGAAATACATTCCTATGCCTTTAAAAGATCAATTATTTGCCAAGGTACTAAGCGGTATCTTCCTTGCAGTCATTACCGATATTTTAACCATAGTTCTTTTCGGATTTCTATTTCCTATTTTTCCACTTCCGATGCTAATTTTGACACTGGCAGCCAGTCTTGTAAGCACCGTACTTGCTAACTATATCGGTATTTACCTTGATTTATCGCACCCAAAGCTAGTTTGGGAACAAGAGGCAACGGCTGTAAAAAATAGTATCTCCGGTATCATCGCTATGTTTGGAGGTTGGGGCTGTGCAGCACTTGTTGGAATCGCAGCATATATGCTCCCTAATGAAATCATAAAGTACGCAAGCATTGCCTTACTTATCGCTATGCTTATTCTTAGCTGTATCCTGCATCATAAAATGGATAGCTTTGCATTTAAACAATTTAAAAAATATTAGAGGTTATATATGACAAAACATGTTCTTGTATATTTAGGTGATCACACCTATAAAGAAGGAGCTGTTACACGTGTTTTAGGGGATCTAAAACTTCCCTATACCCTACTAAAGGACAGCGACCTATCACAGAAAATCGGCTATTTATTTTCCTTAGACGGATTTGATAAGGAGGAAAAAGACGAAAGCTTACATATAGCTTATGATCTATTGTTATTTCGAGACTTACAGGATCAAGATATTCTTGCTATCAACGCTTTGCTTGATGCCTTAGATCGCAAAATCCAACGAAAAGCCATGCTAACAGAGCATAATAAGAATTGGACATTCTATGAGCTATGCTTGGAAATCGACAAGGAACATCAATACTTCGACCTTATGGAACAAATCAAACAGATCCTGATGTCCAGCAAAGAGCTTATCAAAGAAGATTATACTGCTTCCTCATGGGAAATATATGAAAAAGCTTTTTATCATGCTTATGACTGTTTAAAAAAGGAAAGTGATTTTAACACTCTCCGCCTTGCCCATCAAGCCTTAGTAGATGCTCAGCAGGGATTAACAAAACGATAAAGAAAGGTCGTAACAGTTGTGAATTTAAAATGTTCACTTAGACTGTACGACCTTTTTCTTTTCTATCGCTTCATTAATCATTGTATTTTCATGATTCTTTATTCTCAAATATTTAACTTTATTTTATAATTATTAGACCAAAATCCAATCAGTTTCCCATCTTTCTTTAGACTCATTAAATAATCTTTTATATAATCTTCCGTTAATAATCTTATATTTCCATACCATAATATCTTTTTTAGGTTGTAAAGTTTCATAATTTATTAAATTCTTTCCATTAGCTTCAATCATTATAAGATTGGTATTAAACATAAATGTAGTTCCTAATGCCAATGTAAATATTAAAATCTTCTTCATAAAATATTCTCCTCTATTTTTCTTTAATAACTCTTATTCCATCGAATGATTCATCATGAATATCACTAATTTCAACGAATTGATTATCAATCATCAATGAATAACTTCCGTCTTTGTGCTGAATGATATATTCGAAATCGTTTTTTTCAAAAGTGCCTTCCACAAGTGATGAATTAGGATAACACGGCTCCAATATAATAGAATTAGATAGAATCGGAACCATGAGCAACATCAATAGCATTAGTTTCCCGGTTCTTTTTTGAAAATTTCCTTCTATTAGATAGTTAATTCGATAGGATAACACTTTTTTATTCTCACTCAGCAAACAAGTAGAAAATAATTTTGACGGCAAAGCTTCTGCCGAAATTTTTCGTCGTACAGAAATCAATGTATTTGCATAGTTTAAGCTTTCATAATAGTTTAGCTGTTTTGTAACTCTCGAATCTGCCCTTAATTCTAAGAATAGATCAATTTCTCTTTGTAGTAAATATATCGGAGGAAACCACCAATATATAATAGTAATGAATTTAATCAATTGCTTTACGTATATATCATGTGCTTCAATATGATATATTTCATGTAATACTATATTGCTTATTTCTTCCTCAGAAAACAACGTCTTGGGTAATAAAATTACTTTTTTGAAGCCTAAAACCATCGGCGCAGATATATAGGGTGAAATATAGACTGGATAATCATAGCCACTATATGACTTCAAGAAATCAGAAACTTTACCATATTTACAATTATTCAATATAATCCTATATAACTCTTTCAGCTTAAACAGCCTTTTAACATAAAAAGCAACTTCGAATATACAACCGAATCCCCAAATAAAAAGCAATAAATAGGTAATCTTCATACCCTCGATAAATTCATAATCAAAAAAAACAGCCACAGGATTCATGATTATTGGTGCAGGAACAGTAACCGTAAATGGTAATTCTATCGGAACAAGCAATCTTAATAAAATCAGTATAATAAGAATTGTCAAAAAATCAATCCGAAAAAATTTTGATTTGATTCTTGCAGTAATTATAAAATAAAATAATAAGATTAATATGCATTCAACCATTAAAGTAATAAATAAAGACGATAAAGTGATTTGCATATTTTAACCCTTAAGTTCCTCTTTTTTTGCTTTGATTAATTCTTCTAGTTCATCTAACAATGACAAATCATCGCTTGTCTTTATATAATTTGATGCTAATTGATAACTTGTTTGAATATTAACACAATTAGAAATGTACTCTGCTTGTGAAACAGTCGGTCGATATTTTCGAGCGATAGATTTTTTATTATGTCCTATTCCCGACACTTCGATATACTCCATCTTTAACAACCTTTGTAAAACCTGTTGAATAGTGTAAATACTAACATTGTCCGCATGTAAAAAAATATCATTGGCAGACAAGTCCGTCTTACTATTCCACAATATATCCATAACTAGCTGTTCTCTTTTGGTTAATTGTTTTATTTTCATTCATTCATCACCTTCATTATATTATAACAAAAATACAGTTGTTCTAGCAAAATAAATAGTTAATTTTCAAGAACCGTTTTGTAATAAAAAGTAAGGAATGCCCTTACTTTTTATCTGCCGAAAAATCCATTGTTACATCATTATTGTTTCCCCATTCGATTGTATTGCTTTTCACAGCTGAATAATACGTAGTACCTTTCTTACAACCTCTTTCAAGCGCATAATTAACTTTTCCACTTGAAAGAGCTACCCAATCAGAAGCTAAATTCTGACTTTTGGTTATAAGTCTTGCTGAATTTCCTAAAAGAGCTGTCATTTTAGTAGGCACAAAAGAAGCATAAATATCAGTTGAGGTTTTCTTATTCCCCTTAGATAAATTCACTTTTTGATTTCCACCACCCGGAATATTGACAAAAGTTACGCCTTCGGTCCATGTCGAGGCATTCACTGCTCCCATGGTTCCAAAACAAACAGCAGCACAGAATAATAAACTAAATACTTTTTTTCTCATTTCAACACCTCCAATAAGTTTACTGTTCCGCTACCATTATAGCACTATTATTGATACGTTCAATATTTTTTAATAATTTTTGTTATTTTTAACAATATTTGTTATTTTATGATATAATCTAAATTAGGTTAGAACAACCAAATAAAATTATGGAATATTTCCATTATCTGTAAAAGATAGCATCGAAAATCATTATTCCATTACTGTCAAATGACAATATGATAAGAAAGGCTAGGTGGTTCATACCATGATTTACAGTTATCTTAAAAATCTTCAAAAAAATAAAGTAATTTTCATTATCTTCTCTGTTATTTTTATCGCTTTATCTGTTATCCATATTTTTTATTCGGAAGGTTATGCTGACTTAATCAAATCATTAGATCCAAGTGAAATCCATTTCATTCCTATATCGATTTATTATTATGTTCAATCCAGTATGACTTCAATACAATTAACCTTGTTATTATTCATCGCTTCCTCTAATATTTTTGCCGTAGATAAATTGATTGACAAGCAGTCTCACTTTTCGATTTTAACTAAGCTTCGAGTCAATCCTAATAAATACTATAAAAATATGCTCTTAATTAACTCCGTTTATTCATTTGTTTATTATTTAATAATACAAATAACAATCATTTTTACTCTTTTTATTTTAATTGGTACATTCGATTTTTCCCAGTTAGAACAGAACGATATCCAAACATATTACAATTTATTTTCTAACTCATATCAAAATAGTTTTTTTATCTATCTTATTTTTTCCTCTTTAGGCTTTGTGATTTATTCAGATTTTATCTACTCTTTGTCTACATGGATAAAAAACATATATGTATACAGAGGTAGCGGACTTATTATCGGCATTCTTTTAACTGCTTTACCGGCTATAATATGCGGATCTATTTTTAATCTAACAAATAGTGATTTGTTCTTGTATATCGGTAGTTTATTTTTTCTACCTAACTTAATTAACCCTGGACTTCAACCTTTTGTGAATCATACAATATTTCAATCCCCTTATTTAACATATCTAACAACCCTATTGTTTTATTGCATAATGCTTCTTATATTGAGCCTTCTATCAAAGAGAAAGGAAAGAAACTATGAGTAAAATCTTTTTAAACTACTTTACTCCTAAACGAATCTTACTTGTATGCTTTCTATTTTTTCTTACCCCTTTTGCAACCTATAATATAACCAACCTTGTATCATTATTCTTAACTTCGAACTACATTCCAACAGTTTTAAATGTAGCATATATTATTTTTGCATACACGCGAACTTCCATGGTTGAAGATATCTCAGTATTTATCATTCAACGAATAGGTATTAAAAACTATCATAATCTACATTTTAAGCTTTCTTTTACCTCTCTGCTGATTTTTTGCTTATTATTATATGGGACAAGCTTTATCTTTTTTGAAATGCCGATAGGTTATGAAAAATTAGTTTTTACTTTCTTAATATTTAACACGTTAATATACATTATTGAAGAATTAGTAATACTTTTACAAGTAAATAACGAAAAAAATATGGTATATATTATGATTCCTTTAGCTATCAACTTTATATTCCGATATATCATCGTAATGCCCATTGTAAATCATATATTTAACTAACTATCAGGAGGATATTAAAATGAATGCGACTTTATCAATCAGAAATTTATACAAAAGCTTTAAAAAGAATGATGTGCTTAAAAATTTAAATATGACAGTAAACAAAGGAGAACTTATCTATATTCATGGAATAAACGGCTGTGGTAAATCTACTTTATTTAAACTAATCACCGATATAATAAAGCCTACATCAGGGGAAATAGTATTTTCAGCAGATGTACGCATCGGTGCCTTAATTGAAAATCCCGGCTTTTTAGAAAATCAAACTTTAAAATTCAATTTAAAATTTTTAGCTGACTTTAACAAAGCCTATGACAAAAATAGAATCATAGCTTTATGCAATCTATTTCAATTAGATTTTGACAACAAAGAAAAAATCGGAAAATATTCTGTGGGCATGCGACAAAAAGCAGGTATCATTCAGGCATTTATGGAAAATCAAGATTTTATCTTACTTGATGAGCCAACAAGAGGATTAGATACTGCCAGCATACAGGCTTTTAACGAATTGATTAAAAAAAGCATTCAAGCAAACAAAACTATCATAATCGCCGCACACGACACTTTTGACGAATTACAATTTGACAGAAAATACGAATTGAAAGATGGTTATCTCCATGAACATAATTAAAAGCAAAAAACTGATTCTTGATATTCTATTCTCAATATCACTAATTTTATCAACTTCCCTACTATTATATATATATTCTTCAAAAAATATAGAAATTTACAATTTAATAAATTATTATCTTGCTGAAAGGAGCTTTTATCAATTCCTTTCTTTATTGATTATAGTTGCACACGTATATATAATTTTGCGAACAATTTTAGATTATATGCAGATGAAACAATTTATTATTTTCAGAATAAAAGAAAAGTATTATCTTTTAATTGTCAGACAATTTTTAATTTGCTTGTCTATATTTCTTATCTTACATTTTTCGATGGATTTTATCCTATTTCAAGAAATTGACTATGTCGGTATCCTGCTTAACACAGCTTTTGAATTTTCTGTTATTCCTTTCCTTGCTAGTAAAAAATTGAGCAAATACAATTTTGTTATAGGAATTTTCTTTCTGATTTTATCTCGAACATTTATAACAATTTTGGTTCTGTATTGATAATTTTTGCGATAAAACGTAAAACAAACAAATCCTTTATGCTTTATATTTTTAAAATCAATAAATGCCTGCTTTAGCTATACGATCTTTTTCTTTTCTATCGCTTTGATTTGTTATGTTGATATATTCATTAGAATCATAATTTACTTATTAGATACCTTCGGACTAGAAAAGGTATTTCAGTCATTGAAAAAGGCAGCTTATGCAATATTTATTGCAAAGTTGCCTGTTTTTTTATATAACGATTATAACAAAGGCGCTTTTGTTGCAGGAGGGTTATATGAAGGTAGAAATTGATGAAAATATAGAATATACAGAAGAAATTGCTAGGCTTCAATGCAGGTATAAAACTACTCGGATTCGTAAGCTTGCATATATGATTCAACAATTCGGTATGCAAATCGAGGCATCGAAAGAAGAAAAAACAATACAGGTAGATGTAGATGATATCTTATATGCGGAAACGGTTGATCGCAGAACATTTTTATACAGCGATAATGAAATTTATTATTATAAGGGAACATTAACAAAGCTTGAAGAAGAATTAAAAGTAACAAGTTTTTTACGAATATCAAAAACAACCTTGTTAAATGTACGCTATTTGAATTATGTAAAACCCTATGTGAATCATCGTTTAAAAGCTACTTTGACAAATGGAGAATATTTGATTATTTCCAGAAATTATATTCAAAATTTAAAAGATTACCTAAAGAATAGTGAGGTGTAAATTATGAAAAATACAATTTATAAATATATTTCTTCCACATGTGTCCTATATACAGCTGTTATGCTTTTTAATTCCTTATTCAATTGTTTTCTAACGGATTCACAAAGCGAAAACAACATATTTTGGCAATCAACTTTATTATTTCTGTTTGCAATATGCATCATACAGCTCATTAGTTTTGGGATTAACAGATGGGACTTTAAGTCAAATCTAACGTATCACATAGTAAATTATTTAAGCACATTTATATCAAGTTTTCTTATTTTTTATTTCACCGGTATTATCATTTCTTTTTCTATGGCTTCTTTAATATCCTATACGATCAGTTATACGATTATATACTTATTGTTATATTACTATTTTCGTCAAAACTATCAATTGCAGGCAGATGAAATAAATGAAATGCTGAAACAGTATAAAGAACATCTGTAATCTTATTTCGAAAAATACTATGAAAAATGAAACGAACTCCATTTCAACATCATGGAGTTCGTTTCATTTAAGCAGTTCTGCTCTTTTCTTTCTTTCAATATTATTTTTGTTTGTTTTATTCCTCGATACCCTCGTCAAACTGAGAATTATACAATTGAGTATAGAAACCGTTTTTCTTCATCAGTTCCTCATGATCACCGACCTCAACGATATCGCCATCTTTCATAACAAGAATTAAATCCGCATCACGAATCGTTGATAATCTATGTGCAATCACGAAGCAGGTACGTCCCTTCATTAAGTTATCCATTCCCTTTTGAATCAATACCTCCGTACGGGTATCAACAGAAGATGTTGCCTCATCTAAAATCAAAATCTTAGGGTCAGCCAAGAAAGCTCTGGCAATCGTTAAAAGCTGCTTCTGTCCTTGTGAAATATTATTGCTTTCCTCATTGATTTCTGTTTGATAGCCATGATCCAAGGTACGAATAAAGTGATCAACATAGGCTGCATCTGCTGCCTTGATAACCTCCTCATCACTTGCATCAAGCTTGCCATAGCGAAGATTATCCATAATCGTTCCTTCAAATAACCAAGCATCTTGCAACACCATACCGAACAAAGAACGTAAATCACTGCGAGAATATTCTTTTATATCCGTTCCATCAATATAAATCGTACCGCTGTTCAATTCATAAAAACGCATCAACAGTTTTACGATCGTTGTTTTACCCGCACCGGTCGGTCCGACAATAGCCACACGTTTTCCGGCATTGATATACATTGAGAAATCATTGATAATGATTTTATCAGGTGTATATCCGAAATGCACATTTTCAAAGGTTACAGTTCCTTTAATCAAATCATTGCCTTGCGCATCTACAATCGGTTTTGGTGTCGTGGTTTCCGCAACTTCTTCCTCTTCTTCTAAAAATTCGAAAATACGTTCGGCACCGGCTGCGGCGGATTGTAAAACATTCATAATCTGTGCCAATTGGGAAATCGGTTGATTGAAGCTTCTTACATACGAAATAAATGCTTGAATATCTCCAATCGTTACTGCTCCTCCAACTGCAAGCCAACCACCTAGCAAACACACACCGACATAACCAAGATTACCGACAAAAGCGGTAATCGGCATCATCAAGCCGGATAAAAACTGCGATTTCCATGCGGTATGATACAGGTTTTCGTTATGCTTATTGAATTCCTCAATGGAGCGTTCCTCCCCATTAAAAGCCTTCATAACCAAATGCCCGCCATACATTTCTTCAACATGTCCGTTTACATCGGCAAGATATTGTTGCTGACGTTTAAAGTAGCCTTGTGTTTTCTTTACGATCATTGAAACAAATACTAAGGACAGCGGCACAACGCATAATGCCATCAAAGTCATTTGCCAACTAATCGTAAGCATGATGATCGGATAGCCTATTAGCTGAATGATTGCTTGTACCGCCGTTGAAAGCGATTGGTTCAAAGACATTTGTAAGGTATCCACATCATTGGTAACACGCGACATTACATCACCATGTGAAACACGATCAAAATAAGCAATCGGCATGCGGTTGATTTTTTCTGAAATTTGTTTACGCATACGATAAGCAACCTTTTGTGTGATCGTTGCCATCAAGATGCTCATTAAATACTGCATGATACTGCTAAACAAATAAATTCCCAACAGCCAAAGAATAATCTTTAAAATATAATCAAAATCAATTCCACCGGTATTTTGTACCAAGCGTGTAAATCCGGCAATCAGCTCATCAGTTGCCTTTGCTAAGATTTTCGGCCCCATGATCATCAAAATGACCGAAGCTGCCGATAAGGTAATCGCAATACAAATGCTTGCATAATACGGACGCATATAAGCAATCAGCTTTTTCATCGTACCGCCGAAGTCTTTACTTTTTTCTCCCATACGGGCACCCATTGGCCCATGACCGCCATGAGGACCCATAGGACGTGCAGTTTTTTCTCTACTCATTTCCTAGTTCCTCCTTTGATAGCTGTGAATAAGCAATTTCCTGATACACCTCACAGCTTTCCATCAATTCCTCATGTGTTCCAATACCTGCCACACGTCCCTTATCTAAAACAACGATACGATCGGCATGCATGATACTGGAGATACGCTGAGCAACAAGCAATACCGTTGCCTGTGTTTCACGTATCATCTTATTTAATTCCGTACGTAGCTTTGCATCGGTTTTAAAATCCAATGCACTGAAGGAATCATCGAAAATATAAATCTCGGCACGTTTAACGAGCGCACGGGCAATGGATAAACGCTGTTTTTGCCCTCCGGATACATTGGTTCCGCCCTGAGAAATAGGAGTTGCGTATTTTTCCGGCTTCGCTTCGATAATTTCGTTTGCCTGTGCAATGCGTGCTGCCTCCGCAATCTCTTGTGCAGTTGCATCTTCCTTCGCATAGCGCAAATTGCTTTCAATATCGCCGCTAAACAAAATTCCCTTTTGCGGAACATAGCCGATTTTCTCACGCAAATCATGCTGCTTCACATCGCGAATGTCGATACCGTCAATGTAGATAGCACCCTCGCTGACATCATAAAAGCGAGGCACAAGATTAACAACCGTTGATTTTCCACTGCCGGTGCTGCCGATAAAGGCTGTTGTTTCTCCCGGCTTAGCGGTAAAGCTGATATCATGTAAGACATCTTCCTCTGCTCCCGGATAACGGAAAGAAACATTGCGAAATTCAATATAGCCCTTTTGCTTAGGATCATAAGCCTTTGCTTTTTTCGGATCCTTTATTTTTACCTCACTGTCCAACACCTCAACGATACGTGCAGCCGAAACACTGGCATTCGGCCAAATAACCGCAACCATTGCAATCATCAAGAAAGCCATGATAATCTGCATTGCATATTGGATAAAAGCCATCATTGCACCAACCTGAATGCTGCCGCTTTCAATCAAATGTCCGCCGACCCAAATGATCAATAAAGAAGATGCATTCATTACTAACATCATAGCCGGCATCATCAAGGACATCATACGGTTGATAAACAGCTGATTTTTCATAATTCTTGTATTTGTGGCATCGAAACTTTTTTCTTCATAATCCTGCGTATTGAAGGCACGAATGACCGGCATTCCCTCTAAGAAGCCTCGGGTAATGGAATTGATACGATCATTAAGTTTCTTGGTAATCTTAAACTTCGGCATGGTTACTCCCATCAATACGCCGATCAAAGATAAAAGAATTACCACACATAAAGCAATGATCCAAGTCATATCCGCACCGTTATCCAACACGTGCATGACAGCTCCAAAGCCGATGATTGGTGCATAGATTACAACACGCAAGAACATGATAATAACCATCTGCACACTTTGCACATCGTTTGTGGTACGCGTAATCAAGCTTGAGGTTGAAAAACGGTTAAACTCTTCATTTGAAAAGCTTTCTACCTTTTCGAAAATTCCCTTACGTAGATTTCTTGATAAGCCGGCACCGATACGTGAAGCAAACAAACCAACAAGAATCGCACTCACCGCACTTCCCAATGCAACCAAAAGCATCTTACCGCCGGCATGTAGGATATAATCGTTTTGGATATCCTCTAACTCCATACCCACGGCTTCATATTCGCTTTTCGCATACGCAGAGCCACTTGCCTGTGCAATCGTATCTCCCATGGCTTCCATTTGCTTGTCGATTTCACTCATCATCGTTGCCAGCTGTTCTTTCGGCATAAAGCTCAGCATCACAAAAGGGTCTTTCATTCCCTGTGCCTGCATCAGTTTGGAAAGCTCACTTGTTTTATCATTTGCCTGCATACGAACAGCACTTACTGCCATTTCCGCTTTTACAAGTGCGGCATTTAGATCCTCTCTTGCTTTTTCATCAATAGAATTTAATTCATATACATTTTCTTTCTTAAGTACAGGATAGTTCTCCTTTTGTTCACTGCTTGCTTCCTGTGCTTTGATCAATGTATAGTTATCCGAAAACAATGCTTGCTGTTTCTCACTCATAAACAGTGTTAGATGCTGATATTCGCTTTCACGAATCACTTGCACAACACCATCTTGAATTCCACCCTTAGTAATACCGGTATCCACGATTTCAGACATATAATCCGGTAGTGCCAACTCACACTGTGCCTGTGCGAATAATAGCGCTACTGTAATTAACAGCGGAAACCAAAACGGCTTCAAATACTTTATTAGCTTTGACATTTCCTATCTCCTTTCTTTTCCACATAGACAGCTGCTTTTTCCATAATCCGAATCAGTGCCTGTGCGTCTTCCTCTCCGATCCATTCAATGAAGCCAAGCAGATTTTGTATCATGTGCTGTTCATTTTCTTCCAGTGCTTCCTTCCCTTTTTCACTGACACGAATATACACACTGCGACGGTCATCTTCGAAAATCACTCTTTCGATCCATTCCTTTTTTTCCAAATGCTTCATGACCTGTGAAACGGCTGCCGGCGTAATATTAAAATGTGTGCTGATATCATTCATTTTCATCGGCTTTTGATTTTGTTCAATCGCATCTAAAATCATGATTTCTCTAGCTGCTACCGGGTGGGGTGTCTTTTTCTCCTGCACCCGCTGTAAACCTTGCTTACGCATACGATTTACCACATGATAAAGCCTCCGTACAATTTCCATTTCTTCCACTTGCTTCACCTCATCTCCATATAGTTAAGTTACTTAACAATTAACTATGTTAATTATTATATTCATTCCCTTTTAATAGTCAATCCTAATCATCATACTTCACACAATTTCCCATCTTGTAACCGGTTATAAAAAAATACGCCTTGCATTGACGTATTCCTTCCTATTCTCATTCCTTCTTTTTTTGGGTTAGACGATGCTCAAGTTCAATATACAAAAGCATCGAAACACTCCGCTTTTCCTTCCTTTGCATGCTCTAATAAGCTTTTTCAAAATACGCGCTTCCATCTTCACAACCCACAAAGGAAAGGTGCTGATGCCAACACATAATTATTTTAGGCTCCTTATTCAAATGATGAAATCAATTCCACGCGAAAGTGATCGCCATCTTTTAAAACAACCTCGTCCATTGCCGGACACATACCTGCCTCTAAGCAAGATGCATTGTTATCGGAATCATAGACAAGCCATGGTCCCTTCTCCATATCCTGCTTCAAACCGTAAATCTCAGTAAGCAGGGAACCGTATTCTCCCTGTTCGACAACTGCTTTTACATCTTTTTCTTCCTTCATAAACTCACTTAATGTTTTGGCATCGGTATCCTCATGTAAGGTAACGATTGCCTTATTAGCTTTTTGTGCATCGGTTTTATCATAAATATCAATGGTAATGCTTTTCTCACCAGCACTTGCCTCCTGATGCGGTAAAAGTGCACCGATTCCCCATACACCTAAAGCAATCAACAAAACAGCGCCAAGTACATACCAAACTTTCTTTTTCATAACATTCAGCTCCTTATTATTCTTTTTAATTTATTTTTTAATGGTTCATATAAAAACAAAAATACCACAAAACTCAATCCCGCTTGTAACAAAGAGGTTTTTAACCCCATTAGAAGATATACCCACGTAATCGTTTTACCAACTAACAGAAAAGGCAATTCGACCAACTGCCCGATGAGAAAAGATGCCAGTGCACCGACAAAGGGAACGATCGAAAGATGCTTTTCAAACCAATTTCGTCCTAGTGAAAACAAGCATGCATAGCTTGGAAAAATAAGCAGATAAGCGATATTCCAAAGCATAATGCCATGCAATAACAGCTGTAATAGGGCACATAACCCCGCAGCTGCAACAACCTCCCTACGTGGCAATACCTGTGCAAATACAAATAACAGAAAGGTAATCATTTCTAAATATAAAATATCCGCAAACATACGAAAGCCCACATAGAAAATCGCAGCCACAAAAGCGATACGAGTCAGCCTTTGAGTACTGCTCATCGCTTATGCGCACCCTTCCTATGAACAAATGAATCCCTTGGCTTTTTCGCCGGTATCAGACATTTTGAAGAGCTGCCAATCAGATCTTCACGATGTGCTTTCTTTAATGCACGATAAACAATATCATAATTTTTAGGATAGCTGAATTGCATCAAGGCTCTTTGTTCCAGCTTTTCCTCATACGTTTTGGCAACATATACCGGCTTCATATTACGTGGATCTATACCGGTGTAATACATACAGGTCGCCAAAGTTCCCGGAGTGGGATAAAAATCCTGTACCTGTTTCGGTGTATGATGAATCTTTTTTAAGTAACATGCCAATTCGATTGCGCTGTTCAAATCACAGCCCGGGTGAGAGCTCATAAGATAGGGTACCAAATATTGATTTTTCCCAAACTGCTTATTCTTTTCGTAATATTTATCCACAAATTTTAAATACAATTCCTTACGTGGTTTTCCCATCTTGTCCAACGCATTGGCACTGATATGCTCCGGAGCTACCTTCAACTGTCCGCTGATGTGATGCTTCACAAGCTGATCAAAGAATGTTTCATCTTTATCATACATAAGATAATCATAACGAATCCCGGAACGAATAAAAACCTTTTTAATCCCCGGCAAAGCACGTACTGCATTTAGCATATCCACATAATGCGTATGATCGACCTTAAGATTTGAACAAGGCTTAGGCCATAAGCATTGCTTCTTTGGACAAGCACCATGTGTTGTCTGCTTATCGCAAGCAGGACGTGAAAAGTTTGCACTTGGTCCGCCGACATCATGAATATAGCCTTTAAAATTAGGCATCTGCGTAATGGTCTTTGCCTCCTCTACCACACTTTCCACACTACGTGTAGAAATCACACGTCCTTGATGTGAGGTAATGGCACAGAAGGTACAGGCACCAAAGCAGCCTCGATTGCTGGTGATAGAAAACTGCACCTCTTCGATCGCCGGAACATAGTGATATTTGGGGTGAAACGTACGCTCATACGGAAGCGAGTAAGTAAAATCCATTTGTTCCTGCGTTAAAGGAAGCGGAGGTTGATTGCATACGACATACCAACCCTCATAAGGCTCAATCAGCATTTTTGCATTGATTGCATCTTGATTTTCATATTGAGTTAAAAAGCTTTTTGCATAGGTCTTTTTATCCTTGCATATTTCTTCATACGATGGCAGCATGATGTACTCATCGACAATCATATCCAAGGATTTGGTTTTCCAAACCGTACCGCGAATATAACAAATATCCTTAACTGCCATACCACTTGCCAAGGCATCGGCAACCTCAACAATCGTATTTTCCCCCATTCCGAACATTAACAGATCCGCTTGAGAATCCATTAAAATCGAACGTCGTACCTTATCGTCCCAATAATCATAATGGGCAAGACGACGAAGGCTTGCTTCAACACCGCCGACCAAAACCGGAACATCGGGAAACAAGCGTTTTAAAATCTGCGTGTATACAATCGTTGGACGATCGGGACGCTTCCCCATCACTCCATCATCTGTATAGTAATCCTTATCTCTGCGGCGCTTATTTACCGAATAATGATTAACCATGGAATCAATATTGCCCGCCGATACCAAAAATCCCAAACGTGGCAAACCGAATTGCAGAAATTCCTCATCTTTATGCCAATCCGGCTGGGAAAGGATCGCACAACTATAGCCAAAGGCCTGCAAGGTTCTTGTGATGATTGCAGCACCGAAGGAAGGGTGATCGACATACGCATCACCCAATACATAAACAAAATCCACCTGTTCATATCCCTGTGCTAACATTTCTTCTCTTGTTGTCGGTAAAAACGCCATATTACTACCTCTTTCTTTTCTTTGTATTATTGTACCATGACTGAATTTAAAAAGGAAATATCCATACAACAAAATTATTCACAGCTATGATATACTTATAAACGAGGTGAAATTATGCAAAATTGGATTCAAGAAGCCGTTTTTTATCATATTTATCCTTTGGGCTTTTGCGGTGCACAGCAGTATCGGCAAGCACATACTACACATACCATCTTAAAGCTGATCGACTGGATTGAACATTTAAAAAGTATGAATATTACCGCCATATATTTAGGTCCGGTATTTGAAAGCTATGAACATGGCTATGATACAAGTGATTATCGTCAGATCGATCATCGCTTAGGTAGCAATGAGGACTTTCAAAAGGTATGTGAAGCCCTTCATAAGGCAGGCATACGAATTGTCTTAGATGGTGTATTCAATCATGTCGGACGCAGCTTTTGGGCTTTTTTAGACGTGAAAGAGCATCGTGAGCAATCACGTTACTGCTCTTGGTTTTCCAACCTTCGCTTCGATGAAAACAATGATCAAAACGATGGTTTTTCGTATGATACTTGGGAAGGACATACCAACCTGATAAAACTAAATTTAAAAAATCCCGAAGTTGTAGACTATCTGCTTGATTCTGTGAACATGTGGATTGATGAATTTCAAATTGATGGCTTACGCTTAGATGCTGCCGATGTAATGGATCGTGATTTCTTCTGTCGTTTAAAAGCCTTCTGCAAAACAAAAAAAGCTGATTTTTGGCTCATGGGCGAAATCATTCATGGAAATTATAATGTATGGGCAAACGAGCGTATGTTGGATTCGGTAACCAATTATGAATGCTACAAGGGCTTATATAGCTCGCATAACGATCACAATTATTTCGAAATTGCTCATTCCCTTGTACGTCAATTTGCCAAAGGTGGAATCTATGAGCATTTAAAGCTATATAACTTTGTAGATAATCATGATGTCAATCGTTTGGCAAGTATGCTGAAGGAGCAACAAGACTTATTTAATGTCTATACCCTACTTTATACCATGCCCGGTATTCCAAGCATTTATTATGGAAGTGAATGGGCTATCAAGGGAACAAAACAATACGGCAGTGATGCCCAATTGCGTCCTTGTTTAAAGCTGCAAGAGGATAGCGCATTAACCAAACATATCGCAACGCTCGGCTTACTGCGCAAAAAGCTTCCGGTTTTATTTAACGGAAGCTATGAACAGATTCTATTACGTAATGAACAACTGGTATTTAAACGACAAAATCAAAACGAGGAGGTTTGGGTTGCACTGAACTGCGCCCAAGAGGCTTATACATTATCCTTAGAAACCAATGAGGATCTACGTGATTTGTTGAATAACACTGTATATCTCAGTAAAGATCAACAGACCCGCATGACCATACCGGCGAAAAGTGCCTGTATTTTACAGTCGATTCCTCATCAAGCACAAGAAACAGAAGCACCTTCTTTTGAAAGTCTTGATGAAAAGAAAAATGAAGACTTACCAATGGATATCCCACTTGGACGTTATCAGCACTTTAAAGGAAATCATTATAGTGTCCTTTATGTTTCGACCCACAGTGAAACCTTAGAAAAATATGTTGTGTATCGTGCTCTGTATGGAGAATGCAAAGTTTGGGTACGCCCACTTTCCATGTTTTGTGAAATGGTGGAGCATGGAGGAAAAAAGGTTCCTCGCTTTCAATATCTTGGTAAATAGGCATAAGCACCTGTACGGGTGCTTTTCTTTTTAAGCCGTAAGAAAAAGGACCTCACATAAGGTCCGTATTTCACTATTTTGCTTTTTCGATCATGTTTTTCATTGCCTGCAATGGCTGAAATCCCATCATCGTAGCAACAGCTTCCCCATTCTTAAACACAAATAAGGTAGGAATTGACATAACATTATAACGTCTTGCCAATTCCGGTTCTTCATCTACATCAACCTTTACAACCGGAACCTGTCCGACATATTCATCAGCCAGCTTTTCAATTTCCGGTGCCAGCATCTTACAAGGTCCACACCAAGTCGCAAAGAAATCCACAAACACAATTTCATTTTCCTTTAATAAGGCTTCCCAAGAAGCCGTTGTTGCATGTACTACATTTGACATATATATTTCCTCCTAACAGTTCTCTTATGTTAGTTATACCTTATCATGACATTTCTATTCTGTAAAGTAGCTTGCTCAATCCTTTATGGATACTTCTAAGTTCCCCAATTCATTTTTAATCAAGATATGATTGCTTGCTTCTGTGCTTCCTACACTTGTATCCATACTGCCTTGATATTCTTTATCAAAAATCTCACTGTTTCCCAAGGCGTTTACAGCCTGTATAAAGTAATCACGTACATTGCCTTGTAAGGTAATTTCTGTATTCCCCACAGCATTGGAAATCGTCGTCTTGTTCATAAAGCTTCCTTCCATTTCGATATTTCCACATTCCTGCTCGATATTGCTTTGCTCACTATAAATATCCTCTAAGTCAATATTTCCCGCATCTGTATGGATTTGCAGCTTTTTGGTGCGAACCCCATCAATAGAAATATTCCCTGCTTTATTATATACATCTAATATATTAAGCAAATCTGTGGTAAGACTTAGATACATAATGGTATTTTCATTGTGATTTCCATGATGTTGCATGCGGATATGCAGTACACCGTCCTTTACCTCATACTGAATTGCCTCTTCATGTTTAGCATGATAGCGCAGTTGATTTTTTGAACCGCTTGTTATATGAACCTCTCCCACATTCGCTTCAATCACAATTCCAGAGAACTTTTCTAAATCTTGCTTATATTCCGTATTATTTCTTATATATTCATCGGAATCATCGTCCCATTCACTCAACGTATCATGGTCATCACCTATCCATATTCCGATATTACCGTGCTTCCAAGGCCACCAAGAAACCGTATCATTGGATACACTTAAATAACGCAGGCTTCCTCCCTTAGCTAATCCTATTCCAAGCAGTGAAAAGCCTCCCAAAATACAAACGATTGCCACAATGAGAGAAATCTTTAATCCCTTATGCTTTTTCATGCGCTTTCCCCTCCTTTGCTTTATGATATAAATTGGTAATCAATCGCGTAAACGCCGGAATAATTATCTTGATAAGCCAAACAAACACTACACAAAGTAGGATACCTGAGCCAATGCATAACAAACCGCCACCAAAAGCTATCAAGCTATTTTCCATAACGGCAAAGTTCGTAAAGCCCGATAACAGCAATGGAATACCGGAAAATAAGATAGCTCCTATACTGATAATTGCCGCAAATAATAATGTTGCAAGTACAAACAAGAAGCAAACAAAGAGTATCACAGCCACGATGATCAAAGGAAGTGCAATCGGCAAAGCACATAAGCCCAAGAAAATCGCAATCACATTTTTCATTGATGTTTTCGGATTTTTCGCCTGTTCCTTCTTTGGTGCTTCCCCTTGGCGAATAACCGCCTCCGCTTTGATTTGTGCCGCAAATTTCGATGGAGACCCAAGTTCCTCAACTACCTGTTCCTCATTTCCCTCTCCTGCCTCATCAAAATATTCCTCACAATAACGAATGGCATCTTCATAATCTTCTTCGCAAAGTCCTTCCAGTTTTTTGCGTAGTTCCTCAATATATTCAGCTTTCTTCATTGTGTATCTCTCCCTTCAAAATTTTATCAATCTTCAAAGAAAATATTTTCCATTCCTCCACATATTCTTCATACTTTATCTTGCCGCTTTCCGTCAAACGATAATAGCGACGATTACGTCCTAGATGTTGTTCATCATAGGTTTCTAAATAACCCTCTTTCATCAAACGTCGCAGAACCGGATAAAGTGTCGATTCACTTACATTCATAACAACCTTAACCTCCTGTGTCAGCTTATATCCGTAAGCATCTTCTTTATGAAGCGTAGCCAACACACAGGCATCTAACAACGCAGATCCCAATTGAAATGTCATACTATCACCTTTCTTCACATATATTATATGACGTATAGTATTATAATGTCAATTATATTGTTTGTAAAAATATAAAAGCGACATTTGTTTAAACCTTAAGTTTAATCCAAATGTCGCTATAACTTGTTTTTTTCTAATCTGATTCTTCTTCTAAACATAAAAAACGAACTAATAAGTAGTTCGTTCTAGTTCAATATGGTGACGCGTACGGGATTCGAACCCGTGAATGCATGCGTGAAAGGCATGTGAGTTAACCGTTTCTCCAACGCGCCATTAAGCTGTTGCCTAAACAGTATATCAAATCATTCAATATACGTCAATAAAAAAATTAATTTTTTTAAAATCAGCACCGTATAACAAAACGGTGCTGATACTGACCCTATTTATTTATGATTTCCGCAAGCTGTGGATAGTATGTATATCGCTCATCTACATACTGCATAGATCCATACGCAATCTCTTTGGCACGATTGATATCAATGCTTTCATAAACACTTGCATAACGATAATAAATATAATCTTTAATCTGATTATCTCTCAAAATATAGCCATAGCAAGCATCACCCTGTCCGAAATCACCATGCTTGATATACAAATCCGCTACATCTAATTGAATACGTAATTGATGAAGCTCATACAAATCCTCAAACTGAGATAAAATTGCATAAGCAAAATCCTCATAAAACTTCACATCAGAATATTGCCAACTTGGCAATAAATCATAAGCAGTTTGGAAGAAATGCTCCATAAACACAGCTACATCACTTCCTAATAGCTTACTGACATCAGCAGCAAGCGCAATCTGTTTGCGCTGAGCGATCATCAAAATTTTTTCCGCTGTCTTAAAAGCATCTAAGTAAAGTTGTGCATTTGCTTCATCGTCATCGCCCAGTTTTCCTTTTTCAAAAGCAGCCATCGCTTTCTTGATCTGTGCAAAATCAGCTGCCTTGATATCCATGGTTTGACTAATTTTTTCAACCACAGCCTGAAGCAATGTCAAAGCAGTAGCATCACTTAGCTGCTTATCCTCGGCAATACCCTTCACTACCTTTTTCATATCTTTTTCATCTAGCAGCATTGCTGCTACCATTTCATAACTTACATCAGCGCCTTTTTCATTCAGCCTCCACATACAATCGTCAAGACTAACATTTTTCAAGTCTAATTTAGGCTCTTCAACCGTTTTCTTAACACTCGCTTTTGATGCTTTCTTTACTGCCTTTTTCGGTGTTGCAGTCTCCTCTTTCACACGCTTAGCCGTACGCTTTGCTTTTTCACTGCTTTTTGTTGTCTTTTCCTTTGCCGCTGTTTTCTTAACTACTTTCTTTTCTTCTTTTGGCTCCGCTTTCGGCTTTGCTTCTTTTTCAGTTTCTGCCTTTACTGCCAGCTTTTTAGGCTCCGGCTGGGTTGAAAGCTTTTTCGGTTCTGGCTGTGCGGCGATTTTTTCTGGCTCCTTACTTGCAGCGATTTTCTTTGGTTCCTTCGCAGTTGTAATTTTCTTCGGCTCTTTCGCTGCTGTTATTTTCTTCACTTCCTCTTTTACGGTAGACTGCTTATCCTTTGTTTCTTCCGCTTTCACAGGCTTACCTTCTTTTTTTGCTTTCATTGCCTTATTCAAAGCTTTTTTATTTTTAGCTGTCATATTTGCTCCTCCCATCTATTCATTTTTTGATTCTATGAGCTTTCTATCTTTATTATACCACGTTCCTCTCGACACTGAGCACTTTCCGATCGTTTCTTATTTTTTATGACAATTATTTTATCATTTTCACATAATTTTGCATGAAATGATTGAAAAATGATATAACTTCACATATTTTCGGACAATTTCTATGATAATTTAGACGTATAATAGAAGCATAAACCAAGGAGGAATACTTATGGAAGATAAACAAGTAAACAATAATGAGACAAATGAAACAATTATTCTAGGTGAATATACAAACACAAATGACGAAAACAAAGAGCCGAAACCAAAAAGAGACAGTTTTTTCAAGACGCATAAAAATGCTGTTTTGATCAGCACCTGCGTAGCCTTGTCAGCACTAGGTGCATTCGGCGGTACCATGTTGGCAATTCAACTCAATGGTGGCATGGGAAAAGCTGTCTTATACCAAAGCGTTGATACATCGAAAAACAAAAACAACAATGCTACCGCAACCAATGTATCTATTACGGATATCGCCAATGAAACAATGGACAGTGTCGTAGAAATTAAAACCGAATCGGTTTCTACCCACAGCTTTTTCCAACAAGCGATCGTTTCCGGTGCCGGCAGTGGTGTTATCTTAAGTAAAGACGGGTATATCGTAACCAATCATCACGTCATTGACGGTGCCAGCAAAATTACGGTAACCACACGCAGCGGAAAATCCTTTGAAGCTAAACTGATTGGCTCTGACTCCGCAACCGATTTGGCTGTCTTAAAAATCGAAGCTGAGGATTTACAGCCGGCAGTTCTCGGCGATTCCTCTAAACTGAATGTCGGAGATACCGCTGTTGCGATTGGAAATCCATTAGGCTCCTTAGGCGGAACGGTTACAAGCGGTATTATTTCGGCTTTGGATCGTGAAGTAACGATTGATAATCAAAAAATGCAGCTGTTGCAGACAAATGCTGCCATCAATCCCGGCAATTCCGGTGGTGGTCTATTCAACGCAAACGGTGAGCTGATCGGAATCGTTAATGCCAAAAGCAGCGGAGACAGCATTGAAGGTCTAGGCTTTGCCATTCCTATCAATCGTGCTAAGGAAATCATTAACAACTTAATCGAAAACGGATATGTAAAAGGACGAGCAAGCTTAGGCGTAACACTCGTAAATGGCAGTGATTCCTTCTTTGAAGAAGATACTACGCAAGTTTATATTTATGAGGTCAGTAAAGGTGGTGCGGCAGATAAAGCAGGATTGAAGCGAGGCGATCAAATTCTAAAGATTGATGATACCTCCATTAAGGATATTAGCGATGTAACAACCATCATTTCTAACCATTCTGCCGGCGATACTATTAAAATGACCGTATTGCGTGATACTCAAACCAAAACTATAACAGTTACTTTAGGAGAAGCCAGCAACACCAATAATGCAGATGCCGCACAGAACGCTCCACAAAACAACAACCGTCAATAAACAGGTATTTAAAAAATACACCTTTCCACTGTGAATCAGGTGTATTTTTTTACGTTTCCTAGGATTATATTGAAAGATAAGTCAATCGTTTTCGCATTTACTCAAAGTGCTGTCCATAAAATTTTAAAATCATACATACATCTATCTTCAAAAACAACCCGCTTTCTTTGTTATCCGCGTCCGCTATTTTTAATCCATTCGCCAAAGGTCGGCAACAAATCATACAGACCTTTTAAATTTTTTACCTTCCATTCCCAATTCGGTGAGCCTAACGTACTTGGTGTATTCAAGCGTCCTTCACTCTTTAAACCTAAAATATCTTGAGCAGGTATCATAACAATATCGGCAGGGCTATCTAAACAATAACGAATAGCCAAGTCATGAAATGAGCGATTTTCATAGCCTAAATTATGGAAATATCGGCGTAAAGCAATTTTTTGATTTTGTGATAGGGTAAGATAAAAGCCCTCCAATGTATCATTGTCATGTGTACCGGTATATAAGATAGTATGTTCATCTCGCTTCTTCTTTAACAGCTTTGGCTGCATTTCAAACTGCATTACATTCATACCATATAAATCATAATGCTCCTTCAATTTAATAACCTGTTTTCGTAAATCGCCTAAATCCTCTACTACAAGGTGAATATTCGGCAATTGACGATAAATTTCATCAAAAAAGTCGTATGCCGGACCAAGAACCCATTCTCCCTCTACCGCAGTCGGACAGGAGGCCGGAATTTTCCAATAGGTATCAAAAGCGCGGAAATGATCGATTCGTAAAATATCGAACTGTTCGGCATTCCATGCAAGCCGCTTTACCCAAAACTGATAACGATTTTGAGCCATTGCATTCCAATCGTAAATCGGATTTCCCCAACGCTGTCCAAATGCACTAAAATAATCCGGTGGTACCCCTGCGACAAAGCTTGGATATCCTTCTGTATCTAATAAAAATTCATCTTGGTACTGCCAAACATCAGCACTATCCAAACCGACATAAAACGGAATATCTCCCATGATTTGTACATGATGGGCATTGGCATACGCTTTAATTTCATTCCATTGCTTATAAAAAATAAATTGAATAAACTGTTCATAGCGAATATCATCTTCTATTTCGTGCAATAGAAGCTGTCGATTTTTAATCCATTCCTTTTGTTCCTTTGGCCATGTAGTCCATAGCTCCATGTGATTATGTTTTTTCAAAGCCATAAACACTGCATAAGGATACAACCAATCGGCTTTCTTCAAAAAAGCATGATATTCTTCTTCAAAACAAGCAAAATTTTTTAAAAAGGTTTTATAAGCCTTTAAAAGATACGGACGTTTAAAAGAGCGTACCGCATCATAATCAACACGTTCTTCAAACTTGTTGCAATTACGAACAGAGCTTTGTTTTACCAATCCATAATCAGCCAAAGTATCAATACTGATGTAAATTTCATCACCGGCAAAAGATGAAAACGGCTGATACGGAGAATTTCCATAGCCTAACGCATTTAACGGTAAAATTTGCCAAATTTTGACGTGAGCTTGTTCAAAAGCATTGATAAGTCGATACGTATGTTTTCCAAAATCACCGATTCCTTGATTCCCAGGCAATGATGAGATTGGCATTAGTACCCCGGCAACACGATTCATATAATCTCTCCTTCTCAATTTTTATACAATATTGCGCATAGCTTTATTGCTCAGTGAAGTAATAAATGTAAGCGCTTATCTATTGTTTATATTTTATCATAAATCGTATAAAAAAAACTATATTTTTTGCAGTTCTTTTTACCGATAGTTTTATAAAGCATTGAACCAGCCGCATATAATAAAAAAGCTATGATTTTCCTAAGCGAAAAACACAGCTTCCTATTTAACCAAGTGCTACGTCCATAACCATCATAACCAAAAAACCTAACATTACACCAAATGTTCCTGCATCGGGAGTTTAACAGCATATAATTAACACAAAGTATAGAAAAGCCTTTTATATAATGTTTTTTTTGTGCTTTTTTTGTCAATTTTCCCGTTTATAACTATCGTAATATATCGTAATATGTGATATAATATATACAGGTGATGATATATGCGTGTTACAACTAGCAAATCAAAAAATTCTGAATCTTTTTACATCAATTATGCATACATAGGAAAAAATGGAAAAAATACCTCAAAAGTTTTTAAAAAACTTGGTACACTCAAGGAACTTTCTGAAAAATTAAACACAGATCGAGATGGTGTTATGGCTTGGGCAAAAGAACAAGCTAGGATTGAAACTGAAAAGCACAAATTAGAAAGTGAGAATGTATCCGTTGATTTTCATCCGAATCGTTTAATCAATTCTAATGAGCAAAGATCATTTAATTGCGGATATTTATTTCTACAATCTATTTGTAAGAGTCTTCGTTTCGATAATATTTGTCGAAATATAAAAACAAGACATAATTATGAATATAATCTTCAATCCATTCTTCAAGATTTAATTTACGCTCGAATTTTGTCCCCTTCTAGTAAGAAATCCTCTTTTGAATTTGCGGAAAATTTATTAGAACAACCAAAATATGAGCTTCACGATGTTTATAGAGCGTTAAGCACATTATCTGTTGAATCTGACTTTATCCAAGCTGAACTATATAAAAATAGTCACTTTATTCATAATCGTAATACTAAAATACTTTACTATGACTGTACAAATTATTTTTTTGAAATTGAAGAAGCAGATGAACTAAGAAAATACGGAAAAAGTAAAGAACATAGACCAAATCCTATTATTGGCATGGGGTTATTCATGGATGCGGATGGTATCCCTTTATCTTTTGATATATATCCGGGAAATCAAAACGAACAACTCTCTTTAAAACCATTAGAAAGAAAAATTATATCCGACTTCGAATGTTCGGAATTTATTTACTGTTCGGATTCTGGATTAGCATCAAAAAGTAATAAAAAATTCAATAATACAAACGGTCGTCATTATGTAATTACTCAATCCTTAAAAAAATTAAACAAAGAGGATAGAGAAATAGCATTAAAACCTACACAATATAGAAAAATAGGAAGTACGAAATTCATAGATTTAACTACTTTAAATGAACAAGATGAGGAAGTCATAAGTTCTATTTATTATAAAGAAGTTCCTATTGAAAGAAATGGTATTTGTGAAACATTAATTGTTACATATTCTCCAAAATATAAAAGATATCAAAGAAATATTCGCAACGAACAAATTAAACGGGCAGAAAATATGATTTCTAACAATTCTAAATTTAAAAAGGAAAAAAGAAACCCAAACGATCCTGGAAGATTTATTAAAAAAACAGCTACAACAGAACATGGAGAGGCAGCAACTGAAACATATTATGAAATTGATGAAAGTGTAATTTCAAACGAAGAAATGTATGATGGATTTTACGCTGTAACAACCGATTTAGAAGGTGATATTTCAGAAATTATCAAAATAAACAAACAAAGATGGCAAATTGAAGAGTGCTTTAAAATCATGAAAACAGAATTTGAAGCTAGACCCGTTTATCTTCAACGAGAAGATCGAATTAAAGCTCACTTTCTCATTTGTTTTGTCTCTCTAATGATATATCGTTTACTAGAAATTAAGTTAGAGAAAAATTATACAACTAGGACCATTATCAATACATTAAGGAATATGAATGTATGTAAGATAGATGAATATGGTTATATCCCCACGTATACGAGAAACGATTTAACAGATAAATTACACGAATTATTTGGATTTAGAACAGATACAGAAATCATAAAAAAATCAAAAATGAGAAGCATCATCAAAGAAAGCAAGATATTACGATAGTTAGCTACATAAACAAAAAACCTCAAAAAAGGCTTATTTAAAGCTTTTTCTTGAGGTATTTTTTTCTCTAGCTGTCAAAGATGAGATTTTATCATAAATCGTATAAAAAAAACTATATTTTTTGCAGTTCTTTTTACCGATAGTTTTATAAAGCATTGAACCAGCCGCATATAATAAAAAAGCTATGATTTTCCTAAGCGAAAAACACAGCTTCCTATTTAACCAAGTGCTACGTCCATAACCATCATAACCAAAAAACCTAACATTACACCAAATGTTCCTGCATGTGAATGTTCATTCAAATGTGCTTCGGGAATTAAATCTTCAGCAACAACAAACATCATAGCACCAGCCGCAAAGGATAAAAGCCAAGGCAGTATATATACTGCTGTTCCTGCTATTGCGACAGTAGCTACTCCGGCAATCAGCTCCACGATTCCACTAAAGCTTCCATATAAAAATGCCTTGGATTTGCTGACACCCTCTTTATGCAAAGGAAGAGAAATCGCAGCACCCTCCGGAAAATTTTGTAAACCGATGCCTATGGCAAGAGCAATAGCACTGGCAAGTGGAACGCTTGCTCCTGCTTGAGCGGACAATGCAAAAGAAACACCAACTGCCATACCCTCGGGAATATTATGCAAAGTAACCGCAAGTACGAGCATGGTTGTTCTTTTTAAGCTAGAGGAAGGACCTTCGGGGTGTTCACTGCCTGGGTGGAGATGTGGCAACAAATGATCCAACAATAAAAGGAATTCCGCTCCAAGCACAAAGCCTCCGGCAGCTTGCAGCCATGCCACCATGCCCAACGCCTGCGCTTGTTCCATGGCCGGAATTAAAAGACTCCAAACCGATGCCGCAATCATCACCCCTGCCGCAAACCCTAAAAATACTGACTGTAAATCTTGTTTAATATCCTTACGAATAAAAAAGATAGTCGCAGCTCCTAAAGAGGTCATTAAAAAGGTAAACCCACACCCAAGTGCTGCTAATAAATAGGGATTTGAAATACTCATAAACGCATTACTCCTTGTCTGTTATTATCATGTTTATTATAGATTAATTTTCTATGCATGGCTATTCAAATACATAAAAAAGGGAAGTACCTGCTATCAGGTAACTACCCTTATGTGTAACTATTGATTTATTTCACACTTTTTACGATACACACCAATAACACTAATACCACAAATGATGGATAGCATTGTCCAAAAGACTCCATTTGTTTTATCGCCTGTTCCAACGCTTCCATTATCTTCCGGTTTGTTCGTATCCGGCTTACTTGGTTTATCTGGTTCATTTGGTATTATCGGTATATTCTTTTCTATAACAGTAACTTTAATCGTTTTAATACTTGAAGCACCTTTGCTATCCGTTACTTTATAAGTAACTTCATATACTCCTGCTTTACTTGTATTAATTTCATTCTTCAAGATTTCGATTTCCTTTGTTAGATCTCCATCTTCTTTATCTGTTGCTGTT
>NZ_DS483477.1 GCF_000154285.1 Amedibacillus dolichus DSM 3991 | reverse complement strand
TAACATATTCTTAAAAAAATTCAATCCTTTTCTTGTATTTTTAACAATCCATACACCGTTTTAAGATTGTCTCGATAAGCGTCGCATTGCGATAATTTACCAAAAGCCTTACGTGTCCCTTTGTTGTTCCATCGGATAACGATAATATGACACTTGGAAGCTCTCCCTCCCATTCCATATACATGCACATGTGTAAATGATCATAGGCTACCATTTTGCCCTCATAATATACCCCTTTTTTTCGAAAACGCAAAGGCAGTTGTTCATCGTATGACTGCCATGTGGCAAAGGCTTGTAATACCTCGGGATAAAAACGGATTTCCACTTTTCCCGAACAAAAAGCAAAGCGCTCTTTCATGATTTGATACAGTTTTTGTTGCTGTTTCATACGTGCGGCATAGGCTTTTTCTTCCCGCTTCTTTACAAGTTTTAACACCTCTTCCTCAAGTACCGGTTGCCTTGCTTGATAACAGTGATGCAGCTCCATCAAATCAAGCGCATCGCTTCTTGCATTATGCTCTACTTTTCCAAGTATTCCATAAACTTTTTTCAAAGCATCAAGGGAAAGTGTCGGCGACACAACATTTCCATGATAAACAACACTTTGCGAAAGCGGTCTTTGCAAATCCTGCATATACTGTAAAACCAATGGCATATCCACCTTTTCCAACTCACAATGCTTGCTGAGGGTGCGCTTATCATCTGGACCGAAGCTAAAGCTTAACACCGGCTGCTGTTTCTTATATTGACACAGCCACCTTTCAAAATGCTCCAATACCTCTGCCAATGATTTGGAAGAGCGAATCTCTTGTCCGGTCAACTTGGTTATTTGCGAAACCACCCTTGTTAGTGATTTGAAATAGCGTGGTCGTATCGTTTCATAAAAACTCGTTACTTGATTCCCTTGAAAATCACATAATACTGCTCCAAGAGAAATCACGCATTGATAATGTTTTCCTGCATACCTTACCGCATCAAACTCACTATCTACATATAAGCATAAACACGGATTTTTTACCTCATAAGCAATATGCGGCATACCCATACCATAATAATGCTTAACAAAGGTAACGATCGGCTTCATATTATTTGCTAACGCCACCTTTTGACTGGCATAATTAGTATCACGAATAATCGAATATACCGCATCTAGCTTAAGTGTATGGAAAGCATATTCACGGCAAGCAATCGCTGCCTCTCTTGCATATCCCTGATGCCAATGCTCATACTTTAAAAGATAACCGATTTCATACACCTGGCGATTGCAGAGCTGCTGCACTGTGATTCCACACTGCCCCAAAAATGCTTGATCACTTTTTCGAATCATCGCCCATAAACCGACTCCATCTTCTTTATAGCGCTGCATTTGACGCTTCAACCAATCCAATGCCTCTTCTTTTGAAAAGGCATGCTCATAAGCCTTCATGACTCGAGCATCACAAAGTATTTCACATAAATCATCGAAATCTGTATAATCCATTTCCCGTAAATAGACACGTTTGGTTTCCAATACTTTCTTCATACTGTTATTATAAACGAAATCTCTTTTCTTTCCTATCCCTTCTTGCATACTTTCCAAACATAACGAGTACCTAAGGAAAATCCTCCACACAAGAAACTAAATAAGATCAGCATCGAAATATTGACAGAAAACTTCGTCGGCTTTTCCTTTTCCAAAGCAATGGAAACAACCACATGGTGCTGCTCATTGTATGAAGTAACCTGTAAATCCACCGGTTCACTTAAGGCATATCCTTCAACACCTGCCACCGACAGCACATAGCTACCCTTCAGCAATTGTCCGACTGCCACATATCCTTGTGCATTACTTTTTCCACTTGCCACAAGCTTACCTTGCGCATCTTGCACATTTAATTGCGCATATTCGAGCGGTTTTTGATTTTCATCACAAATATAAATATCAATGCTGTTATAACCAGCAAAAATCAGTTGAATACTTACCAAAATAGATAGGATATACATTCTCTCACCCTAGATAACTATATGTGAAGGAAATAAAAAAAAGTCCGCTTTCACGGACTAGATTAGTTCAAAAGACAATTCTTCATTTTCTACTAAATAGGTTGTAAAGAAAGCACGTACTGCAGCAATCATATAAGCAATATCCTTTACACCGGCAGTTTCATAGCTGGAATGCATTGCCAGCTGTGCCAAGCCAATATCCACACTGTGCAAGGAAACCTGTCTTGTCGAAATATTTCCCAAAGTACTTCCCCCTGCCATATCCGAGCGATTGGCATAATACTGCAATGGCACATTCGCCTTTTGACACATAACCTCAAAAATTCCTTTACTAATAGCATCACTGGTATATTTTTGATTGGCATTGAATTTAACAACAACCCCCTCATTCATATATACGGCATGCTCCTTATCATAGCTTTCCGGATAGTTTGGGTGAAAAGCATGTGCATTATCTGCGGACAGCATCATACTATGAGCAATCGCCATGTAAAATTCTTCCTTTGTAAAGCCCAATGCTTCATGAATCCGCAGCAACACATCTTGTAAGAAAGTAGAAGCCGCTCCCTGCTTAGTGCCGGAGCCTACTTCTTCATTATCAAAGCACGCAAACACCTGTACACTTTTTCGATGACCTCCCTGCAAAAAGCCTTGAAGTGTAGTATAGGCACATTCCAAATCATCAATGCGTCCACAGGAAAAGAAACGACCATTTCCCCAAACACTTGGTTTCATACGATTATACAAATACAGATCATGTCCTACAATCGCTTCCTTCTCCACTTGCAACAGCTTCGCAAGCTCTGCCAAAAAATCGGCATCACGTTCATCAGTGTATAAAGGAACCATATCCTTTGCGGCATTATAGGAATGAGAAGAATTGATGTCTCGATTCATGTGAATAGCCAAGTTCGGTATCATAACCATATCTTTATCAAAATCAACCAGCTTTGTACAACAGCCATTTTCTGTTTTGATCAATACGCGACCGGCAATTGACAAAGGACGATCCAACCAACTTGCCGCAATCATACCACCATAGCCTTCTGTATTTAGCTGGATACAGTGCCCGCTTTCTTTTTGCACATTTTCTTTTAGCTTATAAGTCGGTGCATCACTATGAGAGGCCGCAATCATAAAGCTGTAATCACGTTCAACCTCCTCACCGATTCGAAACGCCAACAAACTGGAGCCATTGCGCGTAACCATGTATTTCCCACCCTTTTCAAGAGTCCAATGCTTACTTTCCTGCAAATCTGTAAAACCTTCCATAGCAAGGCGTTTTTTCATTTCTTTAACTGCATGAAAACAGCTTTTGCTTTCTTCCATAAAAGATAAAAAATCCGTAAATTGTGTAGTTTCCATAAGTTCATTCCTCCGATAGCGCTTATTATACCACAAAACAGAAAAAATTAGGCAAGTACACAGCTTTCTATCGTAAAAATTCATAGACTGTTAAAGAGGAGGAAAAAATATGAATCATACATTTACACCCTTAACTATCGGTTCTACCGGAATCGGAGTGAATAAAATGCAAGCATATCTCAATATGTTTCAGGAACGTGGCTTAATTACTACAAAAGTTAATCAAGACGGTGATTTCGGAGCGATAACCGCAAACGCCGTACGAGAGTTCCAGGCGTATTCAAGACTTCCGATCAACGGCAAGATAGATGATGCCACATGGAGCGCAATCGTCAACAAATTACGAGAGCTACGCATCATTACCAATATTCCCGTTGCCAGCCGTTCTTTTTTCCTTGCGAAAGGAAGTCAAGGCTTAGAGGTTTTCAAAATGCAAGAATATCTCAATGAAATTGCTACTAAAAACAGCTGCTTGCGTCCTGTACCAATGGACGGTATGTTTGGTGAGCAAACAGCTACTACGGTTTCCATGTTTCAATATTTATATGATCTCACCATTGACGCTACTATCGGCAAAGCAACGTGGGACGCTATCATCAATACCCGCAATGGTTTCTAAACCGGTGTTTCCGCCGGTTTTTTTGCATATACATACAAAAAGTATTCACAAATAAGTCATGATTGCTTTTTCAATTCTTTTGTTGAATTTTTAAACCCTCTTGGCATATACTAATAAGCGAAAGAAGGAACCGATATGAAACAAATACTTTGGAAACCAGCCATGCATATCCTAGCTGGAACTACGTTACGCGATCCAGCACAAAAGGAATGCTTTGATTTGGCATTGCATACCAACCATAACGCGGATAGCATTTTAGAAAATCGTACCGTTTTAGCAAATACTTTAGATACAAAAGCATCGGATTGGGTATTTGCCAAGCAAACTCATAGCGACCACATTTATAAAGTAGAAAGCAAGGATAAAGGAAAAGGTGCCTTTGCTTTTAACGATGGCATTGATGATTGTGATGCTCTCTATACAAGGGAAAGCGATATTGGCATTGGTGTATTTCATGCTGATTGTGTTGCGGTTCTATTGTATGATCCCTACACAAACATTATCGCAGCCATTCATAGTGGTTGGCAAGGAAGTGTAAAGGAAATTACACGAAAATGTGTTGAAAGACTTTCGCAACAGGAGGGAGTCGACCCTAGCCATTTACTTGCATATATTTCTTGTGCAATCGGCTTTAAAAGCTTTGAGGTAGGCAATGAGGTCGTCGATCAAATAGCCTCTATGAGCTTTGATACCGCTCGCTTTATCCAACGTATCAGCAAAGAAAAAGCCCTCATCGACAATAAGGGCTTAAATGAACAAATGCTCATTAACTGCGGTGTTCGAAAGGAAAATATTACCGTGAATCCAAACGATACCTTTTTTGATAACGATGCTTTCTTCTCTTATCGAAGAGATAAGCAGTGTGGTCGCCATCTAAGCTATATCCTACGTAAAAGCGTTTAGACGCTTTTCTTTTTATACGTATAGGCGATCATAGGTAATAACCAAAAAATACATGTGATCCTTTTTTTTGATATGTTCTTCCAAACGCTTCTGAATTTCTACATTGCTCATTTTCACATGAAAAGGAACAACGACATCAAAAATCAAATTGGTGTGCGTTTCTCCCGGAACCATTCGAAAATCATGCAAGGAGCACTCCTTATCAATTTCTTTAACACCGAGATTCATATATTCCTTCAATTCATTCAGCTTCGAATCGTTAGCAACAACCGGATCCATGTGAATAACCATCTCAATATTCATATCCTGCTTAAACTCACGCTCTAAGTTATCAATCATATCATGCGATTTGAACACATCTTCACGATAATCAACCTCTACGTGTACGGAAGCGAATAAACGATTTGCTCCATAGTCATGCACGATCAAATCATGCATACCCAACACCCCCGACGTACCTTCGATACGCTTTGCAATCTCATGCACAAGCTCCTTACTCGGTGCTTGACCTAAAATCTCATTTAAGGCTTCCTTAATGATGCCATAGCCTGCCAAAAGAATAAAGCAAGCTACCACTACTCCGACATAGCCATCAAGATTGAAATGAATCAGCGGAGAAATAACCATAGAAATAAGCACTGCTGCCGTAGCAATCGCATCACTGATAGAATCTGCGGCAGTAGCCTGCATAACAGAAGAATGAATCAAGCGTCCATACTTACGATTGTATAAAAACATATACAGCTTAACTGCAATTGACAACGTCAAAATAGCAAAAGACAGCCAGCTGAATACCACGATTTCCGGGTGTAGGATCTTGTCCACACTAGAGCTGATCAACTCAATTCCTAGAAACAAAATTAAAGTCGCAACAATCATTGATGCAATACATTCATACCGAGCATGTCCAAATGGGTGGTCTTCATCTGCGGGCTTACTGGAAAGTTTAAAGCTGACCAACGCAATCAAGGAACTTCCTGCGTCTGATAAATTGTTAATGGCATCGGCAGTAATCGAAACACTGTTGGCAATCGTTCCGGCTAAAAACTTTAAAGCACATAGCACAATATTCAAAAAGATTCCCACCAAGCTTGCCAAATTGCCATATGCCGTACGAACTTCCGATTTTTCGTACTGTTCGGCATTAGAGATACATTTTTTGACTAAAAAAGAAAACATCAAATCACCTGCTTTCGTACGATAAATTTTAACACAATTTCAAAATTTGGGGAAGATTTCTTTTTTTCTACATACAATGAAACTGGTGATACAATGAAACAACTACGTCATTTTCTTTTCTTCGGTGTCGGTTTCCTCATCTTTTTTTATGGCTCTACAATTCTTGATAGCTCCAAAAAGGCACTTACCTTGTGGTTTGAAGTTCTCGTACCATCTATGTTTGTAAGTTTGATCTGCATTCGTTATCTATATTATCAAGGACTCTTTCCATCACTCCATCTTCCACTGCTGGAAAAAACATTTCATATGAATCAATATGCACTTTCCTTATTTTTTTGCATTTTATTACTAGGCTTTCCTAATGGTGCACTGCTTATTGAAGAAGCATATCAGCAACAACGACTTACCCACCGGCAAGCAAAACGTTTATTATATACATGTAGCATCGCTTCTCCCGGTTTTATCCTCATCAGCTGTGGAATCGGTATTTTCCAATCCGCTCAGATCGGCTGGCGCTTATTTCTTATACAAATTGCAGCTGTTGCACTACTGCTATTGATAACGCGTTCTACTCCCATTTCCATGCTTCCTTTGCAAACAGAAACCAAGAGTTTGAAGGCAGCGATGCTTGATAGTGGTCTTTCCTTATTTATGCTCGGTGGTTATTTAATGTTAGTAACAAGCATTACCGCTGTTATTTGTTTATGGCTTTCACCTTCTCAATGTCATATCGTTCAAATGCTTAGCGAATTTTCAAGTGGAATATTTTTAAGTATGACACTCCCCTATCCCCTTGTCATCAAGCAATTGCTTATATGCATACTACTAAGTTTCGGTGGTTTTTGTGTACATTTACAAACCCGTTCTTTATGCTCCTTTCCATATTCTTATGCTTGCTATTGTGGTTTTCGTATCCTGCAAGCAGTCTTAGCTTCTATTCTCTTTTTATTTTTGTTATAATGGCATAGAGGTGATAGAATGAAGCTTGCATGGATCGGAACAGGAGTTATGGGTAGTGCTATGCTTATACATTTAAAAAAAGCAGGACACGATGTATCAGCGTACAATCGTACATTTGAGAAAATGTTGCCTTTAAAGGAACATGGTGTGCATATTTGCGAATCCATTGCCGCCTGTGTAAAAGATGCAGATGTCGTTTTTACAATGGTTGGCTATCCAAAAGATGTAGAAGATATTTATACATGTAAAGACGGTATTTTCGAACATATCAAAAAGGGCTGTATCTTAATTGATATGACCACTTCTTCTCCTGCATTAGCTCAAAGCTTATATGAAAAAGCTAAAATGTATCACGCATATATGTTAGATGCTCCGGTATCCGGTGGAGATAGCGGTGCAAAAAGCGCTACTTTATCTATTATGGTCGGTGGAGATAAAGAGGTTTTTGAACAGGCATATCCTTTGTTTAAAATCTTAGGAACTTCTATACATTACATGGGAGCAGCCGGCTGTGGACAGCATGCCAAAGCTTGTAATCAAATCGCTGTTGCAGGTGCCGTTGCGGCAATGAGCGAAGCTATCGTATATGCCTGTAAGCAGAATCTTCCGGTAGAAAAAATGCTTAATGCTATTTCAAAGGGTGCTGCCGGTAGTTGGCAGTTAGAACATACGGCTCCTCGTGTTTTAGCGAATGATTTTCAACCTGGTTTTTACATCAAGCATTTTATTAAAGATATGAATATAATCAAAGCGGAGATGAACGCCAAGGATATGGAATTGATGATGTTAAATACAGTTTTGGAAATGTATCGTACATTAGCTAAAAACGGAGAAGAAAATCTCGGAACTCAGGCTCTTATTCATTATTATGATAACGATGAAAAGCTTATATGATTTCACTTATATTTAGAAATTTGTTACTATGCTGATAGAAATTTCTCTATCAGCATTTTTTTGTAAAAAAGAGATATACTCATATATGTTTTATATGAGCCATACCTCTTTTCATCAAACTACTGATTTTCTTTACTTATATGCTGAATTGCTAAACGAACTTTTCCATGAACATAATTTAATGCTTCTTCAGCTTGTTCTCTGCTACATTTTGTATTCTTCATAACAATTGCACATGCCACCGAATTATCCGCTTTCGCAAAAAGCTCACATGCCTCATCATAAGATATTTCCAAAATTGATACAAGCATTCTTCGTGCTCGTTCTATCAGTTTTTCATTTGTAGCTTGCACATAAACCATATAATTCTGATATACATATCCTGCTTGGATCATCGTTGAAGTAGAAAGCATATTCAACACAAGCTTTTGTGCGGTTCCAGCTTTCATCCTTGTACTTCCTGCAATAACTTCCGCCCCTGTTGCAACGACAATCGGAATTTGTGCAATTTCATTCATTTTCCCTTGCTCATTACATACTACAGAAATTGTAAGTGCACCAACTTTGTTAGCATATTCAAGTGCACCAATCGTATATGGAGTTCTTCCGGAAGCAGCAATTCCAATTACAATATCTTTTTCACAAAGCTGTATCTTTTTTAAATCTTCAATAGCAAGTTCAGCATTATCCTCCGCACCTTCAACTGCTTTGATAAAAGCTCCCTCTCCTCCTGCCATGATACCAATTGCGCGTTCAAAAGGAACAGAGTAAGTAGGTACGAGTTCCACCGCGTCCATCACTCCTAGCCTTCCACTTGTTCCGGCTCCTATATAAATGATTCGTCCACCCTTTACATAGCGTTTTGTCATGGCCTCTGAAGCCCTTGCTATTTTATCTAACTGCTTTTCTACTGCTAAAGCTACTTTCTTATCCTCTTCATTGATTCGCTTCACAATTTCATAGGCATTCATTTCATCAATTCTTTTCGTATCAGCATTAACCTTTTCCGTAGTCAAAGAATCAATTATCCCATTGGTTTTCATATATTCTCATGCTCCTTTAAGTAAGTAACATAACGAGATGTAATAATCTCAGGACGTGTAATAGAGGTTCCCACTACAACTGCAAATGCTCCTGCATCTAAGGCGGATTGTGCTTCTACCTCATTTTTTATTTTTCCTTCGGCAATAATAGGAATCGCTGTAATCTGACTGATTTCATGAATTAACTTTAAATTAACAGCAGTAACCTCTTTACTTTCTTCTGTATAGCCGGAAAGAGTTGTTGAAATTAAATCAAGCTTTAAAGGTAAAATTGCTTTTGCTTCTTCTAGTGTAGATATCTCACCCATGATCAATACATCGGGGTAATTTAAACGAATTTGTTCAACAATCGTTTCTAATGTTTCTCCATTTGGTCTTAGGCGACTCGTAGCATCAAGAGCAATCACATCAATTCCACAATCGAGAATCTCTTTAGCACTTTGATATGTTGGAGTAATATAGACAGGATATTTTCCAAACTGCTTATTGATACCAATAATCGGCAAATCAACCTTTTCCTTAATTTTTGTAATATTATCCGCTCCGGTAGCTCTTATGCCAGCTGCACCTCCTTCTTCCGCAGCTTTTGCAAAGGCTGCCATAATATCAGAACCATACATTGCCCACCCTACACGAGCTTGACAAGACACAATAAGTTTATTTTGCAGCTTATTCAATACTGCTTGTTTCTTTCTATTAGAACACATGGACAACAGCTCCTAAAATACCAATTACAAAACACGCTAAGATACAAATATACATACCCTTTTTTTGCTTTACTAAAATTTGATGGAAAATAAGAACTAAAATCAATGGTAACAATCCCGGTAGAATCGAATTAATAATATCTAATAAAACAATTTCTTTTCCGCTAATATTCCATGTAACATTCAATGGAACACTCACAAAACCTACTGTCATTGCACCTGTAACCATCATTCCGACAATCGTAGCACCACTAATAAACTTATCAAGCAAACCACCGGTATTCATTTTAGATACAATAGATACTCCCATTTTATGACCATATTTAATAAACAACCAGCGTGATGCAAGATTTAAAGCAACATTAGGAATGATAAACACAAATGGTGCCAAATAATTTCCTTCCAATGCTAAACCAGCTGCTAGAGCTGCAAAAATTGTCATAAATACTGCCTTAAATATAGAATCTCCCACACCAGACAAAGGACCCATAAGAGCTGTCTTTGTTGAAGCAATTGCTTCATCAGAAATTTCTTTTCCTTGTGCTCTTTGTTCTTCCAACGCTAAGGCAACTCCAATTACCGCATTTCCTGTATAAGGATGACAGTTAAAAAATTCATTATGTCTTCTTAATGCTGCTATTTGTTCTTCTTTGCTTGTATATAACTTTTTAATTGCAGGAATCATAGCATAACAAAATCCTAAAGAACAATAGCGTTCATAATTGATAGATGTCATTGAAAAGAAAGAGCGAATAAAAGTTTTTCTCAATTCTTTATTTGTTAATGATAAATCTATATTGCTAACAATTTCCTCATTTTCGTCTTGAAACTCATCATCGAAATCATCTTGCTTATTATTTTCGCTAAGCTGATAAATAGCCACAGCAATCACTACGGCAATCAAACTTACTGCTGTCTGATTCAAATTCAAATATCCTACCAAAACAAATCCACCTAAGAAAAAGCACCAATATTTCTTGAAATCCATCATTTTTAATAACATTGCCATTCCAACTGCCGGAAGCATTTTAGAAGCTATGGTTAAACCATTACTTAGCCAAATTGGCATACCATCTACTAGCATCTTTACAAAATCTGAACCAAAATAAATAGCTAAAAAACTAGAAACAAAGAAAACGCTAAAGAAAATTGGAATTCCCATTAAATGTGCACGTTCAACTGCCTTAAAATTCCCTGCTTCAATATATTGATCTGCACGATGCATCAGATAAATGTTAATATTCCATGCTAACATAATCAATAATTGAGCCAATGTTCCAATTGGAATAGCCAACGCAATACCTACGGAAGCATCTCCACTAGTTATCGCAAAAACGGTGGAAATTGTCCCGGCAATTTGTGCGTTTGGAGGTACGGAACCACCTATCGGCAATATTCCCATATACATCAATTCCACTGTTGCACCAACATATAATCCTGTTTCAATATCTCCCAAAATCATACCAACAAGTGGTCCAGCAAAAACAGGTCTGGAAATCATCCAATACCCATATCCATAATTCTCTGTAATTAATAATGCAATAAAAGTACTGAGCAACAACGCTGTAACTAAACTCATATTCCCACCTCTTTATAATTTCGTAAATAAATCAAGCTCATTATCCGAAGGAGTAGTTCTCCCATCAAGATATACTCCCCTTTCATGAAGCTCCTTCAAAATATCCATACTTTTTTGATCCAAGAAAACAGTATTTGTAATTTGTTTTCTACCCTCTTTGAAATAAATTCCACCAATATTAATGTTCTTCATCTCAATTCCCTGTTTCATAATTGTTAAAAATGATTGCGGGTGTTTTGCCACAAGAAAGAATTTCTTTTTCGGATATTTTTTCAAAATTTCCACACTTTTACTTTCATTGGCAATAAAGCACTTCATCGTTCGCGGACAAGCCATTTCCAACAATGATCTTTGTAATGCATCTTTTTCTGCTTCTTGATCAACTACAATAATCGCATCACTTGGATAGACCATTGTCCAAGCATAAGCTACTTGTCCATGGATAAGTCGTTCATCGACTCTTGCTAATGTAATCATGTTTCTTACCTCCTTATCGACATTGTAATTTAGGTGGATTATTATTTCAATATATTAGATATATTATGAAATTTTATTCCTTATTTTGAAATGGTTAAGGTTTGTCCTAACCTTTTAGCGGAATCGTCATAATTCAATGAAATACAAGTAATATAAATCAAATCAAGCATATATAATGTTGATGTTCTTGATACAATTGCACCATTTCTAAAATTACTTTCTCTCGAGCTAACAAATAAATTATATTCTACTAAGTTTACTAATTGATTTTGAATACTACCAGTAATAGATACTGCAGGTACATTATTTTTTTCTAATATTTTTGCAATTTCAATAATCTCTGGAGTTTCGCCAGAATAAGAAATAATGATTGCGAAATGGCTAGAGTCTGAATTAATCGCTTGAATTCTTTGACGATCAATCAAAGATAAACAAGAAATACTTTTACCGATACGCATAAACTTATAGCCTGCATCAAATGCAATATTATTACTTGCCCCTACACCATATAAATCTATAATACTGGCATCCATAATTTGTCTTGCAACACAAAGCAATACCTCATAATCCAACAAAAGGCGCGTTTCTTCAATAGAATGAATACTTATATCTGTTACTTTATCTATTAATTCTGTTAAACTATCACCTTTTTTAAAAGTTGTTTGATCTACAACATCTAAATTCATCGTTTCAAATGCTTTAATTTCACTAGCTAATTGTATTTTTAATTCACTGTATCCTTTTAATTCCAAACGTTTACATAAACGAATAACTGTCGCAGGCGAAGTATAGCTCTTCGCTGCGAGTTCTTGTGTAGACATTGAAATAACTTTCTTACTATTTCTTAAAATATACATTCTTACTTCATTTTCGGAATTAGAGAGGGTATGATACTCTCTCAACTTAACAAGCACACTCATTTTCATTCTCCTTTAAACTTAATTTATATATCATATTATAATCGAAAGCCTGTAAAACAGAAACATCGTTTTTTAAACTAAAAAAACAGACGATGCTTAGCTAAACCGCCATTCATCATCTGTTTATCTCTATCAATATTCTTATTTAAAATGCTTTTATTCAATCACTAGATCTGTTTTCCACAAACCATGTAGATTGCAGTATTCATATACATGAGCTTTTCCTTTGAAATCACCTAATGCAAATACTGCTTCCGGTTCTTTTCCAGGTTCCAATTTAGCACGCAATACCTTATCATCAATTTCTACAAAGATATCTGTGATAAAGTGTTCAGGAAGCATTGGGTGGGCAACAGAGCCTACAGCTACCTTCAACATTCCATCAGCATAAGTAGCAACCGGTACATGCTTTTCCAATGCTCCATCAGTTGTATTTGCCTTTAATTCTTCCATTGGCTTTCCACAGCACATAATCGGTACACCGGCATCTTTTACAACTTCCACAATGTTTCCACATACTGCACATTTTAATAGTTTCATATTTATTTCCTCCTAATTTTGTGGTATTCTTCCATTGATATACAACGGTATCACTTATGTATAAAGTATAACACGTTTTTAAATGAAATATGTAGCAGAATGCTCAAATTTTTTCGGAGTTTATTTATGGAATTAAAATGGAAGCACAACACCCTCTTTATTGAAAACTGCACAATGACAACAAGCGATGAACTGCTCGCCTATTTTCATATTGCCAAAAAGATGCAAAAACAATTATATCAAGGACAGCGCATTCAAGTGAATCAACAAACAATTCTGCATAATACTCCTTTGCAAAGGAAAGATCTTATCCGCATTCAGCCTTTTCCACAATACGATTTAGAAAAACACCTGATTCCCTGCTTCGATCCTCTCAGCATTCTTTACGAAGATGATTTATTTCTCATTGTCTATAAGCCAAGCTTTATGCTTGTCCATAGTGATGGCAATGAAACGGAAACAACCTTATACGATATCGTAAAAGGCTACTATCTGCTTCAAGGCTTAGATATTCCCGTACGTGCTATTCATCGCTTAGACAAAGAAACAAGTGGTGCGGTTATCTTTTGTAAAATTCCTTTGCTTCAGCCTCTGCTAGATTATATGTTACAGGAAAAACAAATCGATCGCCAGTATCTTGCCCTCTGTGCCAAAGTCTTAAACGATGATCTTACAATCGACAAACAAATTGGAAGAGATCGCCACAATGCCAAGAAAATGCGCATTTCTAAGCAAGGAAAGAGTGCTAAAACAGATGTTCATGTAATCGCCCAATATCAAGATTATACACTTATAGCCTGTAAGCTATACCAAGGAAGGACACATCAAATACGAGTCCATTTAGCAAGTATCACCCACCCCTTACTGCATGACACCCTTTATGGCAATTATGATAAACGCATCAATCGTTGTGCTCTGCATGCTTATCGTATTCAATTATGCCACCCCTTCACACAGCAAAATATCACCATCGAATGTCCTTTACCGACAGATATGAAAAAGCTTGTAGAACCTATCAATCTCTGTAATGATAGAAGCATATTTAAAAAATAGTTCATTTCTTTGCACTTTTCAACGATTCATTTATACAAAAAGTGCAACGCATTTACGCTCCTATAAAATCATGCTATAATGATTACAGCAAAAAGCTTAAAGGAGGATACATAAAATGCCACAAGCAAATCCATTGAAACAAATGGTAGTAAAACAGAAAAACGGGCAGCCGGTAGGAATTTGTTCTTGCTGCAGCGCCAACGATTATGTGATTGAAGCAGCTCTTGAGCGTGCAAAAAGAGATGATTCATGTGTACTTATTGAATCAACAGCAAATCAGGTAGATCAAAACGGCGGATATACCGGTATGACACCACAGGACTTCTATAACTTTGTTATGGAAAAGGCTGATGCTATCGGCCTTGATAAAAGCCGTATCTTTTTAGGTGGAGATCACCTTGGTCCTTTGACCTTTGTCGGAAATGATGAAGCTAAAGCCATGGAACTTGCTGAAGAACTAGTGCGTTGCTATGTAGCAGCAGGATTTACGAAAATTCATATTGATACAAGCATGAAGGTTGCAAGTGATGATCCAAATACTCGTCTAAGCGATGAAATCATTGCCGCACGTGGAGCTCGTTTGGTTCGTGTTTGCGAGGATACTTACCAAGAACTATTAAAAACAAATCCTGATGCAATTCACCCTGTCTATATCGTCGGAAGCGAAGTACCGATTCCAGGTGGAGCACAGGAAGAAAATGCCGGTATGCAGGTAACTCGTGTAGAAGATTTCAAAGCAACCGTTGCCGCATTTGAGGCTGCATTTGCAAAAGAAAATCTACAAGATGCTTGGAAGGAAGTTATCGCCGTTGTAGTACAGCCAGGAGTTGAAGAAAAAGATGCCGGTTGTACAGAATATGATCGTGAAAAAGCCAAAGATCTTATGGCAAGTATCAAGGACTTCCCTAACCTTGTATTTGAAGGACATTCCACAGATTACCAAACCAAACATAAGCTTCGTGAATTGGTAGAAGATGGTGTCGGTGTCTTAAAGGTAGGACCGGCATTGACGTATGCAATGCGTGAAGCCTTATTCTCACTAGCTTATATTGAAGAAATGGTATTGCATGGAACAGATAAAAAGCCAAGCAATTTCATCAACGTACTTGAAGAAGTTATGTTGGAAGAACCAAAGAATTGGGCAAAGCATTATCATGGAAATGAAAATGAATTATGGTTCAAGCGCAAATTCTCTTTCTCTGATCGCAGCCGTTACTATATGCCAGATGCAAGAGTAGCAAAGGCTAAGGATACCATGATTCAAAACCTTCGTGAAGTCGGTATTCCATTAAGTGTATTATCACAATTTATGCCTATGCAATATACGAAAGTACGTGAAGGTGAATTGAAAAACGATCCGGAAGCATTGATTCGCGATCGTATTGATTACACTCTTTCCGAATACTGCTACGCTAGTCATCAGGAAGAATTATTCCGTTAAGAATACAAAAGGGGCTGTGACGAGTAAGAGAAATTAGTATTTCTCTGAAAATCACAGCCTTTTTCTATTCGAATCATTGGATAACCCTTAATTTTGGGTACTTTGAAAACAGCTTCCTTCTTAAAAGCTTTTTTTGAATCTTCTTTTTTATATTTACAATTACCATTGTGGAAAACTAATTCATATTTTTTGCTATTTTTCGATTATGATACTTTCTAAGGTTATATCCTATACATACTAGCTCTAATTCTACTTTTACTCCACTTTCTCCTCGCCGATGAAGTCGTACATATTCAAAGTCCTGCTTGATATCCGCAAACGCTCCCTCTGCCTGTACACTGCGATTCTTCATCAGATTCTTTCCTTCCTCACTCTTTAGACATTCATCTATTTCTCTATGCATCTTCTCCAAGGCTGGTACGATCCTTGCGCTTCTTCCATTTTTTGATGTCGTGCATTTGCTCCTATGCGGACATTCTACGCAGTTCTTATTTCTGTAATACACGGTCGTTTTTGGGTATTGTCCCTTAAGGCTGACTCCGACACGTTCTACTTCAAATACATATCCGACAGGACATACAGGTGTTCCGTTTTCATCTCGCTCCATGTGTCGTAGCTGATAACGATTCTTGTCCGTTATTTTTTCTTTCTTTTTTTCATATCCGCTGTATTGATGCTAGAATAAAAACCGTATCAGTTAAATGTGAGAGTTAAAGCATCTTATGGTATACTGTCATAAATTATTAACACAGAAAGAAGAGGAATTTAATTATGGCTAAACCTACATTTACAGATGAATTTAAACAAGGAGTTGTTCAGTATGTACTTGATCATCCTGATGAATCTAAACTTTCTATTGCTAAACGTTTTGACATTGCTGACAGTACTGTTCATAAATGGGTGAAAGATGCTGATAAAAATAATGGTACTATTGTTTCCAGAGGTTCTGGTAATTTCTCTAGTGATGAAGCTAAAGAAATTGCTCGTTTGCGTAAGGAGCTTAAAGATACACAGGATGCGCTTGATGTCTTAAAAAAGGCTATTGGCATACTGGGAAAATAACGAAACAGGAACTTTATTATCAAATCAAAATAAAAAAGCAGAATGATAATAATGCTTCGATTTCCGGTATGCTCGATAAACTTAATGTCAGTAAATCAGGATATTATGATTATGTTAACAGAAAACCTTCTAAACAAAAAGTTAGAAAACAAGAACTCAGTAAAAAAATAAAAGCAATTCATGAAGAATCACATGAAATTTATGGAGCACCGAAAATAACTGTAAAACTGAATCAGTCAGGAATAAAAGTCAGCGAAAAATATGTGGGCAATATTATGCGTGAGATGGGTATTAAAGCCCATTATATCAGACCATGCACAATAACCACTAAGGACAGTGATTTTTCATCAAAACTGAAGAATATTCTAAAACGTAATTTCAATCCTGAAAAGCCGAATTCAGCCTGGTGTACAGATATAACCTATATTTGGACACAGGAAGAAGGATTTGTGTATCTGACAAGTATAATGGATTTATACTCAAGAAAAATAATAGCCTGGAAACTAACAAAAACAATGGAAGTAGAGGAAGTATTAAAATGTCTGGAAGAAGCAAAAAGGAGGAGAAAAACAGATAATCCGGTAGTAATACACAGTGACAGAGGTGTTCAATTCACATCAAAAAAATACTATAATCTAACGGTAGGAATGATCGGCAGTTACTCTAAAAAAGGGAATCCATGGGATAATGCATGCATAGAATCATTTCATGCATTGATAAAAAGAGAATGGCTAAACAGAAAAAAGATAAATGACTATTCAGAAGCTTATCAGATGGTATTTGAATACATAGAAGGATTTTACAATACAGTAAGAATACATTCTCATTGTGATTACCAATCTCCAAACAAATATGAAAAAAACTACTACCAGAATAATTTAAACTAAAAATTGAAAATTCTTATATTTTAGTTGTCCGAAATCTTGACATAGTACCAACCTTCTAAACAAAAAGTTAGAAAACAGGAACTCAGTAAAAAAATAAAAGCAATTCATGAAGAATCACATGAAATTTATGGAGCACCGAAAATAACTGTAAAACTGAATCAGTCAGGAATAAAAGTCAGCGAAAAATATGTGGGCAATATTATGCGTGAGATGGGTATTAAAGCCCATTATATCAGACCATGCACAATAACCACTAAGGACAGTGATTTTTCATCAAAACTGAAGAATATTCTAAAACGTAATTTCAATCCTGAAAAGCCGAATTCAGCCTGGTGTACAGATATAACCTATATTTGGACACAGGAAGAAGGATTTGTGTATCTGACAAGTATAATGGATTTATACTCAAGAAAAATAATAGCCTGGAAACTAACAAAAACAATGGAAGTAGAGGAAGTATTAAAATGTCTGGAAGAAGCAAAAAGGAGGAGAAAAACAGATAATCCGGTAGTAATACACAGTGACAGAGGTGTTCAATTCACATCAAAAAAATACTATAATCTAACGGTAGGAATGATCGGCAGTTACTCTAAAAAAGGGAATCCATGGGATAATGCATGCATAGAATCATTTCATGCATTGATAAAAAGAGAATGGCTAAACAGAAAAAAGATAAATGACTATTCAGAAGCCTATCAGATGGTATTTGAATACATAGAAGGATTTTACAATACAGTAAGAATACATTCTCATTGTGATTACCAATCTCCAAACAAATATGAAAAAAACTACTACCAGAATAATTTAAACTAAAAATTGAAAATTCTTATATTTTAGTTGTCCGAAATCTTGACATAGTACCAAATCATCTTTAAGAACATCGTTTTGAAAAGAAAAATTAAAATCTAGTAGCATATGTGGCTGATATGCTGTATAATTTTCTTGGTTAATTTGAGTACTTGTCATACATAAATTATACCAAAAAAATACACCTTCTTCCTTATGGAATTGGGTGTATTTTTTTGTCTTAGAGCTTGACTTATCTGTCACAGTACCTTTTTTTGTAGCTGATAAAGAAGAAAAGCTTTAATATATGTTTCTTTCATAAGACGTGAAAGCTTAGGCTGTTCATGATTATCCTTTAAATAGGCAAGCATAACTAAAATACTCTCCTTTTTCGTTGATATCGTACGCATCTTTATCATTTCTTTCAAACGCTCCTTGTCGATTTTCTTTCCATGATACATACTGTTATCAACAACATCTAAGCAGTGTTCAACAAGCTCTTGAATATGATAAATACAGCTATCTTCCAGTTGAAAATCATAGGCAATCATTTCCAATATCGCAAGATAAGGATAGCGCTCATGCTCCACTTGTTTCCATAAGCCTTTCATATAGTCAGCAATTTCTTTGCAGCTTCCTTTTATAGCTTCTTCATAATACAATAGCTTTTCTTCATGGTAAAAGGTATAAATGGTACCTTCATAACGTTGAAAAGCTTTCATAGTATCAAGATAACCAAGGGTTCGGTTGCGCAAAATACGCGTCTGATCAAAATACAAAAAAGAACCTAGTGGAACATGTGGCTGTATATACATCAAATACTTTGTAGATTTATGACGTTTCTTTGGCTCATACTTCAAATCTACTGCCACGATCATATCTGCATGCATTGCTTTCGCCAAGGAAATCGGAACATTAGAGGAATACCCTCCATCAATATACTTTTCCTCTTTGATAATATGCATCGGAAAAGCCGGAAAGCAAGCACTGCTTGCCAACAACCAATCTACTCCATTATCTGCGTCCATATCCTTCTTAAAGACTCTTTGAGCCTTACGCTTTGTTACATTAACACACATGCAAGCAAAATCAATATCACTGGAAAAGAATTTATCTGCATCAAAAAGCTTGGTAAGCATTTCTTTGAAGGGACGAATATCAGCACCCTTATGCTGTACATATCCAGCTAATAGCTCCTTATATTTTCCCTTTTGCGACATGAGCAAGTCCATATCGAAATCCAAATTTATCCCACTGGCAATCACATCTTCTACATCAATCTTCTCCCATAGTTCAACAAGCTTATCGTAATCCTGCTGCACATACATAGTTCCAATCAAAGCGCCGATGCTTGTTCCACATACGGCATCAAAATGTAATCCCAATTCGTCTAAGGCTTTCCAAACACCGATTTCATAGGCTCCCTTACTTCCTCCGCCGCCGAAAACAAGAACGCGTTTCATACACAAAGCTCCAATCTACTTACCGTATTCGTTTCTAAGCTTTGCGCAAATATCCCATGAGTTATTTTTACAAACACTTTATTTCCGATACCGGAAAGCTTTTTAAACTGATGACAGCGTACTATACAAGCTTGTACGACACTGCCAAAAAATTCCATAAAAGCTGCTGTATGCTTCCTATTTAAAAAGTAAACATTGCTTCTCCAAGCACGAACAACAAAAAAAGTTTTCTGATCAAGCATAACCTCACCTCTGTATATAAGAAATCGAAATAACACTTTGCTCCTACACCGGTAACAGCCGATGCTGCGAGTTCCTACACTTTGCTTGCTTTCATTATAACAAATATTTTCGTGTTTGGTGCATCTTCTAAGCGAATGTACAGCAAGAAAAGACAGCGAAAAGTCCTAGTCTATACATAAACTGTATGATTGCTTATCCTATATTTTCAAATATCTTTTACCTATCCTTTTATTTTCCATATCCCCATACAAGCAAAACAAGACATCAAAAGTAATTTGCATTTTCATGTCTTGTTTTCACTATTACAGCCCTTATAAGCAAAAAAGAGCACTTAGATTTTTAGCGTTTATCAGCTTAGAAAGGGTTAAAGCAGCTGATATTTTTGTAAAGCGTGATAAATACCGTCCTCATCTACGGTATCCGTAACATCATCGCTAACCTTCTTCACAATATCCAAAGCATTTCCCATAGCAATGCCTAGACCTGCAAAGGCTAACATATCCATATCATTCTCATTATCTCCAAAGGCCATAATCTCATCTCTTTGTAAATGATAATGTTTTAAAATTTGTGCCATTCCGATTGCCTTACCACCTTGATTGGATATAATATCAACACCAACATCATTCCAACGCATCATTTTACAATGTGGAAGATGCTTCATGATTTGTTCACATTCCGTTTTGTTTACAAAAGCTGTCGCTTGATAAATAGGATTTCCACTATAAGCAGCAATCGGAGGAATTGGCAAAGCGATGGTTCTTTGAGCTGCCTCTACTATCTCATTGGACATATTGATATAGAGGCTTTCCTGCTCAACAAAAATAATAGGAATGTCCTTTTTCTCATAAAGCTCAACAAGTATATGCTTGTCCTCTTGAAAAATCGGGTAAGAGCATAAAACTTTTTTATTTGCGTCTAAACAAAGCTGCCCGTTTAACAACACATATCCGTCAAAAGGAAGTTCCATAATCGCCAAAGACTTCATTTCCGACAAATGTCTGCCAGTAGCGATAAAAATTTTTATTCCTTTTTTCTTTAGCTGCGTTAGCGCAAAACGAGCACTATCAGGAAAGCTATTGTCTTTTAAGGAAAGCAAGGTGCCATCTATATCAAAGAATACTGCCTTTATCATAATTGATATCCTCCATATAACGAAAGGGATCGATACATTCGCTCAATCCCTTTGTATACTTTTATAACAATCCTACCCAAGATCCAAGGATTGATAATACAATGATACCAATGATCAATACAACCGGATTTACTTGCTTTTTCTTTAGTAGATAAAACAACAGTAGAGTTACACACATTGGCAATAGATTTGGGAAGATACGATCGAAGAAGTCAGCTTGTAATGCAACCTCAATACCGCCATCAACCTTAATAACCGGCAACAGATTGATCTTTACATAGCTTGCGATCAATGCACCGATAACGGTTATTCCAAGAATAGTTGCAGAGTTTGCAATCGTTTCTGAGTTCTCCGTAATAATATCAATTGATTTTGTACCTAAGTTATACCCCAAATGTGTCCATACGATACGAAGTACCCAAATCACAACATAGGTTAGAAAGAAAATGATCGGTCCTAAAACAGAACCCTGTGATGCAAAGGAACAAGAAATTCCTGCAACGATTGGAAGAATCGTAAACCAGAAAATCGCATCGCCGATACCGGCAATCGGACCAAATAATGCAAGCTTCAAGCCCTTGATAGCTCCGTGATTTTCTTTGCCTCCTTCTTCCAATGACATCATAAGTCCCATCAAGAAGCCCACTAGATTAGGGTGTGTGTTGATAAATTCAAGGTTATCACTCATTGCTTCAGACAAACCTTCTTTATCATTACCATGTATCTTTTCCAATAATGGAAGCATTGCCCATGTAAATCCACCGGCCTGCATACGTTCATAGTTAAAAGATGCTTGTAAAAAGGAAGAACGAAGTCCCAGCATCGTTATATCTTTTTTAGTTAGCTTTTTAGATTCCGACATTTGAGTTACCTCCTCCATTTACATCTGCATTTGCAAGTGCTTCAGCAATTTCTTCTTTACGTTGTTTCGCAGAGAAGAAGTCAATAAGTGCAAAGATTGCACCAAGTAATGCAACCGGCAGTAAATTCGGCATTGTGCAGAAGCAAGCCATTAAGAAACCTGCAATAAAATAAGGTGCGTATTTTGCTTTCATCATAACACGCAGCAGCATTGCAAAACCAACAGCAGGCAAGATATTACCTGCTACCTCCAAACCATGTGTAATAACCTCCGGAAGTGCATTGACAAAGCTGATCATTGGTTGCTGAGCAACATACGTACATAGGAATGCCAACAATCCATAGCTTAATGAAACAATAGCCATCGTTGTATAGTTAATACGTGCAAGTGCTTTGGTATCCGCTTCAGCTGCCGCTTTATCGGCTTTTCCCATAAAGAAAGAGAAGGCAGAATAATAGAATAGAATAACATACTGACCTAAAAATGAAAATGGTAAACACAATCCCAAAGCCGCTTCTGGAGAAGCACCGGTTGTATGTGCCAATACTGTGCCCATTAAGCCTGCAAATACCGGGTTTGGTGGCTGTGTTCCACCGGCAGGTGTTAAACCTGCAAATGCTAATTCGATAAGAGCTCCAACCTTTAAACCAGTTTCCAGCTCTCCTAAAATCAATCCCGTCAAGGTTGAAACAATCAACGGACGGAAAATGAAGAACGCTTCTAGAAAGAAATCAAGGCCTACAATGACCGCCATAACGGACAGCATGAGTCCTTGTATTAACGTAATCTCCATATTTTTTCATCTCCTTTTCAATTAAATAGTTATTTTAGAATCTCCGGGTACATCTTGAATATATACATTCAAACCCTTAGCTGCTAAGAATTGCAAATCTTCCATATCTGCATCATCTACATATACTTTTTTGGAAAGAGGTCTTTTCCCTTCAGAGAAATGCATATTCCCTACATTGATGTCCTTTAACTCAACACCAAGCTCTACAAGACGACGTACCTCCTTTGGAGTTTTGCAGACGATAAAGATTTTCTGTTCCGGAGCAGCATTTCCGATAATTGCCGCTGTTTTTTCAACGGAAAAGAAACGCACACCGGCACCTGATGATTTTGCGGTAACCGTCATCAAGGACTGCTGCATCTTGTCCTGTGCAACAGCATCGTCAGCTACCACAATAAGATTTGCGCCAATCGTTTTTGTCCAGGTAACCCCAACCTGTCCATGTACCAAACGATTGTCTATTCTTGTTAATAAAATGTTTGGCATACTTCCACCTCCTGACAACCTATATATAGCAAAAAGTATGCCAACTTCTGTCGAGCACACTTTATCGCAATTAATTGTCGCTAATTTTAAAATAATTTAATATATAATACATTTCCGGATACGGAACTTCGACACTATAACGCATTTCTACGCCACTAAATACATGTTTCATTTTCATGATAATATCCCCATGTTCTCCTAAAAGTGCATCAAAGCCCTCCACCGTGGTAATCTCTTGGCGTAAAATCATACGCTCAATCAAACAGCTGATATGCACGTACAAACCTACCTTGGTTGTTGGCGAAAGCTTCTTTTCCAGCAGTTCTTCCAAATCCGTTACAATATCTTCTACGTCCTCCATCACCTTTTCCGCATTCAAAATCGTCAAATGATTTACAATATTGGAAAGCGTAAAGTTCTTCATGATATTTTTACTAAATTGTTCCAGTTCATTTGCATCTAGATACTTTCCAATCAGCTGATAAAGTTCCTGTGCCTCATCATTTGTCATAATACTTTCCATCGCCATATAAGGAATGCCTTTGACCTCAGGATCAAGTGTTCCTACCATAAGCTGCACGTTATATTCCGAAAAAATCATATCCTCTAATCCATTTTCCAAAAGGGATTGATAATCGTAAGGAATGACCTCCAGCTCAATCGTACGAGGAAGCGAGGTAATAATCAATTCACTGATTTTCTTTGCCGTACCAAATCCGGTTGCACAAACAGTTAAAATAGCTTCCTTTCGCTTCTTTCCTTCGATAAAATGAGTAGAAATCACATTATTATTTTTTAAAGCCTCCAAAATGGCTTTGACATTTCTTCCCTGTTTCATCATATTTCCGGCTTCCAATGCCGTAGCAGTAGATACACGATTAATCAAACCGATATTGCAATCCGATAAAGGCGCTAACTTCTCGTAAATTTTTTCCAAGCTTCCCATATCAACCAAAAGCATCAGCTCTTGTATCGGTGCTTTTTGTTTTAAATAATCATCTACCAACTGAACGATCTTATCAATTGATATCCTAAGCTCCATATCAATACCATCAAATACATGAGAACCAAGCATGTGATTGGCAGTATCAGAAATCGAACTAGCAGTGGAATACCCATGACATAAAATCAAACCGATGCGGCCATTATTGGTATCCTGATCAATATCAATAAAGGATAATGTTAAAATAATTACAATCATTTCATCTAATTCTACATCAAGATTCAATTCTACATTTTCTACGACTTCATTTGCTATGCGATATGCTCTTGGATAATAATCCTGTAAATTATTATGAAACAAGGTAACTTCTTCTTGGTGCATTGCAATCCAAATCTTTGCATCGGTTACATTTTTCGTATATTCAACGAAAAACTTAGAATAGATTTTTATTTGATTATTCGATACTGCCAAAGAATATTTATTCATGATAATAGAATAGATCTTATCTAGCATCTTTAAAAGAAAATCCTCATTGGAGCTTACAACATTGTATTTTTCCTTAAAGAACATATAATCAATGAAGTTTTGAATCAATAAACGACAGCGTTCAATCCCTTGTAAAAAATCATCATTTTTCTTATGCACACCTAAAATCCGTTCATATAGCAACAACAACGGAGTAGCCGCTTTTTTTGTTCCATGCAATTCCTCAATTGGAAGCATCGTTTCGCTTTCTCGATCGTATGTTTTCATCTGTACGGATTTCATCGTTTTAAAGAAATAAGACGGTAAATCAAGAAAATGAATATTAAGTGCGTCTTGTTCCTTTTTCACGAAAACTCCGGCACAGATTGCCTTTATGGAATTTTCCATTTCTCCGACATTTCCTACAAAGGTAAAATCCAATAGAGTTTGAAATACTAAATTGGAAATAAAGATATCCTTTTGGATTCGTTTTTTTTCATTCATAAACATTGAATAAATAAGTTCACGCTTTTCTTGTAATGGGCGCTCCTTTAAACTAGGAACAACAACTGTAATCGGTATTCTTCTAAGCAATGTTTTCAATAATGTGGTTTGTGGATTTTCCGTCGTAGCAAAAATCAAACGACAGTTGGAGCGATACCACTTTTCATTATCTCCAACCTTATGATAAATTCCTTTATCCATATATTGGAATAGCTTTTCTTGACACTTTGCTTCTAAACAATGTACTTCATCTAAAAACAATACACCTTCATTCGCTAAGCTTAATAAGCCCTCTTGATTTTCCTCTGCACCAGTATAGGCACCTTTTACATAGCCAAATAGATTCGCTGTTAAAAGCTCGGGATTGTTCGCATATTCCGCACAATTCACTGTAATGAATTTTGCAGGTGATTTTACAATCTTGTGATGCAATGCATACTGGTAGGTAAGTGCTGCTAAAAAGCTTTTTCCACTTCCCGTAGCTCCATACAATAAAACCGGAAGTCCGTTATCAGGATAAGAAACAGCTGCCTTGCAATGCTCCACAACTGTTTGCAAAGAACCCTGATAACCAATTAATTTTTCAAAATCTTTTTCTCTAGAGGCTTCCAATTCTTCAAATGATGAAAAGATATTTTGAGTTATGGTAGTATCCCATACTGTTTCCATACTTTTCTTATCAAAAAAATATACCGGACGAGAATTGATTTTCACAAGCACGCCCTTTTTAACAAATTCATTTAAGTATTGCGATACGGTATTACGACTTAGCTGTAAGGTTTCACTCAAAGAAGCTGCCGTAAAAATCTCGTTTTCCTCTAAGCCATGCTCCCTACAACGTTTCTGTAATTCATTTAAAAGCTGCTCACGAATATCCATATTCTACCTCCTTATCAAGCTTTCATAGTGCAATTCTTCAATCTTTTCAATCGGTGAGCCCGGAACATCTTGATAAAAGACAGAGTACCCCTTTTGATTCAAATAGTTTAAATCTTCAACATCTTCTTTGGTTAAATACACCTTTTTATTAAATGGCATTCGTCCTCGCTCATAATGAATATTCCCCAAATTCAAGCGTTGGGCAGGTAGTCCTCGCTGTGCCAACTGCTTAGCAATCTGAATGGTTTTTACAACAATAAACAACTTTTGACTGCTTTCGTTTTTAAAAATAACCTCCATGAAATCCTCGATGCTATAAAAGCGCAGCTGTACATCGGCTGCCTTAGCAATACTCATCATTAACTTTTGAGAGAAAATATCATTCACTCCCTCATCATCAATTACAACAATCGTATCTACATCTAAAGAATTAGTCCAAGACATTCCTACCTGTCCGTGAACCAATCGATTATCAACCCGTATAAGTTTAATTTCCGCTTTCATTAGCTTCCCTCTCTTTGTTTTCTTTGCGATGCGTTAAAAAGTAAGCAAGCCTCGCGATACTTGCTAACCGTACGTCTGGAAATCCGAATACCTTCCTTTTCTAAAAGCTTTCGCAAACGCTCATCACTATATGGACGCTGCTTATCCTCATTATCAATCAATGCTTTGATTCTGCTTTTGATTTCTTGGCTGTGATGAGCTTTATCACCACCATGCACAAGTAAATATTTAATCGGATAATAATTATTTTGAAACTCAAAGCTTTTGTTTTGAATAGCTCTTGAAATCGTTGAAACATGCAAACCACATGCTTTACTGACATCTTGTAAAGTGCAATAGCATAATGGTTTCTTTTCTAAAAAGAAAGCCTTTTGTTTATCCACCAAAAACTCCATGATCTGCATTATGGTCATCTTTCGTTTTTGAATACTATTCATAATCAGCGTAGCTTCCTTACGCTGTCTTTTTAAATATTCATGATGTGTCCCCATATCTTCTTCCAACTGCAAACGAAATATCTCCTGCACTGTTTCCAATACCAAATGTCCTTGTACAAGCTTAACTCTGATTTCCGGAAGAATTACGGCCGATTGTGTTGCATAATTTGAAGCAGGCTTAGGATTCAGTCCTTGAATAAAAGCAAAGCCTTCTTCGATTTCTTCTAAAGAAAGACCTGTTTTCACTTCCACCTGTGCAAAGCGATGAAACGCCAAATCCTCTAAATAATCACATAAAATATATCCGGTTTCACTGCAAGCCTCCTCATGCATCTCACATTGGATTTGCAAGCTTTCCTTTAAGTTAAAGCAAAAACAACCAATCGGTTCTAAGCGCTGTAAAACAGCGATTGTTTCTATGATCTCTTTCTGCGAAAAACAACTTCCTAAAATAAGCTGCTCAAGGCTAATCTTGAAATACCCATTACTATTGAGTCGAGAAAGCAAATAATCCACAATCTCCTCTTTGTAGGGCTTCTCGATATAGCATAGTTGATCGTACAAAGTATCGCTTAAGCTTTGCTTCGGAGAGTATACATCAAATATATCGCTGTCCTCTCCAATCGTATTCATCACCAAAAACGGATTGTGATCAGCTTGTTCTCGAATATACATCTGTAAATCCTGTTGATTCATTTGCAAAATCTGAAGCGCCTGTTCTCTAGCAGAATGAAAATTTGATTTTTGTTTAATATCCGGCTTTAATAGCAATTTTTGTTCCATGTCTTAAGTATATAAGAATTTGCTTCCTCTTTCAATTATGAATAAAGAAAAAGAGCCATGGATAAATCCACAGCCCAAGCAATTATGCCTTTACCTTCAGACATTTTCCGTCTGGTCCCGGTGTCGTATTCAAATACTCAGCAATTGCTGCTTTTTGATCTGCCTTACATGGCTTACAAGTACCTACGACCGTAATTTCGCCATTGACAAGAGCTTCTGCTAAACCGGAGCAACCGGCATAGCCACAGCCACCGCAGTTATAGTTTGGAAGCATACTGCTTACTTTTTCAACACGCTCATCTGTTTCTACTGCTAAGAAACGATCGGCAATACCTAAACCCAAACCGAGAATAGCACCTAGTACAAGCATCATAACGACAGCAGTTATAATAGTCATTATACAAGTCCCCTTTCCTATTGATCATGTGCAGGGTGATTGCAACAGGATTTATCATGGCACCCTGAGCACTCTGCCTTTAAATTTTCACAGCCCTTTGGAAGTGGTGTCTTGTGATTCAAATAATAGACAAGCGCATACACACCGCCTAAAATTCCAAGATACACAACCGGCATAACAAAGTTCATATTACACCAAGCCCATCAAACCGCTGAATGCCAGCGCCATGATCGCTGCAACAATCAAAGCAATCGGGTTGCCTCTCCAAGAAGCCGGAGTATTCGCCGCATCTAGTCTTTCGCGAATAGTTGAGAAAATATATAATACCAAAGTAAAGCCAACCGGAATTGCAATCGAATATGTCAGCATTTCAATAAAATTGTATTTTGCACTGATGTTATTTAACGTTACATTCAATACCACACAGTTGGTAGTAATTAGTGGCAAATACACACCAAGTGCTTTATACAATGCAGGACTTAGCTTTTTGATGATCATTTCTACGAGCTGAACTAAAGCCGCAATGACAAGGATAAAGGTAATCAGATCCATGTACTCCAAGCCAAGTGGTTCTAATACTTGATAATATAGTCCATAGGTAACAATACTTGCAGCTACGATAACAAAGGTTACCGCTGCTCCCATACCAAGAGCAGAACTGCTTTTCTTGGAAACCCCCATAAACGGACACATACCTAAAAACTGATTTAATACAACGTTGTTAATAAAGACAAACGTAATCAACATGACAAATAATTCTGACCAATTCATGGATTATTTCGCCTCCTTTTCCAGCTGTTTTGCTTTATTTTCCTTATGTGTTTTATAGGCAGAAAGTCCTGCGGCCAAACATGCAAAGGTAACAAAAGCACCAAATGGCTGAGTAAACATTGAAATCGTGAAATCCTCCGGAATAATACGGAAGGAGAAGAATGTCTGTGCCGCATCGAATGGATTATTAAAGCTAATCACACCGGTAGCAATGACTTGACGAATCAAAGACATCAAAATAATGCTGGCTGTATAACCAAGTCCCATACCAAGTCCATCAAGTGCGGAATCAAAGACACCGTTCTTGCTGGCAAATGCTTCAGCACGGCCAAGGATAATACAGTTTACTACAATCAAAGGAATAAATACACCAAGAGCACTATCCAAGCTAGGTGCATACGCCTTGATCAGCATCTGAATAACCTTTACCAAAGTTGCAATGATAACAATATACACCGGAATACGAATTTCATTAGGTGTAATGTTACGAACTAAGGAAATAATAACATTGGACATAATCAATACGATGATAACGGCAACACCCATACCAATCGCATTGTTCAATGAGGTTGTGATCGCAAGTGTTGAACACAATCCTAAGTATAATGAGAATACAGGGTTTTCACGAATGAAACCTGCAGTAAAATTTTCTTTACGATTCATATTTCATTCCTCCCCTTACTTTAAACTGTCTACTTGATAATCTGCAGCTTCTTTGATACCCTCCAGTACCGGCTTACTGGAAACCGTAGCACCGGCAATCGTATCGTCTAATAGCTCATCGCTTGTCGCATCAGCACCTTTTAAGGTATTACGGAAATCATCTTCAGTAACCTTGCTACCAATACCGTTGGTATCTCCGTTGCTGATCGCAACATAGTCATAAATCGTACCATCATCATTTAAGGCAACTAAAAAGCTGGTTCCGTCCTTATATCCGCTTACCTTCATTTTAAAGATATAGTTTTTCCCATCAACCCTAAAAATCTTTTCAATGGTATCACTGACTCCCTGATCGACAATTTCAAATTCTCCATCAGGATAAATAACACGCAAGGTTTCTTCCTCAGCCTTTAGGTCATTTGCAGCAATAACCGGTGCTGTCATATTGTTCGCAAAGCCCAATGCAGCACCTGCCAATCCGGCAATCAGAGCTAAGAATACAGTTAAATGAATAATCTTTTTCATGCTTCTTACCTCCTAATATCCTAATGCACTGCGTACTTCCTGAACAGCACGTACAGTGGAACGTGCAGAATAGGTAGCACCTGTTACAGCATCATTTCTTTCTACACTGACATCTGCACTCAAATCAAGTCCGTTGAATTGAGCAAGGAATCCTTCATCTAAAATCTTATCTCCGACATACTCCGTATCAACGATCGTTGTCGGTTTCACAGAAACAATTGTTTTATTTTCTGTATTCACAATGATTTCAAAAATATTGTATTGACTTGCGTCCTCAAGACTATGGTAACCTTGTGCCGCAACCGTAAAGGTTGTCGTACCATCACCATTATCTACGCTTGCATCAATACGCGCATCGAATTTTTGTGTTTCCGCATCACTGGTTGCGACAAATACTTTTGGATCCGGCTCCTTTGCCTGCACCGCACTTGCGGCAAGCAAAACACTTCCTAATCCAACAATCGCTACACCACCGAACATGAAAGCAGCTTTCTTGCGAAGAGCCAATTGCTTACCGTCAAGCGCTCTTTCAATCATCGGTGTCAGCATATTCATCATTAAAATAGAGTATAAGCAACCTTCCGGAAGATTTGCCTTAATACGAATCAAAACAGTAATGATCGCAGCACCCAAAGCAAAGATCGTTTTACCTTGCGCACTCGTTGGCGAAGTAACCGGATCGGTCAGCATAAACACCGCACCGAATACGACACCACCGGTTAAAACATGAACAAGTGGATACCAAATAAAACCAGGAAGATTTCCATAGCTTCCAACTCCTCTAAACAACGCAATGGCTGCTGTTAAAACAAAAATGCTTCCCAAATAAATCGTAGGTATACGCCAATCAATAACCTTGCGAATTGCTAAGATAACTCCTAGAATCAAAATCAATAAAGCACTCGTTTCTCCAAGTGCCCCGGGATACCAACCGGTAAATAAAGTACCCAAGCCGCCGATTGCGTCCATCATTTCCGTAATCAAATCACTGTCCAATACAAGCCAGTTAAATTCTGTCGCAATCGTAGTAGTCGGTGTTGCCGTTGTAACAACATCGGTAGTAGCTCCCATAAAAGTCGCAAAAATAATTGCTCTTCCGACTGCTGCCGGGTTAAAGATATTGTTACCGAATCCGCCAAACAACAGCTTTCCGAATAGAATACACAAGAATGTAGAAACAATCAACGCAAATGGGCGAATACTGATCGGTGTCATCAATACAAGGATAATAGCGGTAATCCACCCAAAGCTGCTATTTAAAAATTTTCCTACATACTTCAAATCAAATTTTACACCTTTTTTCATGAAGAAGGCAAATGCCACCTCCGTTACAAGTGCTGTCAAAACCGAACATGCCATTAAAACAAGTGCACGTATAACATAATCCATGCCATAGGCTTGAAAATAATATGCTAAAGAGAAACCAAATACGATTAGCAATGCAATCGTCAGCTCCAGCATAATTTTTTGAGTGCTTTGCTTCTGGCGTAAGTTCGGCGATACATTAAAGATATATTTCATGCTTTAACCTCCCTTACTTCTTTGCCATTGCCAACTGGCGTTTCGCTTTACGTACATTTTCCGTAACATCTAAGCGTGATGGACAAATATAGGTACAAAGACCACATTCGATACAATCCATCGCACACAAACGCTCCATTGCACTCTTATCGTTCGTTTTCACTGCCTGTGCAATACGAACCGGCTGAAGTCCTGCCGGACAATGATCGCTACACTGCCCACAACGCAAGCAAGAAATGCTGTCGTATGGTTTATTTTCCAAAACCGTTAAAGCATTCATGTTACGATCGATCACAAACTGATCATTCACGATCGTTTTTCCCATCATCGGTCCACCGGCAATCAGCTTCACTTCATCAAAAGCATAGCCACCGCATGCCGCAACGACTTCACTTGCCGCAACACCAACAGGAACCTTTACGTTCTGCGGTTCTTTTACGCCATGCCCGCTGACCGTTAAAATACGATGTGTAATTGCTTGTCCATACAGCAATGCCTCACCAAAGGCGATTGCCGTTTCTGCATTATTCACGATTGCACCTACCTCAATAGGCAATTTCTCATATTCCTTATGCAGCAGCTCACGAACAAGCACACGCTCCCAACCCATCGGATATACATCAGGAACACCTACTGCCTTAACACCTTCATCGTTTTTAAAGGCTTCATTTACAAAATCGATCAAATCCTGATGCGTCTTTTTAATAGCAATCGACACTTCCTTTGCCATTGCCATTTTTCGCATTGCAAGAACACCGGTGCGAAATTCCTTCACATTTTCCTGAATCGTGCGATAATCCGCTGTAATAAACGGTTCACATTCTACCGCATTGATAATCAGCATTTTCACATCTTTTGCAAATTTATATTTTACATAAGACGGAAAACCTGCACCACCTAAGCCGATAATACCGGCATTCATCATGAAATCAATCAAGCTTTCACGATCGGCAGTTTCATAATCTACCGGTTCAAACGATTGGATCTTCTCATACTTTCCATCGTTTTCAATCACCAAATGCTCCTGCGGACGAAGAGAAGCATGCATAAGTTTCTTTGTTCCCTTTACCGTACCGGAAACACTTGCATAAATCGGAACCACGTTACCTTCATTGCACTGTGCGATCTTTGTGCCGATACAAACATGGTCGCCTTCTTTGACAAGAATATCAATGTTAGTTACAGCACCACATACCAAAGGAATACAAACTTCCTTTCCAGGCTGAACTTCCAGAACGTCTTTTTTGTTTGTCAGTCCTTTAAAGCCTTCGATGTGCTGGCGCATTGGTCCTTTAAACAATGACATTTTGTTCACCTTTCCTTTCCATTTGTGATTTCTTTACAAAACCACATATCAAAAGTATTATAACATTTCACCCACATAAGAATAAAGAATTATTTTCTGTTTTTCTAAAAACATAACGAAAAGATGATATGTGTTTTCTTATACCATATTCGCAGATAGCATACAGTAGTTTTAAGAAAAACAGATTTTACTTTTATAGTAGATTAGGTATAAACCCTATTTACATATTGATGAAACCACACTTTAATTCTTATCATATTGATTGGTAGTATAAAATTAGTCTCATCATTATATCAACTGGCTAGAATCTCATTTCCAAATGAAAAAAGTAGAAAATTCCAGTTCTCTACTAAAGATTTTTCAGAAATCAACACAAATATTGTATTCAGAAAATTCAGACTTCATTTTCACAAACTCCTCTTTTGATAATTGTTTTAAATCTAGCTTTTTCATACCATCTACAATCCCTACAGCACATGTGTGTAAAGAAAAATTACTAATATGCAATCCCTTTTTTAACGTTTAAAGATAATTTTTCAACACCTTTATCTATTGTCGGTATATTTTTTATTCATCTGATATACTATTTCATAGATTGCTTGCATAAATCGTCTATTTCGTTTTTCAATAATCTTATATTTGTTTTTTCTCATATAGCAAATATAAGCATAAAAATAACGATCATCAAAATCGCAACTCTCTTGATGACATTCTTTACAAAGCAAAAGATAATTTAACGGTATATTTTTTCCACCTAGCGTTTTAAATTTAATATGTGCTTTTTGTAGAAAATAGTTTTCATGAAAACTCCAAACTCTCATATAATTCTTTGTATTTATCAATTGATCGTATTTAGGATTATCATATATTGCCAAATTAAACATACTACAAGTCTAACACTCAGGTTTACCTGGAACAGTAATTACTGATTCAGCACCCTCTTCATAATAATCAATTTATAAAATTCTTATAATTCCTCCATATGTAATATTGCTTTAATCGCTTTGTATAAATACGGTTTATACTCCATAATATCCATCGGCTGTCCATGCAAGATACAGTTATAACAAGAAGAACCTGCCAATTCGATAATCATAAACAGCATAAGCTGAGGATTTGAGATAGGAATATTCGAAGCTTTACAATCCTGTTCAAACACCTTAATGAATTCAGAATTTTGTGTCTCTAACAATCGTACCAATTTAGGTTCAAATAACCCTGCTGAAAGATTTTTACGTATTAAATGCAATAAATCACGATTTTCCATCAATTCATCAATAATATGATCGACTGCCATAATCACACGATCTTCAAACCTATCCGGACATTGTATTGCAATTGCTTCAATGGCATGCTGGAATAATTGATATGCCTGTGCGGCAATGACATGCTCTTGAATATCATAGCGATCTTTAAAATATAAATAAAATGTCCCCTTTGCAACACCGGCATAATCGACAATATTTTGAATTGTTGTATCTCGAAACCCTTTTTCTACAAATAAATGATATGCTGCATCTAATAATCGCTGCTTTTTATCCTCCTTTTTTAAACTTACTTTAGTTTTTTCTTCTTTTTCTAACATAGCTTTATCACCCTACTTTATGCTAACTTTATCACATAAATGACGTATCGTCAATTTTATATGAGTAGACTATTGACTATTGGTCATTTTAGTAATAGAATACCTAATGACCAATGGTCAGAAAAGGAGGAGAAGAATGAAAAAAGTTGCATCTTTTATTTGTAAACATAAGTTATTCATTGTCTTGTGCAGCCTGTTTGCTCTAATTCCCGCTGTACTTGGCATGCAAGCAACAAAAATCAACTATGATATCCTTGTCTATTTACCAGATGATATCGAAACAATGAAAGGTCAGGATATTCTAACAGAAGATTTCAATATGGGTTCCTTTTCAACAGTAATTGTTGATGGAATGAAACCCAAAGAAATTCTTGCCTTAGAGGAAGAATTCAAAACGATTGAAGGAGTAGAAAAAGCAATATCCGTCAGTGATATTACCGGTACCACCTTCCCTATTCAAATGCTTCCGGAAAACATTGCGGAAAAGGTAAGTAAGGGAGATTCTCAGCTCATGCTTGTTACCTTCCACGATTCCATCTCATCTGATGAAACCTTGGCAGCCGTAGAGCAAATGCGTTCTATAACCGACAAACATTGTAAAATCGGCGGAATGTCTGCCATGGTACTTGATACACAGCAAATTGCAGATCAGGAAATCTTGATTTACATCGCTGCTGCGGTTGTCTTATGCCTGATTGTTTTAATGCTTTCCTTAGATTCTTGGCTTGCCCCTTTGTTACTATTAGGAAATATCGGTTTAGCTATTCTTTATAATATGGGAACAAATTATTTTCTAGGAGAAATTTCCTATATTACCAAAGCTATCAGTGCCGTTTTGCAATTGGGTGTTACAACCGATTTTTCGATTTTTCTTTATCACAAATATGAAAAATCAAAGCAATTGTACGCAACAAACAACGAAGCTATGAGTGCTGCCATTCAGGAAACCACCTTATCGGTTGCAGGCAGTTCCTTTACTACTATTGCCGGTTTTCTAACGCTTTGTACGATGTCCTTAACCTTAGGAGCTGATATCGGACTTGTTATGGCGAAGGGTGTTATTTTCGGAATCTTCAGTGTACTTGTCATTTTCCCGGCATATTTATTACTGTTTGATCCCCTATTACAAAAAACAGCACATGTAAAATGGCTGCCTTCTATTTCGCGTATCAGTGATTTTACTGTTAAACATTACCGTAAAATTCTGTTGGTATTTATAATTTTATGTGTTCCTGCACTTTATGGAAATGCCAATACAGAGGTATATTACAATTTAAATAAATCACTACCCGATGATCTTTCCTCAAGTATAGCCAATGAAGAATTAAAAGAAACCTATCATATTGTCAGCCCATCAATCATTTTAGTAGATGATTCCTTAAAGCCTTCTGAAATCGAACAATTAAGTAAGGAGCTAAATGCACTAGATGGTATTGATATGACATTAAGCAGTGCTTTATTCTCTGAATATGGAATTAGTGAAAGCATGCTTCCGCAATCCATTCGAAGCATCTATCAAAACGGAGATTATCAAGCAATCTTAATCAATTCCACTTATGAAACTGCCACCAATGAATTAAATGCTCAGATTGATGAGGTTAATAAAATCGTAAAACGCTATGATGCTCATGGCATCGTTGCCGGTGAAGGTGCATTGATGAAGGATATGGTAGAAATTGCCGATCATGATTTCCAAGTTGTAAATTCTATTTCAATCGCGGTAATCCTGATTATTATGATTTTTGTTTTAAAATCCTTCTTATTACCGATTATCTTAGTTGCGGTTATTGAATTTGCGATTATGGCAAATATGGCGATTTCCTTTTATTTAGGAACGACACTACCATTCATCGCTTCCATCGTTATAGGCACCATTCAGTTAGGCGCTACGATTGATTATGCTATTTTATTAACGAACAATTATTTAAATTTACGAAAAAGCGGCGTGGAGAAAAAGCAAGCGGTTGGCGATGCCTTAAAGGAAAGCTGTGATTCTATCTTTGTCAGTGCGCTTTGTTTCTTTGCAGCAACCTGTGGTGTAGGCTTTATTTCAAAATTGGATATGATTGCATCTATTTGTACCCTATTATCCAGAGGAGCAATCATTTCTATGGGCACCGTTATGATTATTTTACCAGCGTTGTTAATCGTATTTGATAAAATTGTATTAAAAACAACCAAGGGTTTTAAAGGAGGTAAACAAGCATGAAAAAGCAATATAAAACACTTATAACATTATCCTTATGTGCAGGTATGGCAGGCAGTCTTATAACACCGGTATATGCTTATGAAAAAGATGAAACCGTATATATAACATTACACGAAAACGGATCTTTAAAAGAAGTCATTGTCGGAGATCAGCTAAAGGCCGATGGTGAAAAACAAATTCGTGATATCAGCAATCTTAAAAACATTCAAAATGTGAATGGTGATGAAAACTTCAAACAAAATGGTGAAACTCTTGTTTGGGATAACCAAGGACATGACATTTATTATGAAGGTACCTCTTCTAAAGAATTACCTATAAAAATGAACATTAGCTATTCCTTAAATGGAGAGTCAATAACTCCTCAAAAACTAAAAGGAAAGAAAGGTACTGTCGAAATCAAAATTCATTTAGAAAACTTAGATAAACATGAAGATTTATATACTCCCTTTGTTGTAACACTTGCTTCTGTTTTACCAACCGATGGCAATAGTGAAATACAGGTAACAAACGGAAAAGTTGTCTCCAATGGTAAAAGCAATGCAATCGTTGCAGTAGCAGCTCCCGGGTTATATGAAAGCCTTGATAAGAATGCATTGTTAAAAGATTTTGATACAATCACCATTCGTTATAACACCGAAAAATTCGAATCTCTGCCAATCTATGCAATGGCTACACCAAAACTATTAGAAGAAAGTGATCTTGATTTCGATAGTCGCTTTAATGACATCAGTTCACAACTACAAACATTACAAAACGCTTCTTCCCAATTAGTAAATGGCAGCGGTGAATTGGCATCAGGAAGTAATCAGTTATCTTTTAGCTATCGACAATTTGATAGTGGCATCGCTAAGCTGTTAGAAGGAACAGGTACCCTTGCCAAACAATATCAAACACTTGATCAAGGAATTCAAACTTTAGCAAAGCAAAGCGAATCTTTTCAATCCATTACTACTTTGTTAGATAAGCTTTCTTCCTTAAGCAGTGCAACACAAGCACTGGATCAAGGTATTGCGACTTTAAAGCAAAGTGTGGAAGTTAGCAGCGATCCAAATAGCGAAATCAATAAAAAGCTAAATGCTTTACAAACGGACTTAACCACACAACAACAAGAGCTGCTAGCTTTACAAAGCAGCATGAAACAATTACAGGTGCAATTACAAACTCGTGTCCAATCCTTTATAGGAATTTCCCAACAGCTAGAAACAGCGATTGCAAAAGAAACACAAGAAGAACAAAAAGCTACTCTGCAAAATATTAAAGCTCAATTGGACACCCAAATCCAAGAGCTTACCAATAACCTTCAGCAGTTAGCACAAGGCATGAATATCTTAGAGGCAAAGCTCGCAGTAATCGCACAAGATATGAATGAATTAAATGTGTTATCTAAACAAATGAATGAGAGTGTTATAAGCGGATTAAATAGTGCTATCAATGAATTCAGTAAAGGTAATGAGCAATTAAAACAAGGCTTAGCTATGATTCAAAAACAGACTGCTAATCTTCCTAATCTATTAAAGCAGTTTGTTGCTGGTTCAAAACAGTTAAGTGATGGAAGTACAAAAGTAAATAATGCACTTGTATTTATGAATCAATCCACAAATACACTTTATCAAGCAAACACCCAAATCAAGCAAGCAATCGGTAAGTTGGCAGATGGTGCAGTTGCTTTACAGAAAGGAATGCTGCAATTTGATAAAGACGGTATTCAAAATATTTCCTCTCTTTCTACGATACTAAAAAATGCAGGTGATAAAGCTGATCGTTTAATTCAATTATCAGACGAATACAAAACATTTACAAAAGTTAATAATGACATTCAAAGTGATGTAAAATTCATTTATACTGTGCAATCTGATGAGGCTAAAAAATAAATGATGTGATTACAATATAAAAAAGAATCTCTTTCTAAAGACTATTTAGATGAGAGATTCTTTTTATTTCACTAATTTAGAAGTTATCATCTTAAAACTATTTTTTCTATCAGAAAGACACATAATGCCAGTTAAGATTCTAGTATCTGGTTTCATTCTATTCGTTTTTTATATATTTATAATTTAATTTCCTAAAGCGTAAAATCACTAGATTTAATCTCTCTTAACAATAGAATAATACGACTTCGCAGTAATTGAATAAATCAAAATATAAACAATCGTAAATACTCCGATACACCCAACTGTGCAATAAATGAATAACTCAATATCCGATAACATCAGCATAGATAACAGCTTACTTACAATCGGAAATGCAAATGCCAAATGAATAACCGCTGTAACTAGTGGTAAAAAGAATACCGTTAGGACCTGTGAATTGATTGATTTTTTTACAAGCTTGTGATCCATTCCTACCTTCTGCATGATTTCAAATCGTTCTTTATCTTCATAGCCTTCCGTAATTTGCTTATAGTAAATAATCAAAATTGTAGCCATGATAAATAAAATACTTAAGAAAATACCGATGAATAAAAATCCTCCGTACAATGCAATAAATCCCGCATAGCTAATTGTTCTACATTCAACATCATAGCCCTCAAGTCCGACATTTCCTAGCTTTTTCACCAATGTATGAGAATAATCCTCGATTGCAGTATCCGATGCATCTATATCAAATCCATAATAATTATATAAGTTCGAAGCATAATCTCCATATACTTCCTTTTGCAGTCGATAAATATCATTGACGATTGCCTCATCTTTTACAACGATAAAATATCCTGATGCGACATTTGCTGCCGAATTGCCATTCCCCATGAACTCCTCAACCTGCTCTTTGATTTTAAATTTATAATCAAATACCTCAAATTCATCATATTCAAATACTGTTCTATTTGCATACAACAATATCTCATTATCATCAAGGGTGTAATGCGTATTCATATTACGATTAAAATCCTCTAAATCTGTTACTAATACCGTACAAATATCATTTGTCATATTGGCATAGGTATTATTTCTATCCGTTTTAATAAATTGTTCTTGCTGATATCCGGAAAATTCAACATATCTATAATCCAATACATTTTCTTTTTCAAGTCCTTTTTCCTTCAACAATTGATTCGATACCTTGCGAATGGTTTGTATATCCTCTTCATTGGCATGGGTATAAGCAATCACTTCTCTTGGATATCTTTGCTTTATTAAATCATCAATCCCAATCCATAAGCAAAAGGTCGTAGAAATCATTACCAACACCATTGTTGATAAAACACAAATATTCGCAAGTCCGGCTGCATTTTGTTTCATACGATAAACCATACCTGAAACACTAATAAAATGTGTTGGCTGATAGAAATATCGTTTATTCTTTTTTAATGCTTTTAATAGCGTTACACTTCCTGCTGTGAATAACAAATAGGTACCGATAATAACTAAGATAACTGCACAAAAGAATAGTATCATCGCTGTAATCGGATTTTGGGTTGTTAAAGAAATATAGTATCCAATCAATAAACACACGATTCCTAAAATAGTCATGATCCATTTCGATTTAGGCTCTTTTTCTCCATATTCTGTACTATGTAGAAGCTCGATTGGATTGGCAAGTTTAATTTGTCGAATAGAATTCAAATACATAAACAAAAAGATAAGTCCAAACAAAACCAGTGAGGATTTCATAGCACTTGAGGAAATATAAAATCCAAGAGTTATATCAGCATCAAACATCTTTCCTATCGCCATAAATAAAAGCTTATCTAAAGAAATTCCGATCAAAAATCCAAAAACAAGACTAATCAATGCCGTTATCAATGTTTCATAAGCTATGATGAAAGCTACATGACGTTTTTCCATTCCTAAAATAGTAAATAATCCAAATTCTTTTTTTCTACGTTTCATCAAGAAGCTATTTGTGTAAAACAAAAAGATAATTGCAAAAAAGCCTACCACATACGTACCAAGCATCAGCATCATTCGCATTTCGGCAGAGCCCGGCATTGAATCCAAGCCACTGTTACCGGCTAATGAGCATATATCATAAAATAAAGCAATCGTTACAATGCATGTCAACAGAAAAGGAAAATAGGTTTTGCTATTCTTTTTTATATTTGTAATCGCAAGCCTAGGGTAAAAAAGCTTATTCATTGCTAACACCACCTGTTGTTAACAATGTCAAGGTATCGGAAATGTTTTGATACATCTCTTCATTGGTTTTATCACCTTTATAAATTTGATGGAAAACCTCTCCGTCTTTAATAAATAACACTCGACTGGCATGACTGGCAGCTAATGTCGAATGAGTAACCATAATGATGGTTTGTCCGTTTTCATTGATTTTATTAAACAGTGTTAATAAATCATTCGTTGACTTGGAATCAAGCGCCCCTGTTGGCTCATCAGCTAGAATCAGCTCCGGCTGTGTGATTAAGGCTCTTGCTACTGCACATCTTTGCTTTTGACCACCGGACACCTCGTATGGATATTTTCCCAATATATCACTAATTCCTAAATCATCAGCAAGTGGTGCCATTCGCTTTTCCATTTCTTTATAGCTTTTTCTAGATAACACCAATGGCAAGAAAATATTATCTTTTAAAGAAAAAGTATCCAATAAGTTAAAGTCTTGGAATACAAATCCTAAATGATCCCGTCGGAAAGCCGAAATATCTTTATCGCTGATTTCTACAATATTTTTTCCATTTAACAAAATCTCGCCGCTGGTTGGTTTGTCAAGTGCAGCCAAGATATTCAACAGTGTCGTTTTTCCACTGCCGGATTCTCCCATAATTGCTACATATTCTCCTTGCTCTACTTCAAGAGATACATTTTTCAGTGCTTCTACCTTCTGATTTCCAAAACGTGTAGCATATATTTTCTTAATATTTTTTACTTTTAATAAGCCCATAGTGATTTCCTCCTTATTTACAAGCATAGTATAAAAGAAACAAAAGACTTGAACCATCGATTTGTCTTACATTTTGAACGCGTTTCAAACATTTTTGTAAGAAAAGGTTATTCTACTCTCAAATCCTTATGTTCAAGATGTAAAATAACCTTTGTTCCTTTATTTATTTGTGATTGTATCTCCATATCATGCGATAGTTTATTCATAATGCTTTTACACAAATATAATCCTAAGCCCGACGCTTGCTTATCATTACGACCATTCAATCCGGTAAAGCCTTTCTCAAACACTCTCGGTAAATCCGAAGGATCGATTCCAATACCGCTATCCTCGATATATAGAGTAGAATCCTGTCCATAAATATGAATGCTTCCCTGCTTTGTATATTTCATTGCATTGGATAATAACTGCTCTAACACAAACACCAACCATTTCTCATCTGTTAAAACCTTTTCTCTTGTTTCATCAAAATCAATTCGAATCTTCTTTCTTATAAATTCAAAAGAAAATTTACGAATTGCCTGACGAACAAGCTCATCTAACTCACAGGTTTTAAACACATAATCGGTATCTGTACTCTTCATGCGCAAATATGCTAAAACCATATCGGAATATTGATTGATTTTTAACAACTCGGATTTCAATAGCTTTCGATCCGGTGTCTCCTCGGTTTCAATCAATAATTTCATTGCCGCAATCGGAAGCTTTATTTGATGCACCCATAAGGTAAAATAGTCCTCCATTTCTTGAAATTGCTGTTTGCTAACACCATCACTTTCATAATTGATTTTTTTAAGCGTTGCAATCAACGCTTGATAATCGCTATCAATCAAAGAGCTTTGTTTCGGTAAATCATCAGAATATAGGATAGATGCTTTTATTCTATGTAATTGCTCGTGCTTCTTATAATAGTGATAAAAATCAAAACAAGTGTATAAAAACAGTACAAGGAATACAAGATAAGTAGCATATATAAAAGGCTCGATATTCACATTATAAACAAAATAAACACCGATATAAATAGCTGCAACAACACCTATAAGCAATCCTATCGGCATACGCTCTTTGCAATATCTTTTAAACACATGAAATTTGCTCATATTATATAACCGATTCCTTTTTTTGTTTTAATAAAATCACAAATACCGATTTCCTCTAATGTTTTTCTTAAACGATTCACATTTACAGAAAGTGTATTATCATCAACATAACAATCGGTTTGCCATAGATATTCCATCAATGTATCCCGTTCAACGATTTCCCCCTTACGCTCCAATAGGATTTTTAAAATCTTCCCCTCATTTTTTGTTAATTCAACACTTTTATCTTCATATATAACCACATTATTCCCAATATTTAAACGTACACCTTCATATTCAAGGAAATTCATTTGGTTAGCAAAATCATAGGTTCTTCTTAATAAAGCTTGTAGCTTTGCCACTAAAACTTGCAAATCAAAAGGCTTTGCAATATAATCATCAGCTCCCGCATTCATTGCCATAACAATGTTCATATTATCGGAAGCGGAAGATATAAATATAATCGGAACCTTTGACACTTTACGAATTTCTTCACACCAATAATAACCGTTTTTATACGGTAACGTGATATCCATGAAAACAAGGTCCGGTCGAATATTGGAGAAATCATTCATCACATTTCTAAGATCGGTTGCAATTTCCACATGATAATCCCATGTATATAAAAATTTGCTCATCTGATTGGCAATGACACTATCATCTTCAACAATCATAATCTTATACATGATCCATACCTCCTAACCAATCGCAAAAGACACCTATCAAAAGCATTTCTGTTTTATTATAGTATAAAGCAATCGAAATGAACATATTTTTTTCAATCCTTCCCACGAACCAAATAAGAAAAAGACATCAAGGAATCTCAATGTCTTTTGTCCTATAAAATGATTTGCAAACTATCTTTTCGTTATTTTTTGAATCTGAAAAGCATTCTCTAACCATAGCAACAGCTTCTTTTTTTTGTTACTTATGAAAAGCTAAAACTCTTTTCGTTTTATAATACGCACACTGATTTTGACAGATATAAACAAGCATACAATAGCGACAATAACAGCCGCACACATCAACACACCTGCTTTTATTGTAGAAAGAGAGGATAGAAGATCAATACTATCAACACCGAATAATGACGATGCCCCTTTTACAACAAGCACTCCTAAAACACTTACAATTCCGATACCGGCAAGCAAAGCGATACGCGCCTTCTCAGGACCGAAGCATAATTGAAATGGTAGCATAATCGAAAGCATAACAACCATTAGCAAAGCAATAACAAAGGCTGTCATCAAAAGTTCCTTAATAAATAATGTTTCTTGCATACTGGCAATCACACCGGCACATACAAGAGCAATTAGCAATGCTATACTTCCCATCAACAATCCGAAGCAATACTTCTCAACAACATACTCTTTACGCTGAATCGGCAAGGTAAATAGGAACGAATTTCCATTATCGAATTCATCATAGCTGATCGTGCTTAGCGTAAACAGGGTCATGATCAAAGGCATAAAGCCTAAGCCAAGGGAAGCATCATTGCTAAATATAAATGATGCCAGCATAATGACAAAAACAATACCAAAGTAGCTTTTTTGCATCAACGTCAACTTAATGTCCTTTATCAATAATCCCTTCATTGTTCATTCCCCCTTACCATCATTAAGATAACATCATCAATCGTTCCCTTTTCAATTACCATTTCCGGATAGTTTTCCAAATAATACCGTTTCTGATTTGTCAAACAGCGATACCCATAGACTTCCTTCTTCACTCGAAGAATATATTGCTTATCAATGGTATCAAATTGTTGTTTATCAAGCTTAAGAATCGCATAATCACTTAGCAACACATCACTATCCTCATGTAAAACTATCTTTCCGTTATCAATCATATACAAATCATCGCATAAGGTTTCTAGATCAGCAGAAATATGCGAGCTAATTAAGATGGCACGCTCCTCATCTTTCTCCATGAATTCACGTAGTATATCCAACAGCTCATCTCTGGCAACAACATCTAAGCCGGCAGTCGGCTCATCTAAGATCAAAAGCTTAGCATGATGTGAAACAGCAACCAAAACCTTTAACTTTGCTTTCATTCCGGTAGAAAAATCTTTAATTTTTTTATCCATCGGTAAATGAAAATGCTTCATTTGTCGTAAGAAAAACTCCTTATCAAATTCAGCATACATAGCTTGTAAAACCGGCAAAATATCTTTGATTCGCAAATATCCGCTAAAACCGGAATCTGCCAAAGCAACTCCTATTTGCTCCTTATCTTGATTCGTAAACTGCTCTATATCCTTACCAAACATAACGATTTTTCCGCTATCCTTCGCAATCAATCCTAAAATAGCCTTGAAAGCCGTACTCTTTCCTGCACCATTTTGTCCGATTAAGCCGGTAACACGCCCACTTTTCACAGTAAAGGAGCAATCAAGCTCAAATGTATCATAAACTTTTTGTAAACGTTTAACCTCTAACATTGTTTAGTCCTCCATAAGTAACTCAAATAACTCTTTCATATCCGCATCATCAATTCCAAAGCGCCGTCCTTTTTGAATAGCTTTCTCAAAATCCATTTGCAGTTCTTTTTTTTGTTCCTCTAAAAGCAACTCCGTATTGATTTCTGCTACATAGGTTCCTTTCCCATGAACTGTAATGGTAAAGCCTTCTTCTTCCAAAAGATCATAAGCCTTTTTAACTGTCAAAGCACTTATTTTTAAATCTCTCGACAATGCGCGAACCGATGGTAAATGATCATTTTCCTTTAATTCTCCCCTACGTATAAGCAGCTTGATTTGATCAACAAGTTGTTCATAAATAGGAACCATTAAAGATGTATTGACAATAATTTTCATAATCTGAAATACCTCCCACCTTTCTATTAACAGTATATAACAGTTTATAACTGTTATCAAGTGTTATTTACTGTTTATTGTAAAATTGAATAAAAATACAGTTTTCATCATCTCATCTTGTATATACTTAATTTCTATAAATTCATGCACCAAGAAACGAGTGGCAATATGTCCTTATCTGCTACTTTTTAATACAGTACCCAGTGAATAAGCCACAAAAAAAGTACCCTTTAAATAAGGATACCCTATGAATATTTTTTGAAGATATCTTGCGTTTTCAAAAGAGCATCAGCTTACAAAAAACTCTCACATGCAAGCTATCTCATTGATCATACGGCAAACAGCCACGCATTTATCCTGATGTTATAGGATAAGAAACTTATTACAAAATAAGCTAAAAAACAGAAATCAGATTATTCTTTGTTTCCGTTTAAAGCATATATCTTATGATACAGTTATAGCTTTTCGATTATCAAATCCTTTGTTTTCCGTTTAGGTACATAATGAACATCTTTTTCATCGCGCGAATAACGAGTGCTTTCTCCCTTTTCAATATCATATAGTACGATTTTTTCATCTGGTTTACCAAGTGCTATCACCAAATGGGGGTAATAATGCTCCTCAAGCTCCAATACCTCCGAAAACTTTTGCTTATAAAAATTACCAATCATACAACCTCCAAGCCCCATTTCCACAGCTCGCAGCAACATCGTCTGTGCAACAATACCGACATCGCGTGCGTATGCTTCCGGTTGTTTGGCAATACGCAAATCCTGACAAATAACCAAAAAGGCGGTTGGATTTTTTCCCTTATGTGGCAATTCGATAGATAATGCCTTTGCCCAATTGGTCAAAGCCTGTACCTTAGCTACTTCCTCTGCTTCATAAACGAGTGCATAGACAAGCGGCTGCATATTTACACTTGATGGTGTCAAACGTGCATGCTCTACCAAATCCAACAGTTCCGCTCTCGTAATTAAACGAGATTCATCAAATCCTCGATAGCTTCTATTCTTTAACAACAGATCTTTCAACATTTTTATCCCTCCTGCTTTAAACTATATCATGAAAGCTCTTGATTATAAATCGGTGCAATATATTTTTTGTTTCGAACTACAAGCATAAGAATACTGCAAAATGACAGTAGTGCAAAACCGGCAGCAATATATGGATAAGAAAGCCATTCACCTAAAGCACCTGCCACTAGTTTTCCGCCAATGAGAAACATTGTAACGATTACATTGAAAAAAGCGCTGACTCTTGCTCGCATGGCTGCGGGAATATAATTTTGTGTACTCGCTTCTCGAATATTCAAACTGTTAATTCCTAAAAAGCCGGCGATAAAGCGATTCACAAGCATAAGCGGATAAGCTATGAACAGCAGTACCATATCCAACAGTTCATAACCACCATACACCATTACCGCAATCCGATAGCGTAAATGATTTGGGATCTTCACAACATAATGAAAGCAAGCTCCACAAATTCGTCCCAGCATTTCAGCTGTCGTTAATCCGGCATACATGGTTGTTGTCAATATATCACTTGATTGAAAATGCGCCATGCTCATAAGATTGAGTCCCTCTGCCGCACCGTTAGTAACAGCCATATACTCGTAAATACTACGAATTCCCTTTTCTTTTTTAATATATTGTAATCCCTCTAAAATATTTTCCTTGTATTGCATAAAAGAAAATACCTGCACCTGTTCACGCTTTTCTTGAAAGCGAATGCAATGCTCCAAGCTTGCGGCAATCCATAATAAAATTCCTTCTCCTAAAACAATATAAGCAATTCCAAATTGTGTATATAATATTGATGCAATCGGTGTGAAAATTGCGGTAATTGACGGATAAATAAGCGAAGATATTGAATACCCTTTTTGCGCAAAGCCTTTTGGTATCAGATCCGGATACAGTGAGTTATATGCCAGAGAATAGATGGCACTGATGGAATTAACCAATAGGGAGAAGCACATATAAGCAATATATTGAAACGCATATCGTTGAATAAATAGAAAAAAAGCAAAATAGCATAAGCCACTGAAATAATCCAAATAAACAATGATTTTTTTGCGATTATGCGTATCTACATAGGGTGCCGCAAGCAAAGGAATCAAGACTGATGGAAGAAAGGAACATGCAGTAAAAAGACCCGTTAGCATTGTTGATGCCGTTTCATCAAAAACAACCAATGATAATGCAAAGCTCATCGCCACCCCGCCGATTGCGCTGATAATCGTTCCTATGGTAATAATTGTAAAGTCAAAGCTCCATAATGTTTTTTTCATGAAAATCACCTCATGCATTTATTATAGTAATATTATAAGCAATAAAAAAGACTCTATATTTGAGAAAATAAATCACCAATATAGAGTCTTACTTATATTATTTTCGATTTATTAGGAAAACTTGCAATCTGTTTCCTCTTTTAATTGCAACGCCTCTTTATACCTTCTTTGTTTCTTATATGCGCAAATCAAATACGGAATATGAAAATTACGAAAACCGTAAGAAATCATATCCTCTTTAAAGCAAATATGCTCCAATGCTTCTACATACTCCTTTTGATATCGAGTAGTTTCCTCACAATGCAACTCTACAAATATTTGCATATATCGAAATAAATCTGAGGTTTGTTGATGCATTTCATGCTTCGCTTGCGCTAAAGCCTTCTTCATTTTTTCATCAGCCTCCATTTCACAATAGACCAAAGCTAATTTTTGATAATATAAAACTCGCTCATCATCATTATCATTTAAATATACTACTGAGCGTTCCAAATAGCTTTTTGCTTCCTCTAGCATTCCCCAACTCAAAAAGCTAGAGCCTATATTATAATAAACAACTGCCTGTATCTCCTCTTTTCCAATTACTTTTGCCAGTTTTATACACCGATGATAATACTTATACATCAGCTCTTGATCTCGTTGATACATACAATAACAATTTCCCAAATGTAATGCTGCCTCCATCATCAAGGGAGCATTTCCTTCTTCACTGGCAAGATAATAGGCTTTACCATAACATTCCACAGCTTTGCTTTGTTTTCCTAGATAATAATATTGATAGCCTAAATGAAACTGCTGATGGCTGCTTTGTTGATACATACCTGCTTTCTTCAAGCTTTGTATGCTCTCTTTACCTACTTCATATACAAGACAGCCAAAAAACATATAGTATAGAAATAGCTGTTGTTCATTCATAATTCCTTTTAAGGAATGAAGATTTTTCGCATATTCTTTGATGTTATCCTTAAGTGATTCTGTGAATTGCTCAAAGCCGAGCATAAAAGCATTTGCAAGAAGCACATCAACACACAAAGGAGAGCATAATAAGGATTTTTCTAGCTTTTTCAGTTTTTGAAATTCCTCTTGCGGCTGTTGACGCATATCCAGCTTTTCAAAAAAAGAATCTAATAGAGACCTTGCTTCCCTTAGCTGCTTAGGATCATCAAAATAGGTTAAGGAAAGCCGCTGAAACAGTTGTTTGATAATTTCTGTGCTAGGCTGCACAAGACCTTGCTCAATCTTAGATAAGTATGAAACTACACAAATACCCTTGCACAAGCCTTCTTGTGATATCGCTTGTTTATTTCGATGATAGCGAATTAAATAGCCTGCAATCTTATGCATCAGTTTTAACCGTTATGTTTGTAAGATATGCACAAAATTCATCAACAGCTGTTTGCGGAGTTGCCCACGAAGTAACCAAGCGCAAAGCATAATGCTCAAAATCTATATCACACCATTTCGTAAATTCATATTGCTTTTGTAATTGATGATATATCTTTTTATCAACGATTGGGAAAATTTGATTTGTTGTTGATGCTACATATAACTTATATCCATTTTTCAAAAAGCATTGTTGAAGCTTTTGAGCCATATCATTCGCATGCTTTGCAAGCTGAAAATACAGTCGATCCTCAAAAAGCTTATCAAACTGAATCCCCAACAATCTACCTTTTGCGAGCATCGCTCCACGCTGCTTCATTACATAACGAAAATCCTTTTTTAATTCCTTATTTATAATAACGACAGCTTCCCCAAACAAAGCTCCGTTTTTTGTTCCACCCAAATAAAAAACATCAGTATAACGACAAATATCCAAAAGTGTTACATCATTATCCTTGGCTGTTAGTGCACTGCCAAGTCTTGCTCCGTCCATAAATAAATACAATCCTAATTCATGGCACAAGGCAGAAAGCTCTTGTAATTCCTGTTTGTAATAAACAGTTCCGACTTCCGTTGCATTGGAGATATATACCATTTTAGGCTTTACCATGTGTTCATCACTATGCAAAATAAAAGCCTTCCGCAATTCTTCACACGTTAGCTTTCCATCAACACTCGCTACCGCAATAACCTTATGTCCGCTTGCTTCAATTGCACCTGTTTCATGAACATTGATATGTCCGCTGTCCACCGCAATTACTGCTTCATGAGGACGCAATGCATTTGCAATAACTACTAAATTGCTTTGTGTTCCTCCAACAAGAAAATGAATATCACAATCCTCATATTGCAATTCACGTTTTATTTTTTTAACTGCTTCCTTGCAATCATCATCACACCCATATCCCGAACTTTGCTTACGATTACTTTCCACTATCGCCTCTAGAATCTTTTCATGTGCTCCCTCACTGTAATCATTAGTAAAACTATATTTCATACAATCCCTCCGTTTTTATTCATTATATCGCGATTTACAGTAAAATAAAACAAGGAATCTTTCTCGACTCCCTGTTTTATCACTATTTCAATCCCATAATTTCCGGTTGGAATAGACGCTCGTCCATCAATTTTAAGTTTTCTGCTATAGCAGGTCTAAATTCCATATGAGCTAACACATCGTTTTCCAAGTCAATACCCGGTGCGATTTCAGTTAAGGTCAATTTACCATCTAGCAATTCAAAAACAGCTCTTTCGGTTACATACATAACCTTCTGTCCTGTTTCTGTTGCATATTCGGCAGAGAAAGTAATCTGCTCTACGCTATCCTTGAATTTCTTGATACGTCCCTCATTTAAAATCTGCAGTTTTCCATCTTCAATTGCAATTTTCAAACCTCCGGCAGTGAATGTTCCGCAATACACAACAACCGGAGAGGTTTGGGTAATATTAATAAATCCTCCGCAACCTGCAATTTTAGGTCCAAAACGGCTGACATTAATATTTCCGTCTTTATCACATTCAGCTAAGCCCAAGAACGCCTGTCCTAAGCCTCCGCCATCATAGAAATCAAACTGATATGGCTGATCAATGATAGCGTCCGGATTGGTACAAGTACCAAATGCCGTACCGGCCATCGGTACACCTCCGATTCCTCCGGCTTCTACAGTCAGCTTCAATCCCGGAAGTCCTTCCTCATTCGCAACATTCGCAATACCCTCCGGCATACCGATTCCCAAGTTGATAACACAATTAGGATCAAGTTCCATTGCGGCACGACGACAAATGATCTTACGTTCATTCAAAGGCATTGGTGCAATAGAATTCACCGGTACCTTTACTTCACCGCTCAATGCCGGATTATATTGTTCTGCATAGGTTTGCATATGATTTTCCGGACGTGAAACAACGATCGCATCTACATAAATACCTGGAATTTTTACCATTCTCGGATCTAAGGTACCATTTGCAACTACCTTTTCTACTTGTAACAATACAATACCTCCGGAATTTTTTGCAGCCTGAGCAATTGCCAATGAATCCAAGGTTGCAGCTTCTTTTTCCATTGTTGCGTTTCCGTTCTCATCACAATAAGTTGCACGAATTAAAGCAACATTCACCGGAAACGGTTTATAACGCAGCCATTCTTCATTGTCGATATTAACAACCTCAATCAAATCCTCCGTTGAACGTGCATTCATTTTTGCACCTTCAATACGAGGGTCTACAAAGGTCTTAAGACCAATCTTCGTAAATGTTCCGGCACGATGTCCGGCAATATCACGAAACATTAATGAAATTGTCCCTAATGGAAGGTTATAGCCTTCAACCTTATTCTCAAATACCATTTTCTGCAACTTTGGAATAAGTCCCCAATGCCCACCGATAATACGTTTCAGCAAGCCTTCATGACCTAATTTATTCAATCCCAACTTATCGGTTCCATCACCGATACCAGCCGAAAACATAATTGTTAAATTGTTAGGGTGTCCGCTTTTCAAAAAGCTTTCTTCAATCCCAACCGAAAATTCTTGAGGGTGTCCACAGCCGATAAATCCACCAACTCCAACCGTAGCATTATCCGGAATCATGGCGACTGCTTGTTCCAGCGACATAACTTTACTCAATGATATTTCCTCCTTCTATTTCGATATTCGAAATATTTTGCATCTCATTATTTATTTGCGAATGTCTTTTCCTTAGTCTTTTCTAGGAAGCAAGTCATTCCATATGTTTGATCCTCTGTAGCAAAGCAATTAGAAAATTCTCTTACTTCCACAGCGATACCACCATCAATATCTTTCTGTAGTCCTTCATTGATTGCTGTTTTCGCATAAGCAACAGCGATCGGAGCATTCTTTGCAATACCATTTGCCATCTTCATAACCGTTGGCATCAATTCCTCTGCGGCAACTACACTATTTACCAAACCGATAGCATACGCACGATCTGCCTTGATATTACGTGCTGTAAAAATCATTTCCTTTGCAATACCTGCACCTACCAAACGTGCCAAACGCTGTGTTCCACCAAATCCCGGAGTAATTCCTAAACCAACCTCCGGCTGACCGAATACAGCATTATCACTTGCTACACGAATATCACAGCTCATTGCAAGCTCGCAGCCTCCGCCTAATGCAAAGCCATTGATAGCAGCGATAACTGGGCAACGGAAAGTTTCGATCTTACGGAATACTGCGTTTCCAAATTCACCATAAGTAGCAGCTTCTTTTACATCTTTATCTTTCATTTCCGCAATATCAGCACCGGCTACAAATGCTTTTTCACCGGCACCGGTAATTACAAGTGCATATACATCTTTATTGGCAGCCACTTCATCAAGTGCCTGATCTAATTCAGTTAAAACCTGAGTGCTTAAAGCATTCAATGCTTTTGGACGGTTAATGGTAATTGTTGCCACATGTCCTTCAACGTTTACTAAAATTGTTTCCATCTTATACTCTCCTTATGTTAAAAGGTGAACCCACAATTCTCATGAGTGCATGCAATTATAGGTTCACATAATGTTTGTTTAATTATTTAGAATAGTCGTAGAATCCTACACCGGTCTTTTGACCAAGTTTTTTACCACGAACCATTTTTCTAATTAGCGTACAGCAACGATATTTAGAATCCTTTGTTTCATTGTATAGAACGTCCATAATCGCTTCTACGATATCCAATCCAATCAAGTCGCCTAATGCAAGAGGCCCCATAGGGTGATTTGCACCTAGCTTCATAGCTGTATCAATATCTTCCACAGAAGCAATACCTTCCTGTAGGATAAAAGCAGCTTCGTTGATCATAGGAATCAAAATACGGTTTACAACAAAACCAGGACCTTCTGCAACCTCAACAGGAGTTTTTCCTAAAGATTTAGAAATTTCTAAGATTGCCTCTTTTGTTTCTACCGGAGTATTGATACCGGAAATAACTTCAACAAGCTTCATGCGGTCAGCAGGGTTGAAAAAGTGCATACCGATAACATTGTGCTTGATACCGGTTGCGATTTCTGTAATTGATAAAGAAGATGTATTTGTGCCAAAGATACAAGAATCTTTGCAGATTTCATCTAGCTTTGTAAACAAATCTTTCTTAACTTCCATTTTTTCAAGTACAGCTTCAACGATCAAATCGCAATCTGCTAGATCTTCATATACACCGGCTTTTAGGTTAGCCTTTACTTCTGCAGCTTTTTCTGCAGTCATTTTTTCTCTAGCAACCAATTTATCCATTTTACCAGCGATTTTATCAATACCGCCCTGTGCCCATTCGATTTTAATATCACATACAGTTACGTCATATCCATTAGAAGCGAATGCATTTGCAATACCTTGGCCCATTGTACCGGCGCCGATTACACCAACTTTTTTCATTTTCTTGATCTCCTTTATTATTTTAAATGCCATAAACAAGAAGGGAATTCCTTCTTGTTTATGAATATGTTACATTATGCTTTTTTTGCAGCAATGATTTCTTCTTTCAACAGAGGAAGGATTTCTTTTACATCACCGACAAATCCCATATTTGCAATACTGAAAATTTCAGCCTGAGGATCACGGTTGATTGCAATAATCATATCGGATTTTTCCATACCGGCAACATGCTGGCATGCTCCGGAAATACCACAAGCGATATATAGAGAAGGACGTACCGTCTTACCGGTCTGACCTACCTGAATTGCTTTATCAGCTAATCCATCATCTACTACCGCACGACTAGCACACATTGCTCCGCCTAATTCTTCTGCGACAGCAGCTACCATATCCAAGCAGTCTTCTGCACCACGTCCGGCACCAACAAGAATGTCGCATTTTGTGATATCAATACCTTCAACAACTTTTTCAATGACTTCTTTAACAACAACTTTTGCTTCTTTATCTGTAAATTCAGGAGTGAATTCAATAACTTCACCAGTTCTTGATTCATCAACTGGATCCATTGAGAATACATTTGGACGAATTGTTGCCATCTGTGGACGTGTATCCGGACAGATAATTGTACCAAACAAGTTACCACCAAAGGTTGGACGAGTTACTAACAGTAATGCTTCATCTTCCTTTTCCGGATCCATTTCGATTTTTGTAGCATCGGCAGTCAATCCGGCATTCAATCGAGCAGCAACACGTGGTGCTAAATCACGTCCCAATACCGTTGCACCGGTTAATAATGAATCCGGTTTAAATGCATTGATTACCTGTGTCAATGCATCAGCATAGAATTGTGTAGAATACGTAGCTAATAATTCATCATCTACAACGATTACCTTATCTGCACCATGCTTAATAACATCATTCGCTTTATCTTTAATATTGTGTCCTAGCAATACACCGACAACATCAAAGTTCATGTGAGGAATAGAAGCAACCAGCTTTCTAGCTTCTGAGATCAGCTCATATCCTACATTTGCAATTTCTCCGTTTTTCTGTTCAACAAAAACGTAAATATCTTTGTATCCTTCAAATTTAGCCATATCTCGTTACCTCCCTATTTCGTAATCAATTGCTTTTCCTTTAATGTAGTAGCAATCAATTTTGCAGCTTCACCAGCTGGCAATGTATAAGTTTCTGTTTCCGCAGTTACTTCTTTTGTAAATGTGTGGTGAACCTTTGTAGGAGAACCGGCTAAACCAACAAGACTAGCATCAATTCCCAAATCGTTAAATGTCATGATCTTAACTTCTTTTGAGAAGCTATCTACGATATCGTTACAGTTCATATAACGGGGCTCATTCATACCGCTTAAGGTAGTTAATACACAAGGCAACTTAGCTTCCAAAATTTCTTCACAGTCTTCTAAAGATTTCTTAACCGTTACAATCGTATCGGTAAGATCGATGATTTCATCAACATAAGTTACCTGAGGGATACCCAAACGTTCAGCAGTCTGAGGACCAACCTGCGCAGTATCACCATCGATTGCCTGACGACCGGCAATAATCAAATCGTATCCGGTTTTTTCAAGCACAGCGGCAAGAGTTGAAGATGTTGCGCAAGTATCAGCACCTGCAAATGCACGGTCTGTAACCAAAATACATTCATCAACACCACGAGCATACAATTCCTTAAGCATATCGGCAGCCATTGGAGGTCCCATAGTTACGATCGTAACCGTAGCTCCCTTTTCTTCTTTCAACTGCAATGCAGCTTCAACACCAGCTAAATCATCTGGGTTAATGATACTTGGAACACCTGCACGAATAAGTGTACCAGTTACTTTGTCAACACGGATTTCAGTTGAATCCGGTACCTGTTTTACAAGAACGATAATCTTCATAGTCTTACATTCCTTTCTCACTCTTACTTCAACATCTGACCGCTGATAACCATGCGTTGTACTTCGGAAGTACCTTCATAGATTTCAGTAATCTTAGCATCTCTGAACATTCTTTCTACTGGGTAATCACGAGTATAACCATAACCACCTAATAGCTGAACTGCTTTTGTAGTAACTTCCATTGCAACTTCAGCAGCAAACAATTTAGCTTCTGCAGCCGCAAATGTATATGGCTGTCCGTTTTCTTTTGCCATTGCAGCATTATATACTAACAAGCGAGCTGCATCTGTTTTTGTCTGCATATCAGCCAACTGGAACTGAGTATTCTGGAATTTAGCAATCGGACGACCAAATTGTTTACGTGATTTTACGTAAGCAACCGCTTCATCAATAGCTCCCTGTGCAATACCAAGAGCCTGTGCTGCAATACCGATACGTCCACCATCAAGTGTTTGCATTGCGATTTTGAAGCCTTTTCCTTCCTGTCCAAGAAGGTGATCCTTACTAACACGTACATTGTTGAAAATCAATTCACATGTTGCGGAAGCACGGATACCAAGTTTCTTTTCATGTTTACCGATTGTGAAGCCAGGCATACCCTTTTCAAGGATAAATGCAGAAATACCTCTAGTACCCTGTGATTTATCTGTCATAGCGAAGATAACATAAATATCTGCTTCTCCGGCATTCGTAATAAAGATCTTACTACCGTTGATGATATAATCATCACCATCTTTCACCGCTGTTGTCTGCTGACCGGCAGCATCTGTACCTGCATTAGGCTCTGTTAAACCGAATGCACCAAGCTTTTTACCGGAGCATAGATCAGGTAAGTATTTTGCTTTCTGCTCAGGTGTACCGAAAGCATCAATTGGAAACGTTCCAAGGGAAGTGTGGGCAGAAAGAATTACTCCTGTCGTAGCACAAACCTTACTCAATTCTTCTACTGCTAGAATGTAGCTTAAGTAATCTGCACCAGCTCCGCCATATTCTCTTGAGAATGGAATACCAAACATCTTGCAAGCAACCATTTTATCAACAGTTTCTCTTGGAAAGCGCTCTTCTTCATCAATTTCACCAGCAAGTGGTTTCACTTCTTTTTCAGCGAACTCAGAAAATAGCTTTTTCATCATTTTTTGTTGTTCTGTTAAATTGAAGTCCATAAAAATCTCCTCTCCTTATTTTTCTGAACATCATCAATACAAAGATAAACCTTTTATTGATTCTCGACAGAAAACGGACATATTCATTGCCGTCTATCCTTACTAATTTTATAACTGAAATGTTTATGCGTCAATAATATTGTTAAATTTTTAACAAGTTATTTTAACTGTTATTTTCACAACTATTGTTGTTAGCGGTTACATTAAAATGATGCTGCTGTATCCCATTCCATGACCTTTGTTTTTTTATTTTCATTATGAGATTTTCTTACTGTATCGATTTTCACTTATTCTGTTCTTCTATATTAATATATATGCATTAAATATGTATCTTCTCTATCTCACATTCTCTTTAACCCGCAGTTTTCCTTTCATATCCATACAGAATTATCTTCCTTTATGAGCAGCACTTACGAATTATTTCACAAGCTGTTGACAAACGTCATGAAAACAATTACTATATTCATGTATGAACGCATACATCTGTATGCCATATTCTTAAGGAAGGAAGACAGGTAAAGAAAATGAAAAAAACTTATGTCGTTAGCGCAAAACGAAGCGCAATTGGTAGTTTCTTAGGTTCATTAACTACCGTTAACCCTGCAGATTTAGGGGCTACTGTTGTAAAAGCATTATTAGAAGATGCAAATGTTGCACCAGAAAATGTTGATGAAGTTTTATGTGGTAACGTTTTAGGTGCTGGATTAGGTCAAAACGTTGGTCGTCAGGTGGCTATCAAAGCTGGTATTCCTGAAACTGTATGTGCACACTCTGTAAATATGGTTTGTGGATCCGGATTAAGAACAGTAATGGAAGGTGTTATGTCTATTCAAACAGGCTTCAATGATATCGTTGTTGCCGGTGGTGTAGAATCTATGTCAGGTGCACCTTATCTAATTCCTGCAAATACTCGTACAGGAAATAAAATGGGTGATTTCAAAGTTGTTGACCACATGATTTACGATGCACTTACCGATGCATTCGATAACATTCACATGGGTATTACAGCTGAAAATATCGCTGATAAATATGGTATTACACGTGAAATGCAAGATGAATTTGCTTACGCTTCTCAAACAAAGGCAATCGCTGCTGTGGATAGCGGACGCTTCAAAGATGAAATTGTACCGGTAGAAGTAAAATTGCGCAAAGAAGTTGTTACATTCGATACAGATGAACATCCAAATCGTAAATCAAATCCAGAAAAGCTTGCTAAATTGCGTCCTGCTTTCAAAAAAGACGGAACCGTTACTGCCGGGAATGCTTCCGGTATCAATGATGGGGCAAGCTTCGTATTGCTTGCTAGTGAAGAAGCAGTTGAAAAGTACAACCTTACTCCGATTTGCGAAATTGTTGGCATTGGACAGGGTGGTGTAGATCCTAAGGTTATGGGTCTGGGTCCTACGCCTGCAATCCGTCATGCTCTTCAAAATGCAAATATGAAGTTAGACGAAATCGAATTGGTTGAATTAAACGAAGCATTTGCTGCTCAATCTCTTGGTGTTATTCACGAATTAGTAGAAGAACATGGTATTGATCGTGAAGCATTCATGGCAAAAACAAATGTAAACGGTGGCGCAATCGCACTAGGACATCCAGTAGGTGCATCTGGTAACCGTATCCTTGTTTCTTTAATTCATGAAATGGTAAAACGTAATGCAAAGACCGGTCTTGCCTCTCTATGCATCGGAGGCGGACAAGGTACTGCAGTTATCGTTAAACGCTAATCATATCATTAAAAGCTGTGGCAATACACAGCTTTTTTATTACCCTTTCAATATATTTAATATTTCTATTTTTAACAAGCATGTTATAATAAATAAAAGCTCTATCATACAAAAAAATAAAATAATCGATGCTTCCCGATTTTAAATTTAAGGTGTTATAAAGCAATAGAAGGAAAGGAGCATATCTATGAAAATACCGAAAATCAGGCTAATCGCAACAGATCTTGACGGTACACTGTTGCGCGATGATAAAACGATTGATGAAAAAACAAAAGAACGTCTTATCCAAGCGCAAAAGCAAGGAATTATTATAGTTATTGCAACAGGCAGACATAAAAGTGGAATTGATTTTGTAACAAAGCCCTTGCAGTTGGAGCAACATGGAAATAACTATGTTGCGGGAATCAACGGTGAAATCATTTATAGCTACAAAAACAAGGAATATTTCGTAGATCAAGTATTATGTGATAAAGATGCTCAAATAATCCGTCGTACTGTAAAACGTTTCGGTTGTGAAGCAATCTACTTTTGTGGCTATGACATGTACGATCAAATTTCCTGGTGGTTAAAAATTAAGAAACTGCTTTACAGTCTATTATTTCGAAAGCCTGCTGATTACGGTTTAAAGGGTGCCAAGCATAATTTTATCGAATTACATAAAGAGCACACCTTTACGCAGGACATCAATAAAGTCGTTTTCACTCAGACAAAACGTTTTTTCGATAAGCATTTAGAGGAAATGCGAAAAGAGCTCCGTGATTATGATTTATTAAAAGTAGGTCCAGGTTGGATTGAACTTATGCCAAAAGGCGTTAATAAAGCAAGTGCCATTTTAAAAATAGCCGAAGCAAATGGTATCAGCAAAGAAGAAATCCTTTGTTTTGGTGATGCTGAAAATGATTTATCCATGATGCAGCAAATCCCTCATAGCATCGCCATGGGAAATGCCATGAATATCGTTAAAGAGGCTGCTTTTGATATATGCGACAGCAATATGGAGGCAGGAATTGCGAAAGCACTTGATAAATATATCTTTCAAAAGACAAGCTAGTAGCTTAACCACAAATGAAAAAGCGGCGTCTTAAACAAAGCGTATTTAGCAATTGTTTAAGACGCTTTTTCATTTCTTAAAAAAACAAGAACTTCATTAAACCATTTACAAACATACATAAAGCAATTCCCATCAACGTTGGCATCACAAACGCAAGGATTGTCCACTTCCATGAACCGGTTTCTTTTTTTATAGTTAAAAGCGTTGTCGCACATGGAAAATGTACCAATGAGAATAGCATCATACAAAGTGCGGTTACCCAGGTCCAATCATTTGCAATAAACAACTCTTTTACAAATGTTAAGTCGCTTATATCAACCATGACTCCATTGGATAAATACGCCATTAAAATAATCGGCAAAACGATTTCATTAGCAGGAAAGCCCAAAATGAAAGCGAATAAAATAACACCGTCAAGTCCCATCAGTTGTGCAAAAGGATCAAGAAAATCGGCGCAATGCACCAATAAGCTTACTCCATCAATGTTTATATTCGCTAACAACCAAATAATTCCACCTGCAGGCAACGCGACACTAACTGCACGCCCTAGTACAAATAAAGTACGGTCGAATAAAGAACGTACCAGAATACTTCCAAGCTGTGGCTTACGGTAAGGCGGAAGCTCTAATACGAACGAGCTAGCCACTCCTTTTAATATGGTTTTTGACAACAGCTTCGATACCACAAAGCTCATAGCTACCCCAATCAGGATAACTCCGATCAACAAGGCACTTTGTAAGACATGATTCCATGGAGAAGCTACGAAAAAGAACATCGAGATCATGGTAATTAACGTAGGAAAACGTCCGTTACATGGTATAAATACATTTGTTAATATCGCAATTAAGCGTTCTCTTGGACTTTCAATAATCCTTGTATTTGCCACTCCTACTGCATTGCAGCCAAACCCCATACACATCGTTAAGGCCTGCTTCCCACACGCATGAACCTTTTGAAAAATACCATCTAGGTAAAATGCGATTCTCGGTAAATAGCCAAAATCTTCTAATAACGTAAAAAGCGGAAAGAAAATTGCCATCGGTGGTAACATAACGGATATTACCCAACCGCACGTTTTCCATATCCCATCTACAAGAAAACGAATCATCGTATCGGATATAGAAAGCTGCATAAGCAGCTCCTTTAATGGAGCTTCCATTTCATAAAAGCGTTCAGATAACCACCCACTTGGAATATTCGACAGCGATAGTGTAATCCAAAAAATACAACCCAACAATACCAACATACTAAGCAATCCCCAAACTTTATGTGTAAAAAAAGAATCTAGCTTTACATCTCTTTGTTCATAGCTACTATTCTTATAACAAACACATGCTTGTGTTAGCTGTTTTACACGATTTGTAATGCTATTAACGATACACTCGACATAGTCCTCCTCCAGCTTCAACGTTAGTAAAATCTCTTCTCGTTTAGCAAACACACGTGCTTTAGATTCTTTTAAAATATAATCCTCTAACTCCCTTTGCTCAACCTTTGGATCTAATAGGCGGATTGCTAAATAACGCTTAGGTAATGAAGCAGAGCATATACTCTCACTTAACAAAAGTATAGCTTGTTCCAAATTTCCATAATCAACATGACAGCTATCCTTTGTGGAACCATGTTGAATAGCATGTTCGATTGCCTGCATTAATTCAAGAAGTCCCTCTTTTTTTCGTGCACTTAATTTTACAACTGTGATGCCTAACATTGCAGCAAGCTTTTGATCATCAATCTGAATCTGTTTTTCGATGGCTTCATCTATCATATTCAATGCAACAATCACATTTGTGTGAATTTCCATCACTTGCAAAACCAAGTTCAGATTTCTTTCTAATAAAGTAGCATCACAAACAACCACACAAACATCAATTTTCTCCTTACACAAAAAATCCCGTGTAACCTCCTCTTCCTTGGACTGTGGCATCAAAGAATATGTCCCCGGCAAATCGGCAATTTGGTTCCTTCGTCCACGAAAAACATAGTAACCCTCAGCCATTGCTACCGTTTTTCCCGCCCAATTCCCGGTATGCTGATTCATATTTGTCAAAGCATTAAAAACCGTACTTTTTCCAACATTCGGATTTCCTAATAATGCGATCGTTGCTCCTTTTTTATTTGCTTTGTATATTGTATTGATATCTTCATTTGCTGCTATCATTTTATCAATCAGCATCTTTTTTCTCCTTCCTCCTTTAGATAAATTCGTTTACAATCCTTATCCCGTAAGGCAATCTTACCCTTTTTTATTCGATAAACACGCATTCCACCAAAAGGACTTTGAAGTATCGGTTCAACACTTTCATTTTTAACGAAGCCTAAATCAAGCAGTCTGCGTCTAAGTTTCAAATTCTTATCAATTTCAGCAATATGACCTATTTCATGCATCGGCAAATCGCTTAAGCTTTTCATGTTGTTCCCTCCTATGCTTAGGATATTAGAAAAAAAGCTCTATGTATCAGCCTTTGCCTATAAAAAAAGGAGAGCATTTCCTCTCCATACATTCCAACATTAACACATGGCTTATTATTCATGTGATTTGATCTTTGTTTCCATATCCTGTGCTACACGCTTTAAATCATCACGAATTGCAATATGCTGTGGACATAAGGTTTCACATTTCCCACACTGCTTACACATACTACTTCGCTCTTCACGCTTTAAATCTTCATAATAAGCTTTTCGTGTAACAGCATAGTTTCCATACTTCGAAAAATCATTCCAAATACGAAAATTTTTAGGAATATTCACTCCAAACGGACACGGCATACAATATTCACAGCCTGTGCAGCCATTCATGGTTCTTGCTTTAATTTCATGTGCTATTTCTTCAATAAGAGCTTCCTCCTCTATCGTCAAGCGCTTAAAATTTGCAAATGTTTTAACATTATCCACAACCTGATCGAAGGTGGACATACCACTTAAAATAACCTTTACATTCGAATGACTTGCTACCCAACGAAGTGCCCAACTGGAAATACTTTGATTGGATGCATGTTGCTTCAGCTTATCTGCCAAATCGTTGGGTAACACTGCAAGAGAGCCACCTTTGATAGGCTCCATAATGATAAGTGGAATTCCTAATTTTTCAGCTAATGCATAGCCTTTATCTCCAGCTTGCTCTTCTCGATCCACATAGTTATATTGTATTTGACAAAAATCCCACGGATATGCCTGTATGATTTCTTCAAATACTTCATAATCATCATGAAAGGAAAAGCCCAAATTCCGCAATCTTCCGTCCATTTTCATTTTATCGAGGTATTCCAATATCCCCAATCGTTTCGTTTTCTCCCACTTTTCTTTATCTAGTGCATGCAGTAAATAAAAATCTACATAATCAACATCTAGTCGCTGCAGCTGATTTTCAAACATCGCTTCGGCTTCTTCTATGCTGTTTACAAACCATAAGGGCATTTTCGTAGTTAAATAAAAAGAATCTCGATTGTATTTTTTCAAAACCTTTCCAACAAATGGCTCACTTTCTTGATTATGATATGGAAATGCCGTATCAATATAATTTACTCCATGTGTTATCGCATAATCCAACATTTTCTCTGCTTCTTTTCTATCAATTTTCCCTTCGGCATTCACCGGAAATCGCATACACCCAAAGCCCAAAAGTGAAGGTGTATAGTTTTCATTTAATTTACGTTTTTCCATAAATACTAACCTCTCTTCTCAGTATTTATTATAGCTCGAATAAAATGAAAAAGCTATCTCCTTTTCCAACCTTATCTATCATGAAGCCTATTTTAAAAAAATTAAATAAACATTACTATTCATAGTCTAAAAAAATACGATGTTGATATCAATTTTCTGATTTAGTATCTTGTGTTTTCATTCGTGCAATAGTTATATAGTTTCTTTCTAATGCTTTTTTTTATCAATTTCTTTACAATATACCTAGGTCATTTTCCTATTTTTAAGTACGATTTTATTTTTGCGCAATCCCTACTCTTGATATTTTCAAATGCTTCTGTGATTTTATCTACTTGTTTATTTACTTTACGTTCAATGATATTTTCTTGATTTTCCAATAAATAACTAACTTAATTTGAAAGACAAAAACTTGACCTTAATAAAAAAACACCCTAAAGGTGTTAAAAGCAGTAAAGAAATAAAAAAAAGAGGGACACAAGAATGTGTCCCAATAAGACCTGGCAATGTGCTATCTTGACTAAGGCAAGCTTAGCTATTGTCGCCGCTGAAGTGCTTAACTTCTGTGTTCGGGATGAGAACAGGTGTGTCCACTTCGCCATCATCACCAGATCCTTGAGGTCTTTCCCTCAAAACTGAATGACATCTTGTGATTAAGTCCTCGACCGATTAGTATCAGTCAACTCCACGTATCGCTACGCTTCCATCTCTGACCTATCTACCTCGTCGTCTTCAAGGGGTCTTACTGCATCTTGTGCATGGGAGATCTCATCTTGGAGTAGGCTTCGCGCTTAGATGCTTTCAGCGCTTATCCCTTCCCTACTTAGCTACCCAGCTATGCTCCTGGCGGAACAACTGGTGCACCAGCGGTAGGTCCATCCCGGTCCTCTCGTACTAAGGACAGCTCTCCTCAAATCTCCATCGCCCACAACAGATAGGGACCGAACTGTCTCACGACGTTCTGAACCCAGCTCGCGTACCGCTTTAATGGGCGGACAGCCCAACCCTTGGAACCGAATTCAGCTCCAGGATGCGATGAGCCGACATCGAGGTGCCAAACCTCGCCGTCGATGTGAACTCTTGGGCGAGATCAGCCTGTTATCCCCAGGGTAGCTTTTATCCGTTGAGCGACGGCCCTTCCATTCGGCACCGCCGGATCACTAATCCCGACTTTCGTCCCTGTTCGACTTGTTTGTCTCACAGTCAAGCACGCTTCTGCATTTGCACTCGTCGATTGATTTCCATCCAATCTGAGCGTACCTTTGGGCGCCTCCGTTACTCTTTAGGAGGCGACCGCCCCAGTCAAACTGCCTGCCTGACACGGTCCCTCACCCAGTTCATGGGTGTAGGTTAGAACTTCAATCAGACAAGAGTGGTATCCCAACGTCGACTCCTCGTACACTGGCGTGCACGTCTCTTCGTCTCCCACCTATCCTGTACATCTCTGATCAAAGCTCAATATCAAGCTACAGTAAAGCTCCATGGGGTCTTTCCGTCTAGTTGCGGGTAACCTGCATTTTCACAGGTACTAAGATTTCACCGAGTCTGCTGCCGAGACAGCGCCCAAATCGTTACGCCTTTCGTGCGGGTCAGAACTTACCTGACAAGGAATTTCGCTACCTTAGGACCGTTATAGTTACGGCCGCCGTTCACTGGGGCTTCAATTCATTGCTTCATCTTGCGACTGACAAATCCTCTTAACCTTCCAGCACCGGGCAGGCGTCACCCCCTATACTTCGTCTTGCGACTTCGCAGAGAGCTGTGTTTTAGTTAAACAGTCGCTTGGGCCTCTTCACTGCGGCTTACTTTTACATAAGCACTCCTTATCGCTAACTTACGGAGTCATTTTGCCGAGTTCCTTGGCAACAGTTCTCTCGCTCACCTCAGGATCCTCTCCTTGCCCACCTGTGTCGGTTTTGGTACGGGCCGCTATGGGATTAATCGCTTAGAAACTTTTCTTGGAAGCTGGCCTCACATGCTTCGTTACTTGTCGAAACGTTCACTTACCTATCACGTCCTGCATTTCGTATGCGCATTTCACTACATACCTGCTGCTCCGCTTCGCCCACAATCCATTCAGTGGGTCATGCTAGCCTTCTCCGTCATTCCTTCACTTCCCATCGCGGGTACAGGAATATCTGCCTGTTTTCCATCCACTACGCCTTTCGGCCTCGCGTTAGGTCCCGACTTACCCAGGGCGGACGAACCTTCCCCTGGAATCCTTGGGCTATCGGTGTGTAGGATTCTCACCTACATCTCGCTACTCACACCGGCATTCTCACTTCCATGCTCTCCACCACTCCTCACGATATGGCTTCCACGTGCATGCAACGCTCCCCTACCACTTGTATCTCTACAAATCCGCAGCTTCGGTAGTATGCTTAGCCCCGGTACATTTTCGGCGCAGGGTCACTCGACTAGTGAGCTGTTACGCACTCTTTGAAGGGTGGCTGCTTCTGAGCCAACCTCCTAGTTGTCTGTGCATCCCCACATCCTTTTCCACTTAGCATACATTTTGGGACCTTAACTGGCGGTCTGGGCTGTTTCCCTTTTGACCATGGACCTTATCACCCACAGTCTGACTGCCGAGTATATTATCATGGCATTCGGAGTTTGATTATACTCAGTACCCCGGGATGGGGCCATCGTACATTCAGTGCTCTACCTCCATGTAACTTTACCTCGACGCTAGCCCTAAAGCTATTTCGGGGAGAACCAGCTATATCCGTGTTCGATTGGAATTTCTCCCCTAGCCACAACTCATCCGCCAACTTTTCAACGGGGGTCGGTTCGGTCCTCCATTCAGTTTCACCTGAACTTCAACCTGGTCATGGCTAGATCACACGGTTTCGGGTCTATATCATCGTACTTTCGCCCTATTAAGACTCGCTTTCGCTTCGGCTCCGTATCTTCTACTTAACCTCGCACGATAACATAACTCGCCGGTTCATTCTACAAAAGGCACGCCATCACTCTTTAACGAGCTCTGACTTCTTGTAAGCATACGGTTTCAGGTTCTATTTCACTCCGCTCCCGCGGTTCTTTTCACCTTTCCCTCACGGTACTGGTTCACTATCGGTCACTTGTTTATATTTAGCCTTGACGGATGGTCCCGCCTGCTTCCGACAAGATTTCTCGTGTCTCGCCGTACTCAGGATACCATTAGGCTTCCTCTCGCTTTCATATACGGGACTTGCACCCTCTGCGGTCGATCTTTCAATATCGTTCTATTAGCCAGATTCTTGCCATATCATGGTCCTACAACCCCAACCCTAAGGTTGGTTTGGGCTCCTCCCCTTTCGCTCGCCGCTACTCTGGGAATCACTTTTGTTTTCTTTTCCTCCGGGTACTTAGATGTTTCAGTTCTCCGGGTACCTCTCTCATGAGCTATTTATTCACTCATGGATGCCATACTATTACGTATGACGGGTTTCCCCATTCGGATATCAACGGATCTTCGTGTACGTACCACTCCCCGTCGCGTTTCGCCGTTTGTCGCGTCCTTCTTCAGTTTCAAGTGCCTAGGCATCCACCGTACGCCCTTATTCGCTTAATCACTGCTTACTTCTTGGTTTCGCTTGAGTCTGTTTGTTTAACTTTTACTCTTCGTGAATATCTTAGTCTTCAACTTGCGTCTTAGACCTTACATATTTCTATCTTTTGTTTTTGATGTCATTCAGTTTTCAAAGATCGAACTTTGGAAAGCTTCGGCCTTCCAAAACCAAACAGGAAAATCTTTTCTTCTTTTGTACTTTCTCCTTAGAAAGGAGGTGATCCATCCCCACGTTCCCGTAGGGATACCTTGTTACGACTTAACCCCAGTCATCGGTCCTACCTTCGACGGCTCACTCCCTTAGGTTATGCCACCGGCTTCGGGTATTACTGACTCCCATGGTTTGACGGGCGGTGTGTACAAGGCCCGAGAACGTATTCACCGCAGCATGCTGATCTGCGATTACTAGCGATTCCGACTTCATGGAGTCGAGTTGCAGACTCCAATCCGAACTGAGACGCCCTTTATGAGATTTGCTTCATGTCACCATGTCGCTCCTCTTTGTAGACGCCATTGTAGTACGTGTGTAGCCCAGGCCATAAGGGGCATGATGATTTGACGTCATCCCCACCTTCCTCCGGTTTGTCACCGGCAGTCTCACATGAGTCCCTAACTTAATATTGGTAACATGCGACAAGGGTTGCGCTCGTTGCGGGACTTAACCCAACATCTCACGACACGAGCTGACGACAACCATGCACCACCTGTGTGATATATAGCTATCTTTCTATCTCTAGAACATTTATATCCATGTCAAGGCCTGGTAAGGTTCTTCGCGTTGCTTCGAATTAAACCACATACTCCACCGCTTGTGCGGGCCCCCGTCAATTCCTTTGAGTTTCACACTTGCGTGCATACTCCCCAGGCGGAGAACTTATTGCGTTAACTGCAGCACTGAATCTCTCCAACACTTAGTTCTCATCGTTTACGGCGTGGACTACTAGGGTATCTAATCCTATTTGCTCCCCACGCTTTCGTGCCTCAGTGTCAGTTACAGGCCAGGCGACCGCCTTCGCCACTGGTGTTCCTCCATATATCTACGCATTTTACCGCTACACATGGAATTCCATCGCCCTCTCCTGCACTCTAGTTCACCAGTTTCCAAAGCGAACAGCAGTTGAGCTGCTGCCTTTTACTTCAGACTTAATGTACCACCTACGCACCCTTTACGCCCAATCATTCCGGATAACGCTTGCCACCTACGTATTACCGCGGCTGCTGGCACGTAGTTAGCCGTGGCTTTCTGGTAAGATACCATCACTATCATGTCATTCCCTACATGATCCGTTTTTCTCTTACAACAGAGCTTTACGATCCGAAGACCTTCTTCACTCACGCGGCATTGCTCGTTCAGGGTTCCCCCCATTGACGAAAATTCCCTACTGCTGCCTCCCGTAGGAGTTTGGGCCGTGTCTCAGTCCCAATGTGGCCGTTCACCCTCTCAGGTCGGCTACGCATCGTCGCCTTGGTGGGCCGTTACCTCACCAACTAGCTAATGCGCCGCAGATCCATCCATGTTCATGGCCTTAGCCATTTTAATGTCTCCGAGATGCCTCGAAGCCACCTATCCGGTTTTAGCTACCGTTTCCAGCAGTTATCCCGGGCACATGGGCAGGTTATCTACGTGTTACTCACCCGTTCGCCACTAAGTCTTTTTGGAAAGCAAGCTTTCCTAAAAACTTCGTTCGACTTGCATGTATTAGGCATGCCGCCAGCGTTCATCCTGAGCCAGGATCAAACTCTCCATTTGATTTAGCTCAAAACGTTCTTTGACGTTTCCTTTTTTTCTTGGTTGTTTTTTTCTCTTAGAAATCAACGTATTTTCCTGTTCAGTTTTCAAAGACCGATGTCTCTTGCATCTCTCGTTGAGTGCCTGTTTATAATACATCATTCTTTTCTCTATGTCAATCTTTTTTTCTTCTTTTTTTCTACTTTTTTTGCTTCTCTCTTTTTTTACTCTTTTTCTCTATCCTCTCCTACCTGTTTTAGATACCTTTCATACAGCTTCCATATCTCCCCATGCTCGAACGGTGAATTCCGTAATCGTATATCCACCATTACTCGTTTCATTCCCTTTTCTATCGCTTCTTTCAATTCTTCACTATACCCCATCTCTCTCCCATGTCTCTCATATTCCTCCTCGTCTAAAATTATGCTTTTGCCAACCAAAACATTTTAATACTGTTGTCCACCATTCTTAATAGTTTTTACAGCATTCTTCACCGATCAGTTTAGAACATATCCTTTTCAACTTTTTATAAAACACTTGGTAAATCATCTTTCGCTTAAATACATTACAACAACATACAATAGTATAAATATATATACGTGATAGATATCCCTCAACTATAGTTTTTACTGTAAATCTATCATCAACCGTTTTTTCCCCCTCTTCCTACTTTTTCTTAAGCGTCGTTAGAAATGCCCTTGCACAATAAGATTTGGTACTATGTCAAGATTTCGGACAACTAAAATATAAGAATTTTCAATTTTTAGTTTAAATTATTCTGGTAGTAGTTTTTTTCATATTTGTTTGGAGATTGGTAATCACAATGAGAATGTATTCTTACTGTATTGTAAAATCCTTCTATGTATTCAAATACCATCTGATAAGCTTCTGAATAGTCATTTATCTTTTTTCTGTTTAGCCATTCTCTTTTTATCAATGCATGAAATGATTCTATGCATGCATTATCCCATGGATTCCCTTTTTTAGAGTAACTGCCGATCATTCCTACCGTTAGATTATAGTATTTTTTTGATGTGAATTGAACACCTCTGTCACTGTGTATTACTACCGGATTATCTGTTTTTCTCCTCCTTTTTGCTTCTTCCAGACATTTTAATACTTCCTCTACTTCCATTGTTTTTGTTAGTTTCCAGGCTATTATTTTTCTTGAGTATAAATCCATTATACTTGTCAGATACACAAATCCTTCTTCCTGTGTCCAAATATAGGTTATATCTGTACACCAGGCTGAATTCGGCTTTTCAGGATTGAAATTACGTTTTAGAATATTCTTCAGTTTTGATGAAAAATCACTGTCCTTAGTGGTTATTGTGCATGGTCTGATATAATGGGCTTTAATACCCATCTCACGCATAATATTGCCCACATATTTTTCGCTGACTTTTATTCCTGACTGATTCAGTTTTACAGTTATTTTCGGTGCTCCATAAATTTCATGTGATTCTTCATGAATTGCTTTTATTTTTTTACTGAGTTCTTGTTTTCTAACTTTTTGTTTAGAAGGTTTTCTGTTAACATAATCATAATATCCTGATTTACTGACATTAAGTTTATCGAGCATACCGGAAATCGAAGCATTATTATCATTCTGCTTTTTTATTTTGATTTGATAATAAAGTTCCTGTTTCGTTATTTTCCCAGTATGCCAATAGCCTTTTTTAAGACATCAAGCGCATCCTGTGTATCTTTAAGCTCCTTACGCAAACGAGCAATTTCTTTAGCTTCATCACTAGAGAAATTACCAGAACCTCTGGAAACAATAGTACCATTATTTTTATCAGCATCTTTCACCCATTTATGAACAGTACTGTCAGCAATGTCAAAACGTTTAGCAATAGAAAGTTTAGATTCATCAGGATGATCAAGTACATACTGAACAACTCCTTGTTTAAATTCATCTGTAAATGTAGGTTTAGCCATAATTAAATTCCTCTTCTTTCTGTGTTAATAATTTATGACAGTATACCATAAGATGCTTTAACTCTCACATTTAACTGATACGGTTTTTATTCTAGCATCAATTCCTTCATATATCGTTCACATCAACACCTTGGTAAACTTCCTATCATTTTCTTCTATTTTCTTTTTGCCTCCATTTACAATTATCTTTATATTCCCAACAATCCTTCTTTCTCTTTTCAAGGTAAGAAATCATTTAATGATAGATTTAAGCATAGAAAGACCTTGATATCTGTTTTTTCATACGGATCCTTTTCTTTGTGATTGTGGTCATTATACGGAATATGTAGATTATTGGGTTCCTGATAGGCGGAGGAAGAATAAAGATGAGTTGTTGTGTTGATTATGATGAATCTTTGATTGCCAAAGATTCATATATTGAAATGAAATGCATTCGTTGCGGGCATGAAGAAAAGATGCCATCATTTATTTATGGCGAAGAAGCCGATTATTTACTAGATATCGGAGATGATGAACCACCTTATTTTCAGTGTTCTAATCATCATAAAGATTCACTATATGGAAAAGAAATCCAATAAAACAAATCAAAAATACGCAAACAAAAACATTCCCATGTTTCCCTGCTAATTCATCTAGGTTTTTCTCCATTCGATATAGCCAAAAGGCTTGGGCACACTGTGGAAATGGTAAATAATGTTTATGGACATTGGTTTAACGAAGCACAACAAAGTATGGTAGATAAACTTAATAATCTATAAATTTACACCAAATTTACACCAAATTAAAAATCGAGTATAAAAAAAGCCTTTAAATAAGGCTTAATTTACAAATGGTGCCCGAGGCCGGACTCGAACCGGCACGGTATCGCTACCGACGGATTTTGAGTCCGTTGCGTCTACCAGTTTCACCACTCGGGCATTGCTCAGACATTATATACTATTTTAAAAATGAATGCAATGCTTTTTTGAAAAATTCCCCATTTTTTATCTCACGTGAAGTGAAAAAGTTAATTTCTCACACAAAGTGATTTTGTAGAATTATCTCTTTCAGAAATTTTATAATACGGCGCAAAATACAAAAACCATCAACAAACGATAATTTCATTAGACATCATTTATCACTCAAGCAATTCCTCAGCCTCCGTTTCCATAATATATCCATCTCTGACCATAGCTTGCAAAACCTGTTTTTGTCGTTTTCTCGCATTTTCTTTATGATTACTAAGCTGATAGTTGTTCGGAGATTGCGGCAATCCAGCCAAAAGACTTGCTTCGTCCAGCGTCAAATCTTTAGGTTCCTTTCCAAAATAACCTAAGCTAGCTGCTCGTATCCCAATATGATTATCGCCATAATTTATAATATTGACATAAAGCTCCAAAATAGTATCTTTTGTTAGTTTATTTTCTAATTCATACGCAGTAAATACTTCACTCATTTTGCGAATATAAGACGGTTGATATGTATAATACATATTTTTAGCCAACTGTTGTGTAATCGTACTTCCCCCACCGACAATTTCCTGTGCAAAAACATTTGACAAAAATGCTCGTACCATCGCAAAATAATCAATACCACTATGATCATAAAAACGGCGATCTTCAATAGCTATCGTTGCCTTCAGCAAATATGGGCTGATATCTTTATTCGACACATAGTTTTCATCACTTTGCAGCTCCGCTACTTTTTCCTCAACCGGTAACTGCGCTGTTGTCTTTTTATAATTTAAAAAACCAATTCCAACAAATATACCGGAAGCAAGCATCACTAATAATAGCGTAAGGAGTATAATTCGTTTCAAAAGCTTCATATCATCACCGCTAACATTATAGCATATCCTTAATATAAGACCGAATTTCTTACATATCTGTTAGAGTAAAATAAAACACGGAGCTTCTCCGTGTTTATCTATTAGCGTTTACAGACTTCATAATTTGTTTAATCTGAGCTTCCGAAGGTTTTCTTCCCATCTGCAAAAACATTGCGCGAATCATCTTTTCATTAATAGGTGGATTCTCTTTCAGTTCTTTCTCAAATTTCTTTCTAGTAAAATAAAAGCCTAAAAAGCCACCAATCACAAGACCTACACCTGTTAAGACGATCGAAGTTAATAAATCCATATATAAGCCTCCTCGCAGTAACTACATTCTACTATTTTTAGAACAATTTGACAATACCTTTTCACATGAAATCCGAAGCACATGTAAAAATATAACGGAATTTCCGTTTTAAAAATATATAAAAAGGGTTTCTTTCATCATCAATTTCCACATATTGTTGTTTGCATTGCATTCGAAACACCTTCCCAGTTACAGAATGTCGCATAGATATTTCTTGCATCTCTAAGCAAATTTGAGCTTGAAAAAAGCTCTCTGCACTTTCCTTTAGCTCACAGATATCCACGTTTTCAACGATATCCTCTATTTGTTTCTCCGTCAACGCTTCCAATACATGCGGAAAAACCTGAACCGTCTTATAAAAAGATGGTCTTATACTATATATTCTCATCATAAAATCACCGCCATTACTATAACATCATAGCAATGGCGGTATTTGTAAAACTTTATCAGTTCCCTAGCGATGAAGATCAATATCAGAGAAATCAAATACTTCTAATGTCGAAGCTATGGTTTTATCTTTAATTGCCGCATTTTCTTTCGTCATGCGCGCTTTTGCTTTAATTGGATTTTCAATAGTTGCTGGACCACATACACAGCCTCCAGGACAAGCCATTCCTTCCAATACGTCAGCATTAAAACGACCTACCTTCAGCATCAATAAAGCTTTCTTACATTCAAATCCACCATCAGCGTACTCACTTGTTACCGGTTCATCTTGATTTTCTTGCAAAGCAGTTGCCACAGCTTTTGCAACACCACCGCCAATAGAGAAATTACGTCCGTGCGCAGAAGCAGCTATTCCCTCTTTAGCTTCAACAGCCTCCAAAGCGATATGCTTTGACACAAACATTGCTCCCAATTCTTCAAATGTTATGCAGTAGTCAACTTCACTTCCCTGAACTTCCTGTTTTTTAGCTACACAAGGTCCAATGAAAACAAGCTTGCAATCAGGATCCATTTTCTTCAAATAACGAGCTGTTGCTATCATAGGACTTACCATATGAGAAACATTTGATTCATAAACCGTTGGGAAGTGAATCTTCGCCATATTTACAAATGCTGGGCAACAGCTTGTCGTAATCTTCTGTCCTTCTTTTTTATGCTTTTTAGCATCTTCTTTCTCATACCAAGCTACTGCATCTGCACCGATTGCAGCCTCGTAGGCATCGGCAAATCCTAACTGACGAATTCCCTCGATAATCTGCGGTAAAGTTGCATTATCAAATTGACCTTGTATAGCAGGTGCAAAAATAGCATACATCTTTGTTCCCTTATTCAATTCCTCAATCACATTTACCATCCATGAAATATCCTCAATAGCACCAAATGGACATTTCGCTTGACATGCGCCACAGTTAATACACTTTTCTTCATCAATATATGCCAATTTATTTTCTCCGATTGTAATCGCATCAACCGGGCAACTTAATTTACAAGGACGTGGAGTTTCTACAATCGCATTGAATGGACAAGCATTCTTACATGCACCACATTCCTTACATTTATCGTAATCAATATAAGCACGTTCATTACCAATGTGAATAGCATCAAATTTACAAGATGCAACACAAGCCTTTGCCATACATTTACGACAATTATCGGTAACTTGAATTTTATTAATTGAGCAGCCATCACATGCGGCTTCAATTACACGCACAATCTGTGCCTTGTTATCATTTTCAACCGGTGTCGGTGATTTTCCTAACGCCATACGTGTACGTTGACGAATAATTTCTTTTTCCTTATAAATACAGCAGCGATAATCTGCTTTTTTTCCCGGAATCAGTAAATCTGCAATTTCATCACATGTATCCTCATTGATTTTTCCGTTAAATGCTCGTTTGCTGACTTCTCGCAGAACATCGAATTTAAACTGTCTCGCTTCATGTTCAAATAATGACATAATATCCTCCCTAATCTTTGTATAATTTTTAACATGTTAATTATATCACAAACTTTTTTGATAAAAAAGTACAATTTATTTTTTTATATCTTAGTTGTCGTTGTCTCCTTACCTTTTCTATACTCTTACTTTTCATTTTCAAATAAGTCCCTATCGCATTATATAAACAATTTCTTCATATCTTTCAAAAGCAAACCAAAAAGCAGTTGAGCCTACTACATTTTTTCAATCTACCTTATCTTTAATATCTTTACAATTACTATATTAAAAAGAAAATGAATTGCTTAAAACTCATCATTCAGCAAAAGCAATCATTTTCTGTATTTTCAAGTGTGCTGCTTCGGTTTATACTCAATATAAATAACACTGCAAAAAATTAAGGCGGCACCGAAAATCATATACAATGTCAGCTCTTCATGTAAAAACAAGAAGGAAAATAAAGTAGCAAATAGAGCCTCCATTGATAAAATCAAAGAAGCACTGTTTGCAGTTGTAAAACGTTGTGCAAAGGTTTGTAGTAAATACGCTAACAAGGTAGATATAAAGATTAAATAAGCAAGATTTCCGACAGCAGATAATTCAAATTGTGCAGGTGGTGTTTCAAACAACAAAGCACAGATTGTTGATAAAATCCCAGCTCCAAGCATCTGCAATGCTGTCATCACGATGGCATCACAATGTCTGGAATAGCGTTCTAACACGATCATGTGTGTAGCAAAGAAAAAAGCACATATAATGGATAACATATCTCCGATATTCAATCCGACAGCGTCCGGTTTTAATGTTAGAAAAGCAATCCCTATTACACACACAATACTTGCAAGCACTTCTTTTTGGTTTGGCTTTTTACGCATATATAACCACAACAGGTATGGCACCATTACAACATTAACTGCTGTTAAAAAAGCATTCTTGCTCGGCGTTGTATATTGCAGTCCTATCGTTTGAAAGGAAAATGCCAAAAACAACAAAGCACCTGCAAACAATCCTCTCCTCCAAATATATTCCTCTAAATTTTTAAGCTTCTTAAAGCACAAAATACAAGGAAGAATCGCTGCCCCCATAAAACGAATCATCATGATATAAAATGGTGATAACGCATCAAGTGCGCCATCTGTCGCAATAAATCCTCCACCCCAAATAATCGTAACGATAACCAATAAAATATTCGCATAGCTTTTTTTCATACATTCCCTCCATTCGTGTTCTATCTTATCATAGAACGGAAATGAAAAACAAATGCAAATTGTTAGAATTCACATTGCATATACTTCTTGTTTTCATTATAATAATAGTTACATATAAAAGATATCAGGTAAAGGAGAACATATGAAACGGTTAGAAGAATGTATTGTGAAATATGGCAAAGCTCTTAATAAAGATGTTTTAAAGGTTGATGCTTTTCTAAATCACCAAATTGATCCGGATTTGATGATGGAGCTTGGGAAAGATTTTGTGGAGCATTTTAAAGATACCCCTATCACCAAGGTTGTAACAATTGAAACAAGCGGGATTGCACCATCTGTAATGCTTGGATATTTATTACATGTTCCGGTAGTATTTATGAAAAAAAGCAAATCTAAAATTGTTGATGACAACGTTTATACTGCTAATATCCATTCCTTTACAAAAGGCATTGATTATGAAATCACCTGTTCCAAGGATTATTTAGCCAAAGATGACCAGGTATTATTCATTGATGATTTTATGGCGAATGGAGAAGCTTGCATCGGCGGCATAAAAATTATCGAGCAATCCGGTGCTTCAGTTGCCGGCATTGGAATTGTCATTGAAAAAGCTTTCCAACCGGGACGGAAAAAAGTAGAAGCCTTAGGTTATCCGGTATATTCTCAAGCACGTATTGCTTCCTTAGATAAAGATATGATTACCTTTGTTGAAGAATAAGCGAATATTATAAAAGACTTATATTTTAATAAACCCCAAAAGTAAAATTACTTTTGGGGTTCTAATCATTTCCTATCTTCTTTTCCTTCAACTAACCTTGTAAACATTGCGTTATAAATATTTTTTAATTGTTGTTTTTCTTCTTTATTCATTTTTCGCTCGTTCGTATCATAGCCCTCAACAGTACCGACATGTCCATCTATTACCTTTCCTTCTTCAATAACAATTACAAAGGGAACATAAAGCTGCGGATTATTTTCTTCGTCCCTCTGCAAGAAGTCCATACTCTTTTCCATGATGTCTGCTTTTTCTTCCTCTTTCAGCAAAGAGTTTCGTTCTTCATCGCGTGTTTGCACATAATAACAATTTAGCTTCTGTTCTTCTAGTACCTGCTTTAAAATCGGTAATGCTTCTTGACACCATGGACAATCCGAAAAACCAAAATATACAATTCCACTCTCTTTATTTTCAAGCATCGTAAAAACAGTAGTAATATTCGTTTTCTCAAAAGGCTTTTGATCGGTAAGCTCCTGTTTTATAGTAGATGAATCTTCAAGCGTACAGCCCTGCTCACCTCCGTTATCGCATGCAGAGGCTCCGTTTTCATTTTCCACTGCACCGCAAGCAAGCAAAACAAACGCAAATGCTATAAGAATTACTTTTTTCATAAACTGTCTCCTCGTTTTGTTTATTGTATCAGTTTTTCTATATTTATCCAAGAAAATCTTGCTATACTTTTTGACTTCATTTTTAAAATCTTATACAATTAAGACGTATTGATCACACAAGGAGGTGAGTCTGTGAATTTCGTTTTTATTTCTCCTAATTTCCCTGAAAACTACTGGCTTTTTTGCCAAGGCTTAAAAAACAATGGTGTAAATGTCCTCGCAATATCCGATGCCCCTTATGAAGAATTATCTTCGGAACTGAAAAATGTAATTCAGGAATATTACAAAGTAAGCAATATGGAAAACTATGATGAGATGCTGCGAGCTGTTGCTTTTTTCACTTTCAAATATGGTAAAATCGATTGGATTGAATCCAATAACGAATATTGGCTGCGACAAGATGCCAAGCTGCGAAAGGATTTTAATGTAACCAATGGCTTTTGTTACGAACATATGGACGAATATCAATGCAAGTCCAAAATGAAAGAGGCTTTTCGGCGTGCGAATGTTGCAACTGCAAGATATCGCATAGCTACTACCTTAGAGGACGCAATAGAGTTTACACAAGAGGTCGGTTTTCCGATTGTGATTAAGCCGGATATCGGTGTCGGAGCGAATGATACCCATAAAATAAATAATCTTCAGGAATTAAAGCAATGCTTCATGACTCCCTTTGAAACAATCATGATTATGGAAGAATTTGTAAAAGGAACCTGTTTCTCATTTGATGGATTAACAAACAGCAACTGTGAATTGCTATTTACTACAAGCCATTGTTACCTCGATAGTTTAATGGACGTTGTTAATGAACAGAAAGAAAGCGGCTGTTATTCACTCATTGATATTCCTAAAGAAATTATGGAAATCGGTGAACGAACTGTCAAAGCATTTAAAACAAAATCTAGATTTTTTCATTTTGAATTTTTCCGGTTAAGTGAGGATCAAGCGATTGGTAAAAAAGGCGATATTGTCGGCTTAGAAGTAAATATGCGTCCTCCGGGAGGATTTCTGCCGGATATGATCAATTATGCATGTAACTGCAATGTGTATCAATTATGGGCAGATATGATTTGTTATGATCAAATCAAGCAAAAACAGATACGCAGCTACTCCTCCGGCTTCATAGGTCGAAGAGATCATCATGTATATCAATACAGTATTGCAGAGCTTAAAGTCAAATACTCCGATTCTATTATAATGATTCAACGGCTTCCACAAGTTTTATCCACAGCCATGGGCGATGAGGTAATTATCGCACGTTTTGAAAAGGAAGATAAAATGTTGGAATTTATGCACGATGCGGTTCGATAGGTATACATACAAATATAGGAATTAAATTTCTTTTCTTGAAAAGTTATACTATGTAAAGCAGCTCAAATATTCAAAGCTATGTAAAAATAGATAAACTAAGTGTTTTATGGATATTCTCCCAAAAACACTTTTTTATTTTTTTAATGTTTTAAGTTTAACCCTTATACAAGATACTTTTTGAAATCTGCACTTTATTAAAATTCGTTTTATAATCTCATCTTTGACAGCTAGAGAAAAAAATACCTCAAGAAAAAGCTTTAAATAAGCCTTTTTTGAGGTTTTTTGTTTATGTAGCTAACTATCGTAATATCTTGCTTTCTTTGATGATGCTTCTCATTTTTGATTTTTTTATGATTTCTGTATCTGTTCTAAATCCAAATAATTCGTGTAATTTATCTGTTAAATCGTTTCTCGTATACGTGGGGATATAACCATATTCATCTATCTTACATACATTCATATTCCTTAATGTATTGATAATGGTCCTAGTTGTATAATTTTTCTCTAACTTAATTTCTAGTAAACGATATATCATTAGAGAGACAAAACAAATGAGAAAGTGAGCTTTAATTCGATCTTCTCGTTGAAGATAAACGGATCTAGCTTCAAATTCTGTTTTCATGATTTTAAAGCACTCTTCAATTTGCCATCTTTGTTTGTTTATTTTGATAATTTCTGAAATATCACCTTCTAAATCGGTTGTTACAGCGTAAAATCCATCATACATTTCTTCGTTTGAAATTACACTTTCATCAATTTCATAATATGTTTCAGTTGCTGCCTCTCCATGTTCTGTTGTAGCTGTTTTTTTAATAAATCTTCCAGGATCGTTTGGGTTTCTTTTTTCCTTTTTAAATTTAGAATTGTTAGAAATCATATTTTCTGCCCGTTTAATTTGTTCGTTGCGAATATTTCTTTGATATCTTTTATATTTTGGAGAATATGTAACAATTAATGTTTCACAAATACCATTTCTTTCAATAGGAACTTCTTTATAATAAATAGAACTTATGACTTCCTCATCTTGTTCATTTAAAGTAGTTAAATCTATGAATTTCGTACTTCCTATTTTTCTATATTGTGTAGGTTTTAATGCTATTTCTCTATCCTCTTTGTTTAATTTTTTTAAGGATTGAGTAATTACATAATGACGACCGTTTGTATTATTGAATTTTTTATTACTTTTTGATGCTAATCCAGAATCCGAACAGTAAATAAATTCCGAACATTCGAAGTCGGATATAATTTTTCTTTCTAATGGTTTTAAAGAGAGTTGTTCATTTTGATTTCCCGGATATATATCAAAAGATAAAGGGATACCATCCGCATCCATGAATAACCCCATGCCAATAATAGGATTTGGTCTATGTTCTTTACTTTTTCCGTATTTTCTTAGTTCATCTGCTTCTTCAATTTCAAAAAAATAATTTGTACAGTCATAGTAAAGTATTTTAGTATTACGATTATGAATGAAGTGACTATTTTTATATAGTTCAGCTTGGATAAAGTCAGATTCAACAGATAATGTGCTTAACGCTCTATAAACATCGTGAAGCTCATATTTTGGTTGTTCTAATAAATTTTCCGCAAATTCAAAAGAGGATTTCTTACTAGAAGGGGACAAAATTCGAGCGTAAATTAAATCTTGAAGAATGGATTGAAGATTATATTCATAATTATGTCTTGTTTTTATATTTCGACAAATATTATCGAAACGAAGACTCTTACAAATAGATTGTAGAAATAAATATCCGCAATTAAATGATCTTTGCTCATTAGAATTGATTAAACGATTCGGATGAAAATCAACGGATACATTCTCACTTTCTAATTTGTGCTTTTCAGTTTCAATCCTAGCTTGTTCTTTTGCCCAAGCCATAACACCATCTCGATCTGTGTTTAATTTTTCAGAAAGTTCCTTGAGTGTACCAAGTTTTTTAAAAACTTTTGAGGTATTTTTTCCATTTTTTCCTATGTATGCATAATTGATGTAAAAAGATTCAGAATTCTTTGATTTGCTAGTTGTAACACGCATATATCATCACCTGTATATATTATATTACATATTACGATATATTACGATAGTTATAAACAGGAAAATTGACAAAAAAAGCACAAAAAAACATTATATAAAAGGCTTTTCTATACTTTGTGTTAATTATATGCTGTTAAACTCCCGGTATACATACAAATATAGGAATTAAATTTCTTTTCTTGAAAAGTTATACTATGTAAAGCAGCTCAAATATTCAAAGCTATGTAAAAATAGATAAACTAAGTGTTTTATGGATATTCTCCCAAAAACACTTTTTTATTTTTTTAATGTTTTAAGTTTAACCCTTATACAAGATACTTTTTGAAATCTGCACTTTATTAAAATTCGTTTTATAATAAAAGTAAGCATCAAATGAAAAGTGGATTGAACAATCCATACAAAAAATACATACTTAGATTAAAGTTAAAATACTCTAACTTAAGTATCTAAGGAGTGTGAAAACCATAAATATAAATGAACCTAGTATGCATGTCAGGAAACAGGAATGGATAGAAAGAATCCAACAATGTAGGTTGAGTGGAGTACCTGTAAAGAAATAGTGTCAAAAGAATTAGAAATGAACTTTGTGAAACGATATCTCAAGACGAAGATATTTCCTTCGCGCCTCTAATAGTAGAAAACAACGATTCTGTATTCACAAAAGAAGCATATTATTTCACTGTCGCTGTTTTAGTAAAGAATGATGTATGAATAGAATTATCAAATTTCGTACCAAAAGAAATGCTTACAACCATATTGAACAGCTTATGATTCTTAATGAATTTGAAAGAAACATTGATGTTTATCTAGCGGTTGGATTCACAGATATGAAAAAATCCATAGAAGTCTTTGCCTCCATTGTACAACAGTACTTTAAACTAGATTCTATGTCTGAAGCTTTATTTCTGTTTTGTGGAAAAAAATGATCATCTCAAAGTCCTATATTGGAAAGAAGATAATTTTACACTATTATATAAGAGATTGGAAAACGGAAAGTATCAATGGTCAAGAAACGAAAGCGAAATAAGAAAAATCAGTGAGCAACAATTACGATAACTACTTGAAGGATAAACGAATTATCTAAACCTCTAAAAGATCTTTAAATACTAGAGAATTGGAGCATTTTATAGCCTCATCTTCGATAGCTATAGAAAAATATCTAACAAAACAAAAGCATCGGTAAAAGATTGGTGCTAATGTTTAACTTCTTTTAGGACAAAATCATGTTCACTTAACAAGTATTAGTTTCTATTTTTCTAAAAATATTCCTATCATTTCTTGTTTCTTTTTAAAGCAGGCATGATATAATACAGTTTGGTGATGAAATGAAAAAATTAAAATTACTCTTTACAAGTGCTCTCTTACTTATTGTAAGTGCTTGCTCGACTAGCTTAGAAAAATACAGTATGACGGCAACCGATACCGGCTTTGATACCATTGTCAGCTTTGTAGCATACACAAAAAACGAAGCCCAATTTGAAGAATATAGCAGCTTTCTTAAAAAAGAATTTAAACGCTATGATGTATTATTTGATAAATATGATACTCATAAAGGAATCAACAATATCAAAACCATCAATGACAATGCAGGTATCAAGCCTGTAAAGGTTGATAAAGAAATTATCGAGCTACTGGAACAGTGTCAAACATACAATACCCTCAGCAACCATCAATTTGATATTACCATGGGGTCTGTTCTTGAATTATGGCATGAAACTAGAGAAGCCGCTAACAACAATCCAAATCCTACGATACCTTCTGCTTCATCTTTAGAGGAAGCAAAGAAGCATACCGGCTGGCAGCATGTTACTATCAATAAGGAAGACAGTACCGTATATATAGATGACAAAGCTGTATCCCTTGATGTCGGTGCTAGTGCAAAAGGCTTTGCTGTTGAAAAAATCGCTCAAAAGCTTGAAGATAAAGGGTTGGAGCATGCGATTATCAATGCTGGCGGCAATGTGCGTATGATCGGCTCTAAGCCAGAGGAAGAAACTTGGCAGGTTGGTATCCAGATTCCTAACCTTGAAAGCTTCTCAACCGATTCCCTGCTTTCTATTAAAATTGATGATTCCATGTCTATCGTTACAAGCGGCGATTATCAACGCTATTACATGTATAACGATCAGCTGATGCATCATATCATTGATCCAATTACCCTAATGCCTGCTCGCTACGCACGTGCCGTTACAGTAATTACAAAGGATTCCGGTATTGCCGATATGCTGTCTACTACCTTATTTACGATGTCTTATCAAGACGGAATCACATTATTGAATACCTTAAAGGAACAAGGCATTCAAGCTGATGCACTTTGGGTTTACGATAAAACACAACCAAAAGATGAAAATGTAGAAGCAATGTCTATTATGGGCTATGATGTCGTAGTTAGTGATGGATTAAAAGATCGCATTGTTAAATGATGCAAAAATAAATACTCACTTAGATTAGAAAAGTGAAGGCAACAGTAGCTTATACTGTTTTACCTTCACTTTTTTTATTCTCTCATTTTCTAAAGCTTAAAGATAACTTTATCCCTATTCTTCTCTATTGTAATGATACTTACAGCTTCCTATTACCTATTGATAACTACCTTTTTTTCTTCAACCACGCATTTTCTTCTTCTAATACCTTTATTCGCTTACTCAGGTTGGACCATATAAAATATAAAGCAATTAAAACAGGACTATATCTAACGATAAGTGCTATAAAAAACAAAAAAATATGTGAAAATGTCATGTCTTTCTCCTCTTATGTTCATAAATTATGATACCGTTATTCATTTGCATACAATATTGACTAGGCTTATTACAAAAAGCTAAAACCAATCCCTGTTAGTTAAAAATTATAAAACATTTTTCACCTGCCTTTATTCTAATCCTTCCCTTCTATTTTAACTATATCATAGCAAATTGGTATTTACAATATAAGCGAAATACATTTTTAACACTATAGATTGTACTATCAACCACTAAAAAAACAGACAACACTATAAGCAGATAACCTATCAAATTTCATAAAGAATCTTGAGTTCACTTCAAAAGATCAGCCTTTGCTTATTTTAAGCACATAAAAAAGCCACCAGCGTTATAATAACGTGGTGGCTAACAAAGAATGCTAACTATAGTTTTTTAACAATCCCTACTATTTCTTGTTTTTATATGCTTCTAGCTGCTTTTCGCTCAATGCATATTGTGCTTTATATGCCTCCAGCTTCTCTTTTTCGGCAGCTACCTTTGCCTGTGGAGCTTTGGCAACGAATTTCTCATTGCTCAACATACCTTCTCCACGTGCGATTTCTTTTCGTAAGCGTTCCAATTCCTTCGTAAGTTTTTCGATTTCTTCCTCTACATTAACAATAGACGCTAGCGGCACACTAAGTGTTCCGTTTAAAATCGTACGTGTCAGCATTTCTTCATCGCTGTCCATACTTACCCATGTCGCATGACACATTTTTGCTAAAATGGCTTGAATAGCTACATTTCCTTCAACGATCTTTCCTTTATCATCTTTAATGATAACATCAATTTCAAAGGAAGGCTTCAACTGATAATCTGCCTTAATACCACGTACAGCTTCAATCATGGTAAGCAGCTGACGAATGGAAGTCATTTCCGCATCACTCATCGCTACTTCAACCTTACTAGGCCATACCTCTAAATTGATGCTTTCATAATCATGTGGAATCGCCAAATAAATCTCCTCTGTAACAAACGGCATGAATGGGTGCAGCATACGTAGAATACCACTTAATACCGTTACTAAGGTAGAAACACTGGCATGACGTGTAGTTTCATCATCACTAAACAAACCGGCCTTTGAAAGTTCGATATACCAGCTGCAAAAATCGTCCCATACAAAGCTGTATAGTTCGTTTCCGACAAGGGCATATTCATATTTTTCCATATTTGCCGTTACATTTTCCAATACTTCATTAAAACGACGTAAGATCCATTTATCAATCATTGAAGCATGTGTTAAGTCTACATCACTCATGCACATATCTTCCTTGGTATGCATCAACACAAAGCGTGCGGCATTCCATATCTTATTGATAAAGTTAGCACTTGCCTCTACCTTTTCCTCACTATAACGAAGATCCTGTCCCGGTGTGGAATTGGTTGTTAAAAAGAAGCGTAAAGAATCCACTCCTGATTTCGCAATAACGTCCATCGGGTCTACTCCATTTCCTAAGGACTTGCTCATCTTTCGTCCTTGACTATCACGCACTAAGCCATGAATCAAGACATCTTTAAACGGACGAGACTTCATACAGTAACGTGTTTGGAATGCCATACGTGCTACCCAGAAGAAAATAATATCATATCCTGTTACAAGTACATCATTTGGAAAATAACGCTCCAAGTCTGCTGTTTGTTCTGGCCAGCCAAGTGTTGAAAACGGCCATAGAGCACTTGAGAACCAAGTATCTAAAACATCTTCATCTTGTACCCAATTTTCAATATCCTTTGGTTCCTCCATACCTACATAGATTTCGTTGCTGTCCTTATGATACCATGCCGGAATACGATGTCCCCACCACAGCTGACGGGAAATACACCAATCCTCAATATTTTCAAGCCATTGTTGGAAGGTTTTTTCAAAACGCTTTGGATAGAAGTTAATGCGTTCCTCCTCGTTTCCCTGTGCCTGCAAAACCTCATCTGCCAAAGGTTTCATTTTTACAAACCATTGCTTTGATAGATATGGTTCAACAATGACACCAGTACGTTCACTATGTCCTACCTGATGTAAATGTGTTTCGATATGATCGACCACACCGGCTTTTTCAAAATCCGCTACAAGCGCCTTACGACATGCGAAACGATCCATGCCTTCATATTTATGACACATTTCATTCATAGTTCCATCTGGGTGCATACAAATCGGCATCGGAAGGTTATATTTTTTAGCTAGCATAAAATCGTTTGGATCATGTGCTGGCGTACATTTCATAACTGCCGTACCAAAGCTCATATCAATATAATCATCTGCCATAATCGGTAGTTCTTCTCCATTGGCAGGATTGATTGCATGCATTCCGACAATATCCTTATAGCGTTCATCATCTGGGTGAACAAAGATTGCCTGATCCGCAAACATCGTTTCCGGACGTGTTGTGGCAATTACAAGCTCCGCTCCGTTTTCCACGATCTTATATTTGAAGTAGTACATAGCTCCTTCAACTTCCTTATGGATAACCTCGATATTGGAAAGTGCTGTTTTTGCTTGCGGGTCCCAGTTAATGATACGTTCTCCCTGATAAATCAAGCCTTCGTTATACAAATCTACAAAGACCTTGCGAACTGCTTGAGATAAGCCTTCATCTAAAGTAAAACGTTCTCTGCTGTAATCTAAGGATAGCCCCATTTTTGCCCATTGCTTACGAATAGTAGAAGCATATTCCTCCTTCCATTCCCATGCACGCTTCAAAAAGTTTTCACGCCCGATATCATAACGAGAAATGCCTTCGTTTTTCAAACGCTCATCGACTTTTGCCTGCGTAGCGATTCCGGCATGATCCATTCCCGGCAACCAAAGCATATCAAATCCTCGCATGCGCTTATAACGTGCTACAATATCTTGCAGAGTCGTATCCCAAGCATGTCCCAAATGCAGCTTTCCGGTAACATTTGGTGGTGGAATGACAACACAGAAAGGATCCTTGCTTTTATCCCCTGCGGTAAAATAGCCTTTCTCCAGCCATGTTTGATAATGCTCCTTTTCCACAAGAGCATGATCGTATTTTTGATTCAGTTCTTTTCTCATATCGTCTCTTCTCCTTTATATTTCCTAGCGAGTATAACATCACGATACAAACCAAACTTTTGGAAATATCGTTCCATCTGTTTCTGCTTATGAAAGCCACACGCTGTAAGCAAGCGCTCACTCGCCAAATTTTCAACATCGTAAACAGCATCAACATAAAGCAGATGTTTTTCATACAATGCCCTATCCAGCATAGCTTCTAACGCTTCTCTTGCATATCCCTTATGCCAAGCATCTTTATGCAACAAATAGCACAGCTGTGCACTGTTTTCTCGATATGTATGCAGTTGGATATGTCCAATCAAACAATCCTTTTCTTCCAATAGAATTGCCATTGGCATAAAATCCTGATGTTGCTCGTAGCATAACAGCTCAGTTTTTAAAAAATTTAAGGTTTCTTCCACACTCTTATGCGGAGTATAGCTAAGATAGCGAAGCGTCTCAATATCCATCATATAATGATACATATCAATCGCATCTCCTTCCTCCAATGGTCGAAGATATAAGCGCTTTGTATAAATCTCTGAGAATGTAAAGTCCATTCCTTTTCCTCCGTAAATAAAAAAGCGCCCCTAAAGGACGCTGTCGCGTGGTACCACCTTACTTCACACATGTCTGTGCCTCAACACGATAACGCCGTGTATACGTTCATTCCTACTGCTCTTTTCAAAATGAAAGCTCCAAGACTACCTTCCACAAATCCTTCTGCTTTTTTTCACCAACCAAAAGCTCTCTGTCAAGAAAGGGATTGTGTACTCCTTCTCTTCCTCGCTATATGTTACCATTATAAACAAAACTTGATAAAGTTTCAATACACAATTCTTTTGAGTTTCGATATTTCTTGCTGATAGGTAAAATATCTTGTGCACTTTTACAGATTTCATTTGCTGTTGTAATTTATCGTTCCAATTTTAAACGTATCCATACAAAAAACATTAAACGAGCGAATAGCTTAAAGCAATACTAAAAAGGTAATACAACAAGTGCTTTAGCACAAAGTTCTTTCTCACGGTTTATTTGACGTAACTTACCTTCCTCTACTTGATAGCGAGCCGCAATACTGGCATAAGAATCATCATTTTGTGCCACTACTAAGCAATAGGAGGTATAGGTTGTTTCTTCATCTTCAAATAAATCTTCAAATTCCTCTGCAAGATCCGTTTTTTCGCTTTCTATTTCCTTCTTTGTTTCTGGAAGAGGTACATCTTCTTCAATGCTGACGCTTGCTGAAAGCTCTTTTTTTTCTTGGCATAGGCCTAAGATATCCATATGAATAACAAGTGCGATTCCATCATCTTCTACATGATGCTCCACATCTCGTACCTCAATCGAAAATGGCTCCGATGTCAATTTATGATAAGGAGCTAAAATATCCATATCCAATATTTCCTTGAATCTTTCATCACGACCAAACGCATTTACCATGATGCCCTCTAAATATAAAGGACCGCATGCACGAATACTGCCATCTGCTTCTTGCTCATATACCAACTCGTGTCTTGCATGAACCTCCTTAACCGCCGTAATCGCTTCATCAAAAAGCAACTTTTTCTCTATCGTCATTGTTTTCATGATAAAACCTCCTATCCTTTATGTATGAAAAAGCGCAGCACTTTATGCAAAGAGCAAAACAAAATATGAATAAACAGGCAAATAAGCATCGTATTTATAAATAATATGGTAATATATATACGTATACGAAATGAGGTATAGAAAATGATTAAGATTGAACGCACAAGCGTAATGAATTTTGAAAATGCCATTCGAGGCGCTAGAAATCCTATGAACAGTTGGAATCGTATGGATTCCTACTATGATGGAAAAGGAAATTTTATCATGGGACCTAATGACCTAAACCTTGCTCAACGATTAGCACGTGCAGGAAGCGATCATCGCAAATTCATTCGTCAGATTTTTGTGTCTGTTGATTTCACTGCTCCGCTTTACTGGTGGAAAGAATATGACACCTATAAAGTAGCCACTGTTGCCAATTCTACATCTACTATGCATAAAATTGCCAGCAAGCCTTTTGAGCTAGAGGACTTCTCTTATGACCACATGAATGAAAAAGCATTAGCTTCACTAAAAGCTACAATTGACGTATTAGAAGAATTGCGTCAAGAGTACTTGGAAACAAAGGATAAAACGATTTGGTATTCCATGATTCAGCTATTGCCTAGTAACTACCATCAAATGCGTACTTGCACACTGAATTATGAAACCCTGATGAATATATATTATGCCAGACGTACACATAAGCTACAAGAATGGCATGATGTATGTGATTGGATTGCTTCCTTGCCTTATGCAAAGGAATTGATTTTAGCAGTCGAAAAAAAACCTGCTGAATAAATCACTTATTATTTTTCAAAAGTTTAAAGCATATAAAAAGCAGACAAAATCTGCTTTTTATATACCTATTAAGATTCAAAGATAGGAATTAAATACTCCCACACCTCGTCAATTCCCTGCTTTGTTTCACTTGAAAACGGAAACAGCTTTTCATCTTCTGAAAGCTCTAAGGTCTGACGAATGAGCTTCAATTGCTTATGACGTTGAGAAGATTTTAATTTATCCATTTTTGTTGCGACAACACAAACGGGAATTTCATAATAGCGGGCGAACTCAATCATAGTAATATCGTCATCGGTCGGTTTATGACGTGCATCCACAATCAAAACAAGACCTTTTTTCTGAGAACGCTCACTGAAATAATCTTCCATCATTTGCCCGAATTTAATCAGCTGTGCTTTTGATATTTTAGCATAGCCATAACCGGGAACATCGACAAACATATATTTATCATCTAAATTAAAGAAATTCAACAATCGTGTCTTACCCGGTGAATTTCCCACATAGGCAAGCTTCTTCCGATTGCACATAGCATTGATAAAGCTGCTTTTCCCTACATTTGAACGTCCTGCCAAAACAATTTCCGGCAAGTCGCTGTCCGGCCAAGACTTTTTATCCGGAGCCGAAATAACAAGTTCCGCCTTTTGAAAATTCATCATCTTATTTTACCAAGGCAGCGTCTAAAACCTGCGACACTTTTTCTACCGGAATAAAAGTTACGTTTTCCTTCACCGTTTCCGGAATATCGTCCAAATCCTTCACATTTGCTTTCGGAATGACAATCTTTGTAATTCCACAGCGATGTGCTGCCATTGATTTTTCCTTCAAGCCACCAATTGGTAAGACATGCCCACGCAAAGTAACTTCACCGGTCATTGCCAAATCCGCTTTTACCGGGATATTGCTTAGGCTGGAAACAAGCGCAGTCGTTAATGTAACACCGGCACTTGGTCCATCTTTAGGAACCGCTCCTTCCGGAACATGAATATGGATATCACTTTTTTCAAAAATTTCCGGATTGATTTTATATTTTTTGGCATTGGCACGTACATAATCAAAGGCGATTGATGCACTTTCCTTCATAACATCGCCAAGCTGTCCGGTAATTACCAGCTTCCCCTTACCTTCAAAGTGATTTACTTCAACCTGCAATACATCACCGCCAAATGAAGTATAGGCAAGTCCGGTAACCGTTCCTACCTGATCCTTAGTTTCGCGTTTACCATAATCTACCTTTTCATGTCCAAGCCATTCATTGATCAATTTCTTCGTTACCTTGATACTGCGCTTATTATCCTTTAAAATAGCAAGCACACTCTTGCGGCAAATGGTTGCGATTACACGTTCAAGCTGGCGAACACCCGATTCTCTAGTGTAATAGCGTACCAAATACGTAAGCATATCATCACCGATTTTCAGCTGACTGGCTTTTAAACCGTTCTCACTCAGCTGTTTCGGTACTAAATGACGTTTTGCGATTTCCAACTTTTCAAGTTCGGTGTAACTGGAAAGTTCGATAATCTCCAAACGATCACGTAATGCATTAGGGATATTTTCCAAATAATTTGCTGTTGCGATAAACAAAACCTTACTCAAATCATAGTTTTCTTCGATATAGTGATCGGAGAACATGGCATTCTGCTCAGGATCTAAAACCTCTAGCATAGCACTTGCCGGATCGCCTTTATAATCACTTGCCATTTTATCAATTTCATCAATCAAGAATACCGGATTGATCGTGCCGGCTTTTTTCATAGACTGAATAAAACGTCCCGGCATACTGCCAAGATATGTTCTACGATGCCCACGAATTTCCGACTCGTCCTTGACACCACCTAAAGAGATTTTTACAAATTTACGTTCCAAAGCTTTCGCAACCGATTTTGCTAACGAGGTTTTTCCCACTCCCGGAGGACCTACTAAGCAAATAATCGGTGCCTTTAAAGATTTGGTCATTTGCTTAACTGCCAAGTATTCTAAAATTCTTTCTTTTACTTTTTCTAAGCCATAATGATCCTCATTCAAAACTTCACTGGCACGATTCAAATCTTCATTATCTTTAGACTCCTGCCACCAAGGAAGATCCATCAACCAATCAATATACGTTTTAATAACACCGGTTTCTCCACTTGCCGCCGGAAGCATTTCATAACGTGAAAGCTCATCTAGCACTTTATTTTTAATCGCCTGCGGATATGGATTTTCCTCCAAACGCTTACGAATAGCATCTGCATCTTTGTCGCTATCTGAAACATCTCCGAGTTCTTCCTTAATAGCTCGTAGCTTTTCACGTAAATAATACTCTTTCTGTCCTTCCTCAATACGTGTTTTCACCTTCTCATTGATCATATTTTCGATTTCACTTAGCTCACGCTCACTTTCAATTTCCTGTAAAATCAAATATAAACGATCGTTGATTCCTAGGGTTTCTAACAACTCTTGACGTTTTTCTAGGCTAAAAGGGAAAATTTGCGCAATCTGATCGCATAACTGCTTTGCGGACATTCCTTTTGCCAATTCATTGATCATTTCTTTTGGAATAGCTTGAGAAATAGCCTCAATCTGTTCAAACTGTTTTGCCAGCTTACGAATAAGAGCCATTTCCTCCATAGTATCCTGTTCAATGTCCTCACAAATCACCGCACGCACGCTCATCATCGTATCATCATCAGCAAATTCAGTGATTTCCACACGTTCAAGCCCGTGAAATTTCACACGCAAAAAGCCGTCCATACGACGAATATGCTTAATTTTACATAGGCTTCCAAAAGAATACAGTTCGTTTACCTTTGGTTCCTCCATACTTAAATCACGCTGAGCAACCAAAACGACATTACCGTCATGATGCTGCTGCGCTTCTTCAATAGCTTGTATTGATTTTTCCCGTCCTACATCAATAATAATATCCTGTGAGGGAAAAACTATAACTCCTCTAGTACATACCAAAGGAAGTGAAATTACCGTTTGTACTTCTAATTCATTCATGGCAATTCTCCTTTCCGAGCAACTACTACTTATAGTCTACTCCATTCTATACATCATATTATTTCTTGTCCATTTATAGCATACTCCACCTTACCATTGCCAGTCCTTTGCCTGCAAAAACACTAGCACTCATAACTAAGGTCTGCTAATAGTATAAAATATTCCCTTAGCACTGTCAAGCTTTTAGTGCTAAAAGTACCTTACATAAAAAAGGACGCAAGCAGCAGCGTCCTTGTTTTCATTACTTAACGTTTTCTTTGACAAATTCAAGTGCTTTGCGAATACGCAGGTCATAAGAAATAGCATCAGCAGAGATTGCAGCTTTTACCTGATCAAGAGGCATCGCATACATTTCCGCAATATTGTTAAGCTCTTTTTCAATATCTTCTTCACTTACTTCCAAGCTTTCGGCAGCAGCAATTGCTTCTAATACTAAACGTACTTTCACCTTATTGTAAGCATCTTTGGACATTTCTTCACGAATACCTTCTTTGGTATTTCCGGTAATCTGCAAGAACTGATCCAAGCCAAAGCCTTGTGCCTGAAGACGCTGTTCAAAGTCGCGTACCAAATTATCGGTTTCTTCTTCTACCATTACATCAGGAATTTCAACCTCAGCAGCTTCTACAATAGCCGTTAATACTTCGTTTTCAAACTTCTGATTTGCTTCGCGTGTTTTTGTTTCTTCTAAATTTTTATGAGCAAATTCTCTATAAGCATCTACAGTTTCAACATTTTCAACCTTTGCCTGTTTTACCAATTCATCATTTACTTCCGGCAATACCTTTTCTTTGATTTCATGTACGGTAACCTTAAATACCACCGGCTGCCCGGCAAGCTCAGCTACCTGGTATTCTTCAGGGAATGTTACATTGATATCTTTTGTTTCTTCAACACCCATACCAATTAACTGTTCTTCAAATCCCGGAATAAATGTACCACTGCCAATTACAAGAGGATAGCTTTCTCCCTTACCGCCTTCAAATGGAACATCGTCCTTGAAGCCTTCAAAGTCGATAACAGCAGTATTGCCATTTTCTACTTTGCCTTCTTCTTTCAATACCAAATCAGCAAAGCGTTCCTGTAAACGAGTAATCTCTGCATCTACATCAGCAGCTTCCACATTTACTTCTTCTTTATGGATATCCAATCCTTTATAATCACCAAGCTTAACCTCTGGTTTTACAGTAACGATAAACTTAAAGGTTACTTTTTCTTCATCAATACTTTCAATATCTAAGGAAGGACGAGTTACAACCCATAGGTCATGCTCTTTGATAGCAGCACTCAATGCTTCACCTGCAACATCATCAATAGCTTCCATCAATACATTTTGTGTACTGATTTGTTTTTTGACCAAAGCTGCCGGTGCAGTTCCCGGACGAAAGCCCGGTAGGTTTACTTTTTTCGCAAGTCTGTTGAATGCTTTTTTCTGTGCTGTTTTCCAAGCTTCACCTTCAACGGTTGTAATCAATTCACCTGTTGATTTTTCTTTTAATTCCCAATTACTCATGTTAATTCCTCCTAATATTTACGAATGAGCATTTTACTTTTACAAGCTATCATACGTATTTAATAATAATTCATAACCATTGTATTGTGCAAGGTTTTTTTCCTTATAAAAGCTTTGCCATGCCTCATACTCCTCATGAGCAACAAAAACATAATGTGCAATAGCAGCCGCAAGTGCTTCTCCTTCGTCCTCCTCAATAGTAAAGGGCAAGCGAAGGTAAGCTTCCTTGATCAAGGATTCCACACACATCATGGCAAAGGTCGGATTGTCATTCTCGAACCATTTCCGCAAATACATCACAGCCTTATTTACGCCTTCACTTTCCATAACCGAATCAATCGCACAAGGTGAAAAGCAAACCTCTAAGCCATTGATCTCACATGTAAACTCATCTGTGATATTTTGATCCATCATCGCTTCAATCAGCAATGAGCGAACAAGCGTATGTACATTCTTTTGTGAAAGGAAATTCTGAATTACATCTACATAGTTACGAATATTACTTTTTTTCAACTGCTCAATCGCTAAGAATTGTTCGTCCAGTTCTCCGGCAAGCATAGCTTCTATATCATCTTCGCTATAAGCTTTCTGTGTATGGGCACGCAGCTCACTACGACATTCATTATAGCATTGAATCAATTCTTCCTCTACATTAAAAGGAATATAAGGCATTGCAAGCTCTTCTTCCAAAAGCTTATTTGCCTCTGCATACTTACCTTCGTCCATAAGATCTTTGATTTTTTTTAGAATCTCATCATAATAACTATCCATGAATTCACCTTCATTAACGATTAAACCTCCATAAATATATCATAGATTAGGTAAAATCGCAACGAAAAAAGCACACCGCAGTGTGCTTATCTCTTAAATGGCGTCCACAGAAGGATTCGAACCTTCGACCGCACGCTTAGAAGGCGTGTGCTCTATCCAGCTGAGCTATGTAGACATCTTAATTGCTTAATTATGATACCAAATTTTTATCCATATTTCAACCGTTTTTTTCATTTATCATAAAAACCGCAAAAAAAGGTCGGCAATCTTCAGCCGAACCTTTCTTGACAAATCCTTACTCTGTTTCCAATAAACCATATCCGCCATCATGACGTTTATAAACAACAGCGATTTCATTTGTTTCATTATCACGATAAATGAAGAAACTATGCCCTAGCATTTCCATACGCATAATGGCTTCATCAAGCTCCATCGTATCTACTGTAACAGTCTTTGTACGCACAAGCTCATCATTATCCTCATACGAATCTTCAAAGTCCATTTCTTCGATAAAGGCATACGCCAATTTTTCCTTGTTTTTTCTTGTTAAACGAGTTTTTTGTCGACGAATTTGATCTTCCAGCTTATCAATAGCAAGATCAATAGCAGCATATAAGTCATCATGTACGACTTCGGTACGAAGTACTGCATATTTGGTAGGGATCGTCACCTCGATTTTTTGCTTGTTCGGATAGACACGAACAACAACATTCGCTACCACAGAATCATCAATCATGAAATATTTTTCCAAATGATTTAATTTCTTTTCGATCTTTTCGGAAAGAGCAGGGGTAACCGTAATGTTTTTTCCATAGATATTAACTTTCATTAATAATCCCTCCTTATTTATACTTTTATTATATCCTAAAAAAACTAATATAACAGTCTATCATTTTCTATATGTTTGTGATAAACTAAAGTCAGAGGGCTGGAAAAGCCTTTTTATTTTATTTTCAAGTGAATTATCCTACACTTTACCATGATGTGTTTTTTCATATATTTCCGTCAAATAACGCAAAGCATTCCCACAACATAGCATCGCTGTTTTTTGTTCAGTATATCCTCTTTCCTTCATTACACATACCAAATTCTGCGTCTTAGCGGCATTCTCTAAATCCTTCGTATGAAAATCTTCACAACCTTCATAAAAATCCATATAATCCAATCCAAATCCCACACGATCTATTCCTATCAAAGCCTGTATATGTTCTACATGCTCCAATATATGCACTATATCCTGTTTATCGTTTTCTGTATTCACAAAGCTTGGAGCACTGACAACCCCGATAAAACCGTGATGCTGCTTGATTGCCAAAATGGCATCATCATATAGATTTCTTGGGTGATTGCACAATGCACGTGCATTGGAATGCGTAGCCATAACTTGGATAGGATACTCCATAATATCCCAAAAGGTTTTTTCATTGGCGTGAGATACATCTAGCACCATATTCAACTTCATCATGGTTTCAATAGCCTCTTTGCCCTTGGTTTTTAAGCCATGCAGTGGATTTCCTTTCACCCCGGTTGCTAGTTCATTTTCATCATTCCAACACAGAGATGCAATACGCACTCCCTGTTGATAAAGCCATGTTATCTTTTCCGCTACATGATCTTTAATACCGCACATACCTTCCACTGTCAGTAAAGCTTTGATATGCGAATTGTTTTCCAACAAATCATCTTTTGTTAAAACAAGATCCACTTCATCACAAAGGGCAATTTCCTCTTTTAAAGCAAGCACCATTTCCTGCATATCCCACCATGACTCTGTTCCCTCAAAATTACACGCCATACATACAAAAGAAATCTCACCCTCACGGAACTTTTTCAAATGATATTTTTCTATAATATGCGTTTCTTCTTTTCTTCGTTTCTGTATAACATCATAACCGATGTCTGCATGCAAATCAAAAAATTCCACTATGCTCAGCTCCTATTTTTATTGTATGTTCTTTGTTTCCTCATGTTCATAAATAATATCAAAATATTTCATTTCCTGTTGCTCACTTAAGCCGGTGTCATAGCTTTCGTTTTTCAACACATCTAACAATATATTCTCATCGGCATCGTAAGCAATACAATCGTATGCCTTCATGATGACCTCACATGCAAGATAAGTGGCTTGCCAAAATAAATCTAGGAAGGAGGCATTGCTTGAAATATGATCATCGCAAGGGTGTTGCCAATAACGATGTTCTTCGTTTAAAACATCATATTGCTTATCCTCATCACATAAAACAATATTTCCTGATAATAGCCATGGCTTATTGACCATGCTTTCCAAACCTTGCAATATATTAAATTTAATATATTTGGGATCGTACAAAAGTTTTTGTACCTTTCCCCATGCGGTAATGGATTCACGAATTTCATGTACGGTAAGCTTTGTCGCAAAGCCTTCTTTCGCACATGGAACGTAAATACGTGCGATTGCTTTCAGCATATCATCATCAAACTCACAGATCCTACTGCTTTGAAACTTTCGAATATCCGTATGCTTAAACTTCTTTAGCATCACTGTATCAATCATAGACTCAAAACGATGATGATAGCTGCAGTTGATCAGCTTTCCATGTCCCGTACGATAAAAAATATAAGGGTGTGTTGTTCGATCCAACGCCCAATGGCATAAATGACCAAACAAATATCCCATCATTGCCTCCTTAACAGCAGGTTTTTTTTGACGTTTGATCTGTGTCAGCGCAATGGAGTAAAAAGTATTCGTTCCGCTGCTATGCATACGATTTCCAAGCCGACTTAGCGTTTGATCCTTATATGCCTCCCATGGAAGTGCATGATGAAAAAATAAAAAATCCGGACCATTGCTTCCGATATAGAAAAGCTGCTCATGCTGGTAAATAAGTTCTAAAATCTTCGGGTGATGAATTTGTTTTGCGACTTCTTCCGCAAAAATCTTATGGGTAATAATATTCGGCATACACATTTCCTCACTTTTGTGTTTATTATATCATAAACATGCGCAAAATAGGCATTCATACCATGCCTTTTTACCTAAGACACATAAGGTAGATTAGGAGGTGAGACTATCGCAACCGGTTTTTTACAGATAGAGCTCTATAAAACGATGTTGGAAACTCCCATCTGCGATGCCTATATTCGAATTACTCGCACAGCTGATCATTTGCTTGTGTATGAAGATTTTTTCATCACCGACCATTATGGAAAAAGTATTAAAATTCCACTATATACAGAAACCGCACAAGAAAAAGAAGCTTCACCTTACCTGCTGTATCAAGTAGAAATATCGAAAAAGGGCCATGCTAAGCTCATTATCCAAAACATTGCGATATTTGCAAACGTAACAGCTATCTTATCAATGCTGCTTCCTCCTTACCGTAAAGACGAAGCGATACTTTCGATTTCATTAAAAGAACCCCACTTTTCTTCTAAAAGCCATGAAGTAGCAATTGATCCAAAAGGAGGGATTGATGCAATGCTGCAAGAAGTAATCATACCTACTTCCATTACCGTTCATTTAGGAAGGCCCAATCGTGATGGAGAAAATCTAACCGTTCCCTTCCTTTACTATTTAAAAAATGTTGCTAGTTCGGAAATTTATCCAACCTGGCCACGCGAAGCTATAAAAGCTAATGTATGGGCGCAAATGTCATTGGCACTGAATCGTGTCTTTACCGAGTGGTATCGTAGCCAAGGCTATAATTTTGATATTACCAACAGCACCGCCTACGATCAGGCTTTTGTAAAAAATCGTGTAATCTACGATAATGTTGCCGAAATTGTAGAGGAGGTATTTCAAGAGTATATTCAGAAAAAGAACTTCACCGAGCCCTTTTATGCAGAATATTGCGATGGAAAGATTGCTCAATGCCCCGGAATGAAGCAATGGGGTACACAGGATCTGGCAACTCGCGGATATGATGCCTTATCCATTTTACAATACTATTACGGAGATACCATTCGAATTGTTTCCAGTGATACCATACAAGATATCCGTCCCTCTTATCCCGGCACCCCCTTACAGCTTGGAAGTGTCGGAAAAGATGTCGCAATGCTGCAAGCCTTTTTAAATGCAATTGCTATCAACTATCCCGCTATTCGTCCGATTTTTCCAGTAAACGGGGAATTTGAAACAGCCACTCAATCCGCTGTCCGTACCTTCCAACGCCAATTCAATCTCACCGTCGATGGAATTGTCGGACGTACGACCTGGTATCGTATCAGCTTTATTTTTGTCGCTGTTCGAAAGTTAGCAGAACTAGGCTCACTTGGCTATCTTTCTACATTATATAGCGGAGTTTGGCAACAACGTGTATTGCGCCAAGGTGATCGCAGTGTGGAAACACAACTTATGCAATATTATCTTTCCTCTATTCGCTTGTTTTATCCGGAAATCCCCGAGGTAAGCATTGACGGACGCTTTGGAGCCGGAACATACAATGCGATCCTCGCTTTTCAAAAACGCTTTGGTTTAACTGCCGATGGCTTGGTAGGACAAGCTACTTGGGATCGTATCTATCAAGTTTATACCTCAATTTCCAATCAGCTTCCACCAACCAATGCTCCTTTACCTTATCCTGGTATCCCACTTCAATTAGGTACCAGTGGAGATGCTGTAGAGGCAGTTCAAAATGCCATCAATAAACTTGCAAAGCAATATACGGATATTCCTAGCGTGAATGTCGATGGCATCTTTGGGGCAGCAACACGTAATGCCATTCGTAATTTTCAAAGCCTATTCGATTTAACGGCAGATGGAATTGTCGGAGTGAAAACATGGGAATTATTATTTTCTATTGCCGCACAGCTTCAGGCAAATACTGCCGATACCGCCATTCTTCAGCATCAGCTGAATATGATTGCCAAATATTATCCTAGTGTTGATAGTGTTCCTGTAAGCGGAGTTTTCGATGAAGCTACACAAGCCTCACTAACCGACTTTCAAACCCTCATGGGATTGCCACTTAAGGAAGGCACTGATGCACTTACCATTGATGTATTAGATTCCTGTTTTCATGAATTAAGCTCTTAACAAAAAAAAACATGCACTTAGTCAGTCAAAGCTGTACTAGGTGCATATATTTTCATATTTCATCATGTAACTATATTTCGCAATGCATGATAAACAATATATTCGGCATACGTATCCATTGCACAATATTCCTCTAACTGATGATAGATTTCAGCTCTTTCCCCTGCATCTTCACTCATGCTGTATCTCCGCCATTTTTCCACCGCGTCCATACCGATAGAAATATCCAAATCTGCATAATGGTAATCGGAAAAAATGGATACCAATGTTTTTAACGAATAACCGCCTCGTTGTCGCAAATCGTAAATTGTGCCACTTGCAAAAGGCAGCGATAAATCCACCATACGCTCCCAAATTTGTCGCAAGGATTCTTCGTATTGCGGAAACTGATTTGCCAACTGGATCAAGCGAAGCTTTTCCGCTCCCTCCATATTAAATACTAATATCGTACCGTTTTTCGGTATATTCGCAAGCAAGGAAAGAATAAACTCCTCGCGGCAATCCTTTTCTCCGATAAAGCCGGTATGGGTAAGTGTTCCATCTTGTTGTTCAATGTGCAAACTATATTGAAAAGCTAAAACATCAAATGGTTTCATCTTATCATAAGGTGGAAAAACAAAGGTTTCCCATTCAAAATCAAGATAAGAAATCGGATATTGAATATGCGTGCGCAACCAAAGACGCAATTGAGGCTTATCTACATAACAGCCATGAAGTCTTGCTGCCATTACTTGAGCATATTGCTGACGCGTACCCTCCAAACGCTCGATATCAACTTCCTGCATTGTTTCTTTGCCTTCTGACAGCATTGATAGCTTGTGTGCAGACTGCATTAAATGTAAAAGTGAATCATCATCTACCTTTTCTTGAAAACAATCCTCATAAAAAAGGCATTTACCACCTCGCGTACAGGCTGCTTTTCGTTTCGGTGGAATCTCGCCCTTTTGAACAATACCATGCAGTTCATCAAGAATCGGATCCAGATCACGATAACAATCCTTCACCAATTCTGCAATTGTCTTATGTGCTTTATTTTTAGAATTGTATAAACAATCACTTTCTACAAAGAGCTCTTTTACATTTAAGCTTCCCATGCGCGTATAGCTTCCATTTAAGTGCAAAGCCGACACTTTCACAATAGGCACTCCACATTTTTGTAATACATAGAGCATATCGGCAATCGCTTGTGCTTCCTTCTCTTTTGGAAAACTTAAACGATAAATCATGATCATCGCAAAACCGTCTTTTTCCTTCAATAATAAAGGAACCTTAATTCGTAAATCACGATAAGAAAAACGTGCATTCAACAAAGCATTCTTTGTTTCCAATGCGTTAAGTGCTTTGTCTGCGTCATCATTCGCTTCTCCTTCAAAAGCATCGGTTAAACCAAAATACTGCTTTACCAATTCGTAAATATTCTCATTTACATTGACAAATGGCGTAAATGCCTTCGGTTTTCTTGTAGAAAGCCAAAAGCAACGCTCGCAACGTTCCCATTTCCGTATATCCGAAAGATGTAACATATTTACCCACTTCACTTTCCCCATGATTATATCACACCTCGATTAGGAAGAATATGCCTTATTCATATCTTCGATTATTTTCAGCATCTCCTTTTTTAACTCCTGTGGCGCTAACAATTTACATTCATGTTGTAATGACATTAAAAAGTGCAATGCCTCAAGCTTTCCTTCCATCACAACACTAACGTGCAAACAATCTTTATCGATCCACTCTTTTTTCTCATTGATGCCAATTTTTTTCTCTGCTAAAAAACGTGCACTCGTACCATATACCATCAATTCCAATTCATACACTTCATCACGTACAAGACCGTTTCTACCGATATGATCAAGCAAGCGAAAGTCAGAAGCTCTAGTAAAGCTTTGTTCGCACAAGACGCATTGCCGCATACGTTCCTCACTGAATTTATAAATACGATAATCCTTAGCTTTTAAGGAATATGCTAAGCAATAATACCCGTCCTTATAATGTAATATCTCATAGGGCTGTATGCGTATAGGCTCATAGACATCGGATTTCATAGAACGATATGCTATCTCCATACAACGATGCTGATCTCTCGCCCATTCACAAAGTTGTATCGCCTCTGCCATTTTGGAGGATAAACCGGCAACATCTGATGCTATATAAACACCGTTTTCACCATCTTTATAAGAAAGAGAAAACAAAAGTTTATCCATTGCTGCCATGTAATCTTGATAGAATAGAAAATCTTTATGTGTAGTCATATAGGAGCGAGCTTCTTTCAATGCATGCATCTGTGATGTTGTAAACCCATTTGATGGTACAATGTCAAAGGATCTCAAAACATAGCCTCCATGCGCTCCGCGTACACTTTCTATTAAATAGCCGGCTTCCTCTAATTCTCTTTTATAATCCAAAATCTGTCGCTTATTACAACCAAGCTCCGCTGCAAGTTGGGTTCTGCTCATCATTCCTCGAGCCTTTAACAGCTGCAGCATGCGAATACAATTTTTTAAGCGTGCCATAGTTCTCCTTTATTTTCAATACTATATAATTGGTGCGTAGCGTTGCGGAAATTCACCGTATTTTTTTAAAACGTGTTCCTTTTTTGGAACTATTCCCAAGAAAGCCAGTGGACGAACCATTTCTCCGATACCGCGATCCAATGCAAATCCCAAGGCTTCCGATGCCTGCTGTGCCCCATACTCCAATAGTAGCATAACCATTTCCTCATTGCGTGTAAATACTGCATGTAATAAGATTGGATATCCATTAAAATACCAATTGGCATCTGCACCGGCATCTAGTACAATCCCAGCTAATTCCACATCTTCATTCCATACTGCATTTAAAAGCTGTTTCGCTAAAACATGTTCTTTCGTCATATATACTTACCTCCAGTTTCTTTGTAAGCATATAATAAACCTTAATGTTACAAATATACGTAACATTAAGAAAATTATGGCATTTTATTTGTAAAAAGTAAAGAAAAACCAGATATACATCTGGCTATTCGTCCTTCATACTTTGGTCTTGATAAGGATTTGTTTCTTGTAGATTTCCTTGTGAATAATTAGGGAAAACACGCTGAAGATCATCTGCCTTCACATTTTGATCATATAGCATCAGATACGTGCCATTTACCTGTGCCATATATTCTTTTTCTTTATTATCAATACGCACCTTAACACGTCCTGTTTCCTCTGCTTGTCGTAAGAGCTTCTTCATGTTTTCATCTTCTGACTTTACACGATATAAGTAAACCTTATTTCCGTTAATTTCAAAGCTTCGACCTTCATGGGCAGCAAAATCGATCTGATCGATATTCTGCATATTTTCATACACAACACCTTCATCTTTTAAATACTTCATCATGTGGTCAATACTTTCTTCTACATCGTTTTTTGTTTTTCTAGCATTTTTTTCAATATCTTTTTTCACATAGTCGCTTGAACGATTAACAGTATTTTCAACCGCCTTATCATTTTTATTACTACACCCTCCAAGCATTCCTGCTGTCAAAGCCAAACTAGCACATACAATAATTATTTTTTTCATATTCCAACCTCCTGTCAAGCTTATTATGTGTATAAAAATACTTTTTATACCTTACAAATTTTAAGATTCGTCAAAAATAAGTTATGTTATAATAGATTGGAAATTCAATTATGAAAAGACAAACTGCTTATATTAGGGTTCTGAAAGAGCTGCAACTGTCATGAAATACTAAAGGCTTTTATGTCAAGTAGCTTTAATCCAAAATAGAAAGCAGGAATATGGAGGAAACGTATGCAACAAAAAGTATTAGTTTTTGATGTAGATGGAACACTTTATGATATGGTTCATCATGAAATCCCAAGCTCAGCTATTGCATCGATAAAAAAAGCAAAAGAAAACGGTCATATCTTTGTTATTGCCAGTGGTCGTGCTTTTTATGGACTAGGAAAAGCTCTTGATGAGCTAACTGCTGATTATATTATTTCCATGTCCGGTGGAGTGCTGACCAACAACAAAAAACAAATCATAAAAAAACATGTCCTTGCTAAAGAGGATATTCAAGACCTAGTTGATTTCGCAAATGCTCATGAAGCCGGATTGGTTTTGAAATTCAAAGATGGTATGTATTTATATCAACACAGTGAAAAGATCAATTGGCTTGAAGGTCAAATGAATAGCGATATCGGACAAGAAATTTTTGTGGATTGCCCTTTACAAAACCATCATTTAAAAGATGAGGAGGTGCTAGCCGCCTGTATTCATGCAGATCCAAAAATAGTTAAAGCTGCCTTTTCTCAACACCCCCGTATGAGCTTTACAAGTTATTGTGAAGATGGGTTTGATGTTGCAGTAAAAGGTTGCACAAAAGGAAGTGCTTTAAGTGAGTTAATGCAGCATTTGAACGTAAAGAGAGAAGATGTTATATGTTTTGGTGATAACTATAATGATATTAGTATGATGGAAACAGCCGGCTATTCGATCGCTATGGGTAATGCAGTAGCAGAAATCAAAGAAAGGGCTGATTACGTAACATCATCTACCGATCAAGACGGAATATACAAAGGACTTCTGCATATTGGTTGCATTAACGATTAAGCATTGATCCTATACGTCATATTAATTTTCACAGCATTTTGTATCAATCTGCCTGCTTTTTTCTATGAAGATAAAATATGCTATGAACCAACAATTCAATGCTTAATAAAATTAAAATGATCCATAAGGTCCAAGCAAAAATCCCTACCATATCACTTGTGATACGGCAAAGATTTAATTGTCTGCCAATTCCAAATTGTACTTGTCCTAAAATTTCAGCCATAACGCCTACCTTAAACGTTAAAGACAGCCCATTTGAAAAGGAACTAATCATCTCTGTTTTTAATAATGGGATATATACCTTCCATAGTCGATAGCTTGTTTTTTCCGGATAAAGCTGCAAAACCTTAGATAAGTTTTCGTCCATATAACGTAATCCATGATACAGAGAGGCAAAAATAGTTGGAAAGATAATAAGGAAACTCACAATTGCTGAGCTCTTTTCAGATCCAAACCAGACAAGTACAATAATGATATAAGCAACATTAGGGACACTCCGAGTAAGTAACAAAATCGGATAAAACAAATCATAGAAAACCGTAGAATGATAGCTGGCATAAGCGCATAAAAACGCTAAACCAAAAGCAAAACACAAACCTAACGAGGAGCGTATGATCGTCAATGCTACATTTTGATAAAATGATGGATCTACTAATTGTTCTAGCATTCGATTTATAACATCATAAGGATAAGGAAAAAGAAAATCATTATTCATTTGCGATGCAATCAATTGCCATAAAATAAATAACACAAAAACAGAGCTAATCGTCCTATATTTTTTCATATTACACCTCAAAATCTTTAAACAACGATAATTGTTCTTGTTTATGTTGGATTGGAACTTGCTGTATTCTTAAATTATCATTATCAACCTTTGGGTTTACATTTTTATGTAAAAAGGCTGATATTTTATCTTGTGTAACAATCAAAGGTGTACGTTCATGAATGCTTCGCATCTCTTTTTCAGAATTTGCAGTCAATATGACAAATTCGTTTTGTCTGTTATAAAATCCAGCAAGATAAATTAGCTCATGATCCTTTTTCGTAATTAAGATCTTCTGCTTTCCGTTAGTACTATTTACCCATTCATAAAAACCATTACAAGGAATCAAACAACGGTGATTATAATCATTTCTAAACATCACACGTTCCTTAACACTTTCCTCTCTAGCGTTAATTACAAGCTGGCTATTTGAAGTCCCCATTCCCCATTTCATTATTATAGGGCGATAGCTATCTCCTTCTTCAATCAACACCAAAGCATTCTGTGATGGAAATACCTCTTCCTTGGCATATTCACATAGAGCATACTGTTCTACTTTTCTTCGTAATTCATGAAAAGCTTGGTTATTCTTCCACATAAAATAATATCTTCCACACATTAATACAATCACCTCCACTTATAAGCAAGATATGGAATATCTAGTACTATGTCAAGATTACGGACAACTAAAAGATAAGAATTTAATAAAAAGCGTCGTTATTTAAATAGTTTTGTTCAAATTGATTAGGCGAGTGATAGTCGAATGTAAGTAAATTCGTACAGTATTATAAAACCCTTCTAAAAATTCAAATACCAATCTATAAGCATGATTATAGTCTGTTATTTTTTGTTTATTCAACCATCTATTCCACAGACTGTCCAAAATTTTGAAGATGGAAGGAATTGAAAAAGGAAGCGCATTCTTCTTTAGTAAGTACAACTTTAGTAAGTACAACAAATTCCATAACGATTTCCTCTCTTATCGAACGCATATTATTATAACACGATAGAAAAGGAAGATAAATAAATTCATATGGTAAAAGCAGTAAAGAAATAAAAAAAAGTTACTATTACCAGTCGATTCATAAATCAGAAATAATATGAGAAAATAACAATAATGAATTAAAATGTAAATGAATGTCAGATACAATATTTATGGATTCATAATTTTTTTATTTTTTTCAAAAAAAGTATTGAAATATCAATAAAAGTGTAGTATATTTATTAAGCAACAAAGATGCGGGTGTAGTTCAATGGTAGAACTTCAGCCTTCCAAGCTGACTACGTGAGTTCGATTCTCATCACCCGCTCCATTAAATAAATAAGGCCTTTATTAAAAGGCTTTTTTTGTATATATATTTTTTACTTTCATAAATATATTGATTGCTTTTCAACACAAAGCTTTTATATCCAACAAACACCTATTCTTTTTGAAATAAGAACCATAAAATAAATTGAAAGGAGAAAAAATTTTGGCAAAGATCATTCTATATAACGTTGATACGCAGGCATTGGAAATCTTCCATTTAAACGAAAGTGCCACTATGCCTTATGTATATGGTCGGACAATGACAGTCGGTGAGTTTCGAGGTTCTTCACGTTCCACTGTCCTATGGTCTACAACCGCTGCTATGGAAGCATGGAATGCAACAAGGCGCAGTTATGGTGCGCCGATTCCTTTTCGTTACGCATTTAAACGTATTTGGGAAGGAGGACATGGGAGACAATCGCAACACTATGCCGGAGTTTCTTTTGATGTAGGACAAGCCTTGACACAGCAAGAAAGAAATCGCATTTACAACACTGCCAGAAATCTTGATGTTTGGTCTTATGTGGAACCAATTTCTATGACGCCTACCTGGGTTCACTTTGACAAACGTCAAGGACCTCCGGCATGTCGAGCAGGCTACCCAACTTTACGCATCGGAAGTCGTGGTGTATATGTGCTAGTTCTTCAAGATGCCTTAAACGCATTAGGTTATAACACCTACACACTTGATGGTGCATTTGGAAACAATACACGAAATGCTTTAATTTCTTTTCAACGCAACAACAACCTGCGTGCCGATGGAATTGCCGGTTGTAATACTTGGACACGTCTCGTTGATGAAGCAGTCGGAATTGGAAGAACACCAACCGTTATCGATCCATGAATAGGAAAAGCCTTTCTAAATAAAGAATCAGAAAGGCTTTTTAAGCTTTTAATAAATTTTTATCATTTCACTGTAAAACTATAGATGAAATAGTTAATCGTAAACAACAGTAAGGCAAGCACAATACCCGCTATTGCAGCTTTTTTATACTTTGAAGTTGTCTTTTTCTTATTTTCACAATATACGATAATAATACCAATGATAGGTGACAAATAACTTATCGCAAAGGATAAAACACTTAATACTATAGTCTTAAATGATTGAAAGTTTAATTTACTCAAGTTCTGCAACTTCTTCACCCCCACAAACAAATTCATTTAACTTTAAAAGTTTAGGAACATTATTATCTGTAAAAACAACCATCGTAGTAATATCATAGCCTTGTTGAGTAATAGCATCTAAGTCAATTTCTGCAATAACTTGACCTTGTTTTACTTTCTCTCCCTGCTCTACAAAACTGTGGAAACCGACACCTTTAAGATTAACTGTATCAATACCAATGTGTACAATTAACTCTGCATGATCATTTGCAATCCCAAATGCATGCTTCGTTGGAAAAACTGCACAAATCGTCCCAGAGATTGGAGCAACAATCTTATTTTCACTAGGTTCAACTGCAAATCCATCTCCCATCGCCTTGCTAGCGAAAGCTTCATCTTTTACCATCGATAGATTTATCAGCTTTCCTTGTATTGGTGATACAATCATTTCTTTTTTCTTTTTTTAAGTAGGTTCCACATATTCATTCTCCTTGTCTTAATTTTAAATTTATTTTAGCTCTGGCCAATACGCTTTATTAGCTATGATCATTTCATCTAAAATAGCTTTTGCTTGTGTTGATGATTTGATTGTTTTATTCAAAGTAAATGCCTGTAATACTTTATTATAAGAGTTTTCCATAGCTCCCTCTACCAAACATTTTTCGCATGCATACTGCTGTTCAATCATTCCTTTATAGAAAGTAGGAATATGACCAATCGAAATCTTTTCTATCCCTCTTGGTGATACGTAACAAGGAATTTCTACCATTGCATCATCTGGTAAATCAGCAATTGCTCCTTCATTTTTAACAATCAGTAAATAACGTCCGCCATTTTCTCTACATAGTGATTCTGCTAAATCTACTATGAATGTTCCATGAGCACCAACTACAAACATACCATCATCATAAGCACCAGTTTCTTTATAGCGTTTAATTGCATCAAACAATGTCTTTTCTCTGCCATCCATAACTTCATTCGCACGAGTATAATCTGGATTAGAATCATCAACAATATCCTGACTTAATAGATAATACTGTAAATATGTATTTGGAAGGTAATCAGGGAAACGTTCCATCATTGGTTTTACGTTTCCATATGTATGCACCCATGAAGGTTCCCAGTGTTGTTCATCAGGTACATCGCATAGATAACCATGCTGCATAGCATGCTGTTTCAATTCTGCAAAACGGCTTTCACCATTTACCCAAATATTAGTGAACCAACCAAAATGATTTAGACCAAAGTAATCAGGTTTAATATCATGAGGATCGCAATGAAGAATATCTGCCATACTATTCATAATTGCAACCGGCATATCACAAATATTAATGATACGAGCATTTGGACGTAACTTTTTAAGCGCTAAGGCAACAATTGCCGCCGGGTTTGAATAATTTAAGATCCAGTGATTAGGAGCAGCATATTTTTCAACCATATCCAAGATTTCTACCATTGGATAAATTGTTCTTAAACCATACGCTAATCCGCCACAACCGCATGTTTCCTGTCCTACTGCACCATGTTTCAATGCGATCTTTTCATCTTGTTCTCGCATTGCATATTTACCTACTCGAATCTGTGCAAATACGAAATTTGTATTTTCAAAAGCTGTTTTTGGATCCGTTGTTGTAAAGAATTTACATTCAGGACAAGTAGCCTTTACAACTTCATTAACAATAATTGCTACATCATTCTGCCGTTCTTCATCAATATCGTAAGCACGAATTTCTTTTACTGGAAATGTATCTTTCTTTGATAAAATAGCTTTAACAACACCTGGTGTATAGGTACTCCCTCCACCAACAATAGTAATAATCTTCGCGTTCATCTTATTCTCCTCCTACTTTTAAATCATTCGCTTCTAAATAATCTTCCAAATACTTTCTAAATTTATTTACATTTACACCATAAATAATCTGTATTTCATTTCCTCTTTTTACAACACCACGAGAATCTGTTGCTTTCAACTTTTCTTCATCAATGACTGTGATATCACGAACTACAATACGCAAACGAGTAAAGCAATTATCAATATTACACATATTTTCAATCCCGCCTACGGCTTCATAAATCATTTTACCTATCGTATTATCATCATTCGCATTTCCTGTTTCAACTACTATACCCTTTTTCGCAGCTTCATAATCTTTTTTTGTAACTAACTTCACATCATCAGAATCATCTCTACCGGGAATTTTAACATCAAACTTCAAAATGAACCATTTGAATACAAAATAGTACACTGCCATCTGCACTAGACCAAGCAATACGAACCATGGCCACCCAGTTTTTGCAACACCTGCCGGTACATTGTATAATAATGTTTCAAAAATTCCGCCAGCAGTAACACATGTAATTTGGAAGAAATACAATAGATAGAAAAAGATACCGGTCAATACAGAGTGAATCAAGAATAGAATTGGACTTACAAATAGGAAAGTAAATTCAATCGGCTCTGTGATTGCCGCAAGACAGCTTGTTAGAATTGCTGGAATATATATAGCTTTTGCTTTGTTCTTCAATGCTGGTTTTGCACAATGCAACATTGCTAATCCTGCACCAGATAGTCCAAATACTTTTACCAAAGTTACATTGTTAAAAATAGTTGTTAGAGATAACTTCGTAACACTAGGATCACCTAGTTCTGCCAAAGCAACTGCCCAAGCACCTGAATATGTTTCTCCAGCTATTGTAGCAACTCCACCTAGATCAGTATACCACATAGTACTTCCAATCAAGTGATGCAAACCTGTTGGGATTAATAAACGTTCTAAGAAACCGAAAGTAAAGTAACCTAAACCTCCTGATGTAGAAATGAATTCAGCAATAGCCGTGATGCAAGACTGTACGGGTGGCCACAAATAAGCAAAAGCAATTGCCATCGTTAACATAATCGGAATTGAAATTAAGAATACAAACTTGGTACCACCATAAACTGAAAGAACTTCACCTAAATCTTTATCACAATATTTATTATGCAGACATCCAACCACAACACCTATTAGAATTCCTAGAAAAACACCCATATCTACAATCTGGAAGCCCAACATCATACTTTGTCCATTTCCTGTTGCTTCATGCATCATTCCAGTTGCTGACAAGAAAGAACTTTGAGCAGCACAGAAGATAAACAAGCAAAGGAATGCAACAAGTGCGGCATGTTCTTTCTTCTTTTTCGCTAAACCGAAGGCAACACCAATCGCAAAGATAGGACCCAAGTTATTAAACACAGCCATCAATCCATTATACATAACAGAGAACAGCGTTTGTATAACTTCATTTCCTAAAAATGGAACAGCAGAAACAATATTTGGATTGATCATGAAGTTACAAATAACTAAGATTAAACCTATTGCAGGCAAATAAAGCACTGGCGCAACTATCGCCTTAGAAAACGATTGCATTGCGCTGACAAATTTCTCTTTCATAAAATCTTCCTTTCTTTAAAATAAAAGACCTAAAAGAACAGTTTTTTTCTAAAGAAAATATCTGTTGCATTTAGGTCTTGCCTGATCGAATCAGTAACAATCCATTAAATTAATAATTTTATAAATATGTATCATCAAGTATAATAATTCTTTTTCAGAAAGCTCGTAAGAGAACGTTGAAGAAATATAATTGCGAATGGCAGTAATGCAAGTTAGAATCTTTGTATCTTTATTGGATAAGAAGGAAATCATTTCCTTATCACCAAAACCTTCTTCTTCATGGATTCCACTAAAAATACGTTGAGCCATAAATTTCAGATGTGTTACCAATCTTGTATAGTCTAAACTATCCTTATCAAAATAAATTCCTAATGAATCGGAAATTACAGAAACACAACCATCAACTAGCTGTATCATTTTCATTGTAGAATTTGAATTGGTATTATTCGCACCGTTAATAATATGCATAGCAATATACCCTGCCTCATCAATCGGTAAATCAATCTTCAATTCTTGATTAATGTACTTAACACTCCATAACCCAATTTTAAACTCCTCTTTATACAAGGTTTTTATTTCATCAAGAACAAGATTAGGAAGCTCTGTGCCTGTTTCGTATCGTTCAACAGCAAAACAAATATGATCCGTTAAGGCTATTATTGTTTGATCTTGAAACGATATATTTAGCTCTTCCATTGCTTTTTCCATAATGGATTGAGAAAGCTTAAAATATTCCTCAGGTGTACGTAAGAATAGTTGATACATTGCATCTTTTTCTCCACCTTCATATACATAGCGTTTCTCAATACGGTTTTCATCAACCTCATCTCCGATTTTCTTCTGAAAACCAATACCCGAACCTGTTAAAATAAGATCATTTTTATTATCAGAAATAGTGGCCACTGCATTGTTATTGAAAATTTTAATAATTTTCATAATATCCCTCCAACAAAAAAGACCTATGAACAATACAATGTATACTATCACATTATATAATCCAAAGGTCTTGCCTGATCTCATCAGTAACAATCCAAGTATTACATCTAATATTTTACATTTAAATTTAGGATTGTCAATACTTTATCGTGAAAAAAATAAAAAAATGATAGCGTTTTACTTTGATTATATATCTAATTGAATATTAAATTTTAATTCTCGAATACAATATTAAAATATTTCATTTCTTGAAAGTCTGGCATACCTGTATCATAAGCACGATCTTGTAAAATATCCATCAATTGCTCTTCAGAGATATCGCTTCCATCATAACAATATGCACAAGTAATAGCATTTACTGCCTTCTCAATCGCTGTTTCAAAAATCTCAATAAAGCTTTGATTACTGATGATTGCATCATCGCATGGATATTTCCATGCTTGCATCTGTAAGTTCAGAACATCAAAATCATTTTCATCTTTATTAGGAACAATATTTCCCGACATTTGCCATTTTTGATTTTTCAAATTTTCTAACCATAACCAACGATTGATTTTCCTATGTTTTGGATCATATAGCCATTTTTGAGCATTATGCCAATCATCTAATGCCTTGCGGATAGCATAAACGGGAAGTTTAATTTGAAATATTTTCTTGACTACAGGTACATAAATTCGTGCAATAGCTTGAAGCATCTCCTGATTATATAAACAGATATCAGGAAAATAATATTCCTTGATAGTTTGTTGACGATAGACATTCAGTATTGTTGCATCTAAGACAGATTCAAAGCGATGATGATAATTCAAGCTCATACCAACGCAATCACCTGTACGATAATAAATATACGGATGTGCAGTACTATCCATTGCCCAGTGACATAAATGTCCAAAAACATAAGCAAACATTCTCTCTTTGATATATTCATGCGTTTGTTTATCAATTTCCTTTAAACTTGCAATATAAAAATCATTTACGTATCCACAATGCAACGTGTTGCCAATTTGCGATACAAAATTATCATGAAAAAGATTCCATGGAGTAGCATCATAAAAAAATAAAGGATCAGGACCATTACTGCCAATCCCATATAATTGTAGATTATTTTCAATGATTCTACGAATTTTTCTATTATCAATGTGCTTCAAAACTTCTTCTGCAAAAATCTTATGTGTGATTAAATTAGGCATAACTTATCTCCCTCTATAACCTATCTATTTCAATAATAGCATGAAAAAATATAGCATACAAGTAAAAAGGCAAGCATATCCGCTCACCCTTTTCTTACTTCACTTGTTTCTTTAATTTTATCGCAAATACGACCGCAACAATAGCTACGACTGTTAAAACAGCAGCAACTCCTAAACAAATAACCTGCATCTTATTTGTATTTTCTAAATCCTTAACTAGCTTTTCATAAGATTCTTGTGTAACCGGAGCTGCTTTCGAATAAAGCTGAAGCGTATTTTGTGTTTTTTCATACATATAATACTGCATCTTACCGGCTTCGTCCATCACATAGATAACCACATAATTATCAAATGCTTTATCTTTAAAGGTCCACCCCATTAGCTCCGTAGTATCTACCTTTACCTTTCCATACTGAAAGCCTTCCATTGTCTGTAATTCCTTAGGAATATCCACAAGATAAACATTATTTCCTAAAATTGCAGTTGGTTTAAAGATATTGGTAACCACTTGTTTCTTTGTATCATAGATATAAAAATTCTTCTCGCTTGTCTTTTCATCAATCAAATAAACAAGCGTAATCTTCATAGCATCATTCTTCCATGCTTTAACTTCCTTACCATCTAACTTAACCGTCGTTTCAACAAAATCCTTAGGAGCTTTGATATCTTTCACATTACGAACAACTCCAAGATCTTTGCCATTATACTTTGTATAAACTAATGGTTTTTCATTAACAACCGCTACAATCGTATAAGTTTTAACCGCACCGTTTTCTGCTGTAACCGTAATGGAAAACTTATTTTCTCCCGGCTCTAACGCTTTCGTACCGGTACCATTCACTTTTGCTTTTGCGTCTGCGGCACTCGCAGTAATATTGATGCTTGTTACCGTAGCTGCTAATTCCACACGATATTCAGTTGTTTCGGCATGAAACGCAGGAGTCAGCTTTCCTGAAGAAATTGCTAAGCTTGCCAAATTATTGTTATCGGAACGCTTATCATTTACATCTTCTTGCGGATTCTGTTGATTTTGTTGATTTTGTTGGTTTTGTGGAGTTTGTGGTTTACTAGGTTGTTGTACTTGTGTACCTCCCCCACCTCCTCCATTATTATTTGATGGAGCAGCAACTGTAACACTTGTACCACCGATATTAACATTTCCAACAAGTTGCATTGCATTGGTATCTGTAGCATCTATAACAGTAAAAGAAACACTTGCAGTACCAGCACTACCAGCAATCGCCGTAGCTCTTAACTGCTTCCCTCGATCACAAAAAAAGTTATCTGCACTTGTTACAGTGGCATTGCTGGCGCTGACACGAACTGCCCCTTCATAAATACCACAATTCGCCGTGGCTGTAAATGTTGCTCCCGGAGCTATCGCAGCATGTATAAGCATTGGAGTAACTAATGTTATTACCGCAACCAAAGCTATTAAAATTTTGCTTTTTTTCATAAAACTTTCCTTTCTTTTACTGTACGATGTCTTTAATATTCAAAATATCATTTTTAATGAGTGAATAGTCAATGGAACGAATCTTTCCATCTCCATCTACATCACCGGCAGTCGCATACGCTTTGGATAGCTTTCGAATATTCAAAATATCATTTTTTACAATAGAGTAGTCAATGGAGCGAATTTGTCCATCACCATCTACATCTCCTTTAATCACAACAGTATAAGTTGTAAGAACTCCATTTTCTTTTAAGGTAAATGTCATTCCGGTTCCCATTGTTCCCGAGGTTACGACTTGTCCGGAAGCATTTTTCACATTAACAAAAGCATTTGTATCAATTGCTTTTACATTTTGTGTAAATGCTTGAACACTTGTATTCGGTTTTAAACCAAATACATAGCTGCCCTCTTGGCGCATTCCCAAACGATCTAATACAGAGGAACCTTGACTTACTACCTTCACATCACTTTTTCTAATATACGCATAATCTCTTCCGGTCTTATAAATACCTGTAGGATTGATAGCAACTCTGTTTTCTGTCAATGCTGAATCAGATGGAATTTTATAATACACTACACCATCACTACCTCTTTCCTCTCCTAAAATAATAACCATATTGTTATCCAGGTTTCTATTTTCACCGCTTCCTGTTGTATAAAGCAGTTTTTTAGAGGATCCGGTAGAATTATAAATATTAGCACTTCCATTAACAGAGCCAAGACTATAAGAACCATAATCTTTACGATTATTTCGTTCTGCAAGAAGATATAACTGCTGTGCTGCTTTTTCTCCCCAATAAGGATCAGACGCATATTTGACATTAATGCCACTTTGCTTATCACCTAAATGCGGTCCGCGATAACGATAATCTGTTGGATCTAAGTAACCGGAAGAAATATAGGTTTTCGCATGTGTATTCACACAATCCAAAACACTATTATATCGTTCTGCTGCACCGACATTGCTGTCGTATGCTTTATGACCGAATAAATTATTACGTTCCAAGGAAAGCTGGCTTAACCCCCAACCACTCTCATTGATCGAAACTGCCCACATCAATCCGGCATTTACACCGTATGTATTTTGAGCACTAATAAAATCCTTACCGGCATTTCTTAACTTAGAACTTGTGCCTTGCCCTTGTACCTCAATAATGCGATTGTCAAACATATTTGCCGCAAAGCCAGTATTGCTACGATGTGAAAGGAATTGATAGTAGCTGTAATACGGAGTATTCGGGTTGATGGCATGCTGATAGGTATTGTTACGATAATCATCAATCATGGTTTCATATTTTGTATAAAAATAATGTCCATCATAACTATAATAGGTAGCATTTGAAGCCATATATCCCTGTTGATACCCTACCCAATTACTTGCCTTAGCCGTTTGATTGTAAAAAAAGTTATGGTAAAGCTTGCCATTGCTAGTTGTATAGGTAGAAACATTGCTGCCGGTATAATCTACAATACTTACATTTGCCTTGGGTATATCCATTACCACACCGGCCTGCTTCACACGAACGGTACCGTTACTATTGGTTTGAATATAGGCTGCATCGGTCGCCGAGTTACCATGTGTATATCCTGCTAAGCCGGTTGCCGCTTCGGTATATGTTGTATAACCAGTAATCTTCGCTACTTGATATTTTGCATTTCGAAAAGCCGAACGCTCCTTTGCGTCTAAGGATTCATCATACGCATAAGAATCATACGTAACATATTCAACATTTCCATTTTCATCTAAAATATAAAAATATTCGTCCTGTTCAGGCTGTCCGACAGGAGTTATACTAGCGATATCAATATCTTCCGTATCTTGTGCATTCATAACAGAGGCAGAGCTAACGATAACAATAAATACTATACAGATAAAACTAACTAATTTTTTCATACACTTTCTCCTCACTGCTAGACCTTTTCATACATATATCGAATTTATCAACACTATCCTTTGCGTAGAGTCCTTTTGGAAACGCCTTCCAACTATCTGTCCTCCAAAAGCGTCTAAATTATAGCATATTTCTCCTTGGAATTATAGCTTTTACAAAAATTTACACCATGATAAATGCCTCATGAGCGAAAGCCTTGATACTTTGCACAGCATAAGATTTCCTTAGCCTTCTCGACACTTTCCTTGCTTGGTGCTTGAATTCCCTTTAAAGTATATGGAATACCTAATTTTTCCCATTTAAATTCCCCAAGACTATGATAAGGCAACACTTCAACCCGCTCCACATTGCTTAGCTCTTTAATAAAAACGGAAAGACGTTTTAGCTGCGCTTCATCATCATTAATACCGGGTACAAGCACATGACGTATCCACACCGGCTTTTGAATTTCGCTTAAATACCTTGCAAAAGCTAAGATATTCGCATTATCCTGTCCGGTTAGCTCCTTATGTGCCAAAGCATCTATATGCTTAATATCAAGCAATATCAAATCCGTTACTGCCAAAAGCTTTTGTAACTTATCAAAAAAAGGCTGCTCTATTGTAAAAGGATTTCCACTGGTATCCAAAACGGTATGAACTCCCTTTGCCTTTGCTTTTTCAAAAAGCTCCAAAACAAAATCAATTTGGAGTAGCGGTTCTCCACCACTTACCGTTATACCTCCTCCCTGTTTCCAATAGCTACGATAACGCAATGCTTTTTTCAACAGCTCATCACTTGTCATATTTGCTTCCTGCATTTGCCATGTATCTACATTATGACAATATTTACAGCGCATTTGACAACCATTCAAAAAAATTACGAAACGCACTCCCGGTCCATCTACCGAACCAAAGCTTTCAATCGAATGTACACTTCCTTTAATACTCATGATTTTCCTTCCTTTCGAAAAGTAGGCCTGCAAACAGACCTACTTCGTTGTTTTATAAGCTTGCGTGGCAGGTTCTTGAAATAACATCGAGTTGCTGCTCACGGGTTAAATCAATAAATTTTACCGCATAACCGGATACACGAATCGTAAAGTTCGCATATTCCTCTTTTTCCGGGTGTTCCATAGCATCTTTCAATTTTTCGACACCAAATACATTCACATTCAAATGGTGAGCCCCTTGATCGAAATAGCCGTCCATGACATTTACAAGATTATTAACACGCTCTGCTTCATCATGTCCTAAGGCATCGGGATTGATGGTTTGTGTATTGCTGATTCCATCTAAAGCATATTCATAAGGCAGCTTTGCAACCGAATTTAAGCTTGCCAATAAACCGTTTTGCTCTGCTCCATACGCAGGATTGGCTCCCGGTGATAAAGGTTCTCCCGCTTTTCTTCCATCGGGAAGTGCACCGGTTGCTTTTCCATATACAACGTTGCTGGTAATCGTCAAAATAGAGGTTGTTGGTTCGGAATCACGATAAGTATGGTGCTTCTTAACCTTTTCGATAAAAGTTTTCAACAGCCAAACTGCCAAATCATCAGCACGATCATCATCATTACCATAACGTGGGAAATCACCTTCCACTTCAAAGTCTGTTACAATTCCGTCCTCATCACGAATACACTTTACCTTAGCATATTTAATAGCACTCAGCGAATCCACTACATGAGAGAATCCTGCAATACCGGTCGCAAAGGTTCTTCGTACATCGGTATCAATCAAAGCCATCAATGAAGATTCGTAATAATACTTATCATGCATATATTGAATCAGATTTAAAATATTAACATATAATCCGGATAACCAATCCATCATGATATCATATTTATGCATTACTTCATCAAAATCCAAATACTCAGATGCAATCGGTGCATATTCCGGTCCTACCTGTGTCTTTGTCTTTTCATCAACACCACCGTTGATAGCATACAACAAGCATTTTGCTAGATTTGCACGTGCTCCGAAGAACTGCATTTCCTTACCGGTTTGCGTAGCACTGACACAGCAACAAACCGCATAATCATCACCCCATACCGGACGCATTACATCATCATTTTCATATTGCACAGAACTTGTATCAATTGAAATGCGCGCAGCGTATTTTTTGAAATTTTCCGGTAAATGAGAAGAGTATAGCACTGTCAAATTCGGCTCCGGTGCCGGTCCCATATTTTCTAAGGTATGCAAGAAACGATAATCGCTCTTGGTAACCATGTGGCGTCCGTCCATACCAAGCCCTGCCAAATCCAAGGTTGCCCAAACCGGATCCCCACTAAACAATTGGTTATAGCTTGGAATACGAGCAAATTTCACCATACGGAATTTCATTGTCATATGATCAATCAATTCCTGTGCTTCTTTTTCACTGATTGTTCCGTTTTTCAAATCACGTTCAATATAAATATCAAGGAATGTCGATACACGACCAACAGACATTGCCGCACCGTTTTGTGTCTTAATAGCCGCTAAATAGCCAAAATACAGCCATTGCACAGCTTCCTTCGCATTCTTTGCCGGTAAGGAAATATCATAGCCGTAAATCTGTGCCATTTCCTTCATGCCCTTCAAGGCTTTGATTTGCTCTGCCAATTCCTCACGCTGACGAATGATATCGTCCATCATGATGCCACAACCACAATTTGCTAAATCCTTTTGCTTTTGTTCAACCAAATAGTCAATACCATATAATGCTACACGACGATAATCACCGACAATACGTCCACGACCATACGTATCCGGAAGTCCGGTTACAATTTTGTTGCGGCGAGCCAAACGCATCTCAGGAGTATAACACTGGAATACCGCATCGTTATGTGTTTTATGGTATTCATGGAAAATCTCATGCAGTTTTTCACTTGGTGTATAACCATAGGTCGTGCAAGCCTCTTCACTCATCTTAATACCACCATATGGCATAAAGGCACGCTTTAACGGCTTATCCGTTTGTAAACCTACTACCTTTTCCAAATCTTTCAATTCTTCCGAAATATACCCCGGACCATAAGAAGTTAAAGAAGATACAACCTCAGTTTCCATATCCAAAACACCATTGTTTGCTCTTTCTTGCTTTTGCAGCCTTTGCAACTCTGTCCATAGCTGATTAGTTGCTTCTGTCGGCTCTGCTAAAAACGCTTCATCTCCATCGTAGGGTGTGTAGTTGGCTTGGATAAAGTCGCGAACATTGACTTCTTCCTTCCAAAGACGACCTTCAAAGCCTTCCCACTCTTTGCGATTTACACTTGTCATTGCAATTCCTCCTTATTTGATTTTATTATAGTATAAGCAGCCGGCATTTTCAAAGCTTATACATTATTTCAAACCTTCTGCTTATAAAAAGAAAAGCCGCACCTAAACCGGACTTTTCTGCCCAGACGGTCGGCTTTTATCAACATTATACTTCCTGTGGTCATTTCCACTTTATCCGTCAGTCATATAACATCTATAATGTACCATTTTTAAACTTCTGCGTCAACCTATTCAATCGGTCTTTGATAAAATCTTCCTTCAATTGCTTCTGACTTTGAAACATTGATAAAGCAAGTCGGATCCAATTCATGAATACGATTTACCAATCCCTTCACATTGGCGGTTTCCACAACCGTATATAAAACGGTACGCGGCTCGCCATAATATGTTCCGATTCCTTCAAGTCGAGTTACTCCATGGTGAGTTGAGCTATGGATTTCTTCAATTACCAAATCCGGACTGCGCGTAACAATAAACAATGTCATTCGTTTGAAACGAACATGCACATAATTTACAATTTGTGTTGAACAAAATTGAAAAATAATCGAATACAGAGCTGCCTCCCAGCCAAACAGATAACCGGCTACCGCCAGCATCACCGCATTCATACCCAAAATATAATTCCAAGCCGGCTGCTTAGTTTTCTGCGAGATCCACATAGAAATAAAATCCGTACCTCCGGTACTGGCATTCCCCCGAAGTGTTACACCTAAGGCGATTCCTTGTAAAATTCCTCCAAATACCGTTACCAACAAAATATCCTCGGTAATCGTAATCGGCGGTATGATTTCCACAAACATTCCCGATAAAAGAATGACTGCTATCGAATACATCGTAAACTTTTTCCCTACTGTTTTATAACCGATATAGGCAGGAAAAGCATTTAATGCAAAGTTTACAAGCGAATATGGAATTTCTATTCCTCCAAACTTTAAAAAGCTACGTTGGATTAACACCGTAAGTCCGGTAAAGCCGCCGGGAAATAAACCTCCGGTTCCTACAAAGGATTGAATGTTCAATGCCAAGAGCAATGAACCAAGTACAACACATGCAATGGATACAATATCCCTTTTACCCCAATTTCTCATCATTCCTACAACCTTTCATGCACTTAATTATACACGTTTTCTTTACAACTGCAATAAATCAAAAAAACTCTTGTAGCATACCACCTATAGTTTTGACATAGAATAAAAGGTAAAGGAGAACGATATTATGAAAACAATGCTTATAAGCATGTATAATGACGGAAGCTTAGATTCTTCCATCACCAGTGAACAACGTCATCTTGTATATCATGGCATTCCCTTTGATGTATGGTCGATTGGCGAATTATACAATCGTGAGGAAATTCAGTATGAGCTTTTAAAGCATGATTTCCCAACACCGATGCAACAGGAAGATGTCTTTTTATTCGCCTATCTGCTGTGGGGAAAAGAAGCAATCAAGCACTTGGAAGGAAGCTATTGCTTTCTTATAAAAAGTATGGATCATCTGTTGGCAATAAACGATCCCCTCGGCTTATGCCCGCTCTATTATACAAAAACCAGTGAAGGCTACCTTTTCGCAAATCATTTTTCCTTATTGTTGGCTATTCGCAAACAGCCTAACATCCTATCCAAAGAAGGAATTATTGATTTATTTGCCTTTGGTCCCGGTATACGAGAAGGACATACCTTAATTGACGGTATTTTCACACTTCCTATGGGATCTATGCTAGAAATCAAAAAGAACCATCTGACAACCGGGCGTATTTACCATTTGAAAGCAAAAAAGCATACCGATGATCTGACTACTACGATTCAAAAGGTTCATGATATGGTAACCTCTTCTATTCAAAAACAAATGCGCGGCGCACATGCCAGTTTTTTATCCGGTGGATTAGACAGCAGCATCATCACGGCAGTATGTGCTCAAAGCAAAAAAAAGTGGCGTACCTATTCCCTAGATTACGAAGGAAACAGCGAAAGCTTTAAAAAGAATCTATACCAAGTATCCCTAGATAATGATTATATTGATGCTATGCTTCAACGCTATCCATGCACACATACCAGCCTTACGATCACGCAGACGGCTTTAATGGACTACTTAAACCAAGCCATGCAGGCAAGATGTGCTCCCGGTATGGCCGATGTTGATGCTTCTTTGCTTTGGCTTTGCCAACGAGTTGCGCAAAAAGACAAGATTATTTTAAGTGGTGAGTGCAGTGATGAACTATTTGGCGGCTATCCTTGGTTTTATCGAGAGGAGTTAAGAGATATCGAGGGATTCCCTTGGCTTCGAAGCAGTAAGGAAAGAATTCAGCTCTTGCATAAAGATTTGCAAGACAGCTCCTATTTCGAAGCTTTGCAAAGCGAATATGAAAATACTCTGCATACTGTAGATACCTTACCAAGTGATACTGCCGATGATCTGCGTTACAGAAAGCACTGTGTTCTAGTTCTGCATTGGTTCATGCAAACCTTAATCACTCGGCAAGCCTTTATGGGAGCTGCTGCCAATATCGTCATACGCGCACCGTTTGCCAATGTTAAACTTTTGGAATATGTCTATAATATCCCTTGGTCAATGAAATTCCTCAACGGCGAAGAAAAAGGAATCTTACGAAAGGCCTTTGAAAATGAACTTCCAAATAGTATTGCCCATCGTAAGAAAAACCCTTATCCCAAAACACACAATCCTTTATACAGTGAACTGATCGCCGCTAAGCTAAAAGAATGTTTAGAAGATTCAAGCAGTCCATTACATGAATTGTTTGATGAAGCAGCTCTACAACAACTCATCGAAACCAAAGGAGCCTCATTCTCCCTTCCATTTTATGGCCAGCTTATGAGTGGTCCACAGCTTTTAGCATATATCTATCAAATTCATGAATGGATTCAAACATATCATATCATTGTCAAAAAGGAAAGCCGTTAATTTGAGCTTTCCTTCTTTTTATCCAATTCTACTGCTTCGATTTCTTTAAAACGTGTCAATAGCTTATTTGCGGTTATAGATACCAGCTTCATATCCTGATATACCTTTTCAAAATCATTGGAAACACTTTGATAACGTTTCTCAAAGCGGTCAAATTCTACCTGTAAACGTTTTAAGGCGTCTTGAATTTGCGCCACATTTTCATTTCGCTGAACTCCTAAATAAATAGCCTTGATTGCCGTAATATATGCCATCAATGTCGTCGGAGAAACAAGATATACCTTTTGCTCATAGGAATACTGCACCAGTGCATCGCAATTCGCATGAATATAGGAGAAAACGGCTTCCGCCGGTAAAAAAAGATATGCAAATTCTGCCGTTTCATGCGCAATAATATATTTATCCGCAATCGCTTTGATATGCTTCTTTACATCGGAAACAAAAGCGTTTTGCAATCGTTTCCTCTCTTCCTTCGAAATATCTTCCTGCATGATACGATTATAATTTTCAAGCGGAAACTTAGAATCAATCGCAATCATACGCAAAGGCTCACTGGCAAATAAAACCGCATCTGCAATGCTGCCATTGCTTAATTTATACTGTTTAGCATACCGTTTTTCATCAGTTCCCATTGCTGTTTCCAATAAGGAATACAACTCAATCTCTCCGAAAATTCCACGTGTTTTTTTATCGGTAAGGATACTTTGCAAATGCGTAATCGACATCGAAAGCTCCTTCAGGCTATTTTGGCTTTCATCAAGCTTTCCCATACGCTCCAACACCTGTGAAAATACCTTGCTTGTTTTATCATAGCCTACACTCAAATTTTCATTTACACCCTTTTGAATAGTATATAAATGCTGAGTTGTTGTTTCATTCAGATGCGCCAAATCCTGCTTAACGCTATTGGTCATAGTCGTCTGAAACTGTACTATGGCCTCCTGTAACTTTTGCTGCGTTTCAAACAAAGCCTCCTGCTGACGCTTTTCACTTTCTAAAAGCATTTCTTTCATATTTCCGTTTTGCTTGTTCGATTTCGTCATAAAAACGACCATAATCAAAATAACGATACATACAAGCATAAAAGCAAGCATTACAATTTCCATTCCTATCACTCCTACTTTTTATCCAAAATACCATTACCTGCTTCCTTTATGCAAAGCGCAAAAAAGCAAGATAACGCTCACAGATTTTCAATTCACGACGAATCGAGCGAATATCGGTGTCAAGCAAAAGCACAGAATCATCGAAAAAACGCACTAAGGTTTTTGCCTCTTTTCGTTTCACTTCTTCCACAAAGCGATAATTGATCCAAATACAGCCATCACAATGAATCGCACAGGTGGGAAACATAAAGTCCTTGGTTTGCTCGGAAATCAAAATCGGCACCTTTTGCGTAATTTGTAAATGCTTCTGCAAAGCCCTCTTGCGTCCCTCATAGGTACTGCCATATTCCAAACACCATGCATCAAGAAATTGTAACGGACTCATATTTTCCAACTTCACACTGCCCTCTTTTTTCATAATTATCGTACTTGTTTGATAATCACTGCTTTTTATCCAATAAATCATACAACCCCCTACTATCTATCTTTTGCTATCTTTATATCATATTTTGATCCTCTTTTCATAAAAGTAAACAAAAAAGATAGTATTTAAGGCTTCATTCAAAGTAAATTGAATTCCGTGATAAAAAAGAACAAAGTGATTCCCTCACTCTGCTCTTATACAACTTTCTTTTTCTTAGCAGCAGCCTTCACAGCTTGAGCAGCCGCCACCGCAGCCTTGCTCTTGTGCAGCCAACTGTTTTTCATAAACTAAAGTATCAATAACAATACACTCGATTTCCACCAAAACATCTTTTGGTAAACGCGCCACCTGCACACAGCTTCTTGCCGGATATGGTTCTTCCAAATAAGAACCATACACTTCATTCAGCTTATCGAAATTCGCTAAATCGCTCATAAAGATTGTTGTTTTTACAATATGACGCAAACCCAATCCCATATCCGCAAGCACTGCTTGGATATTTTTCATTACCTGATGTGTCTGTTCTTCAATCGTACTACCTACAATTTCACCGGTTTTCGGATCCAAAGGAATTTGTCCGGATAGATAAACAAAGTCTCCTAATTTTACGGCCGGTGAATAAGGACCTAATGCCTTAGGCGCATTCTCTGGTTCAATAGCTTTTAAAAATACGTTCATGTTATACCTCCTAATCAATATCTAACAATTCGTCCTCGCTTGGCGAGAATACCTGCAATTCTATTTTGGTCGCCATACCTTCTTTGGTATCCAAAACCTTCATCGCAAAATTTTCAAATTCGATTTCACGTCCCTTGCGTACCTTACGAAAATTGTTCAGCTCATACACCCATGCCGCAAAGCTGCGTGAATTTGTTTTCGGACAATCCTGATCATCAATATATGTATCAAAGAAATCCTTTAAGGATACCTTAGCATCAATCATAAAGGTATGATGCCCGATTTCTACAACATGGTTGGGAAGCGTATCATATTCATCATAGATTTCACCGACAAGCTCCTCCAACACATCTTCCAAGGTAACGATCCCCACAAACACATTGGAATTGTTGCTCTCCATAACAATTGCCATGTGCTCACGACTTTTTTGAATATCCTCCAATACCGATGGAAGCTTTTTACGTTGTGATACGCGTGTCGCAGGCTGCATCAAATCCGCAATAACGATTTCTTTATCTTCCAACAAGGCATCAAGTACATCACGTACACGTAAAATACCTACAACCTCAGTTGTTTCATAAGAGATAATCGGCAATCTTGAAAGCTTATGCTCCTTCAATACCATTTTTAATTGTTCAAAGGTTGCATTGTCATACAAAAACACTACGCGTTCTTTCGGAACCATAATATCATGAACGTTTTTATCATCAAATTCGATCACACTTTCGATAAGTTCACGTTCTTCCTGTTCAAGCACGCCTTCTTGTTCGATCGTTGAAACAATCTCCAACAGCTCATCTTCCGTTGCTGTTACATTTTCAACATTCATTTTCTTTTCAAAATGCTCTTCGATTTTCTCAACGACGATACTGATTGGTCGAAATAGCCACACAAGCGCAGATAGAGGAGTTGCCATAAGCAGTGCAACACTGTCCGCTTTCGCTTTCGCAACAATCTTCGGAGTTACTTCTCCAAAGCATAGAATTAAAACTGTCATAATACCGGTTGCCACCGCAACACCCGCAGAACCGAATAATTCCATAAACAATTCTGTCGCAATAGAGGTAGCAAGAATATTCACAATGTTATTTCCAATCAAAATTGTTGTTATCGCAGCAGTAAAGTTTTTGGATATGCTGTATGCTTTTTTCGCTCTTTTATCCCCACTTTTCGCTTTCTGCTTCAAGCGAATGATGCTTACGGAAGAATATGCCGTTTCCGTTGATGAGAACATTGCCGATAAAGCAATCAACACCAATAATACAATAATTAACGCTATTTGCGACCCGTCCAAGTAAAACCACTCCCTTTAATCGTTTGCCTAAATCATCACTAGCAGACGTATTCGCCTTAGCATTATTATAAACGATTTTTTTTAAAATTCAATCACAATGCCAACAATCACCTCGTTGTTTTTTTTCCATAATTTCTCAATTGCTTGGATAGGTATATTTTTTTACCATACGCTCACAATAACAACAGGAGGTAAAGAAAATGAAAAAATCAAAAAGTAAAAGCAATGAAAAGTGCCGCTTTGTCGCAGCTCGCAAAAATTCCGATGGAACCTTAAGCGAATTTAAAGACAACAACGGCAAAACCTATGACTATGAACAAGCATTGGAGGCTGTTGAAAACGGCATGATTGAAAACGCCATTCCCTTTACCGGACGTGATGGCGCTCGTCATATCCGCGGTGTCAATGACGGAAATGAAAAAACAAATTTAAAAAATCTTGAAGAGTTTTAGAAAAGAGTCTAAGACAAATGTACTTCTTACTCGCCAATGAGTAAATAAACATAGGGATTTCCTAATACGATTGCATAGATCAATCCGATAAGAAATCCCTTTTTAATGCTTTTATTTTATAAAGTATCGTTACTCTTCCTCCAGTTCTTTGATTTCAACAGCATCATAGGCAAGTGCATGGCGATATTGCTTAACCTGTCTGTAACAATAAAAGCCAATCAATACCAGCAAGATAGTGTTGATTGCAACAATGCTCATTCCCATGAACTGCAATCTTACAATAAGTGCCTTAAGCGTTGTGCAGGATAGTGCTGATAAGCTCACTCCTCCACACACAAAAACCTCTATAACCAATAGGAGAAGTCCCGCAAATGTTGCTCTATGCCTTTCCAAAGTACGATAACATATCACAGCGAAAAAGACTGCAACAAATTCCAACCAGCCGATGCAGCGAAGCATACTGATCACGATATTTCCAAAAGTAAGAGATGGCATCGACATAGCCTCCAATACCAATCTGGCTAAATATGTCCATGTGATATACGGCATATCCAAAAGTGCAAAAACATTATCATAATCCTTCACCATACACAAAGAAACCCCTAAGATTATATATGTAATCGCAATGCTTCCAAACACTGCAAGCATCAATATTAACGTACCATGATATCGTTTGTCCTTTGTATCCATGAGCGAATCGAAAAAGCGACTCATACCTCCAGCCAATCCTCTCCTTTGATTACCTCTACATTGGATAAGCCCGGATAATCCAACTGACGTAATACCTCATATACAATGATTGCGGCACAATTGCTTAAATTTAAGCTTCGTGCCTTTGCTACCATTGGCAAGCGCATGCAATGATCCAACTGATGCTTTAAAATTTCCTTTGGAATTCCCGTACTTTCCTTACCTAAAATCAAATAAATATCCCCGACACAGCTTGTAAAATCAAAAGCGCTTGGTGCTTTTTTGCCATAACGAGTCATATAATAATAGTTTTCACTAGGATTTTGGCTTGTAAATTCCTCCCAATTTTTATACACACGATAGTCCAAGTCCTTAACATAATCCATACCTGCTCTTTTCAGATGCTGTTCATCTAAGGAAAAACCAAGTGGTTCAATCAAATGCAAAACCGTATTGCTTGCCATGCAGGTTCGCATGATATTCCCTGTGTTCTGTGGGATTTCCGGTTCATATAATACAACATGAAGCATTTTAGTTACCTTCTTTCATATAGGCAATAAGCGCCTTGATTGCACGTCCGCGATGCGATACTGCATTCTTTTTTTCTTCATCAACATTGGCAAGTGTTGTTTCATAAGGAGGATAGTAGAACAAAGGATCATAACCAAAGCCATGCTCTCCTTCTATATGATCTGCCACCAAGCCCTCTACAACTCCTTTAAACACAGCCTCACTTCCATCAGCTTTAACATAAGCCAAGGCACAGACAAATTGACAGCCTTTATCCTCCTTATCTTTACAAAAATCAATGATATATTGGTTTTTAATAGCATAAGAGGTGTCTTTTCCCATAAAGCGTGCCGAATAAATTCCAGGTTCTCCATTCATCGCATTAACTGCTAAGCCACTATCATCGGCTAATACTTCGATTCCCAAAAGCTGATGAATGGCCCTTGCTTTAATAAGCGCATTTTCTTCAAAGCTTGTACCGTTTTCCTCGATTTCTATAGGCTCTTCTAGATCCAAAAGACTCATAACCTCATATCCAAGTGGCGCTAGCATCACAGAAAATTCTTCCACCTTATGCGCATTGCTCGTCGCCAACATAATTTTTTTCACAACGACTCCTCCTTTATGATTTATCTTATCTATTTTACCAAATTCATAAAAAATATGCTATAATTCGCTTGGTGATTTACATGAATTCATTAAGCCTTTTAGATAAACTGCTAACCGATTCGTCCATTCATATCCAAGCCCTTGATAAAGGACTTACCAACCATAATTATCTGCTTACGATGGGTGAGGAAACATTTGTTTTACGCATTCCTCGTGAAGATGCTTCCCATATCGTTTACCGCCATCACGAAACCTTAGCTCTAGAAGCCATTGCCAACAGCGGTATTGATGTAGAAACTCTTTACTATGATGAAATCAGTGGCTATAAGGTAACCCGTTATCTCGCAAATGCCAAAACCTTTGAAGAATATCATAACCCAGATGCCATAAAGCGCTGTGCCTTGCTGATGAAACATTTTCACTCCCTACATAAAAAAATCGGTGTTCGCTTCGACCCGATTGCCCGTTATCATTCTTATAAAAGTAAAATACAGCACCCACTTTACAACCTTGTCCCCTTTGAAAATATACTCAATGACATTCAAAAGCTTTCCAACGAAGAAATTCTTTGTCATAACGATTGGGTGGGAGGCAATATTTTATTTGATGGTGAACAAACCTATTTAATTGATTATGAATATGCCGGTGATAATGACCCGCTCTTTGATGTCATGTCTTTCTTAAGTGAAAATGCCATTCACGATGAAAACTTACGAAATATTTTTTATAAGTATTATTTTGACGAACCAAATGAAGCTGTTTTCCATCAGCTAACCCTATGGGAATGCTTCCATAATTTATTATGGTGTGCTTGGGCAATGCTGATGTGGCAGCATCGCCAAGAAGAAATCTATCAAAATATTGCGGCAGAGAAATTCAATGCTTTATGTACTACGTATCAAAAGCTATACAAACACAAATAACATTCGTCGAATACCACATGATAATGAATAAAAAAATAGGAGATTTCCGATTCGGTTGCATGAAACAGCCTTAATGGAAATCTCTTTTTAGTAGCTATCCTAAAACATGAAGGAATCCAAATAAAGTACATTTCTTCCTATTTCTCAGCGTTTTTAACCGCTTCTTCGATTCCTTTGATAAACCCATCAATCGCAATCGTACAGCCGCTTCGTACATCATCATTGGTTGCTTTTCCTTCCTCATTAAGCTTAATATCTTTGATTCCCTTTTTCTCTACATAGTTTTCAAAAAAGGCAACCTGCTCATACCATTCCTTTCCGATAGAACTTGCTTGCTTCATTTGATAATCCTCTTTCAATTCTTTCTTCGTTTGCTTTTTACCCTCAACTGTTTCATCAATATCGACATTGCGAAGCTTTCCATTCACCAATTCAACCTCTACCGTCAGCTTTTCTCCGTTTTCGTGCACGATTTGGGCTTCACCATGCTGCTTGGCTTTCTTTTCCGCATTTTGACAGCCAAATAAACAACAGGCAGCTATACATAAAAACACTAACTTTTTCATCTTATTCCGTCCTTTCGTTTGTTATAGCATGCCCTATTATTTACTAAATATACTAAAAAAGATGCATTTCGCATCTTTCTTACTTAGCGTTCTCAGCAGCGTTGTTTACAGCTTCCATGATTGTTGTCAGATTGATTGTGCAACCTGCTAGAACATCATCACCTGTTGGCTTACCTGTTTTCTTATCTAGTTCTACTGCATCGATACCGTTTTCCTTGATGTAATCTTCTAAGAATTCAATCTGTTCGAACCATTCTTTTTGAATACCACTAGCTTCCTTCATGTTGTAGTCGTATTTCTGTTCTTTTTTAGACTTTCCTTCTTTTGTTTCATCAATGCTGATATCTACAACTTCATCACCCTTCATTGTAAGGGATACACTTACTTTGTCGCCGTTTTCTCCAACAGCTGCAGTTCCTTCACCGCTAACTTCTTTTGCATCATTGCTACCGCAACCAGCGATTACAAGAGCCATCAATAATAATGCAGATAATTTTTTCATAATACCCTCCATATCTGTATCTTGATTACCAAAAAAGATTGTATAGTAAGTTACATGAAATGTCAAATGATTTGTTTATATTTTTAGAATATAAGCAGCTTCTCTGCCTAGCTTATACATCAAAACTGCATAACCGCGTGAATAGCACGTTTCCAGCCTGTTAATAATTCTTCACGCTGGCTTGCTTCCATATTTGGCACAAATTCATGCGAAGCTTGAAAATGGCTGCAAATCTCTTCCTGATCCCTCCAATATCCAACTGCAAGCCCTGCTAAATAAGCAGCACCTAAAGCAGTTGTTTCACTAATCGTTGAACGTATCACACTTGCTTGTGTAATATCACTTTGAAATTGCAACAGATAATTATTCAGACTGGCTCCGCCATCGACCTGCAAGCGTTTGATTTCAAGCCCACTATCCTCCTTCATAGCATTTAATACATCGTTGGTTTGATAAGCGAGAGCTTCCAAGGTTGCACGAATGATATGCTCCTGCTTGGTGCCTCTGGTTAACCCAAACATGGCTCCCTTTACTTTTGGCTTCCAATAGGGTGCACCAAGTCCGGTAAAGGACGGTACCACATATACACCTGCACTATCATCAACAGCAAGAGCTCTTTCTTCGCTCTCACTGCTTTTTTTCAAGATCTGCAAGCCATCACGCAGCCATTGAATCGCCGCTCCGGCTACAAAAACACTTCCCTCTAGCACATAATCCGTTTTTTTGCCAATTCGCCAACCGACCGAAGTAAGCAAGCCGTTTTGTGAATGAATAATATGTTCTTTGGTATTCATCAACAAAAAGCAGCCGGTACCATAAGTATTTTTCACATTACCTGCCGCAAAGCAGGTTTGTCCAAATAAAGCTGCCTGCTGATCACCAACCAAAGAAGCAATCGGAATATCCACATCAAATAAGCCGCTGCACATACCGTAAACTTCACTCGTATCACGAATTTCCGGCAACATACAGCGTGGAATATTCCATAGCTTTAATAATTCATCATCATAATCTAGGGTATGCAGATTCATAAGCATCGTCCGTGAGGCGTTGGATACATCAGTCATATGACATTTTCCCTTGGTAAGCTTCCATAACAGCCAGCTATCCATCGTACCGAACAACAGCTCTCCGTTTTCTGCTCGCTGCTGTGCACCCTCTACATGATCCAAAAGAAAACGCAGCTTACTGGCAGAAAAATACGGATCTAACAACAAACCGGTCTTTTCCCGAATCCACGCTTCCTTTCCCTCTTGTTTTAATTGCACGCAATAGGCATCACTTTGACGCGACTGCCAAACAATCGCAAAAGAAATCGGCTGTCCGCTTTGTTTATCCCAAACCACACTTGTTTCACGTTGATTGGTAATTCCAATAGCTGCAATCTGCTCCTCACGAATACCTGCCTTTGCCACAGCCTCAATCATTACTCCAACCGTACTTGCCCATATATCATTTGCATTTTGTTCTACCCAGCCCGGTTGTGGATAATAATTTTCCAATTCCTTTTGCGCTACTGCGATCATATTGCTATCCTTATCAAATAAAATCGCACGTGTACTTGTCGTTCCCTGATCAATTGCCAAAATATATTTCTGCATAGCACTTACCTCTTTGCCTTTCTTTTACAAAACGCTTGATAATTTTCAAAATCAGAAGCCCTATACTTAGAAATTATCAGCTTTACATTTATTATAACATTTATAGGAAAGCGTTTTCCGAAGAATTGAAGAAGTTTGTATTTTGATTTTTCCCTAAAAAAGCATAACAGTGTGTAGCTTATGATACATTTAAGTGAATATGAAAAAGATATTACCACTCTATATTGTGGCAATATCATTTTCCAGCTTCTTTAACGGTCGAATATAATGTTTATTCATATAAAGAAAAATTCCTGTGGCACAGCCTGCCGCCGCAACCTCCGCAAGTGGAAAGCTTATCCAAATACCATTCAATCCCAAACATGTAGACAGCATATAAGCTAGTGGCAGCGTTAGTCCGTTACGTAATAAAAATACTGCTAAGGAAGGCAATCCCTTTCCCATCGACTGAAATAAGGTTGGCAGAATATAGCCTAAAACTGCCGGTATAAATCCGATAGCTATGGTGCGCAGAGCTCGAATTCCGATTTTCAGCATTGCCGCATCGGCTTGAAAGATCATCAAAAGCCATTTCGGTGCTAACATAAAAAGCAATGTTCCTATAAGCATGATTCCAAAAGCAATCCATAGACTATATTTCAAAGCATCTTTTAAGCGTTCCACCTTCTTAGCGCCATAGTTAAAGCTCATAATCGGCATAGCCCCCTGTGTCAGTCCGGATACCGGCATAAACACAAAGGTTTGCAGCTTATAATAAATACCGAACACCGATACCGCAGCGTTGGAAAATGTAATCAACAAACCATTCAAACCGACAACAAGCAGACTAGCCAATGCATTCATACAAGCGGTTGGCAAGCCGACATTTAAAATCTTACGAATGGTAGGAAAAGAAAAGTGAAATTTGCGTACATCGGGGCAAATTTCTTTTGTTTTCACAAATAGAAAATAAAAGGAAAGACTCATCGAAACCAATTGTCCCAGGATTGTCGCAATGGCTGCACCGGCAACCCCCATACCGGGAATACCTTTGAAACCGAAAATAAAAAGCGGATCTAAAACAATATTTACTACACACCCTAAAGCCTGTAATGCCATGGGAACCTTCATGCTTCCGATTGCCTGAAACACCTTCTCCAAGCAAATGTGAAAAAAACAACCAAAACTAAACATCACATTGATAAACGTATAAATACAGGCATCATTGTAAATACCGACATCTGATGTATAAAGGGCAAAAAACGGACGAATGGCAACAATCCCTACAATGAAAAAGATCAAATATGCTATTAGTGCTAACAACAAGCCATGCATCACGGCACTTTTCGCTTCTTCAACATTTCGCTCTCCCATCTTTCGGGCGATATAGGAATTAACACCGACTCCGATTCCAACCGAACAAGCAACAATCAACGTTTGAATCGGAAATGCCAATGAAACTGCCGTTAAGCCTTCTTTGGAATAAGCTGCTACAAACATACTATCCACAATATTATACAAAGACTGCACCAGCATGCTTGCCATCGGCGGAAGCGCCATACCTACAAGTAACGGGAATACTCTTTCATTCCCCATTTTTGTTATTTTTTCCATACTTCATTACTCCTTAAAAAAACCTCCACTTGTCTATTTTAGAATCAGAAAATAGAAAAATGAAGGCTGAATGATATGATTATACAATATTAGAAAATATTACGCAATGCTTAGCTTACAGTTTCGCCTGTCGTAAACAAAGCTTTATTTCCTGCAATGCCTGTTCCATATTTTCAAGAGAAAGCGCCGCAAAGGAAAGTGTCAGCTCCTGCTTTTTTTGTCTTTGATTGATACGAATCTGTCTTTGTTTACAAAGCCGAACCACTGCCTCCATATCATAAGCTTCCGTAAGTACAATGTGATACTGCAAAGCGCTTTCTTCCAGTATTAGCTCTGCATCGGGAAAATAAATATTCAAGAAATGCTGAAATGCAGCACTTTTTACTCGATAACACTTTTTTAACCGTTTGATATGTCGCTGCAAATGCCCATCTAAGATGTAGCCTGCCAATGCCAGCTGCTCCACCTTAGAGGCCGTTGGACTATAATATTCCTTACGCTTTTCATAACGGGCAAGTAGCTCTTTATTCAATATCATATAGCTGATACGCAAAGAAGGCAGCAGCAATCGAGAAAACGAACCGATATACAATACTCTCCCTGCCTCATCAAAGCTTTGCATGGCCGGTACCATACGTGTTTCATAATGCAATTCCCCATTATGATCATCTTCGATTATAAAAGCTTTTTTATCCTTTGCCCATGTCAACAGTTGTTTCCGTTTAGCAACCGAAAGCGGCTGATACTTAGCTCCATCAGAACGTGCATGAACATACAGTACATTTACAGGGCTTTGGTATAATGCTTCAAGATTAATGCCATCTTCATCACTTGGAAGTGAAATGATTTCTATACCATAGTCTTGGCAAACACCCTGCAAAGGCAGAAACATCGGCTCACACATTCCAACCACACAAGGCTTTGAAAGCAACCCAAACAACAGGTAACAAAGAGCTTGAAAGCTGGAAGCAACTACAATTTGTTGTGGCTGTGCCAATGCCGCACGCATCGTAAAAACATATTGTGATAATGCCATACGCAGCTGCTTTTCTCCCTGTGGATCACCATAGGTAGCAATGCTGCTGCTTTGTTCCAATATATCCTTTATATATCGTTTCCAAAGCATTGTATCAAAGGTTTCAAAATCAATGCTTTGTGAACATAGATCATAGCGAATAGATGGTTTATCAAGCGGTTTATCGGCTAAGATTTCTGAGCGCAGAAGCAACTGCTCCTTGCTGGTATCCACAAAATAGCCACGTTTGGCATGTGCTGTGATGATGCCATCGACAAGCAGCTGTTCATAAGCATGCTCGATACATGTCTTAGAAACATGATAGTATTGTGCAGCCTTACGAATACTTAACAGCTGATCTCCCTTCTTCAAATACCCCAAACGAATATCCATGGCCAACTGATCTGCAATCTGTTGATAAAGATACGAATGTGCTTTTTTTTCAAAATTGGTTATATTCATCTTCATCTTATCACCCATCACAGTATAGCATATCTGACCTGCTATTTTTATTAAATTCTGTATATTTTTCAACATACAGATATTTGTTAGAATACAAGCATAAAGGAAGTGATGAAATGAAACAAACAAAAACATACGCACTGATTATCAGCGCACTTGGAATGGCACTTGTATTTTTGGCTACCTATTTGATAAAAATACCTAACGGAATTCAAGGTTATTTTAATTTAGGTGATGGATTTCTCATGCTTTTTGCCAGCTTTCTAAATCCTTGGCAAGCATTTCTTGTAGGCGGTGTCGGTAGTGCACTTGCCGATATTGTCGGAGGCTATGGCATATATGCGCTACCTACCCTATTGATCAAAGGCCTAGAGGCATGGATAATTGCCTATATTTGCCAGCAACGCAAAGCTCTGCGTCTACTCAGTTATTTTCTTGCAGGAGCTGCCATGATATTGGGATATTTTCTTGCTGACAGCTTGATCAACGAAAGTTTTTGGCTGGGCTTTAGTGGCATGTTTGCCAATCTTTTACAAGCGCTAATCGGTATCGCAATTGCCTGCTGTGCCTATCCACTGCTTGCTAAAATATGGAAAAACGATAAATAAATATCAAAAAAAAGTCCACTAGGACTTTTTATGTAGAAAGCAGGTTGGTTCATGATCGTTAATCACACCAACTGCTTGCAAATAAGAATACATGATAATCGTTCCAACAAAGCGCATACCGCGAGTCTGCAAATCCTTTGCAATACGATCGGAAAGCTCATTATGTGTCCTTCCTTCCTCATATTCATAGATAGTCCTATGCTTGCTAAATCCCCATAGATAATTAGCAAAGCTTCCAAATTCCGCTTGAATTTGCAAAAATACCTTCGCATTTTGAATAGCTGCTTCTATTTTGCGTCGATTACGAACGATGCTTTTATCGGCTAATAGCTGTTGTATCTTAACTTCATCATAGGCGGCAACCTTATGCACATCAAATCCATCAAAGGCTTGACGAAAGCTTTCTCGCTTTTTTAAAATTGTAAGCCACGACAAACCGGCTTGAAACGATTCTAAAACCAGCATTTCAAAAAGCTTTTTATCTTCATGAACCGCAACTCCCCATTCCTCATCGTGATAGCGTACATAAATCGCTTCCACATCGCTTGCCCAACGACAGCGTTTTTTCTCCATAAGCACACCTCTTTCCTTCTTATCCTATACAAAAAAAGGACATTTTTCAATGCCCTCGTACATTTAATTTCCTCCCGGACCATCTTGGCGCTTTCGCTGATCCGGATAATACTTTAAATTGTTGTTGGTCCACTGGTTGTTACCGGCACTTTTTTCGTTTTTTCCTTTGCATTCCTTCATAAGTGCTGCTTGTTTTGTCTTTTTATTCATACCATCACCTCAAAAATAGTGTGTGCTATTTCTGCTTTGATATGTACAATTTATGAAAGCTATAACCCTTTACCAGCTTCTTATTTTTCAACCACACAATCCAACACCTTACCAATCGGATCATGAATCACAAGCTCTGCCCGCAAATCCATTGTCGTTGCATCACGATTGATCAGCACCAAATGTTTACCACGAAAATATTGCAGCAAGCCGGCTGCCGGATAAACGGCTAAAGAAGTCCCCCCAACGATCAAGGTATCGGCATGAGCAATATCATAAATTGCTTTATGAATCGTTTCTTCCTTCAAGCCTTCTCCATACAACACCACATCGGGCTTAATGATTCCACCGCACTTAGGACATCTTGGAACCTTCGGCTGCTGTTTTAAAATATCCTCTAAGCTGTAAAAGGTATGGCATTTCAAGCAGTAATTACGATGCACACTGCCATGGAGCTCTACTACCTCCTTACTTCCGGCAAGCTGATGTAAGCCGTCAATATTTTGCGTAATAACAGATTGCAGTTTTCCTTGCTTCTCCAAACGCACAAGTGCAGTGTGTGCCGGATTAGGAAGGGCATTGGGATAAAGCATCTCATGAAAATAAAAGTCATAGAAAGCTTCCGTATTCGCATAGAAAAAATCACTGCTCAGCATATATTCTGCCGGATAAGGATACGTTTTCTTTTCATAAATACCATCGGCGGAGCGAAAATCCGGAATATTACTTTCCGTACTGACCCCTGCACCACCGAAAAATACAATTGTCTTGCTTGCTTGAATGATTTCCTTTAGCTTTTCATACATTGCCCTGCCCTCCTAGCTGTTTTCTTTTTGCGTTTCCTTAGCTTCTTCTGCCTTATCTGCTTGTTCCTTATGTTCTTCCTCTTGACTGTTGATTGGCTTCTGTAATGTAAAATCATAGCTATCTTGAATATGATTAAACTTCCAACGAAGATTCATACTTTCCGGAACCTGCTCCTCCTTCTCCCACGTAAAGCGATACTTGGTTATTGCTTTGGTGTACGTACCTTGATTTTCCTTTACCGTATCCATGTATTCAACCTTCGGAGCTATGGAATTGCTCATACTGGTAATTAAGATTTTCGGCACCTCGACGGGATTACTTGCACCATATACATACTCCAAGGTTACCTCCACCACTTCATTTTTACGTAGAGCTGTTTGCTGGGCTGAAATAAGATAATCTACAAAAACGGTAATTTCCTTTTCTATCACTTTTCCACTTTCTAAATTCAAACTAAGCTTTAACACATTGTTTCCGGTTGGAAAAGCAAATACATTTTGGATAAACTCATAATAACGATTGTTTGTAACATCGATTGGATTACCGTCATTTAAGGTTAGATATACGCTTGCCACCTTATCCTTTGCTTCGCTGTAATTCCATTGAACATATAATAAATTCCCGCTTTGCAAGCGTTGATAATCACCGGTAAAGCTTGTGATCGCAGTTGTTTCTTCACTTGGCTTTTGTACCTCTTCTTCCTTATTATCCTCATTTGGCAAAGCTGATTTATACCATTTCTGCACATCATAAACAACCAAAGCGGCAGTGATTATGATCATAATTGCTAGCAATGTCATAAAAAACTTATTTTTCTTGATAAAGTCTTTCATGCTATGACCTCCCACAATATCTATATGTATTATACGAGGTTCTTAACGAGAATGCCAGCCATACGTAAAAAAAGAACGCCGATATGCGCTCTTTTCTATGTCTTATTTACTAGGTACTAGCGGTACCACGATACCATCATAAGTTTCATCAATGTAGTTTTTCACTTCTTCAGTATTCAATACCTCAATCAAATCCTTGATTTTCTGTGAATCTTTATCCTCTGCACGTACGGCAATTACATTGGCATACGTAGTAGCTGCTTCACTATCCTTAGCTTCTGTAGCAAGTACCTTATCGGAAAGCTTAGCATTCAAGGCATTATTTCCGTTAATAACCGCATAATCCACATCTTTGATATTGGTAGCACATGTTTCTGCCTGTAATTCTACAATTTCAATATCTTTTTTATAAGATACGATATCCTTTACCGTTGCCTTAATACCCAAGCCTTCTTTGATTTCGATAATGCCGTTCGCAGCTAATAGCTGAAGCGCACGTCCACCATTGGTATTATCATTAGGAATGGCAATCTTATCGCCGTCTTCTAATTCATCTAAGCTTTTCTTATTAACGGAATAAATCCCAAGGGGTTCAAAGTGAACATCAAATGCCGCAACCAAATCAGCCCCTGCATTTTCTGCCCAATCAATAAGGTATGGCTCATGCTGGAAATAGTTAGCATCTAAATCGCCATCTTGCAATGCCTTATTTGGCATATTGTAATCATTAAATTCCTGAATGGTTACCTCATAGCCTTTTTCCTCCAAAGCCGGAACGACTTGCTTCAAGATTTCCGCATGCGGTGTCGTACTGGCACCAAGCTTTAAGGTTTTATCCTCTTCCTCAGCTGATGAACAGCCTGCTAAAAGTACAACTGCTAATAAGCCTGCTAATAGTTTTTTCATAATGTGTTCTCCTCTCAATTGTTTTACTGTATTTATCCTTCGTAAATATCCTTTACGTAAATACCTTGTTAATGGGTTTTCTTCTTAATTAAATAATTGCCGACTCCTTGTATAATGACGGTAATAATCAAAAGTACGATAACCGAAGCATTGGTAATATCATGATTAAAGCTGTTATAACCACGCCGTATCGCAAAATCACCGATTCCTCCGCCACCGATGCTTCCGACCATGGTAATAAAGCCCAATAGGGAAATCAACGTAATCGTCGATGCACGAATAATCGCCGGAATGCTCTCTCTTAAATAAACGCGTGTAATAATTTCCCAAGGCGAGCTTCCCATCGCCTGACTTGCTTCAATCAAGCCATGATCGACCTCCGCAAGTGCACTTTCAATTTGACGTGCGAAATAAGGAATCGTCCCGACAATCAATGGAACCAATGCCCCTTTTACGCCAATACTTGTTCCTGCCAGCATGCGAGTTAAAGGGTCGATAAAGGCTACTAAGATAATAAAGGGAATGGAGCGAAAGAAATCAATGACCTTGGCAAAAACACCGTAGATCAGCTTATTTTCCAAAATACCTCCTCTGCGTGTTACGATTAACAACACTCCAAAGGCAGTTCCGAAAAAGAAGGATACAATTCCCGAAATGCTGAGCATGATCATAGTTTCTTGAATTGCTTTTAAAAATTCGGGAAAGTTTTCCATCAAATTCGGCATCAATGAGTTTAAAAATTCCATCATTGCTTCATCACCTCCACTCCTACTTCATATTTTTCTAAGTAAGCAATCGCTTGGTCAATGTCCTCATGCTTTCCGCTAAAAATAACTACCAAATCTCCAAGCGGAGAACCTTGTATGATTTCCACATTACCGAAAACGATGTTGGTATCCACATGGAAATTACGGGAAACTTCTGAAATCAATGCCTTTGATGTACTGACACTATCATAATTCAGCTTCACCAAGCGCTGTCCTTTCTGAATATCCACAACCGGAGAATGCTCCTCGACCAATTCATACACATGAGAGATACTGCTTGTCGTCGCGATAAAGTTTTTGGTTATTTTCGCTTTCGGGTGAGAGAATACCTCCAAAATAGGTCCTTCTTCCACAACACAGCCGTTCTCCATGACCGCAACCTTATCACATATATCCTTAACAACAGCCATTTCATGCGTAATCAAAACAATGGTAATTCCCGTCTTTTCATTGATAGACTTCAGTAGCTTCAAAATACTTTTGGTTGTCTGTGGATCCAGTGCACTGGTTGCTTCATCACATAATAGTACTTTGGGATCATTAGCTAGTGCGCGTGCGATTGCTACTCGCTGCTTCTGCCCACCGGATAACTGCGAAGGATAAGCATCTTTTTTATCCTTCAAATCAATCAACTCCAGTAATGACAATATTTTTTGTTCCTGCTCTTCCTTGGAAAGCTTACTTCCTTTCAGTGGATAGGCGATATTTTGATAAACAGTTCGCTGACTCATCAAATTGAAATGCTGAAAAATCATACCGATTTTCTTTCGTTCATTTCTTAGCTCCTTTTCATTTAAAGACGTCAATTCCGCCCCATTGACAAATACCCTACCCTTTGTCGGTCTTTCCAAAAGATTGATACAGCGAACAAGCGTCGATTTTCCGGCACCGGAAAATCCGATAATCCCGAAAATTTCTCCATCTTGGATTTCCAATGTAACATCGCATACGGCATGCACATCTGCATCTTTGGTATTGAATGTTTTGCTGATATTTTCCAAACGTATCATACAGTTCCTCCCTACAAAAAAAAGCTCTCACCCCTTAGGACGAGAGCTTGTGCTCGTGTTACCACCTAAATTCATCAATTTCTCACGAAACCGACCTCTTCAAGTACGCCTGCATCACAGGTTATACTCTATCGCTGTAACGAGCGAACACGTCATAGCCTACCCATTCATCGACCATGCAGCTCCAAGACCATTTTCAACAGTCAGTTTCTTTGTTCTCTTTCACCAAATAAGAACTCTCTTTAAAAGGCTTCTCTGTTTACTCTTCTCTTCCATGCCATTTTGTTTATATGTGTATGATACTCTTGTTCAAATGTAAAGTCAAGAAAATTTTTATGAAAATTTTTGAAAATATCATTGCAGCTTATATTTTAACTTATAGGTCTTGCCTTCACTTTCATCATCAAAGCATTCTGTATAAGAAAGCATAATTTTTTTCGCATCAAAGCTAATAATAAAAACAAGCTTGCCTCGGATTTTTTCCTGCGGCTTCAAGGCATATTCATCTGTAAATTGCTGTGCATAGCCAAAATAATCCTCAGCCGCAAAAGGCCCCTCCTGATCAAAGGAAATCATAAAATCATCTTTATACATCGTTAAAATCTCGTTTGTTATGTTCGTAATTTCCAAATGAAGTACCAAAAACTGAGCATTTTCCTCCACGATAAAGGCTCCAAGTTCCTTCCCCGGTAATTCAATATCAAGCAATTTACAAGTAAAAAAAAGCGTTTGAAATTCGTTCACCATTGCAGGATTGGGACAATAATCCTGCGTTAGCAGCTTATTTGTCCGATCAAAACTTTGTTGAAGTATTTCCATTGTATTCACCTCTTACTATATAGTATAGGAAAAGACAAGCGAATACTGTCGAATTTTATACCAATAAGCTTGGATAAATGCGTACTCCTTTGTGTATGATTTGAGCAATTTGATCTTGATCCAAAGAATAGAAAAAAGCATGGATATTTTTTGCCGATAACACAAGAATGTTCGCACACATTCCCTTTTTCAACATACCGAGATGATCTAGCTTTAAAGCCTTCGCCGGATAAAGCGTCAGCATTTTTAACAGCTCATAAGCCTCTAGTTCTTCCTTCATTACCAACATTTGTGCTGCCAGCATTTGATTTTGTAAAGATACTTTCTCATCAGCACAGCTTAAGCAGGGAAAAGTAGGTAGCTGTAACTTATCCTGATGCATTTGTTCAATCGCATAAAAAACAGGGAGCTGAAAATCTTTTTTTTGCGGCTTTAATACATGAAAATGATAGTCCTTATAAAAAGGTTGTGGTATCGCTTCCCGCATTTGAATCGTCAGTGTTCCATGGCGCATATAACGCATCAAAAACGCATGTAATTCCAAGACATGACTTCCTTTTTGCATTACAAAACGAGCATCTGGTTCGATAAACGCCGGTATGGCAATATGATTACAAGCATCGACAATACGGGTATCCTTATCCACAAAGCTCTGATAGCCTCCTCTTCCGATTGCCAAAATTTCATCATGGTGAATAGCAATATATCCCTTGGAAAGGACATAGGGCTTACCCTCTTTTTCTTCCATCGTATAGATATGCCTTAAGTTTTTTATTAGTAATGTTGCATATTTTTTCACAGCACAAGTCCTTTCTCCTTCTTTTTATTATAAAGCATTTCGCTAAGAAAGAAATAGCTTTCCTTGTTTTTCATAAAAATTAAGCGTTTTCTTATCTTAGATATTGCTATTCTTACAAGCATTCTCTTGCCGTCTCCCAATCAAAAGCAATTATTCTGTGCTATAATATAAAAGAAAAAAGGAAGTGAAGCTATGTTCGAAAAATTAAAAACACTTTTTCATCGCAAGCAGATTGAAGAAAAGAAAGAAATTCAACCACCTGTTATCATCACCATTCATGGTTATGGACGACGCTGCAAGCATGAATTCGATAATTTAAAGCTATGGGGTGAAAAAGACGGTTATGAAGTCATTACCTTCGATATGTATGATCTATTCGATGAATATGACTGCAATCCCAAAAAATGGGTTGCCCGTGCAAAGCAACAAATCGATGCTTTTGCTAACAGCAATCGTGATATTTATTTGGTCGGCTTTTCCATGGGCGGTGTCATTGCCAGTTATTTGGCAACGGTATGTAGAATAAAAAAATTGATCCTACTAGCACCCGCATTTCAATATATTAACTTAGACACCGTAACCGATGCAATCATGAAATCTTATGCTTCGCTCGTCGGTAATGAAAAAAAAGATGAAATTCCGATGCCGAAAAGCTTTTATACCGCCTTTACGGAAATCGTTAAAAATCATAAGCATTTCATCGAAGATGTTCCATGTCCTATCCTCATGCTGCATGGCGATGAAGATGAGGTCATTTCCTATCGCAGCTCCATCAATGCTTTTGACAAAATCAAGCACTCTCAAAAGAAGCTTATTTTGTTACATGGCGGACACCATCGCTTGTTAATGGACGAGACGATAAATTGGGAATGCTATCAAATTATGAAGCTTTTCTTTGATGATCACATTTTACAGGCTGAACCAATCGAACAATCAAAAGATATCATGGACGAACTTTTAAAAAAATATCAGGCATTGAAAACCGAACAGGGATAAACCTTTCCAAAGGTTGAAACCTGTTTTCTTTATACTTTTAACTTCCTTTAAAAATACGATTGTAACATCTTCGCACTTCTATATAAATTATTATATTTCAAAAAGAAAACAGCCTGTTCTTCAACAGACTGCTCCTATGAATTATTGCTTATGTTCAATATTTCGTGTATAAAACTTTTCATATACATTGATAAAGAAATTAGCTTTGCCATTTCTTAAATAGCGTACAATCAATACGGTTAATAAAAGTCCAGCCACCGTAGCACACAGCATATCGGTTATCGAATCATGCACTCCCTGGGTATAATGATTGATAGCATCATTATTGAAGAATACCAACAAGATATATTCATAAAACTCCCAGATCAGTGCAATCCCCATATTTACCGCATTGATAAAGATTAAAAATAAGGTCTTATCTTCCTTGGTTCGTACTTGATTGCTATGGCGTATCGCAAAAAATAAAATCACCGCAATCATCAAACCGAAAATTCCACTGCAAAAATGAAGTACCTTATCAAAACCGACATAGGAATACCAATGATAGCTGCTTCCTACCAAGGACGCAAAGTACATAAAAACGGTAGATAACAAATAGATTTCATATACCGGCTGAAAGCGAAACAATTTAAAAATGACCGGAACGATCAATGGCGTAAAAATCGCAACACAGCTCATGCCTAAAGTTCCATAATCTTTAATACTGAAGTTGTGATACAGCGCATAAGCCAATGTAATCACATAAATAGCGGCACAAACTGCCAATATTCTTTTTAATCGATGTTCATACTTACTATTTGACATGCTTAACCTCTTCCAACATAGATAACTTCAAATCCAATAAGTTTTTACTTAAATCAACGTAATAGGTCTGTGGATATTCAAAACGTTGAATTTCGTCCCAAATATGCGTAAAGGCCTCCTTGCTATGCTCACGAATTTCCTCTAAGCTTGGGGCATCATATACCAGCTTTCCATTTATAAAAATCGGCTGCAATAAGTCCTCAATTACATAGGTACCGCCTAGAATCGTCTTATTTTTCCAACTGTTCATTTGATGATAAATCGTCAGATCCTGATCAATGTCTATTTTTTCCCCATGCAATGTCATAAGATCACCAAGTGCCATACCGCTTTCCTTATCATAAATACGATACAAATCCTTATAACCGGGATTGGTTACCTTTTCAACATTTTCACTAACCTTGATTTTCGGAATATTCTTTTCACCTTCAAACACAGATGAAAGCTTATAGACACCACCGAAAACAGGAGTGGATTTACTGCAAACCAGATTTTCTCCGACTCCCATGCTATTGATCTGTGCACCTTGGGAAATCAAGGAGGTAATTAAATACTCATCTAAGGAATTTGATACGACAATCGAGCAATCCTGCATACCTGCTCCATCAAGTGCCTTGCGAATCTTCTTTGATAAATAGGCAATATCACCACTGTCAATGCGCACACCGGCTAACCGATACCCATTTGGCTCTAGATATTGCTTTGCGACCTTTATCGCATTCGGTAATCCGCTATGCAGTGTATCATACGTATCCAACAACACCGTACAGCTTTCCGGATAGGATTGTGCATAGGTTAAAAAGGCTTCGTATTCACTATCAAACGACTGCACAAAGGAATGCGCCATGGTTCCTAAAACCGGCATTTTGAATTTTTGACCGGCATAGGTAGTCGCCGTTCCCGCTACTCCGCCGATATAGGCAGCTCTTGCCCCAAAATTAGCAGCATCAAAATTATGTGCACGACGTGCACCAAATTCCATGATTGCTCTGCCACCGGCAGCACGTACAATACGTCTTGCCTTTGTCGCAATCATCGTTTGATGATTCACACACAGCAATAAGGCAGTTTCAATTAATTGTGCATCAATCAGCTTCGCCTTAACACGAATCAGCGGCTCATTAGGAAAAACCGGTGTTCCTTCCTTTACCGCATAAATATCACCGGTAAATCGAAACTCGCTTAAGTATTGTAAAAATGTTTCGCTAAAGCGCTTCAATGAACGAAGATAGGAAATATCCTCTTTCGTAAAATGCAGTTTTTGAATATAACCGATAACCTCTTCCAAGCCGGCAAATACCGCATACCCTCCTTGATCGGGGTTTTTACGATAAAACAAATCAAAGGTTACTATTTTATCCTTCGTCTTTGAATTAAAGTAGCATTGACTCATTGTTAATTCATAAAAATCCATCACCAAGCTTAAATTTCTTTCATCACGAAAATCAAATTTTTGATCATATAGCTCCATTAGATTCCCTTCTTTCTATTCCGTAATTTGCTCAACCACATAAATGCCGTTCGCTGCCATATTGCGAATGCTGAACTCATTTATTTCCACAGCATCATGAACACCATCAATGTGATACGTGTCGATACAGTTGATCGGTACGATCACGCGCTTATCCTCTTCATTGTGCTCATTCAGCCAGGCATTTAGGCTAAGTGCAAACTGCAAAATACAAATATCGCTACAACAGCCGGTAATCACAATATCCTGATGATCAAAGATACGTGTTTCCAAAAACTCTTGAAACTCCAAGCAGGTAAAGGTATTCGTACTGTTTTTATACATTACCTCATAAACATACGGCTGTAATTCCTCAATCACCTCTGTTTCCGTACTGCCTATAACACAGTGCGCTGGATAAGATAAAAACTCACGCGTACCTTCTACATGTCGATCACAAACAAACACCGAGCGATGCTCGTTATTTTTCACAAGGGCAATGATATTTTCACTAATAGCATTGATATCCTCATCATGCAAGGCTCCCTCCTTAACAAATCCATTGACCATATCTATCACAAATAAAATCGGCTTTTGCAGCTCGGACACGGAAAGTGTCGGATAGCTATGCGCAAAATCCTTGTGTACTCTTGCCATCACATATACTCCTTTTTCTTTAATGCTATTATTATAGCCCTTTTTTTTTGATTTTGAAATCTTTTTTATTAGGAAGCAATCGGTATTTTATTGATTGCTCTATTTCTTACAAAGAGCTCTTCTCCATTACAAAAGCAAGCGGAACAACTGAAAGATGAACAAAGTACTCACATAGGGCACAAGCAGCATCAAGCCAATCGAAAAAAGTGTCAACCGCCAGCCATATACATGCCACATTGCCTGCAAGCTCATGATACAAGGCATACTAAATAGGACATACACCATAAAACAAAAGGCTCGAAGCTTTGCGTAGCGATCCTGCCAAAGCATTGAAACCGAAATGGTATTTTCCCTTTCCTCCTCTTGCGGTAAAAAAAACAAAAAGCTCTTATAAAATGCTTTTTTTGCCTCTTTCACAATTCCTTTGATATCCTCTTGAAACGAAAGCTCATACGTTTGCGGCTTTTGTGCCTGTAAAAGCTGTTCATACCAGCCGACAATCGTTTCCTTGGCAATGATTCCACCCGGTAATGCCGCAATGCTTTCCCAACGATTTCCAAATCCCAATGGCTCAAAGAACGGCTGCATGGCTTTGGCACCTTGTGCAATATATCCACTTGCCATATTTCCATTTGGAAAATAAGCAAGTCCCCACATCACAAGCATTGCCAAGCTCACAATACCGACTGCCTTTTTTATGTACTCCATTACCTCTTTTTTTACCTTTTGCCATACAACCGAAAAACGCGGTATACGATACAAAGGAAGCTCTCCTATCACCATCGCCCTTGAAGCAAACACTTTACTTTTAGAAAACAGCAGTGCCAACAGCAACGCCATACAAATACCTAAGGCATACATTGTAACAATCATGATACCACCCTTATTGGTAAAAAAAGCACTGGCAAACAAAGCATAGAGCGGTAAACGTGCCCCACAAGACATAAATGGTACCAACAGAGCAGTAAGCTTCTTTTGCTGTTCACTATCCATTGCCTTGGTTGCATAAATAGCCGGCACATTACAGCCAAAGCCAAGCATTAAGGCTACAAAACTTTTTCCGCTTAAATAAAAACAGCGCATGATACGATCCATCAAAAAGCTGATGCGTGCCATATAGCCGCTTTCCTCTAAAAAAGCAAGAAAAAAATATAAGCACAGCATCAAAGGCAGAAAGCTAAGTACCCCACCAACTCCTGCAACTACGCCCTTCAATAAAGCATCACGCCAAAAGTTTGGCAGAAAAGAAAGCCCTACATAAGCATAACGACTGATAACTTCAACAAGATAAGCTATAAAATCATTCCATGGAGTTGCCAGCTGAAAAATTAAAAACAGAAGCGTTGTAAAGAACAACAAAAATAGCACTAATCCCCATATCGGGTGAAGAAAGATACGATCAAGCTTGCGTGTTTTCGCATAATGCCCCTGCTCATCGCCTGAAACATAATACATCAACCCATGAATCGCTTGATAGCGTTCCTTCAGCCATACCAGCTTATCAATTCCTTTACGCATACTTTGCAACTGTTCCATATTTATCGAAAAGCTTTCCAACTGCTTATAGGCCAGTCGATCGTTTTCCATATATCCACATAGGATTCGATGCAAAGCCGCAAGAGAAAACTGTGGTAAAACTGCTTGTAAATAATTAAACATTGAAACATAGCACTTCTCTGTTTCACCTTGTAACAAAGGTTCATATACAACCGGTTTTTGCACCATTTGACAAATAGCTTTACGTACACGCTTATAATCTTGTTTATGCAGTACACTAACCTCCAAGCAATCCAATGCAAGTCTGCGTGATATCGCCAAGGTATCTATATGCATATTCATATTTTCTACTTCATCAATAAAGCTAAACAGTACCAGCATCGGTATTTGTAGTTCTCGCAAGCATAAGGTTAAATATAAATTAGCAGCCAGATTGGTTGCGTCAAGGACATTAACTAGTAAATCTACCTTGTTTTGTCGCAAATAGGAGCCTGTGATACCTTCCTCATTGACTCCTTCCTCCAAGCTATGCGTTCCCGGTAAATCAATCAAATGATACGTTTCATTCCCCCAAACTACGTGGGCTTCCTTTTTTTCCACCGTTACTCCCGCCCAATTTCCTACCTTAAAATCCGCCTTCGCCAAGGCATTGATCCATGCACTTTTTCCGACATTCGGATTTCCTACAAATGCTATTGTATAAGTCATTGCATTTCCTCCACCAAGATATGTTCACAATCCTGTTTACGCAAAAACAATTGTGCACCGTTTGCATAAAAAGCAATCGGATCACCTAAGGGCGCTACATAGCACTTTTGAATATAGCTGCCTATATAAATCCCATAAGAAAACAATCGTTGTATCTCCGATGGAGGCAAGTGAATAGCTATAATTTTTCCCCATTGTTTCTTTTTTATTTCATGTAGCATCATATCATCACCCTCCTTACTCTAGCGCAACAAAGAGGAAAAAAGCGTCAGGATTATGCGATAATTTGTGGTTCTAAACGAAAAGCATTCGACATCACTTATATGTAAAACATTACATATATGATGAAAATATTTTTCTTTTATATGAAAAAATGAAGATTCTTTGTTTCCAAATAGGAATTTTATGTTTATAATATAAGATATCAAAAGGAGGGATTTACATGGGAGCATTAGATTTCGTAAAAGAAGCGGTAGTTAAACGCAATCCACATGATGCAGAATTTATACAAGCTGTTGATGAGGTGTTGCTATCGCTTGAAAAGGTTGTAGAAAAGCACCCGGAATATATCGAAAAGGGGATTTTCGAGCGTATCGTAGAACCGGAAAGACAAATTGTTTTCCGTGTTCCTTGGGTCGATGATCAAGGTAAGGTACAAGTCAATCGCGGATATCGTGTCGAATTTAATTCCGCAATCGGCCCTTATAAAGGGGGACTGCGTTTTCACCCAAGTGTGAATATCAGCATTATCAAATTTTTAGGCTTTGAACAAATTTTTAAAAACGCACTTACCGGACTTCCGATGGGCGGCGGAAAAGGCGGCAGTGATTTCGATCCTAAAGGAAAAAGCGATGCTGAGGTCATGCGCTTTTGCCAAAGCTTTATGAGCGAGCTTTGCAAATACATCGGTCCAAACACCGATGTTCCTGCCGGTGATATCGGTGTCGGAGCACGTGAGATCGGCTATATGTTCGGACAATACAAGCGTATTCGCAATGAATTCAGCGGGGTATTAACCGGAAAAGGCTTAAATTGGGGTGGCTCACTAGCTAGAACACAAGCAACCGGTTATGGACTTTGTTATTTCACCGAAGCAATGCTAAACAGTAAAAACGATAGCTTCAAAGGGAAACGTGTCGTTATTTCCGGAAGTGGAAATGTTGCCATCTATGCAGCGGAAAAAGCAACTGCCTTAGGCGCAAAGGTTATTGCGATGAGTGATTCCAGTGGATACGTTGTTGATGAAAACGGTATTCAGCTTGATATTATGAAAGATATTAAAGAGAAGCGTCGCGCTCGCATTCATGAATATGCCGATGCCGTAAAGGGAGCTGTCTTTTCTAATAAAAAAACGATTTGGCATGTTCCTTGTGATATTGCCTTGCCATGTGCAACACAAAATGAGCTGCATAAGGAAGATGCCTTAGCTCTTGTAAAAAACGGTGTTATTGCTGTTTGCGAAGGTGCGAATATGCCAACGACTCCCGATGCAATCAATGTACTTCAGGAAAACCATATTCTTTATGCTCCCGGTAAAGCCAGCAATGCCGGTGGTGTCGCAACCAGTGGTTTGGAAATGTCTCAAAATTCACAGCGCTTAAGCTGGAGCTTTGAGGAAGTAGATGCAAAATTAAAGGCGATCATGGAAAATATTTTCCATACCGTTGCCGAAACCGCAAAGGAGTATGGAGAAGCAGATAATTATATGCTTGGCGCAAACATTGCCGGCTTTGTAAAGGTCGCCAATGCCATGCTTGATCAAGGAATTGTATAAGCTCGTTCACAGCGAGCTTTTTTCTTTGCCATAAAAAAAGCAGAATAAGATTTATTCCGCTGTTTCCATATTACGCTTTATAATCGAAGAAATCAAATCCGCCGCAAGCTTAGGATCATCGTTACAAACAATATACTTATAATTGTTCATCATCTTCATTTCCTTATCAGCCTTTGCCAAACGCTGCTGTACGACCTCTTCCGGCTCGCTGCGCCGACCGCGAATCCGCTTTTCCAGTTCTTCCATGCTTGGCGGTATAATAAAGATAGATAGAGCATCTGGGCATTTCTCACGTACCTGTGTAGCTCCTTGAACCTCAATTTCCAAAATGACATTTTTTCCTTCATTGCGCAGCTTCTCAATTTGCGAAATCGGTGTTCCATAGTAATTACCGACAAACTCTGCCCATTCTAAAAGCTCATCATTGGCAATCGCCTCTTCAAATTTTGCTTTGGTCGTAAATATGTAATCAATACCATCTTTTTCTCCAACACGAGGAGATCTAGTCGTCATGGAAATAGAATACGCCAGCTTCAGCTCTGGATCATTCATAAAATAGCTGCGTATCGTTCCTTTTCCAACGCCACTTGGCCCACTGATAATGATTAACAATCCTTTTTTCATAAAGCGTACCTCTCTTGTTATTACTACCATTTTACTAATGAATATGGTGCTTGTCAAATAACTTTTTTAAGTTTATGAAGCTTTTTTATCACAATATGGTTCTGCTGGTCTGTTATTGAAAAGCATGCTATAATGATTAACATTGGAGGTGCATATATATGGCATTAGATGGCTTGCTGCTTCATCAGCTGCAAAAGGAAATCAATACCTATCTTCCCGCAAAGCTATTAAAGATACAACAAATATCCGATGCGGAATTATTATTTACACTGCGTACGCAAAAAGGTAATCAAAAATTGATGATTTCCTTACATAGTGTTTATAATCGTATTCATTTCACACAACAAAGCTACACCACCATGGAAACACCGGGAAATTTTACTATGCTTTTGCGTAAGCTGATTGACGGAGGAATTATTCGCTCCTGCAAGCAGCTTGGTCTTGATCGTATTTTACACATGATCGTGGAAGCTTGCAATGAAATGGGAGATATCCACAGCTATCATTTTTATATTGAACTGATGGGAAAATATGCTAATCTGGTTTTAGTCGGTGAGGATAACCGGATCATTGATGCCTTAAAGCGTATTCCTCCTTTTGAAAATAATCGCCGTACCATTTTACCGGGTGCTCAATTTACCCTTCCCGCTCCCCATAAGGATAAGCAAGATCCCTATCAACATGGTCCCTTTTTAAAAGAAGAATCATTAACCAAACAATTTCATGGCTTCTCTCCATTATTATCGAAGGAAGTTCAATATCGTATGCACCAAGGGGAAGAATTTGACGATATCATGCAAAAAATAGCCGCTTCCGATACGTTATATATTAGCGATATCAAAGATCAGATGTATTTTCATTGCATTCCCTTAACCCATTTAGAAGGTACTTATCGCACCTATCCGCTGATGAAGGGCATGGATATTCTTTTTTATCATAAGGAAGAAAAGGTGCGCATCAAACAGCAAAGCGGGGATTTATTTAAGGCTGTTCGCAAAGAGCTTCATAAAAATACCTCAAAGCTGCCTAAGTTAGAAGCAAGCCTAGAGGAAGCCATGGATTGTGAAAAATATCGGGAATACGGTGATTTACTGTTTGCCTATATGCATACCATTGAAAAAACTGCTCAAATTACGCTTCCCTCTTTTGAAAATGAAGCTATGGTTACCATTCCCATTGATATGCGCTACGATCTTAAGCAAAACGCCAATCGTTATTATCAAAAATATCATAAGTTCAAGCGTGCCCAAAATATTCTTAGCGAACAAATATGTCTATGCAAGCAGGAAATCGAATATTTTGAAACATTGGAAATTCAGCTTGAACAGGCCTCTATGCAAGATGCAATGGAAATACGAGAGGAGCTATCCAAGCAAAATTACATCAAGCCATTAAAGACTCGAATCCGTAAAAAGAAAAAACAGGAGCTTCCACATTTTGAAACCTTTCAGTTTGATGATATCACCATCTATGTCGGCAAAAACAATCTTCAAAACGATTATGTAACCTGGAAGTTAGCTAGAAAGCAAGACACCTGGCTGCATGTAAAGGATTTGCATGGCAGTCATGTCATCATTACAACAGATCACCCCGATGAAGCTACCTTACGCAATGCCGCTATGCTTGCCGCATGGTACTCGCAAGGGCGGTATTCTTCAAGTGTTCCGGTAAATTATTGCCTTGTCCGACAATTAAAAAAAATTCCCGGTAACAAAGGAAGCCTTGTATCCTTATCCAATTACAAAACCATTTACATCGATCCTGATGCAAACTATATTCAAAAGCTACATGATGAACATTTAGCAAAATAAAAAGATCGCTTTTCAGCGATTTTTTATTAACCTACAACAATGTAATATGATGCTTTTCACATTCTTCTATCATTGCATCGCTCCATTGCGATACTTGTACCTCTCCGATATGTGCCTTGTTTAATAAGATCAAGCAAATGCGAGATTGCCCGATTCCTCCCCCAATGGTCAGTGGCAGTTCATCACGCAATAACAGCTGATGAAATGGCAGTTGCAAGCGTTCCTCACACTTCGCCTTTACTAACTGCTCTTTTAGACTTTGCGCGTTGACACGGATTCCCATGCTGCTGATTTCCACAGCACAATCCAACAGCGGATAATACAGCAACAAATCTCCATTCAGCTTCCAATCATCATAATCCGGTGCACGTCCATCATGCTTTTCCCCGCTTTCCAAGACATCTCCGATTTGCATCAAAAAAACTGTTTTATATTGCTTAGTAACCTCATATTCTCTTTGCTTTGGCGATAAATCAGGGTATTTATTTTCCAATTCCTGCGTTGTTATAAAATATACATCTTCGTGAATAAAGGGCTCTAAATTTTCAAAAACGATATTCACCTCTTTCTCCGTTTCCTTTAAAGCTTTCATGATATGTGTAACCGTCAGCTTTAAAAAATCAAGAGTACGATCCTTTTCTTCGATAATTTTCTCCCAATCCCATTGGTCTACGTATGTAGAATGCAGATTATCTAAAACCTCATCACGACGTATAGCATTCATATCCGTATAAATCCCCTTACCATAGCCGATATGGTAACGAGAAAGTGCCATACGTTTCCATTTTGCAAGAGAATGAACAATTTCCATATCATCATTCTCAATTTCCTTAATATCAAAGCTTACCGGTCTCTCTACTCCATTCAAATCATCATTTAAACCGCTACTTTTACGCACATACAAAGGAGCTGAAATACGCATAAGATTCAAATGATGTGCCAATCTTCTTTCAAATAAATCCTTTACATACTTAATTGCGACCTCTGTTGATATAATATCAAGCTTATTTTCATAATGCTTTGGTAATATCAATTGTTCAACTGCCATACTGCCCCTCCTTTTCTTAGTAAATATTATACACGATGTTACATGAATTTTATATCTATTTTTCGATTATCCACATAAATACCGTATATTTAAGCATTTTATTATTTTACCCATCATATAAGAGTACAGCCGCTTTACATTTGACATTATTGTTAAAGATAAAAGTTTAGTATAATTTTATCCTATAGACTATTACCGTTATTTCTTTAGAAAATACTATAAATCTATCGTTTTACCCACTAACTTAACAATCATAGATAAAAACAATCTGAATGGCTGTATCTTATACAAAAGAAAACAAGCTGCTTTTCTTTACTATAACAATTTCAAAGACTTTTATTATTATTTTTATAGTCCGATAAAAACATCGTATACTGATGCACTTCCTACGTTTGGCATACATAAAGGATCAATCATTCTAAAAAAAGAACACCTTACGGTGTCCTTCTTCTATCATCAATTAAGCCAAAGCAGCAAGCAATTCTGCTTTTTTCATTGTTGAGTAGCCTTCTACTCCTTTAGCCTTCGCCAATTCACGAAGTTCAGCAACCTTCATAGATGCCAAATCAGCATTTGCTTCTACTGCAGGTGCAGCTTCTTCTTTTGCAGCTACACTTGGGTTAGCAAGTGCATTTTTCGCAGTTTCAACGATAGCTGTAAAACCTGCAGCATCATGAATTGCGATTTCAGAAAGCATTTTACGGTTAATTGTTACATTTGCAAGCTTTAAACCGTGCATCAATCTTGAATAAGAAATATCATTCATTCTTGCAGCTGCATTGATACGTGCAATCCACAATTTACGCATGTTGCGTTTCAAATCTTTACGGTCATTGTAAGCATATTTGAATGAATGCATTACCTGCTCGTGAGCAGTCTTATATAGAATGTGCTTGGAACCGAAGTATCCTTTTGCTAACTTTAATACTTTTTTTCTTCTCTGACGTGTTACATATCCACCTTTAACTCTTGCCATGTTATTTCCTCCTTACGATTTATCGATTATTTCACTAGCATCTGTTTGATACGTTTCATATCTGTACTATGAACAGTAGATGCTTTTCTTAAATGACGCTTCTGTTTCTGTGTTTTTCCATGGAAACGGTGAGAAGTATATGCATGACTTCTTTTTAATTTCCCTGAACCTGTCTTTTTAACACGTTTTGCTAAACCTCTATGTGATTTCATCTTTGGCATAAGTAGTACCTCCTCGTAACTTTACTATTTTTTCTTTGGTGCCAAAACACATGACATTGTGTTGCCTTCCAGAATCGGCTTCTTTTCAACATTCGCAATATCAGATATTTCCTCAATAAAGCTATTCATTATTTTCTTTCCAACTTCAAGTCTGGTAATCAAACGACCGCGGAAACGCATATCTACCTTTACCTTCATGCCGTCCTCTACCCACTTGCGTGCATGACGCATTTTTGTATCAAAGTCGTGCTTATCAATAACCGGTGATAAACGAATTGGCTTTACTTCCGTAACCTGCTGATTGCGTTTTGCTTCTTTCGCTTTTTTCTGTTGTTCGAAGCGATGCTTTCCATAATTCAGCACCTTACAAACAGGTGGAGTTGCTTTTGGCGCAACACACAATAAATCCAAGTCTTGATCATACGCGATTTCTAAAGCTTCACGACGCATTTTAATGCCTAGCTTTTCACCATTAGCATCAATCACCATGACTTCTTTGAACTTGATTTTCTCATTTACCAAATCATCGTTCACGTTGTTTGGAATAACTCTCTTATTTATAATAGACACCTCCATTGTTGCCATAAGAAAAGCGGGTACCATTAAGCACCCGCTATAAATATCTACATAAATTGCTATTTACAATGATGTAGCATTAACCTATGCCTTCGGACATCAGGTGAGAAGGGGCGCTTCTAACTTTCCACTAACTTTTCTGCTTTATGATAATACCATATCCCAAATGGGAATGCAAGCCTTATTTGGTATTTGTGTAAATATTTGCTTCGTATATATTACTTACCAATCCGCTTGCCTGCTTTATATTTAAACAAATCTGCAAGTCCTGCGATTATCTCTGTATGAAAAACTCATAAACCAAATAGAATGCAAATAGTAAGCATTCCGTCATGATACTCCGCTGAAATTGTCCCATTCATCTTTTCAACCAATGCTTTTGATATAGATAATCCAAGCCCGGTCGAATTCCCGGCATTATTAACAGTATAAAATCGATCAAACAGCTTTCCTACCTCTATTTCACTCAAATCCGAAGCATGGTTTATAAAGCGGATTTCTCCATTTTCAGATAACGTAACTTCTAAATCACCGTTGCTGTACTTGATCGCATTATTCAATAAATTTGCAAATATCCTTGATAATGCAAAACGGTCAAGATCACGAATGACCTTCTTCTGTGGAATGCTGACTTTAGGAACGATCTGCTTTTCCTTTAAGGCCGTGTAAAACGAGGCGATACTTTCCTCTAATATATTGTTAATAACGACAGGTTCGATTTTTAAAGCTTCTGCTGAAGCCAAAATCACAGAATATCGGAACAATTCTTCCGTTAGCTGTTTAAGCATTTCCGTACGATTTCTTATAACAGCTGTATATCTATTAACCGTTTCGCTTTTTTCCTCTTGTTCAAGTAAATCCAAATAGCCGCATATAGCAGTTAGCGGTGTACGTAAATCATGAGAAATATTTGTCATTGCAGCTTTTACTTCTAAATCACCAAGCTGAAATTTTCTTCGTTCATCTCGGAGCTTTCGTAATTGAATATTTATTTCATTTGCTAAATGACGCATACGTTTATCATTGCTTGAAATATCGATCAAAGTATTGCTGTCGGTTAAAAGCCTTTCGGAAAACGAACATTCTATCTCTTTTGCAGATTTTCGTAATAAATGTATCTTGATAAATAACGAGATAATTACCAAAATCAGTCCGCTTATGAAAAGCCATAACCATAGCATACTTCTCACTCCTTTATTTCAAATCTTTTTTCTTGAAGATCCAAACTCCTGCTCCGGTTGTAAGCACAATGATTACTATCGAATATATCATCAATCTCTCCGGACTTTCAGAAGACATTTGGGCGATTTTAAACGATTGCCCTCCTGGCAAAAACTCATTTATAAACTCGTATAATTCTCTTTTTGTTCCGCTGACATAATTCGGATTCGGTTCTGCTTTTTCGGTTTTCATCTGCCCTGATTCATTCATGTAGACATACTCATCATACACCTTAGGCTCATTTAAGCGTGCAGATATATAGGTTGATACGCCAAGAAAGAGAAATGCAGTTAATAAACATATCACTGCTGATGTAGCTTTGTTAGGAATTATCATCGTAATAAAAGTATAGATTGAAGCAAAGGAAACAGATAACAACAACATACATATTGCCAATCGAATGATAACGCTTATCTCACTTTGAAATGCCCCCAGTAGCGGTATCCCTACGATAAAACAGCTTATCAAAGATACAAAGCACATTAAAATTCCCGCTAAAATACAAGTTAATAAATTTGAAAAATAAATTGCTATCCTATTCTTCCCTACAATGATTTTATTACGAATCACCCCGTCATTATACTCTGTACCTATAAATAAACTACAAAATATCGATAAGAGAATCCCGATAAACATTGTCCCCATAAAAAAGCTATTATCAATAAATAACGGAAAATCATTTTTTATCATAACCATATAATTCATGATAGGAAATCCTATACCGACCAATGACATAAAAACAACCGCTAACCAAAAAAGCTTATTCTTGACCATTCGCATAATGTTCGCTATCCATAATCTATTCATAGGTTACTCCTCCTATCAAATTGATAAAATAGCTTTCCAAATTTTCATCACGTTCTGTCATAGAAATCACTTCACAGCTTCGTTTTGACAGCAGCATTACCAGCTTCGATACATTGATTTTCTTAAAGATGTCAACTGTTTTATCAGATATGATATTATATTTTATTTCCAATTCATTCGCTGTTATTTCTTTTATGATACGTCCCTTATCAATAAAGCCGTAATGCGTTGCTAATCTCGATAATTCATCTAGGATATGACTGGAAATCAAAACTGTAATTTGTTTTTCATGATTCAGTTTTAAAATCAACTCTCTTATCTCAACGATTCCCTGAGGATCAAGTCCATTAACCGGTTCATCTAAAATCAAAAAATCCGGATCTCCTACCAAAGCAATAGCAATCCCCAGTCTTTGGCGCATACCCAAAGAAAAATGCTTTGCTTTTTTCTTAGCTGTATTTTCAAGACCAACAAGCTTTAGTATATCATTCAGTCCATCAAAAGACGGCAGCCCCAAAATACGATATTGGGTTTTCAAATTATCTTCGGCAGTCATATCAAGATAAATTGACGGTGTTTCAACAATCGCTCCCATTCTGCGCCGTGATTTCACAATATCCTTATCGGTGTTATTTTTACCATATAGGACATAATCCCCCGATGTAGGTTCTTGTAAACCGCAAATGATTCGAATGAACGTTGTCTTTCCGGCTCCGTTTTTCCCTATAAATCCATAAATCGCTCCTTTCGGAACACTCATCGATACACCATTAAGCGCCCGGAAACCTCCATAGCTTTTGCATAAAGAATTTGTTTTAAGAACATATTCCATGATAGTTACCTCCTGTTTTCCGATGCAATCATTCTATCTTATAAGAGTAAAACAAACGGTAAAGAAAACAGTAAAGAAACAGTAAATATTTATTCTGTCCTCATTTTAAAACCAATCCCCCAAACAGCTTCAATATAATCTTTTCCGCTTATATCACGAAGCTTTTTTCTTAAATTGCTGATGTGCATTTTCAATGAGCCTTCGGTACAATCCGGTGTATTCTCGCTGATTTTGTCTAAAAGAATCGATTTTACAACTACTTGTTTCGGGTTTTGCAGTAACAATTTTAAAATAGCATATTCCGTTCTTGTTAATTTTACTTTTTTATCTGCAACGAATACCTCATGCGTGTATGTATCCAACACTATGTCCTGAAATTTCAATATTCTGCTTAATGAGGGTGTTGGAGTTCGTAGTGCGACAGTGATTCGAGCCAGTAATTCTTTTGTATCAAACGGCTTTGTAACATAATCAACGGCTCCACCAAGTAAAAGCGATACCTTATCTTCTACATCTACTTTTGCACTCATAACAATCACCGGAATCCCTGCTATATGCGGCAACAATTCTTCTCCTGATAATCCCGGTAGCATTAAGTCAAGCAAAATCAGATCAGGGTTTCTGTCTGTTAAAAACAATAATGCTTCGGTTCCGGAGTACGCATGAGAAACCGTATGTCTTTCATGCTTCAAAACTTCTTCCAACATTTCATTTATATGAATGTCATCATCAACAATTAAAATATGCTTCATCTTCATCACCCCATCTGTCGTACTACTATTATACCGATATATAATTCGCTCAACAACAGAATTTTGAGTAGGCTAATCCCCTAGCTATACCTTTATTGTTTAATACTACACTTATCTTAACTGCCATTTGTTACGCCTGTCTTTATGTTTCAAATCATTTGTAGCAGTTCGCAGCTATATCCAAGAAGAAGTCTTTTCATTTTTTGAAATTTCCTCTTGAATTATTCTTAATATCTGCTATAATAATTAAGCAATCAAAAAATGACTCCTTAGCTCAGCTGGCAGAGCAACTGACTCTTAATCAGTGGGTCCAGGGTTCGATTCCCTGAGGGGTCACCAGTTAAATATAAAAAGCTTTCTTCAATACGAGGAAAGCTTTTTTGTATATTTGTATATTTTATCATAAATCCTTTTGCAAAATATAATCGTCCATAACAAAGCCATGTCCGATATCGCTGACAACGGCATCTATATCATAAAATCCCTTTCGATGATACACATCTAAGCTATGCTGATTGTACTTATTACAAGTTAGATAGATGCTTTGCTTACCATTCACAATTGCATAATCAACAGCCTTTTGCAATAAAATAGAAGCCAGACCTTGTCCTCGCTTATCTTTACGCAAATACAATTTACTTAGGAATAATCGCTTTTCTTCTAATTTTACTCCCATATAGCCAATTAAAGTTTGTTCCTCATAAGCAAGAAAATATGTATAGCCTTCTTCTTTTATAGCTCTATCAATAGCATCATAGCTTTGAAATTTTTCTACCATATAATCAATCTGTTCCTTACTTAGTAAAGAAACGAAATATTCATGCCATATCACATCAGCAAGATCCGCCAGCTGCTTTAGCTGTTCTTGATTCTCACATTGTCTTATTTCCATAGCCTAAAGCCTCCCATAAGGTCTGTTTCCACTGCTCATATAAAATATTTTCTTTAATGGAACGATTGGCATTGCTGGTACTGCCTAGATACACACAAGATACACCGAGATTTTGAAAATGCTTTTGATAAAGCTCATAACTTTTTTTGCCATTACAAATCACAAGACGTATAGTGGTATGTTTTTGTATAAAACCCGCAATATCATTAACACGCTCCTTGCGAATCGCACTATCCAAACTTCCTTCTCTCTCACAGCTATGAATCACGTCCCATAATGCCAAATGCCGCTTTCTAATGATTGCCTTTTTTTGTTCATAGGTATCCGTTGGCATAGCAAATATATTTGCCATGAACTTCCAAAAGTGATTGTGTGCAAAGCCATAATACTCTTGCTTTTCCAAAGAAGTGATACTCGGCATCGAGCCGAGTATCAAAACATAGGGTTCTTTCGAGGTAATTGGATCAAAGCCGACTAGCACACTTCCACTCCCTTTAAATCATGTGGAAAAGCTTCTGTAACACGTACCTTTACAAAGCTTCCATAAGGAATAAAGCGATCACTTTTGAAAATTACGATACCATCGACCTCATCAGGTGCGCTGGACTTTCCACGTCCGCGATACAAGCCGCTGAGTCCTTCCTGATCTTCAACCAATACTTCAATTACCTGGCCAATCATCTTTTGTTGATTTTGTAATGATATTTCCTCTTGACGCAGCATCAGCTGTTCCAAACGGCGCTGTTTTTCTTCCTCACTAACGTCTTGCTCCATATCGAAGGCCGGTGTATCCTCTTCCGGAGAATATGGGAAAGCTCCCATGCGATCCCAATGAACATCATTAACAAACTCCATCAGCTCATTAAAATGATCATGCGTTTCACTAGGAAAACCGACAATAAAGGTTGTTCGCAGGGTAGGATTTTCAAATGTATTTCGTATTTTTTCACACAAGCGTAAAACTTCTTCTTTGGTCCCTCTGCGATTCATCGCTTTCAGCATTCGATTGTTCGCATGCTGCATCGGTATATCGAAATATGGCAATACCTTCGGTAAACGTGCCATTCCTTCAATCAATTCATCTTCGATTTCATCGGGGTACATATATAAAATACGAATCCAATGAAAGCCTTCGATTTCATGCAGCTGCTTCAGCAATTCCAAAAGGGATAGCTTTCCATAGCGATCCAAACCATACTTTGTTGTATCCTGTGCAATCAACACTAATTCCTTTACCCCACGCTGAGCAAGCTGCTTAGCTTCTTTTACCAAATCCTCCATTGGAAAAGAAACATTATCTCCACGAATCAGCGGAATCGCACAATACGTACAGCGATTGCTACAGCCCTCGGCAATTTTTAAATATGCGGTCCAAGGACGACTGGAAACCTTTCGTTCACATTTATCATAACTGACAAGATCGTGTTCATCTAACAATTCCTTCAAAATTTCATGCAGATGCGGATACTCACGAATACTGATAACAGCATCAATTTCCGGAATTTCCTCCTCTAAAGTTTCCTTATAACGCTGAGCTAAGCACCCAACTACGATCAAACGTTTGCATTTATCCTTCTTATACTCTGCCATTTTGAAAATAGTGGCAATCGCTTCTTCTTTCGCGGAATTGATAAAACCGCAAGTATTGATAATGATCGCTTCTGCCTGCGCAGGATCGCTTACCAGCTCATGCTGTCCGCTTACAAGCATACCCATCATTTTTTCACTATCTACCAAGTTTTTACTACAACCTAACGATACAAATCCTACCTTCACAATATCACCTCATTTTTTCGTATATTACTATATCACGAAATCTCTAAAATGTATTCTTTTATCATCTTATTTTCACTTTGTCATAAAGAAAGGAAGTGCATTTTCGCTACTTCCCTAACTTACTTTTATATAGCATACGGTTTTCCAAAGCAAATACACGCTGTGAAAATTCACCATCTGCGATATTAGCCAACGCTTTTTTCATCGTATGCATACGTGCATCTAAATTATCCAATAGATAGAGTACCTCCGCCTCCGGAATCATCGGCAGTACCGGTGAGCCATATTCGTACACACCATGATGAGATAAGACCATATGACGAAGTAAAATAGCCTCCTCACTTTCCGCAACACCTATTTCTGTGGCAATTTGATCGATTTCTGCTTGCATAATGGAAATATGCCCCAAAAGTTTACCTTGCATCGTATATTCCGTAACAATCGCTCCGCTCAATTCAACAAGCTTTCCTACATCATGTAATAAAATTCCTGCCAACAACAAATCTCTGTGCAAATTCTCATATTGCCTGCATACGCTCTCTCCCATTTGCAGCATACCTAACACATGCGTAGCTAAACCACCGACAAAATCATGATGATTGCGCATAGCTGCCGGGTACACAAAGAAATCCTGCTGATGTCGCTTCATGACCGCTTGCACAATAGCCTTTAAGATCGAATTTTCAAAGCTTTCGATATAGCCGTAAATACCTTCCTTTAATTCTTCCTGTGTATAAGGGCCGGCCGGAACATAGTCCAATATCATGCTTTCTTCGCCCTCTACCAAGGTCGCTTTATTCACCCGAAATTGCAGCTGCTTTTGATGTGTGATTACATCTCCGTAAACATCAACGATCTGTCCTGCTTCAAAACTATGCAATGCCTCCTCACTAACATTCCAATACTTTGCGTCCAGCACCCCGCTGTCGTCTTGAAGCGTAAAAGACAAATACGGTGCTCCTTTATTCGTTACTCCTCGATTTACATTGGTTAAAAGAACACGAACAGTTCCTTTGAATCCATCTTGTAATTCCTTAATTTTCATGTAGCTCTTCCCACTCCATTTCCTCTAATATCGCTCGTATTTCACTTGATGCGAAGCCCTTTCGCATACAATATGCATATACCCGTTCTTTTAATTCCTTACCCTGATATTTCCGCTGATTGCCACGAATTGCTTTTTGAATCGTTTTTTCAAGCGCTTCGCGATCATCTTCCGCTTCGAAATTAAGAATACCAGCCGTTGCTTTGGCAATATCGTTATCAAAACCATACGAAATCAACTTTCGAATCATCGCTTGTGTCTTCATTGCGGCAGATTTTCCCTTTAAGCCTTCTCGCAGCTTTTCTGCCATTTTCAAGGCCTTTTCACGTTCCTCCTCATCTTTGAAGTCTGCTAATGCCTCATCAACCGCTTCCTTAGAAATCCCTTTATTGATCAGCGTTTTACGAATTCTTCCTTTTCCACTTAAAGAATACTGCATTTTTTCAATCTTATTCGCCATATACAAGGCATCATTGATATATCCCTTTTGTTCCAATTCATTTAGCATCTTCTGTACCGATGCATCACTCATACCAGGAAGCTTTGCAAGCACCTGTTCCATTTCCTTACGTGTATAATCACGCATACGCAAACGTCGAATGGCATTGCGATAGGCATTGAGATAAGCTTCCTTTTGTTCAAATTCCTGTACCGTATGACGATCTAACATCGTATGCAAACGAATCTTATACAAGAAATAATCCTCTAAATCAATCATCAGCTTCTTCGGCTCGTCCTCTTTATCATTCATAACATAAATGCGTACATAATCATCAAGCATTTTGACCTTTGTTACTTCATAGGCATCTTGAAAATCGTCCAACACCTGGAAATAGACTGAAAGCACCTTAGAATAAAAAACATCGGCATCATATTTCTTCACGCATTCTTTGGCACGTATATGCAAGCGCTCTTGTTCCTCTTTAGCGCGTCCCATATAATCCTCCAGCTTTTGTGCAAATTCTTTTCCAGTATCAAAAAGAAAGCCACTTTCGTTTTCAAAGACCAAATCCTCAAGCACCTCATCGGGACGAGCGAACACCGGTAAGCCGCAAGCCAATGCTTCGATAAAGGTCATGCCCTGTGTTTCTGTCAAACTGGCAGATACAAAGCAATCCGCACAAGCATAGTAATATGGAACCTCATCGTTTTCCACTTTGTCCGTAAAAATAATACGCTCTTGCAGCCGATAGCTTCTTGCCAGCTCTTTCAGCTCCTCAAGCTGCGGTCCGCCACCGACAATCATCATCTTAATCTTAGGATTTTTTACATAGCGAAACCCTTCGATAGGTATTTCAATACTTTTTTCCTGTGCAATTCGTCCAACATAAACAACGAGCTTTTCATCTTCCTTGATACCATAGCTTTGACGAATCTGACAAACCCTTTCAACATCAATATTCTCAACATTAAATTTTTCAAAGCTTAAACCGGTTGGAATAATATAGATCGGAGTTGTTACTCCGTATTTTAACAAAGTTTCCTTCGTCTTTTCGCTCGGAGCAATCATTGCCTGCACATTTTCCGCAAACACACGTGAAACACTCCCCACAATTCTGCGGCCTACACGATCAACCTCTTCATTCTCAAAAGGAATCAAATAATGAGTGTAATCCTCATACATCGTATGATAAGTAGATACAACCGGAATATTCAAATATTTGGCAACAATACGTCCGAACATTCCAACACCGAATTCCGTATGCACATGAATAATATCCAATTTCAGTTTTCGAATTTCTTCTTTGGCACTTTGATGAAAAGGGGTAGAGAGTTTATAGCCATATAACCATTTCAATTCCAAACCGGGCAGACGCAAAACATTTCCATCCCATTTGCTAGTAAGTGCTTTATGATTGGCAATCACAAACACCTCATGTCCATGCTTTTCCAATTCCGTTTGCAATGTAACCACAGAGGATACCACACCGTTGATATCCGGTAGATACGTATCTGTAAATAATCCAATCCTCATGAAGTAACCTCCTTTATTATTGCTTGCTTTTTATACTTTTCATTATCATAGCGGTGCTTCAAATACAAAAATACGAAGGCTCCGGCAATCAATACAATATGATAGGTTGAAAAACGCCACAAAATCATGATGCTGCTCGCTGCGGCTCCCGGTCCCACCAAAAAGATATATAGCTGGGTAAAGGCAAATTCCGTTCCTCCGCTTGCTCCCGGAACAGGAAAAAAAGCATTGACCATCAAAACAAAACTTGCTAGTGCCATAGAATCGATCAGCTTATCCCAACCAAGTGGCAATCCCAAGGAGCGGGCAATCACAAAAGGCAACGTGAGCTGAATCGTCATACGTAAAACATTTAACAAAACAGCTTTCACAATTAAGCGATGCTCGTGGCGTATCTGCTTAATTTCATTGGTAAACCCCTCGACCTGCAGCTTCCAGCTTGACAAAGTTTTTTCCTTATCCTTTACAAGATGCAATTTTGCTAATAAAGAAACCATACGCTGAGAAAGCCACACATAAAGCTTAGGAAATAAAGCCATCGTCCATAACAAAGCGATAACCCCTACATTGACAAGATAACCGACGATAATCGCCCAAAACCATGTACCGACGATTTCCATATAATAAGCACTGCGCATCAAAAACAGCACCGTTACGTAAACCATCATTACGGTTTGATAAATAATAAAATCCGCCCATAGAATAGAAGCACCCTCTGCCAGCTTGATCCCTTGTTTTTTTAAAATATATGCCTGTGCAAATTGTCCTCCGGTTGCACTTGGTGTAATACCGGAAAAGAAATATCCCACAAGTGCATTTTGGAATCCCTTTAAAAAGGTATATTGCTTGTGATAACGCCGTGTCAATACCGTTAAGATAAGCCCGATGACACCGGCATAAACTATACCCCAACCAAGAATGACAAAAAGCCACAAAAAAGGAATGTTTCCAATCAGCTCCATTATGGAATGAAAGTTGTCTTTTAACGCAAACCAAAGAACTGCAGCTGTGAACCCTAAGATAATTATAAAATTTAAAATATAGCTACGTATTGATTGTTTCATAGAATACCACCTGTATGTGCCAAAGCCGCACATTCGAACATGTCTATTATAGCATACTCCCTTTATGATTTACATGACAATAGTGTAACCTTTTCAAAAGTAAAAAAGGGTTGCTACCCCTTATTCACAAAGTGCTTATAAATCCCACTATAAAATTCACGCCAAATCTTTAAGACATTTTCCTTACAATAATATTCACTGATTTCCTTACTTCGCAAAGCTTTGGCTTCATAAGCCTGCGGCTCCTCATACAAACGTTTTATCGCTTGGACAAAGCCTGCATTGTCATTTGCCCGTTCATATTTTTCAAACAAGATATCCCGATACAAATCTAAATCTCGCAGTACAAGAGGAACATGGAGATTGACCGCCTCTAAAATTGCCATCGGAAACAGCTCATTATAAGAGGGCATAAACAATACATCGGAAACATTGTATAGATCATTCATTTCTTCTCGTGGTATGATCCCTAAAAACTTTACATTAGCAGGTGGATTTTCTACCACCTTTTTCAATTCTTCATAACCATCGGTAATTTTTCCGAAGGAAAAACCTCCGCACCAAACAAATTGAATATCGGGAAGCTGTTTAGCGACCTCAATAAAATCAAGCACACCCTTACGCATCTGTACCTGTCCGACTCCGATTACGACAAAAGCAGCTTCGTCAATTTCATATTTTTTACGTAAAGCTGCCCGCTCGGATTGCGACTTCTTATAAAAATCCTGTTTGGATACATAGTTGGGAATATATACCATCTTTTCACGTGGTATCCCATAAACCTCAAGCTCATTCATAAACATCGGATTTACTACCACCAAGTAATCTGCTGTTTTATAAAAGCGCACAACATAACGCTTAAAAAGCGAAAAAGCCAATTTTGGAAGCTGAATACTGCCATTTAACGTATCCGGTAAAAAATGCACATAGCACACATTTACATGTTTGCCCTTTTTCATACGTATAAAATTGATAGGATCAATCGTATGACAATGAACGATATCACATTTTTTTCTCGAATTGATATAAACATCAAAAAGATCGGCACCACCCTCACGTACCAACTTCACCTGTTCCAGATAGGCGCTTCCTACCCCCTGGCCAGCTACCTTATCCGCACTTGACAGCATATTGATTGATATCTTTTTCACATTAACAGCCTCCTCTTATTTTTTCCATTATAGCATACTTCCCTTTGCTTTATAAGTCTTTCTGTCCTACCTTACGCATTTGTAAGGCATTCCTTCAAAACCAAAGCAAGATGCAACAGAGCTTTCTTTAAGCGACGATGATATGTACTTTCCACAACACCGCCTAAGCGCTGCAATATTTTTTTCTTATCGTACTGACGCACATACACGTCAAGCAGTAGCTGTGCTTCTTGTTCCTTAAGCTGTGCAATTCCTCCCAAAAGTATATATGCTCGTTCATCGCGGCTTTGTAAATACTCCTTATGTTTCTGCATTTTATCCATTGCCGATAAAACGTAATTCTCTTCCTTTCCCTGATGCCTTTTCAAAGAAATAACACTTTTGGAATAATGTAAATAATCCATGATATCATCTTCTACCTGCAATGCTTCACCCTTCTCTCGCAGTAAGCTCTTTAAGCGCATATTTGCGCAATAATAACGCAAAAACTCCATTTCCTGTTTCAATGTTTGAAGCATCTTTTCTTCATCTGATTCATACGTATGCATATTCTTACCTCCTCATGCTTTTACTATTACTAATACGAAGGTAACAATATCCAGCTTTGTAATTACTACAAAACATAGTAAACTTTTCTAATATGTATATACGTACACATCACAGCGGAAACAGCAATTCCTTGGGGTAAATACTGAAAACCGCCTCTTTTTGGCGGCCAAAGGACTGCCATATAAGCCTATTCCCACTATAATCATATGCTCCCCCATGCATCGTCTTGGATAGGATCGCCCCTAATAATATATCCCGTATATTTCTTGTATCACAAAAACACGCAAGCGCCCTTCCATACAAGCATTCCAGCAATACCTGTGGACAATTTCGCTCCTCCTCTTGATCATCAAGCACTATATATCCCTTTTCATGAAGCTTTTCGATATATTGCTCGGACAATCTTGCATTCTTATACACCGTAAATGGTGCATGCTCCTGACGTTTTCCACACAATTCTTCCCCCATACACGGCTGCATATCCATTACCCTGTGATATTCTTTAGGAGGCATTCCCTCACAATACCCATAAAGTACGTCTTTAGCAGGAAAATAAACGATTGCCAGCTTTACATCACCTTGTGAAATAATAGCACTGCATATAGAATAGCTGTCCTTTTGCTCCAAGTATTCCAAAGTTCCATCAATTGGATCTAAGATAAAGCTTATATCGTACGAGGTATTGGAAAAGGCCTTTACCAGCTCTGTTTCTTCCTCGACATCTAAGGATAAAAGGGTTCCGTATTTTTCTTTCAAGGCTGCTAAAAAAAGCTCCTGTACCATTTCATCTGCCTTTGTTTTCGCCTCACGCATCGCTTTATGACGCAAATCCTCACCGATGATTGCCTCTACCTGCTTTCCCTCATTCACAATCCCATTTTGTAGCTTTAATGCCAGCTCTCCTGCCTGTTTACTAACATGAAACAGACAATCATACAATTCCTTATAATCAATCATATTCTTCTATAAAAAGCAGACTTACGCCTGCTTTCCTACTCCTTCTTATTTTCCGTTTGTTTCTTCTGGCACAAATGACGGTACCACAGCACTTGCTTTTTGCATATTTTCACTACGTACCTCTGCCTTTTGTTTCTTGATAAAACGATTGACCTTTTCCATCAATTCTTCATCATCGCTACCAATCACGACACCCTTGCCACTTTGAAAGCCTTGCTTAGGGGCAAAAGAAACGATCGCAAGATCCGAATTCTGTTTTACGATTTGTTCGGCAATCTTGCTCTCTGCCACAAACGCATCTAGCTTCTTTGCCTTCAGATCGGCAATCAATTGTGCATAGCTATCACGAGCATCTTCATGTTTTACGCCTTTGATTTGTTCGATTGCACTATCGAAAAAAGTTCCACCTAAAGAAGCAACCTTTGCCTTCTTAAATTGTGAAAGCTTACTATAGCTGCTGCTTTTATCGTCCTTACGTGTAAGCAAGCAAATACCACTTTCAAAATATACATCAGAATACACAAGGTCGTCTTCCTCGCTGTTGTCAAACAAAGCGCCCATTACCAAATCCACACGATCCTCATCTAAAGCCGTTGCGAATTCCTTAGTATCCATTTTTTTAATCACCAGTTCACGCTTCAAATCGGCAGCTAAATCTCTAGCAAGCCACACATCATATCCCTTCGCATAGCCGGATTTTCCATAGGCTACGGTATCATCGCTTTGTGTAGCAGACTCATAGCTATACGGTGCGCTGTTCATATCCATGGCAACAACAAGCTGCTGCTTTCCTGTATTTTGATCTACCTTAGGTTCTTCCTTGCCGCATGCTGTCAAAAGCATTGCACCAACCATAAAAACCATAACCAGTTTTTTCATAATACCCTCTTTTCTATCCTATCGGATCGGCTTTATTATATGCAAGATCCTTAGGAAAGTCAATTTTTCTTACGGAATCGACGCTTTTATCAAATATGAAAAACGTCCGTTTCACACGTTAGAACACTAGAAATGATCGCTGTTTTCTGCTCTTGTTTGATATTTACGCTGCCTCCATCGACACCACAAACATATCATCAGTAAACCGATTGCCGCACCACAGGCATCAATACAAACATCACTTAGCTGTGCACTTCTTCCCGGCACAAACAGTTGATGCATTTCATCACTGACAGCATAGATGACCGTAAGTCCATAAGCAAGCATATACGCCTTCGTAAAGTGCGCTTCCTTCATATACAAAACCCATAAAATACAAAGCAGTGCATATTCACTCATATGTGCGCACTTACGCACAACAAAGCTAAGCATTTCCAACAACGATGGAGACAACTTCTCAATATCCAAATGAAACAGCTGTTCCAGTAGTGTAATAACAAAATTGCTCGTATTGTTCGAAGTATCACCATTTTGCGCAGAAAATAAGAAAATAGCTGTCATACAGACAATACACAAGCTCAAATACCCATACTTCTTCAAATTCAATCACCATAGATTATTATAACAGCTTTTAAGGCTCTTGCGAATCCTTTCCAATCGCATCTAAGGTTTCAAAGCGATATCCTAGATCCTTCATAGCAACAATAAAGCTTTCGATTGCCTCATAATTTCCTCGATTGCTTGGGTGAAGCAAATAAATAGCTCCATTATGATAATGCTCCATCATCGTCCGCAAAGCTTCTTCCTTACTTACATCATCGCCATAATCATAAAAAGCATGACTCCAATAATAATTGCGGTATCCTAAATCCTGTACCATCTTCATGGCACGTTCACTGCCCCCACCACGCGGAAAACGGAAGATCTTAGGCATTTCTTCTCCGGTAATCTCCATATACATCTTTTCGGTTTCGGTAATCTCCTTCACAAACTTATCCACACTATGTGCATTAGCCAATGTAGTCATATCATAGTGATGCCATGTATGATTCCCAATCAAATTGCCATTAGCAACCAATTCCCTCACAAATTCTGCCTCATCACGAAGATAATTCAAGGTGAAAAAATAAGTAGCTTGAACATCGTGCTTTTTCAAAATTTCCGCAATTTCCTTACTATAGGTAACCTCATTTCCACCCTCATCAAAGGTTAGATAAATCACTTTTTCATCAGGTCCCTGATAATAGGTATCGAACTTTTTCAAATATGCAGCCGACTTCGCGCCTTTGTTTCGTTCATGCTTCTCACTTTTATGAAACCACCATTCCTCCATCGTATTGTCATAGGTGTCATAATTATAATGCAGCTTCAATGAGGTCGGATCCTCGCACACTTCTACACTTCGCGTTCGCTTACTTCCATTCCCACTGTGATCCTTGACATAATAATGAATCTTATAAATTCCCTTTTTATTCATATTCACATGGCTTTCCACCCGTACCTCATCACTTAAATCCCCATCGACATCATCGCTAGCCGCATAGCCGGATTCTTGATATTTTCCACCAAGAAAAACACGCACATGACTTGCTCCCTTTAACATGAGTTTAGGTGCTGTGCGATCTACCACCTTTACCTCTCGTACAACCTCCTTATCATGCTCCTTTAAACGATAAACAAGTTGATACGTTCCGATCTTTTCACAATCTACTTGGCCAAGAACCTCCACCTCATCAGATATATCCTTTAAATGATAACGGGCTTTGACAAACGGATCTTCAAATTCCTGATGCACATCAATTACCATCTGCTTATCTCCATTCAGCTTTAACAGCGGTGTAAAGCTACCACTAAAAAACACAAATTTAACGATAATCCCAACTATCAATAAAAGTACAAAAACAATTATGGAATTAACGATTATTTTACAGCGTTTACTCATTATATCACCTAGTTCATGGTATGCCTACACTCAAAACTTTATACGCGCTCTCTCTGTTCCTTCTTCACAAAGCAGAAAACGACATAAAAAATAAGAAATACTCAAGATTTTCTGGCTCTTTAACTTTTTTAGGGGTATGATTCCCACCTATAACAGTAAAAGGGGGGCTTTAATTTCCCTTTAACTTTAGTAGGGAGCATTAAAAAAGTCATCATTTCCTCATGGATTGGATGACCTTTTTGATATGTATACCTTATCTATGTTATGTTATTTTTGCGAAAAAACAATACTTACTATATCGCTAATGTCGCTATTGATTTATTTCACGCTTTTTACGATACACACCAATAACACTAATACCACAAATGATGGATAGCATTGTCCAAAAGACTCCATTTGTTTTATCGCCTGTTCCAACGCTTCCATTATCTTCCGGTTTGTTCGTATCCGGCTTACTTGGTTTATCTGGTTCATTTGGTATTATCGGTATATTCTTTTCTATAACAGTAACTTTAATCGTCTTAATACTTGAAGCACCCTTGCTATCCGTTACTTTATAAGTAACTTCATATACTCCTGCTTTACTTGTATTAACTTCATTCTTCAAGATTTCGATTTCTTTTGTTAGATCTCCATCTTCTTTATCTGTTGCTGTTACATCTTTCAACGAATCAAATGTATCTCCTACCGTTAATGTCTTATCACTTGCACTAATTGTTGGAATACGATTCAATTCTTCCATCTTCGGATTAACTGTTACATAAATTGTCTTAATACTTGAAGCACCTTTGCTATCCGTTACTTTATAAGTAACTTCATATACTCCTGCTTCACTTGTATTAACTTCATTCTTCAAGATCTCGATTTCTTTTGTTAGATCTCCATCTTCTTTATCTGTTGCTGTTACATCTTTCAATGGATCAAATGTATCTCCTACCGTTAATGTCTTATCACTTGCACTAATTGTTGGAATACGATTCAATTCTTCCATCTTCGGATTAACTGTTACATAGATTGTTTTAATACTTGAAGCACCTTTGCTATCCGTTACTTTATAAGTAACTTCATATACTCTTGCTTTACTTGTATTAACTTCATTCTTCAAGATCTCGATTTCCTTTGTTAGATCTCCATCTTCTTTATCTCTAGCTGTTACATCTTTCAACGGGTCAAATGTATCTCCTACCGTTAATGTCTTATCACTTGCACTAATTGTTGGAATATGATTGATTATACTTGCATTTTTCTTAAATTCCCATTTACCAACAAACTCTACATTACCTGTTACATTCTCATATTTAACAGGTGTCCAACCTTTGAAGCTCCATACACCGTCTGTAACTTTTACATCTTTATATTCAGTTTCTGGGGCATTTACTGTTTTCCCATGCTCAACACTTCCTACTGTAGGTAACATATCTAAGATTTCTTTTGGGACTTCTTTATCTGTATTTATAGATTCGAATTTGTAACTAACATCGTATTTTTTCGTTTCAAATATCCATGTTCCTGTAAATTGAATGTTACCATCTTCATTTGCACTATTAGCATTTGCTGTCTTACTATCAGCGTCATACCCTTCAAATGTCCATACTCCATCAGATACTTCAAGCTCTAATTGAGTTGGGTTCTTTGCGGTAATTGTATCTCCTTCATAATATTTTGTAGAATCTATAGGTAACAAATTAGTTATTTCAGGCGGAAGACTTTTGCCTCTTGTTCCACTAATAAAGTCGTAAATTACATGATAGTTAGTCGCAATTGGGCTTGCTTTAAATGTTACGGTTCCTGTAAACCATGCTTTGGTTCTTGGGTCCGCTCCATTATTGTTATTGAACGAAAATTTAAATTCTGCGCCTTCAAATGGGTTTTCTTGGCTACTGTCTACATCTCCTTCAGGAATAGAAATATAAGTTTTACCCTCAGATTGAGATGTGCTGTATGTCTTTGTCGTTCCGTTTGCGAATTTTAAGCTAACACTTGAAGTGTTCGTTAAAGATCCATCAATATCGATTGGCATAGGCAATTCAACTGTATACATACCATTTTGCAATGGAGTGATGACGGTTCGATCGTAAGTAATGTTTTGTTCTCTTGCCGCAAAGCCATAAACGGTGTTACCTGCAACAGCTTTTTGGTTTAAACTTTCATTTATTGGTCTTAAATCAAAAACTTCATTTCTCATTAAATTCAAAAAGTTTATTTGATTTAACTTAGATAATGGATCGATGGATTTAATTTTGTTTTGACCAATATTGATAGAAGAAAGATTCTGTTGGCTTTCTATTCCATCTAAAGAAACAATATTATTTGCCATTGCTTGCAAGTAATCTAAACTTCCAGCTGTAATCTTTCTAAACACTGTACAATCAGAAAAACCAGTACCATTAATCACAAGTTCTGTTAGGGCAGGCATATTAGCAATACTCTTAGTAACTAACTCCGCATTGTAAGCTGATTTAGGCATATTAGGTCTTTCGTTTAAATTGCTCACCCTAAATAATTTCATGTTAGGATAATAACCTTCTGTAACAGGTTCAATGGTTTCTCCTTCTGCAAGCTTTTTGCAATCATACAAATATAACCCTGTCGCATTTTTCAGATATTGCAATCCATCAAGTGATGTCGTATATTCAGCTGTCGTTCCATTATCACCATCCAATCCAAATGTAAAAAAACCCACAGACGGTTCCTTCGCTAAAATGTCTTGAGTTACATATTGACCGTCTTGATAACGGAATCCTGAAAACTCACCATATTCATTGATTAAATGTCTGCGCATTGCAATATCTTTAATCGATACTAAACCATCTACTGTAAAAGAGGTTGAAGTTATTTTGTTTTCACCATTCAAAATGTAATCGATAGTAAATTCGTATGTTCCGTTTTTATAAAAATAAAAGCTATATGTCCATTTTTTATTTTTATCGTCCTTTTCAACTTTAGAAAGATCTGGATATTGGCTTGCGGCACTAGGCGTGATTCCTTGTATCTCTAATCCTTCTTGATATGGAATCTCAACGATTAATTCCATTAATTGCATACCATTATAAGGAATAATGGAACGATCCGAAATCATATATTGCTTCGTTCCTCCAAAAAAAGGATTTGGATGTCCATCAAAATAAGTCGCACCTTTTAGCTGAATATCAACATCCAATTCAATATTTTGATTTGTAACCAATTCTTTTATCTTTTCTTCTAATCCTGATACCTCGACAGAAATTGTTTCTTCCTGTGGTGTTCCTTCCATTACATAATTTACTTTAAAATCATACTTTCCATTTTCAGATACAGTATAAGTAACCTCTGATAAGTCTTCTACTTTCTCTGTACCATCTGATAATGTTACTTTTTCTAACTGAATAGTTTCTGTTTCTGTAAACTTTATAGAAATCGTTGCTTCTGTTTTATCTTCATTCATTTCTTGTGTAGCTTCATATTGAAGTGGAGAAGTAGCTATTTCTTGAGCGAACATAGTTTGAGGTATCAAGCCCAATACCATAACTAGTGTAAGAAACCATGCAGTTATCCGCTTAGTCAGGTTCATTCTCATTCCCTCCTTATCTATATTTTTGAACCAAAATATATCTTAAGAGATAAGTGAAATGGTAAGTAAAGCAGACATATATTGCCATAGAAAGTAGACATTTTATCCCATTGGATAACAAGACTAATTTTAGAGAAAAACAGATAAATATCTGTTTTTCTCTATATTTATATTTGTAAAAGCTTAAATACATTTCATATTATCTCTACTAATAATTTTAACAACACTGGCAACAAAAGTCTACTTTCTATGGCAATATATGTCTACATTTTATTACATGAGAATCTAGTACTTTCAACGATCATTTTCATATCTTTTTATCCAATTAGTAAAAGTATTATGATTTGTATTTAACAATCTTGCTCCTTTACGTTTACTGATTTTATTTTCTTTCCATAATTGATAAATTTCTTCAAATTCATTTGGAATAGGTATAGGCGGTCTTCCAAATTGTATTCCTTTTTCTTTAGCAATCCGTATACCCTCAGCCTGTCTTTGTTTAGTATTTTCTCGTTCTACTTGTGCCACATAAGAGAGTATCTGTAAAACTAAATCAGCGATAAACTTTCCGGTAATCCCATTTACTTGGTTTCTGGTATCTAAAAGTGGAAAATCTAACACAATCATATCAATGTTAATCTTTTTCGTAAGATAACGCCATTGCTCCTGAATCTCGTCATAATCTCGCCCCAAACGATCGATTGATTTAATATATAACTCATCGCCTGATTCTAGTTTTTTTAATAGTAATTGATACTGTTCACGAAAAAAATCTTTACCGGATTGTTTATCTATAAACATATCTTTTTCTGAAATTCCAATACTTTTCATTGCCTCTACTTGCCTTGCAATATTTTGATCTTTACTTGAAACACGAATATAAGCATATTTTTTCATTATAATTCCTCCTAAAAGTTAAGTTATAAAAGAAATTATAAATTTTATGGACTATAAAACTTCAAACAACCAAATTATGAAAGCGTAAATATCCTTATTACAATGATATACATATCCGTTTACATTCTTGAAATCACACTAGTTTTATTTAGCTTAACCTTGCCTCTTTGATTAATATAGCTTACAATATCAAAAGTATTTTTCATATTGTAATCTTCAAGTAATTTACAATTCTTGTGCTTTGTAATATCAAATTTATCAGATAAGAATAGTCTAACATCTCTAAGTTGAAAGAAACATTTACTGCCATTCATAACAGTGATTTCATCTTGGCTCATCAAACTCTTACCTATTTTTTGATAATTGAGTCAATAACTATTTGTATTAGATTTTGTTTCTGATGTGTTGTATAAATTTTCAATAAGTAATGACAGTATTCCTCTCTCAAAAGTAATTACAAATCCTCTTCATTCGCTCCGATAATTTTGATTATTTAAATATGATATTAACAGGTTATTTTCTTCTGTTATCATTATGATAGAATGATAATAGAAGAAGGGTACTGTTATTATGAACAACAATATGAAGAAAAAAATATTATCTGCTACTGCATCATTAATCCACGCAACAACCATTAAAAATATCAATTCTGCATGTGTAGTTATTTGAGGACAGCCCAAAGAACCAAGTCCTCTAAAAAGATTTAAAAAACTAATTAGAAACATTTATAAGGAAGATAGTATTTCTTACAATGTCATTAACTTAAGAAGATGGATATATAAGATATAGTCCTTTCTTACTTTAGGGCAGATGAAAAAAAGAGATTTCTTATATGGTAGTTTCATTCAGCCATGTTTGAAATCTCCGATTTTTCCATTATCGAGTAAGAACCTTCAGACGATTTTATCTTTTTTATTCTAGAGCAATTTCAGCTGTTATAGCCACTGATAAACATTTCATACAGTAAATTTATTTTACAGTTTAACAAGAAACATTCAAATTGATACTGACTATAAGCCGCATTCTTCTTTTTGTGCATCATAGGTATAAACTTCAATCAGCTTTTCCGCGCAACGCAAGCCGTCAATCGCTGCAGATACGATCCCACCGGCGTAGCCTGCACCTTCCCCACAAGGATATACTCCCTCAATATCCAAGCACATACAATTTTCCTTCTTACGTTCAATACGGATAGGAGAGCTGCTTCTGGTTTCCACTCCGGTAAGAAGTGCATCTGCCATCGCAAAACCCTTAAGCTTATGATCGAAAGCTTGAATGCCTTCAACCATTGCTTCACAAACATAATCCGGTAAAATATCATGCAAATTCGCAAGTGTTACTCCTAAAGCGTAGGAAGGTCTTACATTTCCAAGCGCCATACTCGTTTTCTTTTGCAGAAAATCCTCGACACGCTGTGCCGGTGCCAAATACGTATGATGGGCAGCTTCAAACGCTTTTTTCTCAATCTTTTCTTGCAGTTGAATCCCCAAACGAGGATCATTACCAAAATCATCGGTATGTACTTGTACCAAAACGGCACTATTGGCATTTTCCCGATCACGTGCATGTTCGCTCATTCCGTTTACCACAATATGTCCTTTCTGCGATGTAGATGGTACAACTACCCCACCCGGACACATGCAGAACGTATAAACACCACGTCCGTTGCTAGCAGTATGTACCAAACGATATTCTGCTGCTTTTAAGCGCTTATGATCAGCAAACGTTCCATACTGCGCTTGATTGATCAGTGCCTGTGGGTGTTCGATTCTGGCACCTATCGCAAAAGCTTTGGCACGAATCGGAAAGCCACGCTCCATTAACATAGCAAAGGTATCGCGGGCACTATGTCCAAGTGCTAAAATCATTTGCTCACAAGGAATATATTCTCCGTTAGCAACAATTCCTCGAAGCATACCCTTTTCATACGAGATATCCTCTAGCTTGGTCTCAAAACGGATTTCTCCGCCTAAGCGGATAATTTCTTTACGAATATTTTTAACAATGCCGCGCAAAACATCCGTGCCGATATGTGGGTGAGCCTGATATACGATTTCCTTTTCCGCTCCGAAACGTACAAATTCTTCCAAAACCTTGCGTACACGCAAATCCTTAACACGTGTTGTCAGCTTACCATCGGAAAAAGTTCCCGCTCCTCCTTCACCAAATTGAACATTGCTTTCTTCATTTAACATTCCCGTTTTCCAGAAAGCATTTACACTTTCTACTCGTTTTTCGACACATTCTCCTCGTTCCAAAACAAGTGGACGATACCCCATTTGAGCTAATAAAAGTGCCGCAAACATTCCTGCCGGACCAAAGCCAACTACAATCGGGCGATGCATCAAACCGACAACACCTTTTTTCGGCATAGGATAAATTTCCTTTTTAGCTTTTACAACATCACGATAATGTCGCTTTAGCACACGCTCCTCTTGTGCAATACAAGCATCTACACTATACGTTATAAAAATATCATCTTTCTTACGTGCATCAATACTTTCCTTAACAATCTCATAGGATACAATATCTTCTAGCGCAATATGTAGTTTTTGTGCAAGCTTTTCCTTTAAACAATCCAGTTCTTCATCTAGGCTTAGACGCAGCTGTGATATCCGCAACATACTAATACAGTCCTTTCAAAATCGAAATCCTACGAGATAGCCATACAACCAAATAAGCAAATAATAGACTAGAAGCAGCACATAAACTATATGCCAGTAGGGAATTCATCTGTGGCGCAAGCCACAATATAAAAGTAATAAAAATGATGTGAGAGACATATACCAACAAAGACATTGCCCGCATCGTTCGATATATCTTATGCTGAGCTAACGTAATCTGGATCAAACATAAAAAGAGAAATGAAACACAAGGCAACAGCATAAAATACATACTGACAAGATCCTCCATGAAGCCAAAATAACGGATAAGACAACATTCGACAACATACAGGATAAAGGAAATAACAAAGCCCCAACATGCATAGCTCCTACTTGGATACCACTTTTTATTCGCAAAATAAGCACCGATGCTTACATATACCAAACCAAAAAATAAGCCGTTTCGTGTCGTTGAAAAGATACGTACATACCCTTCCCACAGCTTGTTTATTAAAGGTATCTGTTCATAAAGAAAGGGATAGATATTCCCAATCATGCCCAATATATACAGAGCTCCTCCCAAAGCAAGCAAGCCCTTGATTCGCAGCTTGAAAACTAAGAAATAAGCCAATACACTTGCAAATATCAATGCCGGTAAAAACCATAAATGATAATAGCTGCCATTAAATACTACATCGCGCAAAAAGCGTATAATGGAAACAAAGGTAATTCCATCACCTTTCATCATCAAAATATATACAAAAGGCAGATACAAAATAGTCCAAATGAAATATACCTTGCATAAACGCCATACATAGTGCTTCAATGCCTTCATATTTTCATAATCATTCCACTCTCTTTGCAAATCGATTTTCTGAAAAAACAAAAAACCGGAAATAACAAAAAACAAAGGAACAGCTAGTCGTGCAAGCACCTGAACAAGTACAAAATTCGCATCGATATTAACGTCTAGCAGTGGGCCGGTATGAATACAAATTACCAATAAGGCACAAATCAATTTCGCGACATCAAGCGCATAATAGTTTTTCCTTTCCATAGCTTTCCTCCCTTAAGTGAAAAATAGCCATTTGGCTATTTGTAAATTCTAGGTACACGTGCAGAAATTCTGCATAAGGTTTCATTGTTGATCGTATGAGCATTTCTTGATAAGGTATCAATGGATAAGCATTCTTCTCCATCGCACCCGAACAATGTTGCAACATCGCCTTCTTTTACATCTTCGATATCACTGACATCAACCATCATTTGATCCATACAAATATTACCGATAATTTCAGCTCTTTTGCCATGAATCAAAACATAGGCATGCGTATTTGATAAACTTCTTGGATACCCGTCTGCATAACCGACCGATAAGGTCGCAATACGACGCGTCTCACTTGCCTTATAATGTCTCCCATAGCTGACCGTAACACCCTTTTCAATTGTTTTTACAAGCGATACATTTGCCTTCCATTCCATAACCGGCAAAAAATCGGGATTGGTTTTAATTGCAATTTCATCATCACTGGTAATTCCCATCCACAACAAGCCGGGACGAGCATAATCATAATCCAAATCCGGATAATTTAAAATTCCATAGCTGTTTTGAATATGGCGCAAACCAACCTCAATTCCCGCTTGCTTTAAATCCGCAAGCACCTGCTCAAACAGCTCTATTTGATGCTTGGTAAAAGCCTGTGCATCTTCACCTAAATCATCACTCACCGGAAAATGTGAGAAAATCCCGCAGGCATGCAAACCCTTCAATGCATATACAGCCTTTACTTCCTCAATATGGTAAGCATGCGATTGTGTAACAATACCGATTCTCGACATACCGGTATCCAGCTTCACATGCACATCAATACATTCATCATGTGCCAAAGCATACGCATTTAGCTTCTTCGCATACTCCAATGATAAAATCGTTTGCGTTAATCTATACTTCTTCAACAAAGGAAAATGCACCGGAGGTGTATAGCCCAAAATCAAAATCGGAGAGGAAATTCCACCCTCACGTAAGGACAGCGCTTCATCAACACTGGATACACCGAAAAAATCAATTCCGATACGCTCCAATTCCTTCGCACATACGACATCACCATGACCATACGCATTGGCCTTGACAATTCCCATGATTTTATTTGTGCCCAAAAGCAGCTTTTGAATTTCCGCAACATTATGTTCAATGCGTGAAACATGAATCTCGAGCCATGATCTTGTATTGCTGGTAAGCATGCCATTCCTCCTTTATATTTTAAAGCTTTATTCCATTGCCAAATCAACTAAGCGATCAATCAAATCACTGAATGCAATCCCCGCCTCTTTCATCATCGTCGGATAACGAGAGGTATCGGTAAAGCCCGGAATCGTATTTACTTCATTGATTAGAATTTGATCATCAGGTGTCTTAAACATATCCACACGCGTCATTCCCTTACAATTTAATGCCTTATAGGCACGTAAAGCCAACGTACGTGCTTCCTCTATCAATTCCTTTGAAATGCGTGCCGGACAGTAAATGTGTGAATCCACCATTTGATACTTTCCTTCATAATCAAAAAATGGCAGACTCGTTTCGATTTCATCAACATTTCCTGCAAATAATTCACGATTTCCCATAACCGCACAACCGATTTCAAAGCCTTCGATCGTTGTTTCCAAGATGACCTTTCCTTTACCATCATGATAAAAGGCATCTTTTAAAGCAGCTTCAAAGCCTTCGAAGGAATCCAATTTACTGATTCCATAGCTGCTGCCGGCATTGGCAGGCTTTATAAAAATCGGAAGTCCGAGCTTTGCTTTTGCTTCTTGATAAACAGCCTCATAATCCATATCCTTCTCTTCGTAAACACAAAGATACGGAGCACAAGGAACCTTCGCATTTTCCAATACGATATGCGTCATTTCCTTATCCATACAAATACTTGAACTCATGTGTCCGCAGCCTACATAAGGAATACCGCTAAGCTCAAACAATCCTTGAATCGTTCCATCTTCCCCATTTTTTCCATGCAGTACAGGGAAAATACAATCCACCGGAATTTCCTCATAACTGCCATCGCTGCATAATTTCAAAAAACCATGATTTGCAGTTGAACAAGACAATACACATGGACATGTCGAAGCATCTTGCAGCCACGTATCATGTTCAATGCTTTCTACATCTCCATCATATATATACCATTTTCCGTCCTTCGTAATTCCAACTAACAACAGATCATAACGCTCCTTATGAAGCTTACGAATCAAACTGCCTGCGGAATGCAGTGAAACCGCATATTCACTGGACTGTCCGCCGAAGATAACTGCTAAACGAATTTTTTTCATGCTTATTCTCCTTTTACTAGCCAATCAACCAGCTCATCTAGCTTCATGCCACGTGAGCCCTTTATTAAAATCATACATTCTTTTTTGCCATAAGGCTTCAAATAGGAATATAACTCCTCTTTGTTTACAAAATGACGAATATATACATCATGCAATTCATTAAAAGCCGCCTGTGCTGTATAACGCGCCATATCTCCGATTGTCAAAACCTCTTGAAGATGATAATTTTTTAAATCCTTTCCAAGCTGATAATGAATCTGATCACTGGTTTCTCCAAGCTCCAACATATCACCCAACACCGCAAGCTTATAAGGAATATCAAATTCCTCCAATGTATCTAATGCAGCCAACGCACTTTGTGGATTGGACTTATAGGAATCATTTAAAATCAAGGCTTGATCAAAGGAAACCAGTTCATTACGAAGTCCGGTCTTTTCAATGCTTTCAAATCCTTTTAAAGCCTCTGCTTCACAAACCTGTAAGGCTTTTGCGGCAATCCATGCTGCCGTTGCATTCATTGCCTGATGCTTACCGATCATATCCAAATGGCATGCGACATCATTGATATAAAAGCTTAAACCTTCTTTTTGTTGGCATACCTCATGAACGATATAATCATTTCCCTGCTGTGTACCGAAACTGCGTAATGCGATTCCTCCCGAAAGCTGTGCAGCTCGTAAAGCATCTTTCAAAAGCGGCTGATCTCCATTGTAAATAAGCATGCCGCCATCACGCAAGCCCTCCGCAATCTCTACCTTAGCACGAGCAATATTTTCCATTGAGCCGAGATTTTCCAAATGTGCAGTACCGACATTGGTGATAATAGCTATATCCGGGCGTACCAAATTTGTTAAAAAGGATAATTCACCGAGATTTTCCATTCCCATTTCCACAACTCCGACTTCCACATTTTGCGAAAAGGATAATAACGTAAGCGGAACACCGATTTCATTATTAAAATTTCCCATCGTTTTCTGTGTAATGTAGTGCTGTGCCATAAACGATGCAACGATATCCTTCGTGCTAGTTTTCCCATTTGAGCCGGTAATACCGATCACCTTCATATCCAGCTGATTACGATAAGCTCTTGCTAAATCCTGCAAAGCCTTGGTCGTATCCTCAACCAGAATTACCGTAACCTCTTTGGGTGGATTGGGCTCTCTGCGTTCCCACAGGACTGCCTTGGCACCATTATCAATCGCCTGTTTTACAAAAGCATGTCCGTTGTTATTTACGCCGCGAATAGGAATATACAAATTTCCTTCAACAACCTTACGCGAATCAATGCACACTCCCATGAGCATTTCTTCAATATCACTGTTTTCTATGTAATCCGCATCTAACATACGAATAACGGAATCAATTGATCGAATCATCATAGCAATCCTGCCTCTTTTCTACCTATAAACTAATTTCGTTTATATATTATACCATATCCCCAATGTGTACGTTAAGATTTTTTCATACGTTTCCACTCTCACTTTCTAACTTTTTTGTAAGATTGCTTTAAGATAACCACTGCTTATCCTAAAGCAAAGCATATCACATTCACATTTCCAAGCACTCATAAACACTTCTTATAAAAACGGAAGAAAGCAGCAAAGTACACCAAACGCAATCATTAGAACGTCGGATAGCTGAATCCGTTTGGTAACCAAAAAACAAGAAGGCTTTTTAGGATTGATATAAATCGGATAACATCTTCCTTTTTCCAATGTCTTTAAATAGCGATACCGTTCACTGTTCATACTCTTTTCATGATAAGTCTTTTGTGCATACGTATATTCAAAGATGGCATATTGAACCGAAATTCCATTTCCACCATAGGACGACTGCTCTCCTATATAAGTCGCTTCTAACTGCTCATTGCACAGAAAATAAAGCGCAATATGATAGCCTCCCACACCAATACATAAGCCCCCAAGCCAAAGCGGCAAAACCAAAAATATCAGCAACATGCCAAAAGGCAAATAATAATACATTGCTAGCATCGCCGCATAGCAAATAAAGGTATAGGCAAAGCCAAGTAAACTTCCTAGGCTTTTACGATATTGCTTCGTATAGAGCAACTTCAACATACTATAGCCACTACATGCAGCCACTCCCCATAACAGTATAAGCATAAGCTTTTTCTCCTATCTCTTTTTTCCTTTCAAAGCAATTCTTTCATGCTCTGAAATAAAAATATATAAAAAGAAGAGGCTTTTCCTCTCCTCTTTGCATTATAGCTTTGTGATGAATGCACGTAAAAAGCTATAGGTGCGATCAAAGCTTTCCAAATCCAAGCGTTCTTGCGGTGTATGAATATCTTCCATTTTCGGTCCCATAGTAACAATATCCATTTCCGGTTCTAAGGCTTTGAATACCCCGCACTCTAAACCACCATGCACAGAAATCTTTTGTAGCTCCTTACCAAGCACCTCTTGACATACCTGCTCCATAGTCTGTCGCAGCTTAGAATCCTTTGTAAAATTCCATGCCGGATAGCGTGCCTCCTGCTTTGCATCAAAGCCAAACGCACTAGCTAAAATTTCAACCTCTTGTGCAAGATCATCAACAAAGGATTCCTGCGCACCACGAATTGAACAATTCAGATAAATCGTATCTTCCATACGCACAACACCAAGGTTGCTGCTGGCAGTTGTCAGATCCTCTAAATGAACACTGTGATGACGCATTCCATCAGGAAGCACTCGCAGCAGTTGAAGCAAAGCTTGGGTATCATCACTTGCTAGAGCTTTTTCTACCTGCGCTTCTTCAAGCGTAATGCACAAGCCCTCATCACTGAACGCATATTCCTCACAAATAGCAGCAGAAAGCCTTTCTACACTTTTTTGCAGGCTTCCCTTATCCGCTTCACTCACAAAAAGAGCATACGCTTCACGTGGAATAGCGTTATCCTTCAACCCACCTTCGATTTTTTGCAGCTGTAAGCCATGGTGCTGCATAATTTCATAAAGTACACGCGCCAATAGCTTATTGGCATTTCCCTTTTCCTTATGAATTTCTCCGCCGCTATGTCCACCACTTAAGCCGGTTACATTTAAACGATACCCGCTTCCATGCACCGGAGCATACAACGCCTCTTTACTAAGAATGACATTTACACCTCCGGCACTTGCCATACAGGTAAGGTTTTCACCGCCATCATCAAGATTGATCATGCGCTTGGCATGGATATCTTCTTTTTTGATCGCCATTGCGCCAAATAAGCCAACCTCTTCTTGAACTGTAAAAACACATTCCAAGGGTGGGTGTGATAAGGTATCATCAGCCAACAAAGCAAGCATATAAGCAACCCCGACACCGTCATCTGCACCTAATGTCGTACCCTTTGCTTTCAGCATTCCTTCTTCGATATATATCTGCAAAGGCTCCTTTTCAAAATCAAAATCAGTTGCTTGATTCTTCTCACAAACCATATCCGTATGTGCCTGCAAAAGCACAGGCTCATGCTGTTCATAGCCGACACTCGCCGGCTTATAAATCAATACATTGTGCATCGCATCACGTTTATAGGCAAGATGATGCTCTTGTGCAAAATGAACTAAAAAATCCGCCACCTGATCCTCATGATAAGAGCCATGAGGGATTCGCGTCAGCTCCTCAAAATATTTTTGATGTGCTTTTGTATGATCTAAAACAGTTTTCATATCTTCCACCTCCGATAGCTTTATTTTAGCATATTTGCAGTCTTACTACTCGAAAGAAATACACTAAATAAAAGAATCTACATACTTAATACACTTAAGATTACCAAAACGCTCACAACCAATAGAATAACGATACGATAAATCCATAATTTTATCTTTTTCATAAAGCACCTCTAATCTCGTGTTTCTCATTTTATCACAATTCAAGAAAAAGTACATTGACTGCTATCAACGAAAACAAAAATCACGCTCATTTTTAGAAGTATTTATTCTAAAAATATTTTATAGAATATATCATGGTAACTTGTTAATATTTGGAAAATCTAATTTATACTATTTCTTAGGAGAGTGGAATTATGCAATTGGGAGATATCATACAAGCACAGCTTACAATGAAAAACATGACACAAACAGATTTAGCAAAGAAAATCAATATCGGACAACGTTCGATTTCAAATTATGTCAACAACAAGTCGTTGCCTGATTTAGAAACTTTGGCGAAGATCTGTAATATCTTGGAAATTGATATCTATACGATTTTAGGGACCAAACAATATGATAATGAAGCATTGTTTATTCGTGATAAAAACGAGTGCATGTTTCTTACCATGTACCGCAGTCTTCCCGATCATAAAAAAGCTCATTTCATGCAAAGTATCCTTACGCTTATGGATATGCTGAAATAAACTATCTTTTTAAATTATACGAAACAAACACTTAAGCTGCCGTAATATAAAACGACAGCTTTTATTGATTGTTTATCTATTCATAAAGTGTATGTACCTTTATGCTGTAAGCAGCAAATACAAATAAAACAAAGCAATTGCACTTATTCCAACAGCTAATATCTTTTTCAACAGCTTCATAAAGCTTACTTCTCCTCTTTATGTTCAAATACGAGCTTGTAATCCTTTAAATCATACTCTTGTGCGAAAAAGCCTTTCAACATTACTTCCGCATTACTCTTTGCATTGTCCAATAAACCATTGGCAATCGCATCTTTTTCTGCTTGTTTTCTTAACTTCTTCATCGCTTGATTATTTTCTTTCAAAGTAATCGGACGAAAAATACTTTCCTCATCATGATATACCTTAAAGGATTCTACATCAATCTCACTGCTCAACAGCTTTACCTTTGGCATTTTAACTAAAATCGTATGCTCACGCTCAGACCATTCAATCTCCTGAAAATCAAATCCGGCCTTGATCAATACATCATAACTGTAAATATATTTACTTTGCGTAAAAGGAATTTGCATTCCAAACAGCTCTCTTGATGCCTCCGTAACACTTACTTGCGTACAATAGGCTTCTTGAGTCGCCAACTCCCCAATATCCTCAAAGCCAAGCTTTGTTGTCTTTTCGTCCTGCGCAACAATATTCTTTATACTGAACACACAAATCGGCAATGCAATGATAATTAAAACGACAATCAAAAATTTCATTGTCATATATTTCCCAATTGCATCACCAATTCCTTTTTTCTTTACCACCATAACTTTTTCTTTTTTCTCACTCACAATATTTCCTCCATCTCCTAGGCAATGTAAATAATAAAATATATATCATTATTATAGTATATTTTTTACCTATCGCACATGTAAAGAACTAAAGAAATTCTTAATTTTTTTATTTTTGTATTCAATTCTACTTTCTTTTGTATTATAATTAGCATAGGCAAAGATATTCTTCGCCTAATTAGAAAATAATCCCCTAATTATTTTCTAAACATTCTATCCCCTTAATAATATTAGTTTCAAGAAAAAAAGCGTATCCCTAGCGCTTTTTTTCTATTTATATTTCGATTTTATAAACAAACTGATTTTGATAATTTCTACACTTCATTTCATATTTCTTTTATAAAATCGTAGAATAAATCATTATAATAAAAATGAATATAAGCAAATACATTCTAAATTCGTCTACGATTTGCGATGGCTTTAAGAAAATTTAATGCTAAAAGATATAAAAGAATTTTTTCTGCTATGAAATGTTTTTACCATAAGAAAAGGACTCTGTAATTCAGAATCCCAGTTTTGAGGCTATTCATGCCTTTTTTAGTTTAAGCAACCTGTCTTTTAAAAGCTATTAAAGCGTTTCTATTTATAATTTATATCCTAATTCATACGCTGCACGAACCGCTTCCAAAGCTTGTGCCACACCATTGGCATCACCGATGACGTATGTTTCTTGTTTATCTTTTACTTCTTCATATAATGGATTCCATGATGTAGATCCGACAGCACAGATAACATGTGTAAAGCCTGAATACTGTATTTCTCCTTGTTTTGTTTCGACAGTAATCGTTCCTTCTTGAATGCTCTTTACTTTAGCACTTGTAATCATCTGTACACCTTCTTGCTTAAAGCGCTTCATGGTTGGAACTAAATTATTCGGTACCATGCCTTGACCAATCGTATCCATCATCTCAATTAAAGTAACGCTTGCATTTCCACGAGCATGATGAAGAATATACTCGGCCGTTTCCATACCTACCATACCTCCACCGATAATAGCAACATTTCCGCTTGGAATATTCACATCGCCATTTAATACATCGTTTGCTAGAACCATTGTTTCTTTCCCTTCTATCGGAAGTAGAAAAGGCTTAGCACCTGTGGCAAGAATGACAATCTGTGGACGCAGTTCTTCAATCATAGCTGATGTTGCTTCGGTTTCATAACGAATCTCAACTCCATAACGGGCACATTCATTCAATAAATAAACGACCCATTTGGAAATCTCTTGTTTAAATGGAGGACGGCATGCTAAATTCAACTGACCTCCTGCTTTTTTCTCCTTTTCTAATACAAGAACATGATGACCGCGTTTCGCCAAGATTCGAGCAGCAGCCAAACCTCCGATTCCAGCCCCTACTACGACAATATTCTTGATATCTTCAGCTTGCGTAAATTCAAACTCTAGTTCACGTCCGGCAATAGGATTAATTACACAAGTAGCCGGGCGACGTTTTGTCTGTTCTCCAACACAACCAACCCCACAAGCGGCACAAGGTGCTATCTCATCATAGCGAGCTTCTTCAGCTTTCTTAACAAAGTCCGGCTCAGCTAACAAAGCACGTCCGATTACAACACCATCAACTTCGCCGGCATCTAATACATCTTCTGCTAAGCGAGCATCTAAAATTTTGCCAACTGTAATGACAGGTTTTGTCGCCACAGATTTAATCGCTTTGGCTTCTTCCAAGTTTGTGAATTCTGCCTCTCCATGACATGGAATGATTTTGTTACAACGTTCATATTGCGTACCACCGCTGATTTCAAAACAATCCACCCCATGCTTTTCTAAATAAGGAATCAAGCGTTTCATATCTTCTAGCGTATTCCCTTGTGGATCCTTTTCACTACCGGACATACGCAATATAATTGGGAAATCTTTTCCGCAAGCTTCTTTAATACCATCAATTACTTCAAATAATAAACGCGCCCGATTTAATAAGCTGCCTCCATAGGCATCTGTTCTCTTATTACGCAAAGGGGATAGAAAAGATCCTAACAACATATAAGCATGTGCACAATGCAATTCAATACCATCAAACCCTGCTCTTTGTGCATCTAAACTTGCCTTTACATATAGATCGACAATACCAGGTAATTCCTCAATCGCCAATTCACGAGTCATTTGTCCCATGGAGTTTGGATACACACTGCTTGCTACTGGCGCTACACCATAAAACGCGCTCACGCTTTCTGGTCCTGGGTGCGTAATCTGTGGAATGATCTTACAATCATATTGATGAACCTTATCGGTAAAATGCTTATATTTTTGAATACTTTCTTCGCTACGGAAACAAAGTGTATTTCCAAGATATGGAACACTTGGATCCACACTTGTCGCATCTACAATGATACAGCCTACACCACCTTCGGCTCTTCTTAGCCAATAAGCTTCCATCTTTTCATTTACCGTTCCGTCTTGACTTTCATAACCTAATGACATAGGAGCCATAAATGTTCGGTTCTTAACTTCCATTCCCGCAATCTGAAGCGGAGTAAACATTGTTTTCATAGTCTTTCCTCCTAAAGTGTTCTTGCGACTTCAAATCCTTCCGCAATCGCATCAATTGCTCGTCTAGCCTTTTTTGCATCTCCAATGATATGGCATGGAATATTTTTTTCTTCGCAAGCTTCAACAAGCTCTTGACTATCATTGGCTTTAAATCCAACTGCAAAGACAGCAGAATCACAAGCAACAAAACTTCCATCTTTTAATACGATACCTTCACTTGTAAATTTACATACCTGACTATTTGGACGCATATCTACATGCAATTGATGCATTTTCATCATGACTGAAATCTTACGCAAACTTCCTAAATCACTACCGATAGCATCTTTCATTTCTAAAATCGTAACTTTACAGCCATCACTTGCTAAAGTATCAGCCGTTTCTAAGCCAACAAGTCCTCCGCCAATAACAGCTACATGTCCTTTCGGACACACTTCATGACGTAAGATTTCTGTAGCTGATGCATGTGGCAACATATCCATACCCTCTAACTGAATCATAATCGGACTGGAACCAACTGCAACAATCACGGCATCGACATTCGCATTTTGGATCATTTGAGCATCTACTTTGGTATTCTTATGTACAGTAACTAACCTTTCTGTCTGTTGAGCCATTTCCATCGCTGCTTGTTTCATTTCTGCTTTTCCAGGTGCCTCACCTGCCAATAAGAATTCTCCACCTAATTCATTACTTGCTTCAAATAAAGTAACCTTGTGCCCACGTGCTTGTAAAACCTGTGCTGCTTCCATACCACCGACACCGCCGCCGATGACCCATACATTTTTCGGTGCCTGTGTTGTTTCCATTAAATATTCACTTTCATGACCAATCATCGGATTACGCATACAAGTAATATGCGGACGGTGCATCACATCGGTAAATCCATCATAACAGCCTTGATTACAACCCACACAATGAACGATTTCATCAACACGTCCTTCACAAGCTTTATTCGCAAATTCCGGATCAGCTAACTGCGCTCTCCCCATAACGACCATATCCACTCGATCATTTTCAATCAATTCATTAGCCAATTTAGCTGTATTAATTCGACCGACACCAATCGTCAGCATACCTGTTTCTTTACGAATCTTAGCTGCATTTTCAATATTAAATCCATTCGGTACATCAATTGGCGGTACTTCATACATGCTTGCTGCTGTAATGATATTTCCTCTGGAAACATCTAATACATCAACACCATGTTCTTTAGCAAGCTTACAAAAGCGAATCGTATCATCAATTGTCATTCCGCCTTCTAACATGTCATCTTGTGCATCAATACGAATGAATAAAGGCATTCCCTCTGGCATATTCTTACGAATTTCATCAATAACTTCTAATGGAAAACGAGAACGATTTTCAAAGTTTCCTCCATATTCATCACTACGGTGATTCAATCCTCCGCTTAAGAATGAATGCGGTAAATAATTATGTGCTAAATGAAATTCTAAACAATCATATCCCGCTTCTACGGCACGAGCTGCTGCTTTTCCATAACAAGCGATAACTTCTTGAATTTGCTCTTTGGTAATAGCCGGAATGGTATGACCTCCAAAATTCATTTCGGATACCACCAACATCTGCGCTTTTGGATCCATGCAAGCAGCAATCGAACCTTGCCACAATTGAATGGAAGCCTTTCCTCCGTTTGCATGAATTGCATCGGTTAATTTTTTATGTCCGGCAATATAGCAATCTTCACTGATTGAAACAAAATGTGCCGGTGCACTTGGCGTATGAACTGCCGCAACTTCCACAATATTCAAACCGCAGCCGCCTTTTGCTCTTGCTGCATGATAAGCAATTAGCTTATCGGTTACAAATCCTTTTTCATCTGCCATTCTTGTTCCCATGGCAGGCATAATAATACGATTTTTCAACTCCATATCACGAATCTGAATAGGAGCAAATAAATGTTCAAACATCTTTATACCCTCCGTTTCTCAATTTGATTATATGTTAAAAAAATACAAATTGATATTCAGATTCAATAAAATGATTACCAGATAATTACTTTTGTGAAAAATTTATTTTGTACGAATTGATTCACGAAAATCTTTTGGCGTTTGATTCATATACTTATAAAAGCTACGCTGAAAAGATGAATTACTGCCAAACCCAACTGCTGTCGATATCTCTGTAATTGATTTTGTCGTAGCCACCAAATAACTACATGCGATATGTATGCGAATTTCCTCTAACAATTCTTGTACACTCTTCCCAAACGACTCCTTGACTCTTCGCTCGATCACATACGTTTTTTTCAACAAATCTCTTTCCATATCTTGCAGAGTTATGGAATGATTAAAATTCAAGAATAAATAAATTAAAATTTGTAAAGATTCTTCCTGTATTTGCATCTGAATTCCGGAACCGATATTTGCTGTCTGATATTCACGAACACTTACTTGCATATATCGTTTAAAAACACGATGAAAATCCTCAACCGTATTAAATCCTAAACAATCGCTGATATATTGAATACTTAAGTCCGGAAAATGAAGTAAGGCACAAGCATTAAACACCTTTCCCATCTTCTGCAATTGAAAAAAAGTATAACCACTTGCTTTTGCAATCTGCCTATTTAAAGTAACAGGTGTCAGATGCACCGCTTTCGCATACTCTTTTAATGGCACCGTTTTACTGGTATCCAATATAACTCTTTGAATAACTTCCCATACATCACCTTTTTTAATCATTTCTTTTCTATTTCGATGCATTGCATAACGACAATATAAAGCATGCAGCTGCATAGCCAAGTAAATATTCATATTATAATGCAAAAATAAATCTTCTTGCTTTTCCATAAGTAAGTCCTCTAAGACCTTAAGCACACGCTTTTTTTCCTGTTCCTTTAAAACGAAAACCGTAGGTACACCGTACATCAATTTCTCATTCTCATCTTGTTCATGCTGTTCAAAACATAAAAACATAAATAAGCCAATATGAAAAGAAACACGAATGCATGAAATCGGTTTTTCGATTTCATCAATTTTATAAAAATGATGCATATATAAACAAAAGAAGCTTCCTTCTTGAATTCGATGCTTAGATCCGTTTATCCACAAAGAAGCCTTCCCACTTCGTACATAATACATATGCGTCGTTTCATGAAATTCTTGTTCAACCGGTTGCATAATCACCAATTCTTCTACATGTACTTGTTTTTCTTTTAAATTATAATAATTGCCACCTGTAAACCAATCCTTCTGATACCACATACTATTACCTCAATTAAATTATATTTAAGAATTGACATATCTTTCATTCATTATATCAACTGCTCCTTATCCATTGGATAACGAGCAGCTGATATTCTATCCTTATTTATCATACCATAAACTGTAAAAAATAATCGATTTGACGTTTCCACCAATACCAATCATGAGAAACATCATATCCCCAAAAATCAATCCATGCATCAATTTTCTTTTGTGCTAAAATATCCTGCATGGCTTGCAAGCAATATTCCATTTCCTGCTCCCAAGCTCCTTTTCCACAGCAAAGAATAATATCTGCTCTGCGATATAGCTCCATATTGGGATTTGTTAAAGACATATTCACAAGATAATCCATCGGGGAATTTCGATAGGTCAGCTCATCATGATAATCATGAAAAAAATAAGCTGCATGATACAATCCGCTCATTCCCAATACCTTCGTAAATATGTCGGGACGTCGCAAAAAAACATTTAAGGCATGAAAAGCCCCCATACTACAACCACTTGTCATGATACCTTGCTGTGCATTGGTATTTATTTGATAAATCATGGCCACCAGTTCATAAACAATGTAGTTATACCAACGCTCATGCTGTTCTATGCGCTCTCTTGGATCGCCGCATTCGTTTGACCACGTTTCCTTATCAATACTGTCGCAGCAAAAAAACTGAATCCTCCCTGCCTCGATATACTCTTTCGCAGCATCAATCATACCAAAATTTTCAAAATCATAAAATCTTCCATCTTGTGCCGGAAACACTAAGCAAGGTATTCCCATGTGCCCATATACTTTAAATTCCATATCACGATTCAATTCATGACTGAATGTCTTATAGTACTCCACCTTCATGCTTTTTCCTCCTTGCACACAACGATTGTTCTTGTGTTTGTCTGTGTTTACTATTATATCATATCTACTACTCAAAAATGAAAATCACCATCTTTAATTTGCTTGTGGCCGATACAAATATAGCTGCGAAACACTTACCAGTTGATACCCCTGATGAATCAGTTCCTCAATTAAAATTTCAGCAGCTTCAGCACTTGTTTCATACAAATCATGCATCAGGATAATATCTCCGTCCTTGACCTCACGCATAACACGCTCTACGATCTTATCACTGTTTTTCAGCTCCCAATCTCTGCTGTCAATCGTCCATGTAACGATTTTTTTATCTTGCGCGCATTGCAACACCGTTTCATTGCGACTACCATAAGGAGGTCGAAGAAGCTTTGGGTATTTTTTGGTAATCGTATAAATCGTTTCCTGCGTATGATTGATTTCTTCTTCAATTTTCTCCTTTGAAAGAGTTGTCAGCTGCTTATGTGAAAAGCTGTGATTACCAATCTCACTTCCTTCCAATACCATACGCTGTAACAAATCCGGTGCATTCATTGCCCGATCCCCTAAGATGAAAAAGGTTGCGGAAGCATTGTACTTTTTTAAAGCATCTAAAATACGCGTGGTGTATTTACGTGTTGGTCCGTCATCAAATGTTAAAGCAACCATTGGCTTTTGCGGATCAATATTGCTAATCGGTTCATTTAAAATATCCGGATAGGGTACATATGTTGGAGTAGTTTCCGCTTTCAAGCGGATAGCATCACCCAGCTGTTCATAATCTATCTCAACACAAAAAGGAAAATCAAATAAACTGCCTTGCGGAAAAACAACAACAAAACAATCCTTCGTTAATAGAAACTTTTCATAGTTTTCCAATGCCAAAGATAAATGCGGTTGCATCGCTTCCCTATCCCATAGCTGTGGATAATTTTGCTTAACCGCTTTTTCACTCAATTCTGCCAAGCGATAAAGCTGATCCTTGGCTAAGATATCAAACAGCATTACCTCTGTATTTTCTTTTGTGTCATAAACGATACATTCCACATATTCCTTTGCCGTCTGCAGCCGTTCGTAAATAGTAAGTTTGATTGAAATATAACGATCGTCCTTCCGATATGCCTCATAACTGATATTTTGTTCTGCACGCTGCTTGCCTTGATAATTCTTTGCCTTTCGCAAAAATGCATCTCGATAGCTCTTAATAAGCTTATGAAGCTGTTGATCTAATTTTTTAATATCGGTTTTCGGATATTGAATACTTTGGACAAATAGATCATCGAAGCTAAGCTCCATCACATTCTGACCGATTTCTTTTTTAGGGTTTTCGGACAGGATAAACTCTTTTTCTCGACAGCCGGCTAACAGTAAGATTATCACGAAAGGGCATACAAGCCACATTCTTTTTTTCATCTTCTCACCTACTCACTTCATTCTATGAAAAAGCATATAAAATATATGAAAAAAGTTTGTAATTAGCTGTAATTCGGTATATGATAATACATGTTTAAAGGTGGAATTTATATGAGTGAAAAAGAAAAAATTATCAATATAGCGGTCATTGCACACGTTGATGCCGGTAAATCGACATTGGTAGATGCTTTCCTGCGTCAAAGCGATGTTTTCCGCGACAACGAAGAGGTTGTTGACTGCGTAATGGACAGTAACGATTTGGAAAGAGAACGTGGTATTACAATTTATTCAAAAAATTGCAGTGTCATTCATGATGGCGTAAAAATCAACATTGTGGATACGCCCGGACATGCCGATTTTTCCAGTGAGGTAGAGCGTATCATCAAAACCGTTGATACGGTAATCCTGCTTGTCGATTCCAGTGAGGGACCGATGCCACAAACCCGCTTTGTCTTAAGTAAATCCTTAGAACTTGGATTACGTCCGATCCTTTTAATCAATAAGATTGACAAGAAGGACGCTCGACCACAAGAGGTCGTTGATGAGGTTTACGAATTATTCCTTGATTTAGATGCAAATGATGAACAGTTGGATTTTCCTATCCTATATGGAATCGCTAAACAGGGAATTGTTCAATATGACTTAGATACTCCAAGTGATTCTATCGAACCGTTATTCAAAACCATTTTGAAGCATTGTGAGGCATATCCAAACAAGGACGAAGAACCTTTACAGGTTCAAATCTCCGCTCTTGCTTACGATGAATATATCGGGCGCTTAGGTATCGGACGTGTTTATCAAGGTGTTTTACACGCTCAGGAAAATGTTGTTGTATGTGATTCCTTTGGAAACAGCCGAAATGCCAACACCTCCTCCATTTTCGTATATCGCGGACTTAGCCGCAGCTCGGTAAAAGAGGCTCATAGTGGCGATATTGTAGTTGTAGCCGGTATCAGTGATATTTCAATCGGAGAAACCTTATGTCTAAAAGATCATGAGATCCCACTTCCAAGCATTAAAATCGAAGAACCGACCTTAAGTATGAACTTTATCGTCAATAAGTCGCCTTTCGCCGGACAAAGCGGTAAGTTTGTTACAAGTCGAAACTTAAAGGAGCGCTTGGAAAAGGAACTAGAAGTCAATGTCGGCTTACGTGTAGAGCCTACTGAAAGCGGTGATTGCTTCAAAGTTAGCGGACGTGGCGAGTTGCATATTTCTGTTTTATTGGAAACGATGCGTCGTGAAGGTTATGAAGTTGCCGTATCGAAACCGGAGGTTATCTTACATAAAGATGAAAACGGAAAAATCGTTGAACCGATGGAAGAGGTTGTTGCACTTGCTCCGGAAGAATATTCAGGAACGATTATCAACAAGCTCAATCTGCGCAAGGGTACAATGATTGATATGGTAGAGGAAAACGGTTATTGCCGTATCACTTATGAAGCACCTACTCGAGGTCTATTAGGCTATCGCAGTGAGTTCATCAACGATACTCGCGGAGAAGGTACTTTGGTTCGTCGCATCAATGGCTATACTCCATATAAGGGAGATATTCAGCAGCGTAGCAACGGAGCGATGATTTCAACAGAAACCGGAAGCGCAATGACCTATGCCCTATGGAACTTGCAGGAACGCGGAACTTTATTTATCTCTCCGCAAACCGAGGTTTATCAAGGTATGATCATCGGTGAATCTGCTCGTAACATTGATTTAGATGTCAATCCTTTAAAGAACAAGAAGCTAACGGCTATTCGTTCCTCTGGAAATGATGAAGCAATGCGTCTAACTCCGCCGCGAATCATGTCCTTGGAAGAAGCTTTGGAATGGATCAACGATGATGAATTGGTAGAAATCACACCGGATACGATTCGTTTACGTAAAAAAGGTCTGACTCCTCAGGAACGCCGTCAATTCTATCGTGATAAAATGTCTGCAGAAGAAAACAAACAAATGTAAAAAGTCGCAACAGCGGCTTTTTCTTTTATCAATCAATAGTTTTAGTTACGATCATGTAAAACATGAAAGCTTAAGAAATGCGCTAATTTCTTTTAAATAAAAAAATAAGGATATGTCGCTAGGACACACCCTTGTTACGTTCGTTTATCAAACTTTGTTTTACACTTTGGACAAGTAATCGTTATCTCACCTTTTCCCTTTGGCACTCGTAATTCCTGTTTACAATTCGGGCAGCGATAATATTTATGCGTCTTACGATCACGAAAACGCTTCTTCAAGCTGCGATAACGACTGGTAATCGGAAATACCATACGTAAAAAGGTTGTATTTTCCTTAGAACGCTTATAGGTTTTTCTGCTTAAAATACGAAACCAGCACCAAATCAAGATTGCCAACGGTGCATAGCTAAGAAGCGGTAACTGAAAGAAGCCTGTTAAAAGTGTTACAACGATATAAATAACAAGCAAAAAGATAGAAAGCTGATCTACTCCATATCTTCCTCGCATAAAGTTTTGAAGCCATCTCATTGATTAAAACCTACCTTCCGTCATTGTGATTCATTATATCACTGTTCGTATGCTTTTGCCATGTATCTATGCCATTTTTGACACTTTCACATATTGTTGCATATACATTGACATATACGGAAGGAATTGCTATAATAATGATGACAAAACTTCAGGGTCGGGTGAAATTCCCAATCGGCGGTAAACCCCGCAAGCCAAAATGGCAGAACCGTGTGCAACTCCGGTGGCGACAGTATAGTCTGGACGGAAGAAGTATCTTTTTTTGTGTTCCCTAAAGGTTTGTTGAACCTTTTTTCTTTTAAAAAGGCTTATATCGGACATATAAGGAGGAAATGTCATGTCTAACGGTTCAACAAAAAAACGTATGAATATTCATACCATTGCCAAGATAAGTATTTTATCAGCTTTGGCAACAATTCTAATGCTTTTTGAATTTCCACTCCCAATTGCTCCCCCATTCTACGAAATGGATTTCAGTGAGGTTGTCGTTTTGATTGGCGGCTTTGCAATGGGTCCTTGGGCAGCGGTATGTATCGAAGGCTTAAAGGTCTTACTAAATCTTATTCTTAATGGTACGATAACCGCCGGCGTAGGTGAATTGGGGAATTTTTTAGTCGGGTGTAGCTTTATTTTACCGGCAGTATTTATTTATCAAAAGAAAAAATCAAAGAAAAATGCCATGATAGGATTGATGATCGGTACGCTCTGTATGGCAGTTGTAGGTGCTTTGGTTAATTATTATATGCTTATTCCCGCATTCATCGCTTTTGCCAACTATCCATTAGATGCTATTCTCAGTGCCGGAAGTGCTATTTATCCTTCTATTGACAGCTTATTTCCACTCATTGTTCTATGTGTTGTTCCATTTAACCTAATCAAAGGTTTGTTATCAGGTACCATCGTATTTCTATTATATAAAAAAGTATCTCCCCTTTTGCATCAATGATTACAAGACGCAAGGTATATCCTTGTGTTTTTTATATCCTTCAATATTGTTGATTATATACAAACATGTAAAACAGATATCCATAGATTCTTACGATAACAAAAGCATTTGCCATACGATAATATAAACGATAAAAAGAATCAGTATAGCTTAAGATTTTTCTCGCTCTACTGATTCTTTTTTATCAATTATCAAAAAATCCATCAATCAACTTCTGATCTGCACATTGAATGCTGCATTTCACTTGGTTAAATAATCTAAAGCTTAACATATCGAGCATCAAAATCCTGTAATTCTGAATCAACATACTGTTCGATTGCTCGTAATTGATTTTTCCGAAACATACTAGGCATCTTACGTCCTTGAATATAATAATTCAGTCCACTTAGCAAAAAAGCTTCCAAAAAAGCAATTATCGGATCTACCTTTGCGAATATTCTTAAAATCATAAAAGCAACAAACAGTAACAAGCCTGAAACTATTAACAATTTCATACGAATTGAATGATAAACCTGTTCTAAAAAATCCGTATATTTATGCAGAAAGCCATTCATGGATAAAGAAAATTCAAAAGCCACAGCTTCTATATTTCGCATTCCCTTTTTATGCGTTTTTTCTTGTTGCTCTTTCATTTGTAGCATACGCATTGCACAATAACGTGCACCATTGCGATTTTCTTTTAAATCATAATATTTTCCAAGCATATACATGACCTCTATATAAGTGTTGGAATGTATGCTGCTAGGTGCCTTTAACAACAATTCCTTTAGCTGACTATAAGCATGCTCACTTAATAAATCCTTTTGCTTTTCAAAGCCAATAAACAACTCATGAATACCCTTTTCAAATATTACCTGCTGTCTTTCCTCAACATCAAAATCCTCTGCTATTTCTAAATTTTCTTTTTCCTTCATATCCATCAGCCAAGCATACTGCCTTAACTGCCTCCTCTGACTTTTCTGTTTGTTATAATCCTTTACTATTTGCTTCTACTAAAAAATCCTGAAAGTAATTTCTCAATATCTTTCATAAATAAATTACTTCTTTAGCATGGAGCCTTATGTATTTATATTAAAGCGAATCAAAACGATCAAGCTTATTAGCATTCGCAACAACGAACAAATGATCATTGCGACGCAACGCATAATCCGGTTCCGGCGAAATATTAAGCTGCTCTTGTCCGACACTGCGAATTGCGATAACATTGATTTCATAACGCTTTCTCAGTTCCAATTCCATCAATGTTTTGCCAATCCACTTTTCCGGTGTCGGAATTTCAACAATACTGTAATTTTTATCAAAATCAATAATTTCAATAATGTTATTTCCTAAGACACTTTTTGCGACCTGTTCTCCCATTTCTTTTTCGGGACGTACGACCTTATCCGCGCCTAATTCACTGAACACCTGCATAAATCGTTTATTTTTTGCTTTCGCAATAATATAGGGAACTCCTAGCTCCTTTAGGTTAATAATCGCTAAAGCACTTTCCTCCAGATGCGATCCCATACATACAAAAACAATATCACAATCCGCAAGACCGGCAACACGCAGCTGAGAAACATCAGTTACATCACACTGCATCGCCTCTGTTACGATATCTGCCATACGATTCACACATTTCATATCACCATCTACCGCAATTACTTCACAATTGTTCTGACTTAATGTTTTCGCAACCGTTGAACCGAAAATCCCTAAACCTACTACACCATATAATCTCTCATTCGCTTTTTTCATATACTACCTCTCTATCCCACAATGATATTCCCTTTCGGAAGTGAAATCTTATTCTCATCGAAGCTGCGTTGGCGCATCATAGATAATACCAAGGTTGAAATACCGATGCGTCCAATATACATCATACAAATAATCACAAGTTTACCTAAAGCTTCTAAATCTCCGGTTAGCCCAAGCGATGAGCCAACGGTTGCCAACGCACTGACACATTCAAATGCGATAGATAAAAAATCCTGACTTTGAATAATGCACAACAATAAAACTCCGACGAACAAAACAACTAAATTTAAGAAGAAAATGCCCATCGCCCGAATGACGATACTTTCCTCAATCGCACGGCGAAATACTACCGTTTGCTTACTCCCCTTCAACATTCCGATGATATAAATAACCAAAATAATAAATGTTGTTGTTTTAATACCTCCCGCAGTTCCTCCGGGGCAACCACCAATAAACATCAAAACCATCATGATCAAACTTGTCTGCGATTGCAAAGCACCATAATTGATAGATGTAAAGCCGGCAGTTCTTAAGGAAATGGATTCAAACAACCCACACATAATTTTCTGCGGAAAGGGCATATTTCCTAATGTTGCCGAATTGTTGTATTCAAATACCACAATGAATAGCGCACCGCTGACAATCAATAAAAAGGTTACAAATAATACCAATTTCGTGTGTAATGATAAGGAACGGCGAAATTTCTTCCATGCCAGCTTTCCTTTTACCAAGGAAACCAGCTTATCACGAACATCAAACCATACCGCAAATCCTAAACCACCCAAAACAATAAGCGCCATGATCGTAAAACAAATCAAAGGCTGATCGGCGTATGCCTGCAAGCTAGTGCTTCCCAAGGTATCAAAGCCGGCATTACAGAAAGCAGAAACAGCTAAGAAAATCGCCTTGAAGCTTCCATCAAACAGACCATATTGTTCAATCATCGGAATTGATAATAAAATTGCACCGATTGTTTCGAAGAAAAGTGTATAATACAAAATATCTACAATAAACTTTTTCATGTTAAATACATGCTCTTGATTCAGCATTTCCTTCATAACAATTTTCTCATTCAAGGAAAGCCGACTTTTGATGATCAAAAGAAAGACTGCCATGAAAGTCATCAAGCCTAAACCACCGATTTGAATCAACAGCATCAACACAATTTGACCGAATAAATTTAATTGTTCAGAAACATTGATCGTACTAAGTCCGGTAACACAGGTAGCACTTGTTGCACTAAACAAAGCATCAATTGGATTCATAAAATTTCCATCAACATTGGAAATCGGAAGCATCAAAAGCAAGGTTCCGCATAGGATTACCAACAAAAAGCTTGCGGCAATCTTTTGAGCGGGACTCATCTTTTTAAAATTTAACATGGAATGTATAAACTCAACCATAGCTCACCAAACTTTCTGCATCTATTATAGCACCAATTTAAAATTCTACCATACCAAATCCAAAGTTTATGCAATTCCTTATAAAAAGCTGTTGCTTACACAAAAAAGAGCTCCTTTGAGCCCTTTCCATACTTACTAATAGTTTTCTTTACGCACTTCAAAATAAGCCTGTGGGTGATCACATACCGGACATACTTCAGGAGCACTTGTACCGACATGGATATGTCCGCAGTTCAAACATTCCCAAATTGTTTCTTCGCTCTTATCAAAGACACGTCCTTCCTCAATATTATTCAATAAAGCAAGATAACGCTGTTCGTGTGCTTTTTCGATTGCCAATACGCCTTCCATAGTATCCGCAATATCATCAAAGCCTTCCTCACGTGCTTCCTTTGCCATACGTGCATACATATCTGTCCATTCAAAGTTTTCACCGGCTGCGGCGTCCTTAAGATTGGTTAGTGTATCAGGCATACCGTCATGCAACAGCTTAAACCACAATTTCGCATGTTCCTTCTCATTAGCGGCAGTCGCTTCAAAGATATTGGCAATCTGCACATAGCCTTCTTTTTTCGCCTTACTTGCATAGTAAGAATATTTGTTTCTCGCCATAGATTCGCCTGCAAATGCTTCATTCAAATTCTTCTCTGTCTTGGTACCTTTTAAATTCATCAAAATTTCCTCCTTTTGTCCTCAGCAAACGCTCTTTCTTAGTATATTCTTTTTTCTAAAAAAAGATACGTTGCTTTCGTTATCTTCATTTTACAACATTTCCAAAAAATTTGCATACACTTTTTAAATAATCCGATAATTTCACATACTCTAATCTTTTTTAAATTTGTATTTATATATATGTTTTTCATTTTTAAAAGCATTTTTTACTTATATTTTTTAAAGTAAATGAAATAATTGTATTTTTATTAGAGATTTTCTATACTTTTTTTATAATTTAAGGTAAAATTTCAATAAAGGAGGATTGTTTTATGAATACTACACACCCTTTCGATGAATTCGGAATAAATCTATTTAGTGAGCAGGTAATGAAGGAATGCCTGCCCCACCCTATTTATACAAAATGGAAAACAGCAACGAACAAAGAAGATGCTTTGGATCGTCCTACCGCAGATGCTATCGCACATGCTATGAAAACCTGGGCAATGGAAAAAGGCGCAACGCATTTTACCCATTGGTTCCAACCGCTAACCGGCTCCACTGCCGAGAAACATGATAGTTTTATCGAACCGGGAGAATACAACCAACCCATCTCACGCTTCAGTGGAAAATCCCTAATCAAAGGAGAAGGAGATGCCTCTAGCTTTCCTAGCGGTGGACTTCGTGCAACCTTTGAAGCTCGTGGCTACACCTATTGGGATTGCACCTCTCCTGCCTTTATACGAGATCATGTACTCTGCATTCCTACTATCTTTGTTTCCTATAATGGAGAAACACTTGATAAAAAGGCCCCTCTTTTAAAATCGGTAGAGGCCATTAGCAGGCAAGCTACCCGTATTGTCAATCTTTTTAAGGATAAGGATATTAAACGTGTTCACGCCATGGTAGGCTTAGAACAGGAATACTTCCTTATTGATAATCAAATGTATCATGAACGTAAAGATCTCATTCACACCGGACGTACTTTATTTGGCACCATGCCACCGAAAAGCATGGATCTGAGAGGACATTACTTCGGCAGTATTCCTACACGTGTCCAAGCATTTATGGAAGATGTCGATAAGGAACTATGGCGATTAGGTATTTATGCTAAAACCGAGCATAATGAAGCTGCTCCTTGTCAATTTGAATTAGCTCCTTTGTTTAATGAAGTCAATATTGCCGTTGATCAAAACCTGATTATTATGGACGTATTAAAAAAGCAAGCGGAAAAGCATGGCTTTGCTTGTCTGCTTCACGAAAAACCTTTTCGCGGAGTAAATGGTAGCGGTAAGCACAACAACTGGTCGCTTGTTACTGACGATGGTCAAAACCTTTTAGAACCGGGTGATCGACCTCATGAAAATATTCGTTTCTTATTATTTGTTTGTGCCATCATTGAAGCTGTCGATAAGCATGCGGAAATGCTGAGAATGGCAGCAAGCTGCTATGGCAACGATTATCGTTTAGGAGCACATGAAGCTCCTCCCGCTATTGTTTCTATCTGTATGGGAGATGAATTGGAGATTGTATTGGATAAACTTCGCCGCGGCGATAGCGAACTGAAAAATAAGGTCGAAACACAGCCCTATGAAATTGCTAATCTTTCCTATGTTCCAAAAGATACCAGCGATCGCAATCGTACTTCTCCTTTTGCTTTTACCGGAAATAAATTTGAATTTCGCATGGTTGGAAGCAGCCGCAGTGCTTCTACGACCAACATTATTTTAAATTCCATTGTTGCCGATTCCTTATGTCGAATCGCCGATGAATTATCCAACTATAAATATATTGATGATATTCGTAAAAAATCATTGGATATTTGCCGTGCTATCTTGCAAAAGCACTCCCGTGTCTTATTTTCCAAGGACGGTTATTCCGAGGAATGGCTGCATGAAGCAAAAAAACGTGGACTTCCTAACATTCCTCATTACTTGCATTCTATTGATTCCCTTATTGCAGAAGAAAGCGTAAAAATGTTTGAACGCAATGGTGTATATAATAAAACAGAGCTTGAAGCACGTGTTGATATTCTAATCGAAGAGTATCGAAAATCCGTTAAGGTAGAGGTGCTGACACTATTAGATGTAAGTAAAAAAGATATTTTGCCAGCACTAGTTAAAGAAATTCAATTTTATGCCGATGCTCAAAATGCATTGGGTAAAACAAATGCTTATTTTACAAGAAAACTAGACTACCTGCTATCTTTACTAGACAAACTCGACAATGCCTACCACACCTTAAAAAAAGCCATGGAGGAACGCAATAAAACAAAGAACAGTCGTGAGAAGGCATATTATCTTGATGAAGTCGTAGTACCGATGATCAATTCTTTAGGCGATATCATTGATAAAGTAGAAGAAGCTATTTCCCGAGAGAATTACCCTTTCCCTACTTACGATGATATGTTTCTAGCCATGCAATAATTATATTTACATAAGGTACGGTTATGAAATTAGCATAGCCGTACTTTTTTTTTATGATTTATTGTATTCCATACCCATAAAAAATCATATACATACAAATAATAAAAAAGTATAATAGGTTCATAGATTACACATCAAAAATATTTAGCTACTTACTATCTAAAATCAGTCTATCTAATTGAAGCAAAAAAAACAATGGTATATTTATGTAATAAGGGGGTCATGCAATATGAAAATTATCGAAATTACCGATACGATGCGGAAGCAAGCAATTACCCGGCAGATACTTGAAGCATTACCGGAATGGTTTGGAATTGCCGAAGCACGTGAAGAATATATAAACGAAAGTATAAAATATCCTTTTTTCAGTGCATTTGATGAAGATATTCCTATCGGCTTTGTATATCTTAAACAAACAGGAACATCAACAATAGAGCTTGCCGCAATGGGAGTATTAAGAAAATACCATCATCAAGGAGTAGGAACGGATCTGATAGCTGTAGCCAAAGAATATGCTTATAAACAAAAATATTTATTTCTACAAGTAAAAACAGTGAAAATGGGGTGCTATGAACTATATGATCAAACCAATAGGTTTTATCTTGCTCAGGGATTTCATGAATTTGAAGTATTTCCTACATTATGGGATACACATAATCCATGTCAAGTTTATGTCATGGCATTACGATAGTTTATTCATTGTATAAAAACTATTCTACTAAGTAATCTTGATAAATATAAAAAAACACTTAAACTCATATATAGCTTAAGCGTTTATTTTTTAAATGGTGGTTCCACCAGGAATTGAACCAGGGACACAAGGATTTTCAGTCCTTTGCTCTACCAACTGAGCTATGGAACCATTTGGTTGCGGGGGAAGGATTTGAACCAACGACCTCCGGGTTATGAGCCCGACGAGCTACCAGACTGCTCTACCCCGCGATGTATAAGATTTAATTTTGAATGGCGGAGGAACTGGGATTCGAACCCAGGCGCCAGTTTCCCGACCTACCGGTTTTCAAGACCGGACCCTTCAACCACTTGGGTATTCCTCCAACTGTATGAATTGGTGGACCCTGTAGGACTCGAACCTACGACCCACCGGTTATGAGCCGGATGCTCTGACCAACTGAGCTAAGGGTCCAAGTTTAGCAAAATTGGTGGCGGGGGCGAGACTCGAACTCGCGACCTTCCGGGTATGAACCGGATGCTCTAGCCAACTAAGCTACCCAGCCAATTAAATTTAATGGTCGGGATGACAGGATTCGAACCTGCGACCCCTTGATCCCAAATCAAGTGCACTACCAAGCTGTGCTACATCCCGATATTCATTTTTTAATAAGAATGGCGCGCCCAGTAGGAATCGAACCCGCAACCTTTTGATCCGTAGTCAAACGCTCTATCCAGTTGAGCTATGGGCGCACTATTTTCAGCACTTCATCAGTGCCTTAATATAATAACAAATAACTTGAAGTTATGCAAGTCTTTTTTTAATTTTTTTATTAAAATTTATAGAAAATTCAAGAAAATGCTATTTCCTTTTAAAATATCCTCTATAAAATAAGAAATGGAACGCTATTTACGCTCCATTTGCATTTGTGAATCTTTATTTCTTTTAATAACCTTCTGACGCGAAAATTCCTCACGTTCTTTTTCTTCCAAAGCATCGGTAATAAATTTGATATTATGTTCAAATTCCGGAATAACGATATTTTTCAAAGCATTGGCACGTTTTTGTGATTTACGAATTGCATTTGCTAAACGATAGACGTTGTTTTCAACCTCCGCTAACACAACGCTCATTTCTTTTACTCTTTGAAAACAAGTATATGCATAGTCTAGCTTTGAATTAGCTCGCTCAAGACCATACGTCGGCTTAATTTCCTGCTTATCATAGCTAAGCTTAGGAATCTCCACTCCCATCACACTACGATAGCTTACATGCAGTCCAGTATCGATCGGTACTGCTTCTGCCATTGCGGAAATTACTCCCAAGGACATATTGGCAAGCTGTAAGGCTCGATACGCTTCTGCATAGGTTTGTGTGATTTCATCGCGCAGCAGCTTAACATCATCTAATAGTCCCATCATTTCACGAATTAAAATATTACGCTTGCGATCCATCAATTCGTATCCCATGTGAGCCAAAGCATTGGATTTTTTGGTTGCGATTAAATTTCCTTTTGTCGGAAAGACCTGTTTATTCGCCATAGCAGCTACCTATCCTACGCTAACTCCGCAATAATAACTTCTTCTTTTATACCAAAACGCTGAACTGCTCTTTCATGGTTATAAAATTGATCCAATACTTCATTATCCACACGATCCAACTCTTCACGTGGAAGAATCGACAACAAGTCCCAACCCAAATCTAAGGTTTCTTCTATACTACGATTTTCATCTGCCCCTTGATTCAGATAATACTGTTCAAAATAGGAACCAAACATCATATACTTTTTATCGATCTCACTTAATTCATCTTCTCCGATAACCGATGCTAGGCTACGGGCATCTTGTACTTTCGCATAAGCCGCAAACAACTGATTGGAAACATCAGAATGATCCTTTCTTGTATAGCCTTCTCCAATGCCGTCCTTCATCAGACGTGAAAGAGAGGGCAGGATACCGACCGGTGGATAAATTCCCATTTGATTTAACGAACGATCAAGTACGATTTGTCCTTCCGTAATATATCCTGTTAAATCCGGGATTGGGTGGGTAATATCATCATTAGGCATTGTCAAAATCGGAATTTGAGTAACACTTCCTTTAGCACCTTTGATAATACCGGCTCTTTCATATAAGGAAGCTAAATCCGAATATAAATATCCGGGATATCCTTTTCGTCCGGGAATTTCTCCCTTACTGCTGGAAAACTCACGTAAAGCTTCACAATAAGAGGTTATATCGGTCAAAATAACAAGCACATGCATATCATGCTCATACGCAAGATATTCTGCTGCCGTTAAAGCACAGCGCGGGGTTAAGGTACGCTCGATAATCGGATCATTGGATAAATTCACAAACATAGCGACACGATCCATAACTCCTGCTTCCTCAAAGCTACGTTTAAAGTAATCGGCTACGTCATTTTTAACACCCATTGCCGCAAATACAATACAGAAGTTCTTGCCATCACCATCGGCGATCTTCGCCTGTTTTACCAACTGCACAGCTAACTCATTGTGCGGCATACCACTTCCCGAAAAAATCGGCAGCTTCTGCCCTCGAATCAAGGTCGTTAAGGCATCAATACTGGAGATTCCGGTATTGATATAGTTTCTCGGATACACACGAGAAACCGGATTTAATGGCTGTCCATTGATATCTGCACGCTTTTGGGCATAAATTTCCGGCAATCCGTCAATTGCTTTTCCACTGCCGCTGAAAACTCTGCCAAGCAGTTCTTTTGATAAAGCAAGCTCCATCGGTTTTCCGGTAAACCTTGTTTTGGTATTTGTAAGCGACATTGCATTTGTCCCTTCAAATACTTGAACAGCAGCACGCTGTCCATCAAGCTGAACAACACGTCCATAACGAGTCGTCCCATCACCGCATTTGATTTCTACCATTTCTTCATAGCTTGCATTTTGCACATGGTCCAAAAAGATTAGCGGTCCGCTGATTTCACTCAGCCCCATATATTGAATGCTCATAGGCTAACCTCCTTACGCAACCTTTGCAATGGCTTCATCAATCATTGCATAATAATCATCAAACATTTCAATGTGATCATTTGGCACATCGTACTTCATTTTTGTTACCTTTTCGAAAATTCCTTGTGCAGCTACCTCACTAATCGGTTTCCCGGTAGCTATCAATTCTTTACTTTTCTTATATAAATATAAAATGATATCCATCATACGCAGTTGTTTTTCTAACGGAACATATGTATCCTCCGCATGAAAAGCATTCTGCTGCAAATAACCGACACGAATGACCTTGCAAATCTCAATGACCAGCTTTTGATCCTCCGGAAGTACATCACTACCAATCAGCTTTACGATTTCCATCAGTTTTGTTTCTTCAGCTAAAAGGCTCATGATCTGTTGGCGGTTTCGCAAGAAGCGTTCATGAACGTTTTTGTTATACCATTTCGATAGATCCGTTACATATTCCGAATAGGATTCATTCCAATTGATTGCAAAATAATGTCTTGCATAAGCAAGTGCCTTATCAAGTGCCCAAAAGCATCGTACAAATCGCTTTGTATTTTGCGTTACCGGTTCCGAAAAATCGCTTCCTTGAGGAGACACGGCACCGATGATCGTTACCGATCCGTTTTGATGATTTAAGGTTTCCATATAACCGGCACGCTCATAAAATTGTGAAATACGGGAAGGAAGATAAGCAGGAAAACCTTCTTCTGCCGGCATCTCTTCCAAACGTCCGCTGATTTCGCGCAATGCTTCAGCCCAACGTGAAGTCGAATCTGCCATAATAGCTACATGATATCCCATATCGCGATAATACTCCGCCAATGTTAAACCGGTATAAATGCTTGCTTCACGTGCTGCAACCGGCATATTGGAGGTATTTGCGATCAATACCGTTCGATCTGTTAAAGGACGATTGGATTTAGGGTCGATCAATTCGGAAAATTCCTCTAGCACCTGTGTCATTTCATTTCCGCGTTCTCCGCAGCCGACATATACGATGATATCGGCATCGCACCATTTTGCCAATTGATGCTGCGTCATGGTCTTTCCTGTTCCAAAGCCACCGGGGATAGCAGCCGTACCACCCTTGGCAATCGGAAATAGGGTATCGAAAATTCGTTGTCCGGTAATCAGAGGTACGCTGATTGGCAAACGCTTGGTTACCGGACGTGCCTGCTTGATCGGCCATTTCTGTATAAGACTTAGCTCATGAACGATTCCCTTCTCATCACGTAGCTTAACGATTTTATCATGAATACGATATTTCCCGTTTTCCGCAACTTCGATAATTTCCCCACTCATAAATGGCGGAATCATACAACGATGCTCGATCAGATCGGTTTCCGGAATGGTCGCATACACTTGTCCACCTTTCACCATATCGCCGATTTCCACCTGAACCGTAACGTCCCATAAAGCTTCCTCATCAAGTGGTGCAACATCACTTCCGGTCGCAATAAATGCTCCTGATGTTTCGGCAATTGCTTTTAAAGGACGTTCGATTCCATCAAAAATATTGCGTAAAATCCCCGGTCCGAGCGTTACGGAAATCGGTCCGCCGGTTGCTTCCACCGGTTCTCCCGGCTGCAAACCGGTTGTGGATTCATATACCTGTATCGTAGTAGCGGCTTTAGAAACGGAAATTACTTCTCCCATCAGACGCTTGTGTCCGACATAAACTTTTTCAAGCATTGAAAAATCTTTTGTATCCTTTACCTTTACAACCGGTCCGTTAATTGAATAAATTACATTTTCACTCACATTATCACCTCTTGCCTATCTTGGATTACTTCACATACAATCCTGCATTGGCATAGAACCATTCCTTTTGTTCTTCTAAACTCGTATCAAAGCTTTCATCTAACACAATTCCCTGTGCCTCATATTCCACACGCAATCCACCTAGTACAATATCTTCATCGATCTTACCTTCGCATTTTCCAAAGGCTTCACATAAAGCAGAAAGGCGCTTAAAATCCTTTTTACCAACATATAAGCATGCTTCTCCATACCCTAATGCAGCTGCTTCTTTTACCTTATCCAACAAATATGTTTCATATTCTTTGCTCTGCGTAAAATCTATCAATTTTGATCGTACCGCTGCAAATACTTCCTCAGCAATTGCCGAGCGTTGGGCAAGCAAATCATGATGCAGCTTTTCCTGTAATTTGCTAAGTTCTATGCTTTGCTCGCTTTCCAGTTCCTTCATGCGACTTTCACGTTCATAAGCAGCCTCACTTGCAAGCTCCTTCTGCATTTGCGTAAAGGATTCCTCATGTGCTTTTTTGATTTGTTCATCAAGTGCATCAATTTCCAATTGACTGACACGCTTGATTTCTTCCACAAAATAGTCCTCGATTTTTATTTTATCATCTAGCATTTTGTTCACCTCATAGCTTTACCCCGATTGCTTCCGATACATAGGCGTCCATAACCTCTCCGATATCGGTAGAGCCATGGCGATCCGGTATTTCGACAATCAGCGGTTTTTTCTGTCTTAGCTTCAATTCCGAGATAACATTCGGACAGGTTTGCACAAGTTTGGTAGTAATCAATATAACCGCTATATCTTCTATATGCATCGCTTTTTCAAGTGCTTCTAACACCTCACGGCGCTCATGCACAACAACGCCCTCAATACCGGCCAAACGCATTCCCATCTGTGTATCAATGTTATCACTTAACAGATAAAATTTCATATCGCTCCTACAATTCTATAGTTTCATCAAAACGATGATAATAGAAATCAACAAACCGTAAATTGCAACACCTTCACCCATCGCAACGAAAATCATAGATTTACCGAAGTTCTTTTCATTTTCGGAAAAAGCTCCGATTGCTGCCGGAGCAGCAGCCGCAACGGCAATACCGGCACCAAGTGCAGATAAGCCGGTTGCCAAAGCCGCAGCGATATAGCCAAGACCTGCTCCTAACGATACCGTTGTTTCCGCACCCTCCATAGCGGCATGCGCCTTTGTTGCCGTAAAGAAAACAGATACCAAAAGTATTGCGAAAAAGCAACATACATGTGTAAGCATACGACGCTTTGCCGTAGAGATGCTTTTCTTTCCTTTAAACACCGGAATCAGCGGCAACGTAATCAAAACAATCAAAATCAATGGTAATAGCATTTCAAACATAGTCAACATAACATTTTCCTCCTTAGTTATTCATAGCATTAAACGCAATTCCTCTGCCTGTAAAATAGCGAGAGAACATTTCATAAAATTCAAGACGAAGCACCTGAATACCGACAATCAGTCCTTCCAAGCACATAACAAAGATATTTCCCAGTATTGCCACGAAAAGACTTCCGCTTCCTGCCATGCTCATCAAAAGCGTTACAGCCATCATCATACCGGCATGGGATAAAACAAAGCCTCCGACACGCAGGTAAGAAATCGAATTGGTTACATACGATAAACAGATTTCAAACAATTCAAAGAAACTTTCGGTAAAATAAGCGCCAAAGCCATTTGGAAACAGCTTTTCATGCTCCAGCTTATGGATCAAGGCCTCTTTCAAGAAAATAACGATAAGCGGCACAAGAATCAATCCTAAAATATAAAGCTTATTTCCGAAAACATTGATACCAAGTCCTAACTGTAGTCCCGCACCACCGACAAGTGAGCCATAAAAAATCAAGCCGGCAATTCCATTGTGAGAGAACAGCATTTCTCCGATATTGTGATTTTTCCATTGCAATATAATATTCATCACCATACTAATCAGCATCAGTACCGCACCGATAATAATCGATACGATCAGTAAAATAGGAATAAACTCGCTCGTCATGATCTCAATCGGCTTTTCTTCCATGTGAAATAAGGTTTCATACAACGGATTCAACAAAGTTTCATTTCCGAATACCGAGCCGTAAATGGTTCCAAAGATACAAGACATAATTCCGATTCGCACACCGATTTCTCCAAGTCGCATACCCTTCCATTTATAAGCAAGATAACCGACCAGCATCAACACCGCTCCCTGTCCTAAATCACCGAACATGATACCGAACAATAAAGAATATGTAATTGCGACAAACGGTGTTGGATCAAAGCTGCCGTATTCCGGTACCCCATACATTTCTACAAACATCGAAAAAGGCCTGGCAAACCACCCATTCTTAATCTTGGTTGGCGGCGACAAACGCTTATCACTATGCGCCGGACGCACTTCAATATCCACCTCTTTCAAATCTGCATAAATTGCTTTTAATTTTTCAATATCATCTTCCGCCACAAAACCGATGATCGAAAAGCGCTCCCCTAAACCTACCACATACTTACGAGCCTCATACGTATGATTGATAAATTCCAATTCCGCTTTGATATAAGCAAATTCATCACTGCATTCCGCTTTGATTGCTTCCATTACCTCATCGACATGGGCAAGCTGCAAGACATCGCTGTCAATTTCCTCTTGCAGCATTTCCTTCGCTCGCTCTGGAGTACCGTGAACAAATTCCGGTATGCGGATACGTTCAAAATACAAAGATGAAAAAATATTATCTACATCGCCTTCAAATTTCGCAGTTGTAATATACACACACCAGCTATAGGTTTGATCACTGTTAAATGATTTAAACACAAACGGGTGATTTCGATAATATTGCAGTTTTTCCACACTGTCTAGCGGCAAGCGTCCAAAACGAATCTTAATATATTCACATTCGAATAAATCATCTAAATTCAGATCACTGCTTTCGATATTGCGTACCTGTACCAAGGCATCTTCATTTTCATGAATCACCTTTTCCAAATCCTTACGCACCGCTAAAGCCTTGCTATAACGATGATAATAAGTGTCTAGTGTTTCCTGCATCTTTTTGACATCATAATCCTTATCACGCGATTTCATTTCCTTAACATCGAGCTTCATATCTTCAACAATTTCATAAAAATGATTCAGCAGCTCGCTGACTGGATTTTCATCATTTAATGTTGTTAGTCCATGCACACTGTCCACAAACTTACTCGCCGGTTCCGGGTGCATACAATCCAAATCCACAAACCGCAGCAGCACATCATCTAAATACTCATTGTCGCCACTGATACTAACCAGCTTCATTTTTGCTATTGCCATGGGAGTCTCCTTTCTTAATAAATCAATTGCTTTTCAATTTCCTCACAGGGAACCTGATAACGAATTCCCTCAATAATATGAATCAAATTTTCCAATTCCTGCCGCATCATCAGATGATAGCTGCTGTAAACCGTATAGGCATCTAAGGAATATTGAAATAGCTTACCGGCTTCTTTATAACGTATTTTTTCAAAACCCTGCTCTATATAGTCATGCTCTTGCAGTTCCACATGATACTTACATGTATGCAGCCATTTGCGCATGGCTTGCTCATCACTGCAAGCGATCATTTCCTCTAATGGAACTTTGGAATGATAGCCTTGCACTTCCATGAGGGAGGAGCGAACCAAATCATCGCTTAAATGAAAATATTTCTTTAAACGATAAATTTTTGTCAGATTATCAAAATCCAATAATGCCGTTGCCAGCTCTTGCAGCTGCTTTCGCACCTTCTTGCTTTTTTGTCTTTGAATACTTGCAAGCATTCGCTCATAGTATAGCTGCATTAAATCATGCTCAATATGTGCATAGTTCAACTTCAGTTCTTCACCTCTTTGGCAGCGATGCTTCATTAAAATTGATGCGTAATGTGTCTTAGCCAACAGTGCCAACAATTCCTCATAGGAGCGAACCTTCCCTAAATCAACAAGGGAAAAATTCAAATAATCCTTAAGAAAGAACGGTAAATCGGCAATTCCTTCCGCAAAAGAATCGGAAATAAGCATTCGCACACAATTTAAAATCAGTTCGATTTCAACTTCTTCCAACTGGACATGGAAAACGTCCTTCAAGGAAGCATCAGCATAGCGATAAAGTGCCAACTGTCGCTGAAACAATTCCTCTCGCAACAAGACCTCTAGCTGTCCGCGATGAATATTGTTTTCACGAACATCTTTCAAAATATCTCGATAGTTCGTTTCATTTTTTAAATACGACACCACTTCCGCTACACTGTGCTTGCGTACAAGCTCAAGATAATCTGCTTCCTTTAAGTTCGCTCCATACATTGCCTTCGCTTTGGCGATAATGGCTCCACTCGCTTTACTCACAAGCACCACCTCCCTTGCTAATGACCTTATTGATGAATACAATGTTCATAAATATGTTGGACCCATTCATCTTTATGAGCTTTATATGTTTGCTTTAGAGCCTCGGCTTGTTTATCAAATTCCTGCTTTGCTGCTTTTAAAGCCTGTGCTTTTTCTACCTCAAAGGCTTGCTTTTTTGCCTCCAGCAACGCAAGATTTTCCTGCTCGTATTTCGCTTTGGTTTCCGCTTTTTTCGCTTCCACAAGATGCTGAATATTCAAGCATTCCGTCTTTTTCTCCTGCACCCTTTTACGAGCTTCTTTATCCGCTGCTACAATATCCTTTAATATTCTATCCAAAAGCGATTACCTCCTTCTTGCTCTTTTACTACGTTGAAAGTATAAACCTTTTACAACACACTTTCAAGTCATATTCTTAAAGATTTCAGCACATCAAAAAACCATTATTTTCCATCATATTTCCCTACAAAAAAAAGACAAGATCTTTATTGTCCTGTCATTTTCCAAAGAGTCGTTTTACTATTTCAAAGCATGAAAAGTATCTATTAAATCAATCTTATCCAGCTCTATGACACGCCCTCTCATATTCGCCAATACATCTTCCTGCTTCCAAACAAATTCGATTCGATATGCACAAAGCATTTGATAATGTTTAGCAGCCGTATGCTTCGCCCCATATTTGACATCACCATACAAAGGGTGCGAAAGATATGCCAACATCGCTCGAATTTGATGGCTCTTACCACTTAACAATTCTACCTCTACCAAGGCATACTGCTTTTTTTGCTCCTTTATCTGATAGTTGATTTCGATAGGCTTATAGCCTTCCTTAGGGTATGGCAAAATATGCGCAACATTATCCTTCGTTTTACAATGATACAATAAAACGTGCTCCTGTCGCTTATCAAACACACCTTGTGCAATGCATACATATTTTTTTCTTACTTTCCTTTGCTTGATATGGGCATTCATAGCACGCAAACTGGCAGCATTTTTCGCTGCAATGACAAGTCCCTGCGTATTGCGATCAATGCGATGACACAAAGCCGGGACAAAGCTGTTTTCCATACGCGGATCATATTCCTTATGAATATATAAATAATGCAAAATGCGATCCATAAGATTATCCTGTCCCACCTTTTGATCACGATGGGCAAGCAGTCCCTTCGCCTTATTAACGATCAATAAGTTTTCATCTTCATAAACGATATCCAACTCACTTGGAACCTTTAAAAACGCAGTATCTATTTGCGTCATAAAAAACTCCTCCGCTAAAAACAGCTGCATCGTATCTCCCTCTTGCAAACGCTGAGAAATTTCGCAGCGCTTCCGATTGACCTTGATTTTTTTATTGCGTATTGCTTTATACATTAGGCTTTTGGGAAGCGTGGGAAGTGCCTTACTTAAGAATTTGTCCACACGCTGATCACAGTCATTTTTTCCAATCACGATTTCTCTCATATTGCCACCTCTTTTCTATTTCTCCTCTTGCAGACTTCGCTATTTTTTAATTCAACCTTTAGCTATCACTGTTTTTCTATATACTACAAACAAATGAGTAATTCAAAAAGCAATTACAGCTTTGCGATACTATTTCATTCTTATCCATAAAAATGTGAAAGCTCGCATTTATTATACATTGAATTTCATTTTGAAAACAAATAAAATATACATATCGGGAGGTAATGAAATGATAAGCTGTAAAATGTCGGTACGTACGTTAGTAGAATTCGTTTATCAAAGCGGAGATTTAATCGCCTCCTTTAACAATATCGAACGCGCCAATTTGGGAAGTCGAATTCATCGCCAACTACAAGCACAGGGCGGTGAACATTATCAAAGCGAGGTTTTTTTATCCAACACTACGACGCTTGATAATGTTTGCTTTACCATTGAAGGACGTGCCGATGGGATTATTATTCAAGATCACCAAGTTATTTTAGAGGAAATCAAATCAACTGCCATACCTTATGAACAGCTGGAAGAAAGACAGCTTGTCCACTTGGCGCAAGCCTACTGTTATGGCTATTTCTATCTTTGTAACCATGCATGTACACAACTTACGATACGCTTGACCTATTATCAAATCAACGAACAGAAAATCAAAAGTTTCGATCAAGTCAAAACCTTTCAAGAACTTAAAGACTTCTATCTTGATACTTTAAAGCAATACTTGCGTTGGGCAAATATATCGCATACTATCCACACCACAAGCACTTCCGATTTACAGCGGTTGGTTTTTCCGTTTCCAGAATATCGCAAGGGACAGCGTAAGCTTGCCATAGCGGTATATAAGACCATTTTAGATCACGACATTCTATTCGCACAAGCTCCCACCGGTATCGGCAAAACAATTTCCACACTCTTTCCAGGATTAAAAGCCATCGGTGAGGGAAAAATCGAAAAAATCTTTTATGTATGTGCCAAAAATATAACCGCACAAGTTGCCTATGACGCTTTGCAGCAGCTATACAAGCAAAATCTGCATTTTAAAAGTGTCGCTATTACCGCTAAAGATAAAATTTGTTTATTAGCCGAAAGAAACTGTGATCCGCAAAATTGTCCTTATGCGAAAGGATATTATAACCGTAATAAAAATGCTTTGTATGAGCTCATCACCCAACATGATTTCATAGATTACGAAAGGCTTGTAGAATATGGCAAAAAATATGTTGTTTGTCCTTTTGAACTAGGATTAGATGCTTGTGAATACAGCGATGTAATCATCGGAGATTACAACTATGTCTTTGATCCTCGCGTATATCTCAAACGCTTTTTTATCGACAAAGGAAACTACCTCTTCCTTGTTGACGAAGCACATAACCTAGTTGATCGAGCAAGAGAAATGTATAGCGCAGAGCTTTCCAAACAGGATTTTCAAATCATCAAGGCTTATATTCCAAAAAGCTTTGCAAAGTTGCATAAAGCTCATCATCACCTCAACAAGCAATTCATCTCTTTACGCAAGCAATGCGAAGAAAAACAACTAGACTTTCTCGCCCAAAAGGAAGCAATGCCCTTTTTCTTACAATGCCTTGAAAAGCTTACCAACGAGCTTAACGAATATCTGGAAGGTATCCATGAAAACGAAATGGAAGATGCACTTCGTGAGTTATATTTCAAAGCTCTCCATTATCAGCGAATTGCTGAATTTTATGACGAGCATTTCACCACCTGTATCCAACGTCAAAAGCAAGATGTATGGATACGCCAATACTGTATGAATCCTTCCCAGCCAATCAAAAATATTTTACGCAAAGGACGTGCTACCATCTTCTTCAGCGCCACTCTCTCGCCAATTGACTACTATTTAACTCTGCTTGGCGGTAATCATGATTCCAAACGTCTATCATTACCCTCTCCTTTTCCAAAAGAGCATGTCCACGTTATGATTGCCAATCAAATTTCCACACGATATCGTCAACGCTCGCAAAGCATTGATGCTATCTGTGAGCTATTATATGCCACCATAACCCAACGAAACGGAAATTATATTCTCTTTGCGCCAAGCTATGCCTACATGAAGCAGCTTTACGAGCATTTCATAAAAAGCTATCCGGATATTGATGTCTTTTATCAACAGCAGGATATGACAGAAGAAGAAAAACAAACCTTTCTTGCTCAATTCCAAATCAGCAAGCATTTGCGTCTTTATTTCTGTGTTTGCGGCGGTATGTTTAGTGAAGGAATCGATTTAAAAGGCGATGCCTTAATCGGTGTTATTCTCGTCGGTGTCGGTTTGCCACAGATTAATCCTTATTCCGATTTAATTCGCCAACATTTCGATGAAGAAAATCAACAAGGCTACGCCTATGCCTACCAATATCCCGGTATGAATAAGATTTTGCAATCTGCCGGACGTTTGATTCGCTCTCATGAAGATAAGGGTATTTTACTATTTATTGATGAACGTTATACCAGCCTGCATTATCGAGGTGCTTTACCTTCGCATCTGCACCCCTACACCATTGTTCATACACCGCAAGAGGTTCGCTCCTCTACACAGGCATTTTGGAAAAAGGCGCTATCCGATTAAGACTTACTTCCTTATAAAAAAACGGAGATTTCTAACATGGTTGAATGAAACAGCCATTAAAAATCTCCTTTTTCTGTTTTTTAACCCCTAGAAACAGCCTTCTATAATTCCTTTAAGATGCTTGTGCCAATCGTACCCTTTGGCATTGTTAAACCAAAATTATCCACAATGGTAGCTCCGATCAGCGCAAAGCTATCACCATCACGTAATCTTCCGGTATGATTAAAATGCTTTGCATACAATAACAGAGGTACATATTCTCGGGTATGATCACTGCCCTTAAAGATCGGATCGTTGCCATGATCGGCACAAATCATCAATAAATCATCATCTTTCAACACCTGTAACAGTTCCCCCAGCTTGCAATCGAAGGCTTCTAGTTCCTTGCCATATCCAAGCGGATCGCGACGATGCCCCCATTTCGCATCAAAATCGACTAAATTCACAAAGCATAAGCCACAAAAATCCTTTTGTGCCAGCGCAATGGTTTGATCCATACCCTCGATACTGCTTTTCGATGTATATGCTTCACGAATACCTTCCCCATCGAAAATATCACGAATCTTGCCGATACCGATCACATCATAGCCTGCTTCACACAATACATTTAAAGCTGTTTTTCCAAACGGCTTTAAAGCATAATCATGGCGATTGCTCGTTCTTTGAAAGCTATGCGCATCTTTACCGATATATGGTCGTGCAATCACACGTCCAACCCGCCATTTTGGCTCCATGGTCAATTCCCGCGCAATACGACAATACTCATACAAGGTATCTAGCCCCATATATTCCTCATGTCCGCAAATTTGTAAAACACTATCAGCCGATGTATAAACGATCAGCTCGTTATATTTCAGTTCCCGCTCTCCAAGTTCCTTCAATATCTCCGTACCACTGGCAGCCTTATTACCGATGATATGACGTCCGGTACGCTTTTCCAGCTCCGCAATCAATTCTTTAGGAAATCCGTTTTCACTAAAAGTTTGAAATGGTTTTTGAATACGCAAACCCATCATTTCCCAATGTCCGCTCATGGTATCCTTACCTGCACTTTGTTCCTTTAAGCGTGTATATAAACCGATTGGTTCTTCGATCCGCGCTACATGCTTCAAGGGGTGCAAATTCGCCAAGCCCAATTTGCGCAGGTTCGGTATATGAAAGGACTCCATTTTCTCATCAATATGTCCTAAGGTATCGCTGCCTTCATCACCATACATAGCCGCATCTTCCATGGCTCCGATTCCCAAACTATCAATCACGATCGTGAATATACGTTTATACTTCATAAGCTACACCAAGGCGATGGCACTTTCAAAAGCCAGCTCCATCATTTCATGAAAAGAGGTTTCTCGCTCTTTCGCACTTGTTGCCTGATGAGTAATCAAAGAATCGGAAATCGTCAATAGACAAGCCGCCTGTTTTCCTAACTGCTTGGCATTATGAAACAAGGCAAAGCTTTCCATTTCTACACACATACAGCCATGTTCCTTACAAAAATCCTCACAATCGGGAACATTCGCTTCATGATAAAATACATCACTGGAATGAATGCGGTGGATATGCAATGGTTTTCCTAGCTTATCGGCATTTTTTCGAATACACGCATTCATTTTTAAGCTCGGATACAATACATCACTTGTTTCTCCTCCCTGCGCTTTGGCATAAGTGGATTCACTCCAAGCACTTTCCGCCAGTACCATATCAAACAGCTGTAATTCATCACTATAAGCACCGGCACTGCCGATTCTAAGAATATACTCCACATCGTAATCATGAAATAGCTCATAGGAATAAATACCGATGCTTGCCATTCCCATACCACTTCCCATAACACTGATTTTCTTACCTTTATAATAACCGGTATATCCAAGCATATTACGTACTGTGTTGAAGCAAACTGCTTCACTTAAATAATGCTCGGCGATATACTTCGCACGCAATGGATCTCCCGGCATCAAAACAATGCGGGCAATCTCATCGAAAGAAGCTTCATTATGTGGTGTTGCCATGACAACCCCTCCTTACCTTATTATCTTTATTGTAGCGAGAGCTTTCAAAAAAGGCAATGCTTTTCACACTGCCGATAATAGTTTTTTCAATTCATAGATATCCTTCAGCACCGGCGTAGCGCATGCTTCTAGCTTTGAGATATGTTCATGTCCGTTGGCAATCAAAATACAACGACACCCTGCATAGCTTGCGACCTCATAATCATGCACACTATCTCCTATAAAAACCGTACAAGAGCGATCGAAATGATTTTTTGATACAAACGCTTTTGCCAACTCTGCTTTTGAATGCGCATGGCTATTATCCAAACCGCAAATATGTTCAAAATACGAACGTATTCCATAATGATCAATTTGACGGAAAAGAAAATCTAGCTTGGTAGCCGAAAGAAGGGATTGATGGATTCCTTTTTCTCGGCAATCCTTTAAAAGCTCTACAGCTCCCTCATGCAGTGGACAGGCGAAGCTATGAGGCTGATAGTAATCCATATAACGCTTTGCTAAAACATCAAAGGGGGTTTTGGCAAAATCAAAGCCGACCTTTTCATAATATTTAATAACCGGAAATTGAAAATACTGGCGATATTCCTCTTTATCCAAAACTAGCGGAAGCTGTTCACTTTTTAAAACCTCATTCAAAGCTGCCATACTGACATCTAAATCATCTAACAATGTTCCATTCCAATCCCATATAATATGCTTTATCTTCATCGCCACCCTCCTATTCTTTTAGGATATGTCTTTATCGAATCTTATATACAGAAAAATCCTCCGCCACAGCAATTAAAGCACATGCTGCAGGCAATCAAACGACAACAGAAATCATTTCCGCTAACCGTATATCCTCCACGCATATTTTGATAACGTCCTCGAGCATTAGATAGCTGTGCATAAAGCTGACGATACTGTTGATTCGCCGGATCCATTTGACATGCCCTTTCAGCATAGTCCATTGCCGCAATCTGATTTCCCATACCATAGTTGGCAATCGCACTTAAATAATACCAATCTGCACCACGTGTCTGCATCTGTTGTAAAATTTGATTTGCCTCTGCATAGCGCATGGCGTTCAACAAACTTACAACGCTTTGATAGTCATTCATACCGCCACTATTGCCATAGCTGTTATAGCTATATGTATTTTGCCAAAAATTACCGCTATCGCCTCGTTTTTTAGCGTCCATAATGGTATCATAGGCATTTTGAATTTCTTTAAACTTTTCTTCTGCGCCCGGATTTTTATTCACGTCCGGGTGATATTTTTTTACCAGCCGGCGATATGCTTTTTTTATTTCTTCATCACTGGCGTTATGAGCAACGCCAAGGATACTATATGGATCCTGCATCTTCTTCACCTAATCTTTTCTTTCTAATCATTTCATATTTTGACCAAACACCGGAATATAAAATATTCCTTAAAATATCTATATATTCTAAAATCGGTAAGCCTTCAAAAGCTTCCGCACACTTTGCAATCATAATTTCTAACATTGCCTGCACACGCTTATCAAAGTCTTTTTGTGCATATAGTTCCATCAATGGGTTAAACTGCTTTTTTTGAATATCTCGCTCAATGTCATCATAAGCATCTAACAAATATACAAAACGTCCCAAATAGTCGCCCAATTCATACAGCCTATGCTTCCATTCGTCCTCTTTCATACAAACAATTTCCCCCATAACCGCTCCAAAGCATTTCGCAAGCAAATCAATATCATGGGATTGCTGCTGCTCCAAGACATGAATTTCCTTTAAAGCCTGTTCAATACGTTTTATCTTTTCGGGGTACTTTCTTTCCAATTGCCGATAGCTTTTTGCTAACAGCTTTCTCATGGTAAAACTTGTATAGCGTCTCTCATCTAACCAATCATCTTCACATTTCAAATAGGTTAAAACAACTGTCATTTCACTGGCATATTCGATGCATGGATTCGCAAGCTTTTTATGTTTTTGCATTGGGTGAACAATACAGCGCTCCTCATGAAGCGTTTGCTTAGGTTCGTATAGGCCACTTAATAAAACAGCCAAAAAAGTCAAATCATAATTCAATGTAATTTGCGAGCGACGTCCAAACATGCTATGAAGGCTACGGCAAAGGCCACAATAAAAAGACTGATACACATCAAAATCCTTTATTTTCAACTCCGGCTTATTCACAACGATATATCCAAACATAGCTCCTCCATTCGAAACTCCTTGTATAGTGTAAACTGTTCTATCTAAAATTTCAAGCTACGCCTATAAAATAACATGATTCCACAAAATTCATCTCTTGGCGTTTCTTATAAAAACAAATTCCTCATGATGCGAATGCTGTTCACTGTAGCTATATCCTAACTGCGAAAATGCTTTTACGTCCTCCACCCTCGTGATATTTGATTCTGCCAACCAGCGTACCATTTCTCCTCTTGCCATTTTCACATAAACACCCTTTTCCTTTAATCCGCTCGGCTCCTTTTCATAAAAACGACAGGTAACAATACGTACATCGTCATCTTGATAGCGTTTGATAATTTTTCCATATTGCTTGCTGGTAAGATCAAGTAAGCAAGAATCTTTTGCCGCAACATAACGATACAAGTCATCTTTCCAATACGCATATAAGTTCTTACAAAAAGATGCGGAGAATGGATTATCTAACTCCAAACGATAAGGGCAAACTCCGTCCATGCTGCCTAACACCCCATAAAAACCGGAAAGAATATACAGATGCTGTTCACAATAACAAAAGGCTTCATCGGAAAACAAATCCGGTCGCATATAGGTATATTGAATTCCATCAAACGCCAATAAAGCCGGAACCTTACCATATTCTATATCCATGGATTGATATTGTTGCATCGCTTCCTTGGCAATACCTTCATTACAATGTAAAAGATGTTGAATTTCCACTAGCCCTTTCGTCTTTAATTCCTCTAACAAACGCTTGCTTTGTTTCAAAAAAGGAGGCTTTCCTTTCGCATCAAGAAAATCCACATGACTGCGCATACGCTTAGCCGGAGATATCAAAATCAACATACCTTCACCTACCTTGCTTGTAGCATAGCCATACCATCAAAAAAAGTCAAGTATTTATAAAGAAAACAGCAGCTTCGGCCACTGTTATTCTTTATCTTCAATATGAACGACATACGCATCGTTTTGGACATCAACCGAAATCACACTATCTTTTCCGGCATTGCCTTCAATCATTTTACGAGCAATCAAGGTTTCGATATTACGCTGAATATAACGCTTCATCGGACGAGCTCCATATACCGGATCCACACCCTGCGTTGCAATATTTCGATATACCGCATCACTTACACGCAATTCAATATCCTTGTGTGCCAAGCGTTCACGCAACTCATTCATAAATTTGTGCGCAATCTTTGACAGCATACTTTCATCTAAGGCATTAAATACAATGATTTCATCAATACGGTTAATAAACTCCGGTTTAAAGTATTTCTTAACTTCCTGCATATACTTTTCATCGCGTCCTTCGCTATCAAAAGCAAATTGACTGCCAAGATTACTAGTCATAATCAACAATGTGTTCTTAAAATCAACCGTTACACCCTTTGAATCGGTAATGCGACCGTCATCTAAAATCTGTAATAAAACATTAAATACATCTGGGTGAGCTTTTTCAACTTCATCAAACAAAACGATAGAATATGGATTTCTGCGTACCGCTTCACTCAGCTGTCCACCTTCATCATAACCGACATATCCGGGAGGAGCACCAATCAAACGGGAAACGCTGTGTTTTTCCATATATTCACTCATATCAATACGTACGATATGACTTTCGCTATCAAACAGCTGTTGTGCTAATGCTTTAGCAACCTCGGTTTTACCAACACCGGTCGGACCTAGGAACAAGAAACTTCCGATTGGTCGGTTTTCGTCTTGAATCTGCGCTTTGCTGCGAAGAATAGCATCAGTTACCAATTCTAAGGCTTGATCTTGCCCAACTACACGCTTTTGCAAGGCTTCCTTTAGCTGTAAAAGCTTCTTACGCTCACTTTCAACCAAACGTGCAACCTCTACACCTGTCCAACGAGAAACAATTTTAGCAATCATTTCTTCATTGACGGTTTCTTGAATCAATGCATCTTCGTGATTATTCTCTGCCTGCTCCTTAATAAGCTTTTCAAGATGAGGAATCGTAGCGTATTGTAATTTCGCCGCGTCCTCATAACGAGCTTCATTTTGTGCCTGTTCCAAATCTAAGCGTGCCTTTTCCAACTTTACCTTAGCATCTTTACTTTCCTCCAAAACAGCCTTTTCATCTTCCCATTTTGTATATAGCTCATCTTTTTTCAGTTGCAGCTCTTTTAAGTCCTGACGAATTTCCGCCAAGCGTTCCAAGGATTTCTTATCCTCTTCCTTTTTTAAAGCCGTTTCTTCGATTTGCAGCTGCATGATTTTACGTTGCAGCTCATCAAGCTCCTGTGGCATAGATTCCATCTCTACTCGTAAGGTTGCACAAGCTTCATCAACCAAATCAATTGCCTTATCCGGTAAGAAACGATCGGTAATATAGCGATTGGATAAGGTTGCGGCTGCCAAAATCGCTTCATCTAAAATTTTCACCCCATGGTAAGATTCAAAACGATCTTTTAAACCACGCAAGATACTGATGGTATCCTCCACTGTAGGTTCAGCAACCTGAACACGTTGGAAACGACGTTCCAAAGCAGCATCTTTTTCAATATACTGTCGATATTCTTTAAAGGTTGTTGCACCGATACAACGCAACTCTCCACGTGCCAACATCGGCTTTAGCATATTTCCTGCGTCCATGGAGCCCTCACTTTTCCCTGCTCCAACCAAATTATGAATCTCATCAATAAACAGAATGATACCACCCTGTGCATTTTTTACTTCTTCAAGAATAGCCTTTAAACGCTCTTCAAATTCACCACGATACTTTGCGCCGGCAATCAAGGAGCCCATATCCAATTCAATCAGCTTCTTATCCTTTAAAGAAGCCGGAACATCACCCTTCATGATACGCCAAGCAATTCCTTCAACCACTGCGGTTTTACCTACACCGGGCTCACCAATCAACACCGGATTGTTCTTCGTCTTACGAGATAAAATCTGAATTACACGACGAATTTCATCATCACGTCCGATAATCGGATCGATCTTTCCGCTTTTTACCTCTTCTACTAAATCACGACCGTATTTGCTTAAGGCTTCCAAATTGCTCTCGGCATTCGGTGTATCCATCGTTTTATTGCCACGACGTTTCAATTCTTCCTCTTTCACATCAGCTTCCTTCAAATGAAACTCTTTAACCAATTTCTTGGAAATATAGCTTTTATTGAACATCAATGCAATCCAAACACTCGCAACGCTCATATAACTTTCATTTACCGAAGCGCTCCATTGCTCTGCTTGTTGAAAAGCATTTGCTACCTCAGAAGAAAATTGCGGATTCACATTAGAGGCAGTTGCCACACGCGCCATTTCCTCATCAATGATAGCCAGTGCTTTAGTTTTATCTATATTCAAACGCTTATATAGTCCATCTAGCACATCATTTTCGAAAATGGCCTTCAGCATCTGTATCGTACTAATAGATGTATGCTGGTAGTTCTTGCAGATTTCCACTGCCTGCATGATAACCTCCTGCAGCTTTTCTGACATCTTTTCAAAATTCATATCTATCACTCCTTTAGCACTCTATAAACCTAACTGCTAAATATAGTATAGCACATTATTTAGCACTGTCAACTATAGAGTGCTAAAATTTTGCATTTTACTAACCTTTCCCATTTTTTATCTCTGAATTTCATGGATAGAAAAAAACTGTGTTATATTGAGTTTTTTAACGACTCTTATCAAACACAGTTCTTCCTAGGCTACTTCTTTGCCTTTTTATCCTTACAGCTACAACCCGGTGCATTTTTCATTTCCACCGGTTCCGGCTTCGGATCATCAAAATAACGTCCCGGCTTTGATAAATCAAAATATAAGCGGCTATCTTCACTGATTCCGAAGTTTTTATTCGAACCATCATGAGTGATTTTATTTAAGGCTTCACAGAATAAAGCATTATGTGCTTCTTCTCGCTCCAACAAGAACATGATGGTTTCTTTTACATATTTATCATCAATTTGACGATACAAATATTCATATACGACCTTTGCACGCTGTTCACTGGCAATATCCGCCAATAAATCGGCAGCTAAATCTCCGGTAACAGTAACATAATCTGCTGTCCATGGATTCCCACTGGAATTGATCAATGCCGGATTTAACCCAAAGGTTACCATGGTTTCCAATTCCCCACTATCAATTTTCTTATAATCTACATCTCCGCCATTTAGTAGGTTGATACACTCCGCAACAATTTCAAGATGTGAAAGTTCCTCAGTTCCGATATCAAGTAATAAATCTTTAAATACAGGGTCTTTCGCACGAAAGGATTGCGATAAATATTGCATGGCAGCCTTTAACTCACCATTACAGCCTCCTAATTGTTCCTGCATCAACACCGCATATTGCGGATTTGGCTTCTCGACACGCACCTTGTGCATTAGCTTCTTCTCATGTTTAAACATAAATTTCACTCCTTTCACACTTTAGTGTGTCCCTTTATGTGAACTCTATGTAAAAAACAAAGAAAATTTTATCCTTTTGCCTGTCTTTCAATCACCAAAATACTCGGTGCTTGCTTTTTATTCATCAATGCGATATGGCAAATCGCAAACTGTTTGCTTGGCAACGCTTTAGCTTTTTCTAAGAAATAATCAGCTTCCTTTTTCCCTTCCTCATGTCCGGGATACAACACCAATAGCAATACTCCATGCACAGCCAAGCATGCAAGTGCTTTTTCAACAGCTATTTTACTTGTCGCAAGTTTTGTTGTTACACATTTATCCGTTTGCGGAAGATAACCGAAATTAAAAATACCTACATCAAAAGCAGAAACATAAGCATCTAAATTTTCATGTCCATCACAAATCAGATTTACCTTCGCAAGCTGTTTTTCTTGCTGAAGCAGTGCCTTGGTACGCATGAGACTTTCTTCTTGAATATCGAATGCAATAACCTTTGCAAAATCCTGCTGTGCCAAAAAAAGTGTATCATAGCCATTCCCCATCGTAAAATCAACCGCAATTCCTTTTGATTTTGTATAATTGCGCATAATATCGTGTGTCATTTCCACTATTTTTTTCACATCATCACTTCCCAAGCTATTATAGACGAATTATAATAAAGAAACAAGGAGGAGAAAACCATGCTGCTACCACAATACATACTCGATATATTCGCAATTTACGAAGCTAATGGCTATGAAGCCTTCGTTGTCGGTGGCTGTGTTCGTGATGCTATCTGTAAGCGTAACTGCCACGATTATGATGTAATCACCAATGCTCTGCCACAAGAAACCATAGCACTTTTTCAACAGATAGGTTTACACATTTTACCAACCGGATTCGCTCATGGAACACTAACCCTAATATACCAAGAACACTTTATTGAGATTACGACCTATCGAAAAGAAGATGACTATATCGACCATCGCAGACCAGCAAATATATCCTTTACCAAATCAATTTATGAGGATTTGAAGCGCCGTGATTTTACGATCAATGCAATTGCCTATCACCCCGTTCATGGTTTGATCGATCCCTTTTGCGGCATCAAAGATATCCATCGAAGAACCATACGTTGTGTAGGAGATCCTAACAAACGAATGGAAGAAGATGCCCTACGTATCCTACGTGCCTTACGCTTTTCAGCTCAATTATCCTTTACGATTGAAGAAAAAACCTGGCAAGCAATTCTGACACACGCTATGGATATCGACTATGTTTCAAAAGAACGCATACAGGCAGAGTTTAATCAATATCTATGCAGCGATAAACCAAATGCCTTACATTTTTTAAGAGCGGCCAATGTTCTTGAACTTATATTACCGGAAATGCAGCGCATTTATGACGCACCACAGCCGACCCCATGGCATGCGTATGACATATTTACCCACACCGATATTGCCTTAAACCATAGCAAAGGTTACAACTTAGAAAAAAAGCTTGCCATCGTATTTCATGATTTAGGCAAGCCACTTTGTGAAAGCTTCGATGAAAAAGGTATTGTGCATTATCACGGGCATGCGGAAATTTCCAAGGAAATAGCCAAGCAGCGTTTGAAACAGCTCCATTATTCCAATACTGCCATCAAATATATTACGACACTGATTGCATTTCATGACTACTACGTATGCCCAAAACGCAAAGTCTTACGACGCTTTCTATCAAAACTAGATAACGACATAGAGCTTGCCCTTGATATACTTGATATACAGCTTGCGGATAATCATGCCAAGCACCCAAAGCTTCAAAAGGAACTCATTGAAAATATACTTGCATCGAAAGCTTTGCTTTTGCAGATGCAAAAAGAACAAGACATGATTCAACGAAAAGATTTAGCGGTAAACGGACATGATATAATCGCATTGGGATATCAAGGTGCAGATATAAAAAAAGCCTTGGAAATGCTTTATCAGACCGTTATTGATGATCCAAGTCAGAATACAAAAGATAATTTGCTATCTCTGTTAAAAACGTTTAAAAGCTAAAACCTCCCAAACGGGAGGTTTTACTTACTTAAATGCTTTTTTAAACTTTTCAAATGGTGATTCATGCTTACGCTTATCACGAATCTTCTCAAACAATTCCTTTTCATCTCTATTGAGCTTTGTAGGCACTTCCAACTGTATTTCCACATATTGATCGCCTTGACCACGAGAGGATTTTACACCCTTTCCTTTTAAACGGAACAATTGTCCATGCTGCGTGCCGGCAGGAATACTTAATTCTACATCACCATAAACAGTCGGAACATCAATCTTACAGCCAAGTACCGCATCAACTACACTAATAGGAATACTGATACGAATATCATTTCCATCACGTACAAATTGTTTATGGCGTGATACGATGATTTCAATATACAAATCACCATTTGGACCACCATTGATGCCACGCTCTCCTTTATTGGCGATACGCACCTGCTGCCCGCTTTGAATACCGGCAGGAATTTTAATATCCAGCTTTACACGCTTATGCTCATAGCCTTTACCACCACATTTTGGACATTTATTGATAATTTTTTTACCGCTACCATTACATTGCGGACACACTCCTTGTGATTGAAATACACCAAAAGGTGTACGCTGCTGCGTTGTTACCGTACCACTGCCTCCACAATTCGGACAGCTTTTCACATCAGCCTTGGTTTTTGCACCAGAGCCTAAGCAAGTATCACATTGTTCATCCAATTCTACCGTAATCGTTTCTGTCTTGCCAAAAATAGCGTCCATGAAATCAATACGCATTTGCATAAAACGATCATTGCCCTTCATCGGACCGGTATTTCTGCGACTTCGAGAGCCACCGCCAAATCCTCCACCGAAGAAAGAACCGAAGATATCGCCTAAGTCATCAAAGCCAAACCCTTGTCCGCCGCCAAAGCTTGCGCCGTCCATACCGGCATGACCGAATTGGTCATAGGTTGCTTTTTTTTGTGGATCACTTAAGACCTCATAAGCCTCATTGATTTCTTTAAATTTTGCTTCCGCATCGGCTTCTTTGTTAATATCCGGGTGATATTTCTTGGCCATTTTACGATATGCTCTTTTGATTTCATCATCACTTGCGCCCTTGCTTAATCCAAGGACTTCGTAGTAATCTCTTTTTTCCAAAGTCATCACCTTCCTTATGCGTTAGAACATACAAAACCTAGCATTCGCTAGGAGTTGTATATACTACGTTCTTAGTTCTTTTCTTCAAATTCAGCATCGACAACATTATCATCATGAGCGGCACCAGCACCGGCATCATTGCCCTGTGCCTGCTGCTGTTGATACATTTGAGCACTTGCAGCTTGTGCAGCCTTTTCAAGCATCTCTAATTTTTCTTTCACAGCGCTCATGTCGTTTTCATCTAATGCCTTCTGTAAGTCATTGCGCAGATTTTCAGTTTCTTCCTTTTGTTTAGGATCTAATTTATCGCCGTTATCCGCAAGCATTCCATCGATTTGAGCAATGAAGCCCTCAGCGCGATTACGCAAATCAATTTCTTCTTTACGCTTTTCATCTTCTGCTTTATGTTCTTCTGCTTCACGAACCATACGATCGATTTCTTCATCACTCAATCCGCTAGAGTTCTGGATAGTAATAGATTGTTCTTTACCTGTACCTTTATCCTTAGCAGATACGTGAACGATACCATTTACGTCAATATCAAAGGTAACTTCAATCTGTGGTACACCACGACGTGCAGGAGCAATACCATCTAACTTAAACATACCAAGCTCTTTGTTATCGTTTGCCATTGGACGCTCACCCTGCAATACACGAATATCTACTGCCGGCTGATTATCTGCTGCCGTTGAGAAAATTTGTGATTTACTTGTAGGAATTGTCGTGTTACGTGGAATAAGCACGGTCATAACACCACCCATAGTTTCGATACCTAAGCTTAGAGGTGTAACATCTAGCAACAATACGTCTTTTACATCTCCTGCGATAACACCACCTTGGATAGCAGCACCCATAGCAACTACTTCATCAGGGTTTACAGAACGGTTTGGTTCTTTTCCAAGTACATTTTTAACAGCCTCTTGTACAGCAGGAATACGTGTAGAACCACCTACTAACAATACTTGATGAATATCATTCTTGGTAAGTCCTGCATCACGCAATGCATTTCTAACCGGTTCCATAGTACGATCTACCAAAGACTTAGTCATTTCATCAAATTTTGCACGTGTAAGACTTGCCTCAAAGTGAAGCGGTCCATCAGCACCGGCAGAGATGAATGGCAGAGAAATCTGTGTTTGAACCATGCTGCTCAAATCCTTCTTTGCTTTTTCGGCAGCTTCTTTCAAACGCTGCATTGCCATTGCATCTTTGCTTAAATCCACACCGTTTTCTTTCTTAAAGGTATCAATCATCCAATTAACGATAACATTATCAAAATCATCTCCACCAAGCTTTGTATCACCGTTTGTAGATAATACTTCAAATGTTCCATCTGCAAGTTCAAGGATAGAAACATCGAATGTTCCTCCACCTAAGTCATATACAAGAACCTTCTGTTCCTGCTCTGTCTTATCAATACCATAAGCAAGTGCAGCAGCGGTTGGTTCGTTAATAATACGTTCAACTTCCAAACCGGCGATCTTACCGGCATCTTTGGTAGCTTGACGCTGTGCATCATTGAAGTATGCAGGAACGGTAATAACCGCTTTTTCTACCTTTTCACCAAGATAATCTTCTGCATATCCTTTCAAATATTGAAGGATCATAGCACTTACTTCCTGTGGAGTATATTGCTTACCTTCCATTTCTACCTTTTGGTTTGTACCAATCAAACGCTTAATAGAGCTTACTGTATTTTTGTTTGTTACAATCTGACGTTTTGCAGCATCACCGACAATACGTTCTCCGTTTTTATAAGCAACTACAGAAGGTGTTGTACGATTTCCTTCGGGATTTGTAATTACCTTGCATTCACCGCCGTCCATAATAGATACACAGCTATTTGTTGTTCCTAAGTCGATACCAATAATTTTACTCATAATCATTTCCTCCTTTAACTTTATTCACTCACTTTTACAAGTGTAGCTCGTAATACACGATCCTTTAACATATATCCTTTTTGCAGAACCTCGACAACAATGCCGCTTTCTACGCCTTCTACGCTTTCCTGCATCAACGCTTGATGAACATTTGGATCAAATGGCTTATTCAACGCCTCAATTTCCTTTACGCCTTCTTTTTCTAATGTGGCAATCAGCTGTTGATAAATCATTTCAAAGCCTTTTACATAATTTTTAAGACTCTCATCATCGCTTTTTACATTTAATGCACGTTCCAAGTTATCAATAATCGGAAGTACCTCGACAGCAAAGCTTTGAATGCGATATTTACGTACATTATCTGCCTCTGCCTGCAAACGTTTCTTCAGATTTTCTGCATCTGCATACGCTTTAAAATAGGCATTTTTACTAGCAGCTACTTCTTCCTTCAGCTTTATAATTTCTTCTTCTAACTCTTCAATCTTTTTCTTTTTAGAAAACTTACTTGCTTTTTTATCTTCCTTTTTCGTATCCTCTTTTGTTTCTTCTTCAACAACCGCTTCTGCCTTTTCTTCAGCTTCTTCGCAGTCGCAAATTTCCTTTTCCTTTAAATCCTTTTCCTGCATATTGACCTCCTATCGCTCATTATACATATCTTCAATAACTTTGCTCATATATTCCATCAACGCTACAACTCGGTTGTACTGCATGCGTGTCGGACCGACAACCATCAATTCCCCTTGTTCATTATCACCGATACGAAATTTACTGGAAATAACGGCTACGTTATCAACCTGTACCAACTCATGCTCACCGCCAATTTCAATCGCCATATTTCCTTCATGATTGGCAATTTGACGGAATAAAGAGCTATCCTCCAACATTTTCATAAGCTCCTTCAGCTTTTCAATATCGGCAAACTCCGGTTGATACAGCATATTCGATTGCCCGCTGCAATAAACATTTTCCGTTGCGAAACGCATAAATGCGTTGACAAACGCCTCAAATAAAACCTCATGACGAGCAACATGACTAGCTAACAACGGTTCGATTTCCCGCATTCGATCAACAACATCACAAATCGGTGTACCACTTAGCTTATCATTTAACAAATCCGTACAAGTCTTAATATCTTCAATACTAACGTCCGTATTGAAATGAAAGGTTTTATTTTCGGTATGTCCATGATCCGTTACGAATATTGCAACCGCACTGCGCTGAGTCAATGGAATCAGCTGTATATGCTGCAATAGCTGCGAGCGGCTTTCCGGTCCAAGAACAACAGAAGTAAGTGAAGTCATCTGTGATAAAATATCACAGCTCTTTTTAACAATTTCCTCAATCGAATAATGACGTTCGCTGAAAACTTTTTGTAAAGAATTTTTCACCGAATCATCTAATTGTTTTTCCATGAGGTGCTCTACATAGAAGCGATACCCTTTACTGCTAGGGATACGTCCACTAGAGGTGTGTGTTTTTTCCAATAAACCGATTTCTTCAAGAGCCGCCATCTCATTACGAATGGTTGCACTGGAACAGCTGAAGTCTAACACGTCCATCAATGCCTTGGAACCGACCGGCTCTGCTGTTTTAGTAAAAACATCTACGATAGCTTTAAATATCTTGATTTGCCGTTCTGTCAGCATCTTCAGCACTCCTTTCTAGCACTCAACCTCTATGTCTGCTAATAGTATATGCCATTTCTTTAGCACTGTCAACACTTTAGTGCTAAACTTTTTGTTTTTTATTTTATTGTTTTACCTAAAAGTAATTCTCACGGTTCTAATCCTAGTTCAATCACTACATAGTTTCCATAAAGCACAAAAAAAGCCTTTTTCAAGGCTCATTTACAATATATGGTGCGGGTGAAGGGACTCGAACCCCCACGGTTGCCCGCCAGATCCTAAGTCTGGTGCGTCTGCCAATTTCGCCACACCCGCATTCCTTAATTGCTCTGTTATTTTAGCATACATCATTCATAAAAGCAATCACTTTTTTCATTTTTTTAAACTTATTTTCTCAACAATCATAAAACTTGTTAATTTTTTCAGAAGCTTCTACTTATATAATTATAAAGTCGCTTTTCTGCCTTAATTATAGGAAATATAATACATAAATTGATATGTAAAGGCAGAAAGTTACCAAAACGCAGGCAATCCACAGAATCTTACAGCACAAGGACGATCAAAAAAATAGTGTTGCTGACTCAACCCTCATTGTAGCAATTATACTGAATTAATATAATGCGGGTATGGAGTAAGTATTAGAAATGAATTTGGTACAATAATACATTTGTTAATTTGCGTTACTTGTAGCAACGGCTGTTTTAATATTTAATAATTGTATCAAAACAAAGGAGGCATAGTATATGTTGAATGAAAATATTAGAAATCTACGAAAGGCAAAAGGACTTTCACAAGAAGAATTAGCTATAAAGCTAAATGTAGTAAGGCAAACAGTATCTAAATGGGAAAAAAGTTTATCTGTCCCCGATTCTAGTATGCTTGTTTCGTTGGCAGAAGAACTAGATACATCTGTAAGTACCTTGCTAGGAGAAACCATACAAGAAGAAGGTTTAAACGAGAAAGATTTAAAAAATATTTCTAAAAAACTTGAGGTTATTAATCTTCAATTCGCTAAAAGAAACAAAAGGAAAATTAAAACTATTCGTTATTTACTTATTTTCTTATGCATAATTATCGTAGCAGTATTTATTGCCCTCATAGCTATGAATAGTGAATATTTGTCTTGGGATTTTAACAATTCAGAATCAGCGATTGCAGGCACTTTACTTCATGGTTTCGAATTTTTATTTGTGAGATTTGCACCATTCGTTTTTATCGTTTCTGTAATCGGTATTGTACTCACATATAGAAAACAATGATTCATACCCATTCACACAAAGCAGTTAATCTTCGAATTGACCGTCCTTTAACAAAGACTGGTACTATGTCAAGATTTCGGACAACTAAAATATAAGAATTTTCAATTTTTAGTTTAAATTATTCTGGTAGTAGTTTTTTCATATTTGTTTGGAGATTGGTAATCACAATGAGAATGTATTCTTACTGTATTGTAAAATCCTTCTATGTATTCAAATACCATCTGATAGGCTTCTGAATAGTCATTTATCTTTTTTCTGTTTAGCCATTCTCTTTTTATCAATGCATGAAATGATTCTATGCATGCATTATCCCATGGATTCCCTTTTTTAGAGTAACTGCCGATCATTCCTACCGTTAGATTATAGTATTTTTTTGATGTGAATTGAACACCTCTGTCACTGTGTATTACTACCGGATTATCTGTTTTTCTCCTCCTTTTTGCTTCTTCCAGACATTTTAATACTTCCTCTACTTCCATTGTTTTTGTTAGTTTCCAGGCTATTATTTTTCTTGAGTATAAATCCATTATACTTGTCAGATACACAAATCCTTCTTCCTGTGTCCAAATATAGGTTATATCTGTACACCAGGCTGAATTCGGCTTTTCAGGATTGAAATTACGTTTTAGAATATTCTTCAGTTTTGATGAAAAATCACTGTCCTTAGTGGTTATTGTGCATGGTCTGATATAATGGGCTTTAATACCCATCTCACGCATAATATTGCCCACATATTTTTCGCTGACTTTTATTCCTGACTGATTCAGTTTTACAGTTATTTTCGGTGCTCCATAAATTTCATGTGATTCTTCATGAATTGCTTTTATTTTTTTACTGAGTTCTTGTTTTCTAACTTTTTGTTTAGAAGGTTTTCTGTTAACATAATCATAATATCCTGATTTACTGACATTAAGTTTATCGAGCATACCGGAAATCGAAGCATTATTATCATTCTGCTTTTTTATTTTGATTTGATAATAAAGTTCCTGTTTCGTTATTTTCCCAGTATGCCAATAGCCTTTTTTAAGACATCAAGCGCATCCTGTGTATCTTTAAGCTCCTTACGCAAACGAGCAATTTCTTTAGCTTCATCACTAGAGAAATTACCAGAACCTCTGGAAACAATAGTACCATTATTTTTATCAGCATCTTTCACCCATTTATGAACAGTACTGTCAGCAATGTCAAAACGTTTAGCAATAGAAAGTTTAGATTCATCAGGATGATCAAGTACATACTGAACAACTCCTTGTTTAAATTCATCTGTAAATGTAGGTTTAGCCATAATTAAATTCCTCTTCTTTCTGTGTTAATAATTTATGACAGTATACCATAAGATGCTTTAACTCTCACATTTAACTGATACGGTTTTTATTCTAGCATCAGACACCACGTAAGTTTATGGTGTCTTTTTAGTGCGGTTTTACTATCATATCAAGGCGCATTCAATCGTGATAAATGCATGATAAAATGAATATTTCAATATATTTCAAAATGCTTGAAAAGCATCGTATTTATGCAGATAATCAAAAATCAGATAATTTTATAAATGCGATTCTCTGTCCTTTCATACAATTCCTTATTGTATTCTTTGGCTTAGAGAATCGCACTTACTATTTTTCCTTATTATTCTAAATTCTTTATTATCCCTCTTACTTCCTCATTCACATAATAAAAGCTTCCTATTGCCTATCTCTTTTATTATCTTTTATACTTTCTTTTTGCATATTCACAACGCAATACAATTGTGGATACTCCTAACAAATCAATCCATATTCCTAAATTTGATCTGTCTGCGGTATTCGGTATTTCGGTCGTTTCATTGTCCATTGGATCAGTTGGTTCAGACGGTTTGATTGGATCGATCGGCTTCACATCTATTACTTCTAACGCATCAATTGCCGCCTTCAAATTCAGCACTTGTCTATTTACATCTTCTTGTGTCGCATCTTGATCGTGCAAAACACCTTCCGCTTCTTTGATAGCCTTTTCTAAAACCTGATAGCTCTCCTTGGTATATTTTGTAGCATCTAAGGCTTTGGCTTCACAAAGCTTTTCTTCTAATACCTTCTTATCGACAGGTGTTTCCTCCTTTTCTTCTAATGTATCAATAGCATTCTTCAACTGATTTTTAGCTGCTGTGATTTCACGCTGACTTCTTGCATTTATCGCACATTCCTTAGCCGCTTTTAAAGCCTCTGCAAATTCCTCTGTATTTGTATAATTCGACAAATCAATCTTTTCCGCATAAGCAATCAATTCATTCAACTCGGTAAAATCCAATACCCCGGACGTTTGAAGGGCTTGCATCGCCTTGCGCAAATCATCTTCAACCTTTTGTGTATCCTCTTCTTTATGAATATACGCTTTTTGTGCCGCGATTAGCTTATCAACCAACTCAGAAACATAATCGATGTCTTTCGTTAAGTAATCTAAGTTCTCTGCCTCTTGGATCAAATCTCTTAATGTATTATCCTCTTGGATCTGTTCAAACGTAAAGTAGATATCTTGAATTTGGTACCATTTCTTTTTATCTTTCGTCAAACGAATCTGCACATATTTTACGTTCGTACCTTCAAAGGTTATCGTTTTGTCTAATACATTATTAAGATCTCCTACCTTAGTCCATTGCTGTCCATCTAATGAAACTTCAACATCAGCACCTTCGATGATGTCCTCACCACAATCTTTTGGCTGTTCAATTTTGATCTGACTCATTTTCACTACGTTAGGGAAAACAAATTGAATTGTTTTATCTTTCGTTTGATCTGCATTAAACCAAGTTTTTGTAGACGGATCATGATCTAGCATTTTTTCATAGCTGTATTTATCTGCCGGATAAACACCTGAGGAATAATACGCATCTGTCGCTTTTACAGTCGGTATGTTGCCATCAGGCTTCATAAGCTTACCTTTAGCAGCAACGATTTCATCAAAACAAGCTCGCATATCATCTACTGTTAATGCTTGATCCTTTAATGCTGCACGCCCTTTTTCGACTGCGTTTAAATATTCCTCATACCCAGATATATAGCCTTCATTGGTCAACGGATACATTGCCTCAACATATAGAGGGTAAAAATCCAAATGTATTGCTTTTTCTTTTGCCTTTAAAAGCGTCTGTAAAGCTTGATCGACTTCTAATTGTGTGCTATTTTCTTTTTCATAAACTATTTTTGCCTGTGTATAAGCATTTGTATAGTCGCTTATCGTTTCGCGAATATAATGCTCTGTCAACAATGGTTGTTCGATTTCCTTACGCAATTGCGTTTTATCACAGTACAATTCATATACAAAAGTATAAACAGCCTCCTCTTTTTGATAAATACCTTGTACTGATTGTTCAGAAAGTAATCGGTATCCATAAATAGCATCTGCATTAAATTCAAAATTTTCTCCGATTTTGCCATATTTCACAGCATCATTCTTAATACTTTTTCCATCTTCTGTTACATATCTCAAGGTTACTTTTCCTAAATCATCTGCCAAAATAACCTCTCCTGAATATGGTAACTTTGTTCCTTTTTCATATCCGGCTACATTTCCAAGTTTTGTATAGCTTTCTTTGAACTGTTCAAAAGTATAATTCGCATTGCTTTGCGTATTCCAAGATTTACTTGCCAATGCACGCATTTCATCATGAATATCGTCCATGATCACTTCTTCATCTACAAGATTTGGATTATCACACCAAATACCCAAAGAAGCACCTTTAATAAATGCAGAGTTGTCATCTACCGTATTTGATTGAAATTTACCCGGTGTAAATTCTTCAAAAATTTTCTTATCTGCATTCAAATTATCAAAAGAATGTTGTTCTCTTCCATCAGTGGGTTTATCATTTCGTAAAACATAGTAAAAGAAGCTTGCATTTATATTATAAATTGTATCATGCCCCTTATCTACAAACGTCTGTAATTTAGCGATGCTTGGATTCCATGACATCTGAGACCAAAAATCAATTCCTATATAATCATGCATTTTAATTTTTTGAGGAGCATAGCTTTCACCATAATAAATACCATCATTCCAAATTCGCGGAGTAAAACCACGCTCATGCACAAACTCAGCTAAATCATTGATATATCCGGCTACTGCGTCTTTCCAAGTATAGCCTTCTCCATAAGTCTTTTTGGCATATTCATTTAAAACACTTTGATATTGTGTAGTAAATGGTGGGCGGTCAAATTCCATGTACTCATCACCGCCGATATGGAAGTCAGTACACCCTTCAAACAAATCCATATATTCGGAATATAAGCTTCGAATATACTCAACAGCCTTTGGATTTGTAATATCTAGACCGGATTTATAATGCTCTCCTGTATTGCTCACTTGTCCAAATTCCGGGTGGGCCTTTAGAATCTGATCAACGTGTCCCGGACTATCAAAAGACGGAATGATCTTCACACCATATTTATTAGCTTCCGCAATAATTTCTCTTACCTCTTGCTTAGTTAAATATCCGTCTTTCGATACAATTGCAGGATCTGTTTCACATTCTATTCTAAAACCGAGATTCTCAGAAAAATGCATTTGTAAAGCATTCATTTTCATATAAGACATTTCACGAATTAAACGAATGAACCAATTCTTCGAAATATACTTACGTGCACAATCAACATGAATACGACGTTCCTTCATATCGGGATAATCAACGATCGTTCCATAAACCAATCCGTCATTGGCAATCATAAGCTGTTGGATAGTTCTTAATCCATATAGAACCGCTGTCTCCGATGCACCCGTTAAACGAACCCCGTTTTCATCAATTTCGATTTTATAAGCTTCTTCGCTTACTGTCTCTTCGCTTATCGGATTCTTACGATCAACAGTAACAAGAATATCACTTGTGCTTATTGCATCTCTTGGAGCATAGATCATCGCTAATGGTGTTGACTTATTCGCACCGATTTCTTTATCCATAAATTCGCTGTTTACCAATTGTACAACTTCTTTTAAACGATTATTCTTCATATTTTCTTCATTTGCTAAAATGACAAGTCTTGTATTTGACGACATTTGCCATAGCTCCTGTTTTTGAACAGTATAGTGCTGCGGCACCGGATTCGTCATTCTTCTTAAAGCATCTTCTGAATACGTAACACGTTCTTTTACAACGGCATTACGAGTATTCGTATTTGCTATAATCGGCGTTGCACAGTTTGATACCATATAAGAGGCAAGCAACAATGCCAACATAGCCTTACTACATTTTCCCTTTGTCCACGTCATAGTATAGTCCTTTCCGTATATACCTTTTTGCATATACACAAATGATGGTTGCTATGAAACAAACAACCAATCATCACTTATATGTCAATAGTATCATTGCTTGTAAGCGCTGTCAATACAAAGAGGGTGATGTTTGCATACAGCTTAAATACCTCCATATCAACATGCTTATTTCACAAAGATTTAATTCATACTTTCCTATTTTTCTCTTACATTTAAAATTTCGCTACCTATTCCATTGACTTCTTTCGATGACTGAGATACCCTTATCTTATAAGAAATGAGGAGAAGCTATGCAACCACAAAAACTAAGCGAGCTGCGAAAGTATTTTGCAGAAACAAAGCTACAATTCTTTACCGATTTATATACCAAAGCCATTTGGGGAGATATGGGTGAGGATTGTGCTTCTATTTATCTTTCTGCCAATCGGGAAGCTTGGCACTTACATTTTATCCGCACCCAAAGCGGAGAGCCTTATCCATTAAGTGAAACCGTCTGCAATGTTATTGATGAATATGAAAAAGAGCTTAACGATAACGAAGCTTATGACTTGTTAATGCTGCATAATAAAATGAAGGAGTTTGAAGATTTTTGTTCTTCCAACTAGCCTTCATTTTTTCTTATAACAAATGTTCGATTATGGCATCGCGAAACTGCTGCGTCGTTGCTGTTCCATGTAAATCCGGTGTTAAGGAAACTGCTTCCTTCAACACCTCATCAACCGCCGTACGTATTCTGCTTGCTGTTTCTTCCTCCTTTAAATAATCAAGCATCATACATGCCGATAACAATAAAGCTGTTGGATTTGCTATATGTTTACCGACAATATCCGGTGCAGAGCCATGCACTGCCTCAAACATAGCATACGTTTTTCCGATATTACAGCTTGGCAACAGCCCCAATCCACCAATCAAGCCACTGGTTAGATCCGAAACAATATCACCGTAAAGATTTGGCATTACCAATACGTCAAAGGCTTGTGGGTGCATAACCAACTGCATACATACGTTATCAACAATTTTATCATCTGCCATAATACTCGGATATTCCTTGGCAATATCATAAAAAATAGCTAAGAACATACCATCACTTTGTTTTAAAATATTTGCTTTGTGCACACACGTTACCTTATGACGATGATTGCTTAACGCATATGCAAACGCATCACGAATGATTCGCTCACTCGCCTTACGGGTAATGATTTTTGTCGCATGCACCGTATCTTCATCAATCACTTTTTCCACACCGACATACAAATCTTCAGTATTCTCTCGAAAAGTTACAAGATCAACATTAGGAAATGGTGTTACAATTGCCGGATTCGATTTTGCCGGGCGAATATTCGCATATAAATCATACTTATTGCGCAAGGTTACATTTAACGAACGAAATCCCTTACCGATCGGAGTAGTGATCGGAGCTTTCAAAAGTACCTTATTTCTTTCAAAAGAGGCATACGCTTCATCTGGTATCAGCTTTCCATTTCGCTCATATTCCATTGCGCCTACCTCAAAACATTCAAATGTTACTTTTGCCTTTGCGGACTTTAAAATCTCTAATACGGCATCGCAGATTTCCGGTCCGATACCATCTCCTCGAAACACAGTTACAGTTTTCATAAACGATCCTCCATCTTCACATAGTCTTGTAGCTCTCCGACATATTTGGTTGCCGGACGTACGATGCGCCCATCATACAGCTTATTTTCAATATTGTGCGCCAACCACCCAACCGTTCTGGCAAGCACAAACAGCGGAGTAAATAATTCTTGCGGAATCCCTAGCATATCATAAACAAAGCCGGAATAAAAATCGACATTACTGGAAATACGAATATGCTTTCTCTCCCACATCACTTTTTTAGCACAAGCCTCAAAGCGTTTATAAAAAGCATATTCGCTCATTCTTTGCTTTTCCTTAGCCAAAATCTCGATATAGCTTTGCAGCACTTCGCTTCTTGGATCGCTCAATGTATAAATTGCATGCCCCATACCATATACCAAACCTGAGCCATCAAAAAAACGTTTGTCCAAAATTTGATTGATCAGATTGCAAATCACTTCTTCTTCCTCACAATATCCGATTTTTTCAACCACCGCCTCTAACATGGCTCTTACCTTCATATTTGCGCCTCCATGCCTTGGTCCCTTCATAGCACCAATCGCCCCTACCATAGCCGCATATATATCCGTTCCGGTGGAAGCAATCACAACATTTGTAAAAGTGGAATTATTCCCTCCCCCATGATCGGCATGAACAATCAACAACATATCCAAAAGCTGTGCCTCTAGCTTTGTATAGCGATTATCTTTTCTTAGCATATACAAAAGATTTTCTGCTATGGATAAATTATGCTGTACCAAATGAATAACAAGGGATTCTTGATGATAACGATGCAACTTGGATTGATAGGCATACACCAAAATACTAGGAAGCTTTGCCAGAATATCAATTCCTTGCAAAAGCGTATTGGAAATATCGGTAGCATCTGCTTTATCATCATAGTCATACAAACTAAGCACTGCCTGTTGAATACGATTCATGATATTTTTACCGGGCATTTGCAAAAACTTGGTTTCTAAAAAATCCTTAGGCAACTCATAGTGAGAGCGCAACAGTTCGCAAAATTCTTTCATCTGTGCTTTATTGGGTAAATATCCAAACAGTAATAAAAAACAGATTTCTTCATATCCGTAAGTTTGTGCTTTTGAATACCCGTTAATCAATTCTCGTAATTCTATACCACGGTAATACAATTTCCCCGCTACATCACATTTTTCTTCATTCCTAATTTCATAGCCAACCACATCTGCAATTCGTGTTAAACCGACACGTACACCGGTCCCATCTTCATTACGCAAGCCCTTTTTCACATTATATTTACGATACAGCGCATTAGGAATTTCATTTTCCTTTTTACCGGCTAGATAAAAGGCATAAAGTTTATCCTCCATACTATCCCCTCCTTTTTGTAACTTATTTCATAATTATAACATAATTTTCATAAAATCAAATGAAAATATTTTCTGTTTCGTGTATAATAGAATCATTGATAAAGGAGGTAGATGCATGCCAACAATTACAGAAAAAATTATACAAGCACATTTAAGTGAAGGAGCTTTACAGCGAACAAAGCCGATTGCTATTCACATCGACCAAACCCTAACACAAGATGCAACAGGTACGATGACCTATCTTCAGCTCGAAGCAATGGGAGTAGATCAAGTAAAAACCGATTTATCTATCAGCTATGTAGACCATAATACGCTACAAAACGGATTTGAGAATGCTGATGATCACAAATATTTGCAAACGGTAGCAATGAAGCATGGAGTGCTTTTTTCAAGACCTGGAAACGGAATATGCCATCAAGTACATTTAGAGCGCTTTGCGAAACCGGGAACAACCTTATTAGGCAGTGATTCACACACACCAACAGCAGGAGGCATAGGAGCACTTGCAATCGGAGCCGGCGGCTTAGATGTTGCTTGTGCAATGGCCGGAAGACCCTTCCATTTGGCAATGCCGGAAATCATCAATGTAAGATTGCATGGCCGCTTATCAAAAGGTGTCAGCTCTAAGGATATTATCTTAAAGATCCTGCAAATTTTGTCAGTAAAAGGTGGCGTGGGTAAAGTTATTGAATATAGCGGCGATGGAGTAAAAAACCTCAGTATTCCACAACGTGCAACCATTACGAATATGGGAGCCGAGTTAGGTGCTACGACCTCCATTTTTCCAAGCGATGAGGTAACAAAAGAATTTTTACGCAAACAGCAACGTGAAGAAGATTATAAAGAACTGTTTGCCGATGATGATGCCTGCTATGATCAAATCATCGAATTGGATTTGGAAAAGCTTGAACCGATGATTGCCATGCCACACTCTCCGGATAATGTTTTAACGGTAAGTGAGGTTGCCGGTCTTAAGGTAGATCAGGTTGCTATCGGTAGCTGTACCAACTCCAGCTACCTAGATATGATGAGTGTTGCCAATATCTTAAAGGGAAAAATGATCGACCCGAATGTTTCCCTTGTTATTTCTTGTGGTTCCAGACAGGTATTGCATACCCTTTCAAGCAATGGCGGTTTAGCAACTATGATTGCTTCCGGTGCACGCATTTTAGAAAGCACCTGCGGACCTTGTATTGGCATGGGGCAATCTCCTATTTCTAACGCTTTATCACTTCGTACTTTCAATCGCAATTTCTATGGACGCAGTGGAACCTTAAGTGCTAAGGTCTGCTTGGTTTCTCCCGAAACAGCTGCAGCAAGTGCACTTGCCGGCTATCTTGTGGACCCACGTACGATAGATTACGAATTGCCCGAAGAACCAAATACATTGAACATTGATGATCGCATGATTCTTATTCCAAGTGAGGAAACAGCTAAGACAACAAAGGTAGTTCGTGGGCCAAATATCAAACCACTTCCAATCAATACCCCATTAGATCATGAAATCCATAAAAAAGTAATAATTAAGGTTGGTGATAACATTACTACTGATCATATTGCTCCTGCCGGTGCAAAAGTTTTGCCTTATCGCAGCAATATCGAGAAAATCAGTGAATTTATTTTTATGAATGTAAAAGCCGATTTCCATGATGACTGCCTTGCGAACAATGGAGGATTTATTGTTGCCGGTAGTAATTATGGCCAGGGAAGCTCTCGTGAACATGCGGCACTTGCTCCGATGTATTTAGGAATCAAAGCCGTGTTTGCCAAAAGTTTTGCCCGCATTCATCGTGCGAATCTTATCAATTTCGGCATTCTTCCTCTAACCTTTCAAGAAGAAAGCGATTATGATGCTATTGATGAATTCGATGAGCTAATGATTGATAATTTACACAATCTACACCCGGATACACCTTTAACCGTATCCAATACTACCAAGAACACGCATTTCCTTGTGAATCACAACCTTACGTATTTAGAAATCGAAACGATAAAGGCTGGTGGTACTTTAAATCTTATTCGTCTACAACAAAGCACTACCTAGCATAAAAAAACTCTGTCAAATCGGCAGAGCTTTTTATTACTACTTTTTATTTTTCGCAAGCATTTCTTTTTCACTATCCGGATCCTTTACAAAGGCTAAAAAGATTGCTCCCAATATCATCAAGGGTATCAAGCCTAATATCCCATACTGTGTTTTTCCGGTAAGCATAATCAATACGGACACACACATCGGTCCAAGAATAGCCGAAAATTTAGAAAACACTGAGAAGAAACCAAAAAATTCATTACTATCTGCCTTATCCGGTATCAGCTTTGCAAAATAGCTTCTTGATACGGATTGAATACCTCCTTGAAACAATCCTACTAAAATTGCCACGACCCAAATGAAATTAGCATTGCTTTGAATAAGCACACCACTAGCAATAACTCCGATATAACCGATAATTCCGGCATAAATCATTTTTTTAGAACCAAAGCGACCGACAAGCTTACCGAAGATAATTGATGCCGGACAGGCAATGATATTGATGAAAATTACAACAACCAAGCTCATTACATCACTGATCCCCATCTCGGTAGCTAGACTTACTGCCATTTTAATAACCGTATTTACACAGTCAATATAAAAAAAGTAAGATAAACAAAACATAAAGATATTCTTATTTTTCTTCACATTGCGAAAAGTATTCCACAGCTTTACAAATGATTTTTTCACATAATGTGATTCCGGCTCATAATAATGCTTTTGCTTGACATTTTTTAACATCGGACGTGAATAAAAAAGCCACCATAAAACCGCCATTCCCATCGTCATACTACAAGCTAACCGATAGCTTAACTCAAAGTTTCCAATCATAACACTGCCCTGCTCATTTCCAAACAAGGTAACAATAGCAAATGGAATGATAAAGATCAAAAAAGGAAGTACGCTGCCAATATATCCCCAAGCATAGCCCGCTGCCGATACCTTATCCACACGCTCATCATCGCATACATCAACGATAAAGGCATCATAGAAAATAATGGAGCCATTATACCCCAGCATAGCAATCACAAACAAAATGAGTGCTGCCTTATAGTCAATAAAAGGTAGTGCTAATCCAAAGCCTCCGGCAATTCCTAAAAATAAGAAAAATTTAAACATTTGCATTTTTTTACCTTTGTAATCTGCAACTGTTCCTAAGACCGGCGATAAAACAGCTAAAACAATCGCATATATGGTGTTTGCCCACCCAACATACACACTGCTGTTCTCCGGTGTAATTTTAGCAATAAGCAATGGGAAAATAACCGTACAGGTTGTTAATACCTGCGCACTATTTCCAATATCATACAAAATCCAACTAATCTCTTCCTTCGTAAAATGCAGCTTTCGCAATATTTTCGTAAACATACTATGCCCTCTCTGTCATATTTCTAATTCATAAAATATTCCCTTTTTTGTTTTTATTATAATATGAATCAAATAGAATGAACATGAAAAACTGCATATTTAACGATATTTTTACATAAACAGTACCAACTTACTAACAGTTGTTAAAATAAAATATAGCTGAAAACCGAAACTTAGTAGATGCAAAACCAATACTCTTATTTATAATCCTATTGGTAATTTGTATAGTATTTCTTGTTTGCTATATCCTCTTTAAGCATTACGAATATCCTCTAAAACATCATCTTGTTTTAAATATCTTAGTGTTCGTTTCATACAACTGATAAATTTGTTTTATAGGACAAAGAGTTCAAAATATATACATTTGTAATACATTTCTTATTTTGTATATTTCTTTCACTTATATTTTAATATTGTTTATAAGATAGTGTAAAATAACCGTACTCTTTTGAACAGAAACTGAAGATTATGTCTACTTTACAAGAATGTAAATTTAAAAAGTATTTCTTCTCATCTAGGACATAGCAGTATAAGAGTTACATCTAAGATTTATTCACATACAGCATAGGAAGCAAATACTAAATTATCATTAACTATTGAAAGTATCTTTAATGAATTGGATAGATAAACACCAAATAAGCACCCAAAAACTTAAACACGATCGATTTAAGATACTTCATGATACTATACAATGCAAAAAAAGCCCGAACTTTTCAGGCTTTTACTATTTTTAAATATTTTGTTGTATTTTTGAGCATCTTATTCTACACCGATAATAAACGAATATACCGGCTGAGATCCGTTCGTTAATTCCACTTCCACATCAAAGTTATTTTCTATATATTCAACAATTTGATTTGCTTCTTCTTCACAAACATCTTCACCATAGATAAGTGTTACGATTTCGCTATCATCATCAATCATTTGAGCCAACAGCTGACGGGTAGCTTCCATTTTATCCTGAATAGAAAGAACAATATCCTTTTCTTTAATTCCCATGTAATCTCCCGCTTTGATTTCCATACCTTCAAATGTTGTATCCTTAATGGCATAAGTAATCTGACCGGTTTTTACAAGTGATAAGGCATCACTCATTTCGGTTACATTCATATCAAAATCAATATCCGGATTGAAATTGATACATGCGCATAAGCCTTGTGGAATTGTCTTACTTGGAATCACATGAACATTTTCATCTTCACAAACGATTGCCGCTTGCTGTGCTGCCATAACAATATTGGAATTGTTTGGCAATAGGAAGATATTTTCAGCGTTCACTTTCTTAATAGCCTCTACAAAATCTTCCGTAGACGGATTCATCGTTTGTCCACCGCTGATTACGATATCTGCACGCAGCTCTTTGAACATATCACGTAAGCCATCACCGGCAGCAACCGTAATAATCGCATATTTCTGCTTTGGCGCTTGTTCTTCTTTTTTCTCAACAGGAGCATTCGTTAAAATATTTTCATGCTGTTCCTGCATGTTTTCGATTTTCAGCTTAACAAATTCTCCATAACGCTGCCCGAGATTTAAAGCTTCTCCCGGTGTTAATGTATGTACGTGAACCTTAACAATATCATCATCTTGAACACAAACAATCGAATTTCCGATACGTGCCAACGCGTCCTTTAAAGCTTCTTCTTTAAAGATGGTTAAGCCCTGCTCTGATAAACGAATGATAAATTCTGTGCAATAGCCGAATTCATCACTTTCAACAGCAGCTTGTACTCCTTCACTTGTTTCATCACTTTCTGTTTTTTCAATCATGTTTCCCTGCATTGCAGACAGGAACCCTTCAAAAATTGTTAATAGCCCTGCTCCGCCGCTGTCTACAACACCGACCTCCTGTAAAACAGGCAATAGCTCCGGTGTGCGTGCTAAGGAAGCCTTAGCTTCTTCTACCAATTTTTCCATGACCTCTAAACAGCTAACATCTTCTTTTCCACTCGCATAAGCGTATGTATAATCCGCTGCCTCACGAATAACCGTAAGGATCGTCCCTTCCACCGGACGCATAACGGCTTTATAAGCAACACGAGAACCACTTACTAAGGCATTGGCAAGCTGAAAACCATTGACTTCTTTCATGCCATCTACCCCTTGGTATAAACCTCTGAAAATTTGTGATGTAATAACACCTGAATTTCCACGGGCACCCATCAACAGTCCTTTAGATAATGCCTTGGCAATATCACAAACATCATCACTGCTACATGCAAGTGCGTCTTTCACTCCGGCACTGAAAGTGAGCGACATATTCGTACCGGTATCTCCATCGGGAACAGGAAAAACGTTCAGTGCGTCAATTTCGCGAAATTTATTTGCTAAATGATTGGCACCACTAGCCAACATCTCCTTAAATAACTTTCCATTTATTGTTGTCATACAACCACCTACTTCATTACCTTAACATCTTGAACATATACATTTACCTGTCGGAAATCCAATTCAAGTGTTTTTTCTAACATATATTTTACACGCTGCTGTACCTCACGGACAACTTCACTGATTTTTACACCATGAGAAACAATAATATACATATCAAGTTCTAATCCTTCATCTGTATTACGCACAACAATACCTTTTGTATAATTCTCTTTTTTCAAAAGTTCGGCAATGCCGTCCTTAAGGATTTTCTGTGATGCCATTCCCACAACACCATAGCATTCTGTAACAACGCCACCGGCTAATGCTGCAACAGCGTCCATAGAAATATTGATATTTCCATACTGCGTACTCTTTGTAATTGACATAATACTCCTCCTTATATCTGTATCATTATATCAAAAAGCCTTAAAACTTTCAATTTTTACTCTTTCGTAGAACAATCCAAGGATTGAATGCTGCCGGTATTGATATCCGGCCACAGACACGCCTTATCTTTTTTCAATTCCATAAGTGTATCTAAATAGCTGTTCAACAAAGGTATCGACTCGTATGACGTAAAGATCGTATTTCCATCTGACATAATAATTTTTACCATGTGCTCATCATAGCTGGTCGCATACGGAACAATTTCCGAAATCATGGAAATAACCTCTGGCTCTACCGGGTCCTTTTTACTGAAAAAAGCTTTAGAAAGCTGCTTTAGCTCTTTCTCCTCAAATCCGTTAATAAGCGGGAAATCGACAATCGTAGAAAGCCTATCCTCGTCGATCTCGGTTTTGCTTCCATCTTCCATCAGCATATAGTTTTCTTCATTTTCCACCAGATATCCAAGCATTCCTTTCTCACTGACCTTAATGGAAATAGAACCATTCAGCTTTTTTTCTACATGAACCTCATCAATGAGAGGATCCTTCAAAAGCTTCCATTCTATATACCATTTCGGCATCACCATATAACGAGTATCATAAGATAGATTTGCCTTTTTTAATATTTCTTCCTCATTGTAAAAAACATTACCGGAAACCTTTAGGGCATTGACCTTGGAAATATCACTGTAAAAATAAACGGCAATTACAGCAATCAGTATTACTAAAATAAGCAATCGCCTTTGACGCTTCTTTTTTTTTCGATTCTTCTTTTTTTTCTGCAGGGCAAGGTATTTCGCTTCGACGTCATCGTATAGCAGATCGTTTAGCTCTTCCAATTAAATTTCTCCACTTCCGTAATCAATTCTACGCCGAATTGCTTTCTTACTTCCTGCTGTATTTCTTTAACAAGTGCAAGGATTTCCGTTGCTTTTGCATGATCCTCATTCACAATAAAATTTGCATGCTTATCGGATACCATCGCACCGCCTATACGTTTCCCGCGATAACCGATACGCTCAATCAATTCCCAAGCCTGATACCCTTGCGGATTGCGAAACATGCTGCCGGCGCATGGCTTGTCAAGAGGCTGCGAGTCCATACGACGCTTTCTTCTGGAATCCATTAAATCGCGAATGGCCTTTTGATCTCCCTTGGTTAATTGCAAACGACAGCCAAGGATAATCCAATCGAAATGCGATTGAAACAAAGAGTGCCGATAGCGATAATCCAATTCCTCTACCGACATGCTGACAACGCTTTTATCCTTTAAAACATAAACTTCTTTTAAGATTTTCGACATATCGCTCTTATAAGCACCCGCATTCATAAATACAGCACCGCCAACGGTTCCCGGTATTCCACTAGCAAATTCCAAACCACTTAGGGAGTTCTTCATTGCTTCGTATGCCAAAAGTATGATACTTGTACCAGCTGCCGCAACACATGTTCCATCAGCTTCAAATACAAAATCCGTAAAATATCGATCCAAGCTGATAACAGCACCCTCATAGGCATCATCGCTGCATAAAATATTGCTGCCCTTTCCAAATACCTTACGCGGTATCTGTGCTTCCTCTAAAATATCCAAAATACGCAACAAACCTAGCATATTTTTTGGATAAATAAAATATTTACATGGTCCGCCTATGCGAAATGTAGTACGTGTAGACAGCTTTACATCGCACTCTACATCTGCATAAGGCCGTAATCGTTCTATAAGCTTCTCCAATTTATTTCACCTTTTTCATTTCATCGCACCAGTCTAAAATATCCTCACTGGCATTCGGTTTCCCCAACGCTAATGCATTTTTCTTCATTTCTTCACGTAGCTGTGCATTTGTCATTACCAAATCAATTTTTTGTTTCAATATATCTGCATTCAAATCTTTTTCTTCAATCATAAATGCAGCTTTATGCTCAACCAATACGTTTGCATTATAGAATTGATGATTATGCGCAACATAAGGACTCGGTATCAAAATGCTCGGTGTTCCAAGTGCGGTAATCTCTGCCGCTGTTGTCGCACCAGCACGACATACAATCAAATCCACATGCTCCATGATCGCAAGCTGTTTTACATAATCAACAACAAAAATATTATCCTTTCGCAATTCCTTCTTGATTTCCTTATCATTATTTTTACCGGTTACAAATAAAATCTGATAGCTCTCATCAAGAGAAGGAAGAGCATCTTTCATAATCGCATTGATGGAAGTCGATCCTAAAGAACCCATAACAACTAAAATCAACGGCTTTTCAAGAGAAAGCCCTAAGGAACAAAAATACTCCTTATCAAAGCTTGCCTGTTCCGCGTTTGTTGCCCTTGGATTTCCTAATAAGCGTGTTTTCTTTCGTTCGAATTCCTCAAAGCATTTTTCATAGCAAATAACGATGGCATCCATTTTATCCGCAACTGCCTTATTTGCAACACCGACAATCGAATTTTGTTCATGAATCATCGTCGGGATATGCTTTGCATGTGCTGCAAGCATCACAGGAGCACTGACATAACCACCAAAGCCAATCACGATGTCCGGTTGAAATTCTTTCAAAATAGAAAAGGTTTTACGATAGCAGTTTGCCATCAGTGCAAGAGCCTTCAGCTTTCGAAAAACATTTCCGGTCAATCCACTGGCATGTAATCCCTTGAATGCATAACCATGGGCAGGAATTTCCGTAGCTTCCATACGATCATCATTTCCTACAAATAAAATTTCAATATTCTGATAACGTTTCTTTGCGGCATCAGCAAGTGCGATTGCCGGATAGATATGCCCTCCGGTTCCTCCGGTAACGATCAGCATTCTCATCAAATCACTCCTTATATTTTATTATAGCATGTAAGCGAACCTAAGAAAATATATTTTATGAATTACTCCTCATTTGCAATACTCTCCAATAAGCCAAACGATCCCATCATTACAACTAAGGAGCTCCCACCATAGGAAATAAAAGGCAAGGTAATCCCTGTTACCGGAAACAATCCCACGACAACACCTAAATTGATCATGACTTGAATTGCAAACAATGAGGTTAATCCAACCGCTACGTAGCATAAATACGGATCATGACACCCTTTTGCAATCTTCACACCTTGATAAATAACCGCTACAAACAACCCGATTAAAAGCACACTGCCTAAAAACCCAAATTCTTCTGCGAAGATGGCAAATATAAAATCTGTCTGTGGTTCCGGCAAATAAAAATGCTTCTGCATGCTTTGATCAAAGCCAACACCCAAGATACCACCTGGTGCAATTGCGAACAAGGACTGTATGATCTGAAATCCAGCACCTAAAGGATCCTTCCATGGATTGATAAACGATGTAATACGTGCCAAGCGATAGGGTGCTGAAATAATCAAGCCACCAAGTCCTATCAAGCCAAGCATTCCCACTCGAACAAAATATGAAATCGGAGCATCGGCAGCTAATACAATAACAACAATCGAGCATACCATTACAAGTCCACTGCCAAAATCCGGCTGCAACAAAATCAATCCAAATCCGAAAGCAACCAAAAATCCCGGAAATAATAAATCGCGTTTAAAGGTTTTAATACGATAGCGCTTCGCTAAAAAATCCGAAACATACATAATTACGGCAATCTTAAAAAACTCCGATGGCTGAACTAGTAGGCTTCCTACTCCAAACCACGAACGGCTCCCATTACGCGCAACTCCTAACCCGGGAATGAGCACCAAGACAAGTGTTCCTATACAAACCCAATACAATAGCTTTGCCTGCTTACGCAACTTCAATAAAGAAATTCGGCTTGCTGCATACATTACAAATAAGCCGACAAGCGCAAACATTGCCTGCTTTTCCATGAAATAATGTGCATTATCAAATTTTGCTTCTGCCCAAACACGTGAGCTGCTGCCAACCATAACAATCCCTATGATAACCAACAATAAAATCAACATTGTTAGTAATCTTGTTTTTTTGGTAAACAAGCCATCACCCCACCAATAGCTTATGAGTAGGAAAACTATCCTATTACGCTTTCACCATTTTCACTAAAGCCATCAATCCCTGTGTGCATTTGTACAACAAACCTTATCATATCTTAAACGAAATTCCTAATTGATATTTTTCTTTGCTGTAAACATCTATCAATAAACATATTCGCAAAAGGTAAAGTATTCATTTCAACAATCAGAATATAGAGATTTCATCTGCATAAAAGTTGTAAGCAAAAAAATGTATCTGCTGCATCTAACAAAACAAACACTTAGGAAAGTCTTATAAAAAAACTATTGCTTCGTCTTTATGAAGCAATAGCCTTCTTATTCTTCAATGATATATTTTCCATCATATTCTTCTAATTTTAAATGCACAAGATAACGCAGCTCACTTGGCTGCCCTCCTCGTTCATAGGAACAGGTGCTTAGTGTAATCAATTGATCCTCAACCCCGATTTCCACACCTGTATCATAAATGCTTGCGGCTTTTACCTTATCTAAATATTGTGCATATTCTTCATCACTTGCAAATTGTGTTTGATAGGAAGGTGATGTATCATTCGTATGTTCAAAGCTGACCAATGGACAGCGATAGCTTTTTTCCGGTGTAAAGATATAGACATACGGATGTGTTTCATAAAAATCCTTCTCGCGATAACGATCTAACTGTGCAAACATAGTGCCGTATTTAACATTATGTCCGTAAATGATCGTATGGCGATCTTGAAAATCAGGATTAGCTGCATAATCCATAAAAATAGCACCAGAATACAATATTCTTTTTTCTACTGTGTGATTCAAATAATATGAATTATCTGTTCCCTGCACAATGGCATGACTGATATTGGTATCCGGAATTAAAATCCACCCGATGATATCCTCATTGGTTTTCTTTAATTCGTTCCAATCAATCTTAAATTCTTTTTCCTCCGGATCCTTTGGAACCTTTGCAATTTTTTGCATTTGTTCCGCTTCCTTATCCTGCAAATAGTATTGATATAATGTTTTTCCTACCTGATAGGCGGAAAAAACAAATACCGCACCAACAATCAACAATAAAACATTATAAATCAGCTTTCTGCTTTTCTTTTTCTTCATCGAACATTCCTCACTTAATAAATATCACTGCGATCTTTGACCATGACCTTACGAATCATAGCGTCCTTTTCCATAGGCACATCAACCCTTGTCTTAATAATCTGCATTGGTGTTTTCGCAACCTCTAAAGTATTTCCATCTAAATCATACAGCTCTTGAAAATGAAAACGTGTCATAGGAATATGCGGACCAAACACTTCCGCTTCGATAAATGGCTGAAAATTGTTACGTACCTCCAAGGTTGCTAAATGCTGTTCTTCATCATAATCCAAAACATAAGCGATATACTCCTGAGTAACACCTGCACCATTTATACCATATAAATGATCCATAGCTTTCGGTAACCCATTATAGAATCCTGAAGCAGTCGGACGATTTTCCGCTTTAGAAAGTTCCTTCACATAATATTCCATTCGCTCCTCGCTAATACTTCCTTGCTCATAAATTTCATCAATTAAATGACGATAGGTATGTATTAAAGTAGCGATATAATACGCGCTTTTCATACGTCCTTCAATCTTTAAAGAAGCAATGCCTGCCTGAATCAAAGCGGGAATATAGCGAGCAGCCATCAGATCCTTGCTGGACATGGAAAACATATCCCTTTCATCATGCAGCTGCGTATCTCCTTCAAATAACCGATACTTCCAACGACAGCTCTGTGCACAGCCTCCTCGATTCGCATCTCTTGATGTCATTTGATTGGAAAGTACACATCTTCCGGAATACGAAATGCACATTCCTCCATGCACAAAAACCTCCAAAGGAATATCCGTATTTTCTGATGTCTGTAAAATATCCTTTAAGCTACATTCACGTGCCAAAACCACACGATCCATTCCTTTATCCTTCCAATAATTAGCACAGCTGGAGTTTGTAGAGGAATGTTGGGTACTGACATGAACTTCCAGTTTAGGTGCATATCTTTTCGCAGTCATCATAATATAAGGAGAAGCGGCAATGATTGCCGTAACACCGATACGCTCCAATGCAATCAAATATTCCTTTAAGCCTTCTAAATCATCTTCATGCGGCAACATATTTACCGTAACATGAACGTGTGCCCCATGCGCATTCGCAAATTTTACTCCTTCCGCAATATCTTCTAATGTAAAATTACTGGCGCGTGAGCGTAAAGAAAACTGTTTTCCACCTAAATAAACTGCATCGGCACCATATAAAACCGCAATCTTTAAACGTTCTAAATCGCCTGCCGGTGCTAATAATTCTATTTTTTGCATAACCTCAACTCCTATTTTACCTTACTGGTTTTAACATAATAAAAACCAGATGTTGCATGATCGTCAGGATAGCACTTATCAAATTCTTCCTTTGCCTGTGCTCCGCTCATTTCATTTGATAAAACGGCTTGATACAAAGAAAGTGCTTTACATACATAATCCAAATCATGAAAAATACCATCAATGCGTACATGCCGAATACCGCTTTGCGCTAATTGTTTGATTTCTTCAAAGGAAACAAGCGTATAACCGCTGAATACATGTGTTCCTAAATCATCTTCCACAATCGGCATGTGCTCATCTCTTGTTTCTTCCATTAAATAAATATCTTTTTTATTAAAAACATCTACTTTTTTTCCAAGGAAATCAAAATAATTCGACAAAAGACGACGCTTAGAATGCATAATATTCAATCGACCATGAAGGATAACCTCACATTCCCCTTTTACCTGCTTCGCAATATGACAGATTTCCTCTAATGTAATATCCTTAGATATCGTTACCATAGAGATTCCTTCATCTAAATAATACTGAACATCTTGTGAAGATGTTGTAAGAGTATCCGGAGAATAAATCAAAAGATGTTCCATTTCCAGCTTCTTTGCTTCATATAACACACTTTCATCGCCATAGTAAATACCGTCAACAGCTAATTTTTTTAAGTATCGCAAATGCTCCCGTAGTTTTTCTAATTCATTTTCCATAAAAAAGCGATTGACCAACACATACAATTTCATATTCATTGCAGTTGTAAGACTACGTAATTGCACAAGTTCTTCCAAAGTAAAAACAGCAGCGCCCCTAGCCGAAAAAAACGGCATTGCCACTACCACACCATCGGCGTTCGCCTCATGTAATCTTGTAATATCCTCCACATGAAAGGGAGTAACGATAAATTCCATATTTTCACAACCTTTTTATTAGTTTATTATAATATATTCTGTTTCGCTTTTACAGTAAAAAGCGCAAGAAGCGGTATTTTCATACCACCTCTTATACTTAACTATTCCGTTTTCTGATATATTGTATCTAAAAATTCAATCGCCTTCAATGCGTCCCAAACCACATTATCAAATGCATCAAACAGCTCATAGCGTTCCATACGTTCAAGCACCGCTCGACTTACCCCACATAAAATAACATAGGCATTTTGAGAGTGGTAATACCGCGCAATTTCCACCAATTCCGTTAAACCACTTTCATCAATCGTCGGAACTCCACGCATGGATAAAATAACTGCCTGCGCATCTGCACACTCCTCTATAAGCTTTTTCTTACATTTCCCTTGATTAACAAAAAACATTGGTCCGGATACATAAGCAAGTACCGTTTTTTCATGTGAGTGTTTTAGACTGCGATCTAAGCGTTTGAAATCCACTGCCTCAATAACAACTTCTAAGTCTGCATTATTCACAATAAATAACAGACAGCTTACCAATAAGCCAATCACAATCGCAATTGTAAGATCAAATACAATTGTTGCTAGCATGGTTACCGAAAACTGAATCATGCTTGTTTTTAAATGCTTATGAAACATGTAGTGAATTTCTTTCCATTCATTCATGCGCCACGCCGTAACCATCAAAACTCCGGCTAAGGCGGATAAAGGAATTTTTGACATCAATGGTCCTAATAAAAACATAGACGCTAAAAGCACCAAGGAATGAAAAATAGAAACTAATCGTGTCTGTCCACCCGCTTTGATTGCTACACTTGTACGAGCAATTGCCGCAGTTGCCGGTACCCCTCCGAAAAAAGGCAATAATGTATTTCCGATTCCCTGTGCAAATAACTCACGATCCGCATTCAATGCCTCATTTTTCATTTTTCCCGCACTAGCTCCGCATAACAAAGACTCAATCATTCCAAGTGCTGCAATACTAATAGCAGGAACAAGCAATTGCTGCATATCCTGCCATGGAATTTCACTTGGAAGTAAGCGAACCTCGGGTAGCAAAGTAGATGGCAGTTCTCCAACCATCGCTACATCAGCTTGTATAATCAATTGTATAACAAGTGCTATGATCAATCCCGCTAAAGAAGATGGAAACGTATGCTGCCACTTTTTCGGCCATAGCAGCATCACAAGCACTACTAAGACACCAAAAAAGACCGTCATTGGATCAATCGCAAAGCCAAGTTCTCCATACGATGCCAGCTTTTCCAACATGGTAGAGCCTTTTGATACCGTTCCGAAAAAGTTATCAATCTGTCCGGCAGCAATAATAACAGCAATTCCGCTTGTAAACCCACTTATTACACTACCGGGAATAAATGATACAATTTTACCTATTTTTAAAAAAGAAGCAATTAACAATAAAAGACCGGATAGTAAGGAAGCCGCAAAAACGCCTTGCAGACCATATTGCGCACTTAAGCCTATTAAAATCGCACTCATCGCCCCAGTTGGTCCGCTAATCTGATAACTGGCTCCGGAGAAACCACCAATCACAAGTCCGGCAATAATTGCCGTAATCATACCGGCTGCTGCATCGGCACCACTGCTGACTCCAAAAGCTAATGCTAAGGGCAAAGCAACTGCCGCAACCGTTAATCCCGCCAACAAATCCTTTGTCAGCTTATGAAAACTATACCCCTCAAATTCTTTTTTCAAATCGAATAAAAACGTCCTCAAATCTATTTTCCTCCTCAATCTATATCATTATAAAGGTTTTTATATTATTTCAAAAGGAAAATTAAAAAAATGTCGAAAAACTATTATCTCTAGTTATCCGACTCTTTCGTAGAAGGAAGATGTATTAGATTTACTGCATACGCAACAAGAATCCCAATAAAAGTATCCAACATACGCATCAAAGCAAACATATAAGGGTTTCCATCAGCACCATGACTGACCGTAATACTGAGAAAAACCACACAGGATATATAAGATGCACTTGGCTTTTTCAACCAGATGGTTGTATAAATAGTAGGAATAATCATGAGAGAAATAAACAAATAACAAAAGAGCTTATTGTCATTAACAAAAACGTATTTCATAAAGACGAGTGTCAACATTCCAATTACTCCACCAATTATCGTCCCTTCCATACGATTTTTTCCGACTCGTAAAGTATCTCTACTATCTTGTTGAACACAAAGAACAGCGGCAATACAGGAATAAAAAACAATACCTTGTTCATTCCTCAATACATAAATAAGAAAACAAAGAAAAACAGCTATTGATGTTTTTATCATGCGTAATCCGATTTTTGGCATATATCTTCCTCCTATCGTATATGTATGATTTAGCAATCTTTTATTCTTCCTCTAATTCCTGCAAGATTTCCATTATTCCCATTGCTACTTGTTCACAGAACTTTTTTTGAGCTGTTCCTGAGCGCAAATAGTATGCATCGGTTTCACTACCGATAAAGCCTGCCTCTAACAAAAGAGAGGGAAACTGCGTATTTTCAAGCAGATATAAAGGGGCATCATCTTGATTCTTAAAGCCGCGATTTTGTGTATAACCTAAAGTGTCGATATTTGATAATATGCGTTCTGCAAAGCGCATAGCTATTGCATCGCTCCCTTTTCCCCAAATTTCAAAGCCACAGGTCCCCGAATTGACTTCTTCAGAATTAACATGAATGGATAACAACAGTTTTGCTTTGGTTTGATTCGCGTATTCTACACGATAAGCTAAATCAGAAAGTTCATCAGTTGCCCAATCGATCGCATTACCCTCGCGTATATAGGCAACATTATAGCCATGCCGTTCAAGTATTTTACCTATTTGCTTACTCATTTGCAAAGTAATATCCTTTTCAATCAAATTTTGATCCATCGCTCCGCTATCGAAACCTCCATGCCCGGCATCTAAAACCACATCATACTCCTTTGATCCGTGTAGCTGTTCCGGCAAGATACTTTCTACAATAGGAAGATCTGTTTTGACAAGACAAAGAATAACCATGCTAACAATCACAATTCCTTCTAAAATCGCAATACTAGATAAAGCCTTCGATGTCTTAAGCTTTCTCTTTTGTTTCATCGACTTCACTCCTACGTAATTATAACAAAAACCTCTAACAATGTCTTACATTCTTAAGATGTTGTAATAAATACACTGTATTATTGTAAAAGCATAAAAAAATATCCATCATAGTGTCTCATATGATTGGATATCCATTTTTAATCTAGCAAAATCTATATAGTAACAAAACTTCGATCACTTGCTTCTCTCAAGCCATACAGTCTTAATCTAGCAAAAATCCATATGGTAACAAAACAGGATAACATATTTCTTCCTTCCAACTTTTGTCTTAATCTAGCAAAAATCCATATGGTAACAAAACACGGTGTTATGGGAGCTGATGCTTTATTAAGTCTTAATCTAGCAAAAATCCATATGGTAACAAAACTCAATACCTAAAGAGGCTCTGAAAGTATTAGTCTTAATCTAGCAAAAATCCATATGGTAACAAAACCTTGTTGACGAACACCATGAAGGAATGTATGTCTTAATCTAGCAAAAATCCATATGGTAACAAAACTTATGCCAGATGGTTTTGGCTATAATATTTGTCTTAATCTAGCAAAAATCCATATGGTAACAAAACACCCATATAAGAAACCATTCTTATCTTCATGTCTTAATCTAGCAAAAATCCATATGGTAACAAAACTAGATGGAGTAAGCGCAAAAATAAAGCAGAGTCTTAATCTAGCAAAAATCCATATGGTAACAAAACGCAAATTAACAATCCAGCCATTACAAGATTGTCTTAATCTAGCAAAAATCCATATGGTAACAAAACATATAGGATTAATGACATACACATTATGAGGTCTTAATCTAGCAAAAATCCATATGGTAACAAAACATACTCCCCCACTGCTTTCGATGGCAAGCAGTCTTAATCTAGCAAAAATCCATATGGTAACAAAACACATACAATCGTTTGTTTTCGATGTCTAAAAGTCTTAATCTAGCAAAAATCCATATGGTAACAAAACTATCATCGACGAACCTATTAACAATTCATTGTCTTAATCTAGCAAAAATCCATATGGTAACAAAACACTTGGGTTTCTTTAGGTTTTCGCTCCGCTGTCTTAATCTAGCAAAAATCCATATGGTAACAAAACGAAAACCAATCGTAGAACATCTACAAGCTTGTCTTAATCTAGCAAAAATCCATATGGTAACAAAACCTCAAACATATTTTAACATATGTATTTGAATTTGGGTATATTTATTTCATTATCAAATCTACAATATCATTTTTTGTTCCATTACTCAGTTTTATAAAATAGTCTTTTATCATATTTTTTATTTCCTCCATTGTTTGCTTTTTTGTTGAAAACAAATCATATATTTGATCCTCATTGCCAAAATCAACCACATTTCTCAATCCAATATAATAAATATCCTCAATATTGATTTTACAAATACATTTTACAGAAAATATTAAAAAACGAATATTCTTGAATTTTCTTATTTTAGTATATAATTTTTCTGTCAATGTATGTAATTTAAGAATGCAAAACACTTGATTTTCATATAATGAAGCATCAATAGCTAAAAGTACATTTAATTGATACAAATAATAATCTTCATAAGATAAATTATAAGCACTACTATACAAATCATCTTGTAATAATTTCACATTTATCAATTTGATAAGTTGCTTAACATTCATATCCGCAAATTCAATACTAAATTGATCAGAATTAAGGTTTAGTTCTTGGCTGAGGCTTTGAAATAAAATAGAAATAGTATTGATTGAATTATAATAGGTTTCATCATTTAATAAGGTTTCGCAATAAGCTTGAAGATAGGATTTAGTATTCATTTTCAATTCGTCTTGAAGTTCAAATGAATCTCCTATTTTAAATATCTGCATTTTCTTTTTATTAACTTCACTTTCATTCATTTGTACAGACAAGCTAATATTATTTTCAGTTTCAAATTCTGTTATACTACTTGAAGAAGCAAACTGATATAAGCACTGCTGAATTGCAAATAGCTTTTCAAGGTGATCCCCCAAAATCAATTTGCATTGATTCATTCCAAACTCGAAAAAACTACTGCCTTTAATTATACGAATACCAATCATAGTTTTACATAAGCCTTACTTCCGGCTAATTTTTCCTGTCTTGATTGATTACCAACAAGAATTTCAATACGTTCATATTGCTTTTCAGTTATCATCATGATATGAACCAAACCCCTCGTTGGAATATTTCGTTTAAGAATTTGAATATGCTTTACCGCTGCTTCTCGATTCGGAAATAACTTACAATATACAGAAAACTGCATCATTAAATATCCATTTTGTATTAAATACTTGCGAAACTTATTATAAATTCGGATTTCATTTTTTGTATGCATTGGTAAATCAAAAAACAAAATGAGTCTCATAAATTCATAAATCATAATCAACAACATGCGGAGATGGAAATTTAAAATCCGTTATTTTACCTGTTTCAATCACTTTTAAAATTGATTCAACATATTCGTTGACTGCGTTGGGTACTGTTTGTAGTTTCCCATCTATCTCTATTTTTTTAACTGTTAACTGTATCAATTCTTCGCGATGTTTTGATTTAAATAATAATTCCTCTTTTAAATTATCATACACGTATTTATCGACAATCGGACGAAACACCTCAATTATATCATCACTTAGATTAAACATGTTTGTCTTACCTTTATGAAAAATTCCTAAATTAGGCAAATAACCTTTTCCCACAATAATAGATGAAATCAAAGAACGGAAAATACTATAACCATAATTCAGTCCTGCATTGATCACATCATCTTCGAATCGAATAAAATCATTGCCAAACATTTCTCTAAAATACATTTTCGCCGCTAATCCTTCTCGATTTGTTGCATCGCCTAAATCTACTGTATCATAAAATTCATACAGTTTTTTTATTACCTCATATTTACATTGATTTGTTTTCAGAATCTCAATTTGATTAAAAATCTTAGCTTTTACAATTTGTTGGTGTAATATTTGTTTTATTTCATTAGACCAAGTGATTTGCTTCATAATATTTCCACTTTGTGCAAAATGTCCATTCATGGGTAATATATAGCTCTTTGGTAAATGATCGATTCCACAAATAATTACACAAACATTATTTTCAGTTAATTTGTTTACTAATGGAACTGTTAATGTAGATCGATAATGATCAATTACTAGAATTTGAATATCACTAATCGGAAACTGTATATCTCCCTGAGACGTTTCCACCTTTAAATTATCTAAATATAATTGGAGATGATACTGATTCTCGATGTATAATACTCGAAATCCCATATTATCCTCTTAAAGAAAAAGCTCCAAGCATATACTTGGAACTTGATTCCGGGATAAACCCTTGTTTTGTTAGATCATATAAACTTTTGCTAGATTATGATCATCTATATTATAATCTAGTCAAATTCAAATTTCAAGGTATTTTTCTTTACTTTATATAAATTTCCTACTACATCAGTAGCGTATTTATCTATGCGTACAATCTTCTTACTAATAGTTGGCATTAACCGCATTTTACAATAACAATGTATCGGTTTTACTTCAATTTTATTACTTTTATCATTATTCGTTGCCGTAAACTTCAAAATTTCCGGAGTCTCTCCAGCGTGAAAAAAGAAGTTAAAGTTATGCCAAGTTTCATCTGGATAAATAAGCGCTTCTCCTTCTGCTTTGGTAATTCCGATAAGTTCATCACGATGCATGGAAAATTGGAATTCGTATGTATCATCAATTTTCTTCTCTGCTTTTTTCATCGCATAGTCTTGTTGGTCAATAACATACTTTTTCTTTTTCTCGCTCCATCTTACATCTTTATAACGGATAGTAACAAATTTATATCCATTTTCCTTAGAATAATAAAAGTCTGTTCGATATGGGGAAATTTGTTGCAAAACAACTTTTTTATCTCTTACTTGATAATGAGCCGAAATATCAATATGATTTCCTAATACACCATCAAAATATTTCATTTGTGTAATTGCAGGCCCATCTCCTTTCTTAGAATACTTTTTCAGCATACCATGCTCATCACGATACAAAGACAAAGGATTCATTCCAGAAATTTTAATGCGCCCCTTTTTATCCTTAGTAAAGTATTTCTCTGACTTTGACATTTCTTCAAAATAATAATTGACCACTTTAACGATTTGATCAAATGTTTGTGGATCGTGTAACGCCATCAAATACTTTTCTTGATAGGCATTATTCAAAATATCCTCAGCTAACGCTGTGAATTTAGGATCATAGATATCTTTATATTTCTTCACAACTTTTTCTTTACCATCTATCACACGTGTACTGTAAATTGTTTCATCTGCGACGCTGCGATTAGGTTTTGTATCAATTTTATGTGAGAACTTCCTTACTTTAATAGCTTTTAAGCTTGCGATAAAGGCAAAATACCGATCATCATAATACATGCTGTCATCACCTGATGAAAATACTTCTCCGGTGCTTTCGTCATAAATATCTTCAATTTTATAACGTGAGAAAATCGTACTTAACAAGCGCATCTTTGGCATTGATGCAATAATCAATGCATCAATCGCATGATGTCCGTAATCCTCATCACGATCCTTTTTCAAATTGATCTTTCGTCTAAATGCATTTGTTAAAGAACCTTTGACTGTAAATACTTTAGTAGGAATTTCATTTTGTTTAAAGTAAGTAGTCAATGTATTCAAAACCACTCTGCTTGCATAACTTGTATCTACAAGATTACGATTGATAAATTCTTTTTGAATATCATACTTGTAAATATCATTCTCATTCAACAAGTATTGTTCAACTTTCTTTCGATATCCCTTGTTTGTTTTTATATTCTTTTCTTTCAGCTTTAAACAATATGCTTTGTATTGCGCCAAGGATCCTTTTGTGAATCTTCCCTTTACGAAAGCTGAAATTGGTGTCAAATTACCCTTTTCTTGATTTTCACGATGTGTAACTAAAACTTTATTTGTTATAGAATCATCTAAAGAAATAGAAATCGGAATGATATGATCCACTTCATAAGCATTTGGATCATCAATCAATAGTTTTAAATCAATAGGCTCTAACGAATACGCTGTTTTACCATCTTGTTCTTGATATAGAACCAATTTTTCTCTAAGTTTAGCATTGATCTTACGATCATCTCCGATAATATCTGCTACTTGTTTGTTACGCATTTCAAAGAATTTTTGTCTTTCACGAATTGCTTTTCTTTGTTCTTCACTGTTTTTTTCACGTGCCATTTCTACAACGATACTATCAAATTCACCATAAATTTCACGCAAGCGATTAACTACCTTAAAGGTTTCACGTTGTGCCCGTTTCGCAACCGGACTTAAAATAGCAGTATCATCTGCTTGGATATTTTTCATTCCCTTTACAGATAGTTCATTATTTTGTTTTAAACCGAATAATGTGATGCTCTGCATTTGATTCAATTCTGTTTTTAGCATTTCTTCATTAATCAATCGCAATGCTTTAAAAGATAGTGAATGATACGCAGTAAATTTAGTTAAGCCTGCTAGTTGATGAACACTCTCTTCATTCAAATCAGAAGATAATTCGCTTATTTGCTTTTTTCTTCCTTCTATATCTTTCGTCTTTGTCAAAATCTCAGCAATCTCATCATAAAATACATGATCCTCCAAATGTTCATCATTACTTTTTTCCAAGACTTCACGTATCATTTTATAACCGGTCAATTCAGATAATAATGGACTTCCCTTCGTATCAATTCTAAACCCACGAATTTGCTCCAACGATACGCCAACCTCTTTCGCCAATTGTTTCGGAGTAATTTTTCCTTTTTCATGAACAATTTTCAAAATCATGGCTTTTTGTTCTGATGTTAGCTTTTCTCCCTCAATAGATAAATTATTTAAATCGTTCAACAAATTAAATAACTCAGCACTATATGCAAGCTTAGGTGCACGTGGCTCATTAGGAAATAAACTACATTTACCACGCATTTTTTCAATTAAATCAATCGGTTCTTTTTGTCCAAAATATGTATAGCGTCCATAAGGTGTTGGAGATAGTGGACCTCCCGGCCCATCATAATACATTCTTTTCCGTGATATGATAGTTATAATCGCTGACTTCAGTTCATTAGATAAATCCTGATGACTAAGTATTTGAAAAGCTTCATCAACATACGCCCTTGTCTTAAAGTTGTTTTCATGCCCTCTAATATGACCATTTGTACGCAATCGCTCTTTTTGAATCTCGCAAACATACTTGCCGGATTTCAGAAGTTGATCATTCATAGACAAAACTTTTTTCGTTTCTCCTGCTTCCTTAGCTTTTGCTTCATCATCTTCAATCGTTTCAACACTACTTCCTCTATGTTTACAAAGATGCAATAAAGCTGTGGCTAATTCTTCTCCGTTTAACCTTTCATTCAGTCCTTTGACACGTACATCATAAGGATTATTTAAAGGGTGAAAAGAAGTTGAAATAATACCAGCTTGTTTCAACAAATGCAACATATCCTCTCGCCTAGTAACCCTTCTTCGTTTTAATCTTCTGCCGCCACGCTTAGTACGTCTTGTTTCATTTTCAGCAGCTGTCCCTTCTTTAAATAAACGAACACCATAATCTACAATTTCACTTTCATCTAAATCAATAATTCCAAATCCAACCGAAGTAATACCAATATCTAATCCCAATACTAATCTGCCCATAAAAACCTCCATCATTCTTCTCTTATAAAAAGTATATCACATTTGATTTCCCTAGATAACGTATTTTGCGATAATACCGAATCCTATTCCCAACCATTATATTGCAGAAATACATTCATAATATAAATTACTCACAAATTTTACAAAACAGTATAATAAGCATCATGATACCTATATTCCTCCTTTCAGCTTCGATTTCAACTGTTTAAACTTCCCATTCCTTCTTTTTGCTCTTATCTTTCCATATTCAATTATCAACCGTTATAAAATTCAATGATTTGCTTGAAACTATTTTATTAAGTCTTTTATCTATTGTTTTCCTCAACTTTTGAGAATCATACACTTTATCAATTACAACCTTACGCTCAATTAACTATTTATTTACGTCCCAATAAAGCTCCTAACAATCCTACTATTGCACCGATTATCGAAGCTATCATTCTTATTATAAACATCATATCTTTTACTCCCCATTCTAATACAAAAACGCCTTTATATACTCTTCTCTTTTTTTATTTCACTGTGCCTTAGTTTCAACCAATAATTCCGCAATGACCATATCATGTGTAATAAAGGCTACTTTAGCTTTTGCTGTCCTCTCAAAATCTCTGTAAATATATCCTGCTGAATATGTTCCAATAGCTCTTGTATAGGTGCTATTCGCAACATAACCGATCTGTGCTCCACCCTCCATACACACTTTAATTGCTTCCATGTCATGTTGATTGCTTTCTTCCTTCTCTAAAAATAATATTTGTCCTAATCGAAAAACGTCCATTCCTAAATAGTGTCCCATTCCTGAAATCGTTATATACATATACAAAACCTCTCTTTCACATTACCATTATATATAATAATGTGATACTTTTTTTACGCATTAAATATACGAGTCATTTTTTTCATAAATATTTGTGATACTATATAATTGATAAATAAATTCGGAGGTATGAATATGAGCAAAAAAGCTTCCTTGATTCATGTATATAATATACTTAATAAATATTCCGATGAAACGCATCGCCTTACTCGCAAACAAATCGAACAATATTTATTATTAGAATATGATTGTGAGCTAAATCGAAAAACACTGCACGATCATATTCAAACATTAAATGATTGCGGTTGTGATATTCATTTTGCTACTTCTGCAAAAGATGGATATTTCATTGCCCAACGTCTTTTCGAGCCTTATGAAATTCACTTATTATGCAATGCAATTTACGCTTCGCACTTCATACCGGAAAAAGCTTCAAATGATTTGATACAAAAGCTTTTTTCAACGCAAAGCCAATATATGAAAAAAGATTTCAATAAAACGGTATATATGCGAAATATGCGTAAAACTCAAAACAAAGAGTTTTTCTTAAATATCGAATTATTAACAGAGGCTATACAGCATAATCACCCTGTCATATTTGACTATATGAAATACGATATTAACAAAGCATTGGTTAAACGTAAAGAACATAAATATCGCGTACACCCTTACTATATGGTCTATGCAAATGAAAACTATTATTTGATTTGTAAAAACGATAACTATGATAATTTAAGTCATTATCGCATTGATAAAATGCAAAATATAGCAATTGATGAAGATGCTGTCAGAAAGCCTCTTCAAAACTCCTTTGATCCATATGATTATGCCAAATCTAAATTTTATATGTATGGAGGTAAAGAGGAAAGAATCATTTTAAAATGTAAATATCGCATATTAGATGATATTATCGATCGTTTTGGTACTGGTATGTCTTTACAACCCTTTGATCAAAATCATTTTCTTGCTATTATTACTTCTTCTCGACAAGGTATCATTTATTTTTGTTTACAATACCTGCAATACTGTGAAATTACGGCACCAATTGAACTCAAAAACGAAATTCTTAATATTTTAAAAACTGCCGTATTAAATTACAACTCTTAAGCATTTATATTTTTTATGATCGTTGCGAATCAATCTTCATTAATAAATATTCCTGTGTTTTTTTATCATAAGGACTATGCGAAATCAAATCCACTAATTCATCAGCATCACATCGTTCGTCCAATAGCTGCATATAATTAAAATCCGTTGTGTAATATGTATATTTTTCATTTCCCTCTTCATCATAAAATAAGCCATAAGCTTTTTGATGCTGATGGAAAAAATATATAAAATAACTATCTTGATATCCCAAATAAAGTTGCGAACCGATTGGATATTTAAAATACAAATCTTTGCGAACGCTATTCCCTGTTTTCTGTGGTTTTTTCATCATCTTTTCCTTTGTTTTCATAACCTCTGTCCGCTGAACTCTGGAAAGCATTGAAATCACATTTAGATCATCGCTGTTTTTGATTTGCATAACAGAAGTAAAATCAATAAAATACTGTTTATTTTGAAAACTGAAAAGTGCGGTTTTATGATCACTTATACCATTCAGATTTTTTCTTAATGGGTGGACACAAATAAACTCACTTTTAATATCAAACACAAAATATAAATTATTATTCTTCGATAAAACAGAACCCAAGCTAAAATCGTTTTTTATCGCTTTTGCACTTTGCATGCTCGTCTTTAACATATTTTCATAATCTTTATCTGACAATTCATAAAAATAGGCTTGAATATTTTCGTAAGGAACTTTTATTTCCTTTGAGGTATCTACATAAGATGACTTATATATTCCATAGGATTTGTTATCAATGAAATATTGTCTATTATAATTTCCTTTTTTACTTCCTTTCGAAGAACAAGCGTATCCTATAAAGCGATTTTCCTGAAGATCGATTACTACATACGGACGAATGCGATGACCGATGTCAATTTTCAATAAGCTTTCCTTCGGTAACGGCATAATACACCAATATACTTCACCTATAAAAACATTTTTATTGTCATATACAACAGTTTCATTTAATTTAGACAGAATGTAAACGCACATCTTTTGAAGATAATTTCGCATCATATTTCTAACCTTGCGCAAAATCATCACCTCTCCCTTATTATTAACTATACCATTTACACTGTCCGTAATTTTACTCATACATCTTTAGTACATAAAAAATAACTAATCATAAAAGCTATTTCAAAAAAAACTTACTAAGCAGATTGTAATGTTTGAACCAACTTAATCCCGTTGGTAAGGATACAAAATCATTTCAATTTAAATAAAAAACCTCAATTTTTAGTCAATACCGCTAAAAATTAAGGTTCTATTTTCACTCAAACTTTTCCAATCAAACTTATTTTACACAAGAGCGATAAATACTATCATCGAGCGCCCAAGCAATAGCTAATATTAGCTTTACTTTTAAGCTCCCTCAACTGTCTCCTCATGCTTTGCAATCGTCGCAAGAAAGCTTTTTGCTTTTTCTTTGAAATACATAGTATTACCATGTCCTTCTACATAATTAAAATGATATTTAGCATCATCTAAATCGCGATCAACAAAGGCAATCAAGCCTAAATAATAATGTGCATCTACTCGCTGACATTCAAAAGGAGTAGCCTCTAGGATTGCACGGAAATATTGTTTACAGGAATCAAATTTCTTATCCATTAAGTCAAGCTTATTTTTAATTCCCGTCAAGCACTGCTCCCTTAACAAAGCAACCGCCTGATTATTCGTACCGGCACCTGCTTTCTCACATTCATCAAGTTGGAATTTAACCATGCCGCGATCTCCTAGTTGGTAATACGCATAGCCCATTACCGTATAATACGGAAATTGAATGGCTCCTCGATTGCGTTCACAAGTAACCATAATATCTGCCGCAAGATGCGGATCATTCAAAAAAATCATACATTGTGCTAAATATTGCGGAAGTGGGAAGCTTTTACGCTTTCTGGCTTTTTTCGCAAGCGCAAAGATAACAGATGCACAAGCCTCCGGATTGCACTCATCATACAATAACGAAATAATCGGCTGCATAGCCATCGCTTTTTTACGTGCCATAATCAAATACAGCATACCGTATGCAAAAACGGATAGCATCAATACCAACATATTATCAATCCATAAAATCAACAAAAAGACAACTAACAAACCTATGATATAGGAAAGCGTAATACGCATCGTATAATCCCATACCTTTTTGGCTAAATCCTCATACTCACTTAAATACTTGTGGTGCAAGCGATAAACCCTCTCTACCTCGGCAACACTGTTTACCTTATTCTTCTTCAAATTCTTATGCTCACTGCGATTAGGAATCGTAAGCCAACCGTAAATACAAACAAAAATAGTCGGAATCAATACAAGCGTACCGATAGCAGCCATCGGTGAAAATAAAAAGAATACAATCAAATAAACAAACCAAAAGGACATGTGATAACGCTGCACAATATAGGTTAATAGCAGCATTCCATTCGCTGCCCCCGCACCGAAGATTGCCCCTACGATATATTCCAAATAAGGAATTTCTAAAATTTCTTCAAAATTAGCCATTTCCGCAGCCTGCTGCAAAGCATCTTCACTATAACCTAATAGACCGAAAATAACAGCTCCGAAGATTGCTGCACCAAATAAAAATAATAAATGTCGTTTACATTGATATTTCCACATATCTCTTACCTCTTTTTACCGTGTAACATACTATACCACAAATACCTTTCTAAGCGCAATCGTTTCTCTTATTCTCACATATTATCACAAAAGAAACAGGCAAATCTACCTGCTTCTTTCCTATTCACTCTTGATTTCACGCCCATTGAGCATATTCTTACAACCATATAAAATCACAATAGAAAGCACGACATTTACAACTAAGGTCAAAACACTCATATAATTCATCATCGTCGTATTTGCCAATCCACTAGAAAATAATACAAAAATAATAACAATACTTGGAATTGCAGCTGATACAAGCATCAGCATACGAAGCATATTTTCCATAAAAGCATTTTTACGGCTTTTCAATAAACGAGTTGCTAAAACGGAAGCGGTAATAAACAAACAAGCATAGCCGGCAAGCATACAGTAATACTGGATAAACTCCAATAGCGTAGCATGTGTAATGATTGCTGCGATAGCCAATGGAAAAGCAACCAATACAACATATTTTAAAAGATATGGAGCCAACAAATAAAACAGTTTTTTCCCCGGTCGCTCGGGAATCAAATAAATATGGTAATAGTCTAATTCACGCATAAACTCCGCTGCCTGAATGCTGCTAAAGAGCCAAAACATCATCATATAAACAAAGAACCACAGTCCCATATCCAAGAAGAAGGATATAGCAAAATAGATAACCAACAAGATAATATCTTGTGTGCTGATAAAGCTGTTTCCCTTACGCATTTCTAAAAAGCTTTTGGACATGATTGCTGCTGCACCTTCACGAAATCCCTTCATGCACACATTTCGTACCTTCTTATCACTCATAGCCATACGCTTACCTGCACGCATTTCCTCATACATTCTTGAAAATTCACCGGCATCTTGCATAGCCCGTTCGATAAAGTCAAAATCATAGCGAAGCATCAAGCGATACATGATGAAGCACGCTATTATAATCAAGAGCGCACCTGATAGCATCATCGACATATTGGCCTGCACATATCCCTCCAGCATTAGCTTCAACCAACCAAAAAGCGGTACTGCATACAAAAGCTTGCTAGTGAAAAGCTGCGTCCAAAGCTGATGCAGTGTACAACCATTTTGAATAAAAATACCAATAACAGCTACTGCCACAAATAAGAGAAAGATCGCTAAGATATACCAAGATAAATGCTGATATTTCTTTTCTTTGATGCTTAACAAATACAAATAATAGTAAAGTACCAGAAAAAACATATAAACAAGAGTGTGTCCGATAAAACACATTCCTAAAAACCAAAAGTCAAAGGCAACCCCACTCATCAATATAACTAACATAAAAATGGATAAAGCCCCGCAAAGCAAGGAACTAACTAAAGATTGCAGCATGATAAAGCGCATAATAGAAGTACGTGGAAAAGGTCCGGTAAACAAGTAGAAAGCGTCCGGCTCCATAAATAAAGCTTTGCGCTTCTGTAACAGCATCGTTATGACCATAAAAGCCGTACACCCAATCCCAATTAACACTGCCATTGACATCGTGATGGCATCGGCAGCATAGATGCTCTGCGCTCCGTTGTTCAGCATGATAATAAACAAGCCACCGTAAATCAAAAGCATCACACAGGTGAAAATAGCGGTACTAACCTTAGAAAACATACTACGCACGATGCCCTTGATGCGTAAATAATATAAATAGACTAACGCCTTCATGCCTCATCACCGACTTCCCTATCCGTATAGGTAAAGAAAATATCCTTCAAGCTTTCCTCGCCGATATTTTCTCGTGTGGCATGATAAACGATTTTTCCTTTATTCAATATATAGGCTTCGTCCCACACATCAGCAAATACATCAATAATATGCGTAGATACCAAAACAGCAACTCCCGCATTCTTTAAGTCCACCAATAAACGTAGGGTATCTTCAATACTTTGCGGATCAAGCCCCATCATCGGCTCATCGACAAGCAAGGCCTTAGGTGAAATCATAAGCGCCAGCAGCATGCTAACCTTTTGACGCATACCTTTGGATAGCTCCTTAACGATCTTTTTACGTTTTTCTTCCAAATGAAACAATATCAATAAGCGCTCAACGATTTCTTTATATTCTTTCAAACGATACGCTTTAGCGATAAATTCAACATGTTCCTCAATTGTCAAAGAATCATATAAAACCGGTGTTTCCGGAATGTATGCAAAGCTTTTTTTCGCTTCTAAGGTCTTATTGTCATATCCGCAAATTTGAATTTCACCCTCAAATTTCAAAAGATTGGTAATACTCTTAATGGTTGTTGATTTTCCCGCTCCATTTGGTCCTAACAAAACAGTGATCTTACCTCCTAATGCCGTTAAACTTACATCGTCCACTGCCTTAAATTTCCCATAGCACTTTGTTACATGTTTTACTTCAATCATACGCTTCTCCTTATCTTTTTTGTTTCTTACGCAAATAAATACGCAATATATCTATACAGCCCATAAGTAAGAAATACCCGGCAATTCCTGCCGCAAGTAATTTCCAAAAATTCCATGCACTTTTTGTACGAATCATAAACACCAGCAAAATAATACCGGTTGCAATACGCCAAAGTTGATAGCCATAAGTTTTGGGATTGATGGCAAGCCGCTTACCTTTCATACGCAGATAGCAGGCAATCATTAACAAGCCACCGCCCCCTAAAAGAGCACCACCCAGTGCATAAAGCCACACCTTTGAGCCACCAAACAGAAAGCAGATAACTGCCACTACCACACAAGCAACGCTTCCCCAAAAAAGACCACGATATTGATTTCCCAATACCTTTGCATCACTATGCAAAGCTGGCGTTCCCGCTTCTGCCCAAAAGAAGCGAATATCCCTTGACCATTGCCCAACCAAATGCCAACCGCTTTCTTCGAACATTGCCAAATAATCATCTTTATCTTTCTTTTTAACAGCATTGGAATCATAGCTGTATATTCGGTTTTGCGGCTGTTTTCGATGCAGCTCATACAACACACCAAAGCGTAAACGCTCAAAGATCCAACCCTCTTTGGCATATTCATGGAGCATTTCCATATCCTCTTCATCGGCAAATGCCAAGCCACTGCACATAATATATTTTTTATTTCCCATCAAAACTCTCCCCTATCAATAAACGTCCATCTTCAACCATGGCACTTCTGCGTTGCCAATCATGTACCAAAACATGCTTTCCCTTCGCTGTTATCACATAGAGTTTTTGACGTTCACTTCCTTCCAATTGTTTGATCCACTCGATTTTCACCAGCTTCTTTAACAAGGTATAAAGTGTTCCCGGTCCAATCACTACTCGTCCTTGCGTCAGTTCTTCTACATATTTCATAATTGCATACCCATGACGTTCTTTCATAAGTGCCAATAAAATATAATACATCGCATCGGTTAATTCTTCACTTTCCGCAGTATTATTTTTAGACACACCATCACCTCCTATATCAATGATAGATATATCGTTTATAGATATAGTTTAGCATATATCCATTATAGATACAATATGAAAGATAAATTTGTATAAAAAAACGGCAGAAGTCTGCCGAGATAAGCTAGGATTCAAAAAGCGTTAAGCTTTATTTACTCCGTCTTTTTTCTTATTTTAGCTGTGCTTGATGCTTCTCCACTCGTCCTCAAGGATTGCCATTAAAATAATATCAGCATATCTTCCCTGATCTTTCAGCGCATCACGTAAAACTCCTTCTCGCTTAAAGCCTGCTTTTTCATATACTCTTTCAGCTGCCAGATTAAAGGAATAGACATCTAGCTCTAAGCGATGCAGCTTTAATACCTCAAACGCAAAATCACGCGTTGCTTCACAAATCCAAGTACCAAGTCCTTTGCCTCGCTTATCCGCATGATAAAGTCCGATACGAAAATTAGCACTGCGTAAATCCCAATCAATTTCATTGATTACGCTTTCTCCAATAATTTTTCCATCAGGCGCAATGACCAAAAAGAAACGACGATTCTTATCCTCAAGCGAGTGTAGAAAAAACGTCATGACCTCTTCCTTAGTAAAAGCTTCCTTACAACCGGTAAGGCGTGCAACCTCCTTATCCAAGGGACAATAATTTTGTTCATAATAAGCTGTCGCATCATCGGCTCTTGCCAAACGTATGCTATAACCGTCCTTTTGTCCGATGTTCTCAACATTCATCAAAACCCTCTCCTTTATCCATTATGAAAAAGCTTCCTTCATTTCCTTATTCACTTATACTTGCTGCTTCTATTTTCATTAAAAGAATAGCATGCCCCATCATAATCTCAACAATATTTCTTGCACCATAATGCTTCCTTCTTAATGTTAGGTATAAAAAAGAGATTTCTTATATGGTTACTTCATTCAACCACATTGGAAATCTCCGTTGTTTATTTTTAATCCGATAACCTAGAACTTACCCGATGGGTTGCAAATTTCAATTTACCGATGTTTTTCACGTTTATCCTTAGCAGCTAAGCCGATATAGGTTGCTCCTTGGGGAACATCTGTGATAACAACTGCATTTGCACCGATTTTTGCGTCATCACCAATTACGATATTCCCAAGACACTTTGCTCCTGCACCAATCATAACACGATTGCCGATTGTAGGGTGGCGTTTCGCATGCTGCTTTCCCGTACCACCCAAGGTAACTCCATGATAAATATGACAGTCATCACCGATTTGAGCCGTTTCTCCAATAACAACACCGATACCATGATCAATAATCAAGCCTCGCCCGATCGTAGCTCCCGGGTGAATTTCGATTCCTGTCCAATTTCTTGCCAAATTGGAATTGAGACGTGCTAAGAAATACAAATGATGTCGATACAACACATGAGAAATACGATGAATGATCAATGCCTTGATGTGCGGATATAACAAAAGCACCTCCAGCTTTGAATGGGCTGCCGGATCGTTATTCAAGGTACGTGTTACGTTATAATGCAAATCCTTTAAACGTTGCAGCATTTGTTAAAAATCCAAAACGGAAAGATATTTCTCTCCCCCATCTGGTGCAATCGTAACAATCGTTTTATCCGGATTTCGCCATGCCAAGCGTTTCGCAAGCGCAATATTGGCACCGGAACTGATTCCTACTAAAATACCGGTTTCCTTCACAAATGCCTTCGTTTCACGCAGTGCCTCTTCATCGCTTACCAACATGATATCATCGCACAGCTCACGATGAAAATTGCCCGGCACAAAATTGGCTCCGATTCCCTGAATCTTATGTGGACCTGCCTCTTGACCACTTAACAAAGCGCTTTTTTCCGGTTCACCGGCAATGCACATAATGGAAGGATCATGCTCTTTTAAACGTTTGGCTACTCCACTAAAGGTTCCACCTGTTCCTACGCAGGCAACAAACATATCAATATGCTCTACCTGCTTTAACATTTCTTTTCCCGTTGTTTCATAATGTGCCAATACATTATCTTCATTATCAAATTGATCCAAGCTTTTCGCATTGACATGCTCCTGCTTATAGGCATTCATCGCCTCCATTGCTCCCTTCATTCCTTGAGAGGCAGGAGTTAATACCAGTTGTGCCCCATACGCTTTAACCAACTGACGACGCTCTAAGCTCATGGATTCCGGCATAAAGATAATAACCTCAATGTTATACATCGCACCAAGCATAGCCAATGCGATTCCCGTATTACCGCTAGTTGCTTCTACTAGTACATCACCCGGTACCAGCTTCCCTTTTTCCATTGCTTTACTAAGCATTCCCAATACCGCACGATCCTTAACACTGCCACCGGCATTAAATTTTTCAAGTTTGATATAAATATTTGTATTTTCTAAACGAAGCATTGGTGTATTCCCAATCAGCTTTGTACTTTCTCTCATAGTTTTTTCCTCCTGTATGTTGTTCTTTTTTATGATATGCTACAACATCGTCCGCGAAGCAGTACATATTGACAAATAAAACCATTCTTTTTCATAAGCTCCTCCTTCGCCTCCTACAGTATATGCAAAGGGAAGAATGCTTGCCCCTTTGTTGTTTCATTATGCCACAGTTTCCCAAAAAAAGAAATGCAAATGCTTAAATTTCCATAGAGAAAGAAAATTGCAAATTTCTATCTTTGTTTTTAAGCAGCTGTCGGCATTGCTGCTAACCATACGATATCCTTCTTATCAATCTTATGATAAATATTGTCAAACAAAAACCTTACGCATACAACAAGATGCATTCTTCTTTCTTATTTACACTTGTTCTTTGTAGGTCTTTGCCAACGCAATATAATGCAAAGCATTGTCATAAATATCCTTTACCTGTTCCTCATCTATCTTTCGTATTACCTTTCCCGGAACACCAACCACAAGACTATTCGGTGGAATACATTGATTTTCCTTCACCAATGCACCGGCAGCGATCATGCAGTTTTCTCCAATATGCGCTCCGTTTAAAATAATTGCTCCCATACCAATCAAACAATTGTCCTCGATTCGTGCTCCATGAACGATTGCCCGATGCCCAATCGTTACATTCTTTCCGATATAGAGCTTATGATTGGGATCGGTATGTAAGATACAACCATCTTGAACATTGGAGTTTTCATCAATCACAATTTCCTCCTTATCTCCGCGAATCACACTATGAAACCAAACCGAAACATTCTTTTTTAGATCCACTCTACCAATCACATCAGCGTCCTTTGCGATAAAGCAAGAAGCATCAATTTGCGGTGCATTATTTTCAAACTTCATAATCATACATATCATCTCCTTGTATTGTGAAAACAGCCTTACCTTACATCAGCAAGCAAAATAGCAATATGCCATTCATAAGGTACTACCTCATTATAGTATCATTAAAACATTAAAAATCATCATGAATGTTTACTCATGATGATCTTTTTTGTATTCTTCATAAAGATTGGAAAAGGAAGAGCATGATGAACAGTCGCTATGACAGCCCGAACACCCGTTTTTATCGGAATTTCTTGTCGCATAGAAAATAAGTGCAAGAATAGCAAACAAAACAATGACAACGATAAGATCCGCAATATTCATAATCTCACTCCTTATATAACAGTTTATGTACTCTCAATCCTTTGGTTACATGAACAATAGTGTTCCTAGCTGATAAACGATCAATGCTACGATATAAGCTACTCCGGTTTGAAACAATGCGGTAAACATTGCTTCCTTCATAGAGCCAAGCTCTCGTTTGGTTGCCGCAAAGGCGGCTACACATGGCATATACAAAACCGTAAAGCATAAATAAGCAAATGCGGATACCGGTGTAAAGATATTCATCAAGGCGGCACTTAAACCGGCATCGCTTGTAGCATTCGTTAAAACACTTAAGGTAGAAACCACGCTTTCCTTTGCGGTAATGCCCGTTACCAAAGCAGTTGATGCTCGCCAATCCTCAAAGCCAAGTGGTGCAAAAATATGAGATAACCATGTTCCCAGCTGCGCTAACATAGATTCTCCGGAATCCGCAACCATGTGCAATGTAAAATCGAAGCTTTGTAAAAACCAAATCAGAATGGACGCCACAAAAATAATCGTAAAAGCACGTACTAAGAAATCCTTTGCTTTTTCCCACATGTGCAATACAACACTTCTGGCATCTGGTATGCGATAGTTTGGAAGTTCTAATACAAAGGGAATCGGTTCCCCCTGAAAAACCGTACGTTTCAACAATAAAGCCGATACGATAGCAACCAAAATCCCTAATCCATACACCGCTATCAATACAAGAGCTGTATGTTCAGGGAAAAAGGCAGCGGTAATCATGCCGTAAATCGGAAGCTTGGCAGAGCATGACATAAACGGAGTAACGATGATGGTCATTTTACGATCTCGCTCACTGCTCAAGGTACGTGCAGACATGATTGCCGGAACACTGCACCCAAAGCCAATCAGCATGGGCACAAAGCTTTTACCGGATAAGCCGATTTTTCGAAGTGCCTTATCCATAACAAAGGCAACACGTGCCATATAGCCACTGTCCTCCAATAAAGACAGAAAGAAAAACAATACAACGATAAGCGGTAAAAAGGACACTACACTTCCTACCCCGTTACAAATACCATCAATGATCAGCGCATGCAGCCAATCGCTTACTCCCACATTTACAAGAAAGGCGGATAATGCATCAATTCCATACCCAACGCCCTCTTCCATAAGCGCTTGCAGCGTACCGCCGATCGGACCGAAGGTCAAATAGAAAACAGCAAGCATGATCATGATAAATACCGGTATCCCCAAATACTTATGAGTGAAGAGACGATCTAGCTTTTCACTACGAACATGTGCTAAGGTTTCATTGCGTTTAACAACACATTCCTTTACCAATTGTTCGATATACGTATAACGCATATCCGCAAGTGCTGCTTCACGATCAAGTCCCAATGCCTGCTCCATACTTTGTACTATTTTATCAATAATATCTCGATCATCTTGATGCAAAGCTAACGCTTGTTCAATCAGTTCATCGCCTTCTACCAATTTCGTTGCAGTGAAACGAAGCGGATATTGCAGTCGTCGAGCATGATCCTCAACAATATGCGCGATCGCATGAATGGCTCGATGCACCTCCCCACTGCAAAAATCAAACTGCGGCATTTTTAAAATCTCATCATCACTTTGCTTAGGCTTTATTTCCTTAACCGTTTTTTTCAAGGTATCGATCAAATCAAAGATCCCTTCGTTTTTTCCGGCCGAAATCGGAACCACCGGAACACCTAATTTATCGGAAAGTTTCTTCACATCAATACTGTTCCCGCTGGCATTCACCTCGTCCATCATATTTAGAGCTATGACCATCGGAATTTCTAATTCTAACAGTTGTAAGGAAAGATAAAGATTTCTTTCAATATTGGTCGCATCGACAATATTGATCAATACATCTGGGTGTCCTTCCAAAATAAAATCACGTGTAACTACCTCCTCACTTGTATAAGGAGAAAGGGAATAAATACCCGGTAAATCTACAAGTGTTGCTTCCTTGTAGCTTTTAATCGTTCCTTCTTTACGTTCTACCGTAACGCCGGGAAAGTTTCCAACATGCTGATTACTACCCGTCAAACGATTAAACAGTGTCGTTTTTCCACTGTTTTGATTTCCCGCTAATGCAATCAATACCTCACGCATGATGTAGCTCCTCTTCCTTTTGTATATCAATCTTAGCCGCATCTTCCAAACGTAATGTCAAAGTATAACCACGCAGCTGAAGCTCCATCGGATCTCCCATCGGCGCAATCTTATGCACATGTACATGTGTTTTCGGCGTAAGCCCCATATCTAATAAACGGCGACGCAAAGCACCCTCGCCATGAACCTTTAAAATAATACCACCTTCACCAGGTGTTAGCTGATCCAGTGTCATACGATCCCTCCTCAATGTTAGCCTAAGCTAATTTAATTCTAGCTACATTTTATCACTTCTTCCCTATATGTCAAGATAGGGTTGTAAAAAAACATACAGTAACCCCTTACACAGCTATTTTTACAAAAGAAAACCATGCATGCGCATGGTTTTCTGTTTATTCACGTTCGTTATCACATTCATCAAAATCATTCCACTGTTCTCTTCCATGACAGCTGCAGCTGCAATCCTCATTTTGACGGCAGTTGTTCATACAGCTGCGATATTGGGCACGACAGCGATCCTCACAACTCATTGTAGGACATGGACGTGGACGACATGGTTTCGGACGATGACAGCAGCAAGCTGCGCCCGGGCGATACGTGTTTTGATAAGCGGAATTACAACGTGGACAACCACACCCTCGATTCTGATTTACCACAATTCGCTCTCCATTGCATTTGTTGCAGTTACATTTTCCTGTATTCATCTTCTTCCTCCTTTAATAGCTGAGATTATCGATCTCACTCTACTATATGCAACATACATCTTTTGCTCATAGGCATATTTCAAGGGTAAGATGAAAAAGATAGGATTCTGTCTTTATTTCATAAACCAACGAACAAAGCGCTGCTTTCCTTTCGTATAAGGCTGATAACGAATCGGTAAGTCCATTCGATTACTTTTTTGCACGATACTGCGAAAATGAGAAAAAGTACGAAAACTATCGTAGCCATGATAGCTGCCCATTCCACTTTGTCCGACTCCACCAAATCCCATTTGACTGGTCGCAAGATGAATGATCGTATCATTGATACAACCACCGCCAAAGCTGCAACTGTTTATAACCTGCCGTGCAATCGCTTTTCTTCTTGTAAATATATATAAGGCAAGCGGCTTTTCCTGTTGCTGAATATAAGACAATGCTTCTTCTAGCGTTTCATAACCTATTACCGGCAAAAGCGGTCCGAAGATTTCCTCCTGCATGATGGCATCATCAAAGCTGACATTTTCAAAAACAGTTGGCTCAATACACAGATTTGCTTCCTCCATCTTTCCGCCAATGCAAATATTTCCCGATTGCATCAATCCTTTCAAACGCTGAAAATGCTTTTCGTTCACAATGTGGGGATACGTTTCACAATGCATTGGATCTGTGCCGAAAAACTTCGTAATATAATACTGCACATAAGCTAAAAAAGGCTTGCGTACCGTTTCATCAATCCATACATAATCCGGTGCTACGCAGGTTTGTCCGGCATTAAGAAACTTACCGAATACAATGCGCTTTGCTGCCAAACGCAAATCGGCTGATTTTTCAACGATGCATGGACTCTTTCCACCCAATTCCAATGTAACCGGAGTTAAATAGCGACTTGCTTTCTCCATCACCAAGCGACCAACCTCAACTCCTCCGGTGAAAAAGATATAATCAAAGCGCTGTTCCAAAAGCTCTTTATTTTCTGTACGACCACCTTCTACTACCGCCACATAGCTTTCTTCAAAACAAGAAGCAAGCAGCTTAGCAATAACTGCCGAGGTATGCGGAGCATACGCACTGGGCTTCACAATAACGGTATTTCCGGCTGCCAAAGCTCCAATCAATGGCTCCATAGCAAGTTGAAAAGGATAGTTCCAAGGCGACATGACCAATACTACACCATAAGGCTCGGCAAGCTGAAAGCTTTTCGAAGGAAACTGTGCCAGCGGTGTGCGTACCTGCTTTGGCTTTGCCCATGTATCAAGATGACGAAGCTGATAGGTCAATTCACTAAACACCATGCCGACTTCAGTCATATAGCTTTCCATCTCTGCCTTATGCAAATCCTGATATAAGGCCGCAGAAATATCCTTTTCATACATCATAATCGCCGAGCGAAGGCGCTTTAAAGCTTGCTTGCGATAGCTTACGTCCTTTGTCTGATGACTCTGATAAAAGCGTCGTTGTTTTTCTACCAATTGTTTCATTTCCATATTTCCACCTTCTGTTTATCCTTACGATAGCTTCCGATATGCAAAAACAGCACCCTACGATGCTGTTTCTTCCTATTGTGCTAAAGCTTTATCCAATTCTTCGATTTCAGCCTCTAATGTTTTGATAAAATCTTCTTTATCCGCAATGCGTTCCTTAGCATCTTCGATTGCACGTTCTCCCAATAGAGCGACCATATCTCGTTCAATACGCTGAATCTGACGCTTTTGTTCCTGAATCAGCTCCGTTTTACGCATGCGGCGATCTTCCATACGCTGACGCCACTGTGCATGTTTTGATTCATTAAACTGCTTCAAGCCGGCAAAATAGGTATCCATCACATCGCGGAAAGCTTTCCAAATTTCATCATCGCGTTCTTTTCCAGTAAAGCCAACAGCTTTCCAATCCACAGAAAGTTGCTTCATTGCGGCCGTATCTTCACGGGTGAACAATGTATTTTCAGCAATTTCCTTTGCTTTTGCTAACAGCTCTTCCTTTTGCTGATATAAAGCATCTTGTTTCTCATGCAATTCATCGTAATAGGCATCACGTGCAGCATAGAACTTTTGACGACTTGCATGAAAGGCATTCCATAAATCGTCCTCATATTCACGTCCCGCACTTCCGGCTTCCTTCCAACGAGCAAACAATTCCTTGAAGGCATTGCCGCTAGCTTGCCAAGCAGTGCTGTCCTCTAGCTTTTTCGCTTCTTCGATCAATTCTTCCTTTACCTTACGTGCCTGTTCGAATTTTGTTTGCATATCCTCCCAATGCGTATGCTTACGATCAAAGAAGGTATTACGTGCAACATTAAATTCTTCCCATAATACATCATCTTTTTCTTTTCCCGCAGAGCCTGCTGCCTTCCACTGTGTCATCAAATCCTTCATCGCTTCGGTCGCACGATTCCAATCCGTAGAATTCATCAGTGCCTTTGCCTGCTTGATCAAATCCTTTTTGGTTTCCTCTACACTGGCGTAAAGCTCTCTGCGCTTAGCATAAAACTTGTCGATAAGCGCATCAAATTCTTCTTCCAATGTATCCTCATACGCAGATTCCCAATAATAGATTCTGCGCCATCTGCGTTGTAGATCGGATAGTTCACGATTCAATGCACTCCAATCTCCTGTATCTTCTATTTGCTTTGCTTCTTCGATCAAAGCCTTCCGCTGTTCGATATCCACATCAAAGTCTCGAACATCTTCTTCATACACATCGTTATTTTCGTAATCCATAGTAACCTCCCAAGATGATACCTCGTATCAAATGCTTTGTTATATCAATTTTACATCATATTGCGAAAAATATCATGCAAAATCTGTATTTTTATTGAAATGTTAGTATATTATCATCAAAATCCTATCATTCTGCTTCACATACACCCAAAAGAAAGCATCTCTACATGATAATTTATAATTTTCTACTTAATAAGTAACCATCAATCATTTTCTTACAAGCATGCAGACACTTTCGATACTATTTGTAAAAGGAAACATATCCACTAGCGTCATGCTTCCCTCCACACGATATCCCAGCTTTTGAAGCATACGAATATCTCTTATCTGCGTATTGGGATTGCAGGAAATATAAAGAATCTTAGGTACCCTCAAACGAGCAGCACTACTGAGAAACTCCTGACTGCTGCCACTACGTGGAGGATCCATGATCAATACATCTAGTGTTTGTTGAGCTTTGGCAAGCTGACTCATGAAGCTTCCCGCATCATCACATAAAAAACGAATATTGCGAATCCTATTCAATTTGGCATTTTGAATAGCATCTTTAACCGCATCTTTATTAAGCTCAACACCTATTACCTGCTTTACCTTGGAAGCAACGCACATACCGATTGTTCCAATTCCGCAATAAGCATCTAAAACAACCTCATTACCTGTTAGCATCAACTTATCCAATGCCTTCGTATATAATACCTCACATTGATCATGATTGATTTGATAAAAGGATTTGCAAGATATTTTAAAGCGTAATCCACACAGGATATCTTCAATATAGCCTTTTCCATACAAGATACGCTCCTCATTTCCCAAAACAATGCTTGTTTTACGTGGATTTACATTTTGAACGATTGTTGTGATATTCGGGTGTGCCTTCAGCAATTCTTCAACAAGCTTACGGCGAGCGGGAAAAACATTTGAGCTGACAACAAACACCACCATAATTTGCTTTGTTACTTTGCCATAGCGTATCAATACATGTCTTAGCAATCCTGTTCTTCGATCCTCATCGTAAATCTCAATAGCAAGCTTTTGAATAAGCGAGACAATGCTCTGTACTATATCATCACATTCCTTTGGGTGCAATAAACATGCCTCATAAGGAATGATACGATGGGAAAATTCTTCATAAAAGCCCGCCTTGATACGCTTATCTCTTCCTTTTTGAAATCCGATGATCATTTTATTACGGTAATGATATGGATTGCCAGCGCACAAGACATCTTCTACCGGTATTGATAAACGCTGCTTCTTACAAAGCTCTACCACCTGTTCTTTTTTATACTGTGCCTGATTGGATTGTTTTCGATGCATCAGCTGACAGCTTCCGCATTTTGCATAAATCGAACACTTCGGCTTACAACGATATTCGCTGGGCTTGATGATTTCCAAAATATTTCCGACATACCCCTGCTGTAGCCTTTTTACAATTTCAACACGTACCTCCTCCTGTGGCAATGCTCCTCGAACCAGTATCATATCCTCGCGATATTTTATAATGCCATTGCCCATTTCATCAATATGCGCAATCGTTCCCGTAACTACCTGTTTCTTTTTTAACATAAACGCTCCCTTTCAATAATATCAACTGCTTCTTTCGCAGCCTGTGTCATATTTTCAAAAACGATTCCATGCATTCCCAAAGCATTCGCCGCTGCAATATTTTGGGGCAGATCATCAAAGAAGATACATTCCTGTGCTTGAAGCTGATAGCGTTGAAATAAGGCCTCGAAAATTTTACGATTCGGCTTATTCACCTTTATTTCATAAGATAAAACAGCTCCATCTGCCACTTTAAAAAATGGCATAGCTGCCTTTAAATAGGCAGCACTATCTATACTGATATTACTTAAAAGATAGATCTTATAACCTTGATTTTTCATTGCTTGGACATACGCAAAGGTATCCTCCTTTAGCTGCATCAACGACAGCCAATGTTCTAACACATAAGAGATTTCCTGCCAATCTTGCGGATACTTTTCCTTATATATTTGCGATAAATCTCCCTTATCATATATTCCCTGATCATAAAGCTGCCACACCTCATCAGCGAATACCTCCTCACATATTCTTGCACATTGTATTTCATCGGGAAAATTTTGTGAAAAATAAGCTTTGGGATAAAAGGTTACCAATACATTTCCAATATCAAATATCATATTTTTAATCATATCAACATCTCCTACTATTCTTTCATTATACATGGGAATGCTCGGAATAAAAAGAAAAATTCCGCCTAGAATAGACGGAAACATTTTATTAGCATTGCGTTTTCATTTAACTGCATCGGCTCTTTCGGAAAAACAGTCAGCATTCGATACGCATATACTCCTAAAAAAACAAATAGGAACAAACCTGAACAAATACGAAAAGTTTTTGTTTGAAACATACGCTCACGATATTTGAACCACAACATGATGACGCATACAGCATAGCCTATAAATGCCCAAACAGCCGGGTGATAAAAGCTTGCCATTTCCATGTTTCCCTTGCTAAGCCAATACAGTGCTGTAAGCATATTGCAGCCGGGACATGGAATGCCGATGATTTCCTCCATAGGGCAATATGCACCAAAAAGTATGAGCACTACAAGAAGAACTATCCCAAGCAAAATCATGTCATGCTTTTTTTTCATGCTATGCCATTCCCTTATCAATCAAATTATTAATACTGTTCTGCATAATACATAAAGAAATTAAACCAAAGCCGAAAATTCCTAACAAAACATTGATCAATGCATTATCCTCAGCCCCTAAAGCGGAAAGCTTTTTGGAATATTTGTAGTAACAATACAAAGACCATAAGCCACAAGTAACGATACTTAATAATACATCGGTTAATGCCGTATCGGTCTCCCTCGCTGCATAATTAACATCGGAATAAATCTGATACATTGCGACAAACATATAGATTCCGCAAGTAATGATTGTAAGTATCACGATGCTTACAATACCACGCTTTCTCATACCTCTCCTCCTCTTTCATCGGCAATGCTAAAAACAGTGCATGCCTCTTTGATATGGAAATTATACCATTACTCGAAAAAGGAATGCAAATTTTTCCGTTCGCATTCCTTTATCTTCCTTATTTACTTGCTTTTACCATGAAATCACAAATCTTTTTAGCAAACTCAGTTGGATTTTCAATTGGGAATCCTTCAATCAATAATGCTTGATCATACAACAGTTCGGCATAATCCTTCACCGCATTTGCATCATCGGCATATACCTTCTGCAAAGCTTTAAAGATTTCATGATTTGGGTTAATTTCCAAGATACGAGAAGCCTTCATGCCATAAGGATTTCCTTCCGGCATCGCACTCAATACCTTTTCCATTTCAAAAGACATACCATCATCACTTGACAGACATACCGGATCATCTACCAAACGAGAAGAAATCTTAACCTCTTTGACCTTTTCACCTAGTGCTTCCTTAATGCCGCCTAGTAAATCCTTGTTTTCTTCTGCCTTTTTCTCAAGTTCCTTCTTTTCCTCTTCGCTATCCAAATTCAAATCGCCCTGTGAGATATTTTTGAATTTTTTATCCTTGAAGCTACCAAGCACCTGCAATGCAAATTCATCGACATTATCCGTTAAATACAAAATTTCATAACCTTTATCCTTGACCTTCTTAACGGTTGGCATCTGATCGATATTTTCAATCTTATCTCCACTCATGAAGTAGATAAATTCCTGTCCTTCTTCCATGCGTGCAACATACTCATCAAGAGTAACGAGTTTTTCTTCCTTAGAGGAATAGAACAACAACAGATCCTGCAACAAATCCTTATGCATACCATAATCATTGTATACACCGAATTTGATTTGTAAACCAAAATTATTCCAGAATTTTTCATATTCCTCACGCTCGTTGCGCAGCATTAACAACAATTCGGATTTGATCTTCTTTTCAATACGGTTCGCAATCACCTTCAGTTGACGATCATGCTGAAGCATCTCACGTGAAATATTCAAGGATAGATCCTGTGAATCAACCAATCCCTTTACAAAACGGAAATGCTCGGGAATCAGCTCTTCGGCGTTATCCATGATAAACACACCGCGGCTATATAACTGCAAGCCCTTCTTATAATCCTGTTGATAGTAATTGTAAGGTGCTTTTCCCGGAATAAACATCAGGGTAGAAAAAGATACCGCTCCCTCAACGCTTGTATGGATTACACGCTGTGGTTCATGGAAATCATTAAATTTATCCTGATAAAACTCATTGTATTCCTCTTTCGTAATTTCAGATTTATTACGTTTCCATAAAGGAATCATAGAGTTTAATGTTTTCAGCTCTAATACTGTTTCGTATTTCGGTTCAGCCGGCTTTTCCTCGCCTTCCGCTGTTTCCTCATCTACGCGCTTTTGCGTTTCCATCATCATTTCAATTGGGAAACGAATATAATCTGAATATTTCTTAACTAAACGTTCGATTTCATACTGCTGTAAATATTCGTCATAGTTATCATCATCGGTATTATCCTTTAAATATAAAGTAATCGTTGTACCACAGCTATCCTTTTGTGCTTCTTCGATCGTATAGCCGTCAACCGCATCACTGCTCCATTCGTAAGCTGTGTCACTTCCATACTTTTTCGTTAATACCTCTACACGAGATGCTACCATAAATGCAGAATAGAATCCGACACCGAATTGCCCGATAATATCCACTGCCTCGTCTTTCTTTTCTTCTTCACTTAGACCTTCTTTAAATGCCAAAGAACCACTCTTCGCAATTGTTCCAAGGTTTTCCTCCAGCTCCTCTTTATCCATACCGATACCATTATCCGAAATTACCAAGGCACGATTTTCCTTATCAATATCCAAATGAATCTTAAATGCACTGCGATCCACCGCACTGTCATTTTCACTTAAGGATTGATAGTATAGCTTATCAATCGCATCACTTGCATTGCTGATAAGCTCACGCAAGAAGATTTCTTTATGCGTATAAATGGAATTGATCATCAAATCTAAAAGTCGTTTTGATTCTGCTTTAAATTGTTTCTTTCTAGCCATTTTCATTACCTCCGATTAGCACTCTATTTATAAGTCTGCTAATAGTATAGACCTTTTCCTTAGCAGCGTCAAGTATCGAGTGCTAAAATCTGCAATTTCTTTTTCTCACTCAATGTTTGACACGTTACCCCTACTTTCATCAGGAGTATTGCCGAAAAGCTCAGAATTTACTATAATATATAAAAATTTCAAAGGAGATGAAGGCTTATGAAGCAGTTTAAAGATATGAAACGAATCGTCATCAAGGTAGGCTCCTCCACCCTTAGTCATGCTCATGGTGGATTAAACCTTCGCAAGATCGATCAATTAGCCATGGTATTAAGTGATTTAAAAAACAGCGGAAAGGAAATCGTGCTAGTTACCAGTGGTGCGGTAAGTGCCGGTATGGCAAAGCTTCAAATGTCAAAGCGCCCCACTCAATGCGCGAAAAACAAGCTGCTGCCAGTGTTGGTCAATGTGAGCTTATGTTTATTTATGATAAATTTTTCTCGCAATACGGCTCAAAGATCGCACAGCTGCTTTTAACAAAAACCATTACCGAAAACAGTATTTTACGAGATAATGCCATCAACACACTAAAAACCCTATTTGAATTAGCAGTCATTCCTATCGTTAATGAGAATGACAGCATCGCCGTTGATGAGATTACCTATGGTGATAACGATACCTTAAGTGCCGTTACCGCCACTTTGATCCATGCCGATCTTTTGATTCTGCTTAGTGATATTGACGGACTTTATAACGACAATCCTACAAGCAATCCCCATGCTTCCCTTATTCCAATCGTTACCGAAATCGACGAACACATATTTTCTATGGCACAAGGAGTTGGAAGTAAGCTTGGAACCGGCGGAATGGCAACAAAGCTACAGGCTGCTAAAATCGCTACTGATGCAGGGATTCCCATGGTTATCGCAAACGGAGAAAACCCCCAAATCATCTACGATATTCTAAACAACGACTATCGCGGAACTTTATTTTATAAGGAGGAACACCTATGAGCTTAATCGAAGATGCAAGACGCTGTAAAGATGCCAGCTTTGCTATCATGAATGCTTCAACAATGGAAAAAAATAATATTCTATCCCATATCGCTCAAATACTAGACACTCATCGTAAGGAGATCTTAGAACAAAATCAAATCGATATGCAAAAGGCACAAGCCTGTGGCATGAGCGAGCAATTGCTAGATCGCATGATGCTTAACGATGAGCGCATTGATGCTATACTATCCGGCATTCAAACAGTTATCGCACTTCCTGATCCAATCGGTGAAGTTTCGCAAATGAAAACCTTGCCCAACGGCTTGCAAATAGGAAAGATGCGTGTTGCCTTGGGAGTAGTCGGAATGATCTATGAAGCACGTCCAAATGTAACCGTAGATGCTGCGATTTTATGCATCAAATCCGGCAACAGCGTAATGCTCCGTGGTAGCAAAGATATTTTTCATACTAACCGAAAGCTTGTTGAACTCATGCAAAAAGCACTTATACAATGCCAATTTCCTAAAGAAACAATTTCCTTTGTAGAGGATACAAGTCATGAAGCCGCAGCTCAATTTATGAAAATGCACGAATATCTTGATGTGCTCATTCCTCGTGGAAGCGCAAAACTGATTCGCTCAACCGTAGAAAAGGCTAGTGTTCCTGTCCTTGAAACCGGAAGTGGGAATTGTCATGTATATATTGATGATGAGGCTGATTTAGACAAAGCATTGGAAATTATCATCAACGCAAAAACCTCTCGCACCAGTGTATGCAATGCATGTGAAAGTGTTTTAATTCACAAAGATGTGGATAGTGATTTCATCTCCATACTTATTCATCGTTTATTGGAGCTTGGTGTTACTATCCATGCCGATCCTTATCTTTGTGCCTATGATGAACGCTGTCAGCTTGCTAGTCAAGAGGATTACTACAAGGAATATCTGGGAATGGAAATCTCCATGAAACAGGTTGTAGATCTTGAAGAAGCCATTTATCATATTAACCGATACAGCACTCATCACAGTGAAACGATTGTTTCCGAGAACTATACAAATATAAAACAATTCTTACGTGAAGTCGATAGCGCTTGTGTTTATGCCAATGCTTCTACTCGATTCTCCGATGGCTTTGAGTTTGGTTTCGGTGCGGAAATCGGAATCAGTACACAGAAGCTTCATGCTCGTGGTCCTATGGGACTGGAAGCATTAACCTCTCAAAAATATATTATTTTGGGAGATGGGCAAGTAAGGTAGGATAAATATATCCGAAAACGAAAGATATAATATATGTATTTAATCTAGTGTTATTTACAATTCCAGTGTGCCTTTCAAGCACACTTTTTTATTTTCCCAACAATCTTTCGAAAGTTTACTTGTTATAGTTGAAAAGTAAAACCGTTGTTATATATAGAAAAAAAGCCTTTAAACAAAGGCTTTTTGCTCACAATGGAGCGGGTGATGAGAATCGAACTCACGTAGTCAGCTTGGAAGGCTGAAGTTCTACCATTGAACTACACCCGCAATCAAATGGTGACCCGTGGGCGATTCGAACGCCCGACCCTCTGATTAAAAGTCAGATGCTCTACCAACTGAGCTAACGGGTCATGGTACTACATGAATGGCTGGGGTAACTGGATTCGAACCAGTGAAATGCCAGAGTCAAAGTCTGGTGCCTTACCGCTTGGCTATACCCCAATAAAAGATGGTGGGAAGGGACGGATTCGAACCGCCGAACCGTTAAGGAACTGAGTTACAGTCAGCCGCGTTTAGCCTCTTCGCTACCTTCCCTAGATTGATTAAAAATGGTGCCGACTATAGGAATTGAACCCACAACCTACTGATTACAAGTCAGTTGCTCTACCAATTGAGCTAAGTCGGCACATCATGGTGGAGGTTAACGGGCTCGAACCGCTGACCCTCTGCTTGTAAGGCAGATGCTCTCCCAACTGAGCTAAACCTCCACGTTTTTATTGGGCAACCAAATTTCCTTTAGGAAATCAGCGCTCATATATAATACCATCGCTCTATCGTTATGTCAATAACTTTTTATAATTTTTTGTATTTTTTAATTTTTTTATTTTAAGCTAAAAACACCCTATATTTCAGTCTGTCTTATATGCTTCCATAATGTCCGCTAAACCTTCTGTGTCTTAAAAAAATCATACGCCGGAATAACATAAATCTCTACTTCCTCATGACAATTCAATTTTTCAATCATAGTAACAACTTCTTGTACCTGATTATTTTCTACCCCTATCAGCATTACGGTCTTTCCATATTGTAAAAATTCTCCGCTGGAACCGATAGTAGTAGCATGATACCCTCCCTCTATGACACAATCGGAAATCGGTTGGGCATAATCATCTCCTGCCATCACAACAAGCAACTTCATTTTAACACCTCATATCCTATCTATAATTATATGTACTTAACGCAGATTGTCAAAGGAAGATTTTATAAAGCTCCCCTCTCATGAAAAAGCATCTGATAAACAGACACTTTAATTATTGACATGGTGATGCGGTGCATACGAATCTGTTTCCAAGCCTTCAAACACATATCCTTGCCTACGATAATATTCGATGATCTGCGGAAGTGCATGCACTGTCGTATCCTTAGCATCGGTATCATGCATCAAAATATTGATATATTGCGCATCAGAGGAGGTCGCATTTCTAACAATCTGTGCAACCGGAACATTATTTCCACTGGCATCGGTAGAATCGCAGTTCCAATCAAAATATTGATACCCTTCTTCTTGCACCTTTTGTGTAAGCTTTGTCATAATCTGCGGCACATATTTCGCACTGATCGTATTGCTGGATCCTCCCGGAAAACGAATCAGATAAGATTTTTCATTTGTCATACGCTCCACTAAATCACTTATTTTCTGCAAATCTTGGAAATACGCCTGTGTAGAGCTATATACCGAAGCATAATCATGGCTATATGTATGCAGACCGATCGAATGCCCTGCTTTATACGCTTTGGCAATACTCTCATAACAATCCGCTCTGACTCCGGTTACAAAGAAGGTTGCTTTCACATCATAACGCTCCAAGACCTTTAAAATTTCTTCTGTATTATATGAAGGACCGTCATCAAAGGTTAAATATACTACCTTTTGATTTTTTTCCGATTGTGGACGAATACGTACACTTGTTTTTATCTCTGCTTTATTTCCCGAACGATCACTTACCAAATAACGAAGCGGATAGCTTCCTGCTTGCTTAAAATTCACTCTTGAAGTATCCACCTCAATTTTCGGCTTCTTGTCAAGATTATCTTTTACCGCTACCTTATCTTCGAAAGTATAAGTATCCCCTAAATAAAAGGACAATGCACCACGCACCTCCAAAGACGGCTTTGTTTTATCCTCCTTGCGCACCAAGATCGTTTCTTTCCTTGTCTCATTTCCGTTTTCATCGCTTGCGACAATAACAACCCTTTGTTTTCCTTCCTTGTTAGATGGTTCAGAAGCAAAGGAAAGCGTAACCTTCGATTGATCCTCAACCTTTTTCACAAACATTTTAGCAGATACCTTTTCCACCATATCAGTAGTATATTCCTTAACCTGCAAGGAAGGCGGTGTTAAATCCTTAACTTCGATCTCAACCGGCATTTTTCTTTCTTTATAGCGATATGCCCCCTTATACACTCCTACTTTTGAGGTGTCGACCTTCCCTTCAAAGCTAACTTCTTTCTTATCTCCAAACATCACAAGCTTAATACCATCTTGATAATGGAAATCCTTTTGTAAACCGACCTCGATACGCTCCTCACAAATTACCACCGGGTGAATCAGCAAAAAACCGCAAATCACTACACAAGTGCCCAAGAGACCACACAATGTATAAACAATTTTAGGCTTTAATTTCCGTTTACGTCTTAATCGCTCCATACATACCTCCCGATAACCTCAAATAACAGCCACAATATATACTCTTATCCTAAACCTATTTTACAAATGTATTATAGTATATCGTTTACAAAAAATAGTAAAATTTATTGTTACGTTTTTCTAAAGATATCGTAAGATTTAAAACAAAATAAAAAAAGCTATCAAAGCCTAATGTATTCAAATCCTGCAAAAAGTCATAAACAGCTTTTGCTTCCTCATTTTTAACAGTTAAACTCTTTTAATAATGAAAATTCTCCACGAAAGCCTCCGATGATTTCAATAAAATCATTTTGATCAGCATACAAAATTCTTTTGGTGGCGTACATGCCGGATCACGAATCCAACGCTTGATTCCACAAACAAAAACATCTAAATACAAGGAGATTACAAAGCTTTCATATTTATGCCCTTTTAAACTGGGAAAAACTACACAAAAATCTTCTGCCAACAAGGCATAAAAAATCTCTTGAAAATACTCGGTAAAGGAATTTTGGCCATCATAAGAAAATACCTCCCGATAAAACTCCTTATTTTCATAGAAATATTCACACAGCGTTTCAAAATTTTCCCATAAAAAGACATATTCGCTATGATGCAGCTGCTTCAAGCATTCGATATTAAAAATCCAATTTACCAAATCGAATTTATCTTTGAAGTGATAATAAAAGGTCTTTCGATTCATGCCACATTCCTCGCAAATATCCATAACCGTAATTTTCGCAAAGCTTTTTGTCTGCATACAGTTTTTCAACGCTTTGGCAAGAACCTTCTTTGTGATATTTGATTCCGGCACACGCTCACTCCCAATCAATGTAGCTCCTTTTCAAGCATTCATTTCTTATTAAAATTTCTCACATTATAGCATTCTTATCGACATTTTTCAAACATAAGCTCTCGTTCATTTCCAAGAAAATGCTACAAAAAAAGCTCAAGTCGCCGCAATTTCGCACACTCCTTGAGCCTTAACAGCATTATTTTCCCTGATCTTTATTCAGCTTATCTTTGATTTCGTTGATCATTGTACGCATTTCACTAAGTCCGGCATTATGCTTGCTGGAGAAGATGCTTGGATTTCGTTTCAAAGCCTTTTCTGCTTTTTTTAAGACCTTCTCATTCAGTTCTGCACGATGCTTCTTCACTTGTTTTCTTAAACGTTTATTACGCTCATTTATACTTTGAATATTATTATGCAAGATTCTTTTTAGGTGCAAGGCCTGAATCGTTGATAGAATCACATCAAAAAGAAATAAAGCAAGCAATATGCTATCTGCCACATACAAAACGGGTAGCGGTAAACATGCGGTAAGCTGCATTACCTGATGATCCGCAAAGCGCACCAACAGCACTGCCAACACACCCCAAAGCAAAGAAATCGGAAGGGCAATATAACCTTTATAATTCAAAGGAACTCCTCGATAATCCCAATAACGTACATGAAACAGCTTTTCCATACTTAACCCAACAACTACCTCAATGATACTGACACTTAATGCACCAACCAAAAAGACCATGGCGATACGCTCCTTAAAGGGATAAGTAAGATATAAAATAATCAACGCACTGAATCCGTAAATCGGCAGCCATGGACCATTGAGATATCCACGATTCACAAACTTCTTTTGTTTAACCGAGCGATAACAACTTTCCCATACCCAACCGAAAAAGCTATATAGGAAAAAGATAAATATCCAAAGTCCAATTTCTTTCACTGTCATAAGCATTCTCCTTCATTAAGACTTCATGATTCTCAAATCCTTTTGAGATTTTGTATTTTCGCAAGTCTCTAAAAGCGGCTCTTGATAAGCCACAGAACTTTTTTCCTGTGCCGCTAAATTCTTTTTCGCAGTAGCAAACATCAACTTGATTCGGTTAAGCTGATTGACCTCACTGGCACCCGGATCATAATCAATAGCAACGATATTACTCTTAGGGTACTTTTTCTTAATCGCTTTTATAACTCCTTTTCCGGTAATATGGTTTGGTAAGCAGGCAAAGGGCTGCATACATACGATATTGAAACAGCCATCTTCCATCAATTCAAGCATCTCTCCGCTCAAAAACCAACCCTCTCCGGTTTGATTTCCCAAGGATACGATTTCAGAGGCAAGCTGTGCGATTTCTTCAATACGATGCGGTGCATCAAAATGCTTTGAAAGGCGCAGTTCCTTTACAATATTTTTACGCAGCAGCTCCGCGATCTCGATACCACATTGACGAAGCATGGTTGCCATATGCGTTCCTTCAAAATTGCTTTCCTTAAAATGCGCATTGTAGAAGCAGTATAGAAAGAAATCCAATAGATCCGGTACGACTGCTTCTCCGCCCTCTTTTTCAATGATATCCACAATTTGATTATTTGCCGTAGGGTGAAATTTCACTAAGATTTCACCAACCAAGCCAACACGTGGCTTTACCACATCAATTGTCTCCAACGCATCAAATTCTTTTATAATCCCACAAACATTGCGTTTAAATTCCGATAGACTGCCGGTATGCAGATTATACTTACATAGCTTTACCCATTTTTCATATAGCTGATTGGCTGCCCCCTTTTCTCTTTCATAAGGACGCATACGATACAATACCCGCATCAATAAATCGCCATATAATACACCCATGATCACTCGTTTGATTAAGCTTGGTGTAAGCTGAAAACCGGGATTGCTTTCCAAGCCTGCAAGATTGACGGAAATCACCGGAATATAATCCATTTTCGCATCATGAAGCGCCTTACGAATCAACGCGATATAATTGGTAGCACGACACCCTCCCCCTGTTTGCGTGATCATCAAGGCAGTTTTATGCAAATCATACTTTCCGCTATGCAAGGCATTCATCATTTGTCCTACAACCAAGATACATGGATAGCACGCATCGTTATTCACATATCTTAAGCCTTCTTCCATCGCTTCTCTATCAACCGAAGGTAATACCTCGAAACGATATCCCGCTTCTTTCATTGCGACTTCAATAAACTGAAAGTGAATCGGCGACATTTGCGGACAAAGAATGGTATAGCCTTGTTCTTTCATTTCTTTGGTAAACGGTACACAAGAAAGCTCATAGCTTTTGTTTTGATGTGCACGTGCACTTTTCTTTTCAATGGTTGATTTCAAGGAGCGAATGCGAATACGAATTGCGCCAAGATTGCTGACCTCATCAATCTTAATCAATGTATAAAGCTTGTTGCTTGCCTTTAAAATTTCCGTAACCTGATCGCTTGTTACCGCATCTAAGCCACAGCCAAAGGAAGTCAGCTGAATCAGCTCCAAATCCTCTTGATCCGCCACAAAGGAGGCTGCCCGATATAAGCGTGAGTGATAGGTCCATTGATTAACCACTCGCAGCTGCAAGCGTTTTGTATCCAAATGACAAACACTGTCCTCACTCAAAACCACAAAACCCTCCGAAGCAATTAGCTCCGCAATGCCATGATGGATTTCCGGATCAACATGATATGGTCTGCCAGCTAAAACAATCCCTTTTTTATGATGTTTTTTCATATAGCTTAAGGCACGCATGCCTTCCCTTCGAATATCCGCATGGTAATGCTCATCTTCCGCAAATGCCAGCTTTAGTGCCGCCTTGATTTCCGCATGGGGAATATGATACTCCTGCAATTCTTTCTCCAACACCCTTAACAGTGTCTTTGGATTATTGAAAGATATAAACGGGTTTTTAAATTTTATCTTTGCCTCTGCAATGGAATCCATATTGTTACGTATCGTTTCACTATACGCGGCAACAACCGGACAATTATAATGATTATCCGCATCTTTAAATTCAACATGCTCATACAAGACAGCAGGATAAAAAATAAAATCAATATCCTTCGTTAATAAGTCCTCTATATGTCCATGGACAAGCTTTGCCGGATAACAAACGCTTTCACTTGGAATCGACTCCATTCCTTTTTCAAACAGCTGCTTAGAAGATCTTGATGAAATGACTACCCGAAATTTCAAGGCTGTAAAAAAGGTATGCCAGAAAGGATAGTTCTCATACATATTCAAGACTCTAGGAATGCCGACACTTCCTCTTAACGCCTCTTTTTTGGAAAGCGATGTATATTGAAATACACGCCGATACTTATATTCATATATATTGGGAAGCTTTGCTTTTACAAGCGGCATATCCGCACCACGCTCACAACGGTTTCCACTCACAAATTTTCGTCCGTCATAAAAGGAGGTAACCGTCAAAAGACAGTTGTTGCTGCATTTTCCACAACGACGCATCTCATGTGTTGCATGAAAGCGGCAGATTTCTTCATAGCTTAACAGGCTTGTACCAAGACCATCATCTGCCTCCTTAGCCATATAAGCCATACCATAAGCACCCATAAGACCGGCAATATTAGGACGTATTACGTGCATACCGGTTTCCAGTTCAAACACACGCAAAACCGAATCATTATAAAATGTACCACCTTGCACAACGATATGCTTACCAAGCTGCTCTTTATTCCTTAGCTTAATAACCTTATACAACGCATTCTTAATAATAGAATATGCCAACCCTGCCGCAATATCCTCAATGAAAGCTCCCTCTTTCTGTGCCTGTTTTACCTTTGAATTCATAAAGACCGTACAACGACTGCCTAAATCCAAGGGCTTTACAGAGCGCATAGCAAGCTGCGCAAATTCCTCAATCGAATATCCTAAGGAATGCGCAAAGGTTTCCAAAAAGGAACCGCAGCCGGAGGAGCAAGCTTCATTTAATGTAATATCCTGAATAACACCATCACAAATTCGCATTGCCTTCATATCCTGTCCGCCGATATCTAAAATAAAATCAACGTCCTCACAAAAGCAGCGTGCTGCTTGATAATGGGCAATCGTTTCTACCTCACCGATATCAACCTTTAGTGCACTCTTTATCAGTGCCTCCCCATAGCCGGTAACCCCTGCTTTTCGAATCTTGCAGCCTTTTGGCAACTGTTGATAAACCTGCTTCATCGCTTTTAAGACCAAATCCAAAGGCTCACCTTTATTAGAGCTATAAAAGCTATATAAAATCGTTCCATCTTTCCCAATCAAAACAAGCTTCGTTGTGGTACTTCCGACATCAATACCCAAATACACATCGCCGCAATAGTTTTGTAAGTTTCCTTCTCTCACCTGCTGTTTTTGATGGCGTTCTTGAAAGCTTTGCAGCTCCTCAGCATGTTCAAACAACGCAGGCAAATGTTGTTTTTCTTCCAAGCTTTGTAAAGAAAGCTGCTTTAATTGTTCTATGATGTTTTCTAAAGATCGTTCTTTTTTCAGCTCCTTTGCATGCAAACAAGCTCCCATAGCAACAAACAGCTGGGAGTTTTTCGGAAAGATGACATCTTCCTTTTTCAAATGCAAAGTTTCAATAAAGCGTTCACGCAAAGCATCAAGAAAATATAAGGGTCCACCCAAAAAGGCTACTTTTCCACGAATCGGTTTTCCACACGCAAGCCCGCTGATCGTTTGATTGACGATAGCTTGGAAGATGGATACGGCAATATCCTCTTTTAATGCTCCTTGATTTATTAACGGTTGAATGTCCGTTTTCGCAAAAACCCCACAGCGAGAGGCAATCGGATAAATGCAAGTATAAGATTTCGCCAATGTATTCAAACCTTCCGCATCTGTTTCCAATAAGCTCGCCATTTGATCGATAAACGCCCCTGTTCCACCGGCACAGGTTCCGTTCATTCGCTGCTCAAGCGTTCCTTTAAAATAGGTGATTTTCGCATCTTCCCCACCCAACTCAATCGCCACATCGGTTTGCGGAATATACGTTTCTACCGTTTTCGTACAGGCAATGACTTCTTGCATAAATTCAATATCCAATCGCTTTGCTATTTCCAAGCCGCCGGAACCGGTAATAACCGCTTTGACCTCTACATTGCCAAGCTGCTCCTTCAGTCGCTGCAATTCTTCTAGGATCGTCTTGCGAACATCGCAATGATGACGAAGATAGCTTTGATACACATTGTTATCCTGCTCATCGCTAACAAACAATTTCACTGTTGTAGAACCTACATCAATTCCCATGGAATATTGCGGCATCTCAATCACCCTCCTTACATACACAACCGTCTTGTTTTGCTAAACAATGATGCAAAACCGTTTTTAGTGATCTTTGAAAAACATTGGCAGCTGCTTGATAAATGCTCTTTCCATTCAGCATCAAAAAGCCCTGCTCATCAATTCCCACGCAATATCCTTCATTGGAAAACACCTCATCAATGCGTTGAATATCCTCTTGTAAATGTAGGATAAAGGTAGGATATGATTTCGTAATACGCAATGTGCAAAGCGCTTGATCAAGCTTTGCTTTTTCCTTTTCCTCAACATCGCTGTCTGCAAGCAAGGCAACACTCAGCGGCCAAAGCGGCTCAAACGATTGAAAAAACTGTCCGCTTTCAATTTCCGCAAGTTCTTGCTTACCATATACAACATGCAAGCCATACAAAAGACCTCGCTTACGCATGTCAGCAACCGTTGTATCAATATCCTTTTCATACCCAACAGAAAGCATAAGATTATGCAGCTCTGCTATCTGATCAAGAACCTCCTCATGCAAGCATTCCTTTCGACACATCAACACAAAGGCACATTGCTCATATTCAAAAAGCATACTCAACAGTTGCTCAACCTGCCCTTCAACTACGAAAACAAACACATAAATTCCAAGCTCCATGCCTTCCTCAATAATCTGGCAAAGCTGTTTTTGATGCACCTCATCAAAATCCTTTACCTTCAAAAACAAACTCCAAGGAATATGCAGCTGTTCCCTTGCCTCCAACAAGCGAATGCGTTTTACACCCATCGTACACGCATTATAACCGACATTCATACCGAAGCTTAACAATGTTTTTGGATCGACATGCTCAACGGCATTGCCAATCAGATCATAATAACGGCAATTTTCATCTGCCAATAGCCGCTGAGCAAGCTGTAAGCTTTGCTTCTGAAAGCCACCCTTCGCAAACTCCAAGCCGTAATCAACCAAATTGCGAATCGTTCGCTTGGGATTATCCTGTATATCCCTCAAGGCTTTTTTCACTGAATTTTCAATCAAAATGTAATCAATATCCTTACCCATCTTATATCACCTTACACATTACAATATAATCGGCAAGCAAAAAATCTCCTATGGACAAATATGAGAAAATGTCCAAAAAGGTAACACTTTTCAAAATGTGTTACCTTTCCCATCAATTTTTACCTAATAAACTCTTTCTGCTACTTCTATATTTTTCTTTTTTTCGTTTTCTTTTAAATATGTATAATTCATAATTATTTACCTATGATATATATAATAATTATATATTTTTCAAATATATTTTTATGTGGTAAAATTTTCTTGTTTCAAATAAGGAGGACAATATGAAAAAGGATTATAGTAAATTGTGGACATTATTTAAATCCATGTTCGTCTTAAGTGCCTGTACCTTTGGCGGAGGATTTGTAATTGTATCACTTATGAAAAAGAAATATGTAGAAGAGTTAGGTTGGTTAGAGGAAGATGAAATGCTCGATGTAACAGCAATCACGCAATCTTCTCCCGGACCGCTGCCGGTAAATGCTTCGGTTATTATCGGTTATCGTATCGCCGGAGTGGTTGGCTCCCTTGTTGCTATTTTAGGAACCATTCTTCCTCCGATGATCATCATTTCCATCATTTCTATGTTTTACGATCAATTCCGTACCAATCCCTACATCAGCATCGCTTTGCAGGTCATGCGTGCCGGTGTGGCAGCCGTTATTTTCGATGTTGTTATCAATTTGGCAAAAAATGTTTTCCACACCAAGCGCATGCTTTATATCGCTATGATGGTCCTTGCCTTTATCGCTACCTATCTATTGGATATCAGTGCAATGATCATCATTCTCATCTGCTTAGGCATCGGTATCATCGACTGCATCAAGCAAACATTCCAAAACAGAAAGGCAGGGACAAGCAATGCTGCTCATTAAACTATTTATCGCCTTCATTCAGGTAGGCTTATTCAGTGTCGGAGGAGGCTATGCCGCTATTCCCTTGATACAGGAACAAATCGTTAATATCTACGGATTGATGACCTTAGGAGAGTTTTCCGATTTAATCACCGTTGCGGAAATGACACCGGGTCCGATTTCCATCAACTCCGCCACCTTTGTCGGTATGCGCATTGCCGGTATTCCTGGCGTACTGCTATGCACCTTAGGCTGTATCATTCCTTCCTTTATCATCTGCTTAACACTCGCTCATTTTTATTATAAATATCGTAATGTTAATGGAGTGCAGATTGTCTTAGGTGCCATGCGTCCGGCAGTAGTAGCCCTTATCGCTTCGGCAGGTGCTTCCATTCTTTTATTGGGTATCTTCCAAGCTGAACTAGGTGATATCGTTCTCAGCAATATTCGTTGGGTAGAAGTTTTAATCTTTGCTGTTTCCTTATATATTTTACGAAAATATAAAGCCAATGCGATTGCCATCATTTTAGGAAGCGGTTTGATTGGAACACTGATTTATGTATTATTAGGAGCTGTTTAACAGCAGGAAGCAGGGATACTATGACTTTACGCCATTTAATGATTTTTACCGCTGTTGTTGATCATGGAGGAATGAGCAAAGCCGCTCATAGCCTACATATTTCTCAACCAAGTGTTAGTCAGGCAATTTCAGAACTTGAGCATTTCTATGGTGTCAAGCTATTTGAACGTCTTTCAAAAAAGCTCTATTTAACAAATGAGGGAAAGCTGCTGCTTTCCTTTTCCCGTCATATCTTGGACTCCTATAAGCAAATGGAGGAAGCTATGCATCAAGCAAGCGAAAAAACACATATTCAAATCGGCTGCAGTGTTTCTATCGGTACCTGCTTAATCAACGATATCCTACACACTGCCGAAGATAAGCTCCCCCAATGCAGTTTTGAAGTTACCGTAACCAATTCCTCCAATATCGAACAGGCTCTTTTAAACAATCAAGTCGATATTGGGCTTATCGAGGGTACCATCAACAACGAACAGCTCATTGCATTGCCCTTTTGTGAAGATGAACTTGTGCTTGTATGTGGTAAGAATCACCCTCTTGCAAATCACACGACACTCTCCCTTGCCATGCTTGACGGACAAAACTATGTGAGTCGCGAAAGTGGAAGTGCCGATAAAAACCAATATGAGAAGCTATTAGAAGAACACAAGATCAAACTGCATCGCAGCTTTTGTGCTACCAGTACCGAAGCAATTAAAAATGCTGTTATCGCCGGCAGAGGTATTGCTATATTTTCCAAACGCATGGTAGAGGAAGAAGTAAAAAACGGAGTGTTATCGATCTTATCCATCGAAAACCTCTCCGTTATACGCAGCTTTCATTTTGTTGTTCATAAAAATAAATATATGTCAGAGCCATTAACAAAGCTGCAACAGCTATGTTTAGAAGGCAACTATTGATTCTTAAAATTTCTCAACAAAGCAAATGCCAAACGCCTCCGGTCCAACATGTGTACCAATTGTCGGTCCGATTTGTTGGCGTTTTTTTATTTGATAATTTTCTTTTATCAGCTTCGCTTCCAGTTTTTCACAGTTGCTTGTTCCATAAGTAAACAAGGAATACAGTGGATAAGCTTCATGCAGCTCATATTCAGCTAATTTCTTCATTAAGAAAGAGATTGCTCGCTGTGTTCCCGGTCGCTTACCAACCACTTCCACCTTTCCCTCAGCACTTACCGTAATCAAAGGCTTAAGACTTGCCATCTCCCCAATTGCAGCCGCCGTCTTAGAAACACGTCCTCCTCGGCATAAGTATTCCAAGGTATCCACTGCGGCTAAGATTTTGATATGCTTTTTCATTTCTTCTAAATATTCCACAATTTCTGTAATATTGTTTCCAGCAGCTACCATACCTTTTGCCGCTTCCACTAACATACGAGTACCTACCGTAGCCGATAGGGAATCAATTAAATAAATTCCATCGTATTCAACTATACTTTTCGCTAAAACAGCACTTTGATAGGTTCCACTCAATGCACTCGATAACAAGATGCACAACAGCGTATCGCCCTGCTCTTTTGCCTTTTCAAAGATCTCCACAAAATCCTGCGGTGATGGCTGTGAGGTTTTGGGAAACTCTGTACTTGTTGTTAATAACTCATAAAACTCATCACGAAATAAATCAACACCATCATAATAGCTTTGATTTCCGATTGTTACTTGAAGCGGCACCAAACTGATATTACATGCTTCCAATTCCTCCTGCATCAAGTCTGCTGAAGAATCCACCACTAAACGTATCATCGTATTTCCTCCCTTGCAATTTGTGCAATCAACTGAAAGAGCTTTAAAGCTTCTTTCGCATTTTCCGTTCCTACACGCTCAATCAAGCAATCCACAATGTGTAGGATTCGCGCATGCTCTTGTTCATATAAAGAGATATGAGCCTCGTTGAGATGAACGAAAATCTGTCGTTTATCCTTGTGTGAACGAACACGATGAATCAGTTCCTTTTCCTCCATCGATGTCAAGGTACGATTCATTTGTGATTTCAGCATTCCGATTGCTTGGCAAAGCGTCGTTGCTGTAATATCCTCTGCTTGATGATGATACAAATAACGATAAATCAATATCTCATTCAGCGGCATACCGGATACGATCTTCTCATTATCAATCACAAGTGTAAGCTGTAACCACGCATCTAACAAATCTTCATTAAAACCAGCCATAGTGCTCCTCCTTATTTTTCATTCACTTTGTTAATGGTTCATATTGTAAACTATAATAAAAGGATTGTCAATACCTCGTTCATTCAAAGTATTTTTCTTGATATTACACAATAAGCTTATAAATAACAAAAGAGACCCCTAAGGATCTCTTTACTCACTATTAAATATCTTCTTTAGCGATAGCTAATAATCTCTTATGACGTTTAATAGCGTCTTTCTTTGTTTTCTCGAACATTTCGTATGCAGTTTCACCCTTCAACTTAGGTAACTGGCTATAACGAGTTTCGCTCATCATGAAGTCTAACATCTTATCGAAGTCAGGTTCCTTAGAATCGATTGTCAAAGGAGTTTCTTTTCTTGGATCGTAACGATACAAGTCTAGGTAACCACACTCAACAGCTTTTGCCTGTGTTTTCTGGTGATTAGCAAGTCCGCCCTTGATACCGTGTTCAGCACATGGAGAGTAAGCAAGAATCAAAGATGGTCCGTTATAGCTTTCTGCTTCCTTGATAGCCTTCAATGTCTGAGCCTTGTTAGCACCCATAGAGATAGATGCTACATATACATGACCGTATGCCATAGCAATCTGTCCAAGATCTTTCTTAGCAGTTGTCTTACCACCGGCAGCAAACTTCGCAATAGAAGCAGCCTGGCTAGATTTAGATGACTGACCACCTGTGTTAGAGTAAACTTCTGTATCAAGTACAAGTACATTAACGTTCAAGTCATTTGCCAATACGTGGTCTAATCCACCGTAACCGATGTCATAAGCCCAACCGTCTCCACCGACGATCCATACAGATTTGCTGATAAGATCTTCTTCAGCAAGTTCTTTTACATCAGCGATATCAGATTTAGCAGCAAGTTCTTTAATTGTTGGAGCAACTTCTCTTTCTGCTTCACGATCACCGTGTACTTCAATATATTTAGCGAATGCATCTTTCAATGCAGGTTCAACATTTTCCATGTTGTCCTCCATTGTTTTCAAGATTCTAGCTTCTTTGTAGTTCTGAGCAAGTGCCATACCATATCCAAATTCAGCATTATCTTCAAACAAAGAGTTTGCCCAAGCAACACCTTCGCCATTAGCATCATTTACGAATGGAGTAGATGGTGTAGATGAACAGTAAATCATTGAGCAGCCTGTTGCGTTTGCTACTAACATATCTCTACCGAATAACTGAGAAACAAGCTTGTAGTATGGAGTTTCTCCACAACCCGGACAAGAACCGGATACTTCAAAGTAAGGCATCAAGAACTGAGAACCCTTTACAGTATCTTTAGGGAAATACTCTGTCTTGTATTCAACCTGCTTGAACAAGTAATCAGCAAGTGGTTCTTCACCAAGTTTTTCATTGATATCAACCATTTCAAGTGCCTTATTACCTGCTTTACCAGGACATTCAACAGCACATAAGCCACAGCCTACACAGTTAGCAGGAGTAACCTGAATACGATATTTCAAGTTTTCTACACCCTTGCCCATAGCCTGTAGAGTTTCAAATTCCATAGGAGCGTTAGCAACTTCTTCATCTGTCAATAAGAACGGACGAATGGTAGCATGTGGACAAACAAAGCTACAAATACCACACTGGATACAGTTTTCTGCATGCCAAGTAGGTACCTGAACAGCGATGGTACGTTTTTCATTAAATGCAACATTGTTGCGGATAGATCCATCAAGTAGGAAATCTCCGGCAAATGCAGATACCGGCATATCATAACCTTCAAGACCGTTGATAACAGCTACATGGTTATCGAAATACTCATCACCAGTTAGTGTACGAGCTGCATCGTATGGAAGTTCAGCCCATGTTGGGTCGATAGCAACCTCTTCAATTCCAGCTTTACCGGCATCGATTGCCTTGTAGTTCAATTCAACAACAGCATCACCCTTCTTAGAGTAAGATTTCTTAGCAGCAGCCTTCATTAGATCAACTGCAGTATCATAAGGCATGATCTGTTCGTTCAATGCAAAGAATGCAGACTGTAGAATGGTATTTGTTCTACGTCCCATACCGATTTCAGCAGCAATCTTTGTAGCGTTGATGATATAAAGCTTAGCTTCCTTCTTCGCCAACTGTGCCTTCATACGATTTGGCATATGTTCAACGATTTCTTCTTTAGAGAATGTTGTATTCAACAAGAAAGAACCGCCTTTTTTCAAGTTTCTTACCATGTCATATTTGAACATGTAAGCATCTAATGAACAAGAGATGAAGTCAGCGTTGTCGATGTAGTAAGTTGAACGGATTGGAGAGTTTCCAAAACGCAAGTGAGAACGTGTAACACCACCGGCTTTTTTAGAGTCATAAGCAAAGTAAGCCTGTGCATACTGATCTGTGTTATCACCGATAATCTTAACAGTTGATTTGTTAGCAGATACCGTACCATCAGATCCAAGTCCCCAGAACAAGCAGCTTGTGTAGTCTGCCGGAACTGTGAATGAAGAATCCGCATCTAAACTTAGATTTGTAACATCATCGTTGATACCGATTGTGAAAGAGTTCTTCATAACATCTTTCTTCAATTCATCAAATACGGCTTTGATGTGATATGGCTGTGTATCCTTAGATCCTAGACCATAACGTCCGCCGATGATTTCGATATCTTTATCTTTCAATGCAGAAAGGATATCCAAATATAGTGGTTCACCTAAAGAACCGGTTTCTTTTGTACGGTCAAGTACCGCAATTTTCTTCACTGTTTCTGGAAGAACTGCAAGTAAATATTTTACAGAGAATGGACGATACAAGTGAACCTTGATCATACCAACCTTTTCTCCGGCAGCTGTAAGTGCATCGATCGTTTCCTTAGCAGCTTCGGTTACAGAACCCATTGCAACGATAACACGTTCTGCATCGCTTGCACCATAGTATGTAAATGGAGCGTATTCACGTCCAGTAATTTTTGAGATTTCCTTCATATAACCGGCAACGATATCCGGAATTGCATCAAAGTGCTTGTTACGAGCTTCCATACCCTGGAAGAAGATATCATCGTTTTCCGCACCACCGCGTGTAACCGGATTTGTATGTGGGTTCAAAGCATTCTTGCGGAAATTTGCAAGTGCTTCCTTATCAATTAAATCTTTGAATACTTCTGTATCCAAAACCTCGATTTTCTGAATTTCGTGAGATGTACGGAATCCATCGAAGAAGTGAATAAACGGTACACTTCCCTTTAATGCAGCCAAATGTGCAACACCAGCTAAGTCCATAGCTTCCTGTACGGAGTGGCTAGCCAGCATACAAACACCGGACTGACGTACGGAATAAACATCTTCATGATCACCGAAGATATTCAATGCTCTGGTTGCAAGTGCACGAGCAGCTACGTGGATAACACCCGGCAAGCATTCACCAACCATTTTGTAAATGTTTGGAATCATCAACAGCAAGCCCTGAGATGCTGTAAATGTAGTAGCCAGTGTTCCTGCCTGTAAAGCACCATGTACGGCACCGGCAGCTCCACCCTCTGATTGAAGCTCCGCAACCTTTACCACACTGCCGAAAATATTTTTACGACCTTGGGTAGCCCATTGATCCACAACTTCAGCCATTGGTGAAGATGGAGTAATTGGATAAATCGCAGATAGTTCGGTAAAAGCATACGCGCAATGAGCAGCGGCTGTATTACCGTCCATTGACATAAATTTCTTAGTCATTTGTTTTCCTCCTTGATTACGATACTACTTTATTATAGAACGAAACTATTGTTTTTTCTAGCTGTTTTCTTGATTTTTATGCTGAAAAACTATGTTTTTTTAATATTTTTGTACTACATTTCTTTTCTTACAATACTTTCTTATTTTATGAAAGAAAGTGATAATGCAATGTAACAAAATCAGCTTTTTTCAACCATAGAAAAACACGAATATTTTATCTCTTCATTTTCTCCCTATATCCTTCGTTTCTATACGTTTGTTTTTCGTATTTTATCTATGATACTTTCTTTCGATAGCATCTTCCAACCGACAAATGTTCCTAAAATTCCAACAAAAAGAACTACACCCGTAATCACAATCATTTGCCAAATATTTATCGTAAATCCCGCACTGCTAGTAAATGTCCTCATCATATACAAAATCATATTTAAAAGGATTGCAATCGGAAGTGCGATTATTAATGCTTTTACAACATCTATGATAAACTGTATAATCATTATTTATATTGTTCTGATTCCATATAAAATACCACATTAAAGACCCTATAAAGCTAAGCTTCTCACTTTCTTCATAGGGTCCTCTATTTTTTATAGATTTTTAATAGCTGCTTATCTTGTTTTTATACTATTCAATTACGACTCGTATTGGTGTAGAGCTTCTTTTTATCACAGATGCTATCGGTGTATTGATAATCAGCATCGTATTCACTGCCGTTGCATTGATTTCAATGTTTCCTTGTGCGGACTCACTTCCATCATTTGCCCGATAGCTGACTTCGTAATCGCTGGTAACCTCACCTACCTGATATGATCCAAATGGTAAATCATACACCGTAAATTGATAATTATTATTCGGTTCTAACGTAATCGTTTGTTGATAATCCCCACCGGATAGCACGACCGTAAAAACCTCTCCGTTTTGCGGAACAGATAAAGAACCGTTGGCATCACGAATACGCTTTGAAATCGACAAGGTTCCTTTACCATCATTCGCCTGTGTATTGATGATTCCGATGACCTGCGTAGATCCGGCAGTTGCCTCAAAGATTGCTTCCTCCATTAGCTGTGCACTGTTAATCAAATACTTCACCGAATATGGCGAACCACCGCTTTCTTGCACCTGATAACGCCCACTTGGCAAGGTTCGAATACTTTGATGCCAGCTGTTTTCCACATTCAACTCATACGTTTCTGATACATCGTTATCTAAGCCGGTAATCGTAAAGGAATATACATCAGGAGCGGTTGGCGGCAGATAATTGCCGTCTGCATCTAGCATATATTTAAATACTTCAATCGTATTGCGATTGCCACGCAGTTCGTTGATCACATCAACATGATGACTGACATTGGGTGCCATACCAATGGTCGCACTTGCCTGCTGCGGACCGTTGTTAATGCGATAGGTTGTCAAATATGCCGCATTTTGAATTTCCAAAATACCATATTGTCCATCTGGCAAGCCTTCCACCAATGCTTCAAAATCATTTCCGTTATTAAGCGGCACAAGTCGTTCATATTCTTCACTGAAAACACGTACGACAAATTCATCTCCATCTGCCGGTTTCATTATGCTTCCATCGGCATTTTGAATATGCTTTGTAAGCGTCAAATGACCGCTATCCCGCATGCGTGAATTTAAAATTTGAACACGATGTGCTCCATGATCCAGCTCTACTACCGCACGCTCTTGCTCCTGCCCATCATCAAGGATATAGCTGACATCATAATCCAAATCGCTAACTTCTTTTATCTCATAGCTTCCCTGTGGCAAATGCTCTAGGGTTTGTTGCCAATGGTTTTGACGATTTAAGGTAAGTGTTTGAAATAGCTGTGCTTCTTGATAAACTTCCACTTGAAAGCTCTCTTCCAACTGCGGTGCAACCAAATTCCCATTTGCGGCACGAATGCGCTTGCGAATGGATAAGGAAGCGTCGCCATTGCTTTCTTCATTGATCACCAAAACATGATGCGCATTATTCTCTACACTTATTTCCGCATGCTCGCTCTCTTTTTCACCATTGACAATATAGGACACCCTTTGCGTCGCTCCGATTTCCTCTATGGCATACAAGCCATTGGCTAAATCCTCAATTTTAGCACTCCATTGATTTTCCTTATCTAGCGTAATTACCCGCTGAAAGCCCGGTTTATGCACATAGATAAGAGCGGTAAAGTCATCTTGCGGACGCTTTAAACCCTGTGCGGTCCGAATCATTTTTTCAATCTGTAAGCTACCTAGGCTTTGCTGCTCACTTGCATTGATAACCTCCATACTGTGCATACCATCATGCACCAAAATGACACCATGATCCTTTTCACTTCCATGATCGGCAATATAACTTACCTTGCCCTGTGCATCAATCTCATCAACAACATACCAACCGGTATTCAGATCTTCAAAAACAATCTGCCAATCATTTTCCTTACTCAAGGTTACAAGCTCGTAAAAGCCGGGGCTGGTAACACGCAAGCGAATACGCATATCCTCATTAGGTGTATGGAAATTTCCTTCACTATCTCGCATACGTTTTTGAATCCGTAAGCCATTTACCACTTTTTTATATTCGTTGATGATTTGCACCTGATGCGAGGTTCCATCGACATGCACAACCGCTCGATTGACCTCACTTCCTCCATCAATAATAAAGCTTACATCTGCATCAGTATCAATTTCGCTGATTACATAATCCCCACTTGCCAAATCACTTAAAACCGTTTGCCACTGATTTGCGGCATCTAAGCTAACCGTTTGGCGATACCCCGGGCGACTAATCAAAAAAGTAAAGCGATCACTATCTTGCGGCGTATGCAGCTGATCGTTTTCACGAAGCTTTTTTTGTAACACGATACTCCCCATCTTTTCCTCTACGGTATTGATGATATGCACCGTATTGGCATTATCCGCTACATGAACGATCCCCTGCTTATTTAAAGCAGCATTGTTTACAATATAGGCTGTTGTTTCATCGCTATTCTCCTCTACGACCTCATAGGTTCCCCTTGCTAAGTTTGAGATATTGGCATAAAAACCATTATCCGCATATAAAAGAGTGCGTATGGTTTCCTGCTCACCGATGAGTTGAACATAGTATTGTGCGTCTTGTGGCGGATAGTGATAGCGATCCTGCTCTTTGATCAGCTTACTGATTTCAATACTGCCCATAGCACACATAGCTTCGTTGATACCGGTAATACACATATCTGCTTCTAAATGAATACAGGCTTGCTCACAAAGCTCTTCACAAACCATATACTGCACCCCAGCGAATTGCTCATGTGGAAGTTGGGTGATTTCATAATCTCCATAAGGAAGCTCGATGGATTTTGACCAATCATTTTCCGCATCTAGCACCACACGCTTTATTTTCTGTCCTTGCTTCGTAATTTCCATTAGAAAGCTAAGATCGCCTTGCGGCTTTTCCATTGTCCCATCACATGCTTGCACACATACTCCAAGATGCAGGACAGCCTTTGGCATTTCATTGATTACATCAATAGAAATCGGATCACCGCATGCCTCAAAGCAAGCCTTTTTACGCAATTCTCCCTGATTGATGCAATATTTAGCCTGTCCATTACATTCCTTTAGCTCATAGCTGCCTTCCTCAAGCATAAAACAAGCTTTGAAATCTTGATTGGCACATAGCTGAAAGCTCTTTTCCCAATCCTTTGCACAAAGCACCATGTCATAGCAGGCATCATGGAAAGGTTTCCTTCTGCCTTCATCATCTTGCAGCCACTTCTGAACAAAAAGCTCACTTTGACGCTTTTCTTTCCGCATCACACAGACCTCAACATCTTCTCCCTGCAATTCAATACATACGTGCTGATCGAAGCATTGTCCATGCATCGTAAAGCAAATATCATCATCACCCTCTACCAAGTAGCTATCCGGCTGTAAGTCGCATAGACTTGCTTGAAAATGATGTGTAGCATCAAGTGTAATAGTTTCACAAAAGGCTTTGCTTTGTACTTGAAAACAGAGTGGATCAGTTGCACAATTGGTATCCGCAATAAAATGCAAGCTACCTCTTGGACATGGATAATTTACAATGGTTACATACACATCTTCATCACCGACATCAATGCATGCCCGCTCGTATGGCAAATCGTTGATGAGATAGCGCACCGCATGATTTCCGCATTCCCAAATTTCATAATGATCTCTTGGCATATCAAATAAATGGATCGTAAAATCATTTTCATCACATAGCGTTAACTTTTGCTTAAAACTTTCACTTTCGATCATGACCTCAAAAGTATCATGCGATGATGGACGACGCAAATCGCCATACGCATCACAAACCATTTTACGAATCTCAATACCGGCCAAAGCGTGCTCCTCATTCACAATTTCAATTTCCGTTTCTTCCCCGTTGTATAAGAAATAGCCGTCCTCTTGGCAGCTTCCGTTCACATAATAGCTTACATTTCCTTGCGCATGCAGCTCCTTTATCTCATAGTGTTGTTTTCTTAAATCACAAAGTGAAATCGCAAAATTGTTTTCCGCATTCAGTTCGTAGATTTCATGGGTCTTTTTCCCCTTCAACAAAATGTGATAGCATTGGGAAGCATCTGGCAGCTTCCACTGCTTTCCATCGCAGATCTTCTTACAAATATGCAGTGGCTTTGCGGTTTTCTCCATATTGATGATATCAATATGAATATCCTGCTTAGCAAGCGTGAAGCAAGCTCTTTCGACCTCACTTCCATCAATTTGATAGCGTACCTGTTCTCCACCACCTTGTTCTACGATTTCATACGCACCCTTTGGTAAATCATCAAAATATACACAGAAATCGTTTTGTTGATCCAATGTATACTCCTGCATACCGGCATCATTGCAAAGCGCAAAACAATAGGTGCTATCTGTCGTTGGAAGCACAAGCTGTCCTTGATCGTTTTCGACATATTTCGTAACGATGACATTTCCGCTGCAATCGTTTTCCTCGTTGATGATAACAACACTTTCGTCCTCGCTGCCCATGCGCAGCTTTCCGAAACTGTCAAGCCTTCCTTGTATATAATAGCTGACGCGATATCCGAAATTATCCTTTTGAATGATGCGATACTTGCCACAACATACATCATCTAACGCAAAGCACCAATCATTATCCCTACATAAGCATGCCTGATAACAGCCTTCTTTTCCTTCTACAAGCACCTCAAAGCGTGCATCGCATGGTGGCTCAATGATTTCGCCATCACAGTTCTTTACGACTGCCTTTAGTGTAATGGTTCCCATTTCTGCTGCATGATTGATAATAACCACCTCTTGATTACAGTTTTTCAAACATACACATGCCTCCTTACAAGGCTGATGGTTTACAATATAGCTGATATCGTTGTTTTCACAGCCAACCTCTTCCACTTGATAGCAGCCTTCTCGCAAGCCCTCTAGTTGAAGCTGCCAATTGTTAGATGCCTTCAAGCAATAGGTTTCGGAAAAATCTTCCCCATGCACCCAAACCTTGAATACCTCATCACCTGCCGGTTTTACCAGCTGAGCGGACAATGTTTCTACAAACTTGGATATACGCAAAGAATATGTTTCCCTGCATGGAAGGGCATTGATGATTTTTACTTCATGCTCGAAGCAATTATCAATCACAAAACGTCCGTTGCTTTTCAGCCTGCCGCAATCAATCTGATAGCCGGTTTCAAAGTCGCACTGCACTTCCTCACGTATTTCATAACTGCCAAAACGTAAATCATCGAAACAAACCGTAAAGTTATTTTCAGCCTTCAGCTCAAAGCATTGACGCATAAAATAGGAGCTGAGGGTTGCGCGAAAGACGCTGTCTTTGCTTGGCTGTAATAAATTTCCCTGTGCATCACGGATATATTTGCTAATGCATACACTGCCACGATTTTTTGCCTCGTTGATAATCGAAACACAAATGCCATGCTCCCCATCATAACAAAATTCGGCACTTGTCTTTTCCAAGCCGCCATTAATGCTGTAGCTTGTAACAAAGTCCTCGCAACCGATTTCCTCTACGCAATACTCTCCCGGACATACATTTGCTAAGTCCACACAGAAATTATTATTGGCATTTAGATAAAAGGCATCGCAGGTACCACAGCCTCTTACCTGTACTTTATATTGATATTCCTCACTTGGACGTACAAGGCGACCGCCTCCACTACGAATGTATTTACAAATACGAAGGGAGGAAAAACTTGGCTGTGCTTGCTTATCACATGGTGATTCAATTACTACGATATCATCACAGCCTCCTTCACAAAGCTCTATGCAAGCTCGCTTGCTTTCCGGCTCATCATTTACCAAATAACTGATGTTTGATGCCATGGCTTGCTCACAAAGCTCATAGCAGCCTGCATCAAGACCTTGGATTTGCACACAGAAATCATTTTCATCACAAAAGCATAGGCTGTTTTGCCCTCGCTCACTTATCAACAACATTTCTATAGTTTCACCATATGGCTTACAAAGTTCTCCATAAGCATTGCGCACATAACGCGATATTTGAAATTGGGTGTGCATCGCTTTCGCATTGATGATTTCTACTGTATGCTCTCCCTTTGTTAACATGAAACATTGGGTTGAAACAAGCGGTTCGCCATCAAGATAAAAGCAAGGTTGATAGCTTCCGTTTGTGCGCTCCTCAATTTGATATTCTCCCACCTTCAAGCCTTGGATCTGCTCGCAAAATTGATTTTCTTCGTGCAGTGTAAAGAAGTAATTTGATCCATCGGTATGGGTAAGACGTATAAAGAATTCCATATCGTTGAGTGGCTGACAGCATGTTCCATCAATAAGACGCAAACTTTTCGTTAAGGTAAGAGAGGCATACGCTTCATGGCAGTATACCATGCGTACACAAATCTTTTTTTCTTCCCCTCCTTGGACGATTGCAGCATCAGCTTCCTGCTTTTCGTCATTTACATAGTAAGTTATCTTTTCGATGGCTGTTCCATCTGCATCAACCAACTGTATTCGTATAGGACACATACAATCGTCTATACATAAACGACCACAACCCTGTTGCATTGAAAGCTCATATTGCCTGCATTCTCCTGTTGCTTCCCACAGCTTGATAAACATTGGTGTATTTTCATCATGATACTTCCCCTCATCATCTACCTCTTCCACAAGAATGTCGATGCTTGGGCATTCTTTTTGCGGCTCTGTAGGAATCGTTGCAAGAAAACTTACATGAGGCATGCCGGCAAAGACTTTCGTTAAGTGTTTGCTCATTTTGATCCTCCTTCATATATAAGCCTATTCTTTTCTTATACATTCTAGTATATGAGCCCACAACGAAATTGTGTTATAAAAAAAAGAAAAGCCCTTATTTATGAAAACAAAGGCTCTACCATAATTCGTATTTCTCTTTTGGAAGGCTTGCTGCTGACATGAACTCGTACTGCGATTGCCTGTTTACGATAATAAAAGCACAACGTATAGGTATTGCATTCAACCTCCATCAAATCCCTCCTATGCTACGATATGCATATATCCTCATCGTATGCACATGCCATCAGCATATAATATACAACAAGCAATACAGACATAATGATGCCGTATACAAGAGAATACAGCACACTGCCCCATTGACTGACATCTTTAAACGCATAGACCGCCATAGCGATTCCATCTGCAAATGGATTGGCATTGACCATGATATCGTGCACGCTCATATACGGAACAAAGCTCATCGGTATATGAAATAGCATTTCCTTTCCGAAAGCAAACACTACTGCCACAAATGCCAATAAGATCAATGCATAGAAGCAAATCTGATATTGCTTTGCCAGCTTTACCAATCCGTCCTTCAAAATACGTAGTGGATTTCTTTTACCGTCCAAAATTTCAAAACAGCAAAACAGCTGCCATGGAAGATAAGCAAGGGTAAGGAGGATACACAATGCCGTTAATATATAAAATAAGAAATTCTTACTTAAATCACCGGCAATCTGCATCGTTATATAATGACACCCCATCATCAAAATATAGAAGATCGTCTGCACACCGAAATACGGAAGCAGATAACGCTTGATGCTTAAGGTCATGGTGTTGCCGCGCTTTTTATTTAAAAACTGAAAAAAGACAATCAACCAAACAAAGCCAAACCATAGAATCAAGAAATATAAAGCAGAATAATAAATCAGTGGATCGCCCATATACATCAATGTTTGGACAAAGGATAGCATAACACAGTAAATTACACTGGGAATAACGATCAACAACCAAAGCTTAAGTGGTTTTTCTTGTAAGTGAATCATAGTTAAAAATTCATTTATTTTTTTCATCACAGCACACCTCCTCTAAAAATCGAGTGCCACTTGGCATACACATATAATGCTCACTTTCATAAGCTCTCGCACTTATGCAATACACCGGTAACAGCAACACATAAACAACACTGTAATAGACCATATTCAACAGCGTAATTTGCACAACTGCCAACGGACTGATGAAAAAGGCCCGTAAAATCCCGGGAATAATTGCTCCCGCATAATAAGCAGAGCCTAAGATGCTTACTGTCAGCTTCGGTACAAGCAACTGTCCTGCCATATACCATAAAATCAAGAAAATACTTGCCACAAGCAGCTCCTTGGCATGTTCCTTCATAATATACAAACTACCGCTAAACAGCTGTAAAAAATTGACTCCGTCATAAATTCCATAAGCAACCAAAGCATTGTAAATCGTAAAGAAAGCATAAATCAATGCATAAACAATCAAATACAGCCATTGTATGCGAAAGAAAAGCGAACATACCAGTGAAAAGGTAATTTGCAGCATTGCCAATAAAAAACCGACTATGATCATAAGTGGTGCTTTTTTACACGCATAAACAAGATCCGCCTTGCCGAAGGTTTGCTTGCGAATGGCTTTTACAAACAAGAACAGCACTGTGTCCATCATTACCATATTCAACAAGGAACAAATAAACGATATAATGATATACGCTGTCCCTGCCGTATCCATCAATAACTGAAGTCCCTCGGTGTAAAGCATAATAAACATAGAAACAAAAAACAAAGCGGCATACATACGCCAGCCACGCTTCTTTAAAATATCCTTTGTATGATAAAAAACAACCTGCATGGTTTGCATTGTCAATCACTCCTCATATCTTTCAAAATTATATCATATTCCCAAAGAAAAAGGCAGTCATGCTTGTTCTTTATGTGCACCTACTGCCGCATATTGTTTAAAATATTTGCATATTTTTTTACGACCTAAGCATTTTAAAGCAATCGTCGTATCATCTTTTAAAACAATATTCAAGATATCCATATCTCGTTTTGCTTTTTCCAGTTGCCAGTCTTTGACATCATTCCAAAACAATACATAGCATTCATCTTTCCCATTGTTTAAATAAAACACTGCATAGGTATCAAAAAATTCTACCAGTATCGTATTCTTGATAAATAAGAGGTAATAAAGGAAAAGACCTACCAGCACGATTCCAAATACATAATAGCTTGTAAACAGCAGCGCAATACCGATGACCAAAAACGTCAGTAACAAACCATAGGGCTTTGTTTTAATTTCTCCGCGTTTTTCTCCTGTTTTCGGAAGATTCCTTATTTTTAAGATTTTGCTGCGAACTCGCATTCTATTCACCTTCTTACTTTAAAAGTATTATATCGGAATTTTTTTTATATTCAACAATATCACATAATTCCACTTATTTCTTCAATGATATCCCACTTTTCCTGTATAATAATCATGTATAATACTATAAGAGGTGAATGGTATGAGTTCTATGATCGATTCTATCAATGCATTTGGACGAGAGGATTTTTTTACCTATGGTTTATTTAATTCCATTCTTATGATCCTTTTGTTTTTAGGCATTGCCTATATTTTAAGACGTATGATCCAACGCTACGTCAAGCGCAAGCAATTTTCTAATGAAGCCTTTATCATGCGCATGGTGCGTATTGTAATTTATACACTAGCGTCCTATGCCTGCCTTTCTTTGTTTAAGCCATTTGATTCTATTCTTGGCAAGTTATGGGGAAGTGCCGGTATTTTAGCGGTTGTTTTCGGTTTGGCAGCGCAAGAAAGCTTGGGCAATATGGTCAATGGTATTCTGATTTCTACCTTCAAGCCGTTTCACATCGGTGATCTTGTCAAGGTGGATAATGGAGAGTATGAAGGCTATGTGGTTGATATTTCCTTACGTCATACCGTCATACAAACATACGAAAATACACGCATCCTCATTCCCAACAGTGTAATGAATAAAGCGGTATTGGAGAATATAAGCTTAAGCTCCTCCAATGCCAACTTTCTTTTCTTACAAATCAGCTATGAAAGCGACTTAGATAAAGCCATGCAAATTATTCGTGAGGAAGCAGAAAAGCACCCGCATTATATGGATATACGAAATGCTGAGGAAATTGCTGCCGATATGCCCAATATCGTCATACGTGTCATTGACTTTATGGATAGCGGTATCCAACTGCGTGCTACCATTCCCTCTCGAAGCAAGGCCGAGGGATTCGCAATGCTTTCCGATTTGCGTATATCCATAAAGAAGCGCTTTGATGCCGAGGGAATCGAATTCCCATATCCACATCGCACCATTGTATATAAGAAAGAAGAAATTTAATAAACCAAGGCTGCATAATTGCAGCTTTTTTATCTCAAAAGCATAAAAAAGGAAGAAAGCTATCCTTTCTTCACCTTTTTACGTTTTCCTTCTCGTCCTGTTGTATTTCGTTTTTTACGCTCATCACGACGTTTTCTGTTTTTTTCATTTTTCATCTTGTTACGAGTATTTTTTTCCTTACCGGCATTTTTTCGCTTAGGAGCATGATCGATTTCTACACTTACTTCTCTGCCGCGAATATGCGCACGCTGCATATTGCTTAATACCAAATCGACCTTTGCCGCATCGACATCAACCAATGAGAAATTGGAACGCACATCAATACGACCGATTGCCTTTGAAGAAATTCCACACTCCTCACTAATTGCCGCAACGATATTACCGGTTTTTACACCATCTTGCTTACCAATGCTGAATTTCAGGGTAACTGCCTCAAAGTCAGCCGCATAGCGTTTCACATGCTCCTCTTCTTCAATATCAATAATTTCGTTTTTATAAGTCATAGAAATTAAAGCAGAGATAATATTTTCCACCGCAATTCCTTCCGCCAACAATTCGTTAGCGATTTCCATGCTTTCATCAGTAACTCCTTCATCGCAAGCCAGCTTCACACCTTCAATATATGCTTTGCGGTTATGCGCCTGCATTTGTGCTGAAGTCGGAAGGGCATGATGCTTAATGTTGGTTTTCGTATAACGCATGATATTCTTTAATTCACTTCGCTGTCTGCCTCCGCTAATCAACGTAATGGCCAAGCCTTTTTTCCCCGCACGACCGGTTCGTCCGATGCGATGGATATAATACTCATTATCTTGGGGAATATCAAAGTTAATGACCAAATCGACATCATCAACATCAATACCACGAGCTGCAACATCGGTCGCAATTAAGATTGGCATACTGCCGCTTCGAAACTGCTCCATGACACGACTTCGAAATTCTTGCTTCATATCACCATGCAATGCGCAAGCCTTGATATCATGCTTATTCAATTCGCCTTGTAGCTCATCTACCATTTTTTTCGTATTCGCAAAAATCATACATAGCTCAGGATCATAGTGATTCAACAATACCCTTAAGGCATTGGCTTTCTTTCCACGCGGAACCTCATAATAGAGCTGCTCTACCGTATCAATGGTACGCTGTGCAGATTTGATTTCAACCGTTACCGGATCGTTTTGAAATTCTTTGGCAATTCGCATGATTTCACTTGGCCATGTGGCAGAGAATAAAATCGTTTGATAGCTGCGCTCACTTGGCATCAAAGATAAAATCTCTTCAATATCCTCTTTAAAGCCCATATTTAGCATCTCGTCTGCTTCATCTAAAATAACCATTCGAATATCGGATAGCTTTAGCGTTCTACGACGCAAATGATCCATGATTCGTCCCGGTGTTCCTACTACAATCCCACAGCCACGCTTTAATAATTGAATTTGACGTTCAATCGGCTGTCCGCCGTAAATCGGAACGATTTTCACGCCTTCCTTATATTTGGAAAACTTACGCAATTCCATTGCGACTTGAGTTACCAGCTCTCTGGTAGGACAAATAATCAAGGCATTCGCATATTTGTCCTGCGGCTGTACCATTTCTATTGCCGGAATACCGAAGGCGGCAGTTTTTCCGGTACCGGTGTTGCTTCTTCCCAGTACATCTTTTCCTTCCATAATATAGGGAATGGCTTTTGCCTGAATTTCCGTTGCTTGTTCATAGCCCATTTCGCTTACCGCACGCAAAATCGCTTCACTGATATGTAATTCATTAAATGTTGTCATTGTTACCTGCTTTCTTTTTGTTTATAAAATAACTTGTTTAGTTTACCACACAGCCAAGATAGCGTCAATCACTTTCCAAAACGAAATAAAGCCCTCTTTCAAGGGCTTCATCTCGATTCGGGATAGAATGACGTTGCATACAGATGAGGGAAGTATCTGTATGTGGCAACTGCTGCCTTTCTTATTCTATCGTTATTTGCTTTCAAAAGTTGTCAAATTTTGTCAGCTGTCTTGCTTTTTTATATATGGCTTTAAAAAATCCTGTAACTTATCATAACGAACAAATTGAACCCCCTGCTCCTCATAAGCAATATGATAAGACTGTGTACTGTCATAGATGACATCATAGCGATTATCTTTGACATAGATTGCCGTTAACTCCACCTTGTAGCGTGTCGGATTCCCATTTACGATACGATTTTCATAAGCGTAATGGGTGCTGACATACAATGGGTGATCAATTCCTTCGATTTGAATTTCGCCGGCTTCTATATCTGCTAAAAACAAATCACAAGTCGTAAGCTCAATGTATTTCCCCGGAAACATTTGCTTGGCACTTGCAAGTACATCTTCTGCATTTAAGCCTGTTAATCGCATATAAATTCCTCCCGAAAATAGGCAATCCCCTTTGCTATCCCTTCATCATTGTTCGTTGCGGTAACAAAATCCGCATGCTTCTTGACACTATCCAAAGCATTTTCCATGGCAATCGCTTTGCCACAAGCATCAAGCATCGCAATATCATTTTCACCATCACCAAAGGCCAATATCTCATCAAAGGTAATACCGCTTGCTTCACAAAAGGCAGATAAGCCACTTGCTTTGGTAACTCCCTTAGGCATGACCTCCAGCCATCGCTTTGTTGTAAGTCCCAACCAATAGCTGTCCTTAAAATCATGTTTTGCCTGTTCCATTATCGCAGCTACTCTTTGCGAATCGAAATGTGTTACGCATATCTTATTGAAAATCACATCAATTTCACTTTCATCTTGGATATAACGCTGGTGTGGATACCCTTCACGCATATCGGATAAAACCGAAAAAGCACCTGCCGTCCATGGAAAATCCTTTGGTATCTTATGTTCCTTGCGATAATGCTTCTTATATTCATAAATTTCTTCTGTCATATAACAAAGCAAACCATCGTCCATATTTCCGATAACTTCCATGCCTTTATTCTTGAAGTAGGCAAATAAATCTTTGCATTCCGACAAAGAGAAGCTAGCCAATCGTTTACGTTGATCTTGCTTAACATCATAAAGTGCAATTCCATTGACCTCTACCAAATATCCACCATAACGATCCATTTCCAATTCCTTGGCATATTTCATCAAGCGCCGATAGCTTCTGCCACTTGATAATACCAAACGAACCCCTTGCTTTTCTAATGCAATAAGTGTTTGTTTGGTTTGCGGCATGATTTCATCATTGGAATTCAGCAATGTACCGTCCATATCCATCGCAATTGCTTTTATCATCTAGCATCACCCTTTTAACCAGCAACATTATAGCATCTCAAAGATAAAATTTGAAGTTATCCATTACGTGTTTTGTGATATACTTTTTATGGTGATTTTATGAACATAACAAAAACAAATGCCATGCGCATATTGGATAAAGCAAAATTAGAATATGAAGTTTTGACTTATGAGCATCAAGGGGAAGCGGTTGATGGCTTGCAGGTAGCAGCTAAGCTGCATCAACAGCCTCAGCAGGTTTTTAAAACCTTGGTATTAACCTCAAATACAAGGCATTATTATGTTTTTATGGTTCCTGTCGATTGTGAACTTGACCTAAAGAAATGTGCAAGATGTGTCAATGAAAAAAGTCTTGAAATGATTCATGTTAAGAATCTGCTTTCTATCAGTGGATATATTCGCGGAGGCTGTTCTCCAATCGGCATGAAGAAAGCCTATCCAACCGTACTGCATGAATCCGCATTACGATTTGATAAAATTTATTTCAGCGGTGGTAAGATAGGGATACAGATTGCCATGTCTCCTGTTTTGCTATTGGAATTTATACATGCCAAAACAGCGGATATTGTGTAAGCGTTAATAAAAAGTGGATTGAACCAGCACTAACTACGCTGAATACCTTCCACTTTTTCATATTCCAAAAGAAACTATATGACAAATTCATTCATAACCCACATCACAGTTTCCATCTGCATGCGGATATTTTTTCTAATATCGTTTTATGCATCCATTCGCCTAAAGGTTTCAACAATTCATCGAACTCCATATGATTCAGTTCGCCATCGTTGCACGGCTTAGCTTTATCCCAGATTTTTCCAATCTGTTCCTATCTATATAATGGTACTGCATTAACATATTTTTGATACATAATATGTGCGATATTGCTAGTAGATCTATAAGGAAAAGGTATAACTGGTTTTGGCATAATTCTTTTACGACAACCTTTGCTGTTTTTTTACTTTATGCAATACTTTTTGAACATTCATAAAACATCCTCCTCAATCTACAGTAAAATAATTTTATATTTACTCTACTATTTGGGAGGTAATCATGAACATTACAATCTACTGGTTATTTTGCAGTTGTAGAAATCCATCCCATGTCAATGTTCTTTTCTTACTTTCAATAAAATCTAATCTGCATGAATCAATTCAGCAATTGTACTCTAAACTTCCAACCTCGAATTTTTTCTAAAATCATTAGATTAAAACCTGTAAACATAAAAATATGACTCAACTTCCAAATCATAGCAAAATTCTTCACAAATTCTCGACTATTTTCAACAAAACCATCACTCTTTCCTATAAAATTCATCCCATAACTTGCTATTATTAAAATTTTGATGACTATCTGAATACATTTTTCTTTTTTTCTTTAAGTCATCAAAATTACCTATAACTTTTGCAGGATTACCACCAACAATAGTTCCTTCTGGAACATCTTTAACCACCAAAGACTCAGCAGCAATTATACTATTAGGTCCAATTTTTACATTCGGTAAAATCCTAGTACCCGCGCCAATAAAAACATTGTCTAAAATTTCAATACACCCTTCATATTCTTTATATGTACGTTTCCCTTCTTGTCCATCAAATACAAAATGAATAATATCATGTGCAGTAAATTCTACATTTGATGCAATTGCAACATTATTGTGAATCTTAATATTTTTTGAATCTGTTGGATATTTACGGGGTTGATAGTGAACATGTTCACCAATATATGCGAATTTATTATGTTTTTTCAACCATTTAATTCTGCCTTGTGCTGTCGGAATTAAATAAAATCTAATTCTTTCCATAAATTCAATTGTTGCTTTTAACAAATACCTTTTTCTAACTTTTAATTTTTTACTCATAAATTACCTCGAAATTTTTTGAAAATCATTTTTATTAATTCTTGATTAAAAAAGAAAGATATAATTACGGCAATCAAAATATTAAATATATCTAACACTAGAATTTTGCAAAAACAAATAAAACACATCATTATCAATAATGCTATTGCTCCAATAAATTTATATAAATCGTATTCGATTTTTTGAAAATCGCGAACTTTTATCATACGGTATGATGCAAGGAAAAAATAACTAATCAAAGTTGATATCGAAGCCGCATATACTCCAATTTTTTTTATTAAAGCAAAATTTATAAAAGCATTTATTAAAGCAGCAATTAATGTTGTATAACCAATTTCTTTTGTTCTTTTATACGCAATATATATTCCACCAATATATGACGATATACTACTAAAAAAAGCTGCTAAAAATAAAATTGGAATATGATTATAAGAAGATTGATAATTACCTTTAATTAAAATTTTAAATAAAAGAGGTGTTGCAGCAATCGTAAATGAGAGAATTCCTACTAATACTCCAAATGTTAAAGAGAACATTTTACTATAATATAAATCAGAATCAGAATCATCAATTGCTAAACTTGCATTTTCTTGCCAAGCCATATTAAAAGTTCCCTGAACAAGACTAAATAAATTAGGAATTTTATTGGCTACAGCGTATACAGCATTAGAAGAAACACCTAGAAACAGGCTAATAATTACTCTATCAGATAACTGCATAACCCAAGAAGATAATGAGTTTGGAATTAGTGGCCAAGAATAGGATAATAATTCTAAAATTACTTTCTTTGACCTTCTTGAATATTTGAAATATTTTAAAATATTCAACTCCATTGTAATATAGATTGAAGCAACAAAACATGATAAAATCAATGCACATATCAATCCATTCAATGAAAATTCTAAATAAACAACAAATAACAAAATTGAAAAAAATTCAATAACGGTACAAACGATAACACTAGTTGAATACACTTTATTCTTTGATAATCCTCTAGCTATCTGTTGAACTGTATTAAAATAAGTATCTATAAAATAATATAAAACTATTAAAACTCTTAATATAAAAGGAACTTTAATTAAAAAAAGAAACAGTACACCTAATCCTATTGATGAGGATATAAATGTAAATAGTAAAATATTCGATATTATTATTTCACAATAATCTTTATTCTCCCTATTATTTAATAAAAATCTAAATGCAGCAGATTGCATTTGTAAAGTAACAAGTGGTAGGAAAAATGAGACCATTGTTGTAATTAAATCATAGGTTCCAAATTCCTCCTGTGATAAATAAAAGGTTATAATCGGCAATGTAAACAAACTAAAAAATCTTGGTAAAACTTTCCCCAATCCTAACACAAAAATATTTTTCAATAAGTTTTTTTCTCTACTCATTATTCACTCACTTAAATTGAGACATCCATTCATTAATATTATTTTCATTAATAGAAATTTGCGTTGTGATTGTTGAATTTACTAATGAATCTAAGCTATTTATATCCGTTCGTTCAACTGTATTAATATGATATGTTTCTTTCATATCTCTGACTCTATTATCAATTGCTAAAATAATTGTTCTAACTTTATGTTGCATTGCATACATTCCTGCATGAAGTCTTGTTCCCACATAATCTATATCGCCTTCATTTAAAATGGCTTCATATGCTTCTAATGTCGGCGCAACTTTAATTATACCTTTAGTATTTGCCAAAGAATCAAAATATTCTTCATCAGATGCTCCTTGTAGCCAAAAATAAACTTTCTCATAATTCTTAACCAAAATATTGATTAGCTCTTGATCTTCTCTTTGTTCTTGACTGTAATCGGTTAATGTGAAAACTACTTTAGATGATTTATGTGTCGGAATTTGTTTGCAAAACTCCTTATTAAACTTCCACATTGTTGGACATCCTGTATTTATAGCTTTAAATCCTAAACTTTCAACAAATCTTTTTGTTCTTTCATCACGTACGCTATGATAAAATTTTTCTGATAAAATCCTATTATAAATAATGCGAGTATATAAATTAGCATTTTTATTGGAGGAATTTGTACCAACACCCATTAAAATACTATTTTCGTAAATCTTGGTATTAAATAAATTTACATTAAATGTTGGTCTTGGTATCATTAAATTCTTCCATAATAAATTTGAACCGCAAATAAATTTAAATTGAGCGTCATCATAAATTTTAATTTTGGGATTTAATCTTGTATTTTGATAACAAGTTACAGGGGGTTGATGAGTCGCGCAATGAATTAAAAATTTATCAGATATAATTTCTTTTAATTCATCTTTTGCAGATTTCATTATAATATGATCTCCCATATTCAATGATCTAATGCTTGGGTCAAACAATACTACAGTTTTCATTTATTAAAATTCCTGCCTTTCTCTAATGAAATAAATAAACATATCACTGTTATAAAAATAGCTGTTAAATCTGAAAAAAAGATTCCAGTAGCTGTTGATGATACAAATAAATATATTCCATATATAATAACACTTCCAAAAAAGAATGGTGATTTGCGGGTATTATAGATGCAATATTTGAAGATTGTAACGATTAAACAAATATATAGCAGTAAACCAAAAAAACCTATTTGTGCTCCTACTGCCGGCCAAAATGTATCAGTTAATTCAGTACCGTTTTCTTTAAGCGCCCAAAAGGATGATAAATTATATTCATGGTATAAAGGTGAATAAAATTTTTTTGCTGCTTCGGTACCGTATGTCGCTAATCCTGATCCGAAAGGAAAATAATCTTTCATAATAGTAATTCCATTTTCTAATAATAATTGCCTAGCAGTAACTTTTATTCCTAAAAAGTATTTTTTTATCGAACTTAATCCTAGAATCCCCATTAATATAGTGATTGAAATAATATACCTTTTTTTTAAAAATCTTTTTTTAAAATCATCCACATATTGCTTTTTAGTTATAATTAAATATATCAATACAGTTATAAAAACTAGTGCAATTGCTCTACTTCTTAACGTAAAGGACCAGACGATTAGAGCTAAAAATAAAAATGTTGAATTTTTACGATTTAACGAAATACTTGCAAATAAAACAATAACAATAAATATCCAATATTGATTTAACCAAGCCGCAGAATCATAAATAAACTTAAATGATTCAATTCCATATCTTATATCGTCCCCCATACCTATTGGTAATATAAAATTTAAAATCAAACTCAAAAACGCTATAGCTGTAAAAATCTTTGCAAATAAAGTAATCATATGCATAGTATCTTCTTTAACAATAAAAGATGTATTATCCCAAAATAATGAAAAACTAATGAAACATATTGGTAATTTAGTAAAGTTAACAATATCCATTACTATTCCCTTAAATGGTGGCTTATATATTGCCAATAAATTTCCTATTATTCCAATCATTAGAATTAAAATAAGTAAAAATAATATTTTAATATGGATTTTATTCAGCCGGTTTCGTTTTACCCCTATAATAACTAAATAAAAAACAGCCCAAACATATATAAATTCACCTATGAATCCTATATTCAACACATGCGATAACATTGTTAATATTATAATTACTAACATGAATACCGATTTAAGATAGATTTTATTTAAATGCAATATCCATCACCTACCTTTTTATTTTTGTAAAAATTGCTAACACTCCTACTTTATTCAATAAAAGTTTAAGTTTTTCTACTAAATTATCAAAAATGGATACTTTAAAAAATTTATCAACACATATTTCAAATCCCTTATATATATATTCTTGAATAATATCGTTTCTATCTTCTTGTCTACCTATACTACTGTTATATGCATTTTTTGCTTTTTTAGGTAAAATTTGTTTATAGTTAACTTGATATACAATAATATCTTTGCAATAATTAATTATTTTTTGCCCATTTTCAGTATTAACTAATATTTTTGTATAACCTCTATTATCATCTTCTATATCTAAATAATCAGAAGGATTCCAACAATCAAACAAAGTCAAATCACTTAATCTATTTGTAGATTTATTTTCACAATTATAACAAGCATCTCTAGATAATTTATCACTATAAAATATTTTTAGCATTAGGTCAATCCTAGGACTTCCAAAATATTTTTTCCCATTTTTAAATTCAATACCCATTCCAGTACTTCTATATCCTATCATTTTATCCCTAAAATCAACTTTTTCTATGTTAGATTTATTTTTATGTTCTATAAAATGAATATAGTCGGACCAAATAGACGGTGAACAAACTCCATGACAAACAAAATCGATAGTATAAAGATTTTCTTTATTTGACCGAATGAATGTATTTAAACCATTAACCTGACAAGGTGTACCTATAAACAAAACATCTTTCCCTGATATTAAGTCTAACTCTATATTTTTAAAAGTATCTCCGATTTTACTTTGGATATATTTTGAACCGCTAATTTTGTGTATATCTTCTTCTTTGTCTATTCTACTATGAACAACCTCAAATTTATCATTATATACAGCACCATATACAATAGCTCCTCTTTTTACGAAATTCAAGGCTAAGGCAGTCGCTATACCACCAGATGCTGAGTTATCTAAAACGAAGCTTGAAACACTTCTACCTATATATGCATTTTTTATCTTTACATCCGCCTTTTTATTTAGCGATGGACATACTTTTTCGCATAGATTGCATTTAACACATTTTTTTTCATCTATACTAGGATACAGATATCCTAATTCATCTTTTCTTAATGTAATAGCAGAAGTTGGACATGCATTATAACAGCTAGTACATCCACAACATTCATCTTTTTTTAATTTATCTATCATATTATTCACTCGCAGCTAAGGCATTAGTCAAATAATTAATCGAATCATTTCTTAATGACTCTACATTATTAATTACAGTGCCATAATCAATATCTTTAATAATCTGTTCAGACAATTCTAATTTTGAATTATATCTACGTTCTTGAATATTTAATACCTTAAATAAACTATCAATACGGGAATTTCTTGAGTTTTTTGATTTCGAATCAAAACGATTAAATGTAATAAATTTTTTGTTATTTAATATAGAGAAAATCGTACCATGGAATGAATCCGTTAAAACAAATTCTGCATTTCGAATTAAATTAACAAAATCATTTGTATCTATGTCATATAAACTATAATCACCAAAAAATCTATCTATTTCTACGTAATTATCTAAAAACGGAATAGTTACAATTTTTAAGTTAAATTGATTTGCTAACTTTTGAGCCTGTAACCTATGATTCTCATTTTCTCCTAAAAAATAACAAAAAATGTATTTTTCATTAACAACAGTGTGATTTGGAATAAGTTTATCCCACTCCTCTTTCGTTAAAAGTAATGTCGGATCACATACAACTTGTACATCTCTACCTGTTAGGTCATTAATTATCTCTGCCCCTTTTAATTCTCTTGTACTTATATGGTTTAGTCTATTCAGATATTTTTTTGTTCTATTTTTTTGATACCAAGGAATTTCTCCGACACCGAAGCTAGTAGCATATGAAATTTTAGGTTTTTCATTTGGGGCATATTCCAATGTATAAAAATGACTTTCTAAATTACTTGGTAACCATAATTGATCACTTCCGCATAAAAACATATCATAATTTTTCTTTGCAGCATTTTTCAATGAATGCCACCCATAATAGAAATTTGAAACATTTATAAAATTATCATTAGCGAATTTAGAAAATCTATTATTTCTAATTTTTATATTATCCACAATCTCTGGATATTTTGACAATAATTTATTTTTTTTATTACTCTTTATGAGTCCATTTATATATTGCCCATTAAAAAGTCGTGGAATATTTTGTATTATAAGTGATAAAGAAATCTTTTTTTTATATCTAATAATTTCTGTATCATATCCTAATTTTTCTATTTGATTAATAGTTGCCAACACCTGCAATTGACTACCAAAATTTTTTGTATCATAACAGACACTTAATCCTACTTTATTCATATAAACACCTTTCTATAACATTTTAATATTTCCTCATGCATTTTTTTTGTACTAAATTCTTCTATTATTTTCTTCCTATTATTTTTTGACATTTCTTTTACTAAATTATAATCTGTAAATAACCTAATAATAGCATTTTCCAATGCTTCTATATCGCCAGGATGAATTAAAATTCCATTTTTTTCAGATGATATAACTTCTGGTATTGCTCCAACATTTGTACTGATTATAGCTTTTCCTGAAGCCATCCCTTCCAAAATAGCCATTGGTAATCCTTCATTATAGGAGGGAAGCACTAGTATATTTGAATCTTTCAAAATTTCAGTTTTCCTAGTTAAATTTACCCATCCCAAACAGAACACATTTTTTTTTAAATTCTTTTTTTCAATTAGCGTTATACACTTATTTATTTCTCCGTCGCCTGCCATATAACATTTTAAATTGGGAAAGTGGGTTACAACTCTTTCAATTGTATTTATTAAATCATATGTACCTTTTCTTGTGCCTAGCCTTCCTAACATAACAATATTATAATTATTTTTTTTTACTCCACTGCAACTAGAATATTTCTCTACATCAATTCCATTTTCTATAGCAATACAATTTTCTATATGAAATGTTTTTTCAAAATTCCTCTTCCATTCATTTGACAGAGCTATCACTAAGTCAGCTTTATTCAATATTTTAATAATTAAATTTTTATGTTTAGATTTCTCAAAAAACACTAGATATTCTGCTCCGTGGATATGCAAAATAGCTTTTTTATTGAATAACTTTACTAAATAAATATATATCCCCTTTCTAAAAGTGCTTCCATATGAAGCACAATGAATATGGTAAACATCATAATTTCTATAAAATAAAATAAATTTTACTATAGCGATAAATGAATATAGTAGAATATACGCTTTATTTCCATCTACATATGATGAAAATATATCAATTTCTACATTACTTCGTAAGTCTTTATCTTCATTAATTTCTTTAATTACTGTTGACATACCACCTTTTGACTTTTCTATGTCAGGACCTATAACTAACACTCTCATAATACTCTTCCTTCCTTTAAAATTTCACATAGCGGTATTTTTGCCCCTATTTCTTTATCAAAAGATATTGGATTCCAAGGATCTGATCCAGCTCCATCTGTAAATGTCAATTCACCAAATATGATTTTTCCTTTCACTAAATAAAAATCCACTCTAACAAAAGTAAAGCATCTTGATAAGATTTCTGATAACCTAATCATTTGTTTTATTTTTTCATCATATTCAAATTCATAATTACTATTAGGAATATTACAAACTTTTACATTTTCTAATTTTTTTCCATCTACTCTAAATGTATCCACTGATTTATTTGTATATCTATCATAAAATACAGCAAAATATTCTACTTTTCCATTAAATACATAAAATTTATAATCTGTCAATGATTTTGAACTATCCTCAAGATACTCTTCAATGATTATTCTATTTTTTACATCTCTATACTGTAATTCCTTTTTTTCCTTATAATAATCATCAACAAGCCACCTACCCATTTCTTTTTTAGCATCTTCTATATCAAAATTATTTATATTATCACAAACAATCACGCTACCACTACCATTAGTACATTTAAGAACAAATTTATCCGGTAAAATTGAAAAATCAATATCATCTACACAATCATACACGCCATACAAATGATTCAAGTATTCTTCTCCTATCGTATCTCTTATAAACTCGCGCACTTCATATTTATCAACATATTTTGATAATTTTTCCAATCCACCATTAATTTTTAACCATTGAATTTTTTCACCCCAAGTACTAGGATTTTTTATATTTAAAATCTTTTTATACCCTCTAAAATAAATAACATATAGGGCAATTTTTGTTGGCATAATCCTCAATATTTTTCTATATAGTTTTTTAACAAAGCTTACTTTATTCACCTTATTTCCTCCAAAAACTTCTTAATGTCATTTATGATATTTGTTGTATTTGATTTATATGTGGCATATTTTCTAGTTAATATAGAATTTATCGCATCACTTAATTTATCTATATTATAAACTGGTTCAATAAGATTTAAACTTTCAAATTCATTTATAATTTGAATTTGGTGATCATCTACATGCTCTCCATATTTTGCTAGCCTCGGAATAGCAATTACCTTTTTTTCTTTTTTCAATGCACCTATAATTGCTCCTGTTCCTCCATGCGTAATTACGATATTTGAAAGTTCCATCTTTTTAAAAAAATCTTCTCTATCTAGAAAATCTTTATACTCATAAAATTTCGGTTTATAGTCTGAGTAACCAATTTGCGCAAATACTTGCTCTTTTAATAATCCTTTTTCAACTAGTTCATCAATCTTAATTAAAACTCTATTAAATTGAAATTTTTGAGAACCTAGCGTTATAAATATCATTAGTAAATACCTCCCAAATAAATTGCATTTGGATAAAATTCTCTTAAACTTTCCCATTGGATATAAAATCTATCAGCATATTTATACAAGAGCTTTCCAGTCAGTGTGGGACTTTTTATTTTTGCAAATGATTCAATAAAAATTAATTTTCCCCCTGAAATCTTACAAAACATACATAGAGGTATCATTGCTAAAACACCTGTACAGATTACTATATTTGGTTTCTCTTTAACCATTAACCTTAATGCTAAACAACAATTAAGAATCATCTTCGGTATAAACATTAATTCTTTCCGGTTCACTTGCTTCATATAGTAATTCTTTTTTTGAAGGACCTTGGCTGAATAGCGCGTTTTCTCTGTAACAACAAAGCTATCGTATTCATCCATTAAAGGCTTTAACATCATTAACTGTTCATAATGACCACCTGAGGAAGCAGCAAAAGCTATTTTTATATTTTTTTTCATTAAAATTAATCCCTTCTAAATAAATCTCTCGTATATACCTTATCTTCTATATCATTTAGACATTCATCATATCTATTCGCAATAATTGCATCGCTTTGTTTTTTAAATGAATCTAAATCATTTACAATTTCACTTCCGAAAAATGTTTCGCCATCTTTTAAAGTTGGTTCAAAGATTATCACTTTAGCACCCTTTGCTTTAATTCTTTTCATAACACCTTGAATAGACGATTGCCTAAAATTATCACTATTTGATTTCATAGTTAATCTATAAACACCAACAGTGATTTCTTTTTCATTAGCTGAATCATATTCATTGTTATCTTGATAACTATAATAACCGGCTTTTTCTAATACTCTATCAGCAATAAAGTCTTTTCTTGTTCTATTAGATTCAACAATCGCAGACATCATATTTTGTGGTACATCTTCATAGTTTGCTAATAATTGTTTTGTATCTTTAGGCAAACAATATCCACCATATCCAAATGATGGATTATTATAATGTGTACCAATACGAGGATCCAAACATACCCCATTTATAATTTGTTGAGTATCTAAACCTTTCATTTCAGCATATGTGTCTAACTCATTGAAATAAGATACACGTAAAGCCAAGTAAGTATTAGCAAATAATTTTACAGCTTCGGCTTCAGTAAATCCCATAAATAGTGTGTCTATATCTTCTTTAATAGCCCCTTCTTGAAGCAGTTCAGCAAATACATGAGCAACTTCAAGTAGTCTTTCATCATTCATATCAGTTCCAACAATAATTCTTGAGGGATATAAGTTATCATACAACGCCTTAGATTCTCTCAAGAATTCTGGAGAGAAAATAATATTTTTACTTCCAGTCTTTTCTCTAATGCTTTTTGTATACCCAACAGGGATTGTTGATTTAATAACCATAATAGCTTCAGGGTTGATCTCCATTACTAATTTGATTACTGATTCAACTGCGCTTGTATCAAAGAAGTTCTTCTTTGAATCATAGTTAGTTGGTGCAGCAATAACTACAAATTTTGCATCCTTATATGCTTCGTTTGCATCTAATGTAGCTGTTAAGTTTAACTCTTTTTCAGCTAAATATTTTTCAATGTAATCATCTTGGATAGGTGATTTCTTATTGTTAATTAATTCTACTTTTTCTGGAATAATATCAACTGTAACTACCTCGTGATGTTGTGCCAGTAATATAGCAATGCTTAATCCTACGTATCCTGTTCCTGCTACTGCTATTTTCATAACCTCATCTTATTCTCCTTTATTATAATAATATCCATATTTCTTATTTGAAGGATCTTCAACCTTAGTTAAGACACAGCCTAGTACATTAACTCCGTTACGCTTTAATTGTACAAGTGCATCTTTCGCTTCCTTTTTGTTGGTATCCTTAGCGGAACAAACAAACAGAGTTCCATCACTCACAGAAGCAACCGGAATGGCATCGGATACTGCGCTGATTGGCGGACAATCAATAATAATGAAGCCGAATTCCTTTTTTAATTCCTCGATTAATCGCTTAAATCGCTTACTAGATAATAATTCCTGCGGATTAGGCACTTTGGATCCGGAAGTTAAAAGATACAATTTACCTGCGCTTGTATTCTTTTTATAGCGTTTAAAATATGTTTCATCTTCAATATCAATTTTATCTTTATAGCTTAGCAACAAATTGCTTAAACCTACTTTATTGGTTGTATTAAAAAATTTGTGTTGCACCGGCTTTCGTAAATCGCAATCAATTAACAATACCTTTTCATATTTATCAGAACAAATAATCGCTAAATTACTTGATACACTGCTTTTTCCTTCATTTGGTGTTGTCGATGTAACATTGACAACCTGCACCTTATTTTCAATAGAAGAAAACTCAATGTTTGTTCGCAGTTGTCGATAAATTTCTGAATAATCAAACTGATTTCCTCTTCTGCTTTTTGATGCACTTTTTATATTTTTATCAACTACAATTCGTCTACTCATACCTTACCTCTTTCTAAACAATTTTTGAAAAAAAGATCTTTTCTTCAAAACATTTGTTGTTCTTACTTCTATGTTCTTAACGATATTTTTCGGATTCTCGCAACAAAGAATAGCGGCATTTTCCTCGCCGTATTCCTTTGACAATAGCCCATATACATCAGAAAGCATGCACTTTCTAGGTCCATCATCATGATGGGTATCAGTGGCAACAACATGTGCCAGATTATGTTCAATGAGCGCAAATGCATTTTTTTGCGAGCTGCTTCCTTTTTTCGCAAAAAAACTTGTACGATTGACTTGAATAATTGCACCCATATCTACCCATTGCTGTACTCTTTCCAAATCCATTCCATCATGGAAGTATCTTTCTACATGAGCGATCACTGGTGTAAAGCCACGCAGCTTAATTTCATAAAGAATATCCTCGACATCATCATTGTTCTTGATATTTTTACGGACATCAAATTCCACTAACACATATTTTCCTTCTGCAAGCGAGTGAAACAGTCCTTGATCGAGCATTTCCAGATAATCATCATTCAAGAAGATTTCCGAACCCAAATAGATTTGAATTCCCATCTCTTTACCTAATTCTATCAACTCATATTGGCGCTTTGTAATTTCATCGAAGTCCTCCTTTGAGAACCTTCCCGGAATATAATGAGGGGTCGACACAATGATCTCTATTCCATCTTTTTTTGCTCTTGTTAAACAAGCCTTAGCTTCTTCGAAGCTTTGAACACCATCATCAACATTCCATGCTGAATGATTATGAATATCAACAAATCCTTTCATACTAATCCTCAAAATACGGAATCTCGGCTAATACCGGAATTTCCAAAAATTGCTCTGCTTCACTCTTATTCTTTAATCGCTTATCCAATAAAACTGCTAAAAAGATATATCCGCAAGACAATACAAAGCCTCCTGCAGCTCCGATTATCGCATTTTTCACGATACTAGGTGAAACCGGTCCTTCCGGAACCTTTGCATAATCAATAATCGTAATATTCTTTAGATTTAATATTTCAAGCATCATTTCTGTAAATGTAGAAACAGTTGTGTCTACAATATCCTTTGATTTTTGCGGATCTTTTGTTATAGCACTGATACGAATGATTTGTGTTTCCGCATCATTGCTTACAGAAATAGAACTTGCTACCTCATCATACGAAAGCTTTAGAGTATCCGCTACCTTTTGCAACACGCTATTTCCCTTAAGGATAGACAAGCAGTTGTTTACTAACTGATTGTTTCCGCTAATAGAATTCGCATCAACGGTTCCGGTCGTTTCATTCACTTTCGGGGTTAAATAAATGGTTGCCTCGCTCTTATATTTCTTATCAATAAAAAAGATCGTAAAAACAGAAACAAGTAAGCATAGCGAAAAAGTAGAAATTACGATCAAGCGCCAACGCTTTTTCAACTCTCTGAAAAATTGACCTAAATCAATTTCCAGTTCTTCTTTTTCTTTTTCTTCGGTTATATAGTTATCGTTCATCATCATTCTCCTTTATTTTATCATTCTACAATCGGCTGGTCTTCAACTCCGCCGCTGCCACCGTTTTCTTCCGACTGTCCTTCAGTATTGCCTTGATTTGAAGGCGGATTGATATTGTTATTGCTTTCGGGTGCTTGCCCTTGATTTTCAGGCGGCACAACCGTATTCCCCTGTGGTTCGCCAATATTATCATAAGCTGCTGCATACACATAAGAAATCGTAATCGTTTTCGTTGAAGTATTTCCACTCGTATCCTTTGCGATTAACTCGTATGTATAGGTTGCAGACTCATATGGAAGATAATCAATCCATGGCTCTATTTCCACACTGCCTTCAAACGCATCTGTCGCATGGGCTTCTACCATCGCCATGACCTCATCTATCGTTGAATAATCATTTACCTCAAAAGTAAAGCTATCCGCTGCGATAGATATTTGAGGCGCTTGCGTATCTTTAACTTCTACCTGAATCTTTTGTTCAAGACCTTGATAAATTGCTTTGATCGTATAGCGTCCTAATTTCGAAGGATCGACATTCGATACATCTAATTTTATATCCGCTAAGATAGACTTATTTCCTTTATAATAAAAAGCAGGATCCTTGCTTACCTTACTCCCTGCTTCTATGATCAACGGATTTTCCTTCAAACGCAGCTTTGAAAATGCTTCCTTCGCATTTGGCAGCTTAGAAGCATACTGCTTATCATCAACACGCTGCAAACGGAAATAACCCACCCCAAACATAACAACTACACAAAAAAGAGTCGCAAAGATGACTGTTTTCTCTGCCTTCGATAATTTCATACTACATGGCTCCTTTTTTAAATATTACACTTTTTACGGTTTTATACACAATGGTCAGATCCAGCCAAACATTCCAATTTCTATAATAGTAGTCATCTAAAACCAAGCGTTCTTTAAATGACAAATCACTTCTGCCATGTGCCTGCCACATTCCGGTTATTCCCGGTTTGCACTTTATAACAGATTTATAATAAATACTCATATCTTCTTTCTCCCTAAAAAGATATGGGCGTGGACCAACCAAACTCATATTTCCCATCAAGACATTGATAAATTGTGGGAACTCATCAATACTTGTACGACGTATAAAATGACCGATCTTGGTAATTCTCGGATCATTCACCAGCTTTTTATTCGTCAGATATTCAATGCGAATATCCTCATTTTCCTTCATCAATCGCTCCAGCTCTGCTTCCGCATTCGGAATCATAGAACGATATTTATAAATACGAATTTTCTTTCCATCTTTTCCGATCCTATCTTGCGTAAAGAAAATCGAAGCATGATCACCATTTTTCAAGGAAATCACTTTAATGATGACAGACAACGGTATTAAGGAAAGAACTCCCAAAATACCTCCAATAATGTCAATGATTCGCTTAATGATCTTACCGATAACATGTGTTTTCGTTTGCGACGAAGTAACCACTAGCTTACCATCAAAATCGGCAATTGTTGAATCAAAGGTCATCATACCATTTACTCGCGGCATATATTTTACAATCGGAACCTTGTCAAATAAATCCATTATAATCCGCTGCATTTGCGACTTAGATGAATCCGGAATTGCCAGCATAACTGAATTAATACGATATTTTTCAATAACTTCATCTAGTAGTTTATAATCAACAACCTCAACATCTTCTACACGGCATGCTTGATGATAATTTTCAAATCCCTCCACGTGATTAATATCGACACATGCCAATACATTCATCATCGCAAAGCGATTTTCTCGTGTGATTTTCACAAAATCATTGGCATGCTTACCAATCCCAATAACCAACACCCGATCGGCAACATATTTTCTGAATATTACACGCATCGTTCGATTTAAAATAATATCGAAAACGATGATAAGCGCAGTGAGCGCAGCTAAATCGAAAATATTCTGTTGAAGAACATCGTTAAACAATACCTGCACAAGAAATAGCATTCCATTCGCTTGAATAATCATTTTCATTTCTTCCCATATCAAATGATTATCTTCCCGATATCGACTAAAAATAAACTGAAAAATATAATATAATACAATATAATGTTTTGCAAAATCTATATGAAACAGATACATGAGTCCGCCATAAACAAATCCCTCTAATAATATAATTGATAATAGCATTTTTTTCTTATTTGTCATATTTCTACCCCCCCCCCCGAGTATTTCGGGCAAAAAAAAGGACGAGCTTCGCCTGTCCAAAAAAACTCTTTGGACAATTACTCGTAACCCTGCAACCCTTTAAACATGCATGCAGCAATGATTTATCAGATTACATTCAATTTCGTACGCTAAAAAATATCTTTAATAGCATTTATATACTATTACACATCAAATGAAAAGTCAATCACTTTTTATTTACCTACAAAAACAGTAAAATGCTATTCACAATTCAACCGAAATCATGCAAGCGAAACATAAAATATACAATATTCATAGAAATGTAACCGTCATGTTTTTGTATCTGCTTTCATTTGATTTCATTTCTTATATTATATATACTTACCAATCCAACTGTGAACAGCAATCCTCTGCTTTCCATGCTTTAAATATTATTTTTTAATCTCTTGACTTGATGGCAGACCATACGCACTTTCGGCTTTTTTAACTCCACGTTTAATTGCCATTGCCATCGTATCTGCTGCTAATACACCAACAACATCAAGATTTACCTCTACCTCACCGGTACTCAATACAAAAATCGTATCCCCATCACTTGTCATGTGCACTGGACGAATCGCACGTGCATAGCCATCATGTGCAATTCCGGCAACCTTACTACATTCCGCTTTACTCAGCTTGGCATTGGTTACGATACAGCCAATTGTCGTATTCGCACAATTTGCCTTCTGCCATGCTTCTTCCTGCATCGACAGCATGTCCTCCACTGCTAACATGCGTCCTTGCTTCTGATCATAAATACCTGCCAACAACTCTCCGTTTTCAAAATCATATACATTTCCACAAGCATTGACTGCTACGATACTTGCGACCTGCAAATCACCATGCTGCAAGCCATATGCACCCTGTCCACTTTTCATCGCCTTATCAAAACCTAACAATTTTCCAACACTGGCACCGGTACCGGCACCGTAATTTCCTTCTTCCCAAGCATTTTGCTCACTGTTTTTACAAGCCTCATACCCCATTTCTCGATCGGGACGACACTTGGGATCACCCACTGACAAATCAAACAGCGATGCACCGCATACAATCGGAATATAAGCAACCTGCATATCAAATCCGCATGTTTGCTCTTCCAAATATTGCATTGCCCCGCTTGCCGCATCTAAACCAAACGCACTTCCCCCACTCAACATAACACCATGAATTTGCTGCACCATATTGATTGGATTCAACAAATCCGTCTCACGCGTTGCAGGACCTCCGCCTCGTACATCAACACCGGCAACTGCCCCCTGCTTGCATAACACAACCGTACAACCGCTTCCTCCTACCTCATCTTGTGCACAGCCAACCTGAATTCCCTTAATATCTGTAATCTTTATTTCCTTCATATCCTTTACCTCACTACTGTTATTGTAACGTATCTTTTCCAAAAGCACAAAGGAAAACGGAGCATTTCAGCTCCGCCTTACCTGGTTATTCTTCCATTTCTTTTTTATGTTGAGCAATGATACGCTCTGCCAAGTTTTGTGGAACCGGATCATAACGATCAAATTCCTGTGTATAAACTCCTCGACCCTGCGTCATGGCACGCAGTTCAATCGGATACTTCAATAGCTCCGCAAGTGGAACCTGAGCTTTGATTTCCTGATATCCATCAACCATATCCATGCCCATGATAGCTCCACGGCGCTTATTGAAATCTCCGATAATCGTACCGGTGAAATCATCTGGAACACGTACGGTAATATTTACGATCGGCTCTAATAAAATTGGTTTTGCTTCTGCCATACCGGCTTTATAAGATAAGCGTGCCGCTAGCTTAAATGCCATTTCACTGGAATCGACATCATGATACTTTCCATCAAGTAAGGTTGCTTTCACATGAACAACCTTAAAGCCTGCCAAAATACCACTCGTCATACATTCACGAAGTCCTGCCTCTACTGCCGGAAAATACTGACGTGGTACTGCTCCACCGAAAACCTTTTCTTCAAAGACCATTTCTTCAACATCGGGATTTGGTGCATATTCAATAAATACATGTCCGAACTGTCCATGACCACCGGATTGTTTTTTATGACGACCTTCTCCGATTGCCGTTTTACGAATCGTTTCACGATAAGGCACTCTCGGTGTTTCCAAACGCACCTCAACCTTATATTTCGCCTTTAGTTTCGCAAGCACAACATCTAAATGCTGATCCCCTACACCATACAAAACACTCTGCTTGGTTTCGGTATTGTTTTCCAAGCGTAAGGTCGGATCTTCCTCTACCATTCTGGCAAGCGCATTGCTCATCTTATCCTCATCGTTTTTACTAGCCGGATATACCGCCATGGCAAGCATTGGAGTAGAGAATGGAATATCCTCGGTAACATAGCGTTCGTTTTTCTCACAAAGCGTATCGTTGGTTTGCGTATATTGCAGCTTTACAACCGCACCGATATCACCGGTAAACAGCTTCCCTACCGCAGTCTGATGCTTCCCCTTGATAATAAAGATACCGGAAATCTTTTCTTGCTTTTCTTTATCGGTATTATAAACAACAGAATCCGCACTCATCACGCCGGCAAGCACCTTTACATACGTAATACGTCCGACAAATGGATCCACTACGGTTTTAAATACCTTCGCACATAGCTTTTCCTTTTCATTTGTTTCCAATACTACGTCTTTTCCCTGTTCATCATGTACGGTGATACTACCGGATTCCCCATACGTTGGGAAATACTTAATGATCAAATCCATCAAACGCTCAATTCCGACACTATGCGTTGCACTGCCGCTAAACACCGGACGAATATCTCCGCTGCGTACTCCTAGGCGCACACCACGTGTTAATTCCGCTTCACTGAATTCCTCGCCGCTGAAAAATTTTTCCATCAGCTCATCATCGCCCATTGCCACTGCTTCGGCAATTTGATCCTTGTATCCCTTAACGATATCCACCATATTCTCCGGAACCGGCTGGGCTTTTTGTGAATTTGCTAGTGGTCCTTCAAAATACCATGCCTTATCTCTTAAAATATTGACTGAACCGATACATTTTCCATTTTCCATGATGGGAACCTCAAATGGAATAACGCTCTTACCAAAGCTATCACGCAGGGTTTGATAGGCGGTGTCAAAAGAAGTATTTTCTTCATCTAATTTATTTACAAAGAAGATGGTCGGAAGATTGTGCTTTTGCGCTTCCTCCCAAGCCTTCTGTGTACCCGGCTGTACGACATCTTTTGCATCAACAACAATCAAAGCACTATCGCCAACCGCAACCCCTTCTTCTACTCCGCGAATGAAATCGGCATAGCCCGGTGTATCCAAGAAGTTGATCTTACAATCTTTCCATTCAATCGGTACAAGGGTAGCATACACCGAAATGCCACGACGGATTTCCTCTGCATCATAGTCAATAAGAGAGCTTCCTTCACTTGTTACACCAAAGCGATCACTGGCCTTGGTGAAGTATAGCATAGATTCCAATACCGCTGTTTTTCCAACTCCGCTATGCCCTAGCACAACGACGTTGCGTACTTCATGTGATAAATAATCTCGCATCTTCCTAACCCCCTTATTTCAAAATCGGCTTTAGCTGCGCCAAGCATTCACTGCGTACATAATGGATTGCCTTATTGCCTTCCTTATCTACCAAATCCTTATCAGCCCCATGTCCCAACAGATCCTCTACTAAGCTAGCATAGCCGCCATAAGCTGCACGCATCAAAGCAGTTGTTCCGTTATTATCACCTAAATTTACATCGGCTCCACGCTTTAACAATAAATTGATCGTATCCTTTTTAAAAGCAACACATGCCTCCATCAAGGCACTGCGTCCTGCTTCATCTTGCGCATTGATATCTGCACCGGCATCTAGTAAAACTTCTACACAGCGATCGTTCCCTAAGAAAGCCGCACGCATCAAAGCGGTACGTCCGCGATCGTCTGCTACATTCACATCGGCACCTGCTTCAATCAATTTCTTGCAAATGGTCTTATTGCCTTTTTTAGCTGCTCCCATGATAGCTGTTTTTCCCTTATTATCCTCTAAGCTTACATCGGCACCGTTATCCAACAACACACGTACAATATCCTTATAATCACGTTTAGCCGCACGCATCAAGCCGGTACGTCCATCACCGTTTTGATAGTTAATATCACAGCCCTTTGCGATTTCCGCACATACGGTCGCAAAATCTCCATTGGCACATGCGTCCCAAAAAGCTTTGTTAAATGTCTGATCCATAATAATCTCCTCCTTATTGTTCTGCTATCGATCAAAACGTTGGTAAAAAAATAGACGCAAAGCAAATTTGCCTCACATCTATTGAAAACCATATTGAAATGTTGGACCGAATGGTCCATCTTGAAGTGCTTTGTCATATACTTTGCCAACCATTTGTTTCATACAACTCACACTCCCTTCCTTTTTGATACTTCCATTTTAACGCAAATACGCAAGATTACAAGGGCTTCCATGATAATCATTTACTGATTTTTCCAAAAATCTACCAATTTTGCCAAAACTGTAGATCTACCTCTTTCTCCTCTGTCTTTTCAAGGATTTCTAAATTCTGAGACTTCTTCATACAATGAAACTATGGATCCTCAAAAACAAAAGCAATTTGTACTTCAGCTCCTATATTACGGAAGCATACTGGCACTGCTGTATGTTCTTTTCTATTATGTAATACCGTTATTTCTTCCTTTTTTGATTGGCTTTGCGATTGCCTATATCCTGCGCCCCATCGTTTTTCGCTTCACACAAGGAAATCATATACGTTTATACTCCACCGCACTACTCTTTCTATTTTATTGTTTTTTAGCCCTCCTCTTGTTTATCGTAGCCCTTAAAGGAATTTTGCTTTTACAAGATCTCATGGAGCAGCTGCCTGCGTTTTATCAGCAATACATCGCTCCTTACCTTGCACAATCCGACCTTCAAGTAAGCAACCTTTCAAAAGAACTGCCCTTTGCTGATATCCTGCATTCCCTACTCATACAACTTCAACAATCCCTTGCCTCCTTTCTTTCAAAACTAACCTCAAGCTTCCTTTATACCATCAGCAAGCTAATGCTTTCCTTACCTAACATTCTATTTGCAATGTTTCTTTCCATCGTTTCTTCCTTTTTTATCAATGCCGATTATCAAGGCATTACCACCGCAATTACAAGCAAGCTTCCAAAAGCGTGGCGAATAAAGCTGCTGCGTACCTCAAAACTTGTAAAAACAACCTTGAAACAAATGGCAAAGGCCTATGGGATATTGCTGTTATGTACCTTTCTTCAGCTTTGGCTGGGACTTGTCTTATTAAAAGTTCATAAAGCAGCGCTCATCGCTTTTGGCATTGCACTGTTTGACATGCTGCCGATTCTTGGCTGCGGTGGTATTCTTTTACCTTGGGCATTTGTTTCCTATATCGCAGGCAGCACCAAGTTGGCAGTCGGTTTGCTACTTTTAAATCTTATCATCGGAATTATCCGCAGTATTTTAGAGCCTAAAATTTTATCTTCCAAGCTTGGACAGCACCCTTTTGTTACCCTTATCGCCATGTATGTCGGAGGCAAGTTATTTGGAATTTGCGGTATGCTTTTGGCTCCTTTTGTATGTATGCTGATACAAAAGCTGCAACAGGAAAACTAACGCTTTGATCCTGTGCTATAATAGCTATAATAAAAGAAAAAGAGGTGATAATATGCTAAAGGAAATTGAAAAACGCAGAAGTATTCGTCAATATTTAAACAAGCCAATCGAAAAAGAAAAGCTCAAGGAGGTCCTTCATGCCGGTATGTGTGCACCATCGGCTCGCAATACCCAAAGTACACGCTATATGATCGTAACCAATCGTAAAGCACTTGATGAAATGCCAACCTTACAGCCTTATATGCAAATGATGAAACAAGCTCCTTGTGCTATCTTGGTTTTCGGTGATCTGCATTGTGAAAGCAATCCCACATACTTGTATGTCAATGCCAGTGCGGCAATCGAAAATATGTTGCTAGAAGCTGTCCATCAAGATCTAAGCTGTTGTTGGTGTGCAATCGGTCCTCGTGAGGAACGCATCGCCGCCTTTCGTAAATATTATGGCATAGATGAACAGCTCTTGCCGATTGCCGCCATCGCAATCGGTTATGGAGCAGAAGAAAAGACACAAGTTCCTCCCTTTGATGAAACAAAAATTTTAAGCATCATCGAATAAATGCAAAAGCTCCTTAAGGATCTATTACAATCCTAAGGAGCCTTTTCTTTATAAAAGCGGATCGATCGTTTCGTGATTGATGCTGCTAAGCATCTGTGCACTATGATTGAATTTAGCTTGATCCACTTCATTCAGTTTTAATTTCACGACCTCACGTACGCCATGACGATTGATGATTGCCGGTACACCGATATATAAGCCACGCTGTCCATATTCGCCACTTTGATAAGCCGATACGGTCAAAATCACATTTTCATCATTAAATATGGCTTGTACCAAGCGATTTAAAGAAAGCCCGATGCCATAGTATGTTGATTTCTTGCGCTTTACGATTTCATAACCTGCCTGTTGAACCTGTGTATAAATATCATGCAGCTGTGATAAATCCTTACCTTGCTCATCTAAAACATCTAAAAGCGGTTTACAACCGACATAGGCATTGGTCCAAGGTACAAAGCTGCTGTCCCCATGCTCTCCCATGATATAGGCATGGATATTGTTGCTGGATACATTTAGATATTCACCCATTAAATAACGAAGTCTGGCACTATCTAACAATGTACCGCTGCCGATCACTCTTTCCTTTGGCAGACCACTTACCTTTTGCACAACATAGGTCATACAGTCCACCGGATTGCTGGCAATGACGATGATGCCATCAAAGCCACTTGCCATAATTTGCTCGGTTACGCTTTGCATGATTTTCGTATTGCGCGCCGTTAAATCCAAGCGTGTTTCCTGTGGTGTCTGTGTTACTCCGGCCGTTATCACCACAATACCGGCATCTTTGCATTCCTCATAGCCTCCTGCCTTAATGCTCAGCTTTCCCTGTGCATAAGGCAAGCCATGTTGTAAATCCATCGCTTCTCCGATTGCCTTTTCTTCATTCACATCAATCAATACCAGTTCGTCAATTCCACCGGTATTTAAAAAACTATATGCCATGCTCATTCCGACAAAGCCGGTTCCAACAAGCACGACCTTTCTTTTTTCATTCATAAAAGCACCTCCTTTTTCTTTATTATAGCAAAAATAACGTTATCTATCCTATTTTTATAAATCATCTACCAAGGCACTGGATTTCGCATAGGCAGTTGATTTCGCCTCAAAGAAATCGGTCTTGATAATATTCGCATTGGAATACATAGACACCCATTCCATCGAAGCAGGTTCTTTTTCATATCCATCATACAAGCTGCCAAAACCAAGTGCATTGCTTCGTAAATTTCCCAGGTAATGAATATAATCCGCTACCATTTCCATGGTCAAGCCTTCCATGCGCTCTCCAAGCACATACTCTGCCCACTTGACTTCTTCCTCTACTCCATGCTTCAGCATACCTTTATATATCTCAATATGCTCTGGTGTAAAAAGCTGCGGCTCTTCCTTCTTCAATTCCAACAGTATGGAGCGAAACAGCCAAAGATGCGTATTTTCATCACGATTGATATAACGAATCTCCTGTACGGAACCGGGCATCTTTCCCATACGTCCGAGATTATAGAAAAACATAAATCCGGAATAAAAGTAAATACCCTCTAAAATGTAATTGGCAATCAAGGTCTTGATCAAATGCTCTCCATCTCGATGCTCCATGAAATCATTATACAAATCACCGATAAACTTGTTACGTGCTAACAAATGCGGATCGTCTTTCCACTGATACAAGATGGCGTTGCGCTCCTGTGGTGAACAAATAGAATCCAGCATATAGCTATAACTTTGCGAATGCACTGCCTCTTGAAAGGCTTGAATCGTCAAACAAAGATTGACCTCATTGGCAGTGATATATTCTCCGATATTAGGTAAATTGGCGGTTTGTATGGAATCCAAGAAAATCAAAAAGGATAAGGTTTTATCATAAGCGTCCTTTTCCGCCTTTGACAGCTTTCGATAATCCTTCACATCTTGATTAAGATTGATTTCTTCCGGTATCCAAAAGTTGTTCATTGCCTGCCGATACCAATCGCTTGCCCAAGTATATTTCATGTGGTTAAAATCATTTAAATTGGTCGTATTGCCGTTGATCATTTTACGTAGATGAACGTCAATATCCCCATGCTCATTAAAAAGCGGTTTTCGTTGTAAATTCATAGCTGCCTCCTTACGCTGCACATGATTCGCATTCCTCAACCTCTAAGGATTTGCTGCGAATATAGTAGATGGTTTTTACTCCCTGCTCCCATGCTTCAATATAAAGATTCAGCACCTTACGCAGAGTAAATTCATTGGTGATATATAAATTAACCGATTGGGCTTGATCAATATGACGCTGTCGTACACCAGCTGCTCGAACGATCCAGCTTTGATCGATCAAATGTGCCTGTTTATAAAGCCAAAAGGTTGCCGGACTTAGATCCGGTGCAACACGGGTAATCATACTGCCCTTTTTCTCCTCCAAGAAATATTTATTCATGATCGGATCAACACCGGCACTGGTACCGGAGATGATCGAAGTGGAACTGGTTGGCGCAACTGCCATCAAATATCCATTACGCAAGCCGTTTTCCTTTACTTGCTTACGCAGATTCCACCATTTTTCATCAACATAAGATCGCTTATCAAAATAGCTTCCCGTAGCATAATCACTGCCTTCAAAGCAAGCATAGCTGCCCTTTTCCTTTGCTAAATCACTACTTGCTTCCAAGGCATAGTAATTGATTTTTTCAAACAGCGTATCGACAAACGCCAAATGTTCCTCACTTTCAAAGCGCAAACCTTGCTTTGCCAGCATGTGATGATATCCACTCACTCCTAAACCGATCGGACGATAACGGCGATTGGTAATCTTCGCATAGCTTAAAGGATAATAATTCAAATCAATAACATTATCTAGTGCCCGTACCAATACACGAATGACCTCACGCAATTCGCTATCGTTTTGCACATCAAGATTTCCTAGGGTAAGAGAGGCAAGGTTGCATACCACAAATTCTCCGGCTTTGCTTCTTTCCACAACGATGCTTTCTCCATCAACCTCTACGATTTCCTTTTCCAACAGCTCCAACGGTTTCATATTTTGAGCTATCTCCGTACACAGATTACTGCAATAAATCATACCTTCATGTCCGTTTGGATTCATACGATTGACATGATCCCGATTAAAGGCAAACGGAGTTCCGGTTTCCACCGCCGATTTCAAGATCAAACGTACAATATCCTTTAGCAGCATTTCACGTTTGGATATGCGAGGATCATTTACACATTCAAAATAGCGCTTTTCCCATTCTTCACCATAGTAGTCCTCTAAATGATATCCCATGGTCTTATGAATTTCATGCGGACACATCAAATACCAAGTAGCATTCAGATCCTCTTTTGCCATTCGCCAAAACAAATCCGGATAACAAAGTGCCGGAAAGATATCATGTGCCTTCATGCGATCATCACCGTTGTTGGTTCGTAAATTCAAAAACTCCGGCAAATCCTTATGCCATACATCTAAATACACAGCAACTGCCCCTTGACGAACACCGAGCTGATCGACGGCTGTTGCGGTATCATTAACAAGCTTGATCCAACGAATGATTCCTCCGGCAGCTCCCTCGTAGCCACGAATATCGCTTCCACTGGCACGTACCTTACCGAAGTAAAGCCCCATGCCTCCGCCATACTTGGATACCTGGGCAAAGTTTTCAATGGATTTATAAATGTTCATCAAGGAATCATCGACACAATCAATGAAACAGCTGGATAACTGATGATATGGACGACGGGCATTCGACATGGTCGGTGTTGCCATGGTTGCTTTTAGGCTGCTTAAGACATCATAAATCTTTTTTGCCCACACAACACGTTCTTGCTCCGGAATTGCCAAATGCATTGCAATTCCCATAAACATTTCCTGTGGTGTTTCTAAAATATCATGATTATGCGCACGCATCAAATAGCGTTTCACAACCAATTCCAAACCACTGTATGTAAAAAGCTGATCCCGCTCATCTTGCAGGTATGCCTCTAATTCGGCAATATCTTTTTGGGTATAGTTTTCTAAAATATAAGAGCCATAATATCCTTCCTTAGTAAGATACGCCAATTTTCCATAAAAGTCCTGAATGCCTAATTGCTGCATACGAGCTGCAATATCGTTATGCATACGGTATGCAAAAAGACGAGCTGCAATGTACTCCCATTTCGGTGCATCTTTGGAAATCATTTCTACACTTGCTCGAATAAGCATTTCCATGCGTTGTTCACTATTCATCGTTTCCTTTAAAAAGGTACGCAGCTTCGTTAATAAGGCGGACATATCGTAGACTTCCATATCGAAGTCCTTTTGGATATGAAAAAAAACTTCTTTAAGCCCTTCGTCCTGTACCTCTTCCACAAGAGATTTCAACGCCTTGCGCTGTTCGCTTCGTTTTGAGCGATATAATATATAATTCTTGGCAACTTGAAAATAGGAATGCTTCATTAAGGCTTCCTCAACCTTATCCTGAATATCCTCCACTCGACTCCCCTCGCTAAGCTGAGATACAATTTCCACTGCCATGATATGCAGCTGTTCTTCTTCAATGGGAAGCTGGGTGCTTCTAAATGCCTTACGCATAGCATCTTTGATTTTTTCCTCATGAAAGCTTTGTATGCTTCCATCTCGCTTTACTATGTTCATGTTTCAGCCTACTTTCTGTGCTATTAGTATAACCATCACAAAAGCTTCTACGCAATTCATTTGCTCATGGATTCGATATTCCTATTAGCATTTTAATAGGAAGATTGAAAGTATGGTTGAAAATTGATAAATCTAACGGCAAACACAGTTACACACCATCAGAATATGTTTTATAATCTTGTTGTCTAAATGTTGTTTTTTTTCATATCTACATTATACACGAAAAGACAGGACTACCGTTTGGCAATCCTGTTCTTTTTTTTATTTTAGAGCTATTTCAACTGTTACAACCCCTGTTTTATTATCATTTTATTTGTATTACTAAGCATTAAAATCTACTTTCAACTTCGCTGGACTAAAAAACAAAAAGCAAAACAAATTGGAGAGAGCAGTTAATAAAAAAGAAACTAAACTATGACAAAAGAAGAATTTGACAAATTACGATGTGAACCAATTAAGTTATTTAATAAAGAAGTTCTTTATGCCGACCTTCGAGTAAATAATCTTCACTTACCAGACAATATCTATCGTTACGAGCTTCGTCATGATGATAAATGTCAAGGTATCCTATGTGAAATAGCACATAGAATTCTTGTTAATTTTCAAGGTACAATTCTATCAGATAAAAAAATCAATTTAGGAAAACAAGGATATCGTTTGATTGATGAAGATAAGGATATCCAATATCTTGATAAAGACAATATGACCGTAAATGATTATTTACATCAACAAAAAAATATACAACGAATGGAAAGATAATCTCAATATTTCCTTTAGTATACTAATTGGTATACTAAAAGTAGACTAAAAAGTAGACTAATGAGTAGCCTATTTTTGACGGAAGATATTATTTGCGTAATGTATCAGCTAACGAAAAAGCTTCAAATGATATGTTAAGAAAAATGCTTGCTACTTCTGATTCTGATATTTTACGTCAAAAAACTTCACCATTACAAGAATTAACATTTACTTCTTTATTCGGAATATTAGCAGGAAATGGAATCCATCATAAACCTACAAAAGAATTCTATTCAAATTATGGATTATTAAATAGGGATGGAAAATTTAATATGAATGCTTATTTATTATCCGATAATAACGAAATCTCATTAAAGGTCGTAGTTTTTGAAGGATTAGATAAAAGTGTTATGTCTAAAAGAACAGAATATGGAAGTAAATGTCTTTTAGTTTCTGTTTCTGAAGTTATGCAATACTTTGAGACAATAAATAGCACAGCTGTAAATCTTGAACGTTCACTTAGAGAAGAACAATCTTTATTTAATTTTGCAAGTTTTAGAGAAGCATGGATCAACGCTAGTCTACACAACGACTGGAAGAATGGTTTTGCACCATCTGTATATATGTTTGATGATCGTATTGAAATCGTTTCCTATGGTGGACTTCCATTCTCACTATCTAAAGAAGGTTTCTACCATGGAACAAGTGTTCCTGTAAACAAAAGTCTATTAACAATATTCATGGCTGCTAAATACGCAGAACAAAGTGGACATGGTATTCCTACTATAGTAGAAAAATATGGTAGAGATGTTTTTTCTTTTGATGATGGTATGTTAAAAGTTACTCTTCCACTAGCTTTTGAAAGACCTGATATAACAATGAGAAAACAAAAAGAAATTCATCAATCGGATTTATCTACCAAACAGACAAAAGTATATAACGCTTTAACTGAAAATCCTAACTTATCTATGCAAGCTGTTGCTAACCTAACAGGAGTAAGCTTAGCTGGTGTTAAAAAAATATGTGCAAAATTACAAAAACTTGGTAAATTAGAACGAGCGGGTTCTAAACGAAGTGGTACATGGATTACTAAATAAAAAAGGGCTATAACAGTCGAAATAGCTCTAAAATAAAAAAAGAACAAGATTGCCAAATGGTAGTCCTGTCTTTTCGTGTATTATTTACATGCTTTCCTATTGTCTTTGAATCTCTACCAACAAGTGATGCCATTTGATTAGCAGAAAGCCACATGTGGTATATTTAAAATATCTTTTTAATTACATTTATATTCAAGCTTCGTTAACAAATCTTCTGTTATTATACTTTATTTTGCTCTAACGCCAACCCAATCAAACGATCTGCCTGATCCGCCATGAACAAAGGGATATTCAACACATCATTATCCAGCTTCAGATTATCCAATGAAAATCGTATGCGAAGTTTGACTTTTTCAGGAAACAGCTCCTTAAATTTCTTCATACTTTTACTACTTGTGTTAGTTTCAGATTTAACCTCTATAGGAAAAATGTCATTCTCCCTTTGAATGAGAAAATCAACTTCATAAGGTGGATTGTTTTGGCTCCAATAACGTGGCACGACTTCAAACTGAGTAATTAAAGTTTGCAACACAAAATTTTCACTCAATGCACCTTTAAATTCAGTAAACAGGCGATTTCCTTCTCCAAAGGCAGTAGGAGCCAACTGAGCTAAACGGCGGAGCAATCCCACATCTACTAAATACAGTTTGAAAGCCGATAAGTCATCGTAAGCAGCAATCGGCAAACCAGGCGCACAACTACGATAAATCTTATGCACCAAACGAGCATCTACCAACCATTGTAAAGCATCTTCGTACTCACGAGCTCGTGCACCTTCCTTAACTACCTTATAGAGAAACTTCTTATTCTCTTTTGCCAATTGAGAAGGAACAGACTTCCATATCATTGAAATCTTTGGAAACTCACTGAGATTCGGGTGCTTGGCAAAATCCCGTTCATAAGCTCCGATAATTCCGGATAATGCTTCCTGCATAGCAACAACATCTCGTGCCTCCGTCCACATTAACACCGATTCCGGCATACCGCCGGTAACATAATACATTTTCAATCTCTCATAGAGAGGATTGAAGAAGGCATCAGGAATAGGTTCAAGACTATCCAACTGTTCCAAGTACCGTACTAGATTTTCATCACCATTAGCAAGTAGAAACTCAGTAAATGTCATCGGATCAATCTGCATAAAATTAACCTTACCTACCGGAAAAGAAGATGGCTTTGCCAAAGCAATACCTAACAAAGATCCGGCGCAAGCAATATGATATTGCGGCGCATTCTCACAAAAATATTTCATAGAATTAATTACCTTAGGACAGTCCTGCACCTCATCAAAAATAATAAGGGTTTTTTCAGGCAAGATTTTCTGACCACTGGCAAGCATCAAATTTTGCAGAATCCGATCTACGTCCTTGGTAGTTTCAAAAAATTGCTTATACTCTTCATTTTCGTCAAAGTTAAAATAGGCTATATTTTCATAACAGCGTTTGCCAAACTCTTTCAAAATCCATGTCTTACCTACCTGACGCACTCCCTTCAAGATCAATGGCTTTCGATAAGAAGAATTCTTCCAGTCTAACAGTTTTTTTAAGATAAATCGCTCCATAAAATCACCTCTTACATTTATATTATATGTTAAAATCATGAGAGCAACAACTAAAATCACATAATTATATAGTTTTTAGTGATTATATTTCACACTTTTATATAGTTTAGTGAACAATATGCTTTGATAAATACAGATACAAGCACTGTTCTATTATAGCTTACTATTTCTGTAGATTCTATTTAATAGCCATTCACCATCAAGTCGTTGACGTTAATGGCATAAGCTAAGTAGAAAAAAAGATGATTGAAATCATAGTATCAATCACCTTAACTTAATCTTATTTCTTTCTATCTAATTGATGCTTTTGCACCCACTCATCAATTACTTCTTCATTCATACCTAAGCTTGCAAAATCTAAATACTCCTCATTTTTTCCATCTTTTACAAAGAATACCCCCGGAGTAGAATAGAATTGTGGGAAATGCGGCAAAATAATATCTAAATTTTCTTGTTCACTGCGATCTTCCATATCAAGTACCACTTCATACATCACAACATGATGCGTTTTTATATATTCTTCAAATACCTCATGAAACTCACTGCAATAACCACAATAGCTTGTTGTAAATACAATAGGAAAGGTTTCTTTATTCGAAAGCTTTTCCTGCATTTCATCTAGTGTAATAGTAACAATTTTACCGGCACTCTCATCTCGCTCGTAAGCATCTTTGGAGCCGCACCCTACAAGCATACATATACAGAATACGCCTAAAATCAGCTTTTTCATTACATCACTCACTTTTTTCATAATAGCAATATATTATATAAGTTTATTCCAAATCCGTACAAACAGCTCCTAGAGCCTCATAGCTTGCTTTCATTTTTACTACATGAAACTTACCATCTTCAATTAAATCTTTTAGACTTGGATCTTCCTTTAACAGCTTATCCACATCAACTTTTCCATAGTCGATTTTTCCATAGGTTGTAATATTTGATTCATCGTATGTATAATCAAATTCAATTGCCTTATCTTTTTCCATCTTTTTCTTCTGTTCATCATATGCTTTTAACATATCATTTACCATGTTCGTCATTTCTTCATTACTAACATCTTCGGATTTATATAATGTAATATTTTCAATAGTTTCTGTGTTCACAACATCAAGACCTTGATATCCGATTTTAATATTTGTTTCGATATCCATTACATTATAGTAATCCATTCTTTTACAATTAACATATTTGATTGGTTTTTCTTCTGCCGCATTACAACCACTACACAACAATAAAGCTGCTACCAAAATTGTCATCTTCAGTTTCATTCAACTACCTCTATCTATTTTTATACTTTTTTAAATCTTTATTAAACTTTGAAAAGAGTGAAAGTTTAATCCTCTCACTCTTTATGTTCAATTATTGTCTGCTTTTCTTTCGAAGCAATACAAGTCCTGCACCTGAAAGCAATAACAGAATAAAGATATTTGCTAAATTTGTTACATCTCCGGTATTTGTCTCATCCTTTGAACCGCCGGATTGATTACCAGGGTTTTCTGGATCAACAGGTTGAATTGGACCTGTAGGATTATCTGGATCTACCGGTTTATCTGGATTTTCTTTGTCAGTTAATCCTTCAATCGCATTTTTCAAATTAGCATACGCAGTATCTACTTCGTCCTGTGTTGGATTTTCCTTTTCTAGTACAGCATTTGCTTCAAACAATGCATTTTGGAATGCTGCCCAACTTTCATCAGTATAATTACCCTGTTCGGTATCTTTATACTTATTAACAAGTTGCTCTAAGCTTGAAGTATCAACTGGTTCAGATGGAACTTCTCCATACAATTTCATCTCAGCAATACGTGCATATTGATTATCTTCACTTTGTACTCTACCTACTGCTTCAAGAACTGTCAATTTAACATAATTTGCATTAACTGGAGCAAAGCGTGCATTTACAGTAACATTTTCATTTTTCAAATATGCATCATAGTCTACTAGTCCACTAGTTACGTTTGTCCAGTTTTGGCCGTCCATGCTTACAGAAATACGATAATTTGTTACACCGCCGTTACGTGCAGTATGAGAAATAAATGTTAATTGTTCTAATGTGTAAGTCTTATTTAACTTAACAACTACATCTTTTGGTAAACCTACATTAGATCCGCTATATGGGGATTCCCAATAAGTTGATAAATCACCATCGAACATTTTGTCCGCTGTATTGGATTCACTGTAAAGCGCATCTGCTGATTCAATATGTCCAGATAATAGTTTTCCTTCATCAACTGGTTTCGTTTCCAAAGACATAACCGCGTTACGTAAAGCTACTGTAGCATTATCAACCTCTGCACGTGTAGCATCAACATCACTATTAACCTTCAATGCTTCTGCTAACGCCTTTTCAAACTTAGCATAAGATTCCGCAGTGTAATTGTCAGCAGCTAAGTTTTTGTAATCTTCAATAAGCTGTGCTAATTCTTTCTTATCAGCACCTTTAACTACTCTAACTACATAAGAGGCTGTCTTTGTCTTATCCGCAGCAGATGTTAAGGTAATTGTTGCATCACCCTCTGATACACCGCGTACTTTGTAAATAGGGTTTCCGTTTTTATCAGCTAAAGTAACAATGCTTGCAACTTCCGGATTGCTACTTGTTACTGTAAAGAATTTATTAGGACATTCTTCTGGAGTGATAACTGCTTTCACATCTGATAAATAACCTACAAAAATTTCTTTTGCATTGCTGTCTGCTGGTTTAATTCCTTCTACCGGTACACCAGTTACCAAATTAAAGTCGATTTCTCCCAATGTCAACATACGGTTTTTCTGAGGATCATCGTACTGTGCAGTACCTGATGATGAAAGGAATTCAATATCTACCTTTTTAACCAATTCATTAGATCCAGTAACAAATTCGTAAGCATCTTGTGGCTTATCAAATGTAATTACCTTCGGTTCAACCTTATCATCTGCAAAAGTAATCGTTGCCTTAACACTTGTTAAGTACCCGTTGCTGTTTGCAGTTGCATTATCAGAATTGTGAACTACGAAATTCGTTAATGAACTAGGTTTTTTAAATTCAAAGTGCATAGTAGTCGGTACTTTTACATAAGCTGGAAGCTTTTCGGCATCTGCTGATTGTGCTGACCACTTAAATTCAAATTCACGACCGTTTGTTCCATTAAACAATGCATCATATCCACCAGCTTGAAGAATCTTATTAACATTAGTTCCATCATCTGTTGTCAGAACATCATTTGTCATCGTAATGTTAAAGTCATTCAATGTATATTCTTTCGTTGTTTCTACTGGAACATCTGGAATTTCTGGAGTTTCATCTGTATTCGTTACAACTTCATTATGATTTGGCCCAATCAATGTTACTTTATTCAATTCAATTGCTTCCGCAACATTTGTAAGATTTGTTTTTGCCTTCATCGTAATCGTTGCAAGAATACCAGACCCTTCATATACAGGCTTATTACCGCGATTTACATAAGCTAAATTCACATAAGCTGTATTATCAGAATCGTATGTTTTATTAACTGTCAAATCTTCCATCTGTGCAATCAACGCGCTCTGTTCTGCTTTTTGGAATTCTAATTTGCTAGGATCATAGTTAATTACCTGTCCGATAGCATTTAGATTCTTAACATCTTCGGCATATACATCAATTGTAAATGTATCTCCTGCATTTACGCTTGTTGCACTTGGCAATAGCAATGCATTTCCGGAAACAGAACCTTCCTTTTTAGTACCGCCATCTAGATTAAACATTGTATAAGTGTAATCATAAACATCGTAAACACCGTTCATATTGATGTCCATACTATAGTTTTGAACCTGATTAGCAAATGTTGGATTATCCTTTGTTGATAAGCCTTTATAAGTCATCAAGTTCTGATAATCTGATTCCGTTACCTCATCTCTACCTTGAGCACTGATACTTCCGATTGCAAATGGACTTGTACCATCTTTCTTATACACAGATAATTCATTCGCAGCGAAGAATCCACCAACAGATTTTGTAGCAATCAACTTAACATAGCGTGCAGATTTTCCTTCTAAAGAAACTTCTTTTTGACTGTCTTTAACCTCTGCATCTTTTTGATATGTCCAAGGATTGCTTGCTCCATCGTGTACTTTTTCCCAATTCTTACCATCAAGACTAATATAAACGTCCATCTGAGAAACAGTACCATTACTGCTTACACCAACAGGTCCATCACCTGACTGACCTGTACCACGTGGTGTATATACGAATTTATCCAACTGATATCCAGCACCCAAATCCATGATCAATGGTTCAGCCTTAGATACCGCATCTCCATTAGTTGAGTGGAAAATTGTAGATAAATTGTGGTCAGTTGCATTTTTCAATGCTCCCCATGCATCTCCACCATTCCAAGTAACCTCTACATCAGGCACATTTCTCCATGGATCTTGTAATGATGAAGTTGTTTGTTCTTCACTCCATGCTGAATAGCCATCTTTGTTTCTAGAACGAATCTTATAAGTATGTGCTGAATTATAAGCTAAATCTACATGATTATAGCTTGTTGTCTTTTCATCACCTACTGCATAAAGTACACCGTCAATCATCATTTCATAGCTTGTAGCTTCTGGTACAGTTGTCCATTCAGCTAAAATGCTTGTCGGAGTTTTCTTTTCTTCATCGAATTTTAATGTAGGCACAGCTAGTTTTTCGTTCAGCTCGTCCTTCATGTGCAATGCTTCGCTGTCGTTTTCAAATCCGTTTACAACCAATACCTGTTCATTTTGATTTACATCTGTCTTAGGTAATGAAACGTATAGCTTAGGTGTTGTAGTGATTTTTGTATTCTTGAATTCTTCTCCGTCCATTGAATATTTATTCAAGTTAGGAGATTCATCATAGAAATATACTGCTTCGTTTTTCTTAGCTCTTGCTTCAAAATCAGCATAATCTTTTGCTTTCTCCAAGCTTACCTTAGAAGCTCCATTCTTCGCTTCTAATGAAGAAGGCTCTTTTGAAACATTTACAACGAAAGTTGTATGACGGTTAGAATTATAACCATTGTAATTTCCATTAGATTTTCCGATTGTTAAGGTAGCTTTATCACCATCAACAACAGAAGTAATATGGGTCTTGACCTGTCCGCCATAATTTCTTGATCCGTTAGCAAGATCTAAAGAAATACCATCATCTTCGATTAAATCAAATGAAGATTCTTCATAAGGATAGAATTCAACAATTCTTCTTGTTTTATCTAGACCTTTAGGGTTATCCTCTGTAATTGTCATTGGGTTATTATTCTCTTCATACATTGGAATAATAGATCCGTTTTTAACGAACAATGGTAACTTCCAAAGTGGTGCATCAAAGTTGTTGATAACCTGTCCGCCTTTATATTGTTCACCTGTAAAGTAATCAATCCAAGTATCTGCTGTAGATGGAAGATAGATATTATTTCGAATATCATCACCATTTTCCTTCATAGCTGTATCCTGATAAACAGGAGCAACTAGGAAATTATCTCCATACATAAACTGGTACTGAGTAGCAGTGCTGAATGTATGAGCGTTTGCTTCCTCTAGGAACATTGCACGAATCATTGGTAAGCCATCTACGGATTCATGTGCGTATGTATAAAGATAAGGCATCAATTGTGCTTTCAACTTCAAATACATACGGTTAATTGAAGTATAAGGATCACCGTTGTTATAAGGTTTTTTAGGTTTTGCACCCCAACCGTCCATATCTAGCATTGTCTGAGTAAATGTTTTGAACTGCAAATCACGAGTAGTAATCAAACTGGAACCACCGAAGATACCATCAACATCACTACCGATATTGGGATTACCACTTAAAGACTGTCCGATATATGTTGGAATATGGAATCGGATATATTCCCAATTTCCACCTTCTTGATCGCCTGTCCAAACGCTAGCATAACGTTGGAAGCCTGCCCAACCATCTAGTGATACAAGTGCAGGACGTTTACCGCTTGTAGATAGAATATCATATCCGTCCTTTACGGAATTCAATGACATAGAATACCCTTGTCCTACCCATGCAACGTCTGTTTTAAGCGCAGATACTCCACCGTTTTTAACTTCCTTTTTGAAATCTCGTAATGTTTGGAAGCCCTGATAATGAGAATCCTTTTCACTATCTTCAGGTGTCAATGCTGCTTGTGTCCATAATCCGGTACGAACACCACGTGCTTCTGCATAATCTGTAAATTTCTTCAGGTTTGCAACGTTAGCATCAATAGCTGCAGTCATACGTTCCGTACCTTCACCAGCTTCACGCTTCTGATAGTAACCATTCTGTCCGTATCCACAGCCGTATCCGTCATTTGGTAGGAACCAACCTAACGGCATATCATATTTAATATGTCCGTCAATAACAGCCTGTGCGGAGTATTTTTGAGTATCCTCATTGATAACACCCTTAAATTTATCCTTATCTACTGTCGGCCCTTCATTATTTAAAGACTCGGCATATGTTCCTTCCGGAATAACATAACCTTCAGCTTGACCTAATTCTTGGTATTTTTTACCATCTTCCAAAGTCCAGCCTTTATCTGACTCAGCTGTCCAACCATCACGGTTGTAGCAATTCAAATGAGCTAGGTAGAAAGCATACTCAGGAAGTAGCGCTGGATTACCTGTTACATCGTAATATTCATTTAACACGGTTTCTGCAGTTTCGGCAACTGATTTTTCTTTTCCGCTAGTTACAAAATAATACGCATCAAATTCATTTTCGTTATGTGTAGTTGCTACATTAGAAATACCGTTTCCAAAGTTATAACTACCCTGTGCAAAGGTATTTCTTAATACACCATAACCGTTTGTAGACCAATAGAATGGATTTGGTGAAGCTACACCACCATCTGTCCATCCACTTTCGTTTGCGATGTTAATTGTTTTACCTTTGTGCGTAAAACGTCCGTTTTGTGTTCCCCCTCCAAAAAAGTATTCATCACTTTTTTGTTCTAATTGCTGCACTGTTTGGTTACCAATGCTCAATGGCGCTGATTCATCCAATACAGTTTCATTTGCTTCGTTGACAATTGACATTTCCGCAGTATTTTTATCAAGAACAATCGTTGCTCCGCCTGCACTGATTTTATAAGCTGAGCCGTCATCGGTAATTTTTGCTTCCGGCTTGCTATACACATTAGAATCATCTGATTGTGCTTGAATAGTTGCCTTATGGCTTTGACTTCTTGGAGTGGCATATTCGCTAAACTCTCCTGACGGATCGACATTATAACGGAAAATACCGTCCTCTAAGAATGTGATTCGACCTTTAACCTTTCCCCCGTTGAAGCTAATATCGACAATGTTTTTATCTTTCCCCACAGTAACACTATCGACACTTGCTAATACACCTTTAAAAGAAGATTCGTCTTTTGCATAAATCGGTGTGGCTGCAAATGGTACGCATGTAGTAAATGCCATCGCTGATGCCAAACACAATTTACCCACTTTCGTTTTAATCATAAATTTCTCCTTTCCCGCAGATTTAAAAATAAAACGCTTTGTAACACCCTCTACTTCAGATAGAATTTAAGGCCTTCTTTCTGTTTCCAACCCCTTCCTTTTTATAATCATATAATCCTTATCCCAAAGAATTATATAATTACCTTGATTTAATTCCATAAAGACTACCTGTTTCTTTCTTATCATTTAAAGATTCATGTAAATCCAAATGTAATTAAAATGTTTAAGCTAACCGCAGAGTGTTAGAAAGCCCTTACAGCATATATTATATCTCAATTTAAAATAATAGTTTTTGTATTTTTAAACATTTGTTTTGCACTTTTTAATATTTCAGAATAAATTAAAGCTAATAAATATACATATACCTTCATTTTTATCCTATCATACCCTATCATAATAAAAGCGCTTTAAATTCGTATAGGGTGTGTGATACCTTTAAACTTAGATGCTGCCGTTTTAAAGCCTATTCAACATTATGTGTAAGTATCTTTAACATTTTGTATAAATACTTTTTTTTGCTAAAATCCCCCGCATTTTTATTTTGTTTATAGAAGAAAAAATGCTAACAATGGAAATTTAAACTTATGTGTGATTTTATCATAGATTTATTTAATATTGATAAAGAGATAATCAAAAATATTGAAAACTTTTTCTCGGTACATAAAAAGTGGGCACATTGATCCCACTTTTTATTTACATCTTACTTGGCATAAAGATTATTACAAGCTCATAATTTTATTCTATTCTTTATTCGCTTTTTTCTTCTTCATTCCAATTAAAGCAACACCACCGGCACTAGCCAATAACAACATAGAATATAATGCTGCATTTGTTGTATCGCCTGTATTTGTTGAATCACCATTCGGTTTTTGACCTGCTCCATTATTACCATCAGGATTTTGACCATTGCCTGGATTATTTGGATCTGGTAGTGGACTAATTGCTGGTAATTCAGCATAAACCTTAGCTGCTTCACTCAACAACGCTTTTGCATCATCTTCAGATAATTGCTCATCTTTCAAAGCACTCTGAATACGATCCATCATATCACGTATTTGTTCCTGATGTTTATTTGAATAATTTTCCAAATCTAACTTAGCAAATTCATCATACAAATCCTTCAAAGCATCTTTTGTAGCTGTAGTTGCTTTTAAGACTAGTTTTCCTTCTGCATCTTTTAATGCTGTTTCCGCTGCTTTAATCTCTGCCAAAGTTTTCGGATTTGCAGCAACTTCTTTTGCTTTATTTAAAGCTGCAGAGAATGCATCTTTAGCGTCATTATCAACATATTTGTCCAATTCAATTCCTTCAGCAACCTTAATTAAGTTTTCTAAAGTAGTAACATCAAGCGGAAGCAATTTACCACTCAATTCTTCTAACTTAGCAACTTTTTCAGTTAATACGTCTAGATTGGTGATTGGCTCTTTTGCCAATTCTTCAACTTCGCTGATAAGAGCTAATAGTTCCTCTTGTCCGGCTGGATCGAATTTACTCAAATCCAATGCTTTTACAGCTGCGAAACGATTTAAAACATCAATTGCTTTTACAGCTGTATCTTTAGCACTCGTCAAGGCTTCTACCGCTTGTGTTACATCAGATTCTGTTGCACCTGCATTATCTACAACTGCTTGCGCTTTTGCAATTTCTTCTGTTAGATAAGCAACAACTTTTTCATCTTTTACAGTAGCTTTAAACTCACTAACTTCTTTAATCTTAGCTTCTAATACACTCTTATCCAATGCTTTAACCGTAATCGTCATAGAAGCTGAAATATTTGCGTCAGTTGCCTTCTTAACCGTAATAGTTGCAGTTCCTGCTGCTTTGGCAGTTGCTACACCATTTTGATCTACTGATACAACATCTTCCTTATCACTGCTCCATACTAATTGTTCTGTAGAGTTAGAAGGAGTAGTAATTGCTTTTAACTGTTTTTGTTCAGCTATTACCATTTCCATTGCATCATTTTCGAAAGCAACATTTGTTACTGCCGCATTCGTAGTACCATAGAAATCCAATTCTGCGATAGATGCATAACGGTCATTGTTCTTTCCACTATCACCGATAGTTCCCAATGCGATGAACTTCACATATTGTGCTTCAACCGGAGCAAACTTAATCATCTTAGCTACTTCCTTGTTATCCAATTCATAGCCATTATTTGGAAGATATCCTTCAACTACCGGAGTAAATGTCTTGTTATCTGTACTTACTTCAATACGATAATGTGTAATGTGTCCATTAGAGCTACTTTGACGTGGTAAGTAATCAACTTGTTCTAACTGATAAACAGCACCTAAATCAATTACTGCATCTACTGGAAGTTTTGCACCCTGTCCATAGCTAGAATGCCAAATACTATCCGCATTGTTATCGATAATGTGATCTTTGATATCACTGTCTGCATAGTTTGTAACAGATATTACTTCCATCTGTCCTTCGTCAATATGATTTGTACTATCTGGTCTAGTATCATCAGAGCCTTTAAATTCCAAACCGGCAATAGCATTCAATAAATCAATTTCTGCTTTATCGACAGTAGCCTGATCTCCGTTTTTAACTGCTTCTTTAGCAGCTGCTAATGCTTTTTCCACTACATCAACAGAAGCAGAAGTGTATAGATCCTTTTCATTGACTACTTTTTCAGCTTCAGCGATTGCGGCATTCAAATCATCAACGAATGCTTTATCAGTTACCGTTACTGTCATTGTATCCTTCAACTTAGGATCAGCTTTTGAAGTAGCAGTAAGAGTAACTACTTCACCGTCGTTAAGTTTTTCTAGAGCCAATAGAGAGTAATAATATCCATTCGCATCAGAAGAAGTAATTACTTTAACTTTTGAGTTATCGCTTGTTACTTCATATAGCTTATTAGCTGCATCTTCAGGAGCAACAATAGCTTTTACAGGAGTTAGATGTCCAATGTGCAATTCCATTGTATCCTTTTCAAATACAATACTTGTTGGTTTTACACTTGCTGCTGAGTAAATAGCTACTTCACTTGTCGCAACACAATTTCCATCGGCAGTCGCAGGTTCAAGTTCAAGTTTTACATATTTTGCACTTGTTCCTTTTGGAAGTTCAACAGATGTATAGCCTTCGCTATCCGCAGTAGTTGCATTTACAGTAACCTTATCGCTAACCGGTGTCCAAGTATTCTTATCATCACTAACAAATACTTTGAATGAACCTAACTGACCATAGTGATTTGCTGATCTAGGTCTTACTCCAACCTTAGAAAGACTCATCTTATCCTTCAGTTCAAATGTGTATACCTGAGGGTGTGCATTTGCAGCATTTCCATAATTACTGTTTGTGTAAGTGCTGTTATTTTGGTCTAAGCTTGCCCAAATGTCATTTCCATCTCCAACTGGTCCATTTGATTTAGCTTTTGCCTTCACGATATCTTCGTGAGCAACCAAACGTTTTTCAACCATATCACTTGGTTCATTTGGTTTCACTGGATCTAAACCATTCACGTAGTTCAAGCTAGAACCGACTACCAATCCATGGGATAACTGCAAGTTGCTTAAATCTAATTCTTTATTAGCTTTTAAAGTAACAGTAGCTAACTTCATATCTCCATTTAGACTTGTCTGATTTCCAAGATTTGTTATAGTTGCATATACTCTATCTTTTTCATCAGTTTCTTCATGATGTAGATATTCATATACTTTTTGATTTCTTGTTTTTGCAGTTGTCTTTACAACAAAGTCATCATCACTGTAAGAAAGTGCACCTTTATCAAAAGATAATTCAAAATCAAATGCATAAACATTCTTCAATCCACTTCCGTAAATATCAACTGTGAATGTTTCGCCTGCTTTTACATTTTGTTTAGAAGGCACTGCACTCAATACACCGGAAGCATTTGTCTTTTCTTTTACCCCACCATTTAACTGAGTAGTCAAGACAGCAATATCGTAAGCATCAAAGATTCCGTTTTCATTCAAATCAAATTTATTTGCATCAGATTCATAGAATGCTCCACCTTTGCGTGCACCGGCTGCTTCAGGATTATGGCTATCTAACCAAACTTCGTCGTTATCATTGATAATACCATTTGCTTCAAAGTCGCCCGGCATTACTCCTTTATCCTTATCAACATGATATGGACGAATTTCGTATGCCTGCAAGAAGCCTCCGGCAGTTTCTACCAATTCAACCTTGATATATCTAGCCTTAAATTGTTCTAAATCCACTGTCGCATAACGTGCATTAACATTTTGTGTATTTAGTTTATTTTTATCTCCAAGTGGCCATTGCGTTGTTGGCGTAAGATTGATTTCTTCCCCGTCTTTATATTTCTTCCAATTTACACCATCGTTACTATAAGATAATTTGAATTTCTTAATTGTACCATTTGATCCATCTTGTCTAAATACATAGTCTAATTTATTGATAGAATAAATCTTCTTCATATCAATTGTGAATGATTTTCCATTGAATACACCTGCATCAGCAGAGCTATATTCTGTTACATCATCACCATCTACCATATATTCAAATTTTCCTGCATAAGCTGCCGGAGTATTTCCTTGATCATAAGACACTGTCATACCCTTAGGAACATTACGATATGGATCATCAAGTGTAGAAACTTCTTTCAATTCACTCCATTCAGAATGTCCGTCTTTATTTACAGAACGAACTCGATATGTGTGTTTTTCAAGATAGTTTAATCCAGAATGTGTATATGCCGGTTTTTCAAGCATAGAATATACAATACCATCAGCTTCAACATCATAAGAAGTTGCGCCTTCTACTTCGTCCCATGTCAATGCAATGGAATCAGAAGAAGGTTTGTATTCAATGTTTTTAGGAGCATCTAGGCTTGCATTTTCTCCGTCATTTGGAAGATTTCCATCATTAACAAAACCGTCAATTACTAATTGCTGAGCATTTTCAGTAGCATTGGTTTTTGCAAATTTTACATATAATTTCGGTGCAACCTTAACATCTTTCACCATTTCTTTGATTTTAGTTTCATGCTCATTTGCATAAGTTTCGATTGTTGGGTTTGCATCATAGAAGAATACCGCCTCACCTGCATTTGGAGTTTTTGCATCAAATTCAGCCTTTGAATTTACTTCAACATTCTTTAAGGTTGAAGAACCGTTTTTAGCCGTCAGCTTGGTTGGCTTCTTAGATACATTTACTACAAATGTAGTGTTCTTTTCAGCAGAATATCCATCATAAGAACCAGTTACATTTACTTTTTCAGCAGTTAATGTAGCTTGTTTCTTTTCTTCATTAACAACAGATTTATAAGTCAATTCAGAGTGATTTCCATAAGAAATATTATCAATCACACCATAATCTTCATCTTTTTCTGTTTTATTTGTAATTGATTTTCCGTCATCTTCGTAAGCTGTATAAGTGCTTTCACCTTCCGGCCAGAACTCAACAATACGATTTGCACGATTGATCTTGTCCGGAGAGTTATTTTCTTCATACATTGGAACGATAGAACCGTTCTTTACAAATAATGGAAGCTTCCATAATGGTGCATCAAAGTTGTTGATTACAGTTCCACCACGATATTGTTCACCGGTAAAGTAATCAATCCAAGTTTCACCTTTTGGTAAATAAATATCGTTTCTGATATCTGCACCTGTTTCTTCATTCAATTCAGTATTTTGATAAACAGGAGCAACAAGGAATGCATCACCGAACATATATTGATACTGCATATTTTTACTGTATGCATAATCATCGTTAGGGAATTCCAAGAACATTGCACGGATCATAGGAAGTCCGGTATCTCCGTTTTTCGTATTCAAGTTAGATGCAGAAGCAGCACTTGTATAAATATAAGGCAACAACTGACCTTTTAACTTCAAATACATACGAGATGTACTCTTATATGGATCGGCAAATGCATGTGGAGCTTTTGTATAAGTACCCCAACCGTCCATATTCAACATCTGTGGAGTAAATGTTTTCCACTGATAATCACGAGTTGCGATTAGCGGTGCACCGCCATGAATACCGTCCATATCGGAACCGATATTAGGGTTACCACTTAAAGACTGTCCGATATAAGTAGGAATATGGAAACGGATATACTCCCAATTTCCACCTGCTTGATCCCCTGTCCAAACAGAGTTGAAACGCTGAGAACCTGCCCAACCATCAAGGGAAATAATGTTTGGACGCTTATTTACTTCAGTGGTAATTGTGTCATAAGCGGTTTTTACTCCATCTAGTTGCATTGAATAACCCTGACCAACCCAAGCAACATCGGTTTTTAATGTCGTAATACCACCGTTTTTAACTTCTTTTTTGAAATCTCTTAATAAATGCCAAGATGTATTGTTATTAGAATCCGGTGATAATTGGCTTTGTGTCCATAGACCGGTATCAACACCTTTGCTGTTTGCATAATCGGTAAATTCCTTTAAGTTAGCGACATTGGCATCGATTGCTGCAGTACGTTCCGCATTGCTGCTTCCATCAGCTTCAACACCACCGGTTACTTTATATCCGTTTTGTCCATATCCACAGCCATAACCGTCATTTGGAAGGAAATATCCTAATGGCATATCGTTTTCAACGTAACGATCCAATACTGCCTTTGCTGAGAATTGTTCAGGTGTCGTAACACCGGAAGGCACATTGTTTTTTGTAGTCGGACCTTTACCCATTAAGGATTCGGATTGTAAATTTTCTTTAATCTCATATCCGGTTCCGCCTGCTTCTGTCTGTTTAAATTCAGTTCCATCAGGATTTGTTGTTACCCAAGTTTTATTTCCTTTACTTGGATCGGCTTTCTGCTCACCATCTGCCCAAGCATCACGGTTATAACAGTTTAAGTGTCCTTCATAGAATCCATATTCAGGAAGTAATGCAGGGTTACCAGTTACCTTAAAGTATTCCTGTAAAATATCCTGTGAAACCTCTGCACCATTTGCTCCATCACTTACAAAGTAATAAGCATCAAATTCTCCTTCATCATGAGTTGCTGTTGCAGTCTCACTATTTGTTTCACCGAAATCATATTTTCCATCAGCAAATGTATTTCTTAAAACACCATATCCGGCAGTTGACCAATAGAATGGATTTGGTGAAGATACCTGTCCATCATTCCAACCGCTTTCATTTGCAATATTGATTGTTTTACCGGTATGAACAAAGCGTCCGTTCTGTGTTCCACCACCATAATAATTTTCATTATCATTCTTTGCTAATGTTTGAACGACACTGCGATCACCGATAGAAAGAGGTGATGTTTCTTGTAAAACAACTTTATTTCCGGATTTTACGCTCATCAACGCTTGCTGGTTGAATGTAACTGTAACATCACCTGCGGAAATCGTATATACTCCGCCTTGATTCGTTACAGTAGCTTCCGGGTGTTTATATTTATCAGAATCATCTGGATACTGCTGAATTCTTGCTTTGTGAGCGCTGGAACGTGGTGTAGCATATTCGCTAAACTCACCCTTTGGATCTACATTGTAACGGAAAATTCCATTATCCAAGAAAGTTAATTTTCCTTTGTATCCATTTGTGAATGTTACCCAAACAACATTCTTTTCACTCTTATCCGCTTCTACGCTTTTGATGCCGGATAATTGTTTGCTCAACATGTTTGTTTCTGCGTGAACTTGAACCAATTGCTGATACCCTGTACTGCTTAGTACCATCATAAGGCTTAGTCCACTAGCAACAACCTTTTTAAACATAATATTCTCCTTTCAATCCTTTTTGATTTCATTGCGTTTAAAATTATGTTTTCTCGTTTTACCGATCGCTCCTCCCTTCAGCAACAATAATACAGTCATTGGCTCCAAAGTCGATGATTCTATCATTATTGCAGCTAAGCATTAGCAACGCATAGCGTATCTATACAATTCATAGATTCCCCCATCTTAAACCATATATAATCCGCTATGTATCCGCTTACATCACAGCTAAAAAATATAAACGGACAATTTCTTATGCCCATCAACAGAAATAGCTGTAACCGTTTACTCTTAAATTTTACTACTTTCGAATATCATCGTCTATATTTTTTGTTTGTACTTTTTAACATTTATTTTGCACTTTCCGGTTGCACAGAAAAATGAATATAATCAAAAATACAAATCATTTTTATATCTTTAAGCATAAAAGCATAAAAAAAGCACATAAAGTTTCACCTCCATATGCTCATTATTTTACTTTTTCTCTGAATTTTCCAATAGCAAACCAATACCATACATGGTTGCCGCATATACCAAACAAGGAATCACTGCTGCCAAAATACTTTTTAGTCCGGTAAACCATTCCGCACTTGGTTCCAATTGATAACCGGCACAATAATCTACAAAGGCTTGATAGCTGGTAATCGCAGAAAAGCCCATATAAATCAGCATACCGATTGCCAATACATAAAATAAACGAAATGGCAGTGTTGCCTTCTTTTTCTCTACATTTCCTGTTTTGTTTTCCATTTGAAATCTCCTTCTTATTTTCGAATACGATAATCATAGCTTTTTTTCTAAATGAAGTCAATAAGTGTCTTTTTCTAATCATAACTTAAACTCTCTTTATCGATTCTACACAATTCACCATACAAAAAAGACGCCAACGACGTCTTTTTTGTATGATAGGGAGAAAGTATGAAAAATTATTTGAGGGGGTTATTCATACAGCAAGGGTTCTATGATTATTATCCCTTGCTTGCTTATAGTATAGTAAAAAATAATATTTAAATTATGTCGAGACTATGTGAGATTGTGTGTTTTATCAAACAGTTCCTATACTTCTTAATTCGTTATGAGAATACATAGATGCCCGACTTTAATTTCACATCTTTATTATAAATCAGACTGTCTAGTCTTTCCCGGCAACAATACTTTTTCCATTGGAAATTTGTTTCTCTTTATAGATATTAAATTCTTTCATTCTTATGCGTATGCCATCTACAAGCTTTTCGATTCGATCATCGCTCATATCCGTAAACTGCTGATATTTTTTTAATACTGTTTGATATTCTTTATCTAAACCATCTAACTTGGATAGATCAAATCTTTCAAAATTATCAATGATTGATAAATAAGTAAAAAATTTCTTTTCTGTATTATAAAATAATTTCCCTTTTCCATCATAAAAATTCATATTTTTAGTAATCTCACTGCAATTCATCGATTGTCCCGTATCAAATAAAGGTGTTACCTTTTCCCATACAAGTGTTTCTACATTTCGAATAACACCGAAGTTTTTCATGTGCCTGTCTATATTCATTGTTAAATAATCCAAAACAATCATGTTTTCTAATTCAGCTTTAGCATTCGGTACTTTTTGTTTCTCTAAAATATTCAAATAGTGTTGATAGTCATTTACACTATTATCTTTTTTCTAATAAACTTCCAATAAAATATATACCTATATCCGCATCCGCAACCTTTAAAAGCTTTTACGATGAAGCAAGTTCCCCTAAAGAAAAAACAGATGAACACAAAACCTCTACCTGAGGCTTGTACCCACCTGCTTCTCTTTATCAAATACGTGAAAGCTACCGATTCACTTCACATATAAGTCTTTGGTTAGCTTAGTTTTTTCTTCTCTTGTTCATTCCATAGCCAAGCGCAATACCGGACGTTGTAAGTAGGCTTAAAAACAACGGCATACTTGTTACATCACCGGTGTTTGGCTTCTTGTCCTCTTCCTTGTCCGGTGTCTGTGGCTGTTCCGGTTTTATAGGCTCTTTTTTATCTAAGCCCTCAATCGCAGCAAGAATTGCCTGTGCCATGGCATCTACCTCGGCTTGATGCGTAATATCCAAGTCATATTCAACTGCCTGAATGGCGTTTTCAACCGCACTGAAATCAACATAATCGGCACGATTCAATGCCTCTGCTTTGCCGATTGCCGCTTCTATCTTTGAATAATCCGCTCTGCGATAAGTCAATGCCTGCATTGCTGCTTCCAATGCTTCTTTTGCATCATAGTAATCAGCCTGTGTCGCATCTGCATCGGCATAAACTGTATTGGCTGTTTTTAATGCTTTCTGCAATGCATTCCAGCTTTCTTCTGTATAATTACCTGCTTCATACTTGGAAACACTGTCGATTGCCGCTTTTAAAGCTGCTTTTTCATTGCTTCCAGCTACCTCTTTGGCTAATTGATTTGTAGCCTCCAATGCACGTGCGGTTTCAGAATGCACAAGCATACGATCTTCCGGTGTCGCAGGAACAGCTGACCCCTGATAAGTTCCTTTGTTCGGCTTTTTCAGATTTTCAACAACATTCTTTAAAGCTGTTTTCTGCTCTGCACTTGCAGCCGCACTGTTCAATAAATATTTTGCTTTCGCAACATCGCGAATTCCCTGCTTAAACAGCTCATAGCGTGGTGTGCTATAGAAGGAAGCTTGATAGCTTTCATCAATTGCTTCTCTTTCTTCCGGATAAATGAACCACCCATCTCCCGGTTCCCAATAACGATAGGTAGCATCACCGTGCATATCATACACATAATTATCCCATGCCCAACGCATATAGCCATCGGTTCCCAGTGTCATGGTGTACCAAATATCCCAATAGTTATCTCCCGGATCGCTGATCATAAAATTGCTTGGATAATCTCCGGTACAGGTATACATCGTTGTAGTCAATCCCAATGCTTGACGATGCGCAGATAACTGCTCCATATCCTCTGCTTGTTTGATATTGCCTAAGTTGATGGAAATATCATCAATACGATCGGTAAATTCGTATGTATCCGGTGATTGATAGTTCAATGCAGAAGAAATCTTAAAGTGATTGCCTTCCTCATCGGTTACGGATTCAATCATATCCACTGCCGGTTTTAATTGATCAAGACCACGTTCGTCCATAGAAATATAGGTAATTTCAAACCAACCCATTTCCTTTGAATGCTTTAAGAAATCTTCCAAGAACGGCTGCCACATAGCTTTCCATTCTGCACTGCCCGGCTCATGAGATTCTTTTACCGTTTTCCCTTTTGCCTCATCAAAGTAAGCAATCTGATTGTTCCATGGTACGATACTGTAGCATTTGATCTGTCCGATGCCGTTTGCAGGATCCAATACACCGCATTCGATCATAAAATTGATCCACTTATCATACCAATCATAATTGAAGTCCCATGTTCCGTCTTTTTTCTTTGTCCATTTTACCATGGATAAATCGTTATAATAGGATTGATGGTTCCATGCCTCTTCAACAATGTTCGCTACCGCATCATGACCGCCGATAGAAACATATTCTTCGATAGAATCACGCATTAAGTTAAAGTGCTCTTCTGTGAAATAGAAATCATTTCTTACTTCATTCGTAATACCACCGGTTGCTTTTTCTCCCAATCCCAAGTAATAGTTTGCGACTGAGAAAGGGTGCTGCCAAACCTGAATTTCCGTTGCTTCTGCTGCCGGCTGTTTCAAGTTTAACACTTCAATCGTGTATTGCAGTTCAAATGGTTTTTCCAATTCTGCCGCCGATACCTTAAGTGTTCCTTTATAGATGCCCGGTGCGGTAGTTTCCGGAACCTTGATCGTTACCCATGCAAACTGCACATCGTTTGCCGCAATATCCTTCTTACCGCCCTTATGAATGACATCAGGATATTTTTTCACTTTTCCGGCTGCGTTACGACCTTCTTTGGCTTCAACCTCTTTCAGCCACTTGATTTCAATATTTTCTTTTGCTAAAACCTTGCCTGCCTGATTGGTAAAATCATTTGCAGTTACTTCCACATCATGAACTTCTTGATTGGTAGTTACAACTATTTTAGAGCTTAATTCATCATTTAGCCAAGCTGTTCCTTTATAAGAAGATCCACTTCCCTTTTTTAATTCATCAAGATTCAATTCTGTATCCAACAGCTTTTCATTTCCTACATAAGCATTCATAACATCGCTGTTTTCTGCCGCTGCTGTATTTACAGTTGTTGCAGATACCAAAGAAATGCTACAACAAAATGCTAAAACTATTTTTTTGAGCTTATCTGTCGTCTTTTTCATCGTAAATATGTCCTATTCCTTTCTCTTACCTTAAATAATCGCTATTTCGCAAAGCCTTGCTTCATACCTTAAGCATGCCTTGCCAAATTCAAACCCCTATCGTAAACACTCCCACTCCTATTCATAAACAAAGACAATTAAATAATATCTGTCTGTCGCTGATTTTTAAATTAGAAAACGTTTTCAGCTTAATAATTATATCATTTCCTTTTCTTACGTCAATATGAAATCGCTTTAATTTCCATCTTTTATGAATCGCTTTAATTTCCATCTTTTTCCAACTTGTAAGCTTCCACATGCCTTTATCCATGATAGCTGTTATTTATAAACAGCAATAAAAAAGCTTTGAGGAAATTCCCCAAAGTCTTTAAAACTCATTTTATCAAACTACATACTCCTACATTTCCTTTTCCACTGCCTATTTACCAAACAAACGCTGTTCACTTGTTTTATCAAACAAAAGGATTTCTTTTGGATCAAAGCGAAAACAAACCTCATCATATAGCTGTATATTTACTTTACGATCGACCTTCATATAAAAAAGATGATCCTGCCAAGCAAGACGGATATAGCACTCATCACCCAAATGCTCCACAAGAACAATTCTTCCTCGCATTCCCTCCTTTGAAAAAATAAGATGCTCCGGACGTATTGCCATAATAACCTCTTGTGCTTCGTAGGTATTTGAAAGCTTTATGCATTCTTTCTCAAAGGCAAGAATATTACCATCGACATACGCTTGAAGAGTATTGATTTCATACGTACCTAAAAAAGCTGCCACAAATAAATTAGCGGGATCACGATACAGCTTTAAGGGATCGCCGATTTGCTGAAAGACTCCTTCCTTCATCACAATTAAGGTATCTGCCAAGGTCATAGCCTCCAAGCGATCATGTGTAACATAAAGAAATGTTGCGTCCAGTTGTTGATAAAGCTTCGCAAGTTCCAAACGTAATTGAGCCTTTAAACGTGTATCCAAGGCACTGAAGGCTTCGTCCATCAAAAACAGTTTCGGTCTGCGTACCAAGGCTCTGGCAATGCTCACACGCTGCTTTTGTCCATTGCTTAAAGCCTCTGCCTTGCGTTTTAATAAACCATCAATGCCCAATACCTCCGCCATCGCCCTCACTCGCTGCCCTGCCTCCTGCTTAGAAAGGCCGCCGTAGGTAAGACCATAGGCAATGTTATCGTAAACCGTCATGCTTGGAAATAATGCCGCATCTTGAAATACCATCGCAATATCTCTTTCATGCGGTTTGGCATGCTGAACCTCTTTATCATCTATCCATATACTTCCGCTATCCGGCTTTAAAAAACCGGCAATCAGCTGTAAAAGCGTCGTCTTTCCACAGCCGGAAGGACCGGCAAGTACAATGAAATGCTTTCCCTGTGATGTGAATGACACATCTTTCACTGCCTCTATGCAACCATAGCTTTTTGTAATATGCTCCAGTTTTAACGACATACAAAACTCTCCTTCCACACTTATTTATGCAATGCCAGCCATGCTTTCGCCCATTGCCCATCAATCGCTAAATAACGATCGTACTTCTCCTTTTCTAAACTGCTTTCAATGCTTTGATAATTTTCATACAGCACTGCCAACGGTTCTTGATTGACCAAAAACCATAAGCTGTCCTCATGGCGATCCTGATATACGATATCCACGATTTCCCGTCCCTGTCTTTCCAGCTGCAATCGTAGTTTTTCTTTCATGATTTCAATCACACGATCATCGAAATCATCTTCCAAAATACATAGCTTTTCCTTTATCGTCTTAGGATCAAACACAATTCGCTTGCGACTTCTTGTATCCTCATGATACAAATGATGATCATCTTCACAAAAGGCTTGCTTCGGCTTCAATAATATTATGAAATGATGCTTTTTATCCACATAAGCAAAGGGGTGAAGAAAAATAATTTCTTTTCCACATCGTGGACAGCGTATCGTAAAATATGTATTTTCCATTAATGCCTTGCGAATATCCACCTCAAAATCAGATAACACTAAAGTTTCGCTCTTTCGATAGGTATGAAAACCGCAATCACATTGAATTTCTACCAATATTGATTTCATGATATCACCATCTCTATTATAATATAAAAACAAAAAGAACGGTATGTTAACCGCTCTTAGATTGCTCTTGTTGCCTGTTTTAACCAAGTCTTTTCTTCTTCCGTCAAATATGGCGAAATTTTCTCGTACACTTCTTGATGATAGTCGTTCAGCCATTGCTTCTCATAGCTACTTAAAACATCGGGATCAATTCCATCTAAATCAAAAGGTACAAAGGTAATCGTTTCTAAATGCATGAATTGCCCATACTCATTCTTTTCTCCCTTAACAACCACACATTCATTTTCATGACGAATACCATGACTTCCTTCTACATAAACTCCCGGTTCATTGGACTGTGTCATACCTTCCTCTAACACACAGCTGTCATTGCGTTCACTCACAATGCGCCAACGGAAGCCATTTGGTCCTTCATGTACGTTTAGTAAGTGCCCAACACCATGTCCGGTTCCGCATTTATAATCAATTCCCATTTCCCATAATGGTCCTCTGGCAAGAATATCCAGATTTGTTCCACGACAGCCATATAAGAAATGTGCCTTGCTTAAAGCGATATGTCCACGTAAAGCAGCACTGAAATGCAAACGTTCCTCATCGCTGATTGCCCCCAACACAAAAGTTCTGGTGATATCGGTTGTCCCTTCTAGGTACTGTCCGCCACTATCAACTAACAGCATTCCCTCCGGCTTTAAAAGAACATCGCTTTCCTTTGTAGCGCTGTAATGCATCATTGCCGCATGCTCCTTATAAGCCGCAATCGTATCAAAGCTTACATCTAAAAAACCCTCTTGCTGCGCACGTAATTCAGCTAAATAATCACTTGCGGAAATTTCACTTATTTCCATTTTTCCGACATTGGTTTTCAGCCAATACATAAACTTCGTCATCGCAACACCGTCTTTGATATGCGCTTTACGATTGTTCTCTAATTCCACCGGATTTTTAATTGCCTTCATCATCTGTGATGGATTTGGACAATCAATGATCTTGCTGACTTGCTTAAGGTTCTCACTGATTGCATAATTCACATGTGCTTTATCCATCATGACAACCGCTGTTTTCGGAATTGTTTTCACAAATTCATAAACCGCATCATACGGGTGCAATTCGATTTCATTTTGAGCAAAATTATCCAATAGCTCTTGAGATAACTTACTCCTATCGACAAATAGGTGATGCTTATTTTCGGTAATGATCAAATATGCAAGTACGACCGGAAAATGCGCAATATCATTCCCACGCATATTTAAAATCCATGCAATATCATCTAAGGTCGTAACGATGTGATGGGTTGCCTGCTTCTTCTTCATAACCGCAAGAATATCTGCCAATTTATCCGCTGTTGATTTTCCACTGTAACATTCCTTTAAGAAAAAGGCAGGATCCTTTGGAAGCGCTGGACGATCCTTCCAAATCTTATCCACTAAATCCTCATGACAAATGATTCGTACTTGCTTTTCACTAAGCTTTGCACAAATAGATGCCGCAAGCTTTGTATTCATAACTCGCCCATCAAAGCCAAAACCACCATGCTCACAAATATGATCGTAAATATAAGAGACAATGGTAGGAACTCCCTCTTCTCCCATACGCATGAGTTCAATACCGGATCCCTTTAACTGCTTTGCGGCTTGGATAAAATAACGTCCGTCGGTCCATAAAGCTGCCTGATCCTTACAAACAACCAACGTTCCCTGTGAACCGCTAAAGCCGGACATAAAATATCTTGCTTTAAAATGCTCGCCAACATATTCTGTTTCATGAAAATCAGAGGTTGGTATCATATACACATCAATGCCGCGCTCTGCCATCAATGCTCTTAATTCAATTAATTTTTCAACTACTGTCATTTTGCGTCCTCCTTCAAGTATTCAACAACATTGTACTCTAAAATGCTGTCCTTGGATACCTTAATTTCATTTATTTCTTACATCGTCTTTCAAGAAATCGTAAACGGTATGCGACTTCATGACATTATCCGTTACGATTAGAAAAGAACTGCAAACGCAGTTCTTAAGCAACCTCTTTTTCCAGCTTTTCAATACCGATTTGAATACGAGCCAGTGTTTCTTCCTTACCAAGAATATATGCAATTTCGATTGCTCCTCCCGGTGTAAACTGTTTACCGGTAATCGCACAACGTACAGGCCACAAAATCTGTCCGTTTTTCATTTCCATCTGTGCCGGAAGTGCCAACAATACATCGTGCAGCTTTTCTTCACTGGACCAATCATTTAATGCTTCCAAGGCTTCCTTGCTTGCCTTCAATGCCTTTAACGCAATTTCATAGGTTGTTTTCATCTTTTTATGAATATACATGGCATTGTCATATTCCGGAAGGACATCAATGAAATCCAAACTTTCCACAATATTGGACAGTACATCGGTACGTGGCTGTAAAATACGGGCAACTGCCATCTGATCAACCGGACGTTTAATCGCTTCTTCAATATACGGCTTTACCGTTTCATAAAATTTTTCTTCGCTCATAGCACGCAAATACATACCATTCATCCAAGTCAGCTTATCAATATCAAAGATAGCCGGTGATTTTGAAATACGCTTAATATCAAAAACCTTGATTAACTCTTCAAGCGAATAAATTTCCTGTTCGCTCTCCGGTGCCCAACCAAGCAAAGCAATATAGTTTAGAATTGCCTCCGGTAAATACCCCTTCTTTACTAGATCTTGAAAGCTGGCATCTCCATTACGCTTGGAAAGCTTATGCTGTTCATCTTTCATAACCGGTGGAACATGCACATAGGTAGGAATATCCCAACCGTATGCCTGATAAATCAAATTATATTTCGGAGTTGATGACAAATATTCATTCCCACGTACAACATGAGAAATCTGCATCTGATGATCATCAATAATATTCGCAAAGTTGTATGTAGGGAAGCCATCGGATTTCAATAAAACGGACTCATCTAAGGTAGCATTATCGACCTCAATTCTTCCATACACCTCATCATCAAAATACGTTTCTCCATTGGCTTTGATCGTTTGACGTACAACATACTTTTCACCATCGGCAATACGCTTTCTGGCTTCCTCAATCGAAATATGCTTACATGGATCATCGTATTTAAAAGAAATTCCCAAGCTTTCCGCTTCCTTGCGCTGTGCTTCGATTTCTTCCTCACTACAGAAGCAATAATGTGCTCCGCCAAGCTCTACAAGCTGATCCGCATATCCTTTATACATGGATAAACGCTCTGATTGTACATACGGTCCGAAGTCTCCGCCAATATCCGGTCCTTCATCATGGTTCAGACCAACCGCCTTCATCGTATCGTAAATAATATCAACAGCTCCCTCTACCAAGCGTTCTTGATCGGTATCCTCAATACGCAGGATAAAATCCCCATCTTCATGCTTAGCAATCAAATACTCGAAAAGTGCTGTTCTTAAGTTTCCTATATGCATATATCCCGTAGGACTAGGTGCAAATCTTGTTCTTACTTTTTTCATGACATATTCTTCCTTTCGATAGCATTATTATCATATAATAAACGCGTGCCATTATCAACCAAAACTAGGATTTTTACCTATTTTCTATTGACAAAGTCCTACCTTGTGCTTTATAATATCACATGCCGCACAAAGATTGGGGTATAGCCAAGCGGTAAGGCACCAGACTCTGAATCTGGCATTTCCTTGGTTCGAATCCAAGTACCCCAGCCATAGAAAAATAAAAGCTCGAGCTATGAGCTTTTTTTATTATCATTTTTCATAACAATAATTTTAGATGATAAAACAAAAATGAAACATTAATTTTCTCTAATTTCACTTTATCTTATATAACATAGAATCTTCTAAAAAAGCAAGCTTGATAAAACCAAACTTGCTTTTTACTTATTAGGCGTGCTTTAAGAATGCAATATAGCCTTTGGTAGCCTCATAAATATCTGCCTTGCTGGCAATTTCCCAAGGTGCGTGCATATTATGAAGGGCGATACCGCAGTCGATAACCTCCATATCATACTGAGCAAGGATATAAGCGATTGTTCCGCCTCCGCCTTGATCAACCTTTCCAAGCTCGGCTGTCTGATATGCTACATTTTCTTTCTCCATGATGTTTCTCAGCTCTGCAATATATTCCGCATTGGCATCGTTACAGCCGCCTTTTCCTCTTGAACCGGTATATTTATTAAATACGATACCCTGTCCGAAATAAGCTGAGTTTTTAGGCTCCATAACACTTGCATAGTTAGGATCAAACGCAGCACTTACATCACTTGACAACATCTTAGAGTTTTTCAATGCGCGGCGAAGTGCTAAATCGTTATATTCACCCATACGATCCATAACCTCTGCTACTGTATTTTCAAAGAATTTTGACTGCATACCGGTCGCTCCGATACTGCCTACCTCTTCCTTATCTACAAGCAGACATACAGCAGTACGCTTTACACTTGGCATTTCCAATAAGGCCATTAAAGATGTATAAGCACAAATACGATCATCATGCCCATATCCCATTACCATGGAACGATCCAAGCCATAATCACGTGCTTTTCCTGCCGGAACAACTTCAATTTCCGCAGATACGAAATCGTCTTCTACGATATCATACTTATCTTTCAAAAGCTTTAAGATATTCGCCTTAACTGCTTCCTTTTCCGTATCCTTTAAAGGAATGCTGCCAACGGTAACATTAAGATCTTCTCCTTCGATCACCTTACTAGCCGTTTTGGTCATTTGATCCGCAGATAAATGTACCAACAAATCGGAAATACCAACTACCGGATCGCTTTCATCTTCACCGATATTTACAGTTACAGATGTACCGTCCTTACGCACAACTACACCATGTAGTGCTAAAGGTAGAGTTACCCACTGATACTTCTTAATTCCACCATAGTAATGCGTATCCAACATTGCCAAATCATGATCCTCATACAATGGATTCTGTTTCAAGTCCAAACGCGGACTATCCACATGGGCACCGAGAATGTTCATTCCGTTTTCCATTGCTTCTTCACCAATCATAAACAAAGCAATTGTTTTCCCCATATTGTTGGCATATACCTTATCTCCGGCCTTTAAAGTTTCCTTATTTCTGATTACCTCATCAAGATCACGATAGCCGTGCTCCTTCGCCATGCGAATTGCCTCATCGACACATTCTCTTTCTGTTTTGCAATCAGAAATAAACTTCTTATAGCCTTCACTGAACGCAAAGACTTCACTCATTTCTTTTTCATCATATTTTTTCCAAGCATTTTCTCTCATGTCAGATCCTCCTAATAGTTCTTATTATATAATGATTTGCACATTCACGCAATGAAAACGGCTTATCCCTTCAATAGCTCTTGTGCCAAATCCTGTATATCCTTATCATCTTCTAAGGAATTATAAATTTCTATTGCTCCGATATCCTTGGTTTGTTTCAGCAAATCGCGCTCCTCCAGCAAATGCTTTACCTGCTTCGCTGTTCCCGTATTTCCATCAATGATTGCAATATGCTTTGGCAATAGCTCCGTAAGATATTTTCGATAAAACACAAAATGCGTACAGCCTAATACAATGCTGTTTATTTCTTCAAGGTTATAAGGAGCTAAATAGTTTCGCAATGTTTGTTTCACAAGTTCTTCATCTTGCAGCTTATGCTCCTCAACGATATGTACCAAAGCCGGACAAGGCTGCTTGTAAATAATATGCTCTTTTTCACAGCGCGCCATTAAATCGGCAAACTTTTTTTCCTTTAATGTAAAATACGTCGCTAATACAAGAATATGCTGCTGTTGTTCATTATCCGCCGCAACCTTTAAAGCCGGCTCCATGCCGATAATCGGAATGTTCAAATAACGCTTACGCAGTTCATTTACACAAGCACTTGTAGCTGTATTGCAGGCAATCACAATAGCCTTGACCTTTTTACGCATAAAAAATTCACAAATGCTATAACAGCGCTCTGTAATTTCAGCTCTGCTTTTTTCTCCATACGGTGCATAGGCCGAATCACCGAAATAAAGTAAATTCTCCTGCGGCATGAGGGCATGAATCTGTTTTAAAACACTAATGCCTCCCATTCCCGAATCGAAAATACCAATCGGGGAATTAACATTCACATACCTCACCTCCGTTAGCTACTATTATACCTCTTTTCTCTTTGAAGTTGTAGTATCATTAAAAAAGAAAGCTGTCGCTATAACAGCTTTACATCACCAATTCATCATTATAAACACCAAGCTCTTCTTCCGTTTCCAACGCAATCTGGGCATTCAGTTTTTTCATTTCCTTTGAAATAAAGACAAAAACTACGATTCCGCTGCTGATATCCGCAATCGGACCGGCAAACAAAATACCGTCTAAACCAAAGAACAGTGGTAAAATCAAAATCAAAGGAATCAACAGGATCAGCTGGCGCATCATGGATAAAACCGATGCTTTTAACGGTTGTCCGGTCGCTTGAAAATAGCTGGTTGCGGTAATTTGGAAACCGGCAGTAAAGATACCAAGCATATAAATACGCATAGCTCTTTGCGCAAAAGTTGAGAATACCGGATCACTGCTGCCAAACAAGGATAGAATTACACCGGGAATCGCAATACATACTCCCCAACCGATAATTGATGTCAAAACAGCAATCGAAGATGCTTTTTTGTATGTTTCCTTTATACGCTTAGGCTGTCTTGCTCCCTTATTAAACCCTAAAATCGGCTGTGCTCCGATACCAATTCCAATACAAATCGAGGTAATGATCATAGATATCTTTAACACAATCCCCATTGCACTTAGTGCTACATCGCCGGTAGTAGAAGTTAAATCACCGTAATAAACCAAAGAATTATTCATTACTACCTGCATAATAGTGGCGGCTGTCTGCGTGATACAGCTTGAAAACCCTAAGGATAAAATGCTGACAAAAATAGTTTTCTTAATTTTCATTTGTGAAATATGCAAACGCATTGTACTTTTCTTCAAAAAATAATACACCAGAATAACCGCACCGATAATCTGTGAGGTGATCGTCGCAATGGCTGCTCCTTTCACGCCCCAATGAAATACAAATATATAAATCGGGTCAAGAATGGTATTTAAAACAGCACCGGCAATCATACTGAGCATCGCAATGTTTGGACTGCCATCAGTTCTTGCCATATTACTTAAGCCGATTCCCAACAAATTAAAAACCGTTCCCAACAAAATAATACTGGCGTAATCTTGGGAGTATGCAAAATTCTTTGCGGTTGCGCCAAACAAATATAAGATCGGTTCTAAAAATACCAGTCCGACAACCATGATGATAATACCTGCCAATACTAGCATAAAAAAGGCGTTTCCAAGAGTATGCTCTGCTTCTTGCTCTCTTTTTTCACCTAGTTTAATAGCAGCATAGGCACTCGCCCCTGCACCAATCATCGTTCCTAATGCCAAAATGATTGTCTGCAAAGGAAAGCTAACCGTTGTTGCGGCATTTCCTAAATAGCCGACTCCGGTTCCGATAAAAATTTGATCGACTATATTATATAAAGCATTAACCAACATTGATACCACTGATGGAATCGCAAATCGCATCAATAAATGTCCGATTGGCTGATATCCTAACGGATTTTTTGTTCTTATTTTCACTGCTTCCATAATTACCTCCTACCGATAGCATGCATCGCATGTTCACTGATTCGCCGCATCAATTCCCCTGCCATGCTTCTTTCTTCTTCACTAAAATCAATACATATTGCCTCATACCATTCATCTAGCATCTTTTGAATGATTGGTATAAGCTCTTTTCCTTTTGTCGAAATAAATAAATGCTGCAAACGTCGATCATGTGTATCAACCACACGCTCAATATAGCCTTCCTCCTCCAGCTTCTTCAACGCTCTGGCACATGTTCCTTTGTCGTACATTCCCATAGATGCCAATTCATACGGTGAAATCCCGGGCTTTTCATAAATACGAAGTAAAAAAAACTGCTGCCCACAACCGATATGATAGGGTGTCAGATATTCGTCATAATAGATTTGTCCGCAGCGATAAATCATTGACGCATATTTGCTGATTTCTCTCATGTTTTCTCTCCTCAATAAGACTTGTATAGTATAGCGCAAACTCGTTGCATGCGCAACTAATTATGTGAAATTTCCTCACCTGCCGCCACTTTTTTATAAAGCTTCTTCTTGATATAGCAATATATAACGTGGAAGATCCTTCTTATATTTTTCACGTTTTCTTCCTTTCTTGCCTGTATGTTTGGATTATGTTAGAATTATCATGAAATAGGGAGAGTGATGATATGCAAAATACATCTGTCGGAAAAGCAATTGCCTCTATGGTACTTGGTATTGTTTCCGTATCTATTGCCGTATTATCCGCCATCTTGTTTTTCTTTTTATTTCCATTAGGTGTTGGCTGTGGCATTGCTTCTTTAATTTGTGGTATCATTGCTATTGTTCTTGGCAACAAGGCACGCCCTCTTGGCAGAGCCATTGCCGGTTTTGTACTTGGTATTGTAGGCTCCTCCCTATCCGGTTCTACAATTCTTATTGCTTATGTGATTAAGATGCTGATTTAAAAGCATCTTTTTTTATTTTTCTACAATTTTTCACTGCTTTTTCTTTTTCCTTCGTATGAGATATATGTAGGTATATTTCAGCGAAAGGAGAGGATCGATATGCTTACCAATACAACATGCAGTAATGAAGTGAATTACTGCAACGACTTTTTCTTTAAATATGCTCTTGGAAGTGAAGATGAGGATTCCACGTATATCCGTAACACCATTATTGAACGTGTTACCGGTATTCACCCAAAAGAAAGCATCGTTTTGAATCCCAATCTTGATCCAACACTGCTTGCGCAAAAGCAAAGCATCTTGGATATTCATGTCAAGGACGAGCAAGGTCATGAATATGACTTTGAAATGCAAACTACCTTCTTACAGGCATCGGAATGGAAACGATTTGAATACTATGGGGCAAACATGCTTAGCAAGCAGCTCGTAGAGGGAGAGAACTATCGTCAGCTGCAATCGATTTATCAAATCATCTTTGTAAATGCATGTCCGCAAAATGAGAAACGATTGATCAATCGCTATATTATGCGAGATCCATATGGAGAGGCAGAAAGCAAAGAGCCACTGTTACACAGAATCTATATTCAACTGCCGATGATTGATGAAATAGCGAAGGAAAAGGGAATGGAAGCAATGAATGATTTTGAACAGGTGTGCTACTTATTTAAAAACAATGCGAATCATGCTATACTAAAGACAAAGGAAAGGTTGGTGAGAAAGCTAATGGAAAAGCATGAGAAATTCAAAGATGATGAAGGGCTGTGGTCGCTGGCAATGTCGAGACAGATGGCAGAGTGGAGAGAGAAGAACAATCTGTTGGATAGCTATGATGAAGGCAAGAAGAAAGGTCTAGAGGAAGGTACAAAACTAGGATTAGAAAAAGGGACAAAACTAGGGTTAGAACAGGGCACAAAGCTTGGTTTAGAAGAAGGCAATCGACTTGGCACTTTGAATTTATTGTCCATGCAAATCAAACAGAAATTCGCTATTGATGCAAAGGAATGGTTATCCACTTTAAGCTTAATCTCAGCTATATGAGCTTTCCAATCAGCTACTTACCTGTAATACTTGGGAAGAGCTGCAGCATCATATTTAATTGCATAAATGAGACAAAGTGAAATACTGGTCTCATTTTTCATTTCCATATAAAAAGACAATCAACCGTAAAAAATTGATTGTCTCTTATTTTTATTATTTCAAAGTAATTTCATTCACATAATTTGTCGCAAAGATTTCCTTCACAGTCTGTGGGTCCGCTGTTTGTCCCAATGCCCACATCAATTTGGTCAGACAAGCCTCACTCGTCATATCATAGCCTTGGATCACACCATGACGCAGCACTTTTTGTCCGGTTTGATAAATCGAAAAATCACTGTTTTCATAAAGACACTGACTGCATACCACCACACTGATTCCCTTCGCAACAATTTCTTCCAGCTTACTAATCAAATCTCGACGTATAAAGTGAATACCTCCGGCACCGAAGGCTTCAATGACGATGCCTCTGTAATTCATATTTGCTAAAACATCTAAAATTTCCGGATTCATGCCGGGAGTAAGCTTCATCAAATAGACATCTTCACACAAATCATCATACAACTCACATTTCCCCTTTAAAGAGATAGCGTCTTTCTCATAGATATGTAAGCCTCTTGCATCAACGATACCGATTGGCTGTGCATTGACACTTTCAAAGGCATCAAAATTCATCGTACGTACCTTAACCGCACGTGTACCAAGCATCAGCTTGCGATTAAAGCAAATATAGACACCATGCAAAGCGCATTGAGCAGCAGCAAATGCCAAGCGTATATTATCCACACCATCACTCAGCGGGTGCAGCAACGGCAGCTGACTGCCTGTCAAAATAACCGGTATCGGCAAATTGTGCAGCATAAAGCTCAAGGCACTTGCAGTATATGCCATCGTATCGGTTCCATGCGTTAATATAATGCCATCATAATCCGCATATACCTCATAAATACGGCGAGCAATCAGCTTCCACTCCTCCGGTTGCATATTGCTGCTGTCAAGATTTAACAAATCCTCACAATCCAATTGTATATGTTCTTCGCGTAAGCCTAAAATTGATAACAATTCTTGGCTATTCAATGCCGGAATCAAGCCTTCATCACTTGGTGAGGAAGCAATCGTTCCTCCGGTTGTAATCAATAATAGTTTTTTCATTTCATTCCACCTAGCTTCCTGCCTTATTATACTAAACATCACCTCATTTAAAAAGTTAAAAATCATTCATTTTGCATATATATTTTGCTTTTTTATGGCAAATTATTTCCCGTGCAATAAATTATATGAAAAAAATGCAAATTTCTACTTGTGTTTATTCGCTACTTATGGTAGGATATGTAAGCAATATTGATGGCGCGTTGGAGAAACGGTTAACTCACATGCCTTTCACGCATGCATTCACGGGTTCGAATCCCGTACGCGTCACCATTTGATAAATGAAGCCTTCTATTAAGGCTTTTTTTGTTATGTAAGAGAAAAATGAGAAGAAGTAAAACAAAAGGAACCTATTCACTTCACAAAGTAGTTTATAAGACATCGCATATTTAAAATCAAAACGATACAGCATATAAAAAGGAGATTTCAAGTATGGCAGCGGCTAAACAACCATATTAGAAATCTCTTTTTAATACCTGCTTAAAAGTTTGGAAAAGATAGTCTTTCTTGCACTTCTATAATATTCTATTTTAAACAAGCTTTACCAATTTATTTTTTATACATAATTTAATATTAAGCATTTTATTTTCTTCTGCGAAAACGACCTCCATCATACCGTCCTTCACACGTTTGATCGTTCCCTTTCCTAAGCTTGCATGCTCAATGCGTACACCACGTTTAAAATCCTGTTCTCTTAACCGAGAGCTTGTGGCCTTCGGCTTACTTGCTTCCTTGCGCTTACCATGCAATTCATAAATATATGGCGACATTTCCAAACGCGTACCAAAACAGTTCTTGCCGGTAAATAGCTCCAAATGATGAACAGCACGGCTCATTCCCATATAAAACAACCGTCTTTCAAAGGCTTCCTCATAGGCATTTCCTTTAAATTTCGGATAAATATGCGCAAAGCAGTCAATCATACATACGCAGGAATACTGTCTGCCATACGCTGCACGAAGCGGCAATACATAAACATCGGCATGCTCACTTGAAGAAATATTGATCAGACCACGCAATACCTCTAAAAATTCTCTTGGATCGGGGTACTTCGCTGCCAAAATCTGCAATGCGATCCATACCGGATCCTGTATCGTACGTCGTTCCTTTCGCATATTCGCATCATAAGCAAATTTCTCCAACACAAATTGCAGCATGTCAAAGGTCGTTCCACCGGAAACCTCTCGGATATCCTCCATATAAGAGGACAATAAACGTTTCCCACTAGCTTTATAACTGCTGGCAATAATGGATTGATAAATATCCATCTGCGGTTGATCGCTCATAATTCCATCAATTTCCAAAAGCATACGATTGCTCATATCCAAGCCCATATATTTATGCACTTCAAAAAAGGCACGCATATTTCGTGGATTTATAAATAAGGACAAAAAGTTAACCATATCTTTGACAATCGAATCATTCAAAAAGCTTTTGATATTCCATTGGAAATTTACTGCGATTTGATTGGATACAAGATGCTCAATCAACGGAATCGCGATGGCATCTTCTCGATATAAGAAAGCAACCTCCTCTTTTTCCTCAACTCTTTTTAATGCATAATCATACATCTTTTTCCATTCGCTAAAGCCTTTATACTTAATTTCACATTCCTCAGTACTTGCAGTTGTCATGGTGCTTGGTATAAAACGATTTGTCAATTCACATAATGTCGAATTCAAACGATGTGTCGTTGTTAAAACAACCTCTTTATAATCCTCATAATCATCTTTCCATGCATCGAATATCGTTGCATCGGCATCATAGGTCAGATCGCAGCTTACCTGTGGATTTACAAACGCGCACAGCTTTGCCTGATGCGCCTGTAAAATGCGAATCAGCATCTGTGCGGCATAGGATAACTCCTGTGCATCATCGATCGTGATATACGCAAAGCGCTGCTGATAGAGCTCCAGCATTTCCTTATCATACATTAGAATATGCAAGGCTTCCTGCAAGACATCGGCTTTGTCATAAATTTTCTTTTGCTTCTTAAACTTTTCATAAGCATTATAAAAAGCCGCAAAATCAATGTTATCCATTTTGATTTCCGCAATTCTTTTTTCATTTAACAAACGCAGCTTACACTGATAAACCTTCTGCAATAACCGCTCGATTTCCACATTGGAGCATATCAGCTTAAACTGAGTTCTTAAAATCTTATCGGCAGCCTTCTGCATATTGCTGAATACCTTTCTGGTATTTTGATTTTTCTCATCATAAAAGCTGACAATGCGATAGGCAAACGAAAAGATATCCACAAAATTAGGGGTCTTTTCACAACCGTAACGCTCTCTGTATGCCTGTTTCATCATACGTGCGCTAGAGGCATCAACAACTAGGTTCAGCATCTGTTCCTTTTGTGCTGCTTCACTCTCTAATAGATAGGCAAGACGCGATAAAAAAAGCTGTGTCTTACCACTGCCCACACAGCCCCTTACAACAAGACAAGTCGTACTCGTATCCAACACTGTTTCAATATGTTCACAAGGAGCTATTTCATACTTTGCTAAAAATTCCTGCATTTTCTGTTCCATTTCATCACCTGCTTATATTTAAATTATACCTTACTTTACTTTTATTTCCTATCATTTTCCAAGGATTTATTTACATTTTCCCGACTTTTTGAAATTGGAACCTCTTTCAGTAAAAAAAGAGAAATCACAGCTGTGATTTCTAAGCATTCCGCATGACATAATCACGCAGGCCTTGATAAATCGCATAGGCAAATTGCTCCTGCTTCGTTAAAAGCTTCTGCGCATCTTCCGGATTGCTAAGGTAGCCCAATTCAATCAAAATTGCCGGCATCGTCGTTTTACGCAACACATATAAGCGTGGGTTGATACGTACCTGATTATCCCGCATCGGAATGCTTGTTACAATGGAAGCCAAAACCACCTGCGCTAAATCATAAGCAACGCTGTTTTCCTGATATACGTAAATTTCACTTCCGTTGATATTGGGATTCAAATTGGCATTTACATGAATACTGATAAAATAATCAGCAGGCCAACGATTTGCCATCGCTACCCTTTCCTGTAAGCTGCTTGCGGCATCATATCCCAAAACCGTATCCGGAAACAAACGTGATACCCTTGCCGTAAAAGCAGGATCGGTATTTAGATACTTTGCCAAATATTTACCTACTCGATAGGTTACCTCCGCCTCAACGACACCATTTCCATTCGCACCAGCGTTGATTTCTCCCAAGTTGTGTCCTTGATCAATAAAAACACGAATCGTCATACAATCCCTCCTTCCCTAAGCTATGCTCACGTTTCTTTTAGGTGCAATATTTTCTTGGAATTTTCCTTTAAAACTATGGTATCCTATTCTTAGAAAGAAAAGCGAGGGATTGCATGGAACAGGTTGCTGTTGTTTTTGGTGCACAAACACTTCATGAAGAAGATATACAGGAATTTAAGGAGCTGGTTGCTGCCTGTGATATGGAAATTGTCCGAGAATTTCGCCAAGTGCTGCGACAAATTCATGGCAACACTTGGATCGGAAAAGGAAAATGTGCGGAAATCCATACCTTTCTACAAGCACATGCCCTAGATGCTGTTTTATTTTTCAATGACTTATCCCCTCTACAAATCCGAAACCTTGAGGCTTATTGGAATATAAACGTCATGGATCGCAGCGATTTGATTTTGGAAATCTTTGCTCGCCGTGCCAAATCAAAAGCAGCACGCTTACAAATCGAAAATGCTCAATTAAAACGCCAGCGCTCACGCTTGATCGGTTCGAAAAAACATTTAGGCAGACAAAGTGCCAGCGGTCAAAACAAGGGTTTGGGAGAAAAGCAGTTGGAGCTGGATAGACGCCGTATTGCCTCACGCATTGTATCTACAACAAGAGAATTAAAGCAATTGGAAAAAACGCGCATGACACAACGAAATGCTCGCTTGCAATCTCGCCTCCCTCTTGTTTCCTTGATCGGCTATACAAATGCCGGAAAATCAACCATCATGAATGCTCTGCTGCAATACAGCAATAGCTCGAAAGAGAAATACGTATATGAAAAGGATATGCTGTTTGCGACTCTAGATACCTCTCTACGCCGCATTGATTTGGGACATCAAAGCTTTTTATTAAGCGACACCGTTGGTTTTGTACGCGATCTTCCCCATGAACTTATCGAGGCCTTTCACTCAACCTTGGAGGAAGCTTGCTATGCCGATTTGTTAATCGAAGTCATTGATACCTCCTATGCCGATTATGAACAACAGATGAAAGTAACAAGCGACACACTGCAAGCCCTGCATATCGGAAATCTGCCGATACTTCATGTATTCAACAAATGCGATCAAACCGATATTCCCTATCCTTCCATGCATGGCGAGCACCTTTTTATCAGTGCTAAAAACGAGGAATGTATAAAGGAACTGATAAATCAAATTCGACTTCGTTTATTTCCACTAACCACTATGGTAAAGCTTTGCATTCCTTATGAAAAAAGCAGTCTTTATGGCAGACTGCTTACACAAGCACAAATTTCACAGCGTGATGATTTCGAAGATGGCATGCATCTTGAGGTTGCTCTACCTAATGATTTGTTGGAAACATATAAAGCGTATATGCATTAGCGTAAAGCTTTATATACCTTGGATAAGGTAAAGATGATATCACTTGGTAAAATACTGTTTGCATCTTCCACTTGTAATAGCTCATCGGCACACTTGGCATGTACATAAACTCCGGCACCTGCTGCCTCTATTGCTTGCTTGGATTGTGCATATAAACCGGAAATGATGCCACAAAGCACATCGCCGCTTCCACCTTTGGCTAAGGCATTGTTACCGATACAATTAACGTAGCACTTTTTATCTGTCGCTATGATACTGACATAATCTTTATAAACAAGTGTTACATTTGGATAACAGCTTGTAAATTCCCGCACTGCCTTAAAAGGATCGGCCTTGATTTCGGCAGTGCTTTTGCTTGTCAAATAACTGAACTCCTTTGGATGTGGTGTTACGATCAAAGGAGCTTGCCGTCTTTTTATCAGCTCTCTGTATTTAGCACATGACCACAAGGCATCGGCATCAAGAATGCAAGGTATATCTTGTTGCAGCACATAGGCAACCAATGCCTCACTTGCCTTTGTTCTTCCCATACCATTTCCAATCACAACCAAATCGTAGTTCCCAATTTTTTCTTTAAGCAAGGATAATGCCCCTTGTGCAAACATGCCATTCTCATCATCTGCCTCTATCAACATGCACTCCTCTAGCTTCATTGCTAAAAGCATACCGATGCTTTTGGGCACAAATAAGGTCAAAGTGCCTACTCCGCTTCGCAGCATTGCTTTGGCACATAAGGTAATAGCACCATGCATCGAACGACTTCCGCCAATTGCCAACACCTTACCATAGCTGCCTTTATGCGATTGTTCAAAACGCTTTGGCAACATCTGGCGTGTCTTATCCTCCGTTAAAAGTATCGCATGCTCTTCCTTTGCGATCATTTCATGAGGAATACCGATATCTACGATTTTCAAATGTCCGCAATAACGCCTTCCCTCACCTAACAGCTGTCCTTGCTTGTAACAGGCAAAGCTAATCGTAACATCGGCATGAATCGCACAGCCCATACAAGCTCCTGTATCACTGTGGATACCACTTGGCATATCAATGCTGATACAAGGAAGCTTACTTGCATTGATTTGATGAATGACCTGCGCATAATCCCCATGGATCCCACGTGATAAGCCTGTTCCAAACAAAGCATCGACACATTGTTCGCTGTTTTTTAATAAACCTTCCAGTTCATGAAGTTGATGAAAACAAGGAATATTCAGTTGAGCACAGCGCAAAGCATAAAATCTTGCATCGCTTGTAAGCTGGTTTTCATTTGCAAGCGTAAACAAGGTTACATTTACATACCCATCTTCTTTCAATAAGCTGGCAAGCGCAAAACCATCGCCGCCATTATTTCCGACACCGCAAACGATCAAAATACGTACCAGCTTTGTATGATGCTCATCAATGTAATCCTTCACGCCACTTGCAGCTCGCTTCATAAGATCAAGTGATGATACACGCTGCTGTTTTATCAATTGTTCATCTAATCTATGCATGGTCTTACTATCGACAATATACATACAACCACCTCGTTTATCTTTATTATAATATAGATCGTAAAAGAAAAGAATGCTTATCTCAACTTGTGAAAGCAATCACACAATTCTTGTCAAGCATATCACATTGCGTTATAATAAGATAGCTTATGACGCTGTCTCAGCGAAAGAGGATTTGAATATGAAAAAAACTATCGTATTAGGTGTTAGTGGAGGAATTGCTGTATTTAAGGCTGCTCAGCTAACGAGTAATTTAATAAAAAAGGGCTATGATGTAGAGGTGATCATGACGCAGAATGCGACAGAGTTTATGACTCCCTTAACCTTTGAAAGCCTTACGAAGCATAATGTTATGGTTTCAACCTTTGAAAAGGTTGCCGATCGCAGTGTAAAGCATATCTCCCTTGCCAAACGTGCCGACTTGTTTGTCGTTGTTCCGGCTACCGCAAATGTCATTGCGAAATTTGTATGCGGTATTGCCGATGATATGCTTACTACAACCTTTCTAGCTGCCGATTGTCCTAAGGTAATATGTCCTGCCATGAATACGCAAATGTATGAAAATCCCGTTACGCAACGTAACCTTAAGACTTGCAAGGAGCTTGGTTATCACATCGTTGAGCCGGCAAGTGGTTTTCTTGCCTGTGGGGATTGTGGAAAAGGTAAGTTGGCAGAGCTAAGTGATATAGAAGCATGCATTGATTCCTACTTTCAAACCAATCGACGTTTAGAGGGCAAACATGTGCTGATCACTGCCGGACCTACACAGGAAGCCTTAGATCCCGTACGTTATATTTCCAATCATTCCAGCGGTAAAATGGGTTATGAATTAGCACGTGCCGCACAATCCATGGGAGCCTGTGTAACCTTGATCAGTGGACCGAGTCGAGAGGAAGCACCTTTCGGCGTTCAGCTGATTTCCGTTCAAAGCGCTTTGGATATGCTAGAGGCTGTAAAAGCGCACTATATATCTGCCGATTATATTATCAAGGCAGCTGCCGTAGGAGATTATCGTGTTGAAAGTGTTGCCGAGCATAAAATCAAGAAGGATAGTGAAGAATTTACCTTAAAGCTTGTCAAAAATCCCGATATTCTCGCCTATTTGGGAGAACATATTCGAAAGGATCAAATTCTTTGCGGCTTTGCGATGGAAACCCAAAATTTAATTGAGAATGCCAAAGCAAAGTTGGAAAAGAAACATTGCGATATGATTGTCGCAAACAATTTAAAAACCGAGGGAGCCGGGTTCGGTCATAATACCAACATCGTAACCCTTATTGAAAAAGAGCAGCTTCAAGAGCTTTCAATTATGAGCAAATATGAGGTTGCCTGCAAGATTTTGGAAAGACTTGCCGAAATTCGCGAGGAAAAAGGAGTACAATAGCATGCTAGTAGTAATGGACGTCGGAAACACCAATATTACCATCGGTATTTACAATGGCAATAAACTCATCGGAAATTATCGTTTAACCACCAAAATGAAGCGTACCAGTGATGAATACGGCTTCATGATCACAAACTTTTTAAATGCCTCTCAGGTATCCATCAATGATATTGATGATGTTATCGTCAGCAGCGTTGTTCCTAAGATCATGCATTCCTTTTTGAATGGCATTCGCAAATATATGAAAAAAGAACCGATCGTTGTCGGTCCCGGTATCAAAACCGGAATTTCCGTCAAAGCCGAGAATCCCAAGGCGGTCGGCGCAGATCGTATCGTTGATGCAGCCGGTGCCTTTTATGCCTATGGAGGTCCTTGCTTAGTTGTAGATTTCGGTACTGCTACAACCTATGATTATGTAGATGCACAAGGAAACTTTGAATTCGGAGTAATTGCCTTAGGGATTGAAACCAGTGCACAAGCAATGTGGACACAGGCTGCCAAGCTTCCGGAAATCGAAATCAAAAAGCCGAAATCCATTTTAAACAAGACTACCACAACCAGTATGCAAGCCGGTCTTGTTTATGGCTATATCGGACAAAGCGAATACATCATTCGTCAGTTCAAAGAGGAGCTTGGCTGTAATATGAAGGTCATCGCTACCGGAGGATTGGGGAAAATCATTTATAAAAATACCGATGAAATTGATATTTACGATCGTGATTTAACCTTTAAGGGATTAAAGTTTATTTACGAAAAATACATCAGTGAGAAGAAAAAGAAGGAAGAAGCCAATAAAAAATAATATTTTCTTCTATCTATAAACAAGCAATAAAAAAGGAGATTTCTTATATGGTCATTTCATTTAACCATGTTTGAGATCTCCGTTTTATTTATCCATATCGAAAATCAAAAGACTTCCTACAAACGTTTTTCAAAGTTACCGCTGACACTCATTCCCTCATTGATAATGATAAAGGCTTGCGGATCTGCCGATAAAATAATCTTTTTTACCTGTGGCACCTCATACTTGTTAATAACCGTCATTAAAACAAAGGTTTCATTATCTGTATAGGCACCTGCGCCTTTCCAATACGTAACACCTCTGCCGGTTTCCTCCATAATACTGTTTTTAACCTGCGGATTTCGTGTAAACACCATCGCTGTCATGTTGATGTTTTGATAGTGAAATTTATCCACCGTCAAATACATACAAGCTGTAAAGATAATCGAATAAATGGCTGTTGCCAAATCAAATAAAATCGCACAGCAAGTAAAAATACAGGCGTTAATAACAATACTCAGTTTTCCGACAGAAAACCGTTCGGATTTTTTCGCCATATAAACACCGAGAATATCCACACCGCCGCCACTGCCGCCGCAACGTAAAGCAAAACCGATACCAAAACCACCGATCAAGCCGGCAATCAAACAAGCTGCTAACACATCATCAATAATCGGAGTTTCCGGTATCCAAATCAATGTAAAGGCAACCGTTTGGGCAATTACATTCAACAGGGTTTTAATAAAAAACTTACGTGAGATACTGCGATATGCCATGATAAACAAGGGTATATTGATTAAAAAGTTGATAATACCCGCAACATCTAACCCCTTCGGAACTGAAATCCACCCACTAATCAGGGTACGTAAAATTTGGGCAACGCCGATACCTCCGCCACTGAATAAATTCATCGGTACAATAAATAGATTAACGGCTGCCGCAAATAAAACACCGCCGATAACTACATTAATATAATCCATATATTTGAATTGCTTAAGTTTCATACTCAATCCCCGCCTAACGCTTGTTATTATATCAATAATTCACAAATTGGGAAAGAAAAAACTGACAATCACGCTTATCTTTCTACCATTCTTACCATAATGTAATAATTCTCTATGCTGTTTTATGCTAAAATAAATATATGAAATGAGGGATAGTATGAGTTTTTTTAGCGACACGCCGGGGATTTTTCATTTCCGTTTATTCGGTTTTTGGCATATCGTTTTAACTATAACGATGCTGTTGGCAATGGTACTGATTTATAAGCATCGAGAAGCTATACGCAAATGGAAATACCATGATAAAGCCTTTCGTTACATCGTTGCAGGCATCATGTTTACCAATATGGCTATTTATTATGGTCAAAAAATACTCGATGGAACATGGAGCTACAAGGAGCATTTACCATTACATTTCTGTTTTATCAGTGGCTATTTGTTTATGTACGCACTCATAACCAATCATAAAAAGATGTTTAAATTTGTTTATTTCTTTTCATTTGCCGGACCGCTTCCTGCTATTTTACTGCCGGATCTTACTTGTGGACCGGATCGCTTTATCTTTTGGCAATTCTTCTTCAGCCATCATTTCTTTTTAACTGCCAGTATTTACGTCTTGTATGTGTTGGAATGGAAAATCACCTACCGAGAAGCCTTTCAAGCGTTTATCGACGCTAATATTATTTTTGCGCTTGTTTTCGGACTCAATCAAGTTATTGGCTCCAACTACATCATGACAACCAATCTTCCCGCTCATATTATGAAACTATTCCCTTTCTTAAGCTATATCAACATACCTATCCTTTGGTTGGAATTAGCAGGGATAGCTGCCTGCTTCATTGCTTTTATTCCTCTGTTCTTTTTATACCGCTCCCAAGAAAGTAGCAAAGATTCTTCTATTCTACATCAAATATCCTAAAAGCCGTATTTTAGATAAAGTATTGTCAATCCAGTCCATATATCGGTGCTGTGACAGATAAGTCAAGCTCTAAGACAAAAAAAATACACCCAATTCCATAAGGAAGAAGGTGTATTTTTTGGTATAATTTATGTATGACAAGTACTCAAATTAACCAAGAAAATTATACAGCATATCAGCCATATATGCTACTAGATTTTAATTTTTCTTTTCAAAACGATGTTCTTAAAGATGATTTGAGTATCACGATCCTGGAAGTCTTGAGGAGGATAAATTTGAGTAAGTTCATAGACTTCCTTAGTCTTGATCCTCGTTCTTATGATCCTGTCATGATGCTAACCGTCATCCTTATGGCTTTCGCTGAAAATGGCTACGCTTCTTTACGTAGGTTAGAGAAGCTTTGTCGCTACGATGTTCGATATCGCAGCATTACAAATGGTTGTGTTCCCAGTTACAAGAGTTTTGAGCGTTTGATGCTAGAATAAAAACCGTATCAGTTAAATGTGAGAGTTAAAGCATCTTATGGTATACTGTCATAAATTATTAACACAGAAAGAAGAGGAATTTAATTATGGCTAAACCTACATTTACAGATGAATTTAAACAAGGAGTTGTTCAGTATGTACTTGATCATCCTGATGAATCTAAACTTTCTATTGCTAAACGTTTTGACATTGCTGACAGTACTGTTCATAAATGGGTGAAAGATGCTGATAAAAATAATGGTACTATTGTTTCCAGAGGTTCTGGTAATTTCTCTAGTGATGAAGCTAAAGAAATTGCTCGTTTGCGTAAGGAGCTTAAAGATACACAGGATGCGCTTGATGTCTTAAAAAAGGCTATTGGCATACTGGGAAAATAACGAAACAGGAACTTTATTATCAAATCAAAATAAAAAAGCAGAATGATAATAATGCTTCGATTTCCGGTATGCTCGATAAACTTAATGTCAGTAAATCAGGATATTATGATTACGTTAACAGAAAACCTTCTAAACAAAAAGTTAGAAAACAGGAACTCAGTAAAAAAATAAAAGCAATTCATGAAGAATCACATGAAATTTATGGAGCACCGAAAATAACTGTAAAACTGAATCAGTCAGGAATAAAAGTCAGCGAAAAATATGTGGGCAATATTATGCGTGAGATGGGTATTAAAGCCCATTATATCAGACCATGCACAATAACCACTAAGGACAGTGATTTTTCATCAAAACTGAAGAATATTCTAAAACGTAATTTCAATCCTGAAAAGCCGAATTCAGCCTGGTGTACAGATATAACCTATATTTGGACACAGGAAGAAGGATTTGTGTATCTGACAAGTATAATGGATTTATACTCAAGAAAAATAATAGCCTGGAAACTAACAAAAACAATGGAAGTAGAGGAAGTATTAAAATGTCTGGAAGAAGCAAAAAGGAGGAGAAAAACAGATAATCCGGTAGTAATACACAGTGACAGAGGTGTTCAATTCACATCAAAAAAATACTATAATCTAACGATAGGAATGATCGGCAGTTACTCTAAAAAAGGGAATCCATGGGATAATGCATGCATAGAATCATTTCATGCATTGATAAAAAGAGAATGGCTAAACAGAAAAAAGATAAATGACTATTCAGAAGCCTATCAGATGGTATTTGAATACATAGAAGGATTTTACAATACAGTAAGAATACATTCTCATTGTGATTACCAATCTCCAAACAAATATGAAAAAAACTACTACCAGAATAATTTAAACTAAAAATTGAAAATTCTTATATTTTAGTTGTCCGAAATCTTGACATAGTACCAGTTTCATCAATAACACTCTGAAAGAATCAATAGAAACCATTGCGAAGGAAATCTATCTGTATATACAGGATGAAAAAGCGCTAGAAGAACAGATTCTTTATATCGATGGAACGAAGTTCGAAGCAAATGCCAACAAGATGACTTTCTGTTGGAGAGGCTGGAGCAGATGTTATCTTCCAAGACACTGGCAGAAATGTATGGAGCTATTGAGACAGATAAACCAATACTTTAAAAAGCATGAGATCAATATTCAATATTCCCTTCTAAAATATCCGAATATCGAATATATGATACAAATAGATGAAACACTAGAAAACTGGTTGAAAGAAAAAGGATATATTCGAAAAGGCCGAGGAAAGCACGAAATCGCAAAATTGTGCGATGAACTGAAGAAAAGTGCAGTAAAGATGTGGCAGTATGCAATGCAGGAAGATATACTGGGAAACAGGAACAGTTTTTCCAAGACAGATCCGGACGCTACATTCATGCATATGAAATATGATTATTACAATCATACGAATGTATTCAAGCCGGGATACAATGTGCAGGTAGGAGTAAGCAATGGATATATCGCATATTCTTATATCAGTGGCGATACGAATGATATACGAACATTACAACCATTTACAGAAGGATATAAAAAACTGTATGGTAACTATCCAAAAGTGGAAGTGACAGATGCAGGATACGGAAGCTATGAAAATTACAGTTACTGCAGGAGTAAAGGTATCAAAGGGATATTGAAATACAGCGGATATGAAAAAAAGAAAGAAAAAATAACGGACAAGAATCGTTATCAGCTACGGCACATGGAGCGAGATGAAAACGGAACACCTGTATGCCCTGTCGGATATGTATTTGAAGTAGAACGTGTCGGAGTCAGCCTTAAGGGACAATACCCAAAAACAACCGTGTATTACAGAAATAAAAACTGTGTAGAATGTCCGCATAGGAGCAAATGCACGACATCAAAAAACGGAAGAAGCGCAAGGATCGTACCAGCCTTGGAGAAGATGCATAGAGAAATAGATGAATGTCTAAAGAGTGAGGAAGGAAAGAAGCTGATGAAGAATCGCAGTGTACAGGCAGAGGGAGCGTTTGCGGATATCAAGCAGGACTTTGAATATGTACGACTTCATCGGCGAGGAGAAAGTGGAGTAAAAGTAGAATTAGAGCTAGTATGTATAGGATATAACCTTAGAAAGTATCATAATCGAAAAATAGCAAAAAATATGAATTAGTTTTCCACAATGGTAATTGTAAATATAAAAAAGAAGATTCAAAAAAAGCTTTTAAGAAGGAAGCTGTTTTCAAAGTACCCAAAATTAAGGGTTATCCAACGATTCGAATAGAGAAAGGCTGTGATTTTCAGAGAAATACTAATTTCTCTTACTCGTCACAGCCCCTATTTTTGCATCTCCTTTGATTTATCAGCACATGCAAGCATCGCTTGCATCACACTGCTGCGAAAGCCGCACTCCTCCAGCTTTTGAACTGCACTAATCGTCGTTCCTTGGGGTGAACAAACCGCATCTTTTAATTCACCCGGGTGCTGCTTGCTTTCTAACAGCATTTTAGCTGCCCCTAAAACCGCCTGTCCGGCAAAGGTATAGGCTTTCTTCCTAGGCATGCCCAAAGCAACCGCTCCATCTGCCATTGCTTCTATAAACATAAATACATACGCCGGGGAAGAACCACTGACTGCCGTAACTGCGTCCATCAAACCTTCCGCTACGATTTCTACCTTACCGAAGCTTTGAAATAAGCTTACGACATACTCCAACTCCTCAGGGGTTATATGCTCACTATATGCCAAGGCACTCATTGCCTCACCGACAAAAGCCGGCGTATTTGGCATTGCCTTAACCACCTTCATTTCACGTCCAAACATCTGGTTGATATGCTCAATGCTTTTTCCTGCCGCTATGTTTACTATGATAACCTCTTTTTTAACAGCATCTTTGATTTCCTCAATTACCGTTTCATACTGATAGGGCTTCACTGCCAACACCAAAATATCGCTCGCTTTAGCAACCTCTACATTATCGCATGTCGCATGCACACCATACAGCTGTTTTACCTCTTGCAGACTTTCTTCATGTGCTGCCGAAACATAAAGCTGCTCTGCTTTTAAAAGTTTTGCTTTCATAATCCCATGAATCATAGCACTTCCCATATTCCCGTTTCCGATAAAACCAACGACTTTATTCATTTCTATCACCTCTTATATTGTATCTACATTATAGAAAACAATCCTTCAACTGTCTATCTTTCTTTGCTATTTCCACATACTTTCATATACTCTTAGTATTTCTTTTTCAATGCTATTCTTATCAGAAATCATAACATTACCCTATATCCATAGTTTTAGGCATTAAAATCAATTCGCAAGTACATTCTTGATAACTCTTTTGCACTTGCTCGTTTACCGCCTTCCATGCCTTTTGTAACTCATTTACGTTCAAGCATTCCTCTTCAATTTGAAAATAAACAGCTATCCATAAATGTCTGCCGGTCTTTGTTATATCATAAAAAAGCGGCAAAAAATGATATTCTTCCAAAATAGGATTACATACTTCTTTTATCTCCTCCACCCATGCTTTTTCAGGCGAAAATAAAAATACGTTTTTGATCGCCTCCCACAATACTTTGGCACTTTCCGGCAATACAAAAAGCATTACCATCACTGCAATCATTGAATCTACATAAGGAGAAATCCATGCCAATGATGTATGCTTCAAATATAATGATATAAAAAAAGTCAAAGACATTCCAAAGCTATAAATAATATCCAATTTCCAACCCAACAATTCGGCAGTGATGGTAGGCGAAGATAAATTTTTATTCAGTTTTCTCATAAGCAAATAAATAAAAATACTGCCAGAACCTAAGCAAAACTGAAAAATTGCAATTTGTGCATTATTCACCATGTTTCCACCCGCCAAAGCAGATTTTAAAATTTCAACCAAAACGCCTATGGTAACCGATAGCATCATAACGCTTTTGATGATGACGAATATTGATTCGATTTGAAAATATCCATACGGGTGCTTTTCGGAAACCGGTTTATGAAATAAAGGGGTTAAAAATAACAACAATGCAATAAATACCAATTCAGAAGCATCGTATACCGCATCGGTTAATGCTGATTGTGAATCGCTGTAAATAGAGAAAATAAATTCAATTATCGCAAAAATAAGCCCGGATATAAAAGACATGGTTAAAATTTGTTTTTCTCTTTTTTCTGTTATCATCGTACCAACCTTTCAAACAAATGAATCATAACACAATGATCAAACATAACGCTATTAAAGTTCAGCTTTTGTGTGCTTACAAACAATCAGCGTATCTGCCAATCAATCGGTGTTAATCCGTTTTGCATAAGAAATGTATTTGCTTTCACAAAATGTCCGCAGCCTCGAAATCCATAATCTACACTATATGGACTGGGGTGTGAGCTTTCTAAGATGAGATGCATCGGATTGGTGATAAGCGCTTTTTTGGATTTGGCATATTTTCCCCACAGCAAAAATACTACCGGATCTTTTTTATCATTTAGCTTTGCGATAATCGTATCGGTTAAAGTTTCCCAGCCCTTTTGAGCATGTGAACCCGGTTGATGAGCACGCACCGTCAGCACACTATTCAGCATTAAAACTCCTTGTTTTGCCCAAGCGGTTAATTCTCCATGTGGTGGTATGGTACAGCCAAGCTCTCGGTGAAGTTCCTCAAAAATATTGCATAAAGAGGGAGGTGGCGCAATTCCTTTCTTTACCGAAAAGCACAAGCCATGCGCCTGATGTTCACCATGGTAGGGATCTTGTCCTAAAAGGACTACCTTTACATCTTGGAAGGCTGTATATTTTAATGCATTAAAAATATCATACATATCCGGATAAATCGTTTGACAGCGATATTCCTGTGCTAAAAATAATCGTAGCTTTTGATAGTATGGCTTTGCAAATTCTTCCTTTAAAAGGATATCCCAATCATTTCCTATTGTTACCATGGTATCGCCTCACTTATTTAACATTGCATCTATCCTTGCTTTTTTATCACTAAGCTGTAACCAACGCTCCATCATTTCTTCTAGCTGTTTCTCCTTAGCTTCTCTTTGAATCGATAATTCCTGTAGCTTTTGGAAATCATCGGCATACTTTTCCATGTCCTGATCAATAGCATCAATACACTTCTGTACCTGATCCATAGCGGTTTCCATACCGGCTAGCTCTTGCTTTTCCTTCGTTGTCATCTTCATCAGTACAGCTGCTTTCGGCTGCGTACTCTTTGGTGTTGTTTCCACCGTCTGTGAAGCTATTTGAATAAAGCTACTATACCCTCCGATATGCTGAACGATATTGCCGTTTTGAAAAACAAACAATTTGTCGCATATACGATCTAAAAAATAACGATCATGCGATACAACAACCACTGCACCGTTAAATTCATCTAAATAATCCTCTAAGATCTGCAATGTCGCAATATCCAAATCATTCGTCGGTTCATCTAAAAACAAGACATTCGGTGCCTGCATCAACACTTTCAATAAATACAATCTACGCTTTTCACCACCGGATAAACGCTCGATTGTCGTATGGTGCATAGAACGTGGAAATAAAAAGCGTTCCAACATTGATGCGGCAGTATAGCTTCGTTGTGTGGTCTCAATGTGATTGCTTGTTTCCTGAATATAGTCGATAAGCTTCATAGAGCCGTCCATATCCCCATGTCCCTGTTTGAAATAGGCGAGTTTCAAAGTTTCTCCATGAACGACCGTACCGCTATCCGGCTCCAGCTGTTTTGCCATAACGTGCAGTAATGTCGTTTTTCCACAGCCATTTGCTCCCAAGATACCGATGCGATCATGACGTGTGAAATGATAGCTGAAATCTCGAAACAAGACACGCTCTCCATAGGCTTTGGAAATATGCTCCAACTCAATGATCTTTTTTCCTAAACGACTGGTTGTTAAATCCAAGGCAATACTTTTTTCAAGCTGTGGCTTATCCTGTGCATTCAAGGCATGGAAGCGTTCTATTCGCTCCTTGCTTTTGGTTCCTCTTGCCTGCACACCGGCACGTATCCAAGCCAACTCCTTACGCAGCAAATTTTGACGCTTCTTTTCATTCGCCAATGCCTGCTCCTCACGCAATGCCTTAGCCTCTAAATACTGTGAATAATTCGCTTCATAGGTATATAGCTTTCCTTGTGAAATTTCCACCATTTTAGTACAAACCCGCTCTAAAAAATAACGATCATGCGTAACCATAAAAATGGCATTGGAAAATCGCTTTAAATATTTTTCCAGCCATTCGATCATTTCATTATCCAAATGGTTGGTCGGCTCATCTAAAATCAATAGATCACAAGGCTTTAAGAGTGCTCGTGCTAATGCAACTCGCTTGCGTTGTCCTCCGGAAAGCTTTGCGATACAAAGATCGACATCATGCATTCCCAGTTTCCCAAGAATACTTTTGGCTTCATACTCCTCAATTTTGGGATCTACTCTCATGACTTGATAAAGAATGCTTTCCTGCTCATCAAAAACAGGATCTTGAGGAAGATACGAAATTCTCAAACCGTTTTTTCGTACGATATTTCCCTCATAGCTCTCCAAACCGGCTACGATTCGTAAAATCGTTGTTTTCCCTGCTCCGTTTACACCGATCAAAGCTGTTTTATCATGTTCCTCAATCGTCAATGAAGCTTCCTTAACGATTTCTTTTACATTGTGATATTTCGTGATACTATCCATTGAAATTAACATATTATGACCTCATTTTCCGTTACTATTTTAGCATACGTTCGCAAAAAGAAAAAGGCGCATTATACGCCCTGTAATCGTAAGCCCTTAGGATATTTGTTTTTCAGCACCATGCCATCTCCCTTGGCAAAGGCAATCGGGTGATGATGCCAACTCAATGCCACATACCCCTTATAGCCGACAACCGCTAAAGGATTTCCTTTGCGATACGATAAACATTCCTCATCACTCATATCATAGGTCTGATAAAATTCGTCATTGCTCTTGGCACATACATAAAAATGCTGATGCGGTTCCAAACGATTCTTCACAATTTCTCCTACCAACATACCTTGTCGTAATACTCGGATATTTTTCAAATCAAGAAACGGTGTGTTTTTGACATATACTTTTTGGTTGATTTCAACCATATAGGCAAAGCTCTGCTTGCGTTGAGTTGTCAAAAAATCGTTTACGAAAGACGGTAGTCTTGCCGGTTTCATTGTCTTTAGGTTCACAGTGGTTGCAGCAGCACGCTTGCGCAGCTTTGCCACAAAATGACCTTCACCCTTATCCATCGGTAAAATGCGTACTAGCTTTTCGCTATCTAAATCTTTATATGGAAAGCCGCATCGCCCAAAGCTGACACAGGGATCTAACAGCTCCATATCCGGGTGTTTTTCCATAAAATCGGCAATTACTTCCTCGTTTTCTTCCATTGCATAGGTACAGGTAGAATATACTAAAATCCCACTCTCTTTCAATGCCTCATAGGCATTCTCTAAAATGTGCTTCTGTCGCTGAGCACAAGCCTTTACATGTTCCACACTCCAATCTTCCATAGCTTTGGAATGCTTGCGAAACATGCCCTCTCCACTGCATGGCGCATCTACTAACACCTTATCAAAGCAGCCTTTCATGGCCTTGGTCAAATCCTTTGGGTTGGCATTGGTAATCATGCACTCATAAAATCCTAAACGCTCCATATTACTTAATAATACCTGAGCGCGCTTAGGATCAATTTCATTGGCTACCAAAAAGCCGGTATGCGCTAGGGCATCGGCAATCTGTGTCGTCTTGCCACCGGGAGCTGCACATAAATCCAACACCCAATCCCCTTTTTCAACACCTAATATTTCCACTGCACTGGAGGCACTTGGCTCCTGCATATAAAACAAGCCTGCCGCATGTGCTGCATGATTGCCAAGCGAGGATTCCTCATCTTGAATATAATAAGCCTTATTACAAATAGCGGAAGGCTTCAAGGTGCATAGCTTTTCTTCCATGATTTCCTGTATAGTTGTTTTTGTTGTATTAAGACGCAAACCACGATACAGCGGTTTGGATAGACTTTCCACATAAGCCTCGTATTCATTTCCTAAATATTGCTGCATTCTTTGTAAAAATACTTCTTTCATAGCCTCTCCTCATCGATTAACATTTCATCTAAAACCGTTGTCCTTTGAAATACAATATGCATCACGATACGAACCAACAACACCCCTACAAAAAGCAGGATACACGGAATGGTCAATGACCACATGATCGTTATGGAAGCATATAATGCAAAATAAATGGTAAAAACAAATAGCATAAGTGTCAAAGCGGCACATAGCCAACTAAATAAAGAACGTATCCATAATACCATTTGAAAGTATTTTATGACAAGTGAACGCAGGGCACTTTTTGTTTCTCCTAATAAATAATGTATCGTACAATCCTTATGAATATAGCTGCTAGCAGACTTTAACAAAAAGATATACAAGTATAAAAAGGCTAGAAAGGCAAGTCCTCCTAAAATCAATAAAAAGATTGCTACTTCATGTAAATCAACAACAAAGAATTTCAAAATTCGATCATTGGTCAAAAACGCATCATAACCTTCATGAGAATTCAAATAATCTAGTGCATGCTTCAATTCCTTTTTCTCATGACTTTGGAAAAAGGCTACCTTGATATAATGGTTTTGCGTGATTCCCGCTGCCAGCATCTCTTTTGATGCATAGATTGCACCAATGCCTTCTTTTTTATAATAGCGCTCATAATCCTCATAGCTGAAGCTTCGTGGCAGCATAATTCCTTTGATACGTACAACTCTATTCATCGTTTGTGTTGCCTGTGGAGCTAATGGTACACGATAGGTTTGTAATGTTATCTCCTTTCCCACCCAGCTTTCAGCAAATTCCTCAAACAAACGAATCGCCTGATCCACATCAATTGCCTGATCCTTTACACAGCTTAAATAACTGGCTCGAAACCCCATGGAAAGTGCGGCATCATAATCAATTAAAATCTCATCTTCTTCTAACTCACTACTTGTATAGTGATATTCCCCATCAAAATAACGCATTCCTACTTTTCCTTGGTGTAAGCCTTCAAATTCCGCGACAATTCGATCTCCGTAAATCAAACGTTTTCCGGTTTTCTGATAAGCAGACATCGTTAATACCTCTTGTTTCTTTGCAAAACCTCTTTTCACAAAAAAGCTTCCCGACATCAACTTTGCTTGATTCAAAGAGGAGCCATAGCTGTGCATCTGCAATTCCATATTGGCATTGTCTGCTTCATAAGCAGGAAAGATTGCGGTAATTGTTAAAGGCTGTCCAAACCACAGCACCTTCATTCCCAGCATGCGTTCACATTGCTCCTGCGTATTATAAAAGGGTTCGTTTAAAACTTCCTTCAATATACGATAAGCACTGGTTGATGGGAGGGCAATTTCATCATAAGCCTGCGGATAGCTGCCGTACATTTTCGCAAAGCCAAGCTCCTGTGCACTATCTGCTTCAATCATTGTATATTCATCTAAAATATCGGTAACATACAACTGTGAGCTGCCATAAACCGAGTAGCGAGCAGCCTTTAAATCCGTTGGATAGTATCCGAGAATCAGCTTCTTTCCCAATGCTTTTTGTAAGGCTACGACATCGTTTTCATTTAAATAATCATAATAATTATCTACATATTCACCATTAAGATTAGCAAGCTTTTCCACAGCAAGAATGCTGGATTGTTTGTTTTCCATAAGACGCATTTGAATATCCGTAACATCGAGGTTCAATGAAAATAAGCCAACGGATAATGCAATAAAGGAAAGCACGAGAAATACCGTAGCTAGCCTCAGCTTCCAATGAATAAAGTGATAAAGCTTTTCATCAAAGGCCTCAATCTGCGCCTGTTTTAAAGTATAAGGTTGTTGGATCTGATTAACTTGAGGAAAGCTATGGCTATTGGTGTGCGTATCACTTAAAATATATCCATCTGCAATCTCGATTATCCGATTGGCATAGGCAATGCTTTGCTTATCTCCGATAACGACAACCAATACCCGCGATTTCAGCATATCTAATAAACTATACAGCTGCATGAGCTCTTCTTTCGCTAAAGGCGTACTTTCGCTATCCACAACCAACATCATCGGACAACGCAGCATACATCTGACAAGCACCATTTTCCATTGTTCAAACGGAGTTAAATCCTCGGCTAGTGTAGTAACTTTATCTTCCATTTGAAAAAAAGCAAGTTCCTTTTGAATGACATAGCGAGGAAAGTTTTCAAACATTGTTATATTATCGTAAACCGTTTGATCCGGTATGATCTGAAAGTCATGAAATAAAAATGACGCAAAACAAGAGCGATATATGCTGCGCTCTTTTTCATCAAATAGGGTCATTTCCTGATCATTGTATATAAAACGTGAAGCATTCGGAGAATAAACACCTGCAAGGCTTTGTGCCAACAGATGATGGAGTTCTTCGTGATCACCATAAATACTTACAAAGCCATAATTGGGCAGACGAAAACAAGCATTGGATAACAGAATGCAATGATTTCGATCGTATAATGTTAAGCCTTCCACTTGCAGCACGTGCAACACCTCATATTTAGGGTATCATAGTGAACAAAATTGTCAATAAATTCATAATTGATGTAAGAAATATGTTAGAAATAAAGGTATGATTATGATATGATAGCTACATAGAAGAGGTGATTTTATGCGAGTCGAAGCACTGTCGCTTCAGGAAATTCAATTTACTTATACAGAGTATAGTCAAGCGTTGTATCAAAGCTTATTACGTATCGGCTTGAGTTTTCCGATTCGTGTCCTTCATGATCAAGAGGGATATCATTGTATTGATGGTCATAAGCGTTTATCTGCTATTTACGATATTCTTCAACAGAATCCAAAGGAGCGGCATTTTCAAGGCATCAAAGCAATCAATCATGGCAATGCCCGCACACAACCACCTCAATGCTTACAAAATCATCATTAAGCTAAGAAAAATGTGCATGGATTTACTTTTGTATTCTTTTCCTTTCGCATTTTTGATTGCTTTATCAGTGAACCAGTGAATAATTGCTTTAATTAAATAAAAACTCGCATTTAGCGAGCTTTATTTTTGATATTTTTTCATAAACGGTGCTAAAGCTTTCACGATCAGCAAACAGGCTATTGCGCCTAAAACAGCTTCTGCAATTCCATTGGTTGTAACAACACCCAACAAAACCGCTGATAATACTTCATAAGCCACATGTACTGCCTTTGCGTAGGCTTCGCCGAAAAAGAAATATATACCTCCTAGTACCAAAACGGTATTGGTTATTGCTCCTGCAAGTGATGCTGTAATGATGCAAAGCTGTTCATTGACCTTGTGCTTTTTTAGTACTTCAAATAATACTCCGGAAAAATAGCCTAATAAGATACGTGGTACAATAGCTATTAGCAAACTTGTCCAATTACCGCTAATTCCTGCCACCGTTACAAAGGGCGAAAAGACAAACGATGTGATATTCGGGCGAAAGGTTGCATTTAATACACTAGTAATTCCGAATACAAGTCCAAGCTGTGCTCCGGCTTTACGTCCGAATACAATGGCTGCGACAATTACAGGAATGTGCATGGTCGTTGCGTCTATTGGACCAAGGGGTAAATAGCCCAGTGGGGTAACAACCAGCAAAATTTGAATTGCTAAAAAAAGTGCCATAAAGGCCATGTACTGCGTTTTCTTTGTTTTCATATTCTCCTCCTACTATCGTTCCTAATGATACGATGTCTAACAAAGGTTGCCGTCAAGCTACTTGCGATGAATAAGTGTTGTGATCACTTTCCAACATTTTCCGCTTGTTTGGCATATAGTATTATAAACGAAAAAAGAACAAATGAAAATAGAAATGTTATAGTTATAAAAGAATAATAATTTGATAGAAAACAGTATTCGCCTATTTACGATTAAACGAAAGAATTGGCTGATATCCGAAAGTTCCAAAGGAGCAAGAGTGTGCAGTAGTTTACAATATCATAGAAACAGCGAAAGTAAACGGATTGGATCCATATAAATATTTAAGAATACGCCTAGAATAAATTAGGAATACTATAAAGATTTTTTATCGTGGCATCTATATATACAAAGAGCATACAGTAAGAGATAGACTTTTTCATACTCTAATCACTATCAATCGTAAACTGAGCCATTCAAAATACTATTAAATTTACTAATACCAATAATTATGAACCAATATCTAACTTGATTCAATCCTCTGATTATTGTACAGATACAAATAACCAATAAAAAAACTAGCATTTATACATTTTAATTAACATATCACACTAGCTTTTTTCTTTTATTATAGAACTATCCTATTTTTATCTTTTATTTTTCAATTGATATAGATACAAGATACATCTTTTCCATCTTCTTTTATGAAGAAAATGTAACACTTTCTGATCAAATTCAATCATTTTTACTCTTGGATCATCTATTGCTTCTTTAACTAACGCATTGTTGTAAAGATTATCTATAAAATATAGTCTTTCTTCCTTTGTTAAATGCGATCCTTTGAAAAATAAATTATTTATAGAATAGGAAATTTTTCGAACTAAAAATTCATGAATCTCTTTTTCATTTTTAAAATATACTTTTTTATTTTCTAAAAGAAGCTTTATTTTCTCTATAATTTTCATTAAAATTGAAAACTCGTTTTCATGATATTTTCTTGAACTACTTGATATTTTCATCATATCGTGATTATACAAGTAAACGAATTCCTCAAACATTCTGACGTTACAAACATGTTGTAAATAATCAAGATTAAATAGCATATCCTCACCGATTGCACATTCTACATTAAAACGTATCTGATACCGTTCGATAATACTGCGCTTATATATCTTATTGCATGGTGAGTACATGATATGCTTATTTAATAAATTCCCGAAATTTTGAAAAAACTCATCTGCACTGTACCTTTTATTTTCAACATAATTCCGATGTAATTGAATTTTCTCACTGCTGTAAATAAATCGATCATATATTCCGAAGATTGATAAATCCGGCTTTTCTATCTTTATTTTATTTAAAACAGTCATGAATTTATTTGTATCAATATTATCATCAGCATCAAAAAAAGTAATATATTCTCCGGTTGCTTTGTCTAAAGCTAAATTTCTCGCATAGCTTACACCTGCATGCGGCTGTGTCAAAACCAAACAGTTTTTATCATTGATACTTTGTAATACTTGCAGACTTTGATCTTCGGATCCATCATCTACACACAATATTTCCAACTGTTCTCGTAACTCCATGCTCAAAATTTCATCAATTAAATTTTTTATCTGATCTTGATTATTATATACAGGTATGATGATACTCAACAGTTTCTTTTCCATTTGTTGACAATTCCTTTCCTACACTTTCATTTCCTTCTATAAAAGAAGCTACGCCACCAGCGGAAATTGCCATGATAACTGCCGGGAACGAACTACTTAAAACGATTACCGATTCTAATAATCCATATACAAATAAACTTAATGTTAATGCTGTAAAACCACAGAAATAGTTATAATTTTTATCTTGAATCATTGCTAATGTAATAGTTTTACGTTTTTTGATAAACAAAATCAACAATACTACATAAATAGCAGCATAAGAAACAAATCCTATCGTACCGTTAGAAATCAACATCTGCAAATAGGCATTATGCACTCCTCCGGTTTCTAAATCCTGTAACAACATTTGCTCATTTACTGCCTTCGGTAAATTCGCTTGCCCTACTCCGATAATCGGATTGTGAAGAAATGCTTTACTTCCCGAAATCAATAAGTTCATTCGATGATTATCACTGTCAGTTGCCTTCTTTTCATCTCTTTTGCTTACGTTGCTTCCAGCGGTTTCTTCTTTTTGCAAGACATTTAATACCGCACTTGGCTGATACAAAATCAAATCTCTTAAGTGATAAAGTTTAGGGGATACTACATTGTAAATAAACAAAAACACAACTGCAACTACTATCAAATTACGTATAGCTGTTATTGCTTTTTTCTTGTGATAACAAGCTACTATCAGCGCATATAAAATCAAAAAGGCTATTAGCATAATAACTCCGGCTCTTGATAAACACAAACGTATCATCATTAGTTGGAAAACAATGTTGATTATCAAAAAAACACGATTCCAAATGTTTTTAAAACTTAGAAACATCATGGAAATAGCGATACTAATTGCACAAATAATAGCCCCCGTATTAGGATTCTCATAGAATCCGCAATGTCTTTCCGCAAAATTTGAAACCGGGTGATTGAATAAAAAACAATATACAATACCAATGAAAGTTACTATAAAAATTATTATGTTTAAACAATATAAAATTTTTTCCATAGTAATTCTCTTTGCTTTCATATAATGGAACAGGATCCCCCATTGAATGGCAGTTAAAATAAAGATCTTTAAATTCTGTATTTTTCCTGTATTTAACCCAATTGTTAAAAGATAAAAGAAAAGAAACAAGCAAATATAGAATTCAACTGATTTATAAAAACACGAATTTTTTTTTCTTATAATCAACAGCATACCTATATAAACGAAAAACAGACCACATAATGTATAGTTAATCAGTGTTCCATACTTTCCCATTCCAAATAGACCGGTAATGAAAAAGCTACTAAAAACAGTTAATACTGCAATAAGAATTCCAAGCATATCAACATATTGCTCACAAATAAATTTGACTTTTTTCATACTTATCACCTCACCTTTTTCGAAATACCATATCTTTAGCAAGCTTCAAAACAGAAATAATAAAATCCTTTAAATAAATACAATAAATAATTGCTGAAAATAATAACCAACCTAGATTTACAAAAGTGCTGCAATTTGTATACACAAAATATGAAATAATAAACATCGTTATAAACACCATGACTTGTGAAGGTAATAACGTAATACGCACATGCTTTTTAATCAACATTAGCAAAACGATCATACCGATAGAATTTGCTAAAAACAAAGCAATCGGAGACGCATAAAGACCGATACAGTCAATAAAGGAGAAAAGAACGACTACATTGATAATACAGGATATCGTTCTTGCAATCATTGCATCTTTGGTATTTTTCTCTGCTGCGAAACAAGAAGATAATAAATTTACCATTGCATTGGCATAAACCGATAATAATAGCCAAGGTATCAGATTTCTAGCTTGTGCATAATCATTCCCTATTATATATGGAAACATAATGGCGATTGCCGGTAATAAAACGACCAATCCTGCCCCCATAACTTTAAACAGCATGTGGAAGCCTTGGTTATAGACAGCTTCTTTAGTTTCTTTATCACTGATTTTAAAGATTGTTTCTTGCCAAGATAAGCTGAATACGCTGATTATCAATGTTAAAATATAGGATAAACGATTGGCAACCGCATAGATTCCTACACTGGAAAGTCCCAAATATATTTTTATAACATATTTATTAAACCCCTCCAACATCCAAAACATAATTGAGTTGAAGCTTAAAGGTAATGAAAATCGTATAAGTTCTTTACATAAATCCTTATCAAAATCGGAGAAACGAAATTTTGAGAAAATATGAAAACTATGATTCAAAATTATTATTTGTACGATCATAGACACAATCATTCCTAAATATAAGGAAATAATGGAACCATTTGTTAGCATTACGACAAGAATCGTTACCGCTGCATTAAAGAATACTGAAATTACTCCACTGCTTGCATACAATACATTTTTCCCATAAACTCTTGCAACACTCAGCAAAAATAATTGAATGACCCAAAAAAAGCTATATAAATAGATCCATAGTGGTAATTCAAATGGAAACAATGACATAAAAACAACATATATGATGCTATAAAGAACGAGTGATCCCATTCCAAGTATCATTGTGTTATTGATTACCTTAGACTTTCCACACTCATCTTGTTTTTCCACACCAAATCTAAGGGTTCCTGTCCATATTTCCAAGAATATAACCGGTACAATAACACCTAATATAGAAACAGTAAAATCATAATAGCCAAAATCCGATGTATTGATATAGTTGGTATAAAGCGGAAGTAAGAGAAAGGAAATGATTTTAGATAAAATTTGCCCGATAAAATAAATTACCGATGATTGAAACAAAGATTTAGAAATACTCATTTTCTATCCCCTTTCTATAATTATTATTTACTACATTTCATTAAACTCACTATTTTTTTACAACTAAGCTCAAAACAAATCTAAAAGAATCCCTATCTAATAAAGAATTAATGACGATATAAATTAAACCTATAATAATAGCACATAACGCAGCTGAAGCAAATAATTCAGTATATGTATCCAACAAAAGAAATGGAAGAACCATATTTTGGAAACCAACATATATTAAGATCATTAAAGCAACATTTACGATTATAATTTTATATGTATGAAAAGCAGATCTATTTAATATTTTATGGTTACTATAAAGAATTATATCATTTGTACGATACAATAAGGCAATGATTGTTCCAAGCAAGACCCCGTAAATCCCAAAAAAATGTACTCCGATTAAAGATACTGTCAAATTAATAACAGATTCAAAAATAGCTCTATTCTGCGTTTCTTTAAAATGTCCGGTAATATTTATGATATTCGACATTGCTGTGCGTGATGCAACTAAAACATTTAACGCAACAAACAATATTACTAAAATTACATCTACATACTGCGGATCGTTGAAACCATTAGTATATAGTTTGAGAAATGGTATAGCAAATATTAACGCCATTGTATAACATATAAAATTCAGTACTGTATAATATAATTCATAACAATTAACATATTTCATAAAATTTTTCAAATTTTTCGCATATTCTTGACCTAATACATATACAATGCTTCCATTGATTGAAGCAAGAATATTAGAAATTGATGAAAAAACAAGATTATATATAGTATAGATACTTACTATTCTTAAATCACAAAATAAAGTTAAAATAATAATATCGGTATTTGAAAATATTAAATATGATAATTGATGTATTAAAACTGAATTTTTTTGAGATATGGCTTGGAAATTAGGTTCAACATTTAAATCCAACCATTGATATCTCTTATTTATATATACTTGAAAAAATACAACTTGTAATAATGTTACTATGAAAAACGAGAACTGAATAGCGACTACATCAAACCCCTTAAAAATCAAAATAATTTTTAAAATACTGGTAATAATTGTAGATATCGTCGCAATATTAGTAACTATATATCCTCTCCCGTCTGCATTTAATAAAATTTTATATTTTCCATGGAAAAAATAAATAATAACATTTCCTAAACCGCTAAACAATATTACCAAAAATATTGTTGTAAATCCGATTTCATTAGAAACAAATATAGGATATAAAATTGCAAACAAAAGCACTGCTAAACCATAAAAAAAGCCCGTTTTATAATAATACATCTTAGTTGCCGATAATATGGAATTGATGCTATCTTTTTCTTGAGAAGCAATCGGTTTATACAATGCCTGAAGTGTTGCAGTACCTACCCCTGCTTCTAATAAACCAATATATACATAAACTTGATTCACAGAAGAAAGAAGCCCATTTATTTCTGACCCGAACGTCATAATAAAAAGTCTAGGTAGGATAATACCTAATAATAATGTAATGACTTGACCTAAAAACCCGGATAATATATTAGAAAAAACTTGCCTACGCTTCATACTTATTTTCCTCTCTACATTTTCTCGTAGCACGATAGCTATAAACTAAATCATACAACCAATCTAAGAAAAAATGTAATCGATTTTTTTTCATATTCTGTAATCCCCACTTCAAAACCGCAACAGCTGATTTTAATTGTGGCCTAGTTTCTCGTAAATAATAATCTACAGTCAATTTTACTTGTTGATAAAACCATTTTTCTAAATCAAAAGACACTTGTGATAACATCGCATCTTTTATATCTTTTTTTTGTTTCAAATTTTGCAAAATAAATTCCACATTTAGTGCCTTGGTCATATTGCTTTTATGTACTCTGTAATTTCCGATAATATCTTCAATAAAATACGGTTTTCCATATAATAGAGCTCCTAAATAAATGGAAGAATCATTAAACATTGGCATCTCAATAATTTTATCAATAACCTTCATGGAAAATACAGTGGAAAAGGTAGAATAAGGTTTAATGTATTTAGTTTGAAATCCTTTTAAATACTCTTCGCGATCCACATTCCCATAAAACGGAAGTTTATTGGCAGGCAACACCTGTTCAGACTGTTGGTCATATACATTAACATTACCACTGACAAAGCTAATATCTGTATTATTTAAAAAGCCGTTCATAGCTTTTTTTAAAAAATCAGAATTTGTATAATAGTCATCATCGTCCATAAAAATGATGTATTCACCAGTTGCCACTCTATATCCGTTTTTTCTGCTCATAGATGCACCGCTATTGGCTTCATTACGTATATAAATTATATCATCTCGCATTTTAAACTCATCATAATTTAAATCGTCAGAACAATCGTCCACAACAATAATCTCTTTATTCGAATAATCCTGCATTACCACTGAATGAATGGCTTGAGTCAAATATTCATATCTATTATACGAAGTTATCACAACAGAGATTTTATTTTCCATAACATTTCCTAACCTTCCTTTTTACGTATTCAAATACTGCTTTAATCCATCAAACTGCCTTTCTGCTTCCTTACTCAAAATCTCTGTTCTAAGTATAGGTTGATTTTCATATATTTTCATAATATCGTCCATCGTTAAAGATTCGATATTTTTTATATCTACATATTTTCCGGTGAATCTAACATCATTAATTACATTCAACATTTTATCGCTATATATTAAAGGCAAAACCTTGCACTGTGCTATCCAACCTAAAATCATAGCATGGAATCGTGATGCAATAATCATTTTGCAATTTCCTATTTGATCCAAAAGCATTTCTAAATCTGTTTCATATAGTATAACTTTGCAATTTTCTTTCGCAATATCGCTTAATTTATCCTTGATCTTTTCGATTACATCATTATCCTTTTCAAATTTGCAAAATGAAAATAGCTTTACCGGGATATTCTTTGTTGCGAACATTTCACAAACAGAAGCGATTTTTTCTTCATAAACCTCACATACTTTTTCTAATCCCTTGCGATTCCGTAAATTTATAACACTAATACCTACGCCTTGTTTTTCCTCAGAAATATGTTTTTTCATATCATATTGAAATACAATATCCGGAGCTTTTCTGACATTTTTTAAATCATGAAATAAACTATATGTATAATCATCTCTTACACATATATCTGTAAAGCATTTAAATAATTCATGAAATGCGGAATAAAACCCATCATCGTCGAAAGGTCCGAAATTTGAACCGATAACGAATTTTGGTTTATCTATTTCTTTTAACATAAATTCGAAGCGATTTTTCCAATTTTCATTTTGAATGAAGATGGAACCACCAATACATACAATCGCATCGCAAGATAAAATCGTTTTTCTAATAGTATAGTGCTCTTTATGCAACAATGACATAATTTTATTTAAATAACGTTGGTAGGCTGAGCTTGAATCTATTATATGTAAATTTTTTTGTTCCCTAAATATTTTTCTATACTCCTTATTTGCAATGATATAAAAATCATGTTCTGAAAATTTATCACATAAAATTTTAATAAATAAATCATCACCTACATTGAAACAAGTATATGCTGAAATAAATATTTTCTTTCTTTCCATTTTAACCTCCATACCTAAGTATATTACTTTTCAATCGACACACTATAACTACTTAATTATATCATAGCGCGAAGTATTTTATCTTACAACTTTTTTAACTACTATAAAAAAGAGGTGATTTTATATATTTCACCAAATCTTTTCATTATCGTAAAAGAATATACAACTTATACAGAAATAAAATTTTGAATCGTAATGCTATCAATAGAATATAACAGCTTATCGAATCAACTCTTTTAAAACGAATGTTCTTTATCATTTCCCGAACACTTGGATAGGAAGTTAAATCCTTATAAGAAAATCGAACCTTATTTCGTTTCGCTCTAATACAATAATCATTTACTTCTGTTAATGTCGTATAGTAAATTTCTTGTGTATGCTCTTTATAAACATCGGATACTATATTTTGCTTTAATACCATTAACCAATCCTCATGGTATGCTAATTGCCTCTTATTAAATGTCGTTGTTAAGCTATTATCATTATTAACATAATGATATAGAGGAATATTTATATAACCAAAAGAAGAACAAGTATTCACATACTGTATGCAAAAAAGAAAATCCTCTGCATGACTTAGTTTCTCAGAAAATTGAAGATTGTTTTCTTTGATTTTTTTTAATGAAAACAGCTTATTAAATATACTGTAAATTCCACCGTTTCCTTTCACAAAAGCTTTATGAATTGAGGGTAACTCTTTATTTAAATCAAAAACGTGGTCTTTTTCCATTAGAGTAATTATTTGTTCGGATTTTTTGTCCTCCCTAAAATATCCACACATTTCAATATCACTCTTATTTTCCTGCAAAGTCTTTAGTAAGATCTCCGCATAATTTGCTTCAACATAATCATCTGCATCAACAAATAACACGTATTGTCCCTTTGCAAGTTTTAATCCAATATTGCGCGCAGAACTGACCCCTCCGTTTTGCTTATCAATCACTTGAATTCTAGGATCAATTTCGGCAAATTCTCGGCACAGCTTTAAACTATCATCGGTGGACCCGTCATTTACTAATAATATTTCAATATTTGTTAAGGTTTGCCGACGTAATGTTTCCACAGTTCTTGATAAATATTTTTCCGCATTATATATCGGAACAATAATAGACACGATACAATTATGGCTCTCGTTCATAATAACTTCACCTATCCTTTTATATTTTTGATTCTAAAAAGCATATACGAAAAGGCTAAATAAAATTTTGATACTCCTAAATCGGCTGCACACCTCTTTAAATCTATACCCACTTTTTTCAATGTAGTATAATACGCAACACAAAGCTTCATACATTTTATTTTATCATTAGGATAACAAGAAAGTTCAAGTTTAGTAACATATAAAAAACCTTTTGGATTTTTTTGAAACAGCAGATTGCCTTTTGCCGTTAAACCATCTTCCAAATATTCTCCGTAATAGGTTATTTCATTAAACCATCGAAGCTTGTATCCCTCTTTTCCAAGCATTAGCCAAACCGCACTTTCTGAAATAAAATTTTCGTTTTCAAAAACAGGAAAAGGGTATTTTTGCAGTATATCAGTATAAAATACTTCCGCCTTATCGCCTATGATATGCTTTGCATCACGTTCTAGTACCGTAGCATCTATATACTCTCCTTCGAATGTTTCCCCGATAATTTTTCCTTCTTTATTACCTCGACAACCTGCAACACCCGCGAATTGTTTTTCTGTTTTAATTGTACTCTCCCAATACATGATTCTATCTAATGCATTTCTTGGCAAACTATCATCTGAATCTACGATATAAAACAGCCTTCCCTGTGCCATCTCGACACCTATATTAATAGCATTATGCTTTCCATGATTTTTAACGTACCGATATTGTATTTTTATCCTTTTTTCCTCAATAAATGTTTTTATTAGTTCATCGGAATGATCAGTTGAACCATCATTAACAATAACCCATTCAAAATCCTTCCACGTTTGTTCCTTTAATGAATCATAAAGCTTTTTCAAACAATAAGCGCGGTTATAAACAGGTGTAAAAATAGTAATTTCACACATCTTATTGACCTCCGATCAATTTATAGATACTATCTAAAACAGTTTCTACGCGAAATTGAGCAATTCGCTTTTCGATTTTTTCTCTAGGTAACTCTTTTTTCTTTTTATTTATTACTTTCAAAGTGTCATATAAACCATCTTCACTGTTTTCACAAAGGATTCCACAATTATCGCTAAGAATCTCACTTGGTCCAGTACATTGAGTCGAAATCACCGCTACCCCTACGATAAGTGCTTCTACAACAGTTAATGAAAAGCCTTCAACAAAGGAAGAACACACATAATAATCAGCAAGCTTCATATAAGCAAATGGATTTTTTTGATAACCTAAAAATGCTACATTTTCTTCAAGCCCGTGTTTTTTCACATATTCCTTTAAAATATCTTTTTGATTTCCATCTCCAATCAATAACCACTGTAAATTGACATTTTCTTTTTTCAAACGTTCAATAACATGCAGCATACGAAGAAAGCCTTTTTCTTTAACTAACCTTCCAACGCTACACAATAGTATTGAGGATTTCTTATCTAAAAAAGGTGATTCTACCACTTCATCGGATAGCATACGAATACGTTCTATATCCAAGCAATTATAAACAACAATAGTCCTATCCTTTAATTCGGGATAAATTTGTAAAAACTTATCCTTGCAATCATTGGACACACAAATAATATTCTCCATTCCTTGATAACATTTCAATGCTTGTTCTCGATTATGATAGTTCGTTTCACTCTCAAAGTTATGAACCAGATCAGTATGAATCCAACAATATTTTTTACAATCCGTATTTTTAAGAGAGCCTACAATTTTCGTTGGCATACCTTCTAAAAATGCTATTGCATAATCATACTGTCCGTGAATAAAATATTGTATGATAACACTCGGCAAATACTTTACACATCTCCACAATATCGCTTTTTTTAGAGGATTCGGTTTTTTAAGAACTGTTGAATAATGAATGAAAGGCGAAAATTCATCTAACAATTCACCTTCTGAAAATAAGGTTCTTACAGTAATATCATAATTTTGAAAATCAAAATGATTTACAATATCTCTTAGTACTGTTTCCGCACCGCCTATTTTTAATGAATTGATGAGAAATAAAACTTTTTTATTATCGGCACATTCACTAGTGAAATATCCGAAATAAATCCAAAACATACCGGCAATAAATAAATTCATAAATCCGATTATATTGGAATCAAATAAGTTAATTATCAACATACACCCAATCAAAACAAAAAACATACATTTTAGTGCATCATTAAATATTTCTTTTCTTCTTTTCCAAAAGCTATTTACAAACTGTAAAACAAAAAAGATAAATGCAAAAATACCGGAGGTTGCCAATACCTGCAAATAAATATTATGCATGTTAGCAGCTATTTTCGGTGATTGTTTAACATAATCTTTAGGTAATTTTTGATTTACTTCATCATTCAATGCATTTTGCCCAACTCCGAACAAAATGTTTTCTTTTGCGACGGATAAACCGCCTTTCCAAATAGTAAATCGCCCATTGGAATAATCTGATCCGATTTCTCTGTTCTCAAGTCCCATGTCGGAACTTGAAGGATTAACTTCTCCTCCATCCGAACCATCTTCTTGAATTGAAAAATATCCGTTTGAATTTACACTAATAGCAAGTTTTTCAGAAGGCATTTGTCTCAGCCCCCAACCATATACTTCCAACATAAATACAGAAGCAATACCAATTATGAGTGCTAATAGAATAGAACCAATGATGTGCTTATTTTTATAAATGCCAATAAAAAATACCGCACCAAATACTAATACAGCGAAACCAACAAAACCTGAACGTGATTGTGATAAAGTCAAGCAAGCTAATGCCTCGATAATGATAAAACCATATCCTAATTTATTTAAAACTGATAAGTTTTCTTTTCGCAAATAAATATTAAAAAAAGCAGCGAACAAGCCGAACAAGCTCATAGTTGCAAGTGTATTTGGATTTCCACACCAACCCCATAATCTTCCTTCTGTATACGACATTATGAATTTTTCAAATCCAGGCACCTGCGGTATTCGAAAAAAGAAAATCAAAAGAGATACAGTGTAACCAAAGGTCATAAAGCCTAATAAAATTCTATTAAAAATAAGTATATTTTTACTATCCCCTTTATCAACCTGTGTTAACAAAACCACTTCTAAAATAAGATATAAAAAATCTTTAATATTTCGTATAAATCCATCTTGAAAATTAAATATGATACTCAGCAGTGTAAAGATTATAAAAAATATGAAAAACTTATTGTCAATTATAATTCTTTTCTGATAAAAGCGAATTACTAACAATAAAAAACCCCAAACAAGCATTCCTTTTAATAAAATACTTGCGACAACATCTCCTTTAGGAAGTATATACAGCAAAGAGCATACCATAAATAAAATTTTATATAACTCTATGCTAGTTACTTTAGAATATAATTTATTCATTTAGTTCCTCCTTTGCAAGCTGTTCATAAAGATGCTGTAGTTTTTCTGCTTCTATTCGAATATCATATCCCTTTTTAGCGATTATTTCAGATTGATTTTTCCTTTCAAAAGCATGACATCGAATTCTTTCAATAGCATCTGTCCATTGTTTAACAGCCTGATCTCCATCAATGGCTAAAAACTCTACGTGATCGGTTAAAGCTACTTCTTTCGTGAGTGTATCGGATAATAGAAGCGGTAAACCCGAGCATTGCGCTTCAACTGTTACTACCGGAAAGCCCTCATAAAACGAAGGGTGTAATAAAATATCAAATGCTTGCATATATTCGCTTACATTATCACACACGCCTAATAGTATCACATTCTCCTCTAAATGATATTCCTTTATTCGCTTCTCAATACTTTCTCGCAGCTCACCATCTCCACACAACAATAACTTAGCATTTGGATTAATTTGATGGTACTCCTTCATGATTTCAAGTAAAAACATATGATTTTTAGGATACTGAAAATTACCCACATGTCCTAAAACAAGGTTGTCTTTTAAATCATGCTTTTCTCTTATTTGATTTCTTATATCTTCTTGATAATTAAATTTTTCAGTGTCAATCGCATTATGTATATACTGGATTTTTGACTTATCTATATTCCTATACAGGTAATCGGCCGATACCTGACTACAAGTAAAATATTGATTTGCATATCTTGGCAAGGCTTTAATTGATAACCAATAAATAAGACCTTTTACTCTTGATGGGGGCATTGAGGTACTATGTGCATGTGAAATGCGGATACTTGCTCCTCCTTTTTTAGCTGCGTACAACGCAAAGGAATTCATGGCGTCCATATGAACATGAACTATTTGGTATTTGTTTTTTGAAACAATTTCAGAAATAGCATTCAAGCTTTTTTTTACTCCTTCATATTTAGGTGGTATATTATAAATTTTCCCACCTAAACGCCTGATTTCTGCATCATAATCATTTTCTTCAAATCCATGTTCTATAAAATCGAACTGCACTTGATTACGATCAATCCTGCGATAATAATTCATCAGCATCGTTTCAATCCCGCCTCGATGCATAATACTAACAACATGCAAGACACGTATCATAATACTACCTCCTTTTTCCCACTCTCTTTATCAATCTAAGCATAAATTTAGATAATGAGTATATACATACCTTGATATACGATATACTTGATATGTAATTGTGTTTTTTTAAAAAATGATAATTGGAAAGTTCTCCTTTTTCCATACTCCAAAGATGTGAGGACAATCCCCCTCCTTGTTTCAAAATATCATAAATAGCCAGTTGTTCATTCAAAATATATATTGGATAACGTGTAGCCAACTTTAACCAAAGATTATAATCCTCTGAATATCGCATAGTTTCGTCAAATAATCCTGCTTCCATAATAGCATTCTTACGTATTAAAACCGTAGATGTCAGTACATAGTTATGATACAGTAAATCGTTTAATTGATATTTCCAATATGCCGATCCGTTTATTTTACCGAATTTACCACCGACAACACTAGCATCGTGTTCTTTAACAAATGCCATTTGTCTCTCCAATTTTCTCTTATCCCACATGTCATCGGAATCCAGAAATGCTATATACTCGCCTTGGGCAGTACAGATACCCTCATTCCTAGAATGAGAAACTCCTAAATTTTCTCTTGAAATAACATGCCAATCCACCAGTTGATATTGTTTAATATAGTTCTGTACTTTTATCAGACTATCATCAGTAGATCCATCATTTATCAAAATAACCTCATAATCCCGATATGTTTGATGACGTATGCTATCCATACAATCTATAATACTATTCGATGCATTATAGATTGGTACAATAACACTTACTGTTTTCATAGTGTCTTTTCTCCTAATATCTCATCAATTGCCTCCATGTATTGCTTGTTAATGATGTTACGATCAAACTCCTTTTCCATTAACTTTCTTGCTTCTAATCCAAAGGCAACTCTTTCCTCATACGATAATGCCAAAGCCTTCCTACATGCCTCTAATAAACTTTCTTTATCAGCTTTTGTGGCTAAAAAACCACTTTTACCGTCTATAACGGCTTCTTTACAGCCAAAAATATCAGATGTAATTAAAATTTTCCCCTTGGAAGCTCCTTCTAATAAAACATTGGACATTCCTTCATGATACGAAGGCAGAACAATAACGTCAAATTCATTGTATTTATTAGCAATATCATTGCAAAAACCAAAATAATGGAAATTAGGGTTTTTCTCCATTTCTTTTAAACGTGCAATATATTCTTCTTCACAAAAACCATATACACGAAATTCGGCGTTTTCATTGCGCAATTTATCAACACAATAAAGGAACTCATCAATCCCTTTTTCCTTCATCACACGACCGATAAAAGCAAAAACCAATTTAGGATTTTTACAAGGATTCACAAATTTAAATTCCTGTAAATTAACCCCTGCACCGTGTACTATACAACTATTCTCCACTTCCACTATTTTGTCCTCTAAGAACACTCGGCAATTATCTTCATTTTCAAAAAACGCTTTTTTCACATTTTTTAAAGCCACACGATACATATGAACAACAAATTTACGGAGCCAATTATCATTTTGAAATGCGCTTCCCAAACCTGTAATATTCGTTATATAATCCACACCGTAAATTCTTGATACAACGCCACCATAAATCGTAGGCTTAATTGTAAGTGTAAAAACCAAATCCGGTTTAAGCTCTTTTATCAATTTTCTGTAAAATAAAATCAATTTAAAGTCTTTTAACGGATTGATCCCTCTACGATCAATTCTTGTTTCAATACAATCACATTTTAAAGTATCTTCAAAAAAAGGTAAGCTATGATTAAATGGCATAGAAATATGAACCTGATAGCCTTTTTCACTGATTTTTTGAATAAGCTCTTTTTTAAAATTATACAAAACAATTTCATGATTGCATAAAATCAAAATATTTTTATGTGTCAGCTTTTCGCAATAATCCAATACCGACTGAAAATCTCTTTGAAATGCTGTTAAAGAAAATTTAGAGGCAAAAACATCTCTTACATTTCTCTGCATTTCTTCAAATTGTCGTTCATCTAATTTTGCCAGTTTACGAGCAACATCTTCAATATTCTTTTCATCTACATTAAAGCCTAAATTGAAATTATCGACATAAGTCCATGTATCGCCTTTAATATTATTCAGTATTGGAAGTCCCGCTTCAAAATAATCTACCGATTTCATTGTAAGACCAACCCGTACAGTGTTAATCATCATATTGATGCCAAAATGACATTGATTCATAATTTTCCATTTATCTTCACCAAATAAGGCTCCATGATAGATTGTTTCAATTCCCTGTGCTTTTAGCTTTCTAATAAAGTCATCTTTCGTTTCGCCTTTTCCGATAATATCGACAACAATCGGACGATAATTTTGCAAAGTTTTTAAAAAGCGTACGATCATATCAATACTTATAATATTATTGATTGATCCCAAATAACAAATATGCAAAGTTTCCATAGGCTTAGAAATCATCGGCTGTTCAAATTCACTGCCTTTTGTTAAATAAATTGTTTTCGTGTGCTCCGGATCGAGAAATTCAGCTAAAATTTCACGATATAAATCACATTCGGTAATTACAAAATCTGCTGCATTTAATGATTGATTCCGGAAACTTGCCCATTTCAAAAAAAACGGACGGGCAATCCCCGCAAATTTTTGATTTACAAAAGATTCCGGCCAAAGATCATAAATATCGAAAATTAAACGAACTTTATTTTTTTTCTTATATTTCTTTAAATATTTTCCAAGCGTATTTGGTGGTATCACCGCATATATTAAATCTGGTTGTTTTTTACATGCATAATGATATGCGGATCTTGCGAAAAGAAAATGAGAAAAAATCCGGCTTAATGATATATTTTTATAATATGGACGTGATTTTAAATAAGTTGTCCCAGCTCTTTTATCGACAATTTTAGCCTTATTGATATGATCAAAGTCAGAAAATACAACCTCTACATGATGGCCTTTTTGTTCAAAAGCTTCTTTCACAAAACGTACCCTTTGCTCATAGTATCCAAAACAACTAATAATCATTACATTCATATATTTACCCCAATTCTTCCTCTTTTAATGATATTTCAAAATCTGTTAAGCAACAGCTATCACTAAAGTACGAAACTCTACTAATCATTATTTATAATTCAAAACTAAGCAGATAACTTCTTAATAAGGAATATTATCTCTTTTAGTATTTAGAAAAACAACAATTTCAATTTATAAAGAAACGTTATCATACTTACTTTTTCAAATGCAATCGTGGCATTTAATATAACGTTTATTTTTTTACAGTTTCCTTATCTTTTATCAAACGCAATATACATTCCTTAATTTTCTCATTGCTTGCTTCTTCGTTAATAACTTCACTAAGCTCTTTTAGCTTCTCATTGATTTCTTCCATGGTGATATCCATAACGTTATTTTTAAAGATTAGATTATTCTTTGTTCTCGTTGTCGTTTCACCATCTAAACGAAGCTCCTCAAACATTTTTTCACCGGGGCGAAGTCCGATTTCCACAATATCGATATCTTCATAAGGTTTATATCCTGATAAACGAATCATTTTTTCAGCTAAATCCAAGATTTTTACCGGTTGTCCCATATCAAGCACAAAAATTTCACCCTTATCTGCATAAAAACCTGCTTGCAGTACCAATTGCGCAGCTTCCGGTATCGTCATGAAATAACGAATGATATTTTTATCGGTAATTGTTACCGGTCCTCCTTCGGCAATCTGTCCTTTAAAAATCGGGATAACGGAACCATTCGATCCCAATACATTTCCAAAACGTACAGCTGCCATTTTCGTAACACCGTTATTTCCGTTTGCTTGTAAAATCATTTCTGTCATACGTTTAGAAGCTCCCATGACATTGGTCGGATTTACTGCTTTGTCTGTACTGATCATAATAAAGCGTGAAACTTTATTTTTAATACAAGCCTTAATTACGTTATTTGTCCCAAACACGTTGTTTTTAATTGCCTCCATTGGTCGGGTTTCCATAAGCGGAACATGCTTATGTGCCGCCGCATGGAACACTACCTCCGGCTGATACTTTTTAAACACGTCAGTCAATGCCGTAAAATCACGGATAGATGTAATAATAGAAACAATTTCTATATCTTTATCCATCAAACCATGTGTACGATTACGATTAAACTCCTGCTCAAGCATATACAAATAGTTTTCATTAATGTCAATCATAACAAGCTTTTTAGGCTTAAATCGAACGATTTGACGACAAAGTTCAGAACCGATACTTCCTCCGGCACCTGTTACCGCAACAATTCGATCAGTTAAATACGACTTGATTTCACTTTGATCAAGATGAACCTCTCCACGTCCTAATAAATCTTCGATACTAATATCATGAAGCGGAATATTTTTCGGTTTTAAGCTATCATCTAAAATATCATGCGTATCTTTCATGATTTTAGTTTCTAATTTAACAGATTGGCAAATATCATAAATACGACGGATATTTTCCTTGTCTGCACTTGGAATTGCAATAAATGCACATTGCACATCGTACTTACTTACAGCTGATGGAATATCATAAGTATCACCTAACACCTTATACCCGGATATTACTGAACCTATTTTCTTATCATCAATAAATCCAACAACATTGACATTGTATTTTTCATTTTGTGTTAACTCTTTCAACATCAAATAGCCGCCATCACCGGCACCGATAATCAACGCGTTGCGTTTGGCAACTTCCGATCTATTTAGATGCTTACGATATGTACGATAAATCAAACGAACATTAAACATCATCAAGGTACTTAAAAGTCCTCCGGTAACAACAATACCTAAATAGAATCTTTCTATATGTGATACCAGCACACACACAAGCAATACAACAGAAGAACAGAGTACGCTCATACCGATACGATACGCTTCCACCTGTCCTATATATTTCCATAAACTTTTATGTATTCTAAATAACCGGAAAGAAACACTATATACAAAAACTAATGTCGTTATCGATAAAATCGCTTTAGGAAAATTAAAATAATCAAAATCCGGAATTTCAAAATCTATTTTAATCCAATATGCTAAGAAAAAGGAAACTAATACAATAAAAATATCAATTCCCCATAACAGCAATTCTCTATGATATTTATAAATCGGGTTTTTAAACAGTTTGCTTGACACCCTCAACACTTCCTTCCTATATTCACGCAATAATTATACCATACAACTCTGCTTTCTCTAACAGAAAATTATATATGTATGATATAGTCTACTATATTCTTGTAACCAAGTGGGAGAGAATAACTATCCACTGTCCTTTCAAATCACCGTACGTGCCGTTTGCATACGTCGATTCACTAAGTTTTTTTGCATACCAATGTGTGTTTAGCTTATTTTTCTACACCTACTTATACACTTTCATTTACTCGTAAGCAGCTTTCGTATTTCGTCCCGCCTTACTCAACTCATAACACCTTTTTCTCTTAGTTTTCCAATGTGCTCCATATATACATATATAATCCAAACTTTGCAACTACAAGCAGTACTGACTTCTGCCAATTCAACAATATTTCACATGTTATTCTGACAAACCTCCTCAGATAAGGTGCAGTAACTTTCCTCTCATATAACCTCTGATTTTACACATAAGACTTTGATTTGTTTGGAAACCTTATCCTACCTTATGTGCATTTTGACCAGTTCTTGTCCATAGATTCAAGATTTTGCCACCGGCTTCCTTTAAGATTCCACCTCATGATAGACACCCTTGTCTTAAGCTAATAGTTCCGCCTGTAGTAAACTCACATCACCTAGCTACTGCCCATGTTTTTTTGGGGAAAACTAAAAAAGTAAAGGAGATAAGAAATTCTTATCTCCCCTTTTCCTATTCAGCAACATCTGTTTGTGTCAATGTTTGACCATTTAACATCTTATTAATTAATGCATTTGCCTTATCAACTGTATTCTGATCTGGCTGCATTACATAAGAATTGAACCCATTTGCCGGAGACCAAGTATTACCGGAACCGTATCCATTTAAAGAATACTGAAAAATTTCCCAGCTACTCATATCATCTAGCTGCATGCGGATAAGCGAATTGATTTCACTTTGATCCATATTTGTTTGGAAGCTTCCCCCTACTGCATCTAAGATACTTGTATATCGAGTAATGATTGCCGGTGAAATAGCCTTATTTATCATACCCTCTACAACACGCATTTGATTCTTTCCACGATCTCGATCGCCTCCTGCAAGCGAATATCGTTCACGTGAGAAAGCTAATGCTTTTTCTCCATCTAAATAATTATCACCCGCTACAATCGAATATCCTCCAACCGTTGTGGTAAAAGAAACCGGTGAATTTACCGTAATGCCGCCTAAAGCATTAACAATATCAATTAAGCTTGAAAAGTTTACACGTGCATAATAATTGATATCTGTATTTAAGAAATTTTCCGCTGTTTCAATCGTACAAGAAACACCGAAAATACCGGTATGTGTTAGTTTGTCTTTTTGATTATCCTGACATGGCTGCACAACATAATAATCACGTGGAATGCTCGTCATCAAAATCTGCTTTGTATTCGGATTCACTGTTACCAACATATTCACATCACTACGTGATACCGTCGCAATTGTGCCATAAGAATCAATACCGGTAATATAAACATTAAATGGTGTATTTGTAACATCTACATTCTTACTAATATCCTTGGCCACTTTCTCATAGGTATAACGCTTGATGACTTTAGTATCTGTATCAAACTCAGGGTGCTTTTCTTCAAAAGATCCGCGCATTCCTTCATTAAGAAGTATCGCTTCTACTTCTCCATTGTAAAGTGCATCACCATAAGCATCAACAGAATTATAGCTTTTTAATTCCGCACTTATATCTTTGTTTAAATCTTTTGCGGCATTTGACATTACATCTGCATCACCTAATGTTGTTGTGGCAATATTTTGTCCTGCTAAATCTTCAATCGTTTCATAGTCGCTGTCTTTCATAACAACTACCGAAACTACGGAAACATCTTTATCACTATCCGTTAGTTCCCCAAACGTATGATAGGTCTTGAAAATATACCAATTCCCTACACTCAAAAATAAGGATAATAGCACAATAATAATTCTGCCCAAAATTCGATTCAGCTTACTTAATCGCTTTCCTAATTGTAAATAACACAGCCCCATTGCCAGCAATACCAAAATAATAATGATCGGAATCAAATACTTCATCGGTATCATTCCGAGAATAAATAGCTGCACAATAAGTAATACCGTTAAAGCAAAATATATCAACGCAAAATAAAAACCGATATTTTTAAATATACTTCGCTTTTTTGCTTTTCTCTGTGTCATAAATCCTCCTACATAGCTGCTTATATGCTATTGCAATTTCTTCAAACCTTCATTCTCTATTATCTAGATTTTTTGCATCTGTCATACTCCTTATCAATCAACATATATGAATATGATAATTAATACAATAAAATCAATTAAATTGTTTTTAAATCCACATTTTATAAATAACTATAAAAACATAAATAAGCTTTACTAATTTTTACATATATTTTATTAGAAAGTCTTATTCCCGTAAATTCATATCAACTTTTTGCTTTCACTTTTCTTCCGTCAATCTTATTGATTCCACAAATGAATACTTACAATATTCATCTTTATACTCGGATAATGCTTTATCAATGGTAAGATTTCCAAATACCTTATTTACATATACCTGTTTATTAAACAACCGTAAAAGAGGATTAAACAATCCCGTAAACCATATTTTATGATCATGCAGCTTAGAAATTTCTTTCACCAAGCTCGCACTGGATACATATTCTTTATTTTGCGGCAAAAAAATACCATGTTCCTCATTATCTATCATAAGCTTGATAAACGCAATCAGATTTCCTAAAAACAGCATACTTCTTTTATTTTCCAGGGTAGGAAATAAAATCGTTTTCTTTGCGAACTTTGCCAATAAAGGATAATTTCCTTTCGAATTCGGCCCATAAATCATCGGTGGTCTTACGATTACAAGCTTGAAGTTTTCATCTTCTAAAGGTAAAACCTTAATCTCTGCTTGTTTTTTACTATCACCATAAAAATTATCCGGAGTTAAAGGTGTATCTTTCGTAATCACTCGATCTTCACCGATTTTTCCACTTCCGTAAACGATAATAGAGGACATAAAAATGAATTGCTTTACTCCCGCCTCCTTGGCTTTTTTCGCAACTTCATACGTTAAATCCGTATTTACACGATAATATAAAGCTCTCTGACTCTCATCAGGTGTTGAATGTGCTAAACCTGCTACATGATAAACCACATCATACACTGAAAAATCATGTTGCTTCCAGTCATCATCACGCATTTCAAGTTCATCGACTTGATAGTCCTTCGGATACTTTGAGAGTTCTTCAATGAAGTGGGTTCCGATATAACTCCCCTTTCCTGTTACTAGGATTTTCTTCATTGCTTCTCCTCCTTTTTCATTTCTCCGGTTCCGCCTTCCACAACACCATCGGATTTTAATACTGATGTAATGGTTCCAAAGAAACACTTACAATCAAATAAAAAGCTCATTTTTTCAACATATTCGCCATCTAAAGCGGCTTTGACATCAATTTCCAATTCATCTCTACCGTTAATCTGTGCCAAACCGGTTAATCCCGGTTTGATATCGTTAGCTTTATATTTATCTCTTTCTTCAATCAAATCATATTGATTCCATAAGGCAGGGCGTGGACCGATAATTGCCATATCTCCTTTTAAGATATTGAATAGCTGCGGAAGCTCATCTAAGCTTGTTTTCCGCATAAACTTCCCGATCTTCGTGATGTATTGATCCGGATTTGACAACAAATGTGTTGGACAATCTTTAGGTGTATCCGTTCGCATCGTTCGAAATTTCAATATATTAAAATGAGACTTGTTCTTTCCCACACGCTTTTGTTTAAATAAAATCGGACCGGGAGAAGTCAATTTAATAATGATCGCCAATATTAAAAAAATCGGTGATAACACAACAATTCCCAATAAGCTCATAAAAAAATCAAGAACTCTTTTCAAAAAGTTTTTATACATTTTTACCCCTCACTAACAATTTTCTACAACTGTTCCGCTCTTAACCACTGTAAACGATTGAATTTTTACCATTGGTCGAATAATGCAATTGCCATAAATCAAAGCATATTCCTTTACCATCGCATCATGGTGAACAATACTATTTGCGGAAACGATACAACCATCATCAATAACAGCACTTGCTTCTATTACTGCATTGGGAAATACAACGATTCCTTCTCCTAATTTTGCAAAAGAAGAAACCACCGCACTAGGATCCAACAAATTCACCTTACGATACTGCATTAAGCTCAATATATCATACAAGCTTTTCCTCACTTGATTATTTCCAATCGCAACAAATGCGCAATCAAACATATTACGTAAGCTTTCTAAATCACTTTGTTTTCCGATAACCTTCTTACCTAAAACATATTCCTCGCTATCGTCCACAAATTCAATTTTCGTAAAACAATTCATTCGCACCGCAATATCATAACAACATTTTCCATGTCCACCGGCGCCTATAATCAAAAGATTCAAATTATTCCTCCAAAATAAAACAACTCATATCTTAGCACTTACTAATAATTTCCAAACCTACTTTAGTCGTAGTTTCTTTATTAAACATACTTAATCGAAGATAAGCAATTCTTTTGTGCCGATCAATCTTTACAATCAATCCTTCTTTGCCCTGTAACGGTCCTTCCGTAATATATATCTTATCTCCACGAATAAAACCTATAGACATATCTACAATATGCCCTTTTTTACCGAAAGATTTCATAAAAGCAATCTCATCTTCATCTAATGGATAAATCTCAGCTTGCTTTTTGCCGATAACCTTGACGAAATCCGGTATTTTTTTCAATTCGGAATATAGCAGATCAATCTTATCTGTAATCATAAAAACGTACCCTTTGAATAAAACATCTTTCACATCGTGCCAAACACCGCTAAATTTCCGTTTATGGATATACTCCGGTATAAAGCATTCTGTTAAAATGTCATTAGATATCATAGTTCTACACTTTTCGGCAATCTGTTTTTCATGACCGCTTCTCACCTGTACAACATACCAATTCATCTTTTCGCCTCCAAAAGAGTAGGCTTCGCCTACCAAGCCCAGTGTTCGACTTGACGATTTATACTATGACCATACATCAATCATGAACGTGTCCAAGCAACGATTCACTTCGCTGTATTCCTTCAACTTTAGATAATACCTTATCCATAGCTAAAAAGGGCACACTATACCCTATTCTAACTTTTAATATAATACTACAAAAAAAACTACAATGCAACCATACCCCCTGCCTCACATTTTACATCATTTTGTACTTCATCATGAAGAAAAATTCGAAATAGATAAAAAAGGAGATAGCACTATTACTACCTCCAAATATTTAGTATCCTATATTTTCCTGTACTAACCTTCCATCATTTAATACGGTATTGATAAGTGAATTTGCTTTGTCCACGGTTGCTTGATCCGGTACCATCATATATGCATAGAATCCATAAGAAGGCGACCATGTACTTCCTTGTCCGGTGCCATCTACGGAATACTGGAAAATTTCCCAACCGCTCATATCATCTAGCTGCATACGGATAAGCGAATTGATTTCACTTTGACTCATATTGGTTTGGAAACTTCCTGCAATAGCGTCCATAATACTTGTGTAACGCGTAATGATCGCTGGTGAAATTGCCTTATTTATCATCGCTTCCACTACTCGCATCTGATTTCTTCCACGTTCCCGATCACCACTAGTAAATGCATAGCGCTCTCGTACGAAGCCCAAAGCTTTTTCCCCGTCCATGTAGTTTTCTCCTTCAACAATCTGATAATTACCATGCATAGTAACAAATGTATTCGGCGAATACACATTGATTCCTCCTAAAGCATCTACCATTTCAACTAAGCTTGAAAAATTTACACGTGCATAGTAATTGATAGGTACATTTAAAAAGTTCTCTGCTGTTTCAATCGTACAAGAAACACCGAAAATACCGGAATGTGTTAATTTATCTTTTTGATTATCCTGACATGGCTGCGCAACATAATAATCACGTGGAATGCTCGTCATCAAAATCTGTTTGGTTGTCGGATTCACTGTTACCAGCATATTCACATCGGAACGGGCAACCGTAGAAATTGTTCCGTAAGTATCTATACCGCTAATATAAATATTAAACGGATCTTCCGTTACATCTACATTCTTGCTGATATCTGCCGCTTTTGTTTCGTATGTATAGCTTTTTAAAACCTTGGTATCCTGATCGAACTGTGGGTGCTTTTCATCAAAAGAACCACGCATTCCCTCATTAAGCAGCATAGCGGTTACCTCACCATTGTAAAGTGCATCGCCATACGCTTCCATGGAGTTATAATCCTGCAATTTCACATTAACATCTTTTTTCAAGTCGGCAATCGCTTCATTTAGAACCTTGTTATCTCCCAAATTTGTTGTAGCTACAACACCTCCGGCAATATCGTCAATCGTTTCATAACCGCTGTCTTTCATAACAACTACCGAAACTACGGAAACATCTTTATCACTATCTGTCAATTTCCCAAATGTATTGTAAGTTTTAAAAATGTACCAATTTCCTACACCCAAAAGCAAAGACAACAGCACAATAATAATTCTGCCCAAAATTCGATTCAGCTTACTCAACCGCTTTCCTAATTGCAAATAGCTCAAACCAATTGCCAATAACACCAAAACAATGATAACCGGTAACATATACTTCATCGGTACCATGTTTAAAACAAACAACTGTACGATAAACAATACCGTTAAAGCCAAATAAATAAGTGCAAAATAAAATCCTATATTCTTGAAGATACTCTTTTTCTTTGTTTTCTGTTGTGTCATAATTCCTCCTATTATTTCTAATATGTTATTCATTATATATCTTTTTAAGAAGATTATATAGTAGATAATACTTACAAATTCTTATTTTTTCTACCCTAAATCATATTTGATGACATTTGAATCATCAATTTTCCAATTTCAATTATATTTATACGAATATACAATATCCATATTTTTAATGTAGTTTATAATATCCTTCCTTATAATACGACTCTACAATGCATTTCACACATAATCTATCACAAAAATCAGAAAACGTGCCTTTTCTAAGATAAATCATCACAATATCCTAACGAAAATACAACTGTACATCTAAATATTTCCATACAAAAAAAGAAGAAAGCTTTGCACTCTCTTCTCGATTATCAATAGAAACTTAATTATTAGAACTTGGTAGGAACGGACTTACGGCATCAGCTAAGCTATGAAGGTTACGTGTTTGAATCCATACATCACCTTCACCATGAAATTCATTTACCAATCCTTCACCGGTCGTAAAGCCAAATGTTCCACTAGCAATATGGATATCGTAGTTTAAAGATGCGTCCCAAGCAACTACATGTTCATTATCAATGGTAATCGGGCGATCAGGAGTAACATGCAGCATTAACAAATCACCGAAAGCATTTACCAAAACATCGCCTTCTCCACTTGTTTCCATCACGAAGAACCCTCCGGTTCCACCAAAAAATGCCTTGCCGACATTCTGTGATTTCATCATATATTCAACACTCATATCACAAGCTAGAAAAGCTCCGGTATTTAAACGGTATTGCGTCATACCTCCCACTTGTAAGCATTTGATCTTTCCCGGAATAGATGGTGCAATTCCGATATAAGCATCACTGCTTTTGCCGGTAGCATGCGTAATAAATACACTTTCACCACTCGTCATACTTCTGCCAATCGCTCCTAATACACCACCTAAGCCCTTTTTCGAACTATTCATCTTTCCTTCAATCTCTACATTTGACACATACGCCATTGCGCCTCTTTCAATTTTTATTGATTCATTATTCTGCAATTCTACATGCAACAAAGGACAATCGGAATCACCTAACATTTGATATTTCATTTCTTTTCCTCCCGGGGACTTATTCCCAACTTTTATATGTATTATAACATGGAATGCATGGCATATTATATGCAATATGCATTCATTTATATTGCATACACCAAGCTATGAAACATACCTAATACAGAATCAGTCAATAAAGAATATCATTTGTCTTTTTACGAATAAACTTCCTTCATTCGATAACTAACTCCCTCACTTTATACTTTCATTAACCTTATGCTTAGATTTCAAACAATGACAACAGCTCTTCCTTACTCATTTTCGCAAGATTTGTCTCGTTATTTTCCACAAACATATCCGCAAGCTCCTTTTTCATTAGCTGCAGCTTTTGAATCTTTTCTTCAATGCTGTTTTTCATCACCAGTTTAAATACCTGTACCTTCTTCCTTTGTCCGATTCGATAAGCTCTATCCGTTGCTTGATTTTGTGCAGATTGATTCCACCAAGGATCATAATGAATAACCGCCTCTGCGGAAGTCAGATTCAAACCGGTTCCTCCTGCCTTTAAGGAAATCAAAAATACAGTCGTTGAGTCATTTTGAAAACGCTCCACCAACTCCCTGCGTTCTTCCTTATTCGTAGCACCTGTCAATATATAATAAGAAATTCCTTCTTTGTATAATTCATCGGCAATCAACTCCAACATACTTGTAAAGGAAGAAAACAAAAGAACCTTTTGCTTATTCTCCTTTAAAGTCTGAATCAAATGAATGCAAGCCTTTAGCTTAGAAGAAGGCTCATGTATATTTTCAAATACCAAACGAGGCTCACAACACAATTGTCTTAGCTTTGTAAGCATTGCTAGAATCGTTATTTTATCTGTACTCTGCATATTTACCATTTGACTTAATTCTCGATTTACCTGAGCTAAATGTGCTACATATAATTTGTTTTCTTCTTCACTAAAATCAATGATATAATTTTGTTCAATCTTATCCGGAAGCTCTCTTAAGACCTCCTTCTTATTCCGTCTTAATACGAAAGGAGCTACCAGCTTCTTTAATTTTTGTTGCACTTCCTCGTTATGATTTTTGACGATTTCACTTTCATAATGTGCTTGAAAATAATGATAATTAAATAAATAATTCGGCATTAGAAAGTCAAAAATAGACCAAAGTTCTGCCAATGAATTTTCAATCGGGGTACCTGTTAAGGCCAACTTATGCTCAGCCTTTAATTTTTTTACACAAAGGGCATTGCGTGTCTTTTGATTTTTGATATATTGCGCCTCATCTAAAATAACATAATAAAAGGTCATAGCTTCATACAACTCAATATCACGGCGGATATAATCATAGCTTGTAAGCAAAACATCATATTGTGAATAAGACGCAATTTCCTGTGCTCTTTGCTTCGCATTTCCACAAATACATTTGCACTTTAACGTCTTTGAAAACCGGTGAATCTCATCTTCCCAATTATATATTAAGGAAGCCGGACATATAACGATACTCGTTTTTCCACTTACTTTTGAATCCAGTAAAGCAATTACCTGAAGTGTTTTCCCCAATCCCATATCATCTGCCAAAATGCCATTAAAGCCACTATCGCGCATCATGGATAACCACTGCACGCCCTCTTTTTGATAATCTCTTAAAATTTTATCATAAGGTGATGGAAGCGGATAGCTTTTATTTTTGCTGCTGTAAAACTGATCGATCTTGGCTTGAAACTGTGCACTGCGTTGAATATCAAGATACTGAGCTTGATTCGCCTTATCATTCATTGAAAACAATCGGTAAGCTTCCATAGTTGCCTTACCGTCTACAAGATCATTTCCCGATAAATGATAGCTTTCCAACATATCATCAAGCTCTTTTAACTGCGGAGAATTCAAATTCAGCAAGTTTCCGTTTTTTAAACGATAAAACTTACGCTTTCGACGATAGGAACGTAAAACCGCGGATAGTTCCTCTTTTGGAATCTCAAGACTTTGAATATCAATTCCTAATAAATCATTTTCTATTCGCACACCTACTTGGATCGTATAATGATGCTCTTTTTCTAAATTTTTTAAAGCATCACTCACATAAATTTCACAATATGAATTCAAAAATGAAAGTCCTCCTAAAACAAAGGTATAGGTATCTTCTCTATCCATATCAAAATAAGCAGTATGTGCATCGTAATCAATGACAGAAGCATAACTTTTAATATACGCTTCTACAACATCTTGTGCATAGGAGGTAATAGGGTTATCATCAAAGCCTTCTCCTCGCTCTCCTTCTTCATTATAATAATTTAATTTGATATACATTTGTCCATTTGCATCAATATCCCCATATAGCTTTATCACGCTGTATGGCTCAGGAAGATCTTTTAAACATTCTAAACCGATAATATCTAAATAAGGCTGAATATCGGATATTACATATTTGTAAAAGGCTGCATATTCCTTTTTTTCGATATATAGAACATTTGATGTAATATCATTTAAAAAGCTCATGGTTTTGCCTTCACTATCCAAAGTAATTTGACAAAGTTCTACCGTTTGCCCGACCTCTTGTGTGATAGTATACAAATGCTTATTGCCAACAATCAATTTCTCATCGTCATAAGAAAAGTGTAACAAATCTCCCTCTTCTTGAACAAGAATTCTGATTCTTCGCTCCGTTTTTATTAACGTAAATTCTGTATCTTGTCCATCATATAAGTCAAAGAATGCATCTATTTCATTTTCTGACAGAGCAAGTGAACGTGTAATACGTGAATAGCCATAATAATATCCATTATATTCCAAATGGGCTTGTTGCCGTTCTTCACACCATTGCTTTAACAAGCTAATCTGCTTTCGTGATCTTTCATCAAAAGCTTCCATGCAGTGTACAAATTCTAATTGTTTCCCATATTTATAATATATATGATTTTCGATACGCTCTAAAAATGTTTCGATATCTTTCAACACGTATTTTTTCTGTGCACCGATACGAAAGGATACATACAGCTTTTCATCTACATGATCATACGCAAGCTCCGGTTGAAGCTCATATTGCTGATGCTGTGTAAGGGATACGATCTTATTCTCATACGCTCGCTTTTGTTCACGAAGCATTGTTTTGCCAAATGCTAGCATTCTGTTTCGTTGCTGCTTACGATATTCCTCCTGCCTGCGTTTTTCTTTTTCTTCTTGTGAAAGCCTTTTTTCACTAATATAGTGAAACGGTATCGTTTCATCTGGTAAAGCTGCTAGTTTTAATAATACTGCTCCGATATCACCACAGGCACTTTCCTCATTACACCAAGGACAATCTCGTTCATAAGAAACTATGCTGCTATCTCTTTGTTTCGTTTCAAATAGACGATGACACTGATAGGAATCCACATTTCCTTCTTCATCGATCCACAACCGGCATTGACTCAGCTTTCCTAACACATTTACTCTGGCTATGACACAATACATATACATATCCGTATCAAAGGTAATATGTATTTCTTCTACATTATCATAACGGTAATAGCTTTCACTTAAACGAATGCTTGTTGTATCACTTACTACACTATATAAAGTCGATGGTTGTATCTTGAGCATGTGTAAATCCCCCTATCTATTCGAAAGCAGCTTGTTTATATCATTATTTTACACTGTTCTATGCATTTGGTAAATTTCTTTTCTCAAAACAATAGCGGAAAGATGGAGAATACGTTTGCTATGTTTCCAGTATTTTGAATTTTCTGCAAGCAGCTGTTAAATTGCTTATATTTCTATTATTAAACTTTCGCCACTTCTTGCGCATGTATCTGTAAGGATTTAAAAAATGATCAATTTATTTTTTTTGCATAAGATTTATGGTACTATAATAAAACAGAAGAGAGAGGATAGTATATGGAACTCATACGCTGCATTTTACATATTATGGATACCGCACAAAACCTGTTTGCACCAAGTGAGGTACCAATGGAAAAACTAAACGAGGAGATTGAACCAATCCTTATGTCGAAATTAAAGCGCATTTTTAAAAGTCAAAATAAGCGCCAAGCAACCTTTGACAACAGCGATATTGAAAAATGGATCTTTGATTATAAAACGACTGAAGCAACTTTTGAAGAGACCTCAAAAAGAATTGCACAACGTATTTTTGAGGAAAAACGTAAGTATAATGTATTCCATTCCAGCGATTTTATTTTTTGTGAAGTGAAAGTAGATGATATTCGCTACCTTGTTGGTATTGATAATGCCAACACACAAAAGTTGACGCATGTTATTCATACAAACAGCGGGAAAGTGGAAAATGAATTCCTTTTGCATAAAGCATTGTTTTCCGAAAGTCTGTTAAAAGATGATCGTATTTTTATTATAGAGTATGCCACATCGGCTTTACAGCTTATTGAGACACCTTATCACAACACCTATGTATTCGAGGAGATCTTGCAGTGTAAAGCAAAACAAAGCTACAAAGAAACATTAAAGATCATGAGTGAGAGTGCAGAAGTGATTAGTGAACGCTACAATCTTAATGCTCTTGAAACTATGCCGGCACTTAAGAGTGCTGTTGTGGAATGTATCAAAGAAGAAGATGCCTTGCAGGCTGAAGAAATTGCACAGCAGGTTTTTCGTGGTCATACGTTAGCTCAACAGGATTTTGTACGTGATATGAAATCTCAGGGCGTTGATTCCATGAGTGTTGAAAATATACGTCCTGCAAAAAGTGAGAAAACAGAAAAAATAAGGACAGACAGCGGGATTGAATTAACGATTCCTGTTGATTTGTTGAATAGTAAAAATGATGTTGAATTTATTACGGAAGATGATGGAAAGCTGTCGATTCGATTGAAAAATATCCATTCGATTCGTCGGAAGTAGACCACTTGTTTCCATGATGTTGGATTCATTGTTAATGGTTTGAGAAAAGCTCAATACCCTATTCGAATGGTGAAAACTGATATAAATATAAAATCAAAAAAATGATACATTCATGAATTGCTTTAAAAAGATATCGTTTTAGCAAATAATCGAAAACTAGTAATAAATTTGCATCTATGAATTATACAGATCCAAAAGATATAACAGATTTTCTTAAACGTAAGCGTCAAATAAAAAGTGGATTGAAGGATAAGTAAAAAAAGCACATACTTAAGATAAAGTTAAAGTAAACTGATAGTCAAATTGCTCTATTATAGTAAATTGACTGGTCGAAATACTATAACATTAGTACTTAAGGGGTGTGGGTAATGAATGTGAATGAAGTAAGTAAGCATGCCAGAAAACAAGAATGGATAGAAAGAATACAACAATGTCGATCAAGTGGCTTATCAGTGAGAAAGTGGTGCGAAAGGAATGCTATTCCTACTCCAACTTACTATTATTGGCTAAAAAGAATTAGGAACGAAATTTGTGATACGATAACTCAAAACGAATCTGTTTCTTTCATGCCTCTAATAGTGGAAACTAATGAGTCTACATCTACAGAAGCAAAGGATACCTCTACTGTTGCGGTTTTAGTGAAAAATGATGTGCGTATCGAACTATCTAACTCTATATCAAAAGAAATGCTCATAACCATATTGGATAGCTTTGGTACTATGTCAAGATTTCGGACAACTAAAATATAAAAATTTTCAATTTTTAGTTTAAATTATTCTGGTAGTAGTTTTTTTCATATTTGTTTGGAGATTGGTAATCACAATGAGAATGTATTCTTACTGTATTGTAAAATCCTTCTATGTATTCAAATACCATCTGATAAGCTTCTGAATAGTCATTTATCTTTTTTCTGTTTAGCCATTCTCTTTTTATCAATGCATGAAATGATTCTATGCATGCATTATCCCATGGATTCCCTTTTTTAGAGTAACTGCCGATCATTCCTACCGTTAGATTATAGTATTTTTTTGATGTGAATTGAACACCTCTGTCACTGTGTATTACTACCGGATTATCTGTTTTTCTCCTCCTTTTTGCTTCTTCCAGACATTTTAATACTTCCTCTACTTCCATTGTTTTTGTTAGTTTCCAGGCTATTATTTTTCTTGAGTATAAATCCATTATACTTGTCAGATACACAAATCCTTCTTCCTGTGTCCAAATATAGGTTATATCTGTACACCAGGCTGAATTCGGCTTTTCAGGATTGAAATTACGTTTTAGAATATTCTTCAGTTTTGATGAAAAATCACTGTCCTTAGTGGTTATTGTGCATGGTCTGATATAATGGGCTTTAATACCCATCTCACGCATAATATTGCCCACATATTTTTCGCTGACTTTTATTCCTGACTGATTCAGTTTTACAGTTATTTTCGGTGCTCCATAAATTTCATGTGATTCTTCATAAATTGCTTTTATTTTTTTACTGAGTTCCTGTTTTCTAACTTTTTGTTTAGAAGGTTTTCTGTTAACGTAATCATAATATCCTGATTTACTGACATTAAGTTTATCGAGCATACCGGAAATCGAAGCATTATTATCATTCTGCTTTTTTATTTTGATTTGATAATAAAGTTCCTGTTTCGTTATTTTCCCAGTATGCCAATAGCCTTTTTTAAGACATCAAGCGCATCCTGTGTATCTTTAAGCTCCTTACGCAAACGAGCAATTTCTTTAGCTTCATCACTAGAGAAATTACCAGAACCTCTGGAAACAATAGTACCATTATTTTTATCAGCATCTTTCACCCATTTATGAACAGTACTGTCAGCAATGTCAAAACGTTTAGCAATAGAAAGTTTAGATTCATCAGGATGATCAAGTACATACTGAACAACTCCTTGTTTAAATTCATCTGTAAATGTAGGTTTAGCCATAATTAAATTCCTCTTCTTTCTGTGTTAATAATTTATGACAGTATACCATAAGATGCTTTAACTCTCACATTTAACTGATACGGTTTTTATTCTAGCATCATAATTTATACAGGAGTAAGAATTGGAGAACTATTAAAATTAGAAAAGAAGAATGTCAATCTAGAGGAACAATACTTTGATATAACCAAAAGTAAAACAGATAGTGGTGTTCGTAGAGTTCCTATTGCTGATTGTATCTTGCCATTTTTCAAAAACTGGTACGAATATTCACAAGCAGAAACTTTAATTTGTATGCCTAGCATGCAACCATTCAAGTATAGAAATTATATTGATGCTTATTGGTTTCCATTAATGGAACCATATGGAATGCAACGTTACACTCCACATTGCACGAGACACACTTGCATTTCGCTTCTTGCTGAAGCAAAAGTAGACCAAACATCAATTAAATTGATCGTCGGACACAGAGGGGCTATGTCACTTACAGAGCGTGTATATACGCATTTAGATGTCGATACATTGATAGAAGCAGTGAACAAAATGTATGTTCCAGCATCGGTTAAGTGCTAGATGGAAAAAATAAAGCAGCAAATCTCTCTCCACATTCTCGCACCACATTCTCTCTCCACATTCTCGCACCACAGTCTCACACCACAGTCTATCTCCACAATTCTCTAAATAAAGCAGCTTAGACCACAGTTTTGCACCACATTTTTGGTGAGAGGCGAAGTTGCTTTATTTGTTACCATATTGCAGCTTTATGAGGGTTTTTTAGACAAAATAAAAAAAAGAAAAACCCCATAAAATGGGGCTTTTCGAATGTTTTCCTCAAACAATTTACTAACGTTTAGAGAACTGTGGTGCACGACGTGCAGCCTTAAGACCGTATTTCAATCGTCTGAGCGATGATTTTCCTTGATATTCCGGGCTTTTTTGAGCCTCGACCCCTCGGTTGTCCTATTCCTTAACCCAAAAAACAGGCCACTTTTACGAGGGAACAGCTTGATGAAATGCAGAATTTACTACATCGAATAGCTGTTCTGGTTTATTATACTTTACTCTTGCATAGATGTCCATAGTTGTCTTGCTGTTCTCATGTCCGGCAAGGTACTGGACCGTCTTGGGGTCAACACCTGCATACAGAAGATTGGTGATGTAGGTATGCCGCAGCAGGTGCGGTGTCACATCGAAGTCCAGGCTATACACAATGTTGGGATTGTTTTTCTGATGTCCTCCCAGACTCGGCTGAACAGTGTACTTGATGCTCTGTCCGTTCACATACTTATAATAGGTACGCTCCTTGGTAGACCGAACAACGATGTACTGCCAGACACGTTTGAACTGCGAATATGACAAGGGCTGTCCCTCACTATCGGCAATCACATATTCCGATTTGGAGGCAGCCTTGGCTTCCCGCAGACAATTCACAAGGCATTTGGGAATGGGAATATCCCTTCTTGCTGCTTTCGTCTTAAGCGTTGTAGAGATAACCGGTCTGTTATGCTCTGATCGCCATGCGCGCCGCACAGAGATATATGGAGTGGGTGCATCGAGGAACACACAATCCCATTGCAAGGCGAGAGCTTCTTCTCGGCGCAGACCGGCATATAAGCCGATCATGGTAAACAGATACGGCGGAAGTCCTTTGACGGTTTCCAGCAGCACTTCCACCTGCTGGTCTGTCAGCGAATCTTTCTTTTGGGTCGGTTTCCCTCCTTTTGCCGAAATCCCCTCACACGGATTGTATTCCAGCAACTGGCTCCGCTCTGCCGAGTAAAAAATGCACTTGAGGAGCATATTCACCGTATTGTGCAGGCTCTCGGACTTATTGGACAATGGGATCAGCGCCAGACGAATATCATCCGCTGTTACTTCCTCCATATACATATCTCCCAAAGGCTTGATAATGTAGTTCTTCATATTGGAGGCGTAGCCCTTCAGTGTAGCCGGCGACACTTTTGCGGATTGCATCAACAGCCACTTCTCACAATACTCGGCCACAGTAGGATGCTCCCGGTGGAAGATGATCTCCGCTACCTGGCGTCTCGCCTCCTGCTCTTTATCGTACAGTTCCTCGCAGGTAGTCCCATACAAGCTCACCTGCTTGCCGTCTGCGTCCAGAATCCGGGTTCTGTAATACAGGACACCCTTTCGTGTGACGGTTCCATATTGAGGTATGTTTTTTTTCTTCTTTGCCATAATTAATTTCCTTTCTCGCGTGGTGATGTATCTACACCTCCTTTTTATCAGAGATTTCAAATTGAATCAAAGATACGGCCAAGGAAAAACTAAGAGCGAGACATCCTTGTCTCGCTCTTACTTCATTTTCTGAATTGTTCGGAACTTACACAGCGTCCCATAAGTCAAAGGCACAGCCCATTGCTTTGACAAGATCATCCGGCCTGTTGTATTTGACCTTTGCGTAAATGTCCATCGTGATTTTGCTGCTTTCATGGCCCGCCAAATATTGTACCGTTTTGGGGTCCACCGAAGAATGAATCAGATTGGTGATGTAGGTGTGCCGCAGCTGATGCGGTGTCACTTCAAAATCCAGGCTATATACCACATGGCCGTTATTCCTGGCTTTTTCTCCAAGTTTCGGGTAAAGCATATATTTTACATACTTTCCGTCCACAAGTTTTCTGGCCATTCTCGGCTTTGCAGTCCGCGTCACAATATACTGCCACAGCCGCTTAAACTGTGTATAGGATAGCGGATCACCGTCCCGATTGGCAATCACATAATCCGAAGTGGATTTTTTCTTTGCATCTTTCAGACATTCAACCAGACAGACCGGGAGAGGAATGTTTCTTTGTGCCGCTTTGGTCTTTAGCTCGGTAAGAATGACCGGCCTGTTATGTTCTGTGTGCCATGCCCGCCGTACCGTTAAGTACGGAGCCTCTGCATCCAGATACACAGAATCCCATTGCAGCGCCAGGATTTCTTCCCGGCGCAGACCGGCATATAAACCGATCATCACAAATACATAGGGCGGCAAATCCCGGATCGTGTCCAAAAGCCGCTCAACCTGTTCATCCGTCAATGCCTGTCTTTCTTCCTGGGGAACTCCTCCCTTTGCATCCAGGTATATGGTCGGGTCCTCGTCAATCACATGGCTCTCCTTGGCCGCCCGGAAAATGGACTTGCAGAGAATCACCACAGACTTATAAACCGAAGCCGACTTCTTGGAAACAGGTACGAGGGCAAGTTGGATGTCATCCAGGGATACATCAGCCATTCTCTTGTCTCCCAGCCCTCCAATAATGTGCCGCCGCACCTTAGAGGTATAATCTGTCAAGGTGGTGGCCCGAACATGGACGGACTGCATCAGCAGCCACTTCTCACAGTACTCAGCAACCGTAGGCGATCTTCGACGAAACGTAGTACTGTCAATCTGCTCTAACGCCTCCAGTTCCTTGTCATAAAGCTTTTCGGGCGTCTTTGCATAAAGCGCCACTCTGTTTCCATCCGAATCTTCGACTCTGGTTCTATAATATTCAATGCCGTTAAGCACGACCGTACCATATTGAGGAATTGCCCTTTTTCTTTTTGCCAATTCCGTCACCTCCTAAGAATAATGTCCAGCGCTGTACCTTTGTTTTATCAGACATATTAGGTTCCAGCAAGGATACGGAACAGCTCAAGCTCGGACACTTCGCAGCTTGCGGTATGTAGCGCTTTTTTCCACTGGCTTTGCACGATGGGTGCATTTTGCGATATACTCCTGAAGGCCAGCATCTGTAAAGTACACGCAACCATTTTGCACATACTGAACATAGGAAATTAGCCCACTGTTTCGAGCTGCATCCAAAGTGGCAATGCTAATCCCCAGTAATTTGGCAGCCTCTTTCCGCGAAATCAATTTTTCCATAGGTGGTCCCCCTTTCTGTCAAAGATGTGGTTGTTGCTTTCAAAATCACATGAATGCGCTGGCAACCGAAGCTGCCAGCGCATGGTATCTGACTTTGAAAAATTTACTCGCCACATTTGCCACGCACCCCTGGCGATGGGGACATTCCGGTCTCCGCTGGCGCGGCTGTCATAACTCCACAGCGTCGTTTTACTCGTGCGCCGCAGAGTTCCCCCCAAGTCTTTAGGAGGCCGTGAGGAAGTATCTTTAACCCCTATGCAGTCATCGCGCCCTGAAATGCCACTTTCGGGTATCAGGCTGACGTGGATCGCTCGGAACAGTCCTATTCATCACCTCCTGGGGCTGTCCATCTTCGCGGCGTGCCTGATTCGCTCGTACATAGGTTATGTACCGGAAATGCCGTCTATGAAATTGTCAAGCTCCACATTGGGAGAATGTTCTTCCCTCAATGGGTAGGCACTGATACGCTTCATTTGTTAAGTGTTATTCAAAAATTTTTTTATTTTTTTAAATCTTTGTGCAACAGCACTTCTGGAACAATGCCAAAGACGTGCTACATCAATTTGACGATAACCATCCACAAAAAGTAATGTCAATAGCTCCAAATCTTTCTTCGACAGCTTCTTCAATCTCAACAGTAGTTGTTCGTTTTCCACCGAAGCCAACCATCCATATCGCGTTTGATCAATCTTATCAACATCCCATTGATAAGATAACGATGCAAACTTTCGGAACAGCTGTGATTGACCACATACTTCATCATATTGTTCACAAGGTATTGGTTGCGCATGGTTTTGAAAAACCCTTTGACTGCAAAACCATGCCCAGTCATATTCTTTCATGGCAGCAATCTGTTCTTCGCTCATCCCTGCATCACAATACTCAACTTCTAAACGCTTCCATCTACTATCAAACTTCTTTTTCTCATATCCATAATTAAATCCCATTATTAACCTCCTGTAGATTCAATTTGCAAAATTCACCATGCAAACTAAAATCAGGAGGAGATCGACAACGAGAATCTCTGGGTTGTTTTCCATCCCCAGAAACAAAAATGCCAGCTGATCTTAAGGACCAGCTGGCATTTTTATTCGCGCACAAAGAAAACGCATTATTAAGATTTTATAAGTACAACAAGTATACCAAGCACAATTCGATACCAACCAAACACCTTAAAATCATGTTTTTTGATAAAGTTCATTAGGAATTTAATTACTAAGACAGATACCGCAAATGCCACAGCCATACCGAGAACAAGAGCGAGCAGTTCTGCACTTGTAAATTCAAACCCGAATTTTAACAGCTTAAAAGCACTTGCTCCAAGCATAGTAGGTACTGCGAGGAAAAAAGTAAACTCTGCTGCTGCCACTCGTGAAACTCCTATGAGTAAAGCACCTATAATCGTTGCTCCCGACCGTGATGTGCCGGGTATAAGTGATAACACTTGAAATGCCCCTATCAAGATTGCTGTTTTATAGCTGATGTCAGAAAGTGCCATAGTAGTAGGAGTACGCTTTTTATTCCAATTTTCTATGAGAATGAATAACAAACCATAAAAGATTAACATGATTGAAATCACAATGGGGGTTTGGAGGTAAGCATCCAAATAATCATCAAATAGAATCCCCATAATAGCTGACGGTACACAAGCTACCGCAACCTTGAACCACAACGAGAAAGTATCCTTTTTAACAATTGACTGTGCTTTGTTCTTAAATTGAAAGGGAAACATCTTGTTCCAAAACATTACAACCACTGCGAGTATAGCTCCAAGTTGAATAACAACAAAAAACATTTCTTTAAATGCTTCGCTCATATTAAGTGTGATAAATTCGTCCACAAGAATCATATGTCCTGTGCTGCTGATAGGTAGCCACTCAGTAATACCCTCAACAATTCCAAGAAAAATAACTTTTAAAATTTCTATAAAATCAAGTACCATTATTTCAAATCCTCCTTTTTAAAATGATGAAAGGTCATAAGAAAACCAACTGCTGATACAAGAATAATAATAGATACAGACAGCAGTGTAGGATAGCCGGTACTCTGAAGTTTACCCTGCACCAAGAAATAGGTGGCTGTCCACGGATACAACGCTCCCCATTCTTGATTTGAAAGTGCGGCACTTCCCATGACAATCACGGCAGAGCCAATCATCGGGGCGACAAATCCTTTTGTTTTCATAGCAACAAACACAAAAGGAGAAACTGTTAAAAACATCAGGATACTGCCAAACAAAAACTTGGGGAGCCATACTATTGCCACTAGTAAGCTATATCCCTCCAATGTAAAGACAGCGTCATATAGCCCACAAACGATAAATATACCTGCCCATGTTACAAGGGTTAGCATAACAATCCAAAGAAGCAGGGTGCAAAATTTTCCAATTAATAGTTTTGTCCTTGAAATGGGTATGGGCAATATGGTTTTGAGGGTGCTTTCTGTGTACTCTCTGCTAAACAAGTAAGCTGCAATTGCCACATATATCATAATGTTTACCAGCAGCATGATATACAGTACACTGTCGCTGTATATGTCAGACAAGGTAAAGATAATCTCCGGCTTATCAAAATGTGTTTGCAAGGCTTCTATTAACATCAAAAGTGGGGTAGATAATACCCCTGCCACACTAATTAGCACCATTTTTGAACGCTTTAGTTTTAATAATTCACAAGAAATAAGATTAAGCAATACCGCCACCTCCAATCAGTTTAGAAAAGTAGTCCTCTAAGTTTTCCTCACTATCATTTATCCTTGTCACGAGCAGTCCATTTCGTGCAAATTCTCGATTGATTTCTCCAACACTTTGGCTAAAGTCATAAATTCTCACCGTACCGTCCTGCACTGTAAAATCCGTCATGTGGTAGTGGTTTTCTAAAATCTTTCCGGCTATCTCACTGTCAGATAAATCAAATTGAATGTATTTTCGATTCCTTTTGTGAAGCTCGGATATATTCACTTCCTCTACTAAATGCCCCTCGTGCATAACGCCGATAATATCTGCTATCTGTTCAATCTCGCTTAAAACATGGCTTGAGATAAAAATGGTAATGCCATGATTGTGACTAAGTTCAGATAAAAATGAGCGTATTTCAACTATTCCAATGGGGTCAAGTCCGTTAATCGGTTCGTCAAGTATTAAAAGCTCCGGCTCGTGCATAATGGCGGCGGCAATACCAAGCCGTTGCTTCATTCCGAGGGAATAATCGGAAAAGACTTTTCTTTTCTCCTTATGCAGCCCCACAACTTCAAGAGCTTTTTCTACTCCACTTTTAGATACTCCCCCTCGCAGTTTAGCGAGAATTTGCAAATTCTCATACCCTGTTAAATTACTGTAAAATCCCGGTGTTTCGATAATAGAGCCTACTTTGCTATAAAGGGTATGGATATTTTCCTTATAGTTTGTGCCAAACAAGCGTACCGTTCCCTCCGTTGGGAAAGCAAGCTGCAACATCATTTTCATTGCTGTGGTTTTGCCTGCTCCGTTTCTGCCGAGCAAACCATAAATTTTGCCCTTTGGCACATGAAGATTTACCTTATCGACAACGGTGGCTGTTCCGTATCGCTTCGTAAGATTTTCTGTTTCAATGATATAATCCATATTTGATTCTCCTTTCCGTGGGTTGCTGTTCTTGTTTTCGCTGACCACAATCTTATTATCCACGAGTATTGCATAGAAGCCAAGAAATCTACCGTCACAATGCCGACACAATAGATGTCAGCACGAAAAAAGCTCCGACACTTATCGTGTCAGAGCCTATTTTAAAGGGTTTATGGCATTTTACTTTGTTTGGGTTTGCTTTATCCAGACAAATATTTTAGCAACAAATAGCAGAAACATAAGGGCGGTTACATAGGGTTGTCTTGCCGCAGCGAAGAAGCAGATAAAAAGCGTACTCAGCACGAGAGAGCATTTTGTGATTATGTTGCTCCATGATTCCTTTTCAAAACAAACACACATCAGTTTCGCTATCCCAAGTGCAATCAAAACAATAAAAACAATCCAATAGATTGCAAGATATATTGGGGTAGTGTCTGTAAATGAAAGTAGATTGACAGAATAAATATATCCGTCAACAAGGTTACCATACAACGGCAAAAGTATAAAAGTAACCGCCATCATATCTAATATTCCATAAATGAAACTGTAAATTTTTTTCAAGTTGGAACGATTTTCAGTTTCGGCAAGTGTAATCAGTTCTTCGCCCGATAGCAGTTCATCTATGGTCACAGAAAAGAATTTAGAAATACACTTGAGCGACTCAATGTTAGGGTAACCCTTGCCGCTTTCCCATTTTGAAATGGCTGTTCTTGATACATATAATTGCTCCGCAAGTTGTTCCTGCGTTAAGTTCTTTCCAGTCCTAAGCTGTTGTAGCTTTTCATTAAATTCCATGATTCTCCTCCTGTTTGTTCCTTGTTTTCATACGTCCATCAACGGGTTTTTCTGCATCTTTTGGTATCATCCATGCACGACCAAATTTTTCAGTTCCGTCAATGCGATTTTCCTCACATAATTTTTGTATCCGTCTTTCCGATATGCCCCATTTTTCAGAAGCGGCTTTCACAGAAATGTAATTCATAATATCAACTTCCTTTCGCAAAGAGTATATAATTATTATATACGGAATGACGAATAATAGCAAGTTTCTCTCCACTAATACGAAATTATACACTACTAAACATAAAATCATACTTCGTTCAAATATCATCACCCGAAATGTACAATGATATAGGATGATATTAAAATGTACCAAGATGAAAGAAAACTTGATTTTAAGCCGTTAGGTATAGCGATAAAAAAAGCTCGGGAAGCAAAAGGGTGGACACAGGAATATCTTGCCCAACTGGTAGACCTTACGCCACGCTCTATTATGTATATAGAGAACAGGGGGCAGCACCCAAGGCTTAACAAATTTTATCTCATTACTACCTTGCTTGACATCTCTGTAGACCAGTTCTTTTTTCCATGCAATGAAGATGGCGACAACAATCGCCGCAAACAAGTTGATGTACTGTTGAATGATATGGAAGAAAAGGAGCTTATCGTGATGGAAGCTACGGCTCAAGGCTTGAAAAAGGCAAGAGAAACTGCGGAATAATTAACGCTGTTTTCGTAAGCCAAGCCAACTGAAAAAAGTGCGACACCTACACAGGCTATCGCACTTTTTAGGTTATTTTTTTATTCTCCACACAAATCATAAAGCTGTTCACATCGGTTTTGAATATCTAAGATTTCTGTTTCGGTTAAACTCCTGCGGTTATGAGTAAGTTGTTGCTCTAAAAAATCACGATAGCCATCAAGTAAGGCATCCCGTAAAAGCTCGGGGGCTTTGCAATGTTCCACACCAAACCATTGCTCATCTTTTTCATCCCAAATCATAACGGTGTATCCTCGCTTAGTGTTCACCACCTCCAAAACACTATCTTTATTTAGGTAATCGTTGAATACTTCTAAAACCTTTTCAAAGGTCATCATTTTATCAGCCCTTTCATATTTTAGGTGCTTATATGTAAGTAGTTTATATACTTATTACGACTATGATAATAAAAGTAAATCATCGTGTAAAGGATACGGATATTGTTTGCGAACAAAAGTGGCAAGCAATGCCTGTGTTAATACACACAGGCCCGCAGAGAAGAAAATCCCTTTGTGATTTTCCTCTCTGCTTGCTTGTTGAGGGCAGCGCCCCCAAGCCCCTTTGAACACAGAATTTCATTCTGTGGCTGCGCGTTCTGCGAACGCTTTTGACCAGAACCAGCTTACCGCTGGCCGTGGTCTTTTTCTTTTTCAACATCCTGTTCTACCTCCATTTTCAGCACTCGATCTACATTTGCCTTTGCCGTTAAAAGCTCCCGCATTTCCTCACGGGAACGCCGGTACTCGGCATAGGTCTTTTTCTTTTCTTCCAGCAATTTCGCGTACTCCGTCTGCAACTCTTTGACCTTGGGAAGCTTCTTGACTCCCATCTCATCAAAGGCATTCTTAGCAGCCTGGTGGAGCAGAATTTCTTCCTCATATTCCCCCCGGAATTTCTTAGAGTAACCCGCCTTGCGGTATGCCACATAGACCTCACGGGTCTTGGCATAATTTACGATGTGAGTACGCAGAACAGCGATCTCTGCCATGCGCTTTTCAGCCGCTTTGATCTGCGCCGAAAGTTCATTGTGATGTGCCGTGGCAGCCGTAGCCTTTTCTTCCAAAACCGCATACTCCAGCAGGTTATGCTCTGACAGGTAATTCATGGTCTGCGCCATTTGCTTCAGATTGAAAACTTTGGCCCATCGAGCATAGCCAGCACCCTTTCCGGCCTGCAATTTTGCCTGAATGTCCACCAGTAGATTGACCTTCGGCGGCTCCGGCTGCACGACGTTTTTTTTATGGGGCGTATGCTGTTTTTCTCCGGCCAGCACCGCACGAATTTCCGCTTCACTGTACCCGGCCCCCAGCTTGTCATCCATGCGGGCTACATTCTTCCAGCCGGGTGCTTTGAGCCGGATCGCTTTCCCGCGCCGGGATACCTCGCAGCCCATTTCGGAAAGCAGTTTCAGCAGCGCATCAAAGTCCGCTGGATTCTGCTCCAGCGCACAGTCAATCATTACTCGCAGCAGCTCTCGGTGAGAGGGCTTTGCCTGATCGCCCAGCCATTTGTTATAGCTCTTTCCGTGAAGTTTCGTATTCTCTACAATGGACAGTCCATTCTCAATACAGATGGTGTCACTTAGCCGACGAACCGCCTTGGTGCTGCCCCAAAAATTGCGGAACTTCCGGTCATATTCTAAGCTGACCGATGACCAGATAATGTGATTATGAACGTGGGCTTTGTCTATATGAGTGCAGACCACAAAGGCATGATTGCCTTTAGTAAAACGCTTTGCAAATTCTACGCCCAGCCGGTTTGCTTCTTCCGGGGTAATCTCACCAGGGCGGAAGGACTGGCGCACATGATAGGCAATCACATCATCTGCGCCACGCACTCGTCCAGTAGCGGCAATGTACTGCCGCTTTGCCAGAAGGAACTCCGCATCCGCAGTCCGGCTGTCACACGCATAGCCGGTAATGAGCTTGCCGTTATCTGTTTTCTGTGGATTTGCTACATAGTCGATGATGTCACTGATTGCCCGACTTTCTGTGCGACCCTTGCCAACATGAAGCGGCATGATTCTTGTAGTTGCCATAATAGAAGGCCCTCCTCTCATAAATATTTTTTCGCTGAACTCTTTGCTTCTATCGTTGCAATAACTTTCTCCGCTGGGTATAATAAAAAAGAACATTCTACAACCTCAAGGGAGGGATTTTATGATAGAACAGCTCATTGCCGAAGCAACGGAATGTGATTTCAAAGTTGCTCTCGAAACAAAAAAGCCAAAAAGCTGGTTAAAAAGTGTCAGTGCCTTTTCCAATGGGATCGGCGGCACTCTGTTTTTCGGAGTCTCTGATGACCGGGAGCCTATCGGCTTGTCCGATGTTCAAAAGGATGCTGAGGCGATCAGCCGCTTAATTAAAGAACGTATCACACCATTACCTCAGTTTATCTTAAAACCATTACAGGAAGATGGTAAAAATCTATTAGCTCTGGAGGTTTCTCCTGGCCGTAGCACCCCATATTATTACAAGGCAGACGGCGTGATGGAGGCATATATCCGTGTTGGAAATGAAAGCGTAATTGCCCCTGATTACATTGTGAATGAATTGATCTTAAAGGGAACCAATCAGTCCTTTGATACCCTAACAACAGACGCGGTAAAAAAGGATTACAGCTTTACACTTCTGGAAGCAACCTATCTGGAACGGACCGGTCTCCGCTTTGAGCCATCCGATTATGTTTCCTTTGGTTTGACTGATAAAAATGGACTCCTGACCAATGCCGGAAAACTCATGACCGATCAGCACACGGTTTATAACTCCCGTATGTTCTGTACCCGGTGGAATGGCTTGGAAAAAGGCTCTATCTTTGATGATGCGCTGGACGATAAAGAATACGAGGGAAATTTAATTTATTTACTGAACAGCGGCAGTGAATTTATTCGCAATAATTCCAAAGTCCGTTTTGTCAAAAAGGCACAGTATCGTGTAGACAAACCGGATTATGCTGAACGAGCTGTGACAGAGGCTCTTGTCAATGCGCTTATCCATCGTGATTATATTGTGCTTGGCAGCGAAATCCATATTGATATGTTTGATGATCGGGTGGAAATCACATCTCCGGGCGGTATGTTTGGCGGTGGATCAATTCAGGAATATGATATTTACAGTATCCGTTCCATGCGGCGAAACCCTGTGATTGCTGACCTGTTCCATCGCATGAAGTACATGGAACGCCGTGGAAGTGGCCTACGCAAAATCGTCAGTGAAACCGAAAAGCTGCCTGGATACACAGAGGCATATAAGCCCGAATTTTCCTCAACAGCGACAGATTTCAGAGTCATCTTGAAAAATGTAAACTACAACTTAGAGGGTGACGCCCACCAAGTTATCCACCAAGTTACCCACCAAGTTATTGAACTATCAACGGTATCCAAACAGATTTTGGCTTTTTGCACAACACCAAAATCCAAGAAAGAGCTTGCAGTATTTTGCGGCTTCAAAGATTTAAGAAACTTCACTTTGAAGCATATCAATCCGCTTTTAGAATCCGGGCAATTAGAAATGACTATTCCCGATAAACCTAAAAGTCGCAATCAAAAATATATTACAGTTCGTTCCGAATAAACAGAGAAGCAGGGCATTGGGTCTCATCTCCCATTGTCCTGCTTCTTTTTCATTCCAAATTATATTCACATCATTTACCCATACACCCAATCCTGAATCGCAAATTTCAAACTCTGCACCTTTCCCAGCAGCCAGATCGCAGCCAGCGGCAGTCCCATCGGGCTAATCAAAAATGCCATAATCAGCAAAATTGCACCATTCTGCGGGGAATAGGTAATAAACACAGCCACGCCAAGCAGAGCAATTACCGTGCTGAGCAGACCAAGCACCAGACCAGATATGTAGATCAGCCCCATGCAGAGCCAGACAAAAAGCGTCAACACCAAAACGACCGGTGCAGTTACAATCATCAGCAAGCATTTCAAAATCTTCATTCCAGTTTCTCCCTCCAACGCTCCAGATGCCGTTTGCACAGGGCATCCGCTTCTCTCTCATCATCTTCCGTCAACTCCCGTCTGCCTTTGGTCAGTTCAATCTCCACATAAGTCCGGTAATCATCAGCTAAGAGATTGAACAGTTCCTTGGGAGTATGGCACACCTCGCCAGAGCAATAGTGAAAATCCTGGTCAAATTCAACCCTTACACATCCGTGGCGGCTGATATAAACTTCTATGGTCTCGTCTGCGGTCAGGTAATCCGCAAAAATCTCCAGCACCTTTTCAAAGGTCAGCATCTATTTTCACTCCTTTGCTTCACTTTTTATTCTACTCATATTATCCGGTACGGACAGGCAAAAAACAAGGATACCGCCAAAAAGAAAAAGCGGAGGAAGGTGCGGCGAAGAAACGCCGTTCCTCCCTCCGCAAATGGAGTATCTATCCCTGTTATGAAAGTTTAGAAAGCTGAGTAAGGATTTGACTCACACCCTCCCATAGCTGTTCCTGCCGCTGGGATATATCCTCCAAGTCAGCATCGTAAACCCGCCCGGTCTCATGCACTTTGCGGGTCAGCTGATTTAAGTTGTTGCTGCTTCGGCGCATCAGGGAAACCAACTCCTTCAGCTCCGGCAGATCCAGTTTGACCACATACCCATCCAGTGCCATTTTCCGCAGATAGGCACTCAGATTTTCTGTTCCGTATTGCTGCATCTTTTGATGGATCAGTTCCAGTTCTTCTGCGGACACCCAAAACAAAACCGGAACATCCCGCTTGCGCTTTGCCATGGTTATCGCTCCGGCTCCCGTTTTTTCGGGGCTGCAGGCTTGCGGGCAGGCGGTTCCTGCTTGAGCTTTTGCAGGACAGAACTTTTCTGCTGTTCTTGAGCGACTTTTCGGAACTGTCTGGTGAACAGGTCGGTCAAACCGGGATTGACCCCATCCACAACCAGATAGGCACAGTGGCGGGAAGCATCACTGTCCTCCGGCATGGGAATGGTTTTTGCCCAGGCTTTATTGTCCTGAGAGATACGCCCGTCATGGTTCTTGTGCTGGATGGTGTTTGCAAGAATGAATTGTACCCGTTCCGCCCCGAACTTTTCCAGCACATCTTTGACCGCCACCTCCGTATCCAGCCGGTTCTCTGCATAGTGGGCGCTGATGGTCTGCTCAATGGCTTCTTTGCAGGCGCTGTTCGCCTGATACGAACGGTTATATTGTGCCATCTCTCCATGCTCGGACGCATAGGCGGCAGAATGGGGGTAGAGCGGGGCAGTTCGTAATTCTTCCTGCGCCTTGCACACATCATCGGCACGGTTTTCAATGCTGTCCCGGATCACATCCATGTAGCCAGTCTCCAGCTTTTCAAAATAACGGTACACATCAGCCAGCGGCGAGGAGGAATCCAAAAGCGCCTGGGCCTGGGCATCGGTCAACTCCAATTCCTCCATTGCCATCACGATGTCCTCGCGGGTGGTGTACTCATAGGCATGGTTTAAGACTTCTTCCGGGGGCTGGCTTTTCAGCCAGTCCCGGAACTTGTCCTGTTCGGCAGCCATCTTTTCATAAAGAGCTGTATTCAGATCGTTAGTATTCATGTTACCGCACCTCCTCATGCTGTTTTGGTTTCTTGTCTGTACTGCGGGGTTGCACCGGGCGTTTTAGGTTATCCAGCACCGAAGGCCGTGTGCTTTTGGCAACAACAGACTCAGTGTGTGCCTGCCCCTTTCCGTCGAT
>NZ_DS483478.1 GCF_000154285.1 Amedibacillus dolichus DSM 3991 | reverse complement strand
TAATAACCATACCACCGATAATAATACCTAAGAAGCCTAGGGTTGATTTCACATGAGAGATTGCTATGTTTACATATATGAATAGCAGTAGCGCCCAAGCTGAAAATACGAATCTAACAAGCCATTTCTTCTTTTTTTCTACTTTTTTTGCTTCTCTCTTTTTTTACTCTTTTTCTCTATCCTCTCCTACCTGTTTTAGATACCTTTCATACAGCTTCCATATCTCCCCATGCTCGAACGGTGAATTCCGTAATCGTATATCCACCATTACTCGTTTCATTCCCTTTTCTATCGCTTCTTTCAATTCTTCACTATACCCCATCTCTCTCCCATGTCTCTCATATTCCTCCTCGTCTAAAATTATGCTTTTGCCATTTGGCGCAACTTTAACATCTAAATCATAATCAATATTTTTAATTGCTTCCCCATCATATAAAGACGGTGAAGCAATATTGCAATAATAGTGAATTCCCGTTTTACGTATCATACAGATAACATTATACCATTTGTCCGGATAGAAAAAACAAATCGCCGGCTCTCGTGTTACCCATTTTCGCCCGTCCGATTCACTTACCAATGTTTTATTGGTTACCGCCACAATGCGCTTCTCGTTTGCCTCTATGACATATCCGCATGCCCAGGTACGATGCAAGCTCCCGTCATGCTTAAAGCTTTGAATATATACATGATCCTTTTCTTTTAATTCCATACCCCACCTCCGAGTGTGTTTCATTATATCATGTGCTGTATCATTTTCCTAGAATACGATTTCTTTTTCGTCGCATACTAATAAACGAAAGGAGCGATATGACATCGATAAAATGTCATACAATGATAACTATGCTGACACCAAAGGATATTATGTATTTTAATGATTTATTAGATCAAACGCTTGTTTTAAACAAAAGGATTGCTAATGAATTAGAAGCATTATCGAACAAAGACGTTAAAACCTGTTTCGAAGATGTTAATCAAGCCTTGCATGACAACTATATGACTATGTGTGATATTTTAAAAAAGGAGGCAAAATAATGGCTGCGAATTATAGCGATAAAGATATCTCTACAAACCTATTGATTAGCTTAAAACACATGAAAGCAGAGTTTAATACTTTCACGCAAGAAGCTAGTAATGATGCCTTATATAAAGAAATCTCTGCCTTATATCAGTCAGTTTGTAAGCTGCAGCGTGATGTTTTTAATATGATGTGTGAGCAAGGGTGGTATCAGATGAAAAGCGATACTGCCGCAAACATCTCCAAAGCCTATACGAAAGCAGAAAACAGTAAAAGCGAATTGGCTTAAACAGTCGAATCAAGAAATCGAAGCTTGTGTATTTGTTATTGGCAAAGTAACCTCAATAACAATACACAACTTCATTTTTTATGTTATGATAAAGACAAGGTAGGTGTTTTTATGAAACAGCAGCAATATGAAACGATGATAGCACAAATAAAAGCTTTGTTGGAGGGAGAGCATGATATGATTGCGAATATGGCAAATCTTTCTGCTATTCTTTATCATTCGCTTCCAGATATCAACTGGGCAGGCTTTTATCTATATAAAAAAGATGAGCTGATTCTCGGTCCTTTTCAAGGAAAGGTTGCCTGTATGCATATTCCACTTGGAAAAGGGGTGTGTGGAACTTGCGCAAAGACCTTAACCTTGCAGTTAATAGATGATGTCCACAGCTTTCCCGGACATATCGCTTGTGATGCAGCGAGTCGGAGCGAAATTGTTCTTCCGATTATAAAAGAAAACACCTTGTTAGGTGTTCTTGATATTGATGCGCCAATGCTCAAGCGTTTTGACATTACCGATGCTCATTATTTAAGTAACGTTGTAAAGCTTCTTGTTCAATCATTATGAATATGAAAATATGTTGTTGCCAATGCCTGCGCCTCGCGTGCGGAAAAGAAGCGGCAAAGACCTTGATTCAGCATAGCTGTTTTTACGATATAGCGATCTTCCATAGCTTCGCCGATATCTTTCACATCTTGCTGATCATGATCTAAATCCAACATATCCTTCCATATTCTTTTTTTATTTATTTCCATCGGTGCACTTACAATCTTAATCGGTAACTGCTCTCCATGGTATCTTGCCAATCGAAACATCAAGCATTCTTGATAATCCGTCCCAAGCAGCAAGACATAGCCATTGAAATCAACAACCTTTCCCAACGGAGAATCTTGATTTAAGCCAAAGTGCAGCGGGTGCTTATCACAAATCAATTTTGCATACTTCCCCCATGCAGCAAAGCTATATAGTGGGTGATACGAGCGAATAACTCCCTCATTTAATAAAAACTGCTGGGCAAACGTATTCTTTTCTTGAGGCATACTGAGCTTGCGATCAAATGGCAGAGCATATTCTCGCAATAACTGCCATTGATCTCTGGCAATTGATATTTCACGATTTGCCGGATCTGCCAAGTATAAAGTAAAGGTCGGAATTACCAATGTGCCTTCATAACCAACCTGTTCCATTAAAGCTTCAATTAGAATTTGCGCTCCTCCGGCTAAATATCCTAGTTTCTGCATATCCGGTTGTACGAGTACAACCATACCTTTGGAAATTCCAAGAGAGGACAGCATCTCTTTTATATCTTTTTTTGTATATATGTATTGTATCATTTCATCAAGTGCAATCCTTTCAGCCACTCACGGTAATCGTCCTTTTCGATATAACCGGCTTTTTTATTTTCCGGAAGCAATGCTCCTTGGTAAAAATAAAAGGTCATTGGTAATTCGGTAAAATTACCGATCGTAATATTCAACTCATTTAAGGCAGCTACTACCTTTGCATCATCTTCATTTAAGTCAATACTCACATAATAGATATCAAAGGGATCTTCCTTTAACAATTCGTTTACAACCTTTTCATATTCATCACACGTATAACAATCCTCTGTTGTCAGGTAGAGCAAGAACGAATTTTGCTTTTTATCCGCCAGCTTATCAATCACATTTTGCGCCGATAGCTCCACCGGCTTTTTTGTTGCTGTATTGCCACTACAGGCACATAATAGAAAAACACTTAAACATACAATCATTATTTTTTTCATTATGCCACCTCTTTCTTTTTTATTTTATCACACTTTTCTTAAATCCACATGCTTTGTCGAATTCTTTTTTCTTTAGATCAGCGCTATTCTCCACATAAAAAGATGATTTCTTTATCATACAATGGGATTTGTTATTACGATCATTTTAATCAAAAATCATAAAGCTTTTTACCAATCTCTCTGATCTCCCTTTTCCTATTTTATCCCTATAAAAACTGCTTCTTTTAACTTCTCCATCGCTATCGTATTCAAATGATATTATAAATGCTTATCATTTTATTTATACATCATTCACCAAATTTACACCAAATTAAAAAACGAGTATAAAAAAAGCCTTTAAATAAAGGCTAATTCACAACATGGTGCCGACACGCAGAATTGAACTGCGAGCTGAGCATTACCATTGCCCTGTATTACCATTATACTATGTCGGCCTATGAGCTATTATATTATAATCAGCTCGCGGTTATTTTTCAATACTATTTTGCATATTTCTGATTTCTCGATAAACTTTTGCTATCGGAAGCCCTACAATATTAAAATAATCTCCATGAATGGAGCGAACAAACAACTTACCCAAACCTTGAATACCCCGTCTTTAGAGGTTTGCACCATGAATGTTTAGAGGCTATTCTGAGAAAAAGTTGAGATTCTCCAGTATTTATCGTTGTTTTTTGTGCTTTAAATTTATTTTATTTTTTTATTTATTTGGTATAATTATGGTGTAAACGTGTAATCTTTGGAGGACACTTTCTATGGCCTATTTTCTTAAAAAAACAAAACGAAATGACAGACTTTATCTTTCCATCTATGAGAGTTTTTATTCTCCAGAAACCAAGAACACCCGACATAAAAGTTTTCGTAAAATCGGGTTCGTTGATGCTCTTATCGAACAGGGTATAGATGATCCAATCTCTCATTTTCAGAAAGAAGTAAATGAACTGAATTCTAAACGGGAGACAGAAAAGTGTCGCATCAACTTTCAACAGATTTCTGACGTTTCACCAGAACTGTGTCTGGGTTATGTGCCAATTGCGAAAATCTTGAACATACTGGATGTAAAAGAACATTTTGGGTATTTAAGTTCTTCAAGGAAGTTCGAGTTCGATGTATATGATGTCTTTTCCGCTCTTGTATATGCTCGTGTTGTTGCGCCTTTATCCAAACATCAGACTTTTCATGATATTCTTCCAAAGCTATATGTTCAAAAAAACTTCAGTTATGATCAACTCCTGGAGGGCTTGGAATTCATGGGCGAAGAATATGAGAAACTGGTTGAAATACTAACCGTTGCGACTGATGACAATTTTATTCTGGATTCCAGCCGTTCTTATTTTGATTGTACAAACTATTACTTTGAAATCGATAAGGAATCTACTCTTCAAAAAAGAGGTCCTTCCAAAGAAAATCGAAGGGACCCTATTGTGGGAATGGGCCTTCTTTTAGACGCACAGATGTTACCAGTCGGCATGAAGATATTCCCAGGCAATGAATCTGAAAAGCCGGTCATGCGTGATCTAATCCACGATTTGAAATCAAGAAACAATATCAAGGGCCGTACCATCCAAATTGCTGATAAAGGCCTTAACTGTGCTAAAAATATTATTGAAGCTATCGATAATGGAGATGGCTATCTGTTTTCGAAATCTGTAAAAACCCTTCCTGAAAGAGAAGGACAATGGGTTCTTCTTGATGACGGATTCGAAACAGTGTTTAATCAGAACGGAGAACCCGTTTATAAAATCAAGGAATGCATCGATACGTTTACCTATTCATACAAGGATGATTACGGGAATGTCATAACTCGTAATATAAAAGAAAAAAGAACAGTTACCTATAACTTCAGTCTCGCGAAGAAGAAACTGATGGAAATCAATAGAATGATTGAAAAAGCCAAGGCACACCGTGCATGCCAGGCCAAAAAAGAAGAATATGGTGAATCATCAAAATATATGCAGTTTCTAGATGATCAGGGAAAAAGTATAAAACCCCAGCTAAATCTAAAAGCTATAGCCAAAGACAAAGAACTAGCCGGATATAATATGCTCGTAACATCTGAAATCAATATGTCATCAAAAGACATATACAATGCTTATCATCAGCTTTGGCAAATTGAAGAATCCTTCCGCATCATGAAGTCCGAACTTGATACACGTCCGGTCTATCTACAAAAAGAAAATCGGATCAAAGGGCATTTCTTCATCTGTTACACAGCCGTGTTATTATCACGAATCCTTCAATTCAAGATTCTGGAAAATAAATACTCAGCAAGTACAATATACGATTTCATGAGAAAATTCCGAGTTGTAAGAATCAACTCAACAAGATTCATAAATCTATTAACCAGCAAAGAATTCGTAACAGATTTATCCAAAAAATTAAATCAACCAATAACAAATTATTATCTAACAGATAAACAAATAAAAATGATGCATACTCGATAATCAAATATCGAGTGTTGCACCATTTTTTACTATTCAACCTCTAAAGTCAGGTACTATACTATCTAAAAACCATTCATGCCATAAAGGAATACACAAAATTTCACAATCTTCTGAAATGTATTTAACATTGTTTTTTATATGCATCATATTAAATGATTTGTAGTTGTTTGAACATTTTATATACTCCATTATCATCTACATCATCGGCAATATAGGTTGCTTTTTGCTTTATTTCATCGTTTCCATTTTTCATGGCAATCTTTATATTACAGGCATTAAACATAGGAAGATCACTCGAAGAATCACCAAAACATATAGATTCTTTTTTATCCATATGTAAATAGTCCAGTAACTTATTGATAGCAAATTCTTTACTGATTCCTTCGGGACTGGTATCTCCATAAAGGGCAAGTTGCCCTTTTCCACCCCAGGTTCCCACAACCATATCCTTAAACTCTTTCACGGCATCCAGATAATCTTGATAACTATTTAATACAAATGCTGTCTTGTTTACATCATCTCTATATTTTGATGTCATTTTTCTAAAAGCTGGGTTTATTGGTGCATTTACAGCTGATTTATTATTACCAAATGCATATTTCATACGAGCCTGTACTGACTTTTCCATATAATCATCACTGATATATATGCCACTGTTACACTCAAATCTATAGGCAAGAGATCTTGAAATACACCAATCTGTAAAATGTTTACATTGAACATAAGTTAATGGTTTATGAAACATTTCTGTGCCTTGTACTTCAATATAATTTCCATTTCCTCCAATAAAACCATCCAATTCAAAATCAAAATGTCTTTCCAGTATTTCCTGTTTAGAACATCCAGTACACAAAAATACAAAATGCCCATTTTTTCTTGCTGCGATAACCGCCTCTTTTGCTGATGATGGTATTTGTGCTTTATAATTAATTAATGTCCCATCTACATCTAAAAACAATATTGCCATATTCACAACTCCTGATAAAAAAGATGTTCTATGATTTCCGAACATCTTTTCTATTTTTTATTCAATTCCTAAATCTTTGCCATTAGTACCAATGACCGTTTTGTACCAATTGTAACTCTTCTTCAGATATCTGTTTCCTGTACCATTTCCTTCATCATCCAAATCAACGTAGATGATGCCGTATCTCTTTGACATTTGTCCTGTACCATTAGAAACAATATCAATAGGACCCCACATAGTATATCCGAACAGATCAACACCCTTTTCAATAGCTCTTTGCATAGCCTGAACATGTTTTCTCATGTAATCAATACGATAATCATCATTAATTACATTACCTTCCTCTACCGTGTCAATAGCGCCTAATCCATTTTCAGAAATAAATAATGGCTTCTGATATCTGTCATATAAATCCTGTAAAGCCAGCATTAATCCGTCTGGGTCAACTGACCATCCCCATCCTGTCTTTGGTAAATATGGATTTACAATACCTTCAAGTGTATTTGTATCAATAATCTTTTCAGCAGCTTCAGTCTCTTCAGAAGATACTACTCTGCTTCTGTAATAAGAGAATGTAATGAAGTCTACAGGATAAGAAGCAATAATTTCTTCATCTCCCTCTTCAAAAGTGATTTTGATATTATTTTCTTCAAAATACTGCCAGATATAATCCGGATACTTTCCTCTTACCTGAACATCGGAGAAGAAATACTCTTTTCTCTTTTCTTTTTCAGCAGCAATAACATCTTTTGGGTTACATGTGTAAGGATACACTGTCTTGTACGCAATCATTGCCCCAACTTTAGCATGGTTAGAATGCTGGTGAATATACTTTACTGCAAGTGCACTTGCTACAAACTGGTGATGTGCTGCCTGATACATTCTTTGCAGCAGATTTTCGCTGTCAGGATAAATACATGCAGCATCCCAACAGATAGGTTTTACAGCCGCGTTACCAATTTCATTAAATGTCAGCCAGTAATCAACAACATCGTCAAGATTATCAACAATCGTTCTGACAAACTTCATATAAAACCCAATAAATTTACGATTATCCCATCCACCATATGTGTCTACTAAATATAATGGTGTTTCATAATGAGAAATAGTAACCATTACTTTCATTCCAAGTTCATGACAGTATTTAAACATATCATGATAGAAATCAAGTCCTTTTTGATTAGGAGTTTCTTCTTCTCCAGTCGGATAAATTCTGGCCCAGTTGATAGATGTTCTGAAGATATTAAAATTAGCTTCAGCCATCAATTTTAAATCACTCTTATAGGTATGATAGAAGTCAATGGCCTTATGAGTAGGATAATAATCTGCATCTCTTCTCAATCCTCCAAAAAAACCTCTTGCTTTAATGTCAGCAGTAGACATTTGTTTGCCATCTTCTAGATAAGCACCTTCACATTGGTTAGCAGCTACTGCACCACCCCATAAAAATCCTTCAGGAAATTCCTTTTTTACTTCTTTATTTAAAAATGCCATATTATTCTCCTTCTTTCTTATATTCAGCTACTATTGTTTTTCCTTTTTTTGCATATCCATCTGTAGTGAAACTCATTTTCTTCTCACAACCAGGAAAAATCATCATTGTTGTCAGATCATATCCTTCCTGTTTCAAATCATAGGAATTCATGCGAATGATTTTATCCCCTCTGTGGACTGTTGTGCCAGCATCTACAAACTTTTTAAATCCAACACCTTGTTTATTTACAGTATCAATACCGATATGTACCAGTATTTCTACACCATCTTCATTTTTCATTCCAAATGCATGCATGGTAGGAAACAACATTGTGACCTCTCCATCACATGGAGCCACAATTACATCATCGTCAGGCACAATGGCAACACCGGTTCCCATCATACCTTTAGAAAACACATCGTCATTCACTGCAGTAAGTGGAATGATTTTCCCACTTACCACAGCTGCAAAATCATTTGTGTTTTCTTCTTTTTTTGAAAACAACTTAAACATACTTATTTGATGCCCTTTCCATCATATAAAACATAAGTGCATAGAAATGAGACCACGAAGGAAACAGCAACACCCGCAAGAATTGCTCCCATAGTTTTTTCAAAAATAACTACACCAAGGATAGAAGAATAACCCATTGCAAAAGCTTTAGCACCCATAAACCCGGCAACAGCACCACCAGCAATACCACCAGCTACAATACTAATCATCGGTTTTTTCAAGCGAAGACTAACACCGTATAATGCAGGTTCAGAAACACCGGAAAGCATAGCACCGATACCAGCTGATAATGCAGTTGCCCTAAATTCTTTATCTTTAGTTTTTAAAGCAACAGCACAACAGGAACCACATTCAGAAATGTTATGTAAAATCCAACCAGGTCTGAACACGTTATCATACCCAGTACGAGAGAACAATTCCATCATAGGAGCTACAGGCAACATATTTACACCCATCATAACCAAGAATGGCTGAGCTGCGGCAATAATACCCGGAGCAAATCCACCTACATGTGCTTGTAACCAGATGATACCTGCGACAATCCAAGAACCAACAATATTACCAATAGGACCTAATGCTAATACAACGATTGGAAAACCAATTAAGAATACACATAATGGAGCAAATACACTTCTGAATAATCCAGGAATTACTCTGTAGAAGAATCTTTCCAGATATGCACATAGAATAGCTGTAAAAATACCTGGAAGTAATGTACTACCATAGGAAGCTAAATGTACAGGAAGTCCAAACATTGTAGTAGCTTCTCCGGCAGTCATAATAGTATTAAAATCCGGATATACCAATGTCAGTGCAATTGCCATTGAAAAAGCAGGATTGGATTTTAAAACTTTACTTGTACCATATGCCACTAATACAGGCATAAAGTAGAATGGTGCACTGGACATGAAGTTAAGCATTGTATATGCTGTAGAACTTGCTACTGATGGGATGAAGTAACTCAGTAAAGAGAGAATTACTTTCAGCATACCTGCTCCATATACTACAGTAATGAATGGTGTCAGTGACTGAGACATAAATGTAATTGCTTTTTCAAAATAATATTTGAAATTCTTCTTCTCATTACCGGACACAAGATTTTCATCAAGATTCTCATTAATTGGGGCTTCTGTCTGTACTGAATAATTTTTTTCAAGATTATCAAATACAGGGAATAAATGTTCACCAAGAATAATCTGGTACTGCTGATTTCCATAAACCACACCTAATACTCCAGGTAGATTTTTTATTTTCTCATCCTCTGCTTTATTTCTGTCATTCAAATATAGCCTTAAACGTGTTACGCAGTGTGTAATTGTTTTGATATTTTCGACACCACCTACATATTCCACTATCTGCCTTGTCAAATTATCATAATCTATTTTAGCCATTATTATTGTCCTTTCTTTGTAACTCATACAGCCTTACAATATGAATCATTAAATAAATACAATCTTCATCAGTACATCTGTAATTAAACTTTCCATTAATAAATTCACTGATTTCATGAATACACCTGTCAACTCCTTCATACTTCGTGACCAATTGACCGAATATATTAGTAACTTCAATAGAACCGTTAGAAGTTTGATGACTGACAATTCTGCTTAAGAAAAATTTCAGGTGAATAATGTACCTTGAATACGCTAACGAATCTTCATCTATCTGATTTCCAAGATATTTCATTGTGATATTCACAATACTGTTTACGCCTTCGAGCAATTCTCTTGTTTCAATATTTGTTTTTTCTTGAGACGCCACAATCAAATGGAAAGCAATAGATGTTGCTTCATCTTTTGGAAGATCTACATGCAGAGTTTCGTTAATATATTGAATAGCACACTTACCTACTTGGTACTCATCTTCGTAAAATCTCTTAATCTCTTCATTAAACAACTTTGAGGTATTATTTCCCTCTCTGAATTGTTTAACACTGAAATCAATATGATCCGAAAGACTGACAAGTAAGTTGACATTATATTTTTGATTCAATGTTTTAGCAGCATAATCAATAATATGTTGTGATACTTCAATCACTTCGAAAGGCACTTCTTCAAATAAAGTAAGATTTAAATTTTTCTGTCTGTCCAGATAAATATATGTCTTCATAATTTCTTCAGGATAAACAATATCATTCTTGCTTTTTTTAAACCCAAGTCCCTTTCCTATCGCTATCATTTCACGGCCGTTTGAATCTTTAACGATAACAATATTATTGTTCACTACTTTAAATGTCCTGTACACCTGTTTATCTAACTTGAGCATGATTCTCCTCCCCTAATACAAATTAAAAAGGCAAACTCAAACATTTAGTTTACCGCCTCAGATAAACTAACGTAAGAATTTGCCTTAATAGCTTAGATTAAGTAACAAGTCTTAATTTGTATTACACTGTAAGTATAGCCGGTACCGCTTTCAATGTCAACAGTATTCTATATTTTTTTCTGGTTTTGGAATAAAAATTCAGAAACATAACAATACATACGGGAGTTTAACACTTGCTCATAGCCAAAATAGCCAAATGTCGTTTATGTACGTCTTTTTTTTCGTCAAATTTTTATTTTTTACCCGTCTTTAGAGGTTTGCACCATTTTTTACTATTCAACCTCTAAAGTCAGGTACTATTTTGCATATTTCTGATTTCTCGATAAACTTTTGCTATCGGAAGCCCTACAATATTAAAATAATCTCCATGAATGGAGCGAACAAACAACTTACCCAAACCTTGAATACCATAAGCACCGGCTTTGTCCTTCCACTCCTCGCTTTTTATATAATCATCTATCATCTGTTCACTTAGCTCATAAAAGGTTACCTCGCTTGTAGCATGAAAAACAATTTGTTTTTCTTTCGATAAAAGTGCCACACCCGTGATTACCTCATGTGTCTGTCCGCTGAGCATGTGAAGCATGGACCGTGCTTCTTCTTCGTCTTTCGGTTTTCCTAAACGATGCTCTTGAAAGCACACCATCGTATCAGCACCTAGCACGATAGCCTCGGGATATTTACGAAAAACCGCATCAGCTTTATCATAAGCAATTTGCTCAATGGCTTTTTCTTTCCCTAACTCTTTGCGATAAACCTCTTCCACCTTCTCGCTGCAAATACCAAAGTCTAAGCCACTTTCTTCTAAAAGCTGCTTCCGACGCGGCGATTGGCTTGCTAAAATAAGCTTTTTACACATGCTCACTCACCTCATGATGCAATCGATTTAAGCGTACACGCAAATAAGTGTAGCTTAATAGGAATAAGACAATAAAGCTGCCGGCAAACATGGCAATGATCCGAAAGACAAGTGCCGAGAAAAACGGTGCCGGAAACATATTGATCATTAAATCCGTTGCCGGATTCAACAACCATAAATCATTGCGGAAGGCAAGCTCGTGAAATAAGGTCCAAAAGGCATCGAAATCAAAATATGCACAAAGACCTAAAAAAGCGAAAATAACCGCAAATACAGAAGCCGCCTTCATATAATCAATGCTTAGCAAGGTTAAAGCACCTTTTTTTAAACGGAAAATCAAATATGCAGTACTTCCAAGAAAAAGCACCAAACAAATATTTCTTAAATTGATCGCAAATTGATAAAGCTTTTTCACATCACTCATGTGTGCAACCTCTTTGCTGTTAAATGCCGGCTGTTCATTTCCTTTTAAGGTAATCATCACATCAACATTATTACGTCTATCCTTTAAATAATCAAGCAGTATATCCGTTGCCTTATTCAAATCCTTTTGAGTCATGCCAATGGAAACACCGGTTTCCAGCTTCTCATATTCGGAATGAAAGAAGCTCTTATCGAAGCAATTTACATCAATACTTACAACAAGTAAGACGATGATGAGCGAAAAAATCGCAACATAAGCTGCAATGTCATTTACACGATTTAAAAGCTTCTCTTTCATAGCTTCTCCTCCCATTCCTTAGCTTGCCTATTTATGGTATCATATTCGGACAGAGAAAAGCAAAGTTGATAGAAAAATCACAAGAAAAAAACAGCTCATCATGAGCTATTCTACGGCAACTAAGCGAAGATTGCTGACTCCACGACACTGTTCTAGCATTGCTAATAGCTCGTCAATTGATTTTTCCATCTCACATAAATCAAAAGAAATGACAACACTTGCCCAACCGTTGATAGGAATATTTTGATTGATGGTCAAAATATTGGCATTCACCTTTGACATCGTATTCAAAACTTCGGATAAAATACCCTTATCATGATGTAGCATTAAAGAAATAACGGCTTTTCGCTCACTCATTCCGGAAGATGGCAAAAATACATAGTCCTTATACTTATAATAAGTACCACGTGAAATTCCGACAAGCTTAACCGCTTCGCTCACCTGACGCACCTTTCCGTTTTGCAACAACGTTCTTGCCTCAATCACCTTGTCCAATACTTCCGGTAAAATCACACTATCCACAATATAATATTTTTCCACTCTATAACACCTCACTTTGTACACCATCATAGGTCGCATGCAGAATGCGAAGATCCCAAGCAGGATATTGAATTTGCAGCTGTTTCTTCAATTGCATTGCACATTCTTCTTCTCTGGTCAGTGCCATCATTGTAGAACCACTGCCGCTTAAAAACATCGTATCTGCACCGAATCGTTCACACAGTGCTCGTATTTTATCATATTCCGGAATCAGCTGCTTACGATAGGGCTCCTGCATTTTGTCCTTGCAGGCTTTTTTCACAATAAGCATATTTCCGATTTCCAAAGCCTTCGCAAAAGCGGCACATCGGCCCATTTGATAAACGGCATCATGATAGCTCATTTGCGTAGGCAAAACCTTTCGAGCATCTTCTGTTTTCACTTCATAATTGGGTATTATGGCAATAAAATGCATATCCTTTTTAATTCCATAGCGAATCATGCTCGCATGTCCTTCTTCCATAAAGGAAACACATAAAGCTCCAAAAATAGCCGGTGCCACATTATCCGGGTGTCCTTCTAACTTCGCTGCCAAATCGAATATTTCATATTTGTTCATAGCATTTTGAAACATTGCGCTTGCCGCCGTAATACCCGCCACTATGCAGGTTGCCGAGCTTCCTAGTCCTCGAGCAGTAGGGATATTACTATCAATATGAATCCGTACACCTTGTACCTTTTTTTGCATATACTCCAATGCGGCACAAAAGGAGCGATAAAACAAATTATCGCTGTTACAATATGCCTGCTCGCAGCCACTGATTTCCAATCCATGCTCGATTTCCTCGAAGGTAGCAATACAATATGCATCAAGTGCAATCCCCAAGCAATCATAGCCAACCCCTAAATTCGCACTAGTTGCCGGTACTTTTACCTTTATCTTCATAACAAAATCTCCTTTGTTTTATTTTTTACATATTCCCGCATCGCATCTTTTTCAATGACATCGTGATGACGAACAGCTTTTTCTTTCAACTCCCGCAAAGCCTGTGGAATCGCTGCACCACTTTTCCTTTCAAGTTCCTCCATACACGCAAATTCGTCCATATTACACGTTTTAAATAACGCTTGATATACGCTTGGCGCAAATTTATAAGGACTTGCCGTAGATAACAGTATACATACATGTTCTTTGTCCTGCCTAGCATATTCACGCATAACCTTATAGCCAGTAGCGGTATGTGGATCCATAACATAGCCACTTTGCTCATAAAAGGCTTTGATTTCCCGTGCACACTGCTCATCATCACAATATCCACCTACAAAATCATTTTGAATATCCTTCAACAGCTCATCTTCAACCCTATAACTCCCTCTTGTTTCTAAGCGTTCCATAAGCATTTGAATATAGGCGGCATTTTTTCCACTCTTATAATATAACAAACGCTCCAAATTGCTGGAAATCAATATATCCATGCTTGGTGAAATCGTTTTATGAAATGGACGGTTACGATCATACACCCCGCTTGTTAAAAAGTCATACAAAACATGATTGGCATTTGATGCTACGATCAGCTTATGAATCGGCAACCCCATCAGCTTTGCATAATAGCCCGCCAACACATTACCAAAGTTTCCGGTTGGCACACAGAAATTAACTTCTTCCATTAACTTGATCTTTCCTTGCCTTACCAATTCCTTATAAGCATAAATATAATATACGATTTGTGGAATCAAACGGCCGATGTTAATTGAATTGGCACTGGAAAACGAGATCTTGCTTTGCTTCAGCTCTTGTGCGAATGAGGCATCATGAAGAACTTTCTTTACGCTGCTTTGCGCATCATCAAAATTCCCTTCCAAAGCACAAACGCAAGTATTCTTTCCCTCCTGTGTTGTCATTTGCAGTTGTTGAATGGAAGATACTCCTTCCTTTGGATAAAAAACCGTAATTCCGATTCGCTCTACATCACAAAAGCCGGCTAGTGCTGCCTTTCCGGTATCTCCGCTGGTAGCTGTTAGAATCATGATTTTTTCTTCATCATGTCCCTTCAAAGCAGTTGACATAAGCTGTGGCAGCATACGCAAGCCGATGTCTTTAAAGGCACAGGTCGGACCATGAAACAGCTCAAGAATATGCGTATCTTGATACGAATACAGTGGCGTAATGTGTTCATCATCGAATTGTTTTTCATAAGCCGCTTTCACACATTGCTTGATTTCTTCTTCCTTAAAATCCGGCAGTAGTAGCGTTAAGACAACCTCTGCCATCTGTTCATACGTCATATCCATCATGTCTTTCAGCGGCAAGCTGATCTGATCAAGCTCATCATATACAAACAATCCGCCATCATCGGCAATTCCTTTTAAAATCGCTTCCTTTGCAGATAGCACAAGTTCTTTATTTCTAGTACTTCGATACATCTTATCCATTGCATTCATCTCCTTATTGCATTTCCTTTTTTATTATGATACAATGTTCACATCACAAATACAAGTGTTTTTGATAAAAAGACAAAAAAAATAAGCAGAGGTGAGAATTATGAATATTGCAATTTTAGGTTATGGAACCATTGGCTCCGGAGTAGCCTTGATTATTGAACAGGCACATACTCCATTCACAAAAAAGCTTCATGTAAAGCATATCCTTATTCGCAAAGGAAAAAACAAGATACTGTCCACTATGTGTGATGATATCCATACGATCTTAAACGACAAAGACTGTGATACCGTTGTCGAAACGATGGGTGGCATTGAGCCGGCTCATACCTATATCCTACAAGCATTGAAAAGCGGGAAGCATGTTGTTACCGCCAACAAAGCCGTTGTGGCAAAATACTTACAAGAGTTTATCGAATGTGCAAAAGAAAACCATGTGAAGTTTTATTTTGAAGCTACGACCGGCGGAGGAATCCCATGGATCGAAGGCTTGGATAAAGCCATGCGTATTGATGAAATCGATCATATTTACGGAATTTTTAACGGTACAAGCAACTATATCCTTGATCACATGGAGCGCTATAATGCCGATTTTGATAAGATTTTAAAGGAAGCACAAAGCTTAGGTTATGCCGAAGCCGATCCAAGTGCCGATATTGACGGTTTTGATATTCGTAATAAACTGCGTATCAGTGCATCACTCGCCTATGCTTTTCATGTGCCGGAAGATTTTCCAGTTTACGGCATTCGTACTATTACCAAACAGGATATTACCTACTTTAAGCATTTAGGATACCACATTCGTTTAGTTGCCAAAACGAAACGACAAGGAAACAAATACGGTTGTGTCGTGGAGCCGGTCTTATTTCCACAAAATGAAATTGAAAGTAACACCAAAAACAATTATAATGTGATTACTCTGCATGGGAAAACCATCGGTGATTTAAAGTTTTATGGGCAAGGTGCAGGCAAGCTTCCAACTGCCAATGCCATTGTGCAGGATATGATTGATATCAACGAAAACACCACTCGTTTTGAAACTAGCTTTACCAACCAAATGCACTATGATAAATCTCTATGCCTTTGCGATTATATCGTTCGCACCAGTACAAAGGCGTTTGGTGCATTTAGCGATTGCAGCTATACGCTTGATACCTATCAAGGTTGTGAATATCTGCATATTAAAAAGGTAGCGGTTTATCTCATGCATCAGTATATGAGGGAGGTCATGAAAACAGATCCTAATGCTTTCATGGCAAGTATTTTTGAAGGAGAAAATGATGATTAAAATTACAAAATTCGGCGGTTCTTCCGTCGCAAATGCCACTCAATTCGCTAAGGTCAAACAAATTATCGAAAGTGATAGCGCACGTAGGTTTGTTGTAGTAAGTGCTTCGGGACGTGAACACAAAAACGACAACAAGGTTACCGATTTGTTGTATCTAATTGAAGCACATATTAAATACAGTGTCGATTATCACCCACTATTTCAGCTAATCGAAGATCGCTTTTTAACTATGAAGCGTGAATTGAACTTAACCTATCCCATCGAAAATGATTTAGAGGAGCTCAAACAGCGCTTAAACAAAACCATTTCAACCGATTATCTTGTATCTCGTGGGGAATATTTGACCGCAAAGCTTATGGCAGAATACCTGGGCTTTCCCTTTCTTGATGCTAAGGATATCATCATCTTCCGCTACAACGGAAAAATTGATTTTGACGCAACTCGTCTACGTTTAAAAGAATATATGCAAAAGCACGATCGTTTTGTGATGCCCGGCTTTTACGGTGCTCTGCCTGATGGAACTATCAAAATCATGTCGCGTGGAGGAAGCGATATTACCGGTTCGATCCTTGCGGACATCTTAGATGCGGATATGTATGAAAATTGGACCGATGTTTCCGGTATTTTAATGGCCGATCCACGCATCGTTTCTAAGCCTAAGCGCATTGATACGATCACATACAGCGAGCTGCGTGAGCTTTCCTATATGGGAGCCAGTGTCTTACATGAAGAAGCCATCTTCCCGGTAAAAGAAAAAAATATTCCCATCAACATCTTAAACACCAATCACCCGGAAGAAGGCGGAACCATTATCCTTGAAAAAGACGATAAGCCAAGTGCACAGCTCATTACCGGAATTGCCGGAAAAAAGAATTTTACCGTTATTGCGATTTATAAAAATCACATGTCTGACGAGATCGGTATTATCCGTAAGGCACTTGAGGTATGTGAATCGTATCGCATCAGCATCGAACATATCCCAAGTGGCATTGATTCCTTCAGTATCGTTGTAAACTATGAAGATGTAAAAGATGTTATTTATGATATGGTCGGTGAAATGAAAAAGGCATGCCATGCCGATGATATCAAGATCATTGATAACATTGCCTTGATCGCAACGGTTGGTCGTCAAATGATGTATAAGCCGGGAATCAGCGGTAAGCTGTTTGCGGTACTCGGTCAAAACAACATCAACATTCGTATGATTGCACAAGGTACCGATGAAATGAATATCATTGTCGGTGTTGAAAATGAAGATTATGAAAAAACCGTCAAAACAATTTATGAAAGCTTTGTGATTTAATTCATATACATAGTTGAGGAGGATAAATATGAAAACATACAATGTGGCAATCTTAGGCGCAACCGGTGCCGTCGGTCAAGAAATGCTGAAGATTTTGAATGAAAGAAAATTCCCTATCAAAGAATTGCATCTATTAGCCAGCAAGCGCAGCGTAGGAAAAAGAATAACGGTGAATGAAAAGGAATATATCGTTGAGGAAACCACTGCAGACAGCTTTGATAATATAGATATTGTATTGGGTGCAGCAGAAAACGATATTGCAAAAAAATATTTGCCCATCGCTGTTGAAAAAGGAGCTATCGTTGTGGACAATAGCTCAGCTTATCGTTTAGATAAAGATGTTCCCCTGATCATTCCCGAAGTTAATCCACAGGATATTAAAAAGCATCATGGCATCATTGCCAATCCCAACTGTGCAACGATCATTGCATTGGTAGCCCTTCAGCCTTTGCATGCCTATGCTAAAGCAAAGCGTATGGTTGTTTCTACGTATCAAGCAGTCAGTGGTGCCGGTGTGAAGGGCATCATGGAACTGCAGCAACAGTTAGCAGCATTAGCACATGGCAAGGAAGTGGAAATTCAGACGTTTCAGCATCAAATAGCCTATAACTTGATTCCGCAAATCGGCAGCTTTGATGAAAACGGCTATTCCAGTGAAGAAATGAAGATGCAAAACGAAGGACGTAAAATTTTAAACAGCCCTGAGTTAGCTGTAAATTGTACCTGCGTGCGTGTCCCTATCCTGCGTTCACATTCCGAATCCATCATGGTAGAATTCGAACAGCCAATCGACGTAGAAAAAGCTAGAGAGCTGCTAGCTAATGCCAAGGGTGTGAAGCTTGTTGATGATCCTAAAAGCAATCAATATCCAATGCCGCTTGATACAACCGATCAAGATTTGGTCTATGTCGGTCGTATTCGCAAGGATATCAGCACACAGGCGAATGCGTTAAGCTTTTGGTGCTGTGGTGATCAGGTGCGTAAGGGAGCCGCAACGAATGCTGTACAAATTGCCGAGCTGCTCATAGAGGAGCTGTAAAAGAAAAGCAAGTATAAATCATACAATCTTTGCTCGATAAACAAGAAATAAGAAAAACGGAGATTTCAAATATGACTAAATTTCATAGTCATACAAAAATCTCCGTTTTTATCATCTACCCCAATATGAGAAAGAAGCAATCATTCCTCCGCACTTACTTTTTCTTCTGTTTCCTGTTCTTTTGCTGCATCACTCATCATATCCGCTAAAGTATTGTTTAAAAAGCTAACTCGATGAATCAAATTACCGATTCCATAAGCAATAAAGGCAAATGCAAAGTAAGAACTGCAATATTGAATATATACGCTTAAACTATCCACAAACGTCAGCTCATAGGCAGTACTTTGATAAGCAATATACGTATATGCCTGATAGATTTGAAAAGCAGCGATTGCTAAAAAGATAACTGCCACCACATAAAACACCATGCCCATAACCGATGCTTCACTTGTTTTCTTTGTTATTTTCATGTTCATTCCTCCAATGTCAATATTATCCTATAAAAATATGTGAGAATTATGTAGCTTTGTGCTATTCTTTATAAAAAACATAAGCTTTTACAAAAAAGGATAGCGAAATTCAGTAAAGTATAGTATGATAGATAACGCAAATCATGCAGTCGTGGTGGAATGGCAGACACGCTACTTTGAGGGGGTAGTGAGCGTATGCTCGTGTGAGTTCAAATCTCATCGACTGCACCATAGTGTATATTCATCAATCCTTTTGGATTGATTTTTTTATTTCCTTGGAAATAATTACCTTTCCAAAATCATTTACTTCCTGCCAATCACTTCACTTTTCGATTCCTTATGCGCATGTGCTTTACTTAAACGTTGATATAGCATCACACCGCATACGGAAACAGCTCCCACAACTGCAAAGATCAGCACAGCATAAATATATTGGTTTTCACCTAAAATATGTCCTCCGTATGTACTGGTAATTACTGATGGAATTCGTCCCACAATGGAAATGATCAAAAAATCCGATAGCTTCATATCGGTAAGCGGCATAACATAGGATAAAAAATCCTTCGGTGTTCCCGGTATCAAATAAATCAGCATGCACAAAATGTTTCTACGTTTAGGATTCTTTAAAAAACTAACTTCTCTTAACTTTTCCAATGAATAAAACCTTTGCACAAGCTTTATACCATATTTTCTTACCAATACAAAAATCAAATATCCCGCTAAGAAGTTTCCGACCAAGCATAGTAGCAAGCCGTAAAAAGAGCCATATACATAACCGGCGGCAATTTCAATAATTTCTCCCGGCAAAAACACAAAGATCGTTTGTACACAGCGAATTGCCAAAAACAAAGCAATCCCCCATATACCGTTTTCCTTCAACATCGCCTCAAGCTTTTCTAAATCAAACCAAGAAGCAATATCCACACTGTATAAAATGATACCACTTAACACAACTAGTAAACCTGCAGCAAGAATATAAACAAATTTCTTTTTCTTTTCTGTCATAAGTACCAATCACCCCTATTATAGTATGCCCTTCTCAAAGCTTTATTTGCAAGAAAACAATTTCACTCCACATCGCTAATCAAAAATAGCCGGTATGCAGATCATTTAGAAAGGTAATTTTCACAGTTTCCCGATTACCGATAAAAGCACTTTTTTCATCGTTATTCGTCTAGCATGCATCATTGCGAAATTTGTTATAAAAAATGAGGCAAGCATAGCGACCTCATAAAAATAAATATGATTTATATAAACGATACTTATCCCATCAACAACCAAAAAGCTTAGAATCATATTGATCCAAAAGCATAACAAAACAGAAAATAAGCAACTTCCGATAAATTTTCTTAGTATACCCTTCGTCATGCTTTCACCTCGAACCAAAACGATTTGTATATATTATCGCACGTATTGCTTATCACTTCAACTCTACACTTTCGCTCATAAACTAAGTTGAGCAACTTATAGTCCAGCACAGCTTTACACCAAATTAAAAAATGAGCATAAAAAAAAGCCTTTAAACAAAGGCCAATTCACAATATGGTGCCGACGATAGGACTTGAACCTACGACCTACGCGTTACGAGTGCGTTGCACTACCAACTGTGCTACGTCGGCATATCATATTTCTAAGCGAATGTATTATACCACTTTTCTGTCTTGATACACAAGTAGTATTCTAAGAAAAAAACCTATCTTTGATAGGTTTCAAAAGCTTCATGGTGGAGGTTAACGGGCTCGAACCGCTGACCCTCTGCTTGTAAGGCAGATGCTCTCCCAACTGAGCTAAACCTCCATTGCGTCTATGATTTTACCATAGATGCATCATTCACGCAAGCAAAATATTGATTTTCTTAGAAGTTTTCCAATTCTGTGCGTTTATGATTGATTTTTCGATAGGCACGATAATAAATAATAAAAATCAAAATCGACATAACAAATAGAAAGGTACAAATCATCGTAAACATTCCCAACAAATCCGAAGGGTGTCCGACAATGAACAAATAAAAGAAAATACCCATAATAAAACAAATTACATCTAATGCCAAAAGTGAGCGCCAACTGCTCAACAGTCGATTATACAGCTCCAAGCGTGAAACCTTATCACTGAAAATATTAGGCTGAGCCTCTCCTGTTGGCATTTCCACACGAAAATAATGCCAAATTCCGTCAAACTCCCCTTTTTCATGATAAACATCTTCCCAACCGGCCGCAACATAATTATCCAAATAGCGTCCGCCATCGCGCTTATCCTTTTCATAATATCCTAAGTGATAGTAATAGTTGATAGGCTCTCCCTGTCGGAAGTAATAGCACATACCCTTCTTTTTTATAAAGTGATAGCCCTGCAGCGACATTTCATGCAGATACTCCGCTTCCTCGTCCATATCCGATACAAAAAACAGCTTGCGGCGTTTGATCGTTTCATAAATCGGTTCAGAAGCATTTTCCACGATTGCTTTATCACTATCTTTTTTTACACCCTCCGATAAACGTAAAACCTTTTCCTTAAGTGCCGAAAAAGATGGTTTTCCCTTTTCTACGCACCGCTCACTCTTTCCTTCAATCTTTGTTTCTGTAACATTATCTTTTTCTATATTCATAGCGCCCTCGCTTTCGTAACTATAAATTTATCATGTTTTCTTAGCACATGTCAAATCAGAAAAGCTCCATCAAATCCTTAAAGGCATCAATTTTATACGCATATTCCTCTACTTTACCAAAGCCATAAGCCGCATAAACAAAAGGGATTCCAGCATAATCACAAGCCTCCTTATCCTTCAACGTATCTCCGATATAAACCGCCGTTTGTAATTGATTGCGTTCCATGATGAAACGTATGTTATCGCCTTTTGAAAGACCGGTTCGACCACTGCATTCAAAATCACAAAAATAATTTTCTAAACCATGAGCTGCATATAAAGTTTCGACATACCCCTTTTGGCAATTCGATACAATATACAATTCATATTTACGATGCAGATAGTCCAACACCTCCTTTACATCAGGATATAGTTTACCGGGCTGCGTTAATAAATAACGGCACTCCTCTTGAGTAATCATATCAAGATATTTCATACGTTCCTCATGTTCAAGATTCGGGAAAATGATTGCCGCAATTTCTTCCTCTGTATATCCCATAAATCCCATAACTGTTTTACGATCAATGCATTTCTCTGTAAATCCCAGTTTTTTGAACATTTCATTATATAATAAAGGAAGTTGATAGGTTGTATCCCAAAGTGTACCATCAACATCAAAAATAAGTGCTTGTCGCATAACTTTCACCCCTTCTTTATAAAAAAATCGTATCATAGAACCCAAGAAATTACCAGCAACCTTTAAAAATACCTCACGGTAAAAAATACGCATACACATATCTTTCTTCTTCCAAAAAAACTACTAGACTTTTAAATTTGTTTATGCTATACTTTTAAAGCAATGCATAGCATTGCATAAACATATTCAGATTTGGAGTAGTACTCAAGAGGCTGAAGAGGTGCCCCTGCTAAGGGTATAGGTCGGGAAACTGGCGCGAGAGTTCAAATCTCTCCTACTCCGCCATAAAACAAACAAACATCGCAGATTGCGATGTTTTTATATTTAAAAATGTCTTTTTTATTACACTTCCATCGTATTACTTTATGGAGGTGTTTTTATGTACTACACAAAGAAGATTCAACTAGAATTAAAAGAAAGCGAATATAATGCACTAATCGCTTATATAGAAGATTATCAACAATACTTAAAGGCTATGGTCGATTTCATGCATCGAAGCGGAAATATTCAATATAATTCCTTCCAATTCCCAACTAGCATACAGCACAAAAATCGTCATTACCTCTATCGCCTTGCTTTAAAAAAATATCGTGCAGAACTTCACAAGAAAAGCTTTCAATACAATCGCTGCACAAGCTTTGTCTTTTCCACCTTTTTTATCAGTGAAAACCTATTAACAATGAAACTAGGCAGAGCAGCAAACAAGAATACCATTTGTGCCACCTTAATAGACACTGATATGACACATGATTGGAGAAGTGAGAATATGATTCGTCTTGATATTCTGCGAAAGGATCAAATATGGTATGCTTGCTTTACTATCTATACAAGCTAAAGCCTTACAATATATCCGCTGCAACACAAGGTACTCTGTATATTTATATAAGGATTTACACCAAATCTGAAAATAAATAAAAAAAGCCCTTATTTCAGGGCTAAATATAAAAATGGAGCAGATGAGGGGAATCGAACCCCCGTATCAGCCTTGGCAAGGCTGTGTTCTACCATTGAACTACATCTGCAAAAAAATGGCGGTCCAGATGGGACTCGAACCCACGATCTCCTCCGTGACAGGGAGGCATGTTAACCACTACACCACTGGACCAAATATTCTATTTTTATTTTGCACCGTTCGTTTCCCTTAGTGCTTGTATATAATATCACGGTTTCTTTTTCTTGGCAAGCATTATTTTAATTTTTTTTATAAATTTATCATTTTTTTGTATTTCTTCCTTTTCCAATGAAAAATTCCACTAAACCATAATTCAAAAAGCATAAAAAAGGATTGCCTACAACTTTTACGATATCATCGAATCGACAACCCTATTCTATAAGTCTTTCAATAGCCCCTAAGCTATCTAGTTATTGATCAACTTTACCCCCGCACTAGTTCCAATACGATCAGCACCCGCCTCAAGCATTTCCATCATATCCGCATGGCTGCGAATACCCCCGGCTGCCTTCACCTTGCACTTACCTTTAACGCACTCCTTCATATACGCAACATCTTCCTTTGTCGCTCCACGCACACTGAATCCGGTAGAGGTTTTTACATACGATGCTTTCGCCTCTACACATAGGCTGCATGCTCGCCGGATCTCCTCTTTATCCAACAAGCAGGTTTCAAGAATAACCTTCACACAGGTTCCTTGCACCGCTCCAATAACAGCCACAAGATCTGCAAGCACCGCTTCATCATTTCCTGCCTTCAGCTCACCGATATTCATAACCATATCAATTTCATCTGCACCATCTTTGACAGCCCCTATTGCCTCCACCGTCTTAGCTTTGGTGCTCATCGCACCTAACGGAAACCCGACGACCGTGCATACCGCAACATCACTATCCTTTAGCAATTCACTGCAATAGCGAACCCAATAGCTATTAACGCAAACACTGGCAAAGCCATACTCCTTAGCTTCCATACAAAGCTTAAAAATATCCTCGCATGTTGCGGTCGGTTTTAAATTGGTATGATCAATATATTTATTTAATTCCATAAACACCCTCCTTATCCTTCAGCTTTTTTCAATTTCCAATACACCTTTAAAAACGGATCTTTCCAAAGCGTATGCGTAAGCCTCCACAAGCAACCAATGCGTACACTCTCAAAAAGCACAATAACCAACAAGCAAAGCCAACTATAATGCTCATGCTGTATGACCTGTACAACCGATGTGGCTTCTTTCATATAATAGAAAGCCTGCAAGCCCCACACAACGACAACACTTAGCCTAGCGAATGCATGATTTAAAAACAACAAAATCGTTGGCAGCGACCATATAAGCGCACTAAACAAAGAAGTTAGCAAAACAAAACGCTGAGCATAATCCATTGCCAACACATCGTCTTGAAAAATCATCTTGCATACAAAGCCACCCAAATAGAAAAGCAACAAACCTCCGTAAATTACCGCTACCAACAGCATCGTATAAATTCGCATGTTTTTCATTGCCCGCTTCGCAATGCGATAATTCGATCGACGTTTTTGATGTGCTTCCTCATTTGCCTTCAGCAGCTTATCAATCATCAACTGATCTTCTTTCTCTGCATCAACTCTCTTTCTTTCATATCGCTGCCATACATAGCATATCGGCTCCTGATAAAATTGTAGCCCGCAACAAAACAAAAGCAAGGTTTTTCCAAAATAAGCAAGCACGAACAACAGACGAATGCTCTGATCCAACAGATTTTCTAATGGAAATTGAAAGATTTGCCAAAGGTAGTAACACCCATACAGACTGATTATATTTACCGCAAAATAAACCAAGCGACCTTTGGAAGAAGCAATCCATACCATAATATCCGCAAGCAGCCATAAAATAAGCTCAATTACTGCCATGAAGCAATATCGCAACACAAAATCTTCTTGAAACAGTTTATTCATCGCATATAATCCACTTGCCATATATGTCATCAAAAACAAAATATGCAAAACCAACAAAAGCCGCATATTCCGCTTCCCTAAGCGTTTGCTTCGCAAAAAAGCCTCTTTACTTAAAAATACTTGTTTCCTCACACGACCACCTAGCACCATTATAACAAGAAAATGCCACATTCAACATAAAATGTGGCATACTAATCTTCTTTTTCTATATCACCGGGATTGATAAAATAGGGATTCGGCTTATCAAAATAATTGCCGGTATCCAAATCAAAGGCATTATGACTATCGCCTAAGCCAAAATCCTTTCCTTCTTGATGAGTGGATAAAATCGTTAAGATATTTTGCAGTACCTTATACGCTTCCTCTCCCCTTTTACGTAAATACGAAAATGCCCGTTGTGCTTCTTTATCTTCCTTTACTGTATGATACAGCTTCTCATAAAGCAATACCCGCTTTTTTTCAAAGTCCATATCCCGCATGACACAGGCTGTTAAATCATTATTAACATGGTGCTTTTCTTCTTCTTTTTCAGTGGATTGATGACAGGGCGCAATGATTTCAAAAGCCGGCGTATCATCATTTGATTCATCATAATAACGATCATCTACTCCATGCAGCTGATGAAGCATATCACTTAAAACCTCCATATCCGACAACAACATAACCGCCAGTTCCATATACATGTGTGAAAACTTCGGGTTGTGAATCATAAACGCCTGACGAATATAGCACATCGCTTGCTTCAAGCCTCCCTCACAGCCATGCAGCTGTTGATCGAGCAGCTGATAATATTGAACACTCGGGTGGATATTTCGCACCTCAAAAGCCTTTTTCCCTTGATAAGCAAACATTTGAAAACCTCCTTGCTCCTAGTATGGCATTCCTAATAAAAGATATGCTATAATTGTGAATATAAAGGAAGGTGTCTATGAAAGAGATTAAAATAAACAGTGCATTCACACAGGAAATGATCGTTTCCAAGGAGCAGTTGGCAAGTCATGTAGGAAGCGGTGTTGTCGATGTTTTCGCAACTCCGATGATGATTGCCTTTATGGAAAATACAGCAGTAAAATGCCTAGAACCTTTTATGGAAGAAGGGGAAACAACCGTAGGAATTTGTATGAATTCCACACACGATGCCGCAACACCTGTCGGTATGAAGGTAACTTGCACCGCTACCATTACTGCCGTAGAGCGCAAAAAGATTTCCTTTAGCATTGTCGCAAAGGACGAAAAAGATGTCATCGGGAAAGCAACCCACGATCGTTTCCTAGTAATAAAGGAAAAATTTGAAGCAAAAGCAAAACAAAAGGCCATGAACTAATGCCAATGTCATTAAGTTAAGGTAACATTGCACAAAAGATAGTTCTATTTATGTTAAATTAAGGACAGACATGATTCTATGTTCTGTTCTTTTTGCTTTATCCTAGATATTTTAGCTTTTTATCTTATTTTTGACGCACTTTAAAAGAACCTGTGAAATAGGCTCGAAAAAAATTGCGATATCTAAAAATTATGTTAGAATAACTTTGTCAACTTGTTCTATTATTTAACGCTTTTGGTGATTGTCGTTTTATAGAACGTTGAACGTTTCTATCTGGCCTTGATGGGGTCAGATATTTTTTTATGTTTCTAATCAGGATGTATTCTTTTATTTGATTACGAAAATAGTTTCTTATATTGGTTAATGCCGATCTTACATTGATATTGTATATATACTTTGTTTTTTTAAGCTTTATCTTCTTTTTTATATTTTGAATGATCAAATTTGCATAGTTATAAAATAAAATTGATGCATATATTTCCTGCTGTATATGCTGTCTTTTTTTACAATGGAAATAAAGCATACCAACTGCATGTTTGAGATAATAGAATGCAGTTTCTTCATTCCATCTAAGATGGTAAAGATCTTTGAAATCACTTAGTCCAAATTCATTTTCATCAAGATTAGTAACCAATGTTTCATATTTATCATCAGCTATTTTAAATCTTACAATTCTAAAACTGAGATTGTAGAAACGATTACAGGCATCAAGATAATCAAAAACAGAAGTTGAAGGAACAAATACAAATTGATTGTTTTCATTTTTCTTGACTTCATTTGTTTGGAGATTTGTAAGGGTACGAGTAACAGTAATATCAAACGTTTCATCAGGCAGAGATATAGATGTCATAATCCCACTTCTAGTATCGATATCCTTAACTCTAAATACAAATTTTTGATTATTTTCAATACAATGAGCTATAAGATTATAACTTTCATAGCCTCTGTCAGCTGTAATAATCGAATTCTCAGGATAATTGCGGTGATTGATAAAATCAATCAGTGCGCTTTTTTCACTTTTTTTGGTTGGAAGATCAATTCTTGATTCCCAAAATACATGATTGATACAGTCATATAAGGCATTCAGATGATATTGGCAAACAATAGAATCTTGACCGTAAGAAATTTGAGTATCATCATGCCAAAAAGGCAGGTTAATATCAGAACCATCCTGTGCAAGGATATAGTAACCATTCAATGTAGACAAATTATCAATAGAAGAAAGAAATCTTCTGTTGATAGATTTAAAAATTTCAGGATATAACAGATCACGACGTTGAGAAACAGCAGATATTGATGGAATATCAATATTGGAAGAAGTAAAATAATCAGAAACTTCACCTGATAAAGAATGAGCCTGCAACCCAAGAATGAATTTAATAAGGGTTTTAGGAGTGAGGATCCGACTTCTGGTAAAATTAGAAGTCTGATCGACACAAAAACATTTGATTGAATCCACTGTAGAATCAATAACATTGTCTAAGCGACAAGAAATCCACTTTGGGGAATAGTAGGTATTTTTAGTATTTTTATTTGACATAAATGAGATCCTCCTTAAAAAATACACCTACTAAAAAGGGCTAATAATGAATATAAAAAGTATTCATTATTAGCCACACGAAATCAAGGTTATGTCAATACCATATTTAGAAAAAAAGAACCCCTATATTTTATAAAATATAGGAATTCTCTTAAAAATGTCTTAACTTAATGACATTGGAACTAATGCATGACCTTTTTCTTCGGGCTTTCTTCTCTTCGACACATAAAATCCTCTTCTTGCATACCTAAAACACTTGGCTTGATTTCCTGCTTTTTAGGACATGGAAGTGGCTGAATCATATAGGAACAAAGTGTACAATACCCCATTGAGCGATACCGACGCAGACATTCGTAATTGCACTTACGAATACAATTCTGTTCGATCCATTTCGCCAATTCCAGCATCGCCTGCTCACTTAAAACATGTGCTGCCTGCTTTTCGATTCCGGCATCTAATAAATAACGGAATAAAATATCCGCATAAGTAATGCAATATTCCATAATAAAGAAATTCTCTTGCGTTGTTTTTTGTAAGCGTGTCGGCCATCGTGTACTGTCAATATGATTTTGTTCATATCGTTTCGCCTCAACATGCTTATGCGGATTGGACAAGCATTCCTCACTGCATGTATCACACTTACTTAAAAATTCACCCATCGTTTTTAATAATTGAAATTTAAAGGTCGCAAAATCAATGCGAACCTTAAAATCCTCTTGCATTTTTATAAATGCCGGCTCACACATGGAAAGCATCGCATCAATCGTTTCTATTTCAAATACCGATAAACGTGTAATCGGCTTTTCCAAAAACATCATGATATCATTTTGATTGATAAATTTCATTTCTCATCACCCTATAAATAATAGACATAAATCCATACAAAAAGAAACAAAAAAGGACAATTTTCTCCACTGAAAAATCGAGCATTAAATTTCATTGAGGTTAATTGTTCTTTTTTCGTTTTACTTGCACTTATAGATTAAATAGGTTTTTTGCGCTATAATGAACATAAGAAACAAATAAATTTAAAGTTGAGGAAAAAATGATTATCAGAAAGTATCAAGCATCAGATTGCAAAGAACTGACAGATTTATTTTATAATACAGTTCATATTGTTAATGCAAAAGATTATACAAAAGAACAATTAAATGTATGGGCAACAAAGCAAGTAGATTTAGAAAAGTGGAACAAATCACTCCAAGAACATTTCAGTGTTGTTGCGCTTGATAATGAAACCATTGTAGGTTTTGGAGACATAGATAAAACAGGCTATCTCGATCGTCTGTTTGTTCACGCCAATTATCAGAAGAAAGGTATTGCAACCGCCCTCTGCAATCAACTGGAACAAGCCGTTCAAGGAGATATCACTACTCATGCTTCCATTACGGCAAAGCCTTTCTTTGAAAAAAGAGGCTATAAGCTTGTTAAGGAACAGCAGGTAGAACGACAAGGGATTTTTCTTACAAATTATGTAATGATAAAGAAACGATAAATCCTCGTTTATCAGACTATAATAACAAAAATACTTGGTTAATAGCTAAGTTTTTTTGTATTTCCACAACCTGTTGTTTTAATATAGAATAATCAATGCTAAGCGAAATCGTTATCGAACATAAAAGAGCGGTCTTTCAAAATCCTCAAGCAAACATAACATTTTCCTATTTTTAAACAAATAGATTTTTGAAGCAACACAATAGTTATATAGCATCACTTCGATAAGCAAAAAGAAAAGGCCATACAGCCTAAGCGATCACTTTAGGATCACTTAACTGTTATGTCCTTCCTTTAATTTCGATAGCATATTGCGATCTAAACGGCGTGCGAATTCACTCATCAACAAGACGGTCTGCCAATAATCCTTACGATGAACGATCAAACGATGGGAATGCATATAGCGTGTTGGGATCGACAGTGTCAATGACACCACCCCATCGTGTGCTTTATGAATATTATCCGCATCTGTTCCGCCAACTGTCATCATGTCATAGTTAATATCCAAGCCTAAATCATGACAAATGCTTTCCATTTCATACAAGAAATTCTTATTGCCGATGATTCCGGCGTCCATAACACTGAGGATAACACCTTTCCCAAGTCCGTTTTGTCCCTTATCCATCGGGGTATCCATACTTGTCGTTACATCTAAGGCAATCGCTACATCGGGGTGAATCATATTTGCTGCTGTACGGGCACCACGAAGTCCGACTTCCTCCTGTACGGTTCCTACTCCATATAGGTTGCAATGATGCGGCTTAGAATCTGCCTTCAGCAATCGCATCACATCAACAATCATAGCCGCACATAAGCGATCGTCCCAAGCTTTTCCCATTAAATAATTCGGATTGTTCATGACCGTAAATTTAGTATCCGGTGTAATCATATCTCCGATTCGAATACCCAACTCGTAGATTTCTTCTGCACTATCTACCCCCATATCCAAAAATAAATCCATCGGAGCAATGACCTTTTCTTTTACCTCTTTTGCCAAACCATGAGGAGCACTGGAGCCGACAACACCTTGATAACGTTTCCCTTCCTTCGTCGTAACCACAAGTGTTTGACTTGGCAACACATGGCCCCACCAGCCACCAACCGGCAGCATTCGAATATATCCCTGCGAATCGATTTCTCTTACCAAAAAACCAACCTCGTCCATGTGCCCTGCAATCATCAGCTTAACGCCATCTTGAGCACCTTTTTGAATACCCACAATAGAGCCTAAATTATCGTAGCTAATTTCATCGGCATAAGGCTGTAACCACTTTTTCATTACCCGACTGACTTCTTTTTCATTTCCGCTGATTCCATGCGCTTCACTGAATTCCTCCAGCATCTTTAAATTGATATCGCCAATAATTTCTTTTGTCATACGCACTACCTCTTAGCGATTCGCTTCCTTAAATGCATCGATTTTCGAAGCGTTTAAGCCTTTAAGAACCTCAAGTGCAGAGCGCTTCGCACATTCATAATCATGCAAATCAATTTCCGCATTGGCCGTATGTGGATTTCTTGCGCAGATTCCAACATGCAATGTCGGACAACCGGCAAATAGCTTATGTATCCATGCAGCATCGGTTAAGCTCATTGAATAATAATGCTGATAATCAATTTGATTGCTTTCACAAACCGAAACCAATTCATCTAGCAAAGCACGATTTGGCATCATTCCTTTATCATAGTAGCGTACCAATACACCTTTACCCAACTGTCCTACCGCATTGGATTTTCCAGCATAATCATTGGCTGCACCGCCATCTAATACGATTCCAAGATCCGGTTGAATCAATCCGGTTGCCGTTGTTCCTCCACGTTGTCCTATTTCTTCCATAACACTTGCACCGACATACAAATCAAAATCAAGGCATTCATCTTTCAACGCTTCTAAAATTTCAATTGCCAAAGCACAGCCGAAACGAGCATCAATGGCTTTTGCGATCGCTCGATTTCCTAAGGTCATAAAGCTGCCGTCCAATACAGCGCTATCACCAACCATCACACCCAGTTTTGCTACCTCTTTGGAATCATTTACACCTAGATCAATCTTCATATTTTTTCCCAGCGCTTTAGCTGCACCTTCTTCATCAGCAACAATAATTCCATGTACTTCATCGGTTCTGGTTTTTACACGAACACGACTACCATACAAAGCAGCATCACTTACAGCACCGATTTTAATGAAACCGGCAAGTCCGTTATCACCGATTTCATTTAACATGAAGCCTACTTCGTCCATGTGTGCACAAACCATTACTCTTTTGGCATTTTCTTTACCACATTTTTTCACTGCAAATACAGAACCTAAATTATCATATATAATTTCATCACTCAACTTTTCCAAGTGATTCTTCATTTTGCGAGATACTTCTTTCTCATCTCCCGAAATACCAATCGCCTGTGTCAATTCTTCTAATAGAGCTATACTTTTTTGTTCCATTTTACTCACCCTTCCTTATTCTTTAATTATAGTCTTTTTATCCAATATATTTATGAACCTTTTTTCCTAAAGGTAGGAAACTGCTGTTCACTCCTTCGCAATCTTTTCTTTCGTAGAAAAACAGAAAAGAGATAACTCTTATCGAATTATCCCTTATCATGTTTACTTATAGGCGTGCTGAGCGATAAAATCGGTTGTATCTTGTTTATCCACCAACATTTTCGCAAATACACACATTTCGCTCAATGCTTCATTTAACCCGATACCGCCTTTTTTCGGCATCTGAAGAATCGTAACCTTATCCTTGTATTCGGATATAGCTTCTTCGCATTCCTTTGACATAATCGCAAAGGCAGGAATATCGGTATGCTCATTGATGGTCATTGCTGTTTTTGCAGCCATCAACCCATAGTTTCCGTAGTTAAAACAAGGTCCGCATATAACGACATCAGGTCCGAATTTCTTTGCCATTGCAGCAAACTTTTTAGCATTCAATTCCGGATCGGCTTTAAAGGTTCCATCTCCGCACCAAAGCGTTGCGACTACTTTACCGTCATTTTGTTCCATGAAGCGTTCAAACATTCCACAAGAACCAATTGCCATAGGCTTACCGCCCATTGGTAAATCGGGACTTTCTTTTCCGCCAAGTCCGGCTTGTGTCTGATCAAAGATCATCATTACTTTCATCATACCCATCACTCCTAATCTAGTAAATATTATATACGAAAAACTAGCAATTCCATAGAAAATCTATTGTAAATTTTATAGATCGCTTAAATCCAAGTCCGCAAAATCGAAATCTTCTTCTGCTTCCTCAGCGTTTGCTTCCGCCTTTTGTTCATCTTCTAAGTATTTTTTATCCAGTGTTTTAATAAATGGATAATAGATAAGAATACCAAGCACTAATAAGAAAATCTGCCATACTGCCGCTTTCCATGAGCCGGTAGATAACCAACCGGAGAAGCCAATCGGTGTTGTCCAAGGTAAACTAACACCCGTTGTACGTGGAATGATATCTGCCAACGTCGCCCAATAAGACAATGTCAAATTTATCATTGGCACAAAAATAAACGGAATAATAATGATTGGATTTAATACAATCGGCAAACCGAAAATAATCGGTTCGTTGATTCCGAAGAATCCAGGTACGATAGATAAACGTCCAAGCTGTTTGATACGTTTTGATTTACATACCGTAACCATCAGAATTACAAGGGAGAGCGTGGAGCCTCCACCACCAAAGTTCGTAAAGAAGTTACTGAACGGATTGGTAAAGATATATGGCAATGCCTGACCGGCTTCAAATGCCATCAGCTGTTTTGCAGTCAATACGTTTCCGATAAAGTAAACAGAGTTCGCTACGGCAGGACCATTGATACCGAAGAACCATAGGAATGAACACATAAATGTATATAGCAGGTTTGCACCTAGTGTATCCCCTAAGCCTTCTAGCGGTGTCTGCAAAATAGCAACGATGAAGTCCTGCATTGTACCGAATTCCGTAAATGAGAATACGATACGAATCAAGAACGCACATGCCATAACGATTGCACTTGGAACCAATGCCGCAAAAGAATCCATTACTGCAGGAGGAACACCCTGAGGCATTTTAATTGTCCAACCTTTTTTATAAGCATAGCAGAATAACCATACACCGAGAATCGCACAAATCAATGCCATGAAGATACCGTTTGGTCCGATATAATCAAATGATAGACCTGAAACAGTTGCTCCCTCTACCAATGCTCCCTCTGCATCTGTAGCTATATGAGATGTAGGCATTAAGATAAAGAATGCAACTGCCGCAACAGCAGCTCCCTGAATCTTATCTCCGCCAAACTCACGAGCCATGGCATACCCTGTACCTAATGCAGTCAATAAACCGGTACAGTTAAATGATGCTCTTGAAACCGCTGTAAACCATTCGGTCCAATCCGGTCCTAATACATTGGCAATCGCACTTTCCCAACCTGGAATCGGGAAGTTCGCAATCAACAAGAAAATAGAACCGACAATCAGCAATGGGGTAGTAATTAGGAAACCATCACGAATTGCGATCAACACCCTGTTCTTGGTTAGAACATCGGCTAAAGGCATCAAAAATTTTTCAAGTTTATTCATAATGAAACCTCTCTTTCTTTCCGATTAAAACTTTACCATGATTTCCCATAGTTTAGAAATCAAATCGTTTCCTATCTCTAGGAAATGATTGATTATTTTTTTACAACTCGCTTGTAGGTAAACGTTAATGTTTTTATTGCGACCGATATAGAAGATAGTTATAATATAGTTAAGAAGAAAGTAACCAATCAAATTTGAAAGGGCGTATAAAAATGGCAGTTTCAAATATAAATACAATTATCAATCATGATATTCAAAAAGTTTGGAGTATTGTTTTAGCTGTTGATAGATATACCTTATGGCGAAGTGATGTAAGCAAAACAGAAATAATCAATGACGAACAATTTATCGAATACACTAAAAATGGATATGCTACTACATTTACCGTTACCGTTGTAGAACCATATAAACGCTGGGAATTTGATATGGAGAACAGTAACATGAAAGGTCATTGGATCGGTATTTTTACAGACAAAGGGAATGCAACAGAAATAGACTTCACAGAATATGTGATACCTAAAAAGCGGTTTATGAAACCTTTTATAAAAGCTTATTTGAAAAAGCAACAAAAGCAATTTGTTATGGATTTAAAGAAAGCATTAGAATAATAAAGTGTAAGATTGGAGGTTTAGAAATGGCGTCAAGTAAAGAGTATCTGCAATTTATTTTAGAACAATTATCAGAATTACAAGAAATAACATATCGAGCAATGATGGGAGAATATATCCTCTATTATCGTGGAAAAATCATTGGCGGTATCTACGATGATAGACTGCTTGTTAAACCAACAAGGTCTGCAATTTCATATATGCCAACAGTTACCTATGCGATACCATACGAAAATGCCAAAGAAATGTTATTCGTGGAAGAAGTTGATAATAAAGATTTTCTAATAGGTTTATTTGATGCAATGTATGATGAACTGCCAGCGCCAAAACCTAGAAAGAAAAAATAAACAGCTTCTAATTTCACAATATTATAATCCTTCAACATTGATAAAATTTAACAACCAAACAAATCAAAATATATTTTAATAGCAATAGAGTCGAAGATAGGAGGTATGACAATGGAAAAAAGCGAAATTTTATCCCTAATGAATAAATATATAATGTCAATAGAATTTTCAGAAAAGGACCAAGCAACCACTATTATGAATTTGCTTAGCACAAAACAAACCTCACCCCTTTCATTAAATGCTAAGATTGAAAAAGAATGTATTGTTTTCTTTGGAAAAGTTTTTGTCGAAAATAAAATTTCGATTACATTTTCTTCATTGGGAAAAGTAAACGTTTCTGCTTACTCACGTATCCTACCTACAAAGGGTGCAGGTTTTAGTTTTCCAACGAATACATATTTCATTTGTTTAACATTAGAAACAAAAAAAGGATTAAAATTGAGTTTCGAATCAAGAGATTATGAAAAACTGAAAATCTTTTTAAAACAATGTAAAGCCTATGATATCCCAATAAATGACTTTTCAACTGATTTATCATCACTCATTCTGACAAAAGATGGAAAAGAAATCGATGCGGTCTTAAATAAAAATTGGGAAAGCCTTGCCGAAGAACATAATTTAAAAAGCCTTCGAAATGATTATAGAAACGAAATAGGATTTAAACACGACAAATACGACGAAAAGATTTAAGAGAACAAAAAAAAGTCTAATCGTTATTTTTCTTCGTTTAAGCATGATTTTAAAACATATCAAAAGCTCAAAAGAAGTCCACAAGCTTTATACATTATCCATACACAAAAGGACACCCGACGATGTCCTTTTTCATATTCTTTCAGCATCAAAAATCATATTTCAACTGTTTATGCGTGAAATGCTTCACCACTTTGTTCCTCTTTATTGCTGATTTCACACGTACCGGCAACATAATCATGAATCATTTTCCTAGATGTGCTTGCCAAGCCAATCAAGATAGAAATAACACTGATGATACCAAACAGATACGTTGCCATTTCCATAATATTTACACCTGTCGCAATGGATATCACCTGACGCAGATAACTGGAGCTATTCGCAATATATCCCTCAATCAACATAACACCGATTGCCTCTCTTTTGATAATTGTCCAAAAATCCACATCGCTTCCATCATTTTTAACGACCTTTATTTTCATGATGCGCTTACCGAAGGTTTGTCCTTTATACACAAACAACTCCAAAACAACAAAATATCCGATATAGAAAACAATCCCCAATATTCCGGCTAAGATCGCCATATCTTTCGGTAATTTGGATAGATCCTGTGATACATCGGTGGAGTGCTTAACAAAGGAATTGATCAACACGATCGGAATCCCTGCCATCATCGTTGCGATATACCAGTCAATCAAATATGCAAATAAACGTGAAAAGTTGTTGATGTTACCTACGCCTAATTTAACACCTGCTCGAAATGAATTCATTTTTTTCATAAGTACCTCTTTCTTATTCTATTATCTTTGCGATAAATTCTTCATAGCTTTTGGTTTCTAATAACGCCGCAAAATGATTTGCATCGTTGATCATATTGCTTAACCAAGAAAAGAACATCTTTAAAATATTCGATTGCTCCTCATTTGTAGCAAGCAGCATTACCATCTTTACCTCAAAATCTCCCCATTGAATCGGCTTCTTCAAAAAAGCAACGGAGATAGACGGGCAAATGCTTGCGACATTTAAAGAATGGGGAACCGCAAAGGAATATACGAAGCTGGTTGCTGCCATCTTTTCTCTTTGCAATACCGAGTTCTTAAAATCCTCATTGCAATAGCCGGCTTCCTCTAAGCGATCACACATATACGTGATGACCTCTTGCGGTGTCTGTAAATCTAAATCGTAATAAAAGTTTTTCTTTTCAATCAGCTTTACCAGACTTTCTTCAAACTCTTTACGGAAGCGTTTTTTATCTAAGATATTTAAAGCTTGAAAGATTTTACTTTCATCTTCATTATTCAAAAATAACGAAATTTGAATCGTAGGAATCTCCAAATTATGCTTTAGCTGTAAGGTTGTTAAAATAATATCCGGCTTTATGCTCTGTATGCTTTTTTCCTCAAAGAAGCTGACACAAGCCACGATATCCATACGCTCCGAGAATAAGTTTTCAATCTTCTTTACACAAAAATCACTCAATGCCTGATCGATCGGATAAATCATGACTGCTCGATATTTACTATTCGTGTTGTATCTTTCATAAGCAGCTCCTAAATGCAATGCCAAAAAGCCCAATTCATTTTCCGAAATATCCGTTTTCAGCACCTGTTCTAAAAATTCGCCTACCCTGATTGCCAATTCAAACACCAACGGATATTTTCTTTTCAGCTCTTGCAAATAGATATTGGAAATATTGATATTTTTATTTCTTCTTTCAATCAGTCCCTGCAAATGCACTGCCAAACCGTTTTTTAAATCGGTATCTTTAGAAAAATCAATATCAAAATTATTATGTATATTTTCAATGATCTCATCAACCAGTGTATCCACATTTAAGTCCTTCTTATAGGAATTAACCAAGTCGTTCGATAACGTAACCGACTTTTTCCCCATAAGCTGCATCGCAAGCAGCTTCACCTCATCATCAACAACCTCAATGCGTATTCTTTTGGATAGACGTTTAAAAAATTCTTTCGCAATCAAATATTCTTTATGTTCTTCTAATTCGGGAACCGATCTGGAAGTTTCGATATAATTGTAACGCAGCATACGTTCAACAGCGATACCTACATGAATCATCAGCATCGGCATCGACATTTCTCTGACATGATAGTTATAATGATCCAAAACATCTTCCAATTCTTTTTTCACTTTTAATAGATCAAAATCCTGAAACATACTGGATAATCTATTCAAATTCAGGAAATTCCCTTGTGTTTCTTGAGATAACAGCTCCTTATACAGCTGTCGCTTGCTTTGTTCACTCCCCTCCAAATGAATATAATTACGAGAGCGAACTAGCTTAATATCATCGTAAGGCTCCAACATTTTCTTGATACGCTTAATATCATTATCAATGGAATAACCACTGATAAATACTTGATCTTGCAAATCCAACAGATTGATCTCGCTTTTCTCAAACATCAGCTCCTGAATAATATAAATACATCTTTCTTCCGGTGTCTGCGGAATTACCGTATTTAACTCTATCGGCAAAGTAACCAATACCTCTTGATTGATACGATACCCACTTCTTAAATTCGATTCAATCAACGGTTTATCATAATATCTGTTTATTGTGTCGATATCACTACGTATCGTACGATCCGACACATTCATCAAACGCGATATTTCCTTACCTGTTATCCAGCTTTTCGAATCATCTAATAAAAGAATAATCTTTTCCTGACGCTTATTTAGCATAGAAACACCTTCCTTATAAACATTATTTTACTACAAATCCACGCTTTTTTAACTCCTACAATTTCCTAATATTAGGAAATAGAACTTTTGTTCCGAATGTTAGGAAACAGTCTTATATAACAAATGTATTATTTTACCTATAATGGATATGCAATTATTATAAGAGGGGTGCTTTCATGGCTAAGAAAATAAAGGATCTTCAAAAAATAAAATCGATTCGTTTTATTATATCTATTATTATGATTATCGCAAGCAGCCTTCTGCAAGTCTACGTAATCAATGTTTTCATGGATCCATGCAATTTATTATCTAGCGGATTTACGGGTGTTGCGATTTTATTAAACAAAATCAGCAACCTATTCGGTTTCAACTTTTCCACTTCTTTGGGGATTTTAGCCTTGAACATCCCCGCTGCCCTGCTTGCCTATAAAAGTGTTTCCCATCGCTTCACCTTACTTAGCTGCATTCAATTCATCTTAACATCAGTATTTCTTCAGTTCTTGGATTTTTCTCCGTTATTCGATGATTTAACATTGAATGTATTGTTTGGCGGCTTCCTATACGGCATGAGTGTTGTATTGGCACTACGTGCAAATGGTTCAACCGGCGGAACGGATTTCATCGCCTTATATGTATCCAATAAAATCCATAAAAGCATTTGGGATTATGTCTTTATATTTAACTGCTCCATGCTGATTATATTCGGGTATTTGTTCGGTTGGGAACATGCCGGCTACTCCATTATATTTCAGCTAATATCCACGAGAACGATTTCTAACTTCTATCAGCGTTATGAACAAATTACTATCGAAATAACCACCAACGATCCGGAAGTCATCACCGAAGCCTTTATGAATAATTTTCACCATGGTATGAGCGTTATTACCGCTTATGGAGGGTACAGCAAAAAACGGTTTTACCTTTGTAAAACCGTTGTCAGCAGCTATGAAGTACGAGATGTCGTAGATTGTATCCGCAGCGTAAAGCCCGACGCATTGATCAATACATACAGCACTTTGAATTTCTATGGCAAATTTTATCAAAAGCCTATTGAATAAAAGAATAAGAAGCAAACGAGTAGGAAGCAATAAACCAATACCTCCTACTCTTTTTATGTTTTCTTTCCTCTCACTGTCTAATTATAAATATTTGTAATAACCGCCACTATGATAACCGCTATCCAAAACAAACCGGTCAATAGCTTTGTGATCCCATAGCTTTTATCTTTCCAATATGCATATATGTTCAATAACGAAGTAACACATAGAAAAGGCAATAGCATAAAAAACGCATAGACTGTTAAATAATCATGAAAAAGCAATGCTACAAAACATGTTAAAGAAATTAAAGTATCGGTTATCTTATTTAAGGCTTTTGCGTATCGAATCATACTCATCACCATTACTATAAAAAACAAATTTCATCATAAACGTAAACCGGTCTTTCATTAAACACATTCTTCTTTATAGATAGGATTTCATAAAATCCACTGCATTTTGAAAACAGATTTTCTCGATTTCTTCTTCCTGAAATCCGTTTTCCTTAAGCGCAGCTGCAATATTGCCGATTTCTGTAATATCCTTTATCCCAGTCACATTGCTTTCTTCCATTCCTTCTATATAATCCATAAAATCAAAGCCTAATGCAATATGCTTTACTCCAATCGTTTCTTTCAGATATTTTATAACCTCAATATAATCCTGCAAGGTTGCTTTATCCTCTTTTTTCTTCACGAACCAACGTACACATATTGCGCCAACCAAGCCGTTTTTAGCTTTCACTACCTGTAATTGCGGATCACTTAAATTGCGATAGTGATTATACAAGGCCTTTACGTTGCTGTGCGAAGCTATGATTGCTTCCTTACTTACCCTAGCGATATCATAAAAATTCCACTCGCAGCAATGACTTGTATCAATCGCCATATGTAGCCTACTCATTTCTTTAATTGCCCGAATTCCTTTTTCCGTTAGCGGCTTGTTTCCTTTTTTAGCTCCGATTGCCAAAGCATTTTCATCATTCCAACACAAAGAGCCCAGACGAACATGATGCTCATAAAGCCATTGGATTTTCACTTCCACCTCCTCTTGAATACCACACATTCCTTCTACCGCAAGAAACACCTGTATTTCTTTATCCTCTCGAAAGGAAAAATAACGGCTTTCCTGAATCTTACGTTCCACATATAAAACAGTATTCATCATAGCTTTCCAATCCTCACTGCCGCTAAAACAGCATACAATTGCGGAAAACTTCATCTTTCCTTGTTTAAAACGCGGATAATGAAATTCATCTAAACGATTCGGCTCTTGAAAGCGATGCTCATAAATATCATTCCCGATATCATCATGTAAATTTGCGAAAAACATAAACTACTCCTTTTCTATCAACTTCAAAAATTCCTGCATTTGATCCACAATGGATTGTAAGCTTTGTTTCCAAAAGGTATCGGTTGTTATATCAATACCGGCAATCCTTGCTACATCTTCCACCGTATTGGTTGTCGTTGCTTGAAGCAATGCTTCGTATTTTGGAATAAACGTACTTCCCTCCGCTTGATATTTAGCGTACAAGCCTCTGGAAAACAATGCCCCAAATGTATATGGAAAATTATAATAAGCAATATCCGGCAAATAATAATGCACCTTTGTTATCCAACGATATGGGTGTAAATACTTCGGATCTAAGCCATCACCAAAGGACTTTAACAATGCCTCTTTCATCAGTTCACATAATTGTGAAGCATTTAAAAAGCCCTTTTCAACATGCTCGAAAACTGCTTTTTCAAATTGAAAACGCGCATAAATATCCAATATATTTTGGCATAATGCAGATAGCTGTGTATCCAATACCAACAATCGATCCTTTGCATTCATATCCGCCGCTAAGGCATTGTATATAATATTCTCATTAAATGTACTAGCGGTTTCCGCCAAAGGCATACAATACTCCCGATTTAAAATCGGTTGATTCTCAATCATCATTCCATGAAAGGCATGTCCCAGCTCATGAGCAACGGTTACGATATCACTTAACGTATAATTATAATTCGTAATCATTCGACTTTCCTTGATCCAACCTAAATTCTCACAGAAAGCTCCCGGCTGTTTTCCTTTTCTTGTAGGATAATCGATCCAATCCTCTTCAAATGCGCGCTTGACCATTTGATACAAATGCTCACTAACCGGTTTAAAATGCTTCAATATATAAGCATTGCATTCCTCAATCGAAAAATGAAAGCCGCACTCTCCTAATGTCGCATAAATTTCATACCATGGAAGCCCTTGAGCATATCCTAACAATGATGCTTTCTTCTTTAAATAGGTACGAAACATCGGCAGGTATGCTTCAATACTTTTCATCATGACATCTAATGTATTCTTACGCATTCTGCTTTCTATCAGCATCTTTTCTAAGGGATCCTTATAACCTCGTAATCTTGCTTCCTTTAGCTGCTGACTTTTTATTGCGCTTATCGCAAAAGACAATGGCTCTGCGATTGCTTCATACGCCTTTAATTCCGCCAAAAATGCGTCTTTTCTTACCTCCTTACAAGTATCATGACACATATTTTTAACTTTTGTTAAAGGCAGAACTTCCCCTCTGAAATTGACTTTGGCATTCCCCGTCAAGGCATAATACATATCCGAAAAAGCCTTTATACCGGTAGGATACAGCATGGATAGGATTTGCTCCTGCTGTTCATTTAAATCATATTTACGCTTTTGGATTTTTTCATGCAGAAGAAAACGATAATCCCTTGCTTTTGCATCGGTTTCAATCAAGCTTTCTAAATTCTCAATATCCAATAAGATATTCCATACCATTGATTCATAATAGCTGATATCCGCAATCAAATTGTTTACGGTATAAGACCATACGTTATTTTGTTCATCATTGGAATCAACACTTAATCTTAACTGCGTGTACATCTTCAAACGATAAGTATATTCTCGTATTTCTTCTAGCAGTGCTAACCCCTCATGCAGTTTTATTTCCTTTGTTTCTTTTTGAAGTTTTTGACATACATCGGATAACGTACATTTCCAATTCTTCAACTTTTCTATATCTTCAAGAAAAATCGGGTCATCATACCCCTTATACAATGCATCTAAGCTCCATTCATAATTTTTCATAGTTTTCCTCTTTTCTTTGTTATGGTATTTTTATTATAATAAAGATAGATAGATAAATTAGCTTAATTATTTCCTACCTATAGGAAGGTAGAACCTTTATTTCCTAACACTAGGAAGCCGAGTTGAATGAAAACATCACTTAAATATTGTAAAATTACAGCGAAAGGTATAAGGAGGGAACAAAATGGAAGGATTGGAAATGATTAGTTTCCAAATAATCTCTTGTGTCGGTTCTGCAAAATCAATGTATATGGAAGCAGCTATGGCAGCTCAAAACTATGATTTCGAAAAAGCGGAGGCACTCATTAAAGAAGGTGAAGAGATTTTTATTAAGGGTCATGAGGCGCATGCTTCACTTATTCAAAAGGAAGCCAGCGGAGAACCTGTAACACCGAATATGTTATTGATGCACGCAGAAGATCAGTTGATGGCTGCGGAAAGCTTTAAAGCATTTGCCCAACAACAGATTATAATATTCAAAAAGTTTCAAGCTCTAGAAAATAAATAGGAGGTACTATAACATGAAACGAGTTTACTTATTTTGCGACAACGGTATGTCTACCAGCATGATGGCTCAGCGTATGCAGGAGGTAGCTGACAAAAACAACCTGCCAATTGAATGCAAGGCATTCTCCTACAAGAAAATTCAGGATATTATCGAAGAAACACCATTAGATTGCATTCTAATCGGTCCGCAGACAAAATTCCTTTATAATGAAATTAACGAAAAATACGGAGATAAGATTCCTGTAGCTGTTATTGATGCAGCTGATTACGGAATGATGGACGCAGAAAAAGTATTGAAAAAAGCAATCGTCCAGATGAAAAAGTTTAAAAACAACTAAAATCGCTGGATAGGCGATTTTAATTATTTTATAAGAAGTACATACTTGGAAATAGGAGGAAAGACAATGTTTGGTATTATAGCAACATGGCGAATGGCATTAGAAGGTATTACAGAAGCAAAAGAAATGTTAAAAGACGGCGCTTCTTGCGGCGATGCCATCGAAACAGCCGTTCGTGCGGTTGAAGATTTTGAGTTTTACAAAAGCGTCGGTTATGGAGGACTTCCAAATGAAGAAATGGAGGTAGAGCTCGATGCTGCCTTTATGGACGGAGATACACTGGATATCGGCTGTGTCGGTGCGATTAAAGATTACGCAAATCCCGTAAGTATTGCCCGCGCTTTATCCAAAGAGCCGGTAAACAACTTTCTGGTTGGAGCAGGAGCTGAAAAATACGCCCATCGCAATGGCTTTGAACGCAAAAACATGTTGACTGAACGAGCTAAGATCCATTATCACAATCGAGTGAAGGAATCCAAGGACTTGGAACTAAAGCCATATTCCGGACATGACACCGTTGGTATGGTTTGCGTAGATCAAGGCGCTCACATGAGTGCTGCAACAAGCACAAGCGGCTTATTCATGAAACGTGCGGGACGTGTCGGTGATTCTCCGATATCCGGTTCCGGCTTCTATGTCGATTCCGAGGTGGGCGGTGCCAGTGCTACCGGTTTGGGCGAAGATGTGATGAAGGGCTGTGTTTCCTATGAAATCGTCCGTTTGATGAAAGAAGGAAAAACACCACAAGAGGCTTGTGATATTGCGGTTACAAATTTCGATAAGGAATTGAAAAAACGTCGTGGAAAAGCCGGTGATATGTCCTTGATTGCGATGAATAACAAAGGTGAATGGGGCGTTGCGACCAACATTCAGGGCTTCTCTTTTGCCGTAGCAACCGAAAAAGAAGAACCTACGGTTTATTTGGTTCAATTTGACGAAGCGGGAAAACAATATTTTGAAGTAGCAAGTGAAGAATGGTTAGAAAACTATATGAAAACCAGAACCGCTCCACTTGTTCGCAAATAAGAGGCGTTTATGGAAGAGAAGCTTTTACATAAAATTGATGAAATATCCGATCGTATGATCGAAGGCATTAAAAAAATCGTACGCATTGACAGCGTGCAATCAACGGCGAAAACGGATATGCCCTTTGGTGAAGGTGTAAACAACGCATTGGAAGAAACCTTAAAGCTTGCTCAGGAGTTAGGCTTTGAAATAGAAAATGTTGATCATAAAATGGGAATTGCCAAATACGGAGAGGGCGATGATTCTGATTATATCGGAATTATCGGTCATTTAGATGTCGTTCCTGTCGGTGATGGTTGGCTTTATCCACCATTCTCGGCTCATGAAGAAAACGGTCGTATTTATGCACGTGGTATCCTAGATAACAAAGGTCCTATCCTTTCTTGCCTGTATGCTCTATACGCTATAAAAGAGCTGAAAATCCATTTAAAAAGACCGGTATGGATTTTATTCGGTACCAACGAAGAAACCGGCTTTGAAGATTTAACACACTATCTTTCAGTTAAAAAGCCTCCGGTCATGGGGTGGACACCGGATTGCAAATACCCTGTGGTCTATGCCGAAAGAGGTCGATGCTGTTATCGAGTTAGCAGCTCTTATGAGCATCAAAAAGAATTCAATGCCTTTGTAAACGAATATCTTTTATCCAGCAATGAGCATGCCGATCGTTTGGGATTGGATATTCATGATGAAGAATTCGGACAAATGCAGCTACGTGGAAGATGCTTAGCAGATTGTGAAGATGCGTTGGCGTTTGAATTTGTATTATCCTATCCTGCGGTTATCACCAATGCGGAAATCGAAGAACAGATTCGCAGCAAATTACCTTCCCATCTGCAATTAACCTGCATACAAAACTATGATCCCGTTCGTTTTGAAAAGGATTGCTTCTTATGTCGTACATTGCAAGATACCTATGAAAAAATAACAGGAATGGACGGAACACCGGTAACCACGACCGGAGGAACGTATGCGAAATTGATGCCAAACATTGTCCCATTTGGCCCAAGTTTTCCGGGACAGAAAGGAATCGGCCACTTACCGAACGAATGGATGGATCGCAAAGATATTATTCAAAATGCCAAAATCTATGCATTAAGTATCGTAAGAGTGGCAAACGGTGATGAAAATGAATAAAATTGTTGAAATCTGCACAGGAAGCTATCAAGACTGCATTGCTGCGGAAAAAGGCGGAGCAAGCAGAGTCGAACTAAACAGTGCATTGAGTGTAGGAGGACTAACACCAAGTGTCGCAACCCTACGCAAAGTAAAACGTGATACCTCTTTAAGTGTAATCTGCATGGTACGCCCCAGAGCTGCCGGATTTTGTTATGATGACGTTGATACCGATACCATGATGGAAGATGCACGTATCCTATTGGAAAACGGTGCTGATGGGATCGTATTCGGTTTTTTAAACGAGGATTTTACCATTCATACAGATAAAACCAAAAACATGGTAGATCTAATTCATTCCTACAACAAAACCGCTGTATTCCATCGCGCATTTGATGTATGCAAAGATCCATACAAAGCAATGGAGGATCTCATTCAATGCGGAGTTGATCGTGTACTTACCAGTGGTTTAGAGGCAAAAGCTATTGACGGTGCAAAATTACTGCATGATTTACAAAGCAAATACGGTGATTCTATTCAAATTCTTGCCGGAAGCGGAATCAATGCTGCCAACGCCAAACAAATGTTGGAAGAAAGCGGACTTTATCAGCTTCACTCATCATGTAAATCCTATTGCAGTGATCCGACAACATTATCCGAAAAGGTAAGCTATGCCTATCTCAGTGGAGAACATATATGTGATTATGATGTTGTAGACGTTCATTTGGTTAAGAGCTTTGTTGAGGCGGTTGAAAAATGAAAGTATTGATGGGTTATTTTTCATCAGAATCCAATGCACACGTCAGTGCCCAAATGACATACGATGAATATATTTACAAAACAGGCGATGACCTATTGGACAGTATGCGTGTCAGAGATATTTTTGAAGATGCCGGCATTACTCCAATCCCTTCTTTTATGGCTGTCGGCCACCCGGGAGGTTTGGTAGCATCAGATGCTTTTGCATTTATTTCCTCTCGTATCCTAAAGGGCGTAAAGGAGCACTTACATGAAATTGACGGTATTTTCTTATTTCTTCATGGTGCCAGTAATGTTATCGGTTTGGAAGGCGGCTCCGGTGAGCATTATATCGTACGAGAAATTCGAAAGCTAACAGGTCCTTATTTACCTATTGCCGTCGTCATGGATCCCCATGGCAATCTATCCTCCGAGTTTGTTAATAACTGTCAAATCGTACGTTGTTATCGGGAATCTCCACATACGGATATAAAGGAAACCTATCGCTTTGTTGCACAGCGCTTTGTAGAATTACTGAAAAACCGTCGCAACATTCACCCTGTTTATCGTAAGCTTCCACTGTTATTGGGAGGAGAAAGATGCTGCTCATGGGACGAACCGATGCTTTCCATCAACAAGCTGTTAAATGAAATCGAAGCTGATGAGCGCATCATGAGCTGTTCCTATCACATCGGATATCTAAGACATGATAACGATACGTGCGGTGCCGGTGTCATTGTTGTGCCAAACAGTGAAAACGATGTCGCTTATGCAAATGAAATGGCAGACAAGATTGCTAAATTTGCTATTGAGCATCGTCATGATTTCCATTACACAGGCGTATGGGGAGAAGCAGAGGAAGCTTTACAAAAGGTTATGGAGCATCAGGAACGTCCGGTATTCCTAACCGATTCCGGCGATAATTGCGGAGCCGGTGCTACCGGTTATAGTAATTTTGTATTACGTCAGATCATGGATTACAAAAAGCCCCACAACAAAAAGATATTGGTAAGCGGCATCACCGATCCCAAGGCGTTTGATGTATTGAAAAACGAATCCATCGGCAATCATGTATCCTTTGAACTTGGAATGGGCGAAGATGCTTTGTCCGCTCCTATCCATATAGAAGGAAAGATTCGCTATATCGGGCATGTATTACCTGAATTTAAAGATCGAGGAAGCTATGGTAAAGCTATTACTGTATCACTTGATACATATCCGATCGATGTCGTTGTATTGGGCTTATCTTATAGCTATACGGAAATCGAACAGTTTACGTCCAGTAATATCGATTGGACACAATATGATCTAATTATCGCCAAGCAAGGCTATATATCTCCCGATTTTGCAAAGGTCGGTAAATACACCATTATGTCTTTAACAGACGGACCTACCAATCAACGTACAGAACGCTTAGAGTTCAAACGAATTATGCGTCCTATGTATCCATACGATGACTGGAAGGATTAAAAAAAGCAATAAACAAATTAAATAGTACACTAAAGGACATCGCAAGATGTCCTTTGTTATTGCTCCATAATCAATAACTTTCTATAAAGTCGCAATACCGCTTATTCCAAGCTCTTTTTAATCTTTCTTTTCAGTTTGAAAAAGAAGCTTGTTGAGTATTGTTCATTTCTTATGAGCAGCTCATAGGCTTCCATAACATTGATTGTATATACAAAGCCTAGCATTCCTACTGCCAGAGCGAAGAATGCCAAGGAGTGATATTCTGTCCACAAAAGATAACCTTTCATGGTAAATGCGAAGAAAATCAATCCTACTATAAATAGAACAGTACATGGGATAACAACTATTACATATTTCTTCTTTTTCATACGATACTCATTTCTTAATTCTTTTAGATATTCATAATCGAATAATAAAGGTTCTTGCTTTAAGATACTATACTCTTGTTTTTCACAAAAAACAGCTATGACAAAACATACAATTCCTGCCACAAGACAAAAAGCCATGCCTAAATAACGCCAAGCCATGTCATGTGAAAACAAGGTATAGGGTATTCCGGCAAAAATACAAAGCATAGTCACTATGGCTAGATAACGTCCTAGTTTTTTCTGATTGGCGATAAAGCTCACCGACATCTCCTTGCTTACATAATATCCGTGTTCTTCACTATCTTTTACAGTTTTTTCGTCTTTCAAAAGATAATCCGTAGATACTTCAAAAATATTCGATAATCGCAAAAGTTTTTCTGTCTCCGGAAACCCTTGATCATTTTCCCATTTGCTAATCGCTTGCCTTGTAGTACCTACCTGTTCAGCTAAAGCCTCTTGTGATAGTCCTTTTTCTTTCCTCAATTTAAAAATCTTTTCTCCTAAACTCACAATCTAATACCTCCTCGTATATTTGATGAATAAATTTTATCAATTCATAATGTTATATTCTATATCTTTTACAATGCACATTCGCAACTCTTCGTTGCACTCTTGTATATGCTGCAAAAGCAATAAAGTTTCTTGATGTATATATCATTTATATAATGTAATATTTACATTATAGCATGGTACTAAAATAAGACTTCAAACTTTAATACATATAAGATAGCATCAAACACAAAAAAAGATCTCTTTCGAGATCCTATTTCTTAACATGGTGGAGCGTATCGGGATCGAACCGATGACCCCCTGCGTGCAAGGCAGGTGCTCTCCCAGCTGAGCTAACACCCCATGTATATTAAATTCGATGGTGGGCCTGAATGGACTTGAACCAACGACCTCACCCTTATCAGGGGTGCGCTCTAACCACCTGAGCTACAGGCCCGTCTCATCGAATGCCTATACATAATACCATGATACTATATAGTTGTCAACAACTTTTTTAAACTTTTTTAAAAAAATTACATTAAAAAATCAAAATACTCTTTTATGCTCTTATAAAGTACATTCGCTAATGCCTTTTGATATTCTTCCTTCACTAACAAAGCACGATCATTTGGATTTGATAAAAAGCCACATTCCACCAATACTCCCATTGTTTTTGCATTTTCCAACAAATAAAAATCTCCAGGCTTACTTGTCATCTTACTTTTCGTTAATACCTTTAGTTTATTTTGTATAAGATTCGCAAATTCCTTTGATGCCTCATCTTTCTCATTATAAAAGGTTTGTGCCCCTTGTACCTTTGGATTGGGGTATGCATTCAAATGAATGCTGATAAACACATCGACATCTTCCGCATTCATCATATCCATACGCTTTCGTATATCTTGCCGCTTGCGATTCGCCGCTCCTTTGTCTGCCAAATCATAATCTCCATCTCTTGTAAGAATGACCTGTGCACCTGCTTGTTCCAACAACTCCTTGGTTTGAAAAGCAATCGTAAGATTGATTTCGTCCTCCATAATTTCTCCGCTTTGTGCTCCTCCGTCTTTTCCACCGTGCCCGGGGTCCAAAACTACCACAATCCCATTTAAGACTTTCCATTCCTTTTCCGCAATAATATGTGTAAATCGCGACATATATACCGTCGCAATCATTAAGGTACAAATCATTCCGATTCCTAAAACTATTCGCTTCTTCTGCCTCACACCATCACCTTTTTCATTATATGAAATCAATATATGAAATAAGACCGTATTCGACAGCAAAAAAGTCGAGTATCCCTCGACTCTTTCCGATCATGCACATGACAGACCGTATTCCTTTCAAACAGACCTAATCCTCCATCTCCCATTTCATCACGATGCGCCGCATTTCATTCTCATCAATTTTTTGAAGCGGCTGCTTCTCCAATTCCGCCTGCGATAAGTTTTCCAACACCCATTTTTCACTTTCTTTTCGATATACATAGGTTTCCCAACCATTTGTTTGATATAAAACATTTTCACCTTGATAACAGACAACAAAAAGTTCTTTATAAATCGCATTCAGTTCCCAAAACATATTATAATTTTGCAATGGTGCAAAGGCATCAATCAGCTTCGAAAAATACCAGCTATGCCCTTCCTTCCCGCTATTGAAGCGTCCCCAAAAGCGTTCGCCTTCCTTTTCATAGTTTTCCTTTGAACTGCGAATATTGGCAAGCTTATCTGCACAAGAAATCATCATCGTATCCAACGTAGCCTCCCTCGTCAAATAATCTAAATAGTGCTGCTTACGCTGTTCCCAACACCCTTCACATTCCTGCGTACACGCCAATACAAGCTCACTGACACGCTTTCCGAATTCTTTTTCCAAATCCGTAGCTGTATAAGAGGTATCTTCAATAATATCATGCAAAAGACCGGCACAAATAATATCCTCCTCCGCACCTGCTTCACTTAAAATCTGCGCAACTTCAAATGGGTGTACGATATAAGGAATATTCGTCCCTTTACGATATTGTCCGGCATGCGCAACACTGGCAAAGGCGATTGCCTTATGCAGCTTCATATTTTGATGACGAGCCAAAGAAACCTCTTCTCCCTCCAGCTGATGAATCAAACGCTTAGCCTCCCGCTCATCAATTTCGTGATATTTCTGTTTTTGCGTTAAAATTTCCGCATACAGATTGCATCTTTCATAGGTATGCGTAAGCTTGGAATAAACATACGCTCCCTCTCCCTGTATTTTGAAAACACTGTTTGCATTTTCACTTTGAAAATAATGTATCATACATGTCCCTAACTCCCTTTACAACATGATTGTAACACTTACATAGCAAAAATGAAATATTTATGACAGCTTTTCACGTGTTATTTTCAAGTACCTTTAACCGCTTTTTCATCTGCCGTAAAAAAGGAAGCCTTACGCTTCCAAAATTACATTTTTTATTAAAGCATTTCCTGCGGATCATGATATTCCGCATGTAAAGCACTGGCAACCGCTTGGCATGTATAAACACCTCGATAAGTATTCAAGCCCTTACGAAAGCCAGCGTCTTCCTTCAAGGCCGCTAATCCTTTATCTGCCAATTTCAAGATATAAGGCAATGTCGCATTGGATAACGCAATTGTAGAAGTACGTGGTACCGCACCCGGCATATTTGCCACTGAATAATGCAATACACCATGTTTCACAAAGGTTGGATCATCATGTGTAGTTGTATGATCGCAGGTTTCGATACAACCGCCTTGATCAATCGCAACGTCAACGATAGCACTGCCCTGCTTCATCGTTTTTACCATATCTTCACTTACCAACTTCGGTGCCTTTGCCCCCGGTATCAAGACTGCGCCGATTACCAGATCCGCTTCTTTCAATGCTGCTCTCAAATTGTATTCATTATTATAAATCGTATGGATCGTACCATTGGATACATCATCAATATAAGCCATACGCTCGGCATTGATATCAAACACCTGCACCTGTGCACCTAACCCACTGGCAATACGTGCCGCATTAAAACCAACCGTACCACCGCCGATAACAACCACATTCGCCGGCATAACACCCGGTACACCACCTAAAAGAATACCACTGCCTCCATTTGCCTTTTGCAGCATGCTGGCACCAATCTGTACCGACATACGACCTGCCACCTCACTCATCGGCGTTAATAACGGCAGTGTCCCGCTTTTTGAAACAATCGTTTCATAAGCTATCGCAGTTGTTTTTGATTCAATCAAAGCCTTCGCAAAAGGTTCGTTATTCGCAATATGCAAATACGTAAACACCATTTGATCCTCACGCAGATAAGCATACTCGCTTTCCATATATTCCTTTACCTTAACGATCAATTCCGCTTTCGCAAAGACTTCCTCCACCTCGCAGATACTTGCTCCTGCCTGTGCATATTCTTCATCTTCAAAGCCACTGCCGCTTCCGGCACCCTTTTCCACCAAAACACAATGTCCTGCCTTCGTTAATGCAAAGGCACCAGCAGGTGTTAATGCAACACGATTTTCATTATTCTTTATTTCCTTCGGTATTCCTATAATCATAATTTCACTCCTTTGATTGCCTCTTATTATAACACTTCTGCCACAAAGCAAAAAGCTTTCTTTAAAAATCTGTTAAGAGCTCTATTCGCAAGAAAATAGTTTTATGGTATAATACCCCATGTTAAGTTTTACACTTAAATTACTTATTTTTCAAGGGGATCAGCAGTTATCCTTGAAGCCATTTACCTTCGTTTATCGTTTGAAAAGCGGCTTTGCGATTTTATTATTTGCATCAAAACCAGTATCATAAACAATTTAGAAAGAAAGTTGGTAGATTATGACAAACTATAAAAACAATAACACCTTTAGCTTTGAAATCACAAAGCGTATTCCCGGCAAATTGGGACGTGCAGGTATCATTCATACCCCGCATGGCGATATTAAAACACCGGCCTTTATGTGCGTAGGTACAAGAGGCGAAGTGCGCTTTTTATCTATGGAAGATTTAGAATCTGTTCAGGCACAGGCAATGCTTAGCAACGGCTATCACTTACGCAATACTTCAGTGGAAATCGCCCAAGCAGGAGGACTTGCGAAATGGTCCGGTTGGAATGGTCCTACACTAACCGACTCCGGTGGCTTTCAAGTCATGTCCTTAGGTTCCGGTATCGGTAAGGTCGTTAGTATGGATCGTGAAGATGAGGTTATCAATGCCGATCCAAAGGATCGCCTTGCGCATGTCATGGAAGATGGGGTTCGCTTTTTCGATCCCTTTACCAATCAAGAGGATTTCATCGGACCGGAAGAATCCATGCAAATTCAATGTCGTATCGGTGCAGACATTCACATGGCTTATGATGAGCTAACCTCTCTTGCGGATAGCTACGAGTACAATGTGGAAGCCTTAGCCAGAACGGAGCGTTGGGCACAGCGCAGCATTGACGAGCATAAAAAGCATCGTGATGATTTGGGCTATCGCCAATCTCTTTATGGAGTATTACAAGGAGGACGCTGGGAGGATCTGCGTCGCTCGACCGCTAAAAAGCTGGCACAAATGGAGTTTGACGGCTATGGTTTAGGTGGTGCATTCCTAAAGGAAAGCTTAGGTGAAATCTTGCGTTGGTGCTGTGAGGAGCTTCCCGAAAACAAGCCACGCCATTTATTAGGTCTTTCGCACCCCGACGATATTCTAATTGGAACCGAAATGGGAGCCGATACCTTCGATTGTGTTGCGCCGACTCGTGAAGCAAGACATGGACGTATTTACGCAAGGCATGGATACTACAATTTACAAAAATGCCAAGACAGCCCATTGCCACTTGATGAAGGCTGTGATTGTCCTACCTGTCGCAGTGGTTGGACACGTGGTGAGCTGCGCAAGCTTTGGAAATCCGAGGATAACAGCGTACGTCAGCAGTATTACAATCTTGCTTCTATCCATAACCTACGCTTTATCATTCGTTTGACAGAAGATGCAAGAGCCGCTATTTTAAATGGAACCTTCCCTGAATTTAAAGCCGAATTTTTGAAAAACTATTATCCGAATCGAAAATAATACGTTATTCAACATGTACCTTTTCACAAAAGGGTGCATGTTTTTTCTTACAAAATAAAAAAGCCTATCTTTCAAGGCTTCTATAATATTCTGGCGCACCCGACAGGGGTCGAACCTGCAACCGTCAGAATCGGAATCTGATACTCTATCCAATTGAGCTACGGGCACATTACGCACGCGTATATTATAACATACTCAAGGGATAGCACCAATATCATTTCACATTTTTCTCAAGCTTCAACAAATATTCTTTTCGCTTTAAGCCACCACCATAGCCAACAAGGGTCTTATTTTTCCCGATTACCCGATGACAAGGTATCACGATTACGATAGGATTGCGATTATTTGCCATTCCCACCGCTCGACACGCTTTTGGTTGATCGATCATTCTTGCAATATCCTGATAAGACCTCGTTTCTCCATAAGGTATTTTACATAAAGCCGTCCATACTTTCTTTTGAAATGCTGTTCCCTCTAATACAAGAGGAAGTGTAAATTCCTTGCGCAAGCCATCGAAATATTCTTGCAGCTGTCGAATACACTGTGTTGTCCACACATTCGGACGCTGTTTATTGGCAGCGTCCGCAAATGCAATTTTTGTAATACCGCTGTCCTTTGCACAAATCTGTACTAAACCAAGCGGTGTCTGATAATATTCCTGATAATCTTGCATCAATTACTCCACTGATTTCAAAGATTCTACCATCGGGATTTTTTGCAGCTTACGATACATCACAAGATTAACAGCCATAGAGAATACAAGGGTGAGAATCAGCGCAAAAACAAATGATGATGCATCAATATTACGACCGAACATGATCTCCGGCATTTCTGCTAAATTCATGATCAAAGCATGAAGTCCGATTCCTAAGCAAAGACCGCATAAGCCTCCAATCAAGGTTAAAACAAGATTTTCACGATAAACATAACTAGCTACCTCTAGCGGATAGAAGCCTAGTACCTTAATGGTTGCGATTTCTCGAATGCGCTCACTGACATTTACATTTGTAAGGTTATATAGCACCACAAACGCCAGTAAGCCGGCAGCTCCGATCAACACATAAATAACAAAATTCAACGATGCAATCGTATCATCAAAGCTTTCCGCTACACCATGATAAAAGGCCATGGAGCTGACTCCGTCTTTTTCCATATAACGATTTCCCAGTGTGCTTTCGTTCTTATCGTTCACCTTATTCATCTTAATATAAAGAGCATTGGATACGTTTCGCTGCTGAGAGAGCTGTTTATAGTAAGCCGGTGTCATATACACATAATGTCCAACATAGTTTTCCATGATTCCGCTGATTTTCACATCTTTGCTTACTCCATCAGCAAGAGCAATGGATAAGGTATCTCCAACAGAAAGCTTCATATTCATCGCCAACTTTTCGGTAATGATTGCCCCATCATTTGCAAAACTTAACTCTTTTCCGCTCTTACGATTCGCAATTTTAACAAATTGTTCAAAGGCTGCGCTATCCTCCGGCACAATAACGCTTACCGCAGTATCTTCTCCGTTATCCTTTACCGTTGCATTTATTTGCATCAAAGCTGTTTGATCTTTAACAAGTGAATCGGATTTCAATTCCTCTATGATCGCATCTCGCTGCTTATACGTACTGTCGGCATCAAAGCTCAGCATTGCATCATAGCGCATGATTTCTTCATATTGCTTATCCACAACCTCACTGATGCTGTCTTGAATACCAAAGCCTGCCACCAGCAATGCCGTACACCCACTAATACCGATTACAGTCATAAAGAAGCGTTTTTTATAACGAATAATATTGCGTGCGGTTACCTTTTGACTAAAGGAGAAGCGTTTCCACAAGAAAGAAATACGCTCCAACAAAATGGTCTTGCCGCTCTTTGGTGGTTTCGGACGCATAAGCAAAGCGGGAACTTCCGTTAATTCTTTGTAACATGCCACAAAGGTTGCTAACAAGGTAACAGCAATTACACTTACACTAGAGGCAATAGCAAGTGGAAGCTGTAATACAAACTTTAATTCCGGTAGATTGTACATCAAATTCCAAGCATTAAAGATGACAGAAGGGAATAGAAGCATTCCTACAACACAGCCGATAATGCTTCCTACTACTCCGGCTACCAAGGCATACGCCAAGTACTTCATAGCAATCTTGCCATTGGAATATCCAAGTGCCTTATAGGTTCCGATCATACCACGCTGTTCATCGACCATGCGTGTCATCGTAGTTAAGCATACCAATGCACAAACGATCAAGAAAAACAGTGGAAATACCTTTGCAATTCCGTCCATGCGCTGTGTAACACTTTCATAATCACGATAAGCATAATGGGAATTACGATCCAACACATACCAGTTTGGCTGGGGAAGCTTTTGTAGCTGCTGTTCAGCAACGGAGAGCTCCTCTTTTGCCAATTCCAGCTCCTTTTCACCTAACTTGCGATTTTTTTCAAGCTCCAACTTTCCTTCTACATACGCCTTTTGACCGGTATCTAGCTTTGCCTGTGCAGCAGTAAATTCCTGCTGTGCCGTTTTTTGTCCGTTAGCTAATTGTTGCTTCGCTGCAACTAGCTGTGCTTTTCCGCTTGCAATCTGTTGTTGGAAATATTGTACCTTTTCTTCCATCTTAACAAGTGCTGCCTTAGTGCTTTCGATGGATTTTTGTGCTGCCGCTATGCTTTGCTCAAGCACCTTCTTTTCCGCTTCAAGCAATGCTCTTTCACTTTCACTTACATTGGGATCTGCCAACTGCCTTTCAATCTCATCAAGACGTTTTTCTGCTTGTGCTATTTGATTTTCAAACCCATCTAAAAGTGGTTGTATTTCTTCTTGCATCTGTTGTTTTAAGGCCACAACCTCATTGAGCTGTGCTTCATATTGCGCTATACTCGCTTCTCCCTGCGTTATTTGCAGCTGCATCGTTGTCTGCATCGTTTCAAAATTGGCTTTACTGCTGGTTAGCTGCGCTGTTCCAAGCAACAATTGATCTTTAGCGCTTTCAAGCTTAGCTTCTCCTTTCGCTATTTCATCTTCAAATCTGCTGACTCCTGCTTCATACTCTGCCTTTCCCTTATCAAATTCCTGTTGCGCAAGCTTTTGCAGCTCTGCATAACGGATATCGCTGCAATCCATACCGATACTTGTCAGCTCATTGCTTACCTTATCCACAACCTCAAAATAGGCATCGCCATAACTATCGTAAGCATCTGCCCCTTTAACCGTTACCAATACTTCTGTATAGTAGTCCGATACAAAATTCTCATCATCAATCATAATAAACAAATCAACTGTTCCATTTCCAATCGTACTTGTCCCTTTCGAGTAATTCAAGTAATCCGGTGTATAGGCTGTACCAACAATCGTATAGGTATCCTGCTTCAAATACTCACTAACCGCAGATTTCGTTCCGCTTTCCAAGGTAATGGTATCACCGATCCTATACCCCATATCTTTTAGCTCTTGTTCCTCCACAAGACACTCCTTTGGATTTTGCGGCATACGTCCGGAAATCAAACGTACGTGGTTAATATAATCAGGATCATCTTTATCTGTTTTTGGCAAAGATATGGCCTTTACAACATGCTGCGTTGTTCCCTTATGAGTTATAAAATCCATCGTATGCGTAGGCATAACCCCTTCTAAGCCATCAGCCTTGCGAATTGCTTCTACATCTTCCTTCGTAAAGCCCATACTTGACATCAAACGAATATCCATAAGGTTATATTCGCGAAAATAGTCATCTGCCGTATGCAGCATATCCGGCACACTGGCCTTCACACCGGCAAAAAACGCTGTACCAATCGCCACGATTGCCATAATGGAAAAGAATCTTCCCATACTATGACGAACCTCACGAAGAATATCCTTTATATATGCTTTCATCAATATTCAATCCTTTCCACTGGCAATGGATTTTCATTGATTTCAATACTTTCGATTGCTCCGTTGCGCACCTTGATGACCTTATCCCCCATCGCCGTAAGAGCTAGGTTATGCGTGATGACAACAACGCTGATATGATGCGATTTACACATATCCTGCAACAGCTTTAAAATCTGCTTACCGGTATTATAATCCAATGCTCCCGTAGGCTCATCGCATAACAAAAGCTTTGGATTCTTTGCCAATGCACGTGCAATCGCCACACGCTGCTGTTCCCCTCCGGAAAGCTGTGCCGGGAAGTTTTGCGCACGCTCACGCAAGCCTACTGCCGCAATGGTTTCATCAATATCCAAAGGATTTTTCGAAATTTGTGTTGCCAATTCCACATTTTCTTTGGCAGTTAAATTTTGTACTAGGTTATAAAACTGAAACACAAAGCCTATATCATAGCGGCGATAAGTTGTCAGCTCCTTATTGGAAAACTTGCTGATCTCTCGCCCATCAACAAAAATATCTCCGCTTGTACAGCTATCCATACCACCTAAAATATTTAAAATGGTACTCTTACCCGCACCACTAGCACCGGCAATGATCACAAACTCACCTTTATCAATAGTAAAATCAACACCTCGCAAAGCCTCGATTTCAACCTCACCCATCTGATAAACTTTTTTTACATTTTTAAATTCAATATATGCACTCATGGATATTCCCCTTCCATTGTTTTGATAGCTATATTATACTAAAAAAACCTACATTCAACACGTAAAAAACAGATTTCACACAAGCTTCACACATTAGCCGATAAAAATAAAGCGATTGTTATGATACAGTTTCTAGCGTTTGATAAAGAAACCTACTATACGCATCAACACAAAGCATGCTTGTACAAATTGATACGGATACTTATTCGTACGCTTCGATTGTTTCTGCTTTCATAAAAAGACCCTCCTTATCGATATTCTCGATAAAGAGGGCAGCTATTTCCTTACTTTTTGTTCACGAAGTCATATATTGCTGTCGATCGTTTAATTCACTGCGAACATCCTTATGCTCCAGCTGCTCAAGATATGCTTCATAAGCATGTCGAGCCAAAGCATAAATACCGCTTTTACGAAACAAAGCACAAGGACTATCCTGCTCTATCAGCCAATATTCCTCCATGGTATCACACGTAATTCCCCAAATATGCGTATCGCCATGTGCATCGCTAATAACCTCACTAAGCTCGATTTCCTCCACCTGTGCCGGTGCAAGAAGCTGCTCCGCATAGCTCATCAGTTGTTCTTTATGTAGTATATCCTTCATAAGCAATTCCTCTAATTAAAATACACAAGTTCATCGGCAAGCGGCTCTACTTCATGAAGTGCCTTAACATAAAGGATCGGTACTTCTCCATGGAAGTTCTCGTCATATTCTACTTCGATTTGCGCCTCGATACAAACCCAGCTATTCGGCAACAACTCACTTGCCTGCTTATAGTGGCACAACAAGCCGATCAAAGACGTATCATCTGCGCAACAAACCATTGCATAGCGTCCGAAAACAAAGGCATTACGAATCCCCTCAACATAAGGTGATACTACCTTCCCCTTTAACTGAACCGTTTTTCCTTCATATTTGCGTGGGTGTTCCAAAGCGTCCATGTACCATAAGCCATAGTCATCATCATTTATAACGATCGTATCGGCTTGTAAATCAAATGGAAGATCTTCATCACCAAGCTCTACGATTTCCCCATCAACGGTTTCATAAATAAGCTGTGCTCCCTTATTGATTGCCTTGATATTATTGCGTAAATACATCTTTTTCGTATCGGCACTGCAACGATTGAAAATGATAACCTCGGAATGCAAAAGCTGATCGTAGATCATGGAGCGCATATTGTTGATATAAAGCTGGAAGGTGGAAGCATCAACAGTAGAAAGAATCTGTACCAACACCCAGTCAAACGGCTGTTCGATTTCCATAAAGTTCGCCAAAGACCATGTTCCGTTAAACTCGATCATGACACGATCCGGTTCAATCATAGCATCGCATTTTTTTAAAAACGCATAGCTTAAATCCTCTTCCTTTTCTACAACAACTAAGGTTGTATTTGTTTTTGCCAAAAAGGCATCGTCATATTCCACCATGCCTTCCTCACAAACAAGCAGTAATGTTTTTTCCTCTTGTCCAAAGCCGGGATCTAATAAAGTATCCTTGATAAGTGTTGTCTTTCCGCTTTCTAAAAAGCCGGTAAATATATATACAGGTATGCTCATCTTAAGCCACCTTAAACAATTTTGCTAACGCTTCTTCTTGCAGCTGAGAGCCAATCACACAAAAGCGTCCGGTGTAAGAAGCAGCTCCGACACGGATTTCATATTCCTCAGGTACAAAGTCAAAATACAACCAAGTGTCATCATTGCTTTTTACCATTCCTTTTGCACGCAATACCTTACCATAGCATTCTTCCTCGTTTAGCTGTTTCAAAATTGTTTCCAATTCATCACGTTCATAAGTACGAGGTGTTTCCTTTCCCCAACTGCTAAATACCTCATCGGCATGATGATGGTGATGATCGTGGTCATGATGCTCGTGATCACAGCCACAGCTGCACCCTTTCTCATGATGATGTGCATGGTCGTGGTGATGCTCATGTTCCTTATGCTGATGTCCGCATACCGAACAAATATGTTCCTTTTCCATCAATTCTTTTTCCAACTGACAAGAACCATTCATAACCGCTAAAATGTCCTCACCGTTTAATTCTTCCCATGGAGTTGTAATCACATGAGCTTGCTCGTTCACATGCTTTAATTCATGTACGACAGCTTCTAAAGCCTTTTCCTCCATCATTTGTGTACGGCTTAATACGATCGTATTGGCATAAGCAATCTGATTATTGAAAAATTCCTTAAAATTCTTCATATACATCTTGCATTTTTGTGCATCTACAACCGTTGTATAGGAATTCATTTCCAATGCTGTTTCCGCTTGCACAGCTTGAACTGCTTTGATGACATCGGATAGCTTACCAACCCCACTAGGCTCGATAATGATACGATCCGGTGCATATTGTGCCAATACCTTTTTTAATGCCACGGAAAAATCGCCTACCAATGAGCAGCAAATACAACCGGAATTCATTTCACGAATTTCAATACCCGCGTCCTGTAAAAAGCCTCCGTCAATACCGATTTCCCCAAATTCATTTTCAATCAAAACCAGCTTTTCAGCTTGTAAACCCTCTGCAATCAACTTTTTAATCAATGTTGTTTTACCGGCACCTAAAAAGCCGGAAATAATATCAATTTTTGTCATGCTATCTGCCTTCTTTCTTTTCTATTTCGCATGCTTTCAACATGTGTTAGTATAACACCATGCCTGTATTCTTTCAATCCAATCGCCACAATTCCACACCATGAAATCCAATCTTCCTTTCGATGAAAAATATGATATACTTAATATACATATAAACAGGAGAGAGTGTATCATGAAGCTTCCAGTTCTTAAAGTAAATGCTTTACCCAACCTATACAAACATTGTTCTACGGTGTATGTTTTGCATATTGATTTGCCACCGCAAAGTGATGATTCCTTTATGCAAAGCTATTGGGAATATATTCGTGCGCAAATGTATCAGATTATCGAAAGCAACTTCGTTACCGCACAGGCAACCCGTGTATATGCGGAGCATGAGGAATGTATCGTTTTTAAATCCAATATCGAGCAAAAACAGCTAGCTGAATTTTTGGAATATCTAATGGCAGAGGTTGATGAATATCTTGACTCTGCACCTGAGCAAGCTTATCGTTTCGTGAAGGCAATGATTTTCGAAAAGGGAGCACAGGTCAAATTATTTAGTGCCAACAAAGTGGGCGATGATTTATTTGACAGCATGGCTTACGATCACTCTGTATTTACCTATCGACATCAGCGAAAATCCCGCAGCAAGCAGCTATGCTCACCGCAGGAATATCGTCCTATTTATGAACGCCAAATGAAAAAGCGGAAAGAAGTTAAAACGGTTGTAAAAGAAAAACAAAGTGAACCACAGGAAAACGGTTATATCGAATATTACATTTAAAGTGCTGCGGCACTTTTTTCATATCAAGGATACGGAGGGTAAAAAAAAGAACCATTTGCTAATCTGTCAAACATGCGTTAGCAAACAGTTCTAAACTGCATTTATCTTACATCATAATAGAAGGAACACCCATATAATGTCCAATACACATCACCGTAAAAGCACAAAGGAAACAAACGATCGCAAACACTTTGTTTCTTTTCGCAAACATCTCTTTATCTAACTTTTCACCCTTCATTTTTTCAATATATATTTGATATAGCTTTGCGTAAATCAATGTCAAAACAGCCGTTCCGATGACGGATACCAAAAGAATTGTTATCATACTTTAAATTCCTCCCTGCATATATGGATATTTGTTTATCTATATATCCTCTTTTCTTTCTGATTCAAAATATTTTCTAGTGAAAGTATAGCATACGTTTTTATAAGTGTAAATATTCACTATCTAACCATTAAAAAAGCGGCATTGCACCGCCCATCTTAATCATCAATTCTTGGATAAAGGGAAATCAGCCAAACACCACATAAACCAATTAGAACATAAATGGTTCTTGAAAGTATCGTATGAATACCAAACAATGTCGTTACAATATTGAAGTCAAACAACCCTACCAAGCCCCAATTCAGTGCTCCTACAATAACAAGTGTTAAGGCAATATAGTGTATATATTTCATAACAATCCTCCTTAACAGTTAGTATAGGACAAAATCAGTTTATTTATACATAAGCTTTTCATGATGCTAGATACTTTTATATTGTTGTTTACACCTTCTCCAATAATACAGAACCCCATATATATCCGCAAGTACCCAACCGATCGGAACTGCCAACCAAATACCCGAAACATTTAATGCCGTAGCAGACAACACATAAGCTAATAATACACGTGTTCCTAAGGATAATACCGTCAATATAACAGACATTTGCGGCAGTTCAATCGCTCGATAATAGCCATACAACAGAAACAACAAACCGATACCGAAATAAAAGCTAGCCTCTATGCGTAAATAATGCACACCTGCCGCAACGATTTTTGTTTCCTCTGCTGCTACAAAAATACAGATCAATTCCTTTGCAAACGTACACACCAAAATACTGATAATTGTCGTGAAACAAAACACTGCTACCAACGAGCTGCGAATTCCTTTTTGAATGCGCTCTTTTTTGCCTGCTCCATAGTTTTGTGCAATAAAGGTAGAAAACGCATTGCCGTAATCCTGCACCGGCATATAGGCAAAGGAATCAATTTTCACTCCTGCTGCAAAAGCTGCCATAATTACCGTTCCAAAGCTATTAACAAGACCTTGTACTGCTAAAATGCCTAAGTTCATCACTGACTGCTGAAGGCAAGTGTAAAAAGAAAAGCTGCCTAGCTTGTACATGATTCGCTTATTCCAACGCCGATGCTGTTTTTGAATATGCAATTCTTTACGATATATTAGAAAATAAAGCATGATACCGATACCGGATACATATTGGGATAAAACCGTTGCAATGGCAGCTCCTTCCACACCCCAAGCAAAGACGAGTACAAAAAGCAAATCCAAAAGAATATTTAAGATTGCTGAAATTGCTAAAAAAAGCAGTGGTGCCATGGAATTTCCAACTGCACGTAATAAATTCGCAAAATAATTGTATAAAAAGGTAGCACTCATACCGGCAAATATCCATAATAAATAAGACTGCATCATGGAGTATATTTCACTTGGTATATGCAAAAGCATCATAATTTCATCAATAAACAGATAGACAAGCAGATTCAAAATAAGTGATACTGCACCAATCAATAAAAAGGATAAGAAAAAACTGTTTTTTAATTCATCTATTGCTTTTCTTCCATATAAAATAGAAAAATACGCACTGCTTCCCATACATAAGCCTAAAATAATAGAGGTTAAAAAGACCATTAGTGTATAAGACGAACCGACTGCCGCCAATGCATTCGCACCTAAAAAACGTCCAACAATCAACGTATCGGCAATATTATAAAATTGTTGAAGCAAATTTCCTAGCATCAGCGGAAAAGCAAACATCAATAAGCGTTTGTTAATCTTTCCTTGTGTTAAATCTAACTGCACCTTTATCCCTCATTTATACAGCAATATCTTAACAAAATCGGCACTGCTTCACAATCCTTTTTTCTTTGGCATGGAAAAAGGCAGAATGTTCTTTCCTGCCTGATGTTCGTGTTATAAGCTATGTTTTGCCTCTGTTAAATGCGGTACGGTAATGTTCGGACTTTTTAAAATCAATGCAATGGAGCTAATCGTAAATTGTGCAATCGGATAGGCTGCCCAAATACCCGTTACTCCGAATAAGGAAGAAAAGGTAATCAAGAAGAATGGAAGAATCACACATGGCTCAATATATACTAAGAAACTGGAATTATACGATTTTTGTGTCGCATAAAAAATAGCGGAAGTCAAACGTGTGATACCGATTGCCGGAAATGCCAAGGCTGTAATCAAAAGTGCCATACGACATTCTTCATACAAGCCGGCATCAATACCAAACAAATAAGCGAGTGGCTTTACAAAAAGAAAGACGCTTACACATAGCAATAAAGAGCATACTATTGATAGGAAAAAGGATTTATGATACAGATAATGAATCTCTGCTTCTTTTTTCGCCCCAAAATAAAAGCTGAATAAAGGCTGAACTCCATCACCGATCCCTTGCAATAATAATTGTGCACTTGCCAACACATACGTAACGATGGAATAGATCGTAACGGCATCGTTGCCTCCATATTTCAATGCAATCCAATTTGTAATAATAATGACAACACAAGGTACTAATGTTTGTCCGAAAGGAGAGATTCCGGATATTACCATCTTTTTGATATGTTTTAAGGAAGGCCGAAAAAAGTTTAGTTTCATCGTTTTTAAGCGAGCTATCCATAGTACCAGCATACTTGATAAAGCCACGATTCCCTGTGCGATGATCGTTGCTAAGCCTGCCCCAAGCAAGCCCATATCAAAACGAAATACAAAGAAATAATCAAGGATAATATTGGTAATCAATCCCATGCTCATGCAAATTGTCGCTGCTCTTGTATAACCGTCATTTCGTAACAATGGATTGGTTCCATTTCCAATAACCGGTAAAATTCCGCCAAGTAGGATCACAATGATATAATCTCTCGCTCCTGCAAATAAGCTGCCTTTTGCGCCTAGGATATGTAACAGCGGTTCATGCACTGCCAAAAAGAAACAAGGCAAGCCAATTCCTGCCACAACCAATAAAAAAAGTGTATTTCCGAAATATTTGTTGGCATCGGCATTATCCTCTGCCCCCTTGGCACAGGACATACGAATCGCTCCACCGATTCCGACACCGATTGCCGTTGCATTCAAAACCACTTGAATAGGATACGCAATGTTAATCGCCGCCAAAGCCTCACTACCTACTGCATTTCCCACAAACAAGCCGTCAATAATGGAATAAAAACCACTTAGAAGCATTGCCAGCATTGATGGAATTACATAGCTCCAAAACTTTTTTGATATTACCTTACGTTCCATATTTCTACCTCCAACGAAGGATAGTATAAACCTTTGTCTAAGACCAAGGTCAAGAAGGTTTTTAAAAAAACACAGTATTTCTACTGTGCTAAGGGAATATAAAGCTCTGCATAATAGTTTTCTTTATCATGATAGAAGGTAAATGGTATCTCGCGTACAAACACCGTATTCGATAGCTTAAGATGGTGTTTTTCTCCATAAACAGTCATATAGTCCAACACACCCGGTGGTATTTCTCCATGCACCATCTTTATACGCATATATACACATTTTCCGTTTTCCAAGCGTTTGCGCTCCGCACTTTCCAAAGCAAGATCCTTTAATACATCGGATTCCAAGGTAACGTATGTCTTTTGCGGCTGCATATCCTTTATGTGATAGGTACGAAAAATCGAACAAAGCACAAATTCATCGGCACTGATTTGCTTGATTTCATGTTGAAAAAAAGATTCCTTGCTTTCTCCTTCAAAAAGCACCAACGATTTGGGAAATTGCTTTAATTCGCAGGTATGGCTTTGCTGCTCGGTTGAAGAATAAAAGGACTTTATATAAATCAGCTTTTTCAACAGCTGTTGCTCATACCATATTTTCCGTCTTGTTTCCTCTACCTTTTTATCTAACAAACTTAACACATGCGTCGGATTCAACGAAGAAGCCATCTCGCAAATATCCTTCATCGGTATATCCAAATGACGATAATAAATAATATCCAAAAGTTCTAACACATTATCCAAATGATACATACGATAGTGATTATGCGGGTGAAGTTTCGGGTGCACCAATCCTTTCTTTTCATAGAAACGAATCGCATCTGTTGTTAAGCCTAATAGCTTTCCTATTTCAGAAATCGTATAATAAGTTTTCATAACAGCCTCCAAAATATTGCTTCATGATCTATCGCCAGTATCACATATATCCATATTTATCCTATATTTCTACTATTTTGCTACTACTCATAGCTTCTTTTTTCATAAAGAGTGTAAAATAAGTATACTATATTATCCAAATATTATCTAAGCTAAAGTATATTCGTAAATGAAATACAATATAATTAAGAAAAAAGGAGATAGTGTAAAAACTATCAAAACATTTGTAGTATAACTTCAAATAATATTTGCAAAAAATACGACAGTGTAATAATTGAAAGTGGTGAAATTAATAAATAAAATAGAAAAAAATTTAAAACTAATAAAATAACGCTAATAGAATAATATTGATTTAAAAAAAACAATAAATCTAGTATTAAAATTGAAATTATCAATATTTTTCTCAACACTCGTAATATATAAAAATATTTACGGATACTGCCAATAGATTGAAAAAAACAATCTTTATCATTTTCTTTAATTTCAAAAAGGTGATGGCGTGGAATATTCATCAAAAATTTATGATTTTCTGGATAAATGAAAATACATTTATCTATTGTTTTATTTAAATTAAGGCAGATATTTTCTATGAAGTTTTGATCTTTTTTACCGACAAACACTTTTACATATTGAGATTCTATTAGAATATTGTCAGAGCCTATCACTGTGAATATGTCAAAATCGTTTTTTATTAATTCTTTTGCTAGTAGATCAAAATCATTCAATCTAATCAATTCGGCATCTATAAAACACAATTTTTTATACATTAATCTCTAACTTCCTCAAATTTATCAATATTTTTAGGAAAATTTAATTTGGGACAAATAGGATTAAATTTTACCAAATTATTCCCCTTTATTCTGTTTCCTTCAGAAATTACATCAAAAACTATATTTTCCTCTATAATATAATTGTCTTTTATAACATAAGATATATTAAACTTATTAACTTTTTCTATTATCATTTTGTTCGAATCGTCAGTAGTAGCTTCAATACTTTCCAAAATTTTTTCTATAATACCCTTGTTATCAATTGTTAATTTAATATTATATCTATCAGAATTCTTTTGAATCATATTTTCATTAATATTATCTAACGATACAAAAGACGAAGATAACATTGTTTGTATTTCTTTATTTATCGTTTCAGGCTTCGTTTCTTTTTTTTGTCTAATATCTCCATCATCTACCAATTCATAATTTCCATTGTACCAATAATTAGTATCCATAATTGATTGACCTGATTCGTTTAATAAACTATAACTATTTTCAGTTTTAACTTTTTCTGAATTAGCTCCTTCAACATTATAATTCATTTTTATTTGTATACCATTTTCATTGGTATAACTTGAAAATTTATTTATCAAAGAAAAATTTTTTATGCTTAAATTATTCTTTTGGGCAATTTTATATCTATCAATATTTGTATCGGCATTATCAACATTCATTGGAGTACTATCAACTTTTTCTGTAGATTTTTGACAACCAAATAAAGATGTTGAAGTAATTAATAAAAATAACATAATTTTTTGTATCTTCATAAATTTTTATCCTCCATTATATATGTTTGCGCAAGAATTTTCTTGCGCAAACATTAAATCTACATGTCACAGACATTTGCCTTATAAATATGTTGAGAACATACAGTATAAGTTGGAGCCATTATTTTACAGCTTAAAATTACACCACCTTTACAGGATACATACTTAATAAGTTTTCTTTTAGAAAATCCCGGGAAAGATCCACACTTTTTCCCCAATGTAGCAGAACAAAAATTCCCCTTATTTTTTTCAGTTTTTGTACTTGTACAAATATAAAATCCACATTGAACTCTACTTTTAGAAAAAGTGTCAATCATTATATCTGTACCATCTTGACTTTCTACAGCTGCATAAAGAATATCATTATTCTTATTTCCAACAAATATTGCTATATTATTATCATCTGTTTCACTCAATTTATATGCAATAGTAATATACATTTGATCTCCATCTTCTGCTACTCTTTCTAAATATACTCCTTTTACATCATTTCTAACTTTTTTAAATTCTTTGCTTTGTTCGACAGTTTCTTTAAATAAATTAATAACATTTTCATCACCATCAATAACAGTTTTATCATCTGGAATAGTATTTAAATTAGTTTCTTCAGCAAAGACAGGTGTAAAACTCAAAATAGACATGAAACAGATTAAAATCCCTTTTATAATTATTTTCATTAAATTACTCCTCCCATTTCTTGATAGACATTGAACCATCATTAGATAAACCATTTTTCTAATAATAGTGTATAAAAATTAGGAATTCCTTTTTCTTCAATAGAGAATAGAGGAAGATATATAATTAAGTCCAAACACTAATTGCATTTTATTATTTTCCCAAATCCATTTCATTAGAAAAGAACAATGATTTCAATAAAATATCAAAAAATAGATGAATGCAATAATTACATAATCATAATAGCTCCCTAATATATAAATAGTACTATTTATTAAATAGTACTATACTATTTTATTTTGTCAAGTTTCATCAATTTAAATCAGCAACAAAGAGTAAATTTGTAATATCAATAAAAATAGCTAAGAATGGTGAAGCGTTGTAGTATTTTATTCTTTCTTAATATATATGTTCAAAAAAAGTGCAAAACTCCCTATTTTCTTAAAAATCTTTCTTTCGCACATGTTTTCAAAGAACTTTTGGTCTGCAATTACTTTAGTAGGGTATCTCTTGTCGAAGATATTTTTATAATGCTAAAAATTCAAAATAAATCAAGTAAATAACTGTTTGTATAGCTATCTAAGATAAAACAAAAGAAAAAAAAGGCCGTACAGCCTAAGTGATGGTTTTATAATCACTTAACTGTTACGACCACTTTGATGACTTATTGGTGGAGGTGAGGGGAGTTGAACCCCTGTCCAGAAACAGTCCCACGTATAGATGTCTACAGTTTAGTCCATGTCAGCTACTCATTTGGTAATCACGGACAACTCCAAATGAGGTGTCTAATAAGATTTTCGTGAAGTATAGCTTAGACAATATACTCCCTTATCCTCTGTGTCTTAAGCGTGCGTATGTCCGATCAGAGAAGCAAGGGACATAGCCGGCTGCGAACCTATGTCGGTTAATTAGGCAGCGAAAGCTACACTCTGGTTTGCACCAAAGATGTTAGCAAATTTAGTTTTTCCGTTTAATTTCATTGGTTATTACGTAACCACTCGACTGCAATCTAGACCAAACATATCCCTGTCGAAACCAGTACACCCCCAATTTAGACAACACTTGTAGTTTACCACAACTTGCAGTAAACTACAAATGCTAATAACGATTTTTCATAGCTTTTTCGATTTCACGCTTGGCATCTTTTTCCTTTTGTGCATTGCGCTTATCATGCAGATCCTTCCCCTTTGCCAATGCAATCTCCATCTTTGCCAATCCTTTTTCCAAATAAACAGAAATAGGAATAATTGTATAGCCCTTCAGTTTTACCTTTTGTTCAAGCTTTAGAATTTCATTTTTATGCAACAGCAGCTTACGTATTCTTGTTTCATCATGATTAAAGCGATTTCCAAATGCATAAGCCGTAATGTGCATTTCCTTCACAAAGGCTTCATGATTGCGAAAGCTGATGTATGCGTCCTTTAGCTGTACATGACCTTGACGCAATGCCTTGATTTCCGTTCCTTGAAGCTGTATTCCGGCTTCAAAACGATCCTCTAAAAAATACTCATGTGATGCCTTGCGATTGAAGGCTATAACCTTTCTAGCAGACATGGCTACCTCCTCTTTCTTAATATACGATTTTTACCTTATCATTCATGATACTGTTTACACGTTCTATAAAATATTCCCGTGTTACATTTTGCCCTTCGGCCATAAGCGTATGCGTTGCGGCAAGCTCATTGGTATAATCCTTCAAGGCATACGTTCCATAGCGTTGATAGCCATTGGTGATATAGGTTATTGTAGGCCAAAACTCAACATCTTTAAAGGACACCTCATCTTTGGTTTTATTATATACCACCTTAAAACGTGCCATACCGCCAAGCATGCGGTCGCTTTGATCTTGGGCAGATAAAAAATTTCCTAAGGAATATATAACCAAGGTTTGATTTCCTTGTCTACCGGTCAAAAAATCCATCGGCTGAATCACATGTGGGTGCTCTCCGATAATCACATCGACACCTAAATCGCTCAAGAATTGCGCTAATTCCTGCTGTTCCTCACTTGGAGTAAACGAATATTCCTCACCCCAATGCATGCTTACCGCAATGATGTCGCTGTCTTTTTCCAAACGCTTAACATCAGCAGCTATCTTTTCCTTATCAATCAGATCCACAAGATATTCCTTACCTTCCGGTAACACATAACCATTCAAGCCATACGTATAGCCTAGAATACCTACACGAACACCGTTCTTTTCGATGACGGTATTTTGTTGCGCTTCTTCAAGAGAAGCATGTGTACCCGTTGTAGCAATATCGGGGTAATTCGTTCTTAGATATTGCAGCTGATTTAAGATGCCCTGTTCTCCGGCATCTAAGGAATGATTACTGCTGGTTGCCAACCAATTAAAACCTGCACTTGCTGCCCCATCTAAAACCTCATAAGGACCGTTAAAGGAGGGATAATGGCTTAAACCAAGCTCTCTTCCTCCACATATCGTTTCTTGATTCAGGTAAGATATATCAGCATCTTGTGTTAAATAATTGGTTGCTTCATACATATAGGTAAAATCGTTGTTGTATGTAAACAAAGCTCCGTGAATAAGATTGTCCCCTACCGCACTAAAACTTACCTCCGCAACAATATCCGGCTTTTCTTCTTTCTTTTTTTCTTCCTTTTGTTCAGGCTTGCTTTTTGCACCGCAAGCACATAAAAGCAGCACTGACACTATGATCCATAGCTTTTTCATACTTTCCCTCGTCTATGTTTTTTCTTTTTCTTAACGACCAATTCAAAATCAATTTCACGCTTGAAGCGATTTGCCGCAACACATACTACACGTACACGCTGTCCCATGCGATACACATTCGCACTGTGTTCCCCGATCAAGCACTTTGTTTCGTCATCATAATGATAATAGTCATCATCAATGGTTGAAATATGAACAAGTCCTTCTACGGTATTGGCAAGCTCCACAAACAGACCAAATCGAGTAATACCGCTAATCACCCCATCATACTGCCTATCGATGCGTCCTTCCATATATTCCGCCTTTTTCATATCTTCCACTGCCCGCTCTGCATCAATCGCATTGCGTTCACGCTCACTTGCCTGATATGCAGCATCTTCTATCCATTGCTCATCTCTTGCCATCTTTTCACTATCCTGTAAACCTTCAAAGAAATACTTTCTCAGCATTCGATGAACGACCAAATCCGGATAGCGTCGAATCGGTGATGTAAAATGCAAATAGTTTTTTAACGCTAAACCGAAATGTCCGATACAACGACGATCATAGCGTGCCTTTTGCATACTGCGAAGCATAAAGGTGGACAGTACACTGTAATTATTCTCTCCCTTAGCCTCCTTCAACATGGCTTGCAGTTGGGCAGGATACACATTTTGAATTCCTCCGGTAAATGTATAACCGAGGGTTTTCGCAATGCGCGCAAATTCACGTATCCGCTTAGGCTCCGGCTGCTCGTGGATACGAAACATGGAAGGAATCTCCAACCAGCGAACATGTGCTGCGACCGTTTCGTTGGCTGCAATCATAAAGTCCTCAATGATACGCTCTGCCTCTTTTCGTTCACGTAAAACGATATCTACCGGCTTTCCTTTCTCATTCACAAGAATTTTAGCCTCATTCGTATCAAAATCAATCGCTCCAAGCTTCTCTCTACGCTTACGAATAATACCGGAAAGCACCTTCATATCCAAGCACATCTTTAACAAATGCGGATATTGCTTCTGGACTTGCTCATCTCCTTCAAGAATCGCATTAACTGCCGTATAGGTCATGCGTTCATCGGAATTGATGACTGATGGATAAATTTGATAATCAATTACTGTTCCTTTGCGGTTGATTTCCATCATACAGGTCAGAGTGCAGCGATCGACCTTAGGATTGAGCGAACAAATACCATTGCTTAAAGCATGGGGCAACATCGGCACTACGCGATCCACCACATACACACTCGTTCCACGAGCATACGCTTCTTTATCCAAAGCACTTCCTGCCGTTACATAATGAGAAACATCGGCGATATGCACATATAAACGATACCCCTGTTCTGTTTTCTCAATGGAAATGGCATCATCTAAATCACGCGCATCTTCCCCATCAATCGTAATGGTTAAAAGCTTCCGCAGATCTTTGCGATTCGCATATTCCTTGGACTGTAACGCTTCGGGAATCTGCATTACCTCCTCCATAACTTCACGTGGAAATTCCGGAGTAATATCCTTTTCTAACAAAATAGATAAAATATCAATACCGGGGTCGTATTTATAACCGATTTCTTTTTCAATATGACACTTTAATGTACTGCCATAGCTGTCAATATGCACAAGCACCTTAGAATCATGAACCAAATGAAAATCATCATAATTGGTAATCTTAAACGGGCGATTGTATATATCCGCATCTGGTAAAAAATACTTTCTTCCTTCCCGCATTTTCACGACACCGACAACATTATTGATATTATGCTTAATAACCTCAACGATTTCTCCTTCACGAGATCCGTCATTATTTGTCCAACTTCGTGCATAAACCTCGTCTTGATCCAAAGCAAAACGCAGCTTATCAGGGGCAACATAAAAGCTTCCCTCATCATATTCCACAAAACCAAATCCCTTTGGATTTACACGCAGCTTTCCTACCACATAGCCCAATTGTTTACTGAAAAAATAACGCTCTCTTTTATCCCTTGCTAAAATATGCTCTGCCTCCAAAGCATTCAGCTCCTTCATCATTTCCACAAACAAGGCATGCTCCTCTTTATGCAATGTATGGCTTAGCTGTTCAACATTCATTCCTTTATAATCACTTTTTTCGATAAGTGCAAGCAGTTCCTCGCGCATCTTCATATCTATGCCCTCCTTCCTTATCATCTATTCTTATTATACCACTATCTTTGCTCCTCATGAGAGAAGCATAAACATCTTTTCAAAAGAAAAAGACCTTGCGGTCTTTTAATCTAAAATACGAACGATAATTACAAGCGCGAAGAATGCAATACCTGTAACAAGAGTAATATTGGACATCATTTTTTCTGCCCCTCGCTCTTTTACATTGGCAAATAGATTCAAGCCTTCGCCAGCACCGAATGCACTGCCCAGTCCATCGGATTTTCCGCTTTGTAATAAGGAAAGTATGATCAATATGACCGCTGTCAGCATCAACAAAATCTCTAAAAAGCTCATATTATCCTCCTTCCTGCGTGTTATCACTTTAAACATTATAGCAAATCCTTTTTTAAAATTCAATTATATTTCGCATATTTCCGAGTTAACCGTTAAAACATAGAATATTTCCACTCTACACTCTCCTTTTATACTATCTTTTGATCATAAACCGCTTAGAAGCATATGGCTCTTACCGATCGTCTTTCTTGTAAACATGCCATATCGTTTTCAATTTTGTGCCTTTTCATGCTATACTATACCATACAAAGCTTTGGCAAAAGAGCGACTTACACATCACTGGTCGTATCTTGCAGGTTTGACCTTAATTGTCCTTTTACTGAGCAGTGTTTCTATGCTTTTTAGCTGGATTCCGCTTATCGGTATCATTATTTCTATCTTTATCGCCGCTCCTTTAAGCATGTCATTAAATATGATTGTGAAGAAGTTGTTTTTAAAGGAAGATATTGCGGTAAACAGTGTGCTTGAAGGCTTTTCATTATTCGGAAAAACCATTGCTTTAGAGCTTTGGATAACCTTGTTTATCATGCTATGGTCGCTCTTATTGATTGTTCCTGGAATTATCAAAAGTTACAGCTATCGTCTTGCATTTTACTGTCTGATGGACGATCCAAACTTATCTCCAAAAGAGGCAATTCAAAAAAGTATGCGCTTGACAGTAGGTCATAAGCTTGATTTCTTTGTCCTAGATTTATCTTGGATCGGTTGGGCATTTGCCGCTACCTTCACTTGTGGTATCGGAAGCTTGTTCCTTATTCCATACACAAGGCTAACCGATTATATCACTTACCGTGCCATCAGTGAACAAAGTCTTGATCTTAGTGAAGAAGAAACTTTTGATAAAGAAACCTATACCTTATAAGCAATCTAAAAAGTTTTGTCTGTAAAATGCAGACAAAGCTTTTTTAATCTTAAATACTTGACTTTTTCAATTTCCTACTGTGCTTCCTTTTTCAAAAAAAACGCATTGCCTAAAAGTACCATTCCTATGGATAGCACAAGCCAAACCACCACAGAAACAGCTAAGCGTACTACTAAAACAGAAAGATGATGTTCCTTTTGCCACTGATTATCAAATGTATAAAACACACCGTTCATTTCTACACCATATTGCTTACAAATAGGAGCAAGGTAGCTTCTTGCCTGCTCACTGAGTCCTACCTTTTGACCAATCGGCAGTTTGATGCTATCTCCATTGCTTATAGCTGATGCTTCGATTTCCGATAGCTGCGCTAAAATATAGCTATGATCCGAAAGCTCTAAAAGATAATAGCGATTATAATCAATTCCCATAGTAAAAGCGGAACGAATGACCTCTGCTTTGCGACTGCCGGTTGTCGTTCTTCCCTTATAGGTTTTGGTTCGGTAATGCTTTACCCATGGCTTCAAGCTATAAACATCTGTCGAAATGATCCCAATCGGTTCTGCCGTTCTATAATCTCTTTCTCCGTTTATTTGTGTAAAATCTGCCGCACTCTTTAAGCTTGCAATATCTTCACCGGCAGGATATCCGGTAAAATTCTTTTCCGGGTGATCCTCAATATCACGCATCGTAACAGTCGATTGATCCTTTGGAAACAACCCTTCCGCATTCCAATTCACAAACCATAAAAACGCACATGCCAATGAAATAAGAGCACTCCCGAATAAAATAATCTGCTTTTTATTCATCGTACATCCCCCTTCTATCTCTTTCGTTTTCGTTCTGTTTACTATATTGATAAGCTTTTTATATCAAAATTATCTTTTTCAACATCTATTTCTACTAGTTTTCCACTAGTTTGCTCCTACGCTTTTTTAATCTCCAAAAAATCCATAAGCAAATCAAATAGCCTATCGGCAGTACAATCATACAAGCATAACGATACACCTGTCTTTTTACATACGTATCAACACTTAATTCTTCCTCCACAACGATATATTCCTCACTAGACTTCCTTGTAAATACCCTTTTCTTCACCTGTTTTTTGGCTTGTAGGATTCGATTCGCATCAGCCTTGCTATTACCGGTTTCCACCTTCCATTGATATACACTCTTTTCAAGCGTATGATAGTAAACCGCATAAATTGTTTTTGTAGGGTGAAGCCGTTTATCACGTCCGGTGGAAGTAATTTCCACTGTAATTGCAGAAACACGATAAGGCGTAAATGTATAAACCCCTTCGTCCGTATATTCAGAGGCTTGATGAATTCCACTTATCCCCTTTATCCCTAAGCATAAAAATGCTAAAGAAACAAGGAGTCCAATAATACTAAGATAGTATATGATCTTTTGACTTTTTTTCAAATGATGATTTCCTCCTAAACAACTATATATAGAAATAAATATACATTATTATAGCATAAGCATATACTAACGTCATTTCTTTCAACTTATCTCATATAACTTCCTTTTCCTATTCAGTGTATAAAACAATCAAACAACCGATTCCTTATATTTTCTTAGCGAAAAGCATATAAAAAGCCAATGACAAAGCATTGACCTTTCATTTTACTAATGTTTATAAATGTTATAGAAGGTGGATAGTCCGTGATACTGTGCTGTTTCTCCGAGTTCTTCCTCAATACGAAGCAGCTGGTTATATTTCGCAATTCGATCCGTTCTTGACATAGATCCGGTTTTAATTTGTCCGGCATTAAACGCAACCGCGATATCGGCAATCGTAGTATCCTCGGTTTCTCCACTGCGATGTGATACGACTGCTGTATAACCATGACGTTTCGCTAGCTCCATAGCATCAAAGGTTTCTGTTAATGTACCGATCTGATTTACCTTGATAAGAATAGAGTTTGCGATATCCTTATCAATACCTTCTTGCAAAATAGCAGGATTGGTAACAAACAAATCATCACCGACAAGCTGTACCTTTTTTCCAAGGCGATCACTTAGCTTCTTCCAACCGTCCCAATCACGCTCTCCTAATCCATCTTCGATAGAAATGATTGGATATTTTTCCACCAATTCCTCATACCAAGCAATCATTTCATCGGTTGTTTTAGAGCCTTGGTTGGATTTATTCAAATCGTACATTTTGGTTTCCTGATTATAAAATTCACTTGCCGCAACGTCCATGGCAATGCAAATATCCTTACGAGGCTCATAGCCTGCCGCAGTAATAGCCTCCATAATACATTTCAACGGCGCTTCATTGTCCTCTAAATTCGGCGCAAAGCCTCCTTCATCGCCCACAGCGGTTACTTGCCCTTTATCCTTTAATACCTTCTTTAAGGCATGGAAGGTTTCCACACCCATTTGAATAGCTTCCCGAATACTTTTCGCACCGACCGGCATGATCATAAATTCTTGAAAATCAACCGAAGAATCGGCATGACTTCCGCCATTGAGCACATTCATCATCGGCACCGGCAGTGTTTTAGCGTTAATACCACCTAAGTAACGATAAAGCGGTAAGCCATAATAAGCCGCAGCCGCATGCGCAACTGCCAATGAAATACCTAATATCGCATTTGCTCCGTACTTTGATTTATCCTTTGTTCCATCAGCCTCTATCAATGCTTGATCAATCGCTGCTTGATTGGTAACGTCCATTCCCAACACTACATCAATCAAAATATTATTCACATTTTCTACAGCCTGTAAAACACCTTTTCCAAGATAACGCTTAGCATCGTTATCTCGAAGTTCCAGGGCTTCTCTTTCACCCGTAGAGGCACCGCTTGGTACCATCGCACGACCCACAAAGCCGCTTGCTGTTTCTACTTCTACTTCAATGGTTGGATTTCCACGAGAATCCAATATTTCTCTTGCGTGGACATTCGTAATGATTGACATTTTATTTGCCTCCTTTTTATATGCTCAGTATAGCATTTTCCCACTTAAATACAAAGGCAGATGCTTTTTAAATAAGCTCACGCAAATCCTCAACGATTCGATTTGGATAAATCTGCAATCGTTCTGCATCTTCTTTGGAATGCACGCCACTGGTAACCATGATGCTTTCTACTCCGTTATCAACCCCTAATAAAATATCGGTTTCCAGATTATCTCCCAAAAGGATACAATCCTCCTTTTTTAACCCGAAATACTTTAAAGCTTCCTCTAAAATAGGTGCATACGGCTTACCGATTTTAGGTGAAGGCTTTCCTATCGCATATTCAAACATCGCAACGATCGAACCGTTACCGACATTAAAACCACCCGGTTTTGCTAATAAGCGATCATTGTTTGTTCCGATCAGCTGCGCTCCATGCAATAGATGATCCAAGGCTTTGGAATACTTTTCATAAGTACCTTCCACATCTAATCCGACAAACACAAAATCAGCTTGCTCCTCACATAAGGTAAAGCCACAGCTTAACAAAGCTTCCTTTAAACCATCTTGTCCTATGTAATACGCTTTGTTTCCTTCATAATGTGCTGCGGCATAACGAGCGGCAGCCATGGCTGAGGTAAAAAAATGTTTCTCCTCAATACCGGTAAATCCCATATTTACCATGTGTTCCACATTTTGTGCCAGTGTTCGTTTGGCATTGTTTGTCAAAAAAACAAAGGGCTGCTTACGTGCAAGCAGTGCATCAATAAATTCCTTGGCTCCCGGAATAATTTGTGAGCCACGATACATCGTACCGTCTAAATCAATTAAATATGTTTTCATGTTTTCCCTACTTTCCATATTTATCATATAGAAAGTTCAAAATTTGTCAAGATTTGCGCGGCTTGGACTTTTTCTTTTTCGGCTGTAACAAAAAAATTCCTAATAAGATAAACAGCAAGGGCCAATTATCCATGAAAAAAAGCAAACATTGTTCAATGGCTAAATCTATTCTCATATCCGGCTTCCACAGCAACAAAAGACCGCTGATCAAGAAAATCACACCTGCCCTATATTTCATTTTTCCACTTCCCGACCTTATTATAAAAAAAAGACACGACAAATTTTGTCGCATCTTAGCTTATTTACTAAAGCTCTACTTTTTCTAAATCGCCATACGGAATTTCCGTTGGAGTTTCGCGCCCAAACAAAATCGTTAATACAACCGCTGTCTGTTCATCATCATGAAGTTCCTCTACAGTACCTTCAACATTCGCAAATGCACCGCTGAGAATACGTACACGATCACCAACCTCGAAATCAACCTGTACCTTACGCTCACTCATACCCAAGCGACGCAAGATATTTTCCATTTCTTCCTCGGCAACCGGAAACGGCTTTGCTCCTCCACCACTGGAACCGATAAATCCGGTAACTCCCGGAGTATTTCGCACAATATACCAAGCTTCATCTGTCATGATCATTTCCACAAACAAATATCCGCTAAATAGATTTTTGGTTTTTTCAACCTCTTTACCGTTTTTATATTCAATTTCTTTTTCTTCCGCGACGATAATACGGAATAGCTTATCTTGAAGACCCATTGTTTCGATACGACGTTCAAGATTTTCTCTTACACGATTTTCATGTCCGGCATATGTATTGACAACGTACCACTGTTTTTGATTTTCCTGTTCCATACAATACCCCTCCTACACTCCGATAACACTCAAGAAAGCAGATACAACGACCTGGCAAAGAAAGAAGAAAATGCCTAGGAATAAAACAAAACCAAAGACAATCATGCTATCCTTCATAAGCTGCTTAGGTGTTGGCCACTCAATTTTACGTATTTCACTAACAATTCCACCGATGCTAAACCACTTCATAACATAACCTCCTTATTTTGTTTCCTTATGAATTGTATGCTTTCCGCATTTCTTACAAAACTTTCGAAGCTCAATGCGTTCATTATGCGTTTTCTTGTTTTTTGTTGTTGTATAGTTTCTAGAAAGACATTCGGTGCAAGTCAAAATCACTTTATCGCCCATAAAAAAAACACCTCTTTCTGACCTATTAACTTTATCATAAACTAATCCTTTCGTCAATTCATCTTGATTTCTTTTGTACATTTTTATGAATCAAAAATGATAATGTCTTAGTGTAACGAAGTTGATTTTGTCCTTATGATTGTGCAGGACAAGGGTAACACTATGTGAAACCATATAAATAGATAAGATGTACTAATTGCGATAAATCCTTTATTTTCAAGACTTTCGGAGAATTTTATTAAAATCCTATGAAGTGTGCTAAACACCTATAAAATTATGAGTTTCTAATTTAAATTTACTTTAATAAATATTTTTCAAATGCTTTGTAATTATCAAAATGCACCTCTTTAAAGAACAAAATTAACCAAACAATATACGTTGGTATAGCCATATATGACGTTAAAAAATAAGACAGAAGTGCTCCTATGAACAGTATAGCTGTCCATGTAAAACATTGGTTTCTCATATCACGAGAAATCTGGTATTTATCATACAGTGCCTGTTCTTCTTTAGAAAATGAATTAAATCCTGAAACATATTTTGCAGCTTTATCTTTAAAGAGTGCAAATAAAATTCCCATAGTTCCAAAAGGTATCACTAAAACTACACATGACCAAAATCCTATATTCACAATGTCTACCTCCTCCACGAATTCAAATTTATTGTTCTCTTTAGCATAAATTATATCATTCTAGAAATAAACAGCATTCTTTTTCGAATATTGAAGAAGATTTATTCATCTTGATTTCTTTTGTGTATTTCTTATTTTACGTATCGTACGTGCAACAATATATTCACTGACTTTTAAATCCGTTGCGATTTCCGCATACGTATAACCGTTTTTACGCAGTTCGACTATCTTTTTTTCAAAAGCATTAAGATGCTCCATCGCTTCTTCGATACGCAATAAAACAGACTTGCTAATGGTTTCGTTTTTACTGCTATTTGTTGTATATTGTCCTTCTCCATCACATATAAGATTATCATAAACACTGCCATATCCCTGCGTCATCAAAATTTGCTTATTCACACGTAAATAATCAATCAGTGCACGACGAAGGATATTTTGATAAAAGGAAGCAAAGCTAACCAGCTTGTCCTCACGATAACATTGAATTGCTTGCAGCATTTTCATTGCCGCAAGCTGACGAAAATCGTCTTTGTTATTGTATGCAATATCATGTCTGATAAAATGAAAGATCAAATGACGACTGCATTCATCATAACGCTGTAAAAGCTGTGAGAATGCAGCATCATCTCCTTGGCGAATCATATAAATTAACTCATAATCACTGATTTCTGTCATAATTCCTCCCATACGATAGGGAGTAAGTGTTATAACGGATTTCTTTGAGCATATATTTGATACAATAAAACAGCACATGCTACGGAAGCATTTAAACTCGATACGCTGCCTTCCATTGGCAAACGAACGAAAAAGTCGCAGTTCTTTTTCACTAGCGGACTAATCCCAAAGCCTTCACTGCCAACCACAAGAACAAGGGGCATATCATAGCTTGCTTGGCGGTAATCCTGAGAATTATCAAAATCTGCACCGGCTACCCAAAAGCCTTCCTTTTTTAAGCCCTTTAAGGTTTGCGCAAGATTGGTAACTACCGCAACCTTAACCGTATCAATCGCACCGGTTGATACCTTTGCGACCGTTGGTGTCAGCTTTACACCACGATGCTTGCCGATGATGACTCCATCAACTCCCACACAATCGCAGGTACGAAGAATAGCACCTAAATTATGTGGGTCCTCCAATTCATCAAGCATAACAAAGAGCGGTGTTTTTCCCTTTGGCACACCTGCGACTAATTCTTCTATCGTGTATGTCTTATAGTCATCAATTTTAGCCGCAATTCCTTGATGATTGCTGCCGGAAAACATCGTATCCATTTTTTTGCGGCTATTTACCTTACAAGGAATTTTCCTTTTGCGGATTTCCTGCTCCAACTCTTTATCACGGAAGCCATCAGATAAAATAATCTCATAAACTTTCTTTTTATCCGCTAACAATGCTTTTACAACATTTTTTCCATATACATATTGCGTCATCGTTTTTCTCCTATTGCTTCAATCGCATGCCACAGCTCCATTAAGCGTTCCTCTTGCTTCATTAAATACAAGTAACCAAAAACAGCCTCTAAGCCGGTGGCATAGCGATACGTAATCATATCTGCATTTTTCGCCTTGCTTTTCGGATTGGTATTCCTTCCACGCAGCACGATATCCCATTCTTCCTCACGAAAGAAACTCATTGCTTCTAACTCCTTTAAAAAAGCTGCCTGTGCCTTGGCACTCACCCATGCTTCACTTTTCTTCTGCAATACTCTTGATTGCTGATAGCCTTGAGCCAGTAGCTTTTTACGCACCAACATGGACATTACCGCATCACCCATATAAGCAAGTGCTGTTCCGTTATATTCCTTGATATCCATTAAAGAATGCCTCGTTCTATTAGCTTTGCACGGTACATATCTGCTTGCTCGAAATCTTTTTCCTTAACCGCCGCACGCCATTTTCCATGCAATGCCTTATCTTCATCACTCAACACTAAGCGTTGGCTTTCAATCCCCAAAATATCCAGCATCTTTTCGATACTGACACATTGTTTTGACAGCTTTGCATAGTCTATTTCACGCTGGCGAAGGGTTTGGTTAAATACCTTCACTGCCTCAAACAAAGCCGCAAAGGCATTTGGTGTATTTAAATCATCTTCCATCGCCGCAAGAAATGGCGCAACCAATACTTCATCATGATCCTCACCGATTACATGATCTGCCAAAGACAACTTAACATAGGCTTGCTTTAACGGCTGCATCACTTTCGAAAGCTCCTTACGTGCTGTTTCGATTCCGTCCTCATTGATATTTAATGGGCTGCGATAATGTGTGGAAAGCATCAGCCAACGCAAAACATTTCCACCGATAGAGGCAATCATATCCTTTGCCCAGATAACATTACCAAGGGATTTCGACATTTTTTCTCCGTCGATATTTACCATTCCATTGTGTATCCAATACTTCGCGATTGCCGTTCCATACGCTGCTTTGGACTGCGCTATTTCATTTTCATGATGCGGAAATTTCAAATCCATTCCACCGCCATGAATATCAATGATCGGCTCTTTAAACACATCATTGATCATCACGACACACTCGGTATGCCAGCCCGGACGACCCAAAGACCAAGGAGACTGCCAGCGGATTCCTTCCTCCGTACGCTTCCACAAGGTAAAATCCAAAGGATTTTCCTTTTTGCTGTTTTCGTCAATACGTGCTCCTACCATTAAATCCTCAATCTGTTGATTGGACAGTTTTCCATAATCATCAACGCTATTCACACGAAAATACACATCGCCATCGACAACATACGCATTGCCTTTTTCAACCAATAAATTGATAAATGCAATGATTGCGTCCATTGTTTCCGTTACCTTCGGTGCTGCATCAGGCATCATGGCATGCAAAGATAAACGATCCTCATTATATGCTTTAATAAATTTTTCCGTTATTTCCTTTTCACTTACTCCTGCTTCTTTTGCGACCTTGATGATCTTGTCATCAACATCGGTATAATTTGATACCATTTTTACGTTATATCCGATTGCCTGAAGTGTCCGCTTCAACGTATCGAATACAACGATAGGCCGGACATTTCCAATATGCGGGTAGTTATAAACAGTCGGACCGCACACATACATACGAACCTCGCCTTCATGAAGCGGCTTAAATTCCTCTATACTTTGTGTCATACTATTAAATAGCTTCATTTCCATTTCCTCCTAACAATAAAAAAAGCACCTAATGCAAGGACGCTGCCGCGCGGTTCCACCTTGCTTGAATGCTCCACTTTATCACGTTAACGCCGTAGCTACGTATCTTCTACTTATCGAAGTATCCCTCAAAGGTGCATTCTTTACAACATCACACTTTCTGCTTCCACCGTCCAGAAATCGCTTTTGTGCTATGTATTGTAAATACTTGTCCTTCTCTTTGGTTTCTTGTGTATTTAGTATATCAATGATTATATCTTTCTTCAACAATCATTTCTTATTTTTTGATAATTCCTCACTGATGCTTACAAACTGAGCCAATAAATCCTCACTCATACCCGCAGCCTTTAAATCATGAATATATGCTGCATCTAAATCATCAGCTGCCTTTAAGCCTTCCTTTACCTCATCGCCGTCATTTGTATTCAGCTTTGTCTTTACTGCCATGCCCTCACCTCATTTGTATTCATTGTATGCCAAGAAGGTGAAAAAAGCAAATAAAAAAGACCGAGCATTTACTCGATCCTTTATCATCAATTTCTTAGAATTATGCTAATTCAGAGAAGTATTTGATTGTTCTAACCATCTGGCTAGTGTATGAGTTTTCGTTGTCATACCAAGAAACAACCTGTACCTGAGTGTTTCCATCTTCCATTTCGATAGCCATTGTCTGAGTAGCATCGAATAGAGAACCATAACGCATACCGATGATATCGCTAGAAACGATTTCGTCAGTGTTATATCCGTAAGATTCAGTAGCTGCAGCCTTCATAGCAGCATTGATTTCATCAACTGTAACTTTACCCTTAACTACCGCAACTAGGATAGTTGTAGAACCTGTAGCAGTTGGAACACGCTGTGCAGAACCGATTAGTTTTCCGTTCAATTCAGGAATTACCAAACCGATAGCTTTTGCAGCACCAGTAGAGTTAGGAACGATGTTGCAAGCAGCTGCACGTGAACGGCGAAGATCACCTTTTCTCTGAGGTCCATCAAGAGTCATCTGATCACCTGTGTAAGCATGAACAGTTGTCATGATACCGCTCTGAATTGGAGCAAGCTTGTTAAGTGCATCAGCCATAGGTGCCAAGCAGTTTGTTGTACAAGATGCAGCAGAAATAACTGTATCTTCTGGCTTTAATGTTTCGTGGTTTACGTTGTAAACGATTGTTGGAAGGTCATTTCCTGCTGGTGCAGAAATAACAACCTTACGAGCACCTGCCTGAATGTGTGCTTCTGCTTTTGCTTTTGATGTATAGAAACCAGTACATTCTAATACTACGTCAACACCAAGTTCTCCCCAAGGAAGGTTTTTAGCATCTGCTTCAGCGTAGATAGTGATTTCTTTTCCGTCAACGGTAATTGAGTTTTCACCTGCAACAACTGTATCAGCTTTTGCATAAGTACCCTGTGTTGAATCGTATTTTAATAAGTGTGCAAGCATTTTAGGAGAAGTCAAATCGTTGATTGCAACTACTTCATATCCTTCAGCTCCGAACATTTGTCTGAATGCTAGACGTCCGATACGTCCAAATCCATTAATAGCAACTTTTACTGTCATCTTCAAAGTCCTCCTTTTTAACCTCCTTTATTATACGTATTATCATTTGGAATGTCAATTGAGATTTCTTTCACTTGTGCAAATTTTATCACGCTTTTTTTACCTTTCGAGCGGTTTCGATAAAGCGGTATTAAAAACCATGCGATATGCATACTTATGGAAAGAGAAAAGGAAGTGATCTACTTGGTAATCGTACCGACAATTATAGAGAAAAACATCAATGGTGAGCATGCTTACGATTTATATTCCTGTCTTTTGAAGGAGCGCATTATTATCCTCTGCGGAGAAATCGACGATGCCATGTCTGCCTCTATCTGTGCACAGCTTTTATATTTATCCACATGTTCCAAAGCTCCTATTCAGCTATACATCAATTCCAATGGCGGCAGCGTTACAGCCGGATTAGCCATTTATGATATCATGCACTATATTCCCTGTGAAGTATCAACGATTTGTATGGGAATGTGTGCAAGTATGGCGGCAGTGTTACTTTGTGCCGGAAGCAATGGAAAACGTTTTGCATTGGCGAATAGTGAAATTATGATCCATCAGCCGCTTGGTGGTATGCAAGGACAAGCTATTGATATGGAAATCGCTGCTCAGCATATCCAACAGGTTAAAGAAAAGTTATACCAAATTCTTTGCAAGCACACCAAACAGGATAAAGATATTATCATTCGTGATTGTGATCGCGATTTTTATATGAACGCAAAGCAAGCTCTAGACTATGGAATGGTTGATGAAATCATCACAAATCCAATAGTTTCCTAAGTGTAATATATTCTATCATTCCTCTACTAATTGACAAGTAAACTTGGCTAATATATAATATAGTTACCAAGAAAACTTGGCAAAGGAGGGGCATCATGAATAAGGAAGATATTTTAAAACGCAGCAGAGAAGAAAATAGCAAGGGCGATGAATTGGTAATTCAGCAGAAAGAAAATTCAATGAATAACAGTTATCTTGTAACTAACGCTTGTATCTCGATACTTGCATTATCCTGTTATATGGGAATTACTACCGGAAACATTGCAATCTTCAATATGCAGTTTCGGCTAGTAGATATTCTATTTGCTATATTGTTTCTCTCTTTCTTAACCGAAAATGGAACTAAATATGCATATTTTAAACATAAACGCCATCTTTTCCTTGCGATTTTTTGGTTATGCCTCTTAATAACTGACATTGTGTTGATGCTTAAAGGAGGATTATCATGAATAAGGAAGATATTTTAAAACGCAGCAGAGAGGAAAACAGCAAGGGCGATGAATTGGAAATTCAAAAAAAAGAAACTGCACAAAATAATGGCTATTTTTTTGCAGAAACCTGTTTATTCATACTAGCTGTTTCATGTGATTTCGGCATCACAAGTGGAACCGTAGCCATCTTTGAAAAACAATTTATATTAAAAGATGTCTTATGGCTTACAATGTTTTTAACGAGTGCAATAGAATACGGTAGTAAGTATCTTTATCTAAGACAGAAAAGACATCTTATCTATACTATATTTTGGTTGGTTGGCGTAATCGCATGTTTGATCACCATGTTTCGATCATAAAAGGATATGCCTATGGACGAGAAATTGATTTTAAAAAATCATTTAAAAGAAGTTAGAAGTGAAAAAGGATTATCACAGGAGCGATTATCACAAATAGTAGGTGTTTCACGTAATACCATAAGTTCAATTGAAACCGGACAATTCAATCCTACTGCAAAACTAGCCTTGATTTTATGTATTGCTTTGGATAAGAAGTTTGAGGAGCTTTTTTACTTCGATGAATAGCTATGGCTGTTTTTAAGTTTCCACTGTATGATGAACTTATTTATAATATGTGCAAATAAAAAAATCCACTTCAAATGGATTTTTTTAATATTTCGGCAGTGGTCTGCCTAATTCTTCGCAAATTTCTTCCACATAAGCTTTTGCACTTGCTACATAGATAGCACTTTTATGAAAGCAAGATAAAGAATTATAGAAATATGTCAAAGCTTCTTCTTTGTTATCTAACAAATAATACTGCTTACCGATCATATATACTAGAACACCTAAGCCAAAACCGTTGAATTGCTTAGAATTGATTTCATCTTCCATAACTTCAATCAAATCCGTTGCACCGTTAATCATAACATCAAATGCCTGTTCATTATATGTGTATGCTCTTGGTTCACCAAGTGCCTTGATTTCCTCAAGCATGCGTGCAGCATATTCCTGATCCTTTTTTAAAAGGAAATAATGCAAATATAATTCTAAAAATTCCTTGCGTTTCTCCTGAGGATAGTCCTTTTTCACGACCTCCATCAGCACTTCCTTAAATTTCAGATCATCACCCAAGCGTGTATATGCCTTCACTCGATACAAATCACATACATAAGAGCCAATGAAACGCTGATATATCGCTCGATTGCTCATATCAACAACCTCCGGATAGCGCTCAGAGTGCATAGCCTTGGTAAGCTTAGTTACGTAATGATTCTTTAAAATATAATAAAGGAAGATACATGCTAAAATCGTACATAATACTCCAATGGTTATATAATTCATACAACTGCCTCGTTTCTTATATATTTTGCAAAAGACCACAGAAAGTTTCTGTGGTCTTTATTTTGATGCTTTTTACATCTAAAGCAGAATGAGAGAGCTCTGATTTCTGCCATTTTCTCTGCTAAGCAAAGAAATAGGTTAATTACAGTTGAACAATATAAATTATTCAGCTGCAGGTAATTCATACCATTCAACAAGTGGGTTGTATCCACCGTTGATACCAGCACCGTTTTCATCGATAGCTTTAGAATCACCTGTCCAAATACCGAATGCACAACCTAAAATACCTACAACTAGGATCAAGATGATACATTTGATTGGAGTCCAACCTTTTTTGATCAATGCATATAGACCTAAAGTGATTAGTAATGGGATCAATTTAGGAAGAACACCATCGATCAAGCCCTGTACGTTGATTGCTGGATCAGCAATAGCGATACGAACAGTAGTTCCACCATAGTTAGCAATCAATGCACCTACAGTGAAGATACCAAGGATAGAAGCAGCACGAGTGAATTCTTTCGCATTGCTAGTAAGCATAGTTACAGCCTTTGTACCAAGGTTGTAAGACCAATGCATTAACCACCAACGAATTACGAACTGGAATGCGTTGAAGATAACTAGGAACAAGATAGCACCAACGATGCTCTTCTGTTCCAATGCCATGTTAGCAGTAATACCTGCAGTGATTGGCACTAATGTCAACCAGAACAATGCATCACCGATACCACCAAGTGGACCAGCAGCAGAGATACGTACAGAACGGATTGTCTGTGTATCAGCTTTGTTCTGTTCTAGTGATAATACGATACCCATAACGAATGTTACTAGGAATGGGTGAGTATTTAAGAAGTCAAGGTTGTGAGCCATAGAAGCCTTCAAGTCTTCTTTGTTTGTATGAATTTTCTGAAGACCTGGAAGGATACCCCATAACCAACCTGCAGCCTGCATTCTTTCATAGTTGAATGAAGCCTGCAAGAAGCATGACATCCATACCATTTTGTTTAATGTTTTCTTATCCAGCTGTGGAGCTGGTGTTAAGTCTTGATATTTTTCTGGAATATTATATGCCATCAGACTCACCTCCTACAAAAGAACCTGCACTTGCTTTGATTTTAGACTGTGTCTGGTAGTCGTAAAGTGCAACTGCTAAACCAACGAATGCACACATCAACAATGTAGCACCACTGATTGCCGGAATGTTCTGGCAAATGTTAGCCATAACGAAACCTGCAAGCAAGAAGCCCCACATTTCGCCTGACATCATAACTTTCATTAGGATAGCGAAACCTACGAACTTCATAGCTCCACCAGCAGCATCTAAACCAGCCATTACCCAAGAGAACTGGAATGAGAAGTCGCGAAGTGTACCACCTAGAAGTTTACCACCGTAAACACCTGCAACAGCTAGAGCACCGAACAATACACCCAAGATGCACATTTCAATGTAGTTAACCATTGCGATACCTTTTGGATCTGCTTCTTCAGCAGCCTTATCAGCTTTAGCCATAAGACCTGACATGATTGTAAATGTCAATGTTACAGCATACTGTCCGAATACTGCGAAAGGAATTGCAAGACCTACGGCAAGACCAACGCCATCAGCAGTTGGTTCAAGATTCATAGATACTGCGAATACTGCAGTCATGATTGTACCCATGATTGCGTTAGGAGGCTGAGCTCCACCGATTGGCATTGAAACAATCTGAACTAGCTGGTAAGCACCACCAACTACAATACCAAGTTCGAAGTTACCAAGAATAGCACCAATAGCTGGTCCTAAGACGATTGGTTGGTAAAGAGACTCTAGGAAACTGAACTGGTCAATACCTGCAATAAAGGCTACAACGAAGATTAGAAGAGCCTGAATAATGCTTATTTCCATTGTGTTTCTCCTTTCAATTCAATTTTAGAAACGAATTTTGAAATTCTTATTTAAATAATTTTTCAATACTTTCTGCCGGAGTATCAGGTACACGCTTGATTTCAAGTTCTACACCTAGCTCCTGCAATTTTTTGAAGCATGCAACATCATCATCATCAACTGCTACGGAAGTAGCTACCTGACGTTTACCTTCTGCCATGTGCATGTTTCCGATGTTAAGCTTTGTGATAGGAACTCCACCCTCTACTAGACGAAGTACGTCCTGTGGATTCTCACAAATAATCGCAATTTTCTGAGCAGGACTAGCCTTCCCGATAATTGCACAAGTTTTTTCGATCGTGAAAAATCTTGTTTGTGCATACGCAGGTGCAGCCATGTTCATAAGTCCCTGACGGAATTCATCACCGGCAACCTTGTCGTTTGCGACCAACAATAAGTTAGCGCCAACAACACCACACCATTGTGTTGCAACCTGTCCGTGAATTAGACGATTGTCAATTCGCGTTAATACAATGTTTGGCATTTTGCTCTCTCCTTTCTACCAACATAAACTTTAATTGATTTTCTTGACCCCTGATGAGGTGGGGTTTAGAATAGAAAACCCTTTCAAGTCGATTAGATTTTTGCACAAATCTGCAGATATTTCTTTACACTTTTTATTTGTGATTTTGCACTTTTTAACAACTTGCATTGATTTTTTTATTATTTTCATCGCAATTTACGTTTTTATCCATACGTATATCAAAAAAACACATATTATGTGATTTCATGTCAATCCTTGTCGAAATTTATGACACAAAGCTAAAATCCCAAACTTGAAAAAGCTTTCAAACCATGTAACTGATTTCATCAATATTTTTGCAAAATAAACGGCATTTCTTTTGTCCAATAATCATAAATTTTGATATACTAAATACAGAAAAAGTCAGAGGTGTATCACAATGTTTAATAAAACAACCAGCTTCATTTTTAATAAATACGGGGAAATCGTTAGCGAAATCAATCGCCGGCAGGCACAAAAATTAAGTGTCTCCACACTGCGATTAAAAGATAAAAGCTTTGACAAATTTTATTTTTACGATTGTGATGTATTCGTGAAAGTAACCTCCGGTATCGTGATGCTGGTTGTCAGCAACGATGAAACTGCCAAGGAATATGAGCGTTTTGTTATCCATCGCTATATAAAAATAAAGAAAGGTGTAGAGTTTAACTTTTTATGTATTTCTTCCAATGCCAAGGTAGAAATCGAAACCGAAGCACATGCCAAACGCCACAGCATTCCTACCTATGAGGAAACTCCGATCGTTTACGAACCGATTGTATCCCACATCAATATTAAAGAAATTTTAGCCTATTACTATCAGGTGCGTAATGCTAACTATACCTTTGAAGGTGAAAAGCATGATTATTGGGAATTGACATTCATTGATAACGGAGAATTGGAAACAACCGTTGATGGTGAAACCTATGAACTAGACGAAATGGATTTTATTCTCTATGCTCCGGGACAGTACCATACCCAAAGAACCGGAAACAGCAAATCCTGTTCCTATTTGACTTTACTATTTGAAATGGATACGCCTGATCCCTATTTACTAACGAATCGTGTTTACCATTCTCATCGTGATATTCATTCGGCAATGAACAATCTTATCAAAATCAGCAACAACGAAATGCTGTATGATGGTGAACTTATGCTTTGTTACCTCAAGGAACTGATCATTCGCATTCTGCAATACGATTTTTTAGAAAGCTCTCCGATTGCTTCTACCCCTACGCAGCAACGCTTTGAGAATGAATTATTAAATGAAATTATTATTTATATTAATGATAATATATACGAACAGCTAACGATTGAAGAAATATGTATGAAGTTCTCCATTTCCCGCTCTAGCTTGCAAACTCTATTTAAAAATAATCTAGGAGTAGCACCGAAACATTATATCAGCGATATCAAACTGAAAAAAAGCAAGCTTTTAATCAAAGAAAGTGTTTATACGATTAGTGAGATTTCCAGTATGCTGGGCTTTACCTCGATTCATTATTTTTCCAGAAAATTTAAACAGCACTTCGGCATCACTCCCAGCGATTATGCCAAAACACTTTATAATTAGAAAAAGCATTCGCCTTATGAATGCTTTTTCTTTGCTCTCCTTTTTACAAACAAATAAAAAGCGAGATTTCCTCGCTTTTCTTATGCTTAAATACCGTCTTCAGGAATTTCCTGTTTAACAGGTACAAATTCATAGCGAACAACCTGATCCTTACCTGTGTTCATTGCCATATCTGTAAGTGCACCTAAATCTTCAATGAATTTACGTGCCATATTAACTTCGATCATCATTGGAAGGTTTGTTCCCGCAAGAACTTCAACGTTTCCTTTTGGATAACCGATGGTTACTGCAGTTTTGAATGGAGAACCTCCACCTAAGTCAGAAAGTACAAGGATACCTTCGCAGTCCTTCAATTCATCAAATGCCTTTGTTAATTCTCTTTCCAAATCTTCTACGGAATATTCCGGCAAGAAATCTACTGCTACATAGTTTTCCGGATCTCCGGCGATTAGCTTTAAAGAGCTAGTTAGACCGGAAGCAAAATTTCCGTGTCCTGTTACGATTAAACCGATCATTCTTTTATTTCCTCCTGTAATTTTCTTATTTCTTTGTGTATGGGTGAAGAATTACACCTTTAACTACACGATTGACTTCTCCACTTGGACATGGATTATCACTTGTGATGTCATAAGATAGAGATTTAAACAATGCTAAAATTTGCGCAACTGTGATATAGCAGAATCCTAGATATGCATTGTTGTGTTCTTTTTCAAGATCACAAGAAACCGCATAATCAACCAAGCCTGCAATTTCATCGTCCATCTTATTCATAACAGCCATCAGCTTGTTGCCTTTACGCTGTCCGCTCATTTCCTTGATAAGATCTAATTCATACTGACGAGTGTAAGCATCATCACTTACATAAACAACTGTCAATGTGTTGTCATTAACGATAGACTTAGGTCCATGACGGAAGCCCATAGGTGTATCAAACATAGTAGCTACTTTACCGGCAGTAAGCTCCAGCATCTTTAACTGGCTTTCCTGAGCTACACCCTTCAAGCAGTTAGCGCCTAGATAAACGATACGATCGAAGTTGTATGTATCCACAACATTCTTCATTTCGTCCCATTTGTTTGCCAATAGCTTTTCAGTAGCTGTGATTACATCTTCCAATTCTGCCTTCACAGCATCAAGCTCATCTAAATTGAAGCATAACAATGTCGCAAGCATCATGTTAGAATAGCTTGAAGTCATCGCAAAGCTTTGATCATGTGTTTCCGGAGTTAAGTTGATTGCATAAGCATTATTTCTTGAAGCAGCTGCTTTTGATAATGCACCCTCATGATTACAAGTAATGAATAAGTGATAGATGTTGTCTCCACAAACTTCATCTGCAACCTCTACTGCACCAACGGATTCCGGAGAGTTTCCGCTGCGTCCGTAAGATACCAATAATGTTGGCTTGTTTTGAGATAAGTAGTTTTCCGGAGTCGCTACGATATCTGTTGTACCATAAGATTTAATTTTGAAATTTGTCTTTGCTGCCAAGAAAGAATAGATCGCATTTCCGACAAATTCACTTGTTCCCGCACCTGTCAAGATGATATCATAATCATCATGCTTTGTAACATTTGCAATAAATGCCGCAATTTCTTCCTTTGCATCTTCTACCTGCTTAATTGTTTTTCTCCAAGTAGCTGGCTGCTGATTGATTTCGGTAGCTGTAAAGATGGCCTTTAGAGCTTCCCATTCATTTGTTGATTTTCCGAAAATCATGTTTTCACTCCTTTTCTAGATTTACCTACGAAATCTCTTTCATTTACGCTCTCATTATATAATATGGTTTGTAAAAAAACAACGAGTTAAAATCAATATTGTTAATTTGTGCAAAATGTTCGCTAATTTAATATCCTGTTTTACTTTACGAAAAAAACAATACCATATATAATGTAACCTAGAGGTGAAAATCATGGCTAAAAAAGAACTAAGCAAAAAAGAACAGCTGAAACAAAATCGTAAAAAACTGGCGGAAGAACTTTCCGGAATGCATATATATAAGGATAATCATAATCGCTATGTATATTATGACATTTTCACAAAAAACGGATATGTAATTTCCAATGTTCCATCTTATCGAAACTATGCAAACCGTTTCATACTAGCAGCAGTTGTCGGTATTTTGGTATATACCTTTGATTTCGGAAAATGGACACTGCCATTCGCTCTTGGTGCCGCCCTGCTTGTTTGGGCAGTTATGGAATATAAATTCCGTTCCTTCCTAAGACACCAAACATTGATTATGAATTTTCAGCCAAAGGAACGTCCGCCGAGAATTCTTACTGCCGCAAGCTCAGAGGGCAAGAAAATCGTTTTGAAAATTGTCCTATACATCGTGTTTGCCGGCTTGATCATCGCTCTTCCGTTTGCGGATAAATCGAATACCGATACAACACGAGTTGTTATTTGCGTGGCAATCGGTATCATCGCTTTAGGTATGGCTTGCTATCAGGGATATGCCTTAAGCTATAAAAAGAAACACAACATTGAGGATCGCTACTAAGCGATCTTTTTTAATAAAAAAGGCATTTTGCCTAATAATACTCGTGATTCCACAAGGGCTTTCTCACGATTGCAAATGCCTCTTTTACATTTCTTGCTTTTCCATTATACAGCTTGTTAAACAGCTGATAATTATTGATACGAGCCATAAGATACGGCTGCTTTTTCGGAATTGCCAAAGGAAAAACCTTTTCAATATGCTCATGCTTGGAAACAACCAATGTGATTTCCTCGTGTACTCCCAAAGCTTTTTTCAAAAGTCGTTTTAGGATTGCCGAGTCCATATACACCGCTTCGTGTACGATCACCTCGTTTTTGCGAAGTGTTGAAATCACATAGCCTTTGACCTCACGATGCTCATTACGATAAACACTCAACTGCTTTCCTCCAAGACGCAGTTCCTCCAACAACAGCTCATAATACTTTATATCGCGTACATGATAACCATCAAAACGCTTGGTAAACTGCTTATAAATATACAACAACTCCTCGGCTGTCGCATGATCAAATACACGTAACGGCTTAATCCCATGCAAATACGCTTTGCCAATCGTATAGGCTTTGCGTTCATACACAACCTCAAAGCCATAACGTGCATACGCCTTAGGATTAAATGCCTTCATAAAGCTAATCAGACAATTATGCTCTGCCTCATCTAGCATCGACTCCATCAAAGCATTAAAATGTCCTCGGCGGCGATAATCCGGTAAGGTCGAAGCTCCTAATAAATAGCTGCATTTCAACAATTTCCCATGAAAGTTCATTACATGATAATTCATGTGCAGGGAGCTGATGATCAAATCATCTTGCTTTTTCACAACGGTAATTCCATCATCGTAAATATGATCAAAGTAAAACCGCAAATATGCCTCGTCCTGTGTCGGATAGCACAGCTTCCACAAATGCAAAATTTCGTCCTTTTCCTGCCTTTCTGCGTCCTTGATCATAGCTACTTACTCCTCTTCCTCTCGCTCGCTATATTCTACATCAATAATATCCTCACTTGGATTGGTATTATCCTGTTCAAAGGTATAAATGATTTCCTCATCTTCCTCTAAATGCTTCATCATCTTTCTACGTAAATACCAAATATAAATACCCACTGCTGCAACGATAATCAGCACAAGCGGCAAAATGATCGGCAACAAAAAGGCGATTATTCCGATAATACACAACAATATAAGTATTGATATGATGGTTTCCATAAATATAACCCACTTTCTTTTTTTCATTATAATACAAATTCATCAGAATGGAAAGAAAAGAGAGGCACTCCTCTCTTGAAATATCTGAAATTTGCTTTTTCAGCTGACAATATCCTTCTTATTATAGAGCCATACAATCAAAAGATATAAGATGATATTATACATGCTTAAGATCAAAATACCATTCAGATAACTATAACTCGTATAGCCGGACAATATATCGACCGGATTGAAAAAGGTAAATGGCACTAACGCATACAGTAAGCCGACATTGGAAGGCTGTGCAAGAAAGCTTGCGATCAATAAAACCAACAGCGATACAACAAGTGCCAGCATTTTATTACGAAATATAACCGTACATAATGTATGAAATAAAACCATAAACATAAGTACTAAGACTGCCATAAACAGAACCAAGACAACAAACTGCCACAACTCCATGAAATCAAATTCCGGATTGGGCGACTTTGCATATTCCGGCATCGGATAATATTTTGTCAGACCTAAAAATTCTTCTTTTTCAAAGTTGCGCTTCGCTAAACCGTCCAAAGAGTTTTCCAAGGTTTGGAAAGAGGTAATGCCTTCTACATTTGCTAGAATCGGAGCTTTCAGGGTATGGAAGTGATCAAATAAGCCAAGTCCTAATGAGATGATCAGCATCGGCATCAAAAAGACCATGAATACCGATTTCATATTGGTTGCCAACTTCTTGCGAATATACGTAACACGCTTGATTGGCAAACTTAACAATATCCGTGCTACACCGCTATCACGATCCTCCTGCAAAGCATCGTAGCATAAGATGCCGACTAAGATAATCGGCAACAAGGGAAACATATTGCGTAAGAAATGAATAAAGACTGTTGTCGAATCCAATGTCGTATAATCCATACGCCCGATATCCTGTTTTTCTAATTGATCATAAAAGCGAGCACTGAATTGATAATCCACAAAATCCTCCGGTGCAAATAAGTCGGAATATAAAAATTGATAATTACCGACAACATCGAGATTCAACGGAAAATCCAAATCGTTTTGTTTCACCATTTCCATGATTGCATCACTTTGCTTAAAGTAAGCATGATAGAGCTTAGATTGATCACTATCTTTATTTACTTGATACACTGCATTGGCTAACATCAGATTTTGTTTCTTCAATACCGTATTCAACTGTTTCCAATCCTTTGCTTTATATGCCTCTTCCATATCTTGCACAAAGCCATTCAGCGTCCTTTGAACCTGCACATAGGTGTCTTCATCTATGCAATAGCTGCTGTCATAGCGCATAAACAGCTTCTCATTATTTGCTTGTGCTTGCTGATAAAGATTATCAAAGTGATTACCACCGCCACGCCCGCTATAACCGAAGTTTACTAGTGCCACAACAATAACGGATACAATCGCAATCCAAAACTTCTTTTTACGCAAAAAGCGTTTGGTATCAAGTGAAATCATAAAGCTTCACTCCCTTTCAGATCCAGCCACTTAATCACCTTAACAAACAGCAGCCATAATACAATGATAAATGCCAGACAAATCCCCATACAAGCAAATGATGATAAAGGATAATTGCCCATCACAATTTCAAATGGCTCTAAATAGAAGATTGGCAGCCACCCATACCACAAATGTACTTTGAAAAACATATTTACTAAATATTGTACGATCAGTAAAGCCGCTATTAGCAGCAGTGTATTTGTCGTATTTTTAAATACATTTGCCGCAATTACGCAAACAGCGGCAAAAAACAACAACGTCATAATAACCAGCAAGGCGATGCGTCCCAAGAATTGTCCATAGCTTAAAATCTCATTTCCAACAATATAAGGATAATCCAAATATCCAAATCCATGTTGAAATAATAACCAAGGTGAGAACAACACAAAGGCTGCCACAAAGGATAGTGTCAGCATTATCAAAATACTTATTACCTTCGCACACATCATACGTATGCGGGAATGTGGCTGCGTATAAACCAAAGTGTAACAATTTCCATCAAAATCCGAGCATATTGCATCTACCAAAAAGAATGCCGCAATAATCACAAATAAAATCATCGTTTCGTTTTGAAACATATAAATCAAAAAATTGCATACCGTTGGTTCATTTCCGTTTTCATACATTACGATATCATGCTCTAACATATATTGATAATACTCTTTTTCCAGCTTTGCCTGCTTTAGCGTAATACCTGTTTCTTCAAATTCCCCTTCATAATACGCATGTGTACGCATATCATAAATGCTTGCCGCAGAATCATACGCTACCTGTGTAATGCGATCCGTATAGCCCTCATATTCCTGTCGCAGCAACAAATAGCGATAGATTTTATTATAAGTATCCTCCCATAGATCACGTTTTTCCCGTATTTCCGGGGTTATCTGATCCGCAGGCGAAAATTTGACAATCGTATTCAACTCTACAAATCTGTTTCTTGCGACATCGTAATTCAAACGAACATTCGGTGTTTCCTGATAATGATATGCCAATCCTTTATGAATATCAAAAGCATACGCACAGCCCATAAAGCATAAAAAGCATAAGACAGCCATAAGAAAGCGATGCATTTTCCAACTCTTTCGCAGCTCGGCTTGTATCAATTTTACCATAGCGTTTCCTCCCTCAATTTTTATACATTCTACCCTTCCTCTTGATACATCTCACGATACAGCTGTTCGATATCAATAACTTCCTTCACAATATCACGTATTATTATTTGTTCCTTCAAAAGTTTACCTAAATATACCTGCATTTCCTCCTCATTATGAAAATACACACAAAGCCCTTTCTTTTTTTCTTCAACTCGCAATCCCTTTGCACATTGTTTTGCTCGCATTTGATCTTCGCCATGAAACAAGAAGGTATAAGCATGCTGCTCCTGTATATGCTGAGGCGGTTCAATAATAACCCCGTTATTTATACAGATCAAACGATCGGCAATCTTATCCATCTCACCTAATTGATGTGAGGATACTAAAATAGACATACCCTCTTTATTGACCAGTTCTCGAAGTTCCTCTCTTAACTCCATGATCCCACTTGGATCTAACCCATTGGTCGGTTCATCGAGAATCAAAAACTTAGGCTTTGCTAATAAGGCAATCCCAAGACCTAAGCGCTGCTTCATACCTAAGGAATAATGTGCAGAGCGCTTATGAATATGCTTGCCTAGCTTGGTAAAGGCAATGATTTCTTCAACACGTGTATTATCTACTCCTCTTAGCTTGGCAAAATACATTAGATTCTCAAAACCACTTAAGGTCGGAAACAAGCCGGGATTTTCAATCAATGCCGAGGTATAGCGCAAGGCTTCTTCTCTCTCCTTCAACAAATCATGTCCGCAAATTACAATACTTCCCTTATCCGGACGCAACAAAGAGGTCAGGCATTTCATCGTGGTCGATTTTCCCGATCCATTTGGTCCGATGAAGCCAACGATTTCATGCTCCCCGATCGTAAAGCTGACATTCTTTAAAATTTCCTTTTTTCCTAAGCTTTTACACAATCCCTTCACTTCTACTACATTCATCAATATTCCCTCCCTTTCGACTTATAAATCACAATGAAAATGTTTTATAAATTATAGCATATATTTTCTGAAAATTTTATGAAAATAAAAGAGAGGTTCTTGCCCTCTCCTAATCAACTAATTCTTTTACTTCAACACCCAGTGCCTCTGCAAGATCATTCAAAACCCGTAACGTCACATTTCGTTTTCCGTTTTCAATCTCCGAAATATAATTTTGATTCAATCCGCACAATTCTGCCAATTGAAATTGCGTATAATGACGCTGTTTCCGATACATTTGAACATTCCGCCCAAAACGGGTTTCAATACGCATATCTGATAAGTTATTTGTCTGTTCCTGATTATCCATCTCCCTTCGCATAGACTGGGCATCATGTACAAGCTTACTTGCCATGTATGCACCCTCCTTATCAATATCTGTATTGTATCATACTTTACGATTTCCCGATGCTTTTTTGTTTGTATTTGCAACGCAATACATACAACAGCAACAAGCACCACAACCCAAAAGCAGCTAACAAATATAAGGGAGCTACGATTGCAGTTTCTTCATTTTCCTTCTTTTTTTCCTGCGCCATAACACTTGTATGCTTTTGAGCTGCCTTTTCCATTTGCTTTGCATACGTATATTCCGGATTCTTGATTTTGATATAGGCTAAATCCTCCCGCAACAAGCTTTCCTGTAAAAGCTCATCATCATAAAACAGATACACCGGCAAGGGATCATCAAGCTTACTGGAGGGGTCGACCTCGATGCGCAGCTTCTTTGCCTCCTGCAAGCGATGACAGGTCTTTTTCCAACCTGCCTTCTCCTTGATTTCAATATTAAACAGCTCTACGTCCACGACTTCTTCTTCATAACGAACTGCGATTTCATCAATATCACAATGCACGTAATGAACATCATAGGAAATGCCATGCTGAAAAGAAAAAAGCACAAACAGCCATAAGAGCTTAATCATGTTATCACCCTTAACAGTTTGTGCATTCTTTCTTCTTTTATACTCCGCGATATTGATCCGCTAATTCCTTTAGTTTTGCAAAGCGATGCTTCATACCGCTTTTGGATATTTCCTCTTGAAATTCCTCCTCACAATATTCACAAAGCTCCACAAAGCTTGCCTCCGGCAGCTGTTTTCGTGCCATTGCCGCATGCTGAAGCTTGATCGGCAAGGTTTCCAAGCTGCGATAGTTCTCAATCCATTCGATATCCTCCAACTGTCGCTTTCCGGCACTGATACTTTTCATTTCATTTGCCAGTTCACAGTTATCAAGACGGGTTAAGGAATTCATAAAATCTCTTTGAATACGGCTGTCCTCAAAGGTAAACACCGCTTCACTGGCACCTACACAGCGCAAAAAATCACTGATCTTATCACTTGCTTTAATATAAACAACCTCTTGATTACGGCGTTTGATATGCTTCGCCGGTAAATCAAAACGATGCATCAGCTTTTCAATAAACAAAGCTAAATCCAAATTGGTAGTACTGATTTCCAAATGATAGTTGGTCTTGTTGGGAGAATTGACCGAACCTCCGGATAAAAAAGCCCCCGCTAAATAGGCTCTTGCACAGCATTCCTTGCGTACCATTTTACTGCTTGGGTGCGATTGCAGCCCTTGCTCGGTAAAAATTTCTAAATCCTTTAAGATTTCCATCGCCTTGCCAGTGATACGCAGTACATACACATTGTTTTTCTTCAGCTTCATTTTTCGAATAACCGAAAGCTGTGCTTCTACATGATACAGCTCCTTCACATATTTATAAACCCGCTTCGCTGTTGTGGCATTTTCCGTTTTCATCGTCAGGCTGATTCCCTGCGAAGTAAAATTTAAGGTTGAGCACATTTGAATAATTGCCGTCAGCTCTGCTTTCATACAGCAAGGTCTTAGCTCATTCGCCGCAATCTGCGCCTTCACATCGGTTGTAAATGACATTCTCTATCCTTCCTCACTATTGATTAGTTCTTCCAATACAGCCTTGATCTTATTGGAATCATGACGAATCAAATGATCCTCAAAGCTTAAAACATCTCGCTTTAGAATTTGATACGTATGGCTGTCCTCTACGATTCTTACCGGCTCACTTCCCATATCACGATATTTGCATAACAATTCCTCACTTACCACATTGTTATGCGTAATGACAATATCCACCGCATGCGCACCGACATGCTGCTCAATGGCACGCACATGATCTTCAAGGGAAAAATCATCGGTTTCTCCGGGCTGTGTCATGGCATTGCAGAAATAAATCTTCTTTGCCGGATTGGACTTCAAACGCTCCGCAATTCCATCAACGATAACATTTGATAAAATACTGGTATATAAGCTTCCGATACCATATACAATGACATCAGCTTCATGAATTGCCTGCAACGCTTCCGCAGTCGGTGTTACCTTTTCTTGATAAAACACCTTATCAATGCGGTTGTTGAAGGAGGGAATATTGCTTTCTCCACGTACGATCGTACCGTCCTCCATCATAGCATATAAGGTTACCACCTCACTGGAACAGGGAACAATATTTCCACGTACATTTAAAAACTTGGAGAAGGTGGAAATGGCTTCCATAAAGCTTCCGGTTGTTTGCGTCAAAGCCGTTAAAATCAAATTGCCTAAGTTATGCCCGCCGATATCCTTTTCTTCTCCATCAAAGCGAAAATTCATCAGCGATGTAAAGATGGTTTCCTCCTCAGCCATAGCACACATGACATTGCGTACATCACCCATGGCAGGAATGTGAAATTGGCGACGAATACGTCCGGTGCTTCCACCATCATCGGCAACTGTAACAATCGCCGTTAGATTGATATTTTCGATTCGCTTCAAACCGCGAAGCATAACGGATAAACCGGTTCCGCCTCCAATAACTACAACATTTTTCATAGCTATCCCACTTTCTTATCTCGATGTGATTTATAACAGTGATATTGATCTTTGTAATGGGAATACAGCCAATTCGTAATGGACACACTGCGATGATGCCCACCGGTACAGCCGATCCCCACCGTAATATGATTCTTCTTCTCATTCTTATATTGTATGAAAACAAAGTCTAAAAAACTCTTTAAATGACGAATAAATTCTTTTGTTTGATCAAAGCTCATCACATAATCGTAAACCTCACTGTCATCACCCGTTTTGTCCTTTAATTCTTCAATGTAATAAGGATTTGGCAAAAAACGTGCATCGAATACCAAGTCTACGTCCATCGGAACGCCATGCTTAAAGCCAAAGGATACAAAGGAAATCGAAAAGACCGAACGACTGTTTAAAGCTAATTTTTCCATCAGGGTACTCTTTAAGCCCTGCTGATCCAGCTTTGTTGTGTCAATATGCAAAACTGCTCGCTCTTGCAAAGCATTGAACATATCCCGTTCGATTTCAATAGCTTCCTCCAAGGTATTGGCATTCGCAAAAATCATCATCGGGTGATGTCTTCTGGTAAACTTATAACGCAACAAAAGCTTTTCGTTGCTGGCATCTAAAAACACCACACGCACATTGACATCAATATTCGCAAAATACTGTAAAAACTTAGGATAGTCAATGGCTGTTGTTGCTAAAGCTATATTTTTATATCGTTCGTCCGGTGTCGAATTGATGATCTTTCCCAAGGATTCGATCAGCTGCACAGGAAAATTATCAATACAATGGTAGCCCATATCTTCTAGGATACCCATAGCCGTTGTTTTTCCCGCACCGGACATTCCGGTAATCAAAACAACATTTTGTTGATTCATGATTATCACCTCACTCCAATAGTTTACCACAGGAAGAAAGCAAGTGCCAGTTTAAGCGCAAAATCTATACCTTGTTCCCTTTTTACCCATGACAGCATGGAAAAGCTATGGTATCATATTGCTTACATGAGAAAGTGAGGCTTATAGTATGGAAAATCGCTACCTATTTCGCGAAGCAGAAAAGATTGATGTAAAAAATGTATTTCAGCTCATTCTCGAGCGTATGCAATGGATGGATAAAAAAGCTATTACCCAATGGAACAGCGCACATTACGATCAAATCTATCCGCTATCTTACTATGAAGCCAAAAGAGAAGCAGGTGAGTTATTTGTTCTTTGGGATACATGTCATCAGGAAATCGTTTCTGCCGGTGTCTTACTTGAACAAGATGAGCGTTGGAGCGATTCTTCCCCATCGCTTTATCTTCATAATTTCGTCAGCAAGCTCAGCAGCAATGCCGGTGCAAACTTTTTAAAGTACGCAGAGCTTCTTGCCAAACAAAAGCAGAAGCAATTTTTACGTCTTGACTGTGCAATACATAATTCCAAACTTGCTTCTTATTATGAAAAGCTTGGTTTTCAAGCTGTCGGTACATGCAAAGAAGGGGATTACAAAGGCATTCTTCAACAAAAAAAGATTTCATAATTTCTTCTAAAAAAGCCTTGCATCATAACAAACTGATGTAAGGCTTTTTCTATATACATAATCAATATATTAGATATTTTTAATTTCATGAAAGGCATGCTGTGCTGCGATTGCACCGTCATTGGTTGCCGTAACGACCTGACGAAGCGGTTTGCGAATAACATCACCGGCACCGTAAATTCCTTTGATCTTGGTTTCACAGTTTTCATCTACCAGCATATAGCCATGCTCGTCCATGATATCAAGTCCCTCTAAGAAATGAGTTGCCGGATCCAAGCCGATATATGGGAAAATTCCATGTGTCGCAATCTCGCTTTCCTCTTGACTTTCCACATTACGAATTACCAAGCCGCTTACGCGATTCCCATCGTCCTTTACACGTACCGGAATGCTTTTGGTAATTACATGAATCTTAGGATTATCCTTAATTGCCTCTTGTACAATGCGATCGGCACGGAATACATCACGACGAATGATGATATTGACCTTGCTGGCAAACTGCGTTAAATAGTTTGCTTCCTCAAGAGCCGAATTTCCACCGCCAATCACGCAAATTTCCTGATCCTTAAAAAAGGCTCCATCACAAATCGCACAATAGGACACTCCGCGTCCGACATTTTCCTCTTCACCGGGAATATGCATCATGCGCTCCTTTGTACCGGTAGCTACAATGACCGCTTTCCCTTCAAAGACACTTCCGTCCTCGCAAATGACTCTTTTGTATTCTCCATCTTCTACCTTCACAACATTTCCATAGGCATATTCCGCTCCAAACGATGTAGAATGCTCAAACATATTGCTTGCTAACTGTGCTCCATTAGTGCCGACAATCCCCGGCCAATTACTGATTTCCGCTGTCTTGATCAGCTTTCCTCCCGGTGCTCCTGCCTCCAGCATAACCACACGTAATCCGGCACGGCTTCCGTAAATGGCGGCACTCATACCCGCCGGTCCTGCACCAATAATAACTAAATCGTAACGTCGCTCCATTCCTTATCCTCCTTCAAGAGTGTAATCAGTTCTTTCATATCGGTGATATAAGCACAAGGCTTTTGCGCAATCATTTCACTTGCTCGCTGCTTATCCAAAATAAAGGCAACACTATAAGCTCCCATATTCTTACAAGCCTTGATATCACCAACACTATCTCCGACATACACGATATCATCATGTCCGCGATTTAACAATTCACATGCCCGCAAAAGTCCGCTTGGATCAGGCTTTGGCTTTTCCAGATCCTCAGCACCAAGCACGACATCAAAGGCATTTTCGATACCGACATAGGAAAGCCCCATACGTACGGTATTTTCAATTTTATTGCTGACAACACCCAAAGTGTAGCCTTCGTTTTTCAAGGTCATAACACTCTCTCTTACATGTGGAATTTCTCTTACATATTCATCGTGATGCGTATGATTGAAGCTGCGGTAGTAATCACATATCTCATCGACCTGTTCTGCCGGAAAATAGCGTAAAAAGCTTTCCTTCAGCGTTGGACCTAAGAAGCTTTGCAACTCCTCTTCACGCAATTTATAGCCCGGCTTATACTTTTTAAAGGTATGAATAAAAGAAGCACGAATCAGCTCATTGGTATCTACCAACGTACCATCTAAATCAAACAATACGACCGGCTTTTCCTTGCGAAACGGCCAAAGCTTTTTAAACAAAGAATCCCACAGTCCGAAAATCCCCAAAATTCCGATTGCCACAAAGACAAGGGAAACTAACTGCGCTACACGAAGTGGACCAAGCATCAGTGAATCGGTACGTAAGCCTTCGACAAAGAAGCGAACCATACCATACCATGTAAGATAAGCCCATGCCAGATCTCCTCGTTTCTTGCGCCCGTATTTTTTATAGACAAAAGTAATGAGGAAAAAACCGACGAGATTTCCGACACTTTCATATAAAAAGGTAGGCTGATGATATTCTCCGTGAATATACATCTTATCACGAATAAACTCCGGCCAATGCTCAAAATAAGAAGCATCTACAATACCACCATAAGCCTCCTGATTCATAAAGTTTCCCCAACGTCCGATCACCTGTGCAAGCAATACGTTAGGAAAGATGGCATCGGCAATACGCAGACCATCACAGCGATGTTTTCGAAAATAGTAGATACCGAATAAAACACCGGCAATGATACCACCATGAATGGCTAAGCCACCCTCCCATATATAGAAAATACGAATCGGATCATAAATATAAATATTGTTCCACTCAAAAATAACATAATACAAGCGTGCTCCGATAATCGCAATCGGAAACATCATCAAAAAGAAGTTTTCAATCAATTCTTCCTTATAGCCCCATTTTTTCAGCTGTCGCAAAGACAAGCCATACGCAAGAAAGGCTCCACCTAAGAATAATACCGCATACCATGTTACATGCAGGGAACCGATGGATAATAGCGTTTTTGCATCTGGGAAAAATTCCATAACCTTCACCTACCCTTTCTGTCCTTCCATTGTAATACGATTGGATTCAATATAATCCAATACGCGGCGTTCAAATTCCTTGGCACTGTCAAGTCCTCTTTCCCCAAGTAGGAAGTTGGTAACAGCTGATTCGATAATAACAGCCATCGAACGCCCCTCACGTACCGGAACAACAATCTTCGGAATATCAATACCTAAGATATTTTCATGGATCTTTTCTTCAATGCCAACTCGATCATAGTTTTCATCACTATGCCAAGTTTCCAAGCGAATCTCAAAATCAACCTCTGTTTTCGGCAAGACAGAGCTTACACCAAACATACGGGATACATTGATAATTCCGATTCCACGTATTTCCAACATTTCCTTTAACAGATCCGGTGATTTCCCGAAAATCTTATTATGCACACGATAACAATCCACCCGATCGTCCGCTACCAATAAATGTCCGCGCTTAATCAATTCCAAGGCAATTTCACTTTTCCCCATACCGCTTTCACCGGTTAATAGCACACCCTTGCCGTAAATCGACAATAAACAGCCATGCAAGGATTTGCTTTCTGCCAATTCTTCATCTAAAAAAGCCGATAGATTGACAATCATACGGGTGGTCGGAACCTTTGATAAAAATACCGGAAAATTCTTACGCTGAGCAATTTCCTTTAACACCTTCGGACAATCATTTCCTTTTGTGATAATGATTGCCGGTGTTTCCTCGCTCGTCAAAAATTCAAAGGAACGTCGCTGTGCTTCGACACTCATGGTACGAATATACGCCGTTTCCTTTTCTCCGAGAATAACAATACGCTTTAGCTGCGTCTTATCAAAATAACCGGTTAATTCCAATCCCGGACGATTCGTATCCGCAATATAAATCAGACGATTTAAGGATTCATCATTTCCCGTATATTGTTCAAAGGAAAAATTATCCGATACACGTCGTACACTGGTATAAACTGTTTCTCCCATGCTCATCACCCCTCCAATACCTTTTTGAGATATTTTCCTGTATAGCTTCGCTCAGCCTTTACGATATCCTCCGGAGTTCCACAGGCAATCAGTTCTCCGCCCTCATCGCCGCCTTCCGGTCCTAAATCAATAATATAATCCGCACATTTAATAACATCTAAATTATGCTCAATAACAACCACACTATCGCCATTATCCACAATGCGCTGTAAAACTTCCAACAGTTTTTTCACATCATGGGTATGTAATCCCGTAGTCGGCTCATCTAACACAAACAACGTTTTTCCGGTTGCCTTGCGTTGCAGCTCACTGGCTAGCTTCACACGCTGTGCCTCTCCACCGGACAAGCTGGTTGCGCTTTGTCCCAGCTTGATATAACCTAAGCCGACATCTTTTAGAGTTTGCAGCTTATGCTTTATTTTAGAGACATTTGCGAAAAAGTCAATGGCTTCCTCAACGGTCATTTCCAAGACATCATAAATATTTTTTCCTTTATAGGTAACTTGTAAAGTTTCTTCATTATAGCGTTTTCCACCACATTCTTCACAAGGCACATACACATCAGGCAAAAAATGCATGGAGATACGCAAAATCCCATCTCCCTGACATGCCTCGCAGCGACCGCCTTTAACATTGAAGGAAAATCTACCCTTTTCATAGCCACGCATTTTGGCGTCCGGAGTTTGTGCATACAAATCACGAATATCATCAAATACCCCGGTATAAGTTGCCGGATTACTGCGTGGAGTACGTCCGATCGGATCTTGAGATATATCAATGATTTTATCAATATGCTCCAAGCCCTTGATCGTTTTATGTGCTCCCGGTTTGATTCTCGTACGTCCAAGCGCATGCATGATACCCTTGCTTAAGACCTCATTGACCAAGCTGGATTTCCCACTGCCGCTTACTCCGGTTACCACACATAGTGTACCTAATGGAATTTTTACACTGACATTTTTTAAATTATTCTCTTTTGCACCTACGATTTCAAGCTTTTTCTTATTTCCTTTGCGCCGCTTTTCAGGCACTTCGATCTTCAAGCGTCCGCTTAAGTATTTACCGGTAATGGAATCGGGGTGGCGCATAACCTCCTTTGGTGTGCCCATTGCCACAACATTACCGCCATGAACACCGGCTCCCGGTCCGATGTCGATGATGTAATCACTTGCTCGCATCGTATCCTCATCATGTTCTACGACAATCAAAGAATTACCTAAATCACGCATATTTTTCAATGTATCAATCAAACGATCATTATCACGCTGATGCAAACCGATGCTTGGCTCATCCAAAACATACAGCACACCGGATAAATGGGAACCAATTTGAGTCGCCAAACGGATTCGTTGTGCTTCTCCACCGGACAAAGTTCCTGCCAAACGATCCAAGGTTAAATAGCCCAAACCGACATTATGTAAAAAGCCTAAACGATCCTTGATTTCCTTAACAACCAAACGAGCAATATCCGCCTCCTGCTTGGTTAGCTTTAAATCTTCCATAAAGGCAAGTGCCTGCTTCACCGACATGGTTGTCCACTCATAAATGTTCAAGCCTCCGACACGTACGGAAAGAGCCTGTGGATTCAAACGTTTTCCACCACAGGAAGGACATGGTGCTTCTGCCAAAAAGGTCGCATACCACTCTCTTGACATTTGTGAGCTGGTTTCCATATAACGACGTTCGATCAATGTGCAAACACCTTCAATCATCTCGCTTTTCTTCATAATGTTGCCACTGCGTGAGTAAAGCTGATAGCTGATGACATCCTTAGAGCCATATAAAACAATATCCATTTGTTGCTTACTAAGCTGTTCGATCGGCACATCAATCGGTATTTCATAATAATCTAACAATGCTTTAAATCGCTGCCACTCCAAGTTCTCACTGCCAACGATATTTTTATAATAAACGATACCGCCTTGCGCAATGCTTTTACTACGATCGGGAATCAAATAATCCACATCAACCTTTTGCGTAATCCCCAAACCCTTACATGTATCGCAAGAACCAAAAGGGGCATTAAAGGAAAATAGGCGTGGTTCTAGCTTTGGAATCGAAAAGCCACAATATTTGCAGGAATAATTACTGGAAAATAAAATCTCCTCTTCACCATAAGCAACTACTGCCAAACCATCACTCATTTTTAATGCTGTTTCCAAGGAATCATGCAGACGTGAGCGATCATTGCCTTTTACGATGCGATCCACCACGACATCAATGCTATGCTTCTTATTTTTTTCTAATGGCTGCACACTTTCCAAAAGCATTAGCTCACCGTCAATACGAGCACGAATAAATCCGTCCTTTTGTAACTTCTCCAACAATTCTTTATGTGTTCCCTTTGCGCCATGCACAACCGGTGATAAAATCATCAAACGTGTCTTATCCTCGAGTTCCATCACCTTATCGACCATTTGCTTGATCGTCTGTGAAGTAATCGGTTCTTGATGCGTCGGACAATAAGGTACACCGATACGTGCGAACAGCAAGCGCAAATAATCATAAATTTCCGTAACGGTTCCTACCGTAGAGCGCGGGTTGTTGCTGGTAGTTTTCTGATCGATCGAAATTGACGGCGAAAGTCCTTCGATTGAATCCACATCGGGCTTCTCGCTATTTCCTAAAAATTGGCGTGCATACGCACTTAAAGATTCCACATAACGTCTTTGCCCCTCCGCATAAATCGTATCGAAGGCAAGAGAGGTTTTCCCGGAGCCGGAAACACCGGTCATAATGACAAACTTATCTCTTGGAATTTTAATATCTATATTTTTTAAGTTATTTTCTCTGGCACCTTTTATATCAATAAAATCATGACTCATAAAATCCCTCCAAACTATCTATATATTATACCTTATCATGAAAAAAAAGACGAATATTTCAACTGCAAAAATCACAAAAGCCATCAAAGACTTCCTACCTACATAGTGTACCACCGATTCCCTTGCTTATGTATCCTGTCTTTGACAACCTATTTTCATCTCCCATCGCCTTACACCCACACTATATATTTCTTACAAAAGCGATAAGCATTTGACTTGCGATTACATAAAAAGCTATTTATAATATACTGCATTGTTTATATTACCTATGAGGAGGATATATTATGAAAGAAAAACGATATATGAGTTTAGCCATTACGTATGCTGTTTTAGCAATGCTGTTCGGTGTTTTTTATCGTGAATTTACAAAGTTCAACCTTTATAGCGGAGAAACTACCCTTTCCTTTATTCACACACATTACTTTATGCTGGGTATGGTATTTTTCCTTGTGTTAATGATCTTACAAAGGCTATATGCTTTTTCAAACACCAAAACAACCAAAGCCATCATTGCTTATCAAGTCGGATTAAATATTACCGTTGTCGGATTTCTGCTTCGTGGCATTCCACAGGTTTTAGGCAGTGAATTATCAAGTGCATTCAATGCTTCTATATCCGGAATTTCCGGTATCGGACATATTATTCTCGGTATTAGTCTGCTTATAATCCTATGGAATGTGCGAAACGCTGTATCCAAAAAACAATCCTAAGTTTAACATAAGTCTTGCATTTCCTCATGAATAGGTCATTCAAGACTTTTTCTTTAAGACTTGATTGCTTTGACAAGCATTTTCCCATTCATCATCATCACTGCTTCCGCAAAGCCACTTCTCATATTTGATCTTCAAGTCATGCAAAATAAAAATACCCACGCTCAACGGCAAAAATTTGATATAATAAGAATGGTGATAGAACATGCGATTAAAGGACTATTATGAAGCATATTTAGAGGACTACCATCGAGTTGTAGTCTATATGAATCGTTTAAGCTATGAGGGCAACAGCAAATATTTCTATATGCGAGATGCGAAAGGAACCATCATTGATCTTCCTATTCAAACCATCGAAACACTACCGAACAACTATAATAAATATACCCTAAAGCTACAAGACGAGATTATCATGGGAAATGAATACGAGGTTGTTCACGAACATGCACGCGCAACGGTTTTACAATACAGCGGTATTGTAAAAACCATGCGTTTTGATGACGAATTTTACTATGATGGAAATGATCTCGGCTATACGTACAACATCGAAGAAACTAGCTTTGCTTTATGGGCGCCGACAGCTTATCGTGTAAAACTTGAAATAACGAAGAATGAAATAACCCATACGTATGACATGCAGCGCAGGGAACGTGGTGTATTTCGCTATTGCGTTCATGAGGATCTGGAAAATGCACTGTATAAGTTTTTTGTAAGGGTAAATGGCAGATGGACAGAAACGATTGATCCTTATGGCTATGCATCATGTGAAAATTCACGTTACAGTGCAATCGTAAATTTGGCAAAGATCAAGGTAAAAGACTATCCGCTTCCTACAATGCATTCCTATTGTGATGCCATCATCTATGAAGCCAGTGTCCGTGATTTTACCATACAGCGTGGCTGCGGAGTAACCAATGCCGGCCGTTTTTTAGGATTTGTAGAAGAAAATGAAACAACAAAGGCAAAGCAAACCGGTTTTTCATATTTAAAAAGCCTAGGTATTACCCACGTTCAACTGTTACCGGTCATGGACTTTGGCAGTGTTGATGAGATGTATCCTCAACGCCATTATAATTGGGGATATGATCCCGTACAATATCGTACCCCCGAAGGCAGTCTTTGCGCTGATCCTTACAACCCTTACGAGCGTCTGTTGGAATTTACATCTTTGATCGAACGCTGTCATAAAGAGGGCATTCGAATCAATTTAGATGTGGTTTTCAACCATGTATATGATAAAAATACATCTTCCCTTGATTGTGTCGTTCCCGATTATTACTTTCAAATGAATGACAACGGCGAATTTTCAAACGGCACGTTCTGTGGAAATGATATCGACTCCACGCGTAAAATGTGCTCGAAATTCATTATTGATACGTGTGTCTACCTTACCAAAACTTATCATATTGACGGGTTGCGTTTCGATTTAATGGGAATCTTAGATTATGCTACGATCAATGCGGTATATGAAAAATGTCGTGCAATCAATTCCAATTTTATGGTCTATGGTGAGGGTTGGAATATGCCTAGCTTCTTAGATATGGAGCGCCGGGCAAGCTTAAACAATCAATACCAAATGCCACATATAGCACAATTTTCCGATCGCTTTCGTGATGTTGTAAAGGGGCGTACCTCTACACATGAGGCAAATATCAAGGGCTATTGTACCGGTGATACGTATTTAATCGATATCATGCGTGATTGCTTATCCGCAAGCTGCTTAGGACAGGGAATCGAACCTTTGTTTTCCAATCCAAGCAATACCATCAATTATGTTGAGTGCCATGATAATATGACCGCATGGGATAAGATGCATGAATGCTGCAAAGAAGATGTGCGTGAAATACGGATTCAACGCCAGATCATGCTAAATGCCGCAGTGCTTCTCGCCCAAGGTGTGCCTTTCCTACACAGTGGACAAGAGTTTGCTAGAACAAAACACGGACATGCGAATACGTATAATGCCAGTGATGAAATCAATCATATTGATTATGAGCGTAAGGATCGCTATCGACAGCTAGTGGAAAGCACCAAGGCTTTGATTCGACTGCGACGTAAATACAAATGCTTCCGCTATGCATCGAAGCAGGAAATCGAAAAGTATGTTTCTTTTGTAAACCTGGAAGGACAGGTACTGTTGTATCATATATATGATACGGTTGATGATATGGTCGTTGTTTTCAATCCAACCGGCAATACATTAGAATATGATTTCCATATTCCTTATCAACTTTTATTTTACAATGAACAAAGTGAGGACATTCTCATTCAAAAGCTAACCATCAAACCATACAGTACCATCATATTGCATCGATGACAGCAAGGAAGAAAGATGATAAAGCAGATTACTTTTTATAAGAAATACGCTATAATATCTAATGGAGGAACAAACTATGAAAATTGCTTTTGTAACAGATAGTGGTTGTGGAAAGACAATCGAGGAATTGCAACAAGACGGGATTTATTCTGTCCCTTTGCAAGTCAGCTATGATAATAAAAACTTTCAGGATTTAGTCGATTTAAGTATTGATGATGTATATAAGCTTATGGAAGAAGGAAAGATGCTTTCTACCTCTTTGCCTTCCTTAGGCAAGATCGAAGAATTGTTTACCGCTTTAAAGGAACAGGGCTATGATATGATTTTTGCTGTTCCGATTTGCAGTGGCTTAAGCGGTACGATCAATGCAATGCAGCTAAGTGCCGAAACGATCGGTATTGCATTTGATTATGTAGATTGCTACGTAACGGCAGTCGTGCAAGAATATATGATCAAACAAGCTAAACGCTTGTTTGAGGAAAGAAAGAGCATTGACGAAATCAAGGTAATATTAAACGATATTGCCGCTTCCACAAATACGGTTCTTTTACCTAACGATTTACAGCACTTGAAACGCGGTGGTCGTTTAACCCCATTAGCCGCAACCTTGGGCGGCTTGTTGAAAATCAAACCGATCTTAAAAATCAACAAGGAAACAAACGGGCGTATTGATGTCATGGATAAGGTGCGTACGATGCATAAAGCTATGGACGTTGTCATTAACAATATGAAAAATGAAATAAAAGACGATCATTATATGATTACCGTTGCTCATGCCGATGACCTTGAGGAAGCGAATTATTATATGGACAAGGTAAAAGCAGCATTTCCAAATGCTACACATCAGATCATTAAATTGGTCAGTGTTGTCGGAGTACATACCGGCAGAGGCTGCCAGGCAATTCAATATTTTAAAACGCTTCCTTAAATTGCAATCATTTAAAAAGATAGGTGTTTAATATGCCTATCTTTTTCTTTACTCGATTTTCTTACTGTAAAATCCACCTACGAAGTTCTCGGTCTTAGTCATATTCACTATGACCTGCGGATCAGCTTCACGCAATAGCTGAATAATATCTCGCACCTCATAAGAGGATACCACCGTATGTAAAAGATAATATTTTTTACGTGAAAATCCGCCATAGCTTGGGGTAACGGTTATTCCATGACGATAATTTTCGACATATGCATCAACTACCTCTTCTGCTTTTTCGGTCGTAATTTGCAGGGTTACACGATCATAGCGGTGATGGAAGCTATCAATTGTTTTTGTGGATATATATTGAAATACAATGGAATAAGCAGCCATTTCCCAGCTAAACATTGCACCGAAGATAATCAACATGATACAATTAAAGGCAAATACCCAGCTCCATATAGATTTATTGATTTTATTAGAAACATAAAGTGCTACAAAATCCGTACCGCCAGTACTTGCATTACCGACAAGAGCAATTAAAATCGAAAATCCGTATAATACACCACCGATAATACAGTTTAACAAGATGTCTTCAAAGAGCGGGGGAAATTGAAATAGCTTTAAAAAGATAGAGGCACTGATAAATTGAATACTGGAAAAAACAGTGAATTTAACGGATATGCTGCGACAGCACATCAAAGCCACTGGTACATTTAATAGAATAATCAACATGGAAACATCAAGCTCAAAGCCAAATAGTCCTGTAATTCGATTGATTAGAATTGCTAAACCTGTAAATCCGCTGGATAACAATCCACTCGATGTGATAAAAACTTGAATAACATAGGCCTGCAACATGGCACTGAGTATTACCATCACAAATGAATACAGACACCGCAGTGTGTAATTATGTTTTAATTGTTTAACTTTTTCCCTCATTATACTGTCCTCAATTTCTATTTCTCTTTTTTATTCTAACATATTGAGGGTGGATTACCATAGGAAAAGAATAGATAATGTATAGGATTGTTATAGCTTTAAAATACTTAAAAAGTGTATTGGCAATATCTTCTCATTATCCAATACACTTTCATCTCACAATTCAATTTACACTTACGAAAATAGCTAATGCTTTATTTCATTTGTTGCTTTCTCATCATTCGTAATTCTTTTTATGATCTTTTCTTGCATATCTTTCTCTATTCCAAGCAATTCAAAAGCTTCCTGCATGCTTAATTGCTTTTTCATCAATCTTTCTACATTTGCTGTTTGTGTCAAAATTTTTCCGATCTGCATACCTCGCTTTTCTCCTACCTGCTCATAATACATACATATATGACTCATTTCTTCTACCTCCTCTTCCATCGTTTCTGTTACCTTTATTCCAAACTGCTTCCTCAATATCTCCAACTTCTCCTCTACACTATGCTCATTCTTAAACAATACATTCATCAAATTTTGAAAGCTTGTATCCTTTGCATCATATTTTCCTTTCGGATACAACATGAAGATATGCATCATACCATAATTCTCTGCTTTCTCCTTCCTTCTATTTCCCAAGCATTCTTCTTTCATGCTGTAATGATTCGCTACTCCTTCTTTCCTATTTGCATATTCCTGCATCAGCCATATCGAATGTACCCTTTGTATCTTCTTATATTCTTTCTGGCGTACGATCAATCGACTGCAATAGTATTCCGCTCGCTTTAGCAACGGGTATCCGGGGTCGATCATTCATCTGTATTTCGATATTGATCATCTGTTGCTTATCACTCTTGGGAATATCCGCTACAAACAATATATCATAGCGTACCAAAGAGCCTAATACGCTTTCGTCCTCCAAGTTGAGATTACTGATATACTCTTCTTTTTCATTCCCTAAGCATTTCATGATTTCTTTTAACGAAAGTGTCTTATACTCTGCAATATATTCCTTCAATAATCTTGCTAGGATTTGTTTATTGCTGAATATTCTTTTACAATAACGATCGTATGCTTTTTGTTTATCCTGATGATGAATCACTGATGCTAAAACTTCTTTACTTTTCATCACACACCTCCTCGTTTTTTATGTGTTTTTAATATCTTACTTTATGTAAAGCTTAGCATACCCTTCTAGCATTCTCAATTCGATATATCATATATTTTTTCCTCCTTTCTAGGTCTTTCTTTTGCTTTGAAGTTCCCTTCACTATATCTAATACGTAAAAATAAGGAAAATATTTGAAAAAAATGTTTTTTCTTAAATTCCATATCACTGTACAGAAAATCCATAGCTTCCTCTATTCAGTACATTTTACTTTCCCTTTTAACAAAATTCTTCCCTTGTTATTCCATAAGCTAAAAAAACTCCTTACCGATTCACTCAGTAAGGAGGCTTTAACTACATCATAATAAAACAAGCTTATTTTTAATTTAATCTAGTTCTACTGCTTTCAAATTCCAGATTTCTTCTGCATATTGACGAATTGTGCGATCGCTTGAGAAGAATGCTGATTGGGCAATGTTAATCAAACACATCTTAGCCCAACCACGCTTATCCTGATATCGCCGTTCGATATTTGTACGTGCATGTGCATACGCATCATAATCAGCTAACAACAAATATTCATCATTTTTAAACATCAATTCATTATAAATCAGCTTAAAATCATTTGGATTTGATGAGAAAGTACCGTCTGTCAAAGCATCAATGATGCGATGAATATTGGCATTCTCATGATATTTACGCCATACATCATAAGAGTTTTCTCTGCGAATCAACGCGACATCATCAGCACGTAAGCCAAAGATTTCTGCATTTTCAAAGCCGACACGTTCGACAATTTCCACATTTGCACCGTCCATAGTTCCTAACGTAATCGCTCCGTTCATCATAAACTTCATATTCCCGGTACCGCTTGCTTCTTTACCGGCTGTTGAAATCTGTTCGGAAACATCTGCGGCATTCATTAAAATTTCCGCAATGCTGACTCCGTAGTTCGGAATAAATACAACTTTCATATATTTAGAAATTTCCGGATCGTTATTTACTTTATCCGCAACACAATGAATCAGCTTAATGACCTCTTTCGCAAAGGTATAAGAAGGAGCTGCTTTGGCTGCGAAAATAAAGGTACGTGGATAAATGCGATAATTCGAATCATTTTTCATACGGAAATATAAATCCATAATATTCAAGATATTCAATAGCTGACGTTTATAGGCATGCAAACGCTTCGCTTGCACATCGAAAATCGAATGAATATCAACTTCGATATTCAATGTCTTTTTAATATAATCCGCTAAAATCTTTTTACGCTCCAATTTTACTTCCATAAATTGCGTTTGCAGCTTTTCATCATCGACATACTGCATTAAATCCGTTAATTTATCAGGATTGGTTTTAAACTGCGGACCGATGGTTTTTTCCAATAAATCCGTTAGCTGTGGATTGGAATGCAACAGCCAACGACGATGGGTAATACCATTGGTTTTATTATTGAATTTTTCCGGATATAGCTCATAAAAGCTTTTCATAACATCTTCCTTTAAAATTCGTGTATGCAAAGCAGCAACACCATTCACACTATGTGAACCGACAATTGCCAAATGCGCCATGTGTACCTGTCCTTCTTTGATAATCGCACAGCTGTCGATCAAATCCGGACGTCCGAAATCATGTGATAAATGATATTTAAAACGGTTGTCGATTTCTTCGATAATCATATAAATACGTGGCAACAATTCTCTTACGTACTGCACCGGCCATTTTTCAAGAGCCTCACTTAATACCGTATGATTGGTGTATGCCATCGTTTTCTTTGTCATTTCCCATGCATCGTCCCACTCAAAACGATATTCATCAAGTAAAATACGCATTAACTCCGGAATACATAATACCGGGTGTGTATCATTTAATTGAATCGCAACCTTATCCGCAAAGTTATCTAAGCTTCCATACGTACGAAGATGAGATTCGATAATGTTATAAATACCGGCACTGACAAAGAAATACTGCTGTTTTAAACGCAACAGCTTTCCATGTTCCGTAGAATCATCTGGATATACATTGCGACAGATTTCACGAACCTCATTCACATATTCATTTAAGCTAGATGCATCACAAGCATCATCGGCAACCTCGGCACTCCATAAACGAAGGGTGTTGGTAGTTGCGGTATTTTGTCCGATGATCGGCATATCGTACGGTACTGCACGTACAACAAGGCTAGGAATATGATTAACAACTGCTTTTCCATCTTCTCCCATCCACATTTCAACACGCCCGCCGAATTTCACATCAACGGAATGCTTTGGCTTACGCACTTCCCAAACATTTCCTAGAGATAGCCATTTATCTGGTACTTCGACCTGTTCATTATGTTCAATCTTCTGTTTAAACAAACCGTATTCATAACGAATACAATTCCCATGTCCGGCAAGATTTAAGGACGCAAGAGAATCTAAGAAGCATGCCGCAAGTCTACCTAAACCGCCGTTTCCTAAACCGGCATCACTTTCCATTTCCTCCAACTCATTGATATCAATTCCAAGTTCATCTAAGCCCTCTTTAACGATATCGTAAATACCTAAATTCATTAAATTGTTAGTAAGCAATCTTCCCATCAAAAATTCCATTGAGAAGTAATACATTTGTTTTTCCTGCTTTTCACTAATGACATCTTTTGTCAAATTCCAGTTTTCACTTGCATGGTCGCGTACCATTTCTCCTAAAATCATATATTTTTCTGTAATATGAGCACGTTCAATGGAACACCCAAAGTGGCGAATGATTCTTTTTTTAAATTCTTTTATAAATTCATCTTTGTTTTTGAATTCGTTTGCCATGATCAAAAACCCCTTTCACTGCAATTATCATTTTACAATATCTGTATGTTTGAGTAAACACCTTTTATTTTCAGATAGCTCATATCCTATTGTTTTAATCAAAATGACTTGATATTTACAAAAATGATTCACTCAGTGAAATAGGTTGTAAATTTTTTCATCATTTTGTGGTGAGTATTCTTTCTTTATATTGTGCTGATTTTAAAAATCCTATACAACTCGCAGCAAAAAAAATATTCCAATATCGCATGTATTATCAAGTGAATGTTTGCTTTTCTAATTGATATTCATAGATAAAAAACCGCATAGCAGCCTCTTTCCCTTGCATATGAAAGCTATGCTCATGCTCACAGCAGCGTTTCATTCCCTGATGTTCATAAAAACCATAGTTACAACTGGTATCTGTAAACAAATAAAAGCTATCTAAGCCTTCCTGCTTCATATAATCAAGGGCAGCTTGAAACAATTGCTTACCGATTCCTTTTCCCCGATAAGCATCACTTAGCGCAAAAAGTGCTAACTCAGCCGGATAGTGTTTATGATTCTTTTCCAATAAATGCTGATCGATTCCATGGACGCTACCAAAGATTCTTGCTGCTTGTCGTCCTTCCTTACAACAATACAAAGTGGCTAATGCCTTCAGCTGTCGTAATCTAGCCATAGCTGAACAAGTATGCTTTGCGATATTATTCACCAAAATAATACCCGCAGCCTTGCCATCTGCAAGCACTACTCTTGAATAGGTATAGTTGGTTAAACAGCTGCTTAAAAATACATTCGCAAGCTTATTGGCGGTTTTCGGACTGCAAAATTCATCGTAATGCCATGTCTTTCTGATAATTTCCACCAAATCTCGATAATCCTGTTTCCTATATTCTCGAAATTGCATTTTCATCGTTTCACTCCTTATCTTTTCTATTATCGTAAGCTATGATAAACTATACAGTAACTGTAAGATCAAGAGGTATTTCAATGAAAACAAAGAAAATCAAGACACTAACTACTGCGCAATTTGCCAAGCTGCATGAGGTAAACAAACGCACACTTCATTATTACGATGAAATTAAGCTTTTTTCACCTAAAACCAAAAGTGAAGCAGGGTATCGCTATTATGATTTATCCCAAAGGCTTGATTTCGAATATATCCGCATGCTGAAGGAGCTTTCAATGAGCATTGAGGAAATCATTGCCTATCGTAAACAACCGAATACTAAGTCTTTTTTACAGCTTGCCGATTGCAAGATTGAGGAATTGGAGCATACAATAGAGTCCTTAAAGCGTACAAAGAAGGTTTTACAGGCAAAACGTGAACAAGCAATATTCTGTCAAAATTTACGAGATCAGGAAATACGTATCGAACATTGTTCACAAGAGGATATTTTATGCCTTCCGTATGACTTTGCTCAAGAAGATATTTCGCAGCTGTTTGTTTACATCAAGGAGCATTGGAGCATGGAACAGATACGAATGGGAATTGGCAGCTACATCTCTTTAGATAAACTTTATGCAAACGATTTTTCTATCTATGATGGTATTTTTTCTCCTGCTTTTTCTAAACAATCTCATAGTACATATAAACCCAGTGGACATTATTTATGTGGATATATAAAAGGAAGCTGGGATCGGCTTCCTAGTATGTATATCAAATTGTTAGAATATGCCAAAAAGCAGCATTTGCAATTAAGCGGTTATGCTTATGAAATAGGTCTTAATGAATTTCTTATTGCACAGCCTGATGATTATATTACGAAAATTGCAATTAGGATAAAGGAGTAAATCAATCTGTGTTATGTCATTTTTTACTGCAAGAGCATAAAATTCCTACTCTTTTATAATTATCAAAAACAGATGACATAACCCTTTATATCACAAAGAATCTGTCATCTGTTTCATATTTATACTCAGATATATTAGTTTTACTATTTATTTAACTAATGTTTAGTGTATCCCTTTCTTCGAATATAAGCAATTACCGCACCACTTAATAACAGCATAAAGGTGAATGCTAGCATATAGTCTTGTTGTCCGGTTCCAGGAATATCAGAGGTATTGTCTTGCTTTTCATCTACTTTTATAAGCTTAGATGCTGCTGATTTCAATTCCTCTACTACCGCATCTACCGTTTCCTGATTGACTTGATCATCTTGATAGATTTGATTAGCTCGATCTAATACACCTTTAAATACATTCCAACTTTCAGTGGTATAATCTTTCGCTTTATATGTATTGTATTTCTCCAATAATGCTTGTAATTCTTGCTTATCCGCTTTTTTATCCTCTTCTGTAATTGTGACTAATCCTTCTCTTGCACGCTTTAATTGAGACAAAGCATCATTGATGGTATTCTGGTCTACATTAGAAGCTAATACCTCTTGTGCAAGCAGTAAAGCAGCTTCATAAGCTTTCCATGTACTTGAAGTAAATTTATCTTTCTGAAGATTTTCCTCAAGCAATGCGTCCACCAATGCTTGAAGCTGGGATTTATCGGTTGCATAAATCAGATTCTTTAAAACCTCATCATAAGCTTTTTGCAGCTCTTGAGCTGTTTCATCAACATTCTTTTGAGATAGTTTATGAGTAATATTTACATTTTCCGCTATCCTCAATTTCTCTGTCATTTTATCAATCAAGACTTGTGCCTTATTTAGTGAATCAGCAGTAAATTTAGTAAAATCCAATGTATTCACTTTTTCAATTATCGCTTGTAATTCTGTTTTATCCACATCTTTCACGATAGAATCATAGGTTAGTCCATATCCTAACTGATACACAATTTCATCTGTGTATGACTTACTGCTAGGATCATATTTCGGAATATCAACAGGTAGCTTTCCAGAAGCTCCAAAAGTTCCTAAAATAACTTCGACCCCTCCTGTTAAATTCGGACTAAATGCCGCTGTTGCGCCAACAGTACCGCCACCAAAGGATTCTGTAATATCAAGACCTAATCCATTCGTCCCAAATACCGCTACAACAGCATCTGCCTTTGTAAATGCTTGAACATCATACGGGTGGTTTAAAGAAATAGCAACCGTTTGTTTACCAAGTCCTTCACAATAATCAATAAATAATTGTGGACAGGCAACTTTATATCCGCTAATATCAGCGGCACTGGAAATTTCCGAAGCATGTACTAACGTATCACACCAATCAAGCAAATCTCGATTCGTACCGTTAAACGCGCTGCCATCGGAATTGATGGCACTGTTTACCTTATCGTCCAAACCGGTCAGGTTATAGTGCTGTAAGATTTTATAGTCTGCACCCTCCGGTATAATACCGGCTTTTTTCGCTCTTTCCCAAGCTAAAACAAAACGATTGTTGTTTCTTGAGTATGTAGAAGCAAATAAGATTTTAGAATTCTTCGTTAGCTTTAGTGGTAGTGTATTATTTTCGTTTTTTACAACGGTTACTGCATTTGCGGATATCAAACGTTCCGTTTCGCGATTTTTCACTGAGCCTACAACTTCTTTAGCAACAGCCTTCTTTTCTTCTAAGCTTTGTGTATCATTTGCTAAATCCATGACACCTCGATTCAACTTCAAAGTTATAATTCTCTCCACAGAGGCATTTAATTCTTCTTGTGATAATTTAATTCCGTTATAACCGTTTTCAGAAGTATAAGCTTCCACAAACGCATCAATCAAAGGCACTAGCTTGGATTCTACATCTGCCATAGATGCCATATCATTAAATGGGATATCCAAGATATCTACCCCTGCCTTAACAGCTAATAGATTTCTCTCATTAACATCAAAATAATTTGCAACACCGTCCATAGTCATAGAATCCGTTACGATAACACCATCAAATCCCATTTCACCACGCAATAAATCAGTTAAAATCTCGCGTGATAAGGTTGCCGGCGGACTTAAATATTCCTGTTTCTTATCAGAATAAATTTTCTCAGTTACAACATTCGGAAATTGAATATGAGCAGTCATAACCATATCCGTTCCTTGTTCAATTGCAGACTTAAATGGCACCAATTCTGTTGCATATAATTCTTCCTTTGTTGAATCAATGGAAGGAAGTCCTGTATGTGAATCTGTTGCGACATTTCCATGTCCTGGGAAATGTTTAGCACTGGTAGCTACATTTTTGCTTTGCACTCCTTCAATATAAGCATTAGCAAACTTAGAAACAATCTGAGGATCACTACTAAATGAACGCAAACCGATTACCGGATTATTAGGATTATTATTTACATCGGTAACCGGTCCGAAGTTCATATTCACACCAATAGCACTCAATTCACTACCGATTATTTCTCCCGCTTTAAAAGCATTTTCTACATTCCCGCTAGCACCTAAAGCCATATTTCCGGGCAGTGCCGTACCTCCTGTCAATCGGTAAACAATTCCTCCTTCTTGATCCGTACCGATTAACAACGGAATCGCATTTTTCCCTAAGCTTTTATCCATTGCAGCTCTTTGCAAACCATCTATCAACTCTACATTGACAGTAGCATCGGGATCAAAATTAGCTGCAAATAATATGACACTTCCGATATCATAGTTCCCTATAATTTGATAGATTTCATCATTGATATTTTGTACTGATTTATAATGAGTCCCATCTTCCATTGTCCAACCACTTCTAAAGGACAACATCAGTTTTTGTCCGATTTTTTCTTCTAATGTCATCTTGCTTACAATTTCTTTTGCTTTTGCAGCATTTGTTGATGCATTAGCATGTGTCATTCCATTTCCGAAAATACTAGATACAGCTAAAAAGAACGCACTTGCTGTTGCTACAATTTTTCTTCTATTAACCTTTTTCATTTTTAATAATATTTCCTTTCTTGACATCTATTTTAAAAACTCATGTAATAATAAAAATCAATCTTTATCTCTCTTTCATTCCTCCTTTTTTCACGTATCCCTAACTTCTTAAGAATCCTAAAAGAATTTAACTCTCCCCTCCTTTTATTCTTTTAAGCTTGTCGATATAACTGCTGTACATTTCAATACGACTTTTAAAGAATATTATCGCATTGATATGTTTTTATGGCTTTACTGCATTGTATTTATATAATCAATGATTTTATTCAAATATCTTAATTTTATATATATGCGTGGTATCTGTACTATTTGATTTCATTATACTCCTCTCACATATTTTCCGTCAATACGCTATAAACACTTATGATTATTAGGATTTGGTCATTTTATAATTTTTTAAAGCTTGTATCGTATAGTTTTATATTGTACTAAAAAATGGTTCAAGAAGCCTTCAACAACCTATTTGTCTACGTTTCCCAAACCACAAATTTTTTCATTAACTTAGTAATAAATTATCATTTTTAGAAAGGAACAAATAATCCAATAAATATATGATATCCAATTTCCGCAATAGAAAAATGGTCCAAACCTCCAATTTCCGCACGAAAGCTATTCATCATAGCTTCATAATACCAAAATCAGATCAATTATTTGCTCGTATAATTGCCACATTCCTACAATTACTTTTACACTCACACAAGCTGCATGATTACAAAAAACAAAACCTTTAAAACAGAAAGAGCTAACAGCGTGATCCCTACAAACAAATACGACATTCTCTGAAAATACTTTCCCTTACTAATCAGATATGCCGAAAAACCGATAAGCAAAGGTTGAATCAGAATATGCGAAACCTTTACCTTCTCACCTAACACCTCTACCATGGCAGTATCCCCCGGATAACTAAAATACCCATAAAGCACCAACACAACAAGCGCAGCGACAATCAGCGCATTTCGCAATGCCTTTGAACGCAAACCCTCAACAAATTCATCATCATATTGCGTTTGGGCCTTTTCTAAAATTTCTTTACGATTCATCGTTTCCCCTCCCTTCTTCATCAAATTTCAGCTTAACGTAAGAAATCAGCAGAAAGCTTCGCTAATACGATTCCCAAAAGAACCGCACAAATCATCAAAACTGCTCGTATCAGCTTTTCCTTTTTATTCAATTCCTCCCAAGGCTTTCTTCCACTCATACCCTTTCCTCCTTTCGCCTTAATCAAAATAGAATAAATCTTCAAACTTCTGTTCCAAGGCAATGCAAAGCAGCAGTGCCAGCTTCGCCGTTGGATTAAACTGTCCTGTTTCAATCGAGCTGATCGTAATTCTTGATACCCCACTCATCGCAGCTAACTCCGCCTGCGATAAGCCTTTCGCTTTTCGCACACTTCGAATATTATTTTTTAATATAAGTTCCTTTTTCATGAATAAAGCTCCTATACAATATCCTTCAATATGTTAAGTTTTCTTTACACTTTTATTATATTTATGATAAGTAAACTTGTCAATAGGCTCAAGCAATATAAAGAAAAACCGATATTTCTATCGGTCGTCTTTCATTATCCTTTCTATAAGATCACTCACACGCTCTGTATTTTTTCCATCGGTATGCTCCATAAAACGCTGTTGAAACTTACGCAAACGTTCTTCATCAAAATCACGTGTTTGTAAACATGCAAGCAGTTCCTTTTCACTTTCGCAAATATCCATAGGCATTTCTTCCTTATATTTGACATTAAAACCAATCGTATGCGCATACTCTTGATAATCCGAAGCATAACATACCGCCTTTTTATGCAACAAGCTATAATCAAACAAAATACTAGAGTAATCACTTACCAAGCAATCGCAGCTACATAACAGCATATATAACTCCTCATCACTGACATTAAGGAAACGCTCCTGTTCTCCTAAGCTGATATTTTTTAATAAGGGGTGCATCTTATATAAAATAACCGTATCCTTAGGTAATTGTGCCAGTAGCTTTTCAAAATCAATCGTATCATAGCGTAAGCCATCAATAACATTTCCCCGAAAGGTTGGGGCATAAAGAATTTTATATTGATTTTTTAATTGCGGATACTTTTGATCAAAAAGAGCCTGTTGGCGATGAACATACGCTTGATCCATCAATACATCAACACGTGGCATTCCGGTAATTGCGATTTGTTCCTGCTTTACACCGAAGGCCTCACTATACGCCTGTGTCCAATAGCTGCTGTTTGCTAAAACAACGTCATAGTTTTTTACCGGATACTGACGTGTCGTAAGCTGATTTCCAAATTTTTTGATTGCTCCGCACGCATGCCATGTCTGCAATACATACGTTCCTTTACGTTTAAATTTTGTTACTACGAAATTATTATCGTTCAAGATGATAAGCTTAGAGGTATTGATTTCATATAGCTGTCGAAAGCAATTCAGCATATAGCGGAAATCATCAAGCAGACTTTTCTTAAAAACGATCAGATTATAATGCAGATCATAGCCACCCCGTTTTTTCAAACAGCGATCAAGAGCTAGAAAATCATGTTCCAAATGATCGGCGGTCATGGAAATAAAGGTAATCTTATTTCCTTTGATCGGTGTAAGAAAGCGAAATAGATTGCATATCGAAAGCATTGCTGTTAATACCATCTTCGCAAGTCCCATAGTCCTCACTCCTTATGAAATACGATATCAATAACACGTTTTGCGGCCTTACCATCTTCACAGCTGCAAAAGCGTTCATAAAAGGCTTGATAAGCTGTTTCATCGTACGCATCTTGCTTCACTGCGGCTAACAGCTCATCTTCGTTTGTATAAATATCACCCGGTAAATCCTTATGAATATCCAAATAGAAGCCTCGCAAATCATTGGCATATTCCTCAATGTCATACATATAGAAATAAATTGGTCTTTTTAAAATTGCATAATCAAAGAAAACACTGGAATAATCGGTAATCAGCATATCGCTTATGACATACAGCTCCCGAATATCCGCTTCTGCCGGTATCGAATATAAGAATCCCTGTAAGGAGCTATCTTTTTCATAGGTGTTGATGATTAAATAATGCGGCTTAAAGACAACGATATACTCTTCTCCTAAGATTTCCTTCCACTTGTGAAAATCTGCTTTCAGCTCAAACGTATAGCCACTTGCCACATAAGAATTATCACGCCATGTCGGTGCATATAAAACAATCTTTTTATCCTTAGGAAGCTGATATTTTTCTTTCAGCCTTTCCATTTCTTCCTTTGTTGTATTACATATAAAATCATTGCGTGGATAACCGGTTTCAATCAGACGTTCACGTTGGATACGAAAGGCACTTTGAAATACCTCCGTACAAAAACGATTTGGTGATATCATGTAGTTATAGCGCGCCACATCAATATCATAGGACTGTGTCATTTGCGCAAAGCTGACTGCCGAACGATAAAAAGTCATATCCTCAGCCGCTTCTATATCATGTGCCAAGCGCTTTAAAGGAGTTCCATGCCAGGTTTGTAAATATATCTGCTCTTCTTTTTTCGCAATGTAAGTGGGCATCTTACAGTTAATAATCCAATACTTTGCCTTTGACATGTAATAGAAATAAGAAAAGCTAAAGTATTCCTTGACCTCGGCACCCGGAATCGTGATTTGCTTTTGCTTATGCTTTTTGATAAACCAAATAAAACGATATCCTTCAAAGCGTGGATCTTGACGCATTGCTTCATAAATGGCTCGTGGATTGTCCGAATAGCCACGCCCATGGAACGCAATAAAAATAACAAGCTTAGGATCCACCTTTACCATCTTATAGGTCCACCTGTAAAGTATTCGGATTACTCGACCAACCCACTTTTTAACGATTTGCAAAAGCCTCATATCCATTCTTCCTTTCGTTAATAAACCAATCTTTTAACAATTATCTTCGTACAACGATCAAACACCTCAGCCATAAGAAAGCATACAACCAATGTTCCGAAAAAATATATGATCGTATATTCCTCATGCAGTCCGATTGCTTTTCCGACAATCATCGGAATACGCTGTAAAATATAAATACTGAAAATATGCTTACCTAGCCATAAAAGCATAGGACTATGGAAATGTAGAAACATCGAGGCGACATTTACGCATAATACAAAACAAATGGCATGTAAGATATAAAACAGTATATTTCCTCGGAAATAGTGAAAAATTAAAAAACACATTCCAAAGATCAATAAGCCGATTGGTGCCTGCCATGGCTTATGTAACAGCCATTGATCAAAGCGTTCCTTATAAGCACCATAGGTTAAACCTACCCAATAGCATAGGAAGGTATTATACCAACGCGTACCATTTTGATACTCTGCCAGAAACAGCATCGCCATAAGGGATAATCCTAGCATCATACCAAGAAAGCGACGCTGCTTGCCTTTGGTAACGATATAAGCAACGAAGCTTAAGCCATACAACAGCAAAATATCAAACAAATACCAGTTGCTGTTTCCGATGCTTTTCCAACCAATGCAGGAAGCTATGATACGTCCGAACGAATAATCCTTGTCAAGCACCCACCCAAGAATCGCAAACAATACAATCGCAACAGAGAAATTGATAATCAGTTCAATCATCTTTGTCGGCAGCTTATTTACATAATTCAATCCTTTTTTACGTATCGAGATCATGACTCCGTATCCCGAATAAAACAGAAATGTCGTTACGACCAACTGTTTCATAAACTCACGAAATTCCATATAAAAATCACTATATGGAAAAGAGGAATTAAGTGTACTAATAAAATGACTTAACAAAACCAAGAATACGAAAATTCCGTTGATTTGTATGGTCGTATCTCTAGAAATATATGCTTCATTGCAAAACCTCAGTCGAATCCCTGTTAGGCATAACAGGAAAAACGCAAAAAGTACGATCGTCATAGCCACCTCACGAAATAATATTGTCTTGCTTCAGCATCTTTACCAAGCGCTCGGTATTGTTTCCGTCATGGAAGCTAACAAGCTGCTCATAACGCTTTTGATACAGCGGATTTTGCGGCTGTTCATAATTTTGCTTAATAACTGCTTCAAGCTGCTTTGGTGAATAACAAATATCGCCATAAGCGTTTTCTTCATTCAGCATCAGCTTGGTTGAAGGTCCATAGGCTTCCATACATTCCGCTTTTTCTTCCCAATAGAAGATAACATTGCTGCCACGATAATACGCATCATAGGCAATAGAGGAATAATCGGTAATCAAAACCTTGGTTTGTTTGAGGATATCATCGTATTTATCCTCTGCATTTAAATATTTGCGTAGTGGAAAATCCGTATCCTTTAAAGCATCATAGAAAAGTGGGTGCGGTAGGATAACCACCTTATCCTGTAATGCTTCAGGAATGGCATCGAAGATACGACAAAGCATTTGATAATATTTTGTACTTTGAAAATCATAGCGTGCTTCATTGTATTCCCACGGACGCCATGTCGGCATAATAACGATTTTATCGGCATCTTCCTTCCATGTATTGCGATCAAACTTCGGAAGTCCGCATACATAAAGCGTGTCCGGATCATAATGTCCCAACTCGATAAAATGCTGTGCTTCCTTTTGACTGGAAACGACTACCCGATACTTTCCATCGGTTTTTAATGGCTTAAAAAATCTTCTGGATTCGGAATCCAAGGAAACCATATACATAACTCCATGCTGTAAAAAGACATAATTGATCTTGCGACTTGCCAGCTTTTTCAAGGCATAACGGTTTGCCACACGCAAATCAATCGCATGTACCAAGGCCTCGGAGCCTAAGAAAGTCTTGGCTTTAAAAAACAAGAAATAATGCTTAAAGCTTGCCTTATCCACAATATTTTTTTGATATTTTTCCGCAATTACACTACGATGTGGATAGTCCTTATCCAATATAAAGTAAGCATGCTTATAGCCTTGATCAATCAGCTTTTCATACAGCACCGATGCACTTTCTTCATAACGACTGCTTTCCTTTTCATAGAGTACAAGCAGCTTAGGAAGTGGTACAAGCTTTGCCAAGAAATAGGCAAATGTCATTTTCAGCTGTTGATTGGCACTGTCGCTTACATTGCGCTTACGCACCGTTAAAAACAAACGATTGTTGATACTTTGGCGGAAATACGCACTGGTTTCGCTTGCTTCATAAATTTGAATGGGTCCACGCTTATTTTTTCCCTTACGCAAATTGCTCAGCTTATAGCTCATGCCACGTAAATAACCATAACCCTGTGCGTCCTCATAATACAAATTTACTCGATTTTGAATTTCCATGGACTTCATATCCTCATGTGGCACACACAGCTTCATCGTTGTGATACGAATTGCCTTGCCAAGACGAAGTCCCTTTGTCAAATGCGCATCATATACATGCTCACCAATCTTAACTTTTAAGTTTTTAATCGAAAACGGCAAAATCGTATAGGCAAAGCATATTGCCGATAGCTGAAGTCCTTGCTTTTTATTTGCAAAATGCTTCCATAAGATGCCCATTTTTAAGCATTTGTTGTAATAGATGTGCTTATCTTCCTCTTTCCATAATGCATGCACATCATCAAAGCGATGGTCGATGATCGTATCATAGTTTTCTTTAAAGTAATGATACATGACATGATAGATTCCTCTGCGCGCAACGATTCCCATAACATTATTATGCTGAATATGCGCTTCCTTTTCACAATGAAAGGTAGACAGCACTCGATACATGTAGTGTGGATTGCCGGCAAAATAAATCACCTTTTGTGGCTCTAAGCTATAAAACATACGTTTTCTTTCGCGTTCAAAGCTTGCACGAAGCTTGCCCTTTAGCTTTTTATCAAAATAACCAAAACGCATTTTTATAGCAGCAATAATTTTTACAGGCAATGAAAATTCGAATTTATTAACAACTGCATAGTAGCCAACGCTGCGATCAAGCTGTTCCAACAGTTCTCGCTTTTGTTTATGCATTTTCCCATGAAAGGAAACGACGATATTTTTATCCGGCATTTCCTCTTTCAACTGCTTCAAATATGCAAGCAACAACTCATTTAGCTGCTTATTACGCAGCTTTCCACCATAAACTAGGACAGTTTCTTTTCCATTGTAAGGAGCCTGTTCAATATGTAATCCATCACGTTTTCCATGAATCAGCAAGTCCAATAACATAGCCGGTGTTTGCTTATCGGCAAAGGCATGGTATTGTGATAAAAATTCATGATAATCACATGTCTTACCAGATGTATGAATTTCCTTCATCAACTCATCGACACTGCAAACCATTGGAAACGGCAGATTTTCGATTGGAAAATACGTACCACGATCGCGCATATATTCTTCTAAATCGTAAGTGAATAAAACAATCTTTTTCTTTGTGATTGCAAAATCAAAGAATACACTGGAGTAGTCGGTAACAAGCATATCGCATAACGCAAGAAAATCATAAGTTTCATATTCACTTGGAAACGGCTTGATATGCTGATAGTTAGAAAAATCCATCGTATTGCCAATCAAAAAGTGTAAATTCACGTAGAAAATTTCCTCATCGCTTAGCTGTGCATCAAGTTTTTTGAATATTCCCTCTAAAATTTCCTTTTGACTTGCGCCATTGGCACTTCTTCCAAGCCCTCGCCAAGTCGGCATGTAAGCAATCAGCTTCTTATCCGATAAACCTAGTTTGCTTCGCAAGGCATCGCTTTTTTCCTGATCTAACAATGCCATATTGCGTGGATAATCGGCTAATACGATTTCTCCCTTATAAAGATTTTCCAACATATAATCCTTCATGAATACATCTTTGGTAAATGTATTGGGGAAAAGCGCATAGTCGCACATCAAATAGTTTTTCTGAATATTCGCCAAACTGGCAGCATTTTTCAGATCGGAAATACCTAAGGTCTTTAACGGTGTTCCATGCCACGTATTCATATAAACCTGCTGTTCACGCTTCAAAAAGTAAGGTGGGAAGGAATTATCCGTCATCAAATATTTTGCACAGGCTAAATATTTCTTGTATTCATCGCTGTTTCGAATCGTTAAAATCAGCGGATATTGATAAAAAGCAAAACGCTTCTTGGCTTCCTCTAGGTTTTCCTTTGTTACAACATAGACAATCTTATATCCCGCATACGCTTTATTTTCAAAAAGCTCGCGAGCCATCGCAAGCATATTGCCATTAAGATTTTTCCCCTGTCCGGCCTCTAACAAAATACACTTCTCATCAAGAGGAAGCTTACAGTATTTTTGATAAGCATTGGCCTTCAGCTTTTTCAATACCTTCTTAATTCCCATGTTAAAACCTCGCTATTTCTTCAATTCGTCCTTTAGCTGTGTGGTGCTGATTCCCTCGGTACGTGGCAAATATACGACCTCGCAATACTCCTTTAAGAAATCAAATTTTCCTTTCCAATCATCGCCCATAACAAAAACATCGACATTGTACTTCTGTACGTCCTCCACCTTTTGTTCCCAACACGTTTCCGGGATCACCTTATCCACATAGCGAATTGCCTCTACGATTGCCATGCGATCAACATCTTTGATCTGGCATACCTTCCCCTTACCAAGATTAAATTCATCACTGGATACCGCTACGATCAGCTCATCTCCTAATGCCTTGGCACGCTTTAATAAATTCAAATGTCCGATATGAAACAAATCGAAGGTTCCATACGTAATTACTGTTTTTTTCTTTTCCATCATTCCATCTCCTATTTTTTTGTCTTTATGATACGTTTTTCAAATTTCGTATCTCGCTGTTGCTTCTTTTCCTTCTCACTCAACGCATTATAAGCATCAACATAAGCCGAGTAATGCTCACATACGGTATTAATATCGCCTAGCTCCTTCAGCTCTCCGCCTTCGATCCACATGCCTGTATGGCAGAAGCTTTTGACCTGAGAAAGCGCATGCGAAATAAAGAAGATCGTTTTTCCTTCTTCATCACGCAGCTTTTGCATACGCTTCATACATTTTTGCGCAAAGCCCTTATCGCCGACAGACAATGCCTCATCGACAATAAAGATGTCCGGATTTAACGCCAACGAAATGGAAAATCCAAGTCTTGATTTCATTCCACTGGAATATTTCTTAACCGGCTGATACAAAAAATCCCCTAACTCCGCAAACTCAATAACACCTTGCTTGATTTTTTCTACCTCTTTTTTCTTTAAACCCAAAAGAGCTCCCTTTAATTCGATATTTTCCTCACCGGTTAATTGGGCATTCAAACCGGTATTGATCGCAATTAACGCCTGTTCACCATTTACGATCATTTCACCGCCATCATGATCGCTGATACCCGCCAAAATCATCGAAAGCGTTGATTTACCGGATCCATTTGTTCCCAAGATACCGACACAATCTCCTTTTTTAATTTTAAAGTCAATTCCCTTTAAGGCATAAAACTGTTGATTGCCCTGCTTCTTTCCCTTCTGTTTCAAACGATAGATTTTCGATACATCTTTCATAACTACCGCATATTCATCATACGCATTCTTATTCTTCAACATCAAAAACCCTCCTTAGATCAAATCAATCAGTTTCTTTTTAAACTTATACATCAGCATGCTTCCAATAACAAGCATCGCAATTACCACAATCCAAAAATACAGTCCTAATAGTGGGTGGGCAAGCGGGCCTTTGCCAAAGAAAACAGAATCTCGATATCCCTGCACGATGTAAAACACCGGATTGAGCTTCATCACAAATTCCACTAAGGGAACCTTTGCCCAATAGGATACCGGAAACAGCACGCCGGATAAATACAGCAGCATGCGCATCAAGGAGGTAATCAGCTTTTTGACATCACGCCAAAGCATCGTCAATACAGAGGTAATCAACGCAATCGCTTCCACCAAAGCAATCGCCGCAATCATATAATAAAGAATACCCAACCAATGAAGCTTGGGAAAATAACCATATAAAAACAAAACAACAAGTGCAATCGCAAGCATACAGAAATGATTAAACAATTCCTTAAGTACCACCGTCATCGGCAAAACACTGATCGGAAATTTCATTTTAGTAATTACATTTACCTTAGAAAAGATAGCACTGCACCCATGCACGATACAAGGCTGAATATACCACCAAGCACAAAAGCCGACAACAACCCAAGGCAGATAAGGGATTCCTTCCATATCTCCACGTCCCATGGCTAAACCAAATACCAAATAGAAGGTAATGATTTGAATGGCAGGAGATGCAAAATTCCAAAATATTCCAAATTTGGAATCTCGCATTTCACCAAGCAGTTCATATTTCGCAATACAAAAAATTCGATATAGGTTCGTTATATTTTCCTTTAATACATAACGGATACTTTTCAACATACCGCTCAACTCCTTTGCATATAAGCATACATATATAAAAAAACAGGATAAACCTATTTTATTATACATCATGAAATACTCCTTGCCCACTTATTTATGCGCTTCATCTCTTAAAATTATCTTAAACAATACAGCAGAACAAAGAAACAGCCTATGTGTAGGCAGCAAAACAACAAAATCAGGAGCGTAAAAGCCGATCGTAAACAAAAAGCCATACTGCCCGATTTCCTTTTATCAAACGGTGTCGATATATAAATTCTTTACAAAATTGTCAGAAATTAAGTAATGCCTCTTGTTTTAGGGAATGATAAAATGAAAAGGCAACATACGTCATTTGCGATCCTTTTCATTATCTTACGATTGCAAAACAGAAAGGAATTACGGATAAAATGGGAATTGATAAAATAAAAAAAATACTGTATATCCTATTTCATATTTTATTCAGTATTACCTTTACAGGTGTATTCTTCATTGTGATCAAGCATCAGGAAAGCAGTACAGATAGAATTTTGATGTTACTTTCCACAGGCTTTTTTATGCTGCTCATACTTTTCCTGTATTGGTTTATCGTAAAATCCCGCTGCTGCTTCCCCATAAATAAAAAAACAATCGGTATCCTGTTTGCTGTATTTTTCTGCATTCAGCTTGGATTGGGAATGCTGCTGATGGTCAAACCGAGCTGGGATTTCGGTCATGTCTTTGATGAAGCCGTAGCTTTAACAAAAAACAATAGCTGGGAAATTTCAAATATCCGTTATTTTTTAAGATATCCCAACAATCAGTTTTACTTATTAACCTTAACCTTCTTATATAAACTGCTGTCAATCTTTCACATCGGCAATTATATCGCTGCCGGCATTCTGACAAACATTGTACTGACCGACATTTCCTTAGTTATTCTCTGTCTTGCCGTAAAAAAGCTTTGGGGCAAAAAAACCGCTGTATTCGCTTTGCTGCTATCCTTTCTATGCCCTGCCTATATAACGTATTTACCGATCTTTTATACCGATACTTTCCCCTTGCCCTTGATGAATACGATTCTGCTTCTGTATATCGTAATTTTAAAGGAAACAGACAGAAAGAAATTACTGGGCTATGGCATTCTGCTCGGTTTCTCTGTTTTTCTCGGCTTTGAACTAAAGGCAACCGTAGTCATTGTATTGATAGCCGCAATCCTTCATGTATTCTTTGTTTCCGGCATCAAAAAAACTGCTGTCATCGCTGTTTCATGCCTTGCCTTTTTCGGCAGCATCAAAATTTACGACTATGCCTTTGAAAGCTCCAAGATGCTTGATGATTCACTCTACGATACATACAACTATCCCTATACGCATTGGGTCATGATGGGGCTGAGAAATCCGGGCGGCTACAATGTGCATGATTATAAATTTACCAAGTCCTTCCCTACCCGCCAAGCAAAAACAGATGCAAACATTGCACAGATCAAAAGTCGAATTGCGGAAATGGAATTTAGCGGAATGCTGGATCATTTGAGTCAAAAGATTCATTATACTTGGGGAGACGGAGCGTTTTTCAGTCAGAAGCTGTTGGAGCGAAAGCCATTGACACAAGGAGTTGTTCGTGAAATCGTCACCGAGCACGGAGCCTATTTTTCCGTTTATCAAATCATCGTAAACGGTATCCAATATGCCATAATTCTTTTATTGAGCATTTCCGGATTGGCAGGCATTTACAAAATAAAGCATGATGGGGAAATGGACTTCATAAGCTTTATAAGGCTATCCGTATATGGCTTATTTGTATTTCTTTTGATTTGGGAATCAAAGTCCAAATATCTGGTTAATTTCCTGCCTTTTATTTATTTTGTGGCAATCGACGGTATTCGATTTATATTCGATAGGAAAGAAGGAATAAAGTATGACACAATTAGGAATCGTAATTCCTTGTTACAACGAGGAAGCGGTATTCAAGGATACCCTTGCACAGTTAAGCGAACTGATGCATGACCTCATAGACCGAAAAATCATTGCACAAAACAGCTTTCTTTTGTTTGTGAATGACGGCAGCAGCGATACAACCTGGGATTTGATTGAAGCCGCCTGTGCAAACGATCCGCTTTGCAGAGGTATCAAGCTGGCAAGAAATGTCGGACATCAAAATGCACTCTTAGCAGGATTGCATCATGTAAAAGATCAATGTGATGCCGCCATCAGTATCGATGCCGATTTACAGGACGATATCAATGTCATAGAGGAGATGGTTCGTAAATATGAGGAAGGCTGTGAAATCGTCTATGGCGTGCGCAGTGAAAGAAAAACCGATACCTTCTTTAAAAGATTTACCGCACAGAGCTTTTATAAATTCACTCGCTTCATGGGTGTAAAGCTGATATATAACCATGCCGATTATCGCTTGATGGGAAAAAGAGCATTGCAGGAACTTGCGAAATATGACGAGCGCAATTTGTTTTTACGCGGCTTGACCTCCCTGATCGGATTTAAAAGCGATTGTGTGTATTATGCAAGAAAAGAGCGCATGGCAGGAGAAAGCAAATATCCGCTAAAGAAAATGATCAGCTTTGCCTTTGACGGCATTACCTCCTTTAGTGTTAAGCCGATTACCTTCGTATTGTTTTTAGGCTTATTCATCGTTGTATGCTCTTGCTTCGCTTTCATATATATCCTAGCCTCCTATTTCTTCGGCTGGACAATTCCCGGGTGGTCCTCCATCATGCTCTCCATTTGGTTTTTAGGAGGCGTACAGCTGCTCTCCATCGGTCTTATCGGAGAATACATCGGGAAAATCTATGTGGAAGTGAAAAGACGTCCTCGCTATGCGATTGAAAAGCTTGTTGGTGAACATGATGATGCAAATATTTCATAAGTATAAAGAAATGATTTTGTATATATTCTTCGGAATATGTACCACAGCGGTAAATATTATCGTATATTATATCAGCTTTTATTTCCTTTCCTTAGGTACTTCCATCAGCACCATTCTCTCTTGGCTGCTCTCTGTTATTTTCGCATATCTTACAAATAAACTTTGGGTCTTTCACAGCAATGCCGTATCAAAGGGTTCAATCATAAAAGAAATTATATCGTTTTACGGTTGTCGTCTGGCAACCGGTATCTTAGATCTATGCTTCATGATAATTTTTGTTGATTGCCTGCATTTCAACAATATGCTGATGAAGATACTTTCCAATGTGGTAGTGATAATATTGAATTATATCTTCAGTAAGTTTTATATTTTCAAGAAATAGTTTTATTTGATATATCCATGTATTCACAAAAGAATATCTACATATATTAAAAACGATGACTTACGGGTTAAAACATTGATTTCAGCCTTATAATCATCGTTTTCATTTAGTTTAAAGCTTATATGTAATAATAAAATCATACTCTTTTCTTTATTTATCCAATGATATGCCATAAGAAGCCAAGAGCTCTTTTTTATAAATTTCCTTTGCTTGTGCTACGGTCATAATTTTGCATTTCACACCTTCATTTAATTCCTCAAACTCTTTTTTCGTAGTTTCGGCATCGTTAATATCACTATGTAAGAAGCCTCCCTCATTGACCCGTACTACCAACTCATCGTCTTTCAAACCGGGAAACAGATTCTTATTCAATGCTTTTAACGTAGTGTTTATTTCCTTTTCCACTTCAAGCTTTTGCAATCTCTCTGCCTCTGTTAACATTGCGGTAATAAATAAAGCCGAGATACCTAATACGAATATCATACTTAATTCCTTTTTCATAACCTTTATCTCCTTCACTTACACAGCATACCGTTATGAAAACAATTATAATTTAAAAACAATTCTCATGATGCTTTTTCTTCTCATTTAACATCTCGTTATAGCATTGCACCAATTCTCGTTTATAAATTTCCTTTGCCTCTTTTACAGTCATAATTTCACCCTTAACATCTCCATTTAACGCCTCAAATCCTTCTTTCGTAATTTGAGGATTAGGGTTTCCATCATATAAGAAGCCACCATCATTTATGCGTACCACAAATTCATTATCTTTCAATCCGGGAAACAGTATTTTTTCATATTCCTCTAATTCAAGCTTTCCAAGCTTCCCAACCTGTTCACATTTTTCCAAATTTACCGACTTAAGCTTACGAATGACTCCGTCAAATCGTTCACCAACCAGTTGGTGTAAGTTCTGTTGATCGACTGGCTTGGCGGAAATCGTAGTGATTGCTAAAGCTGCCAAACCTAAGATAAATACCGAACCTAATACCTTTTTCATAGATCCTTTTTCCTTTTCATAAACTCTTATTTCTCCATAACTTATTTAACGCTACCTTCATAAATAGTATATCACATAACTATAAAAATTTTTAAATCTAAAAGTTCATAATCTTACTATATTCGCTTACCTAAAAAGTGAAGGAAACAGAACTTTTACGTTCATAACCTCCACTTTTTTTCCATTTTCATAACAGGATCATTTCCCCTTTAATTATTCATTATACTCCTCTATCAAAGCTTGTCGTAACGATTGTTTATAAATTTCCTTTGCTTCCTTTCCGGTTACGATTTCGCATTCAACACCATTCACTTCCTCATGGTATTTTTTTACAGATTCGATATCATCAATGCTACTACTTAAGAAACCTCCGTCTTCTTTTTCATGCACTAACAACTCATCATCTTCAAGTCCCGGAAACACCTGTTGTTCAACAGCTTCCAAGTAAGCTTCTAATCTGACATTGTTAATAGCACTCGGAAATTGGTTTCCCACCTTTGAATACAATTCGTTTTCACTCGTTTCTTTTGCCGAAAGCATCGTCATCGGTAAAGCTAAAAGAGCGAACATCAATACTGCACTAAATACTTTTTTCATAATATTACCGTCCTTTCTCCATATCGAATTTTACATAGTATGTAAAGTAGGCTGAGTGTGATAAGTTATTCAAATAGATCTAAGTCTTTCCCATTCAAACAACCATGTGTATCTCCTCCCTTACTTGAATGGCATTCTCTCAAAACGAGTATGCTATTCATAAACATTAGGACTTATCCTACATACACAGTATATCACGTAAGCACAATGGATAAATTTCACCTTAAACAAAAATCCGACATTTTAAACACAAAAGCTATTCAAAATCACATTATTCGATTCGCTCGTTTGTTTTAGCTTGGAAAATAAGAGCAATTCTCATCTCTTGATTTTTGTCATTATAACGATACACAGAATGAATATTATTGTTATGGATAATCTTTTCCAACACCTTATTACCGACAATTTTTTCCGTTTCATCAGCTATCGCAGGATATATGAATTGAAATACGATTTGCGAGTAATGATCTTCTGACAAAATATAAATCACACTTTCAGAAAATGATTGACAAGCGTTGATGCCTATATTCAGAAGCTCTTTAAACAGATTATATTCATCGGTTGCTTCTTCAAACGGAAGCTCTATACATTTTAATTTGGTGCTTATCTGTATATTGGAATCCTTTAAGGTTTGAAGATTATCGGTAATCAACATATTCAAGGTATAGGATTGCGAATACATCGAATTAAACTCATGAAAGACACTTGTAGACAGATCCTCTAATGCTTCTTCCAATACATCATATTGTTGATTCATAATGTTCTTCTTCATATCGGAATAACGATGAAGCAATGAATGTAATAAATTGAAATGATTTTGATAATACTGTTTATAAAGTAAAATCTGTTTTTTCAGCTCCTCTTTCTTTTATTCCTCTTCCTTAAGCTTCAATTTCATATTTTGACTTATTTGAAATTTAAAAAATATGAAAATAGTAATTATATTCGATAGCATAAGCGACAGTACAGTAAACATGACCACTTTGTCATTTTCTACCATAAAAAAGTAATTCGGAATCGAAAACAATAAAAACACAGTAGGCACAAGCACTACCAAAATCAGCCATGAATATTTAATGGGTTGAAGAAAGGAAATCTTTTTTTGAAATTTCACATAGAGAACAGATAGAAGAAAAAAGACGGTATCGGATATCAATAATGATATGAAATTTTGAAGCGGAACATATACATAAAAATATTGGGATTGTAACGATATGCTCATGATAAGCATAGATATAAAATCCCCGATTACCGTAAAAAGCAACAGGACACAAGCAGTCAAAATACCCGAAAACAGCGGCATTTTATATAACAAAAGAAGCAGTGCTAGAAAACACATCAAGGTAGCAATTACGAAATACTGAGGCTGTCTGTAAAAGCTTGCTAAAAATGCAAATACTAATATACCTGTAAGTATAAAGCCATTCATAAGCTTATTATGAAATCTTGGGGTGTATAGATAAAAGCCTACAAATGCTACAATTAACAATTCAGCTATTAACGAAAATATCAACGATATACTCATGATACGATCCTCGGTAATAATGCTATATATTTTTCTTCAAAATGCTTTTTCATATTTCTCGATAATGGAATATTTTCTCCATTCATCAGTAATATATCCTGATTGGAATAGGCGCTGATATAAAACAAATTAACGATGTATGCTTTGTGTACTTTCTCAAAAATCGTAAGATCCAGCTTTTCTTCCCATTCTTTTAAAGTATAGCGTGTAGCTAATATTTTCCCGTTCTTAAAATGAATTCTGGTTTTACGGTCATATACATCAACATACAAAATATCGGTATATAATATTTTTGTTTTCGATAAATTTTCATCATAAAACCCACTATACTTTATTTGAAACAAATAGAGCTCATCTTCCATTTCGGTATTAAACACCACCTCTTGAATGGGTTTTAAAAAGTATTGATCTGCACGTATCCTATAACCGTCAATCAAATATTTTTTATAACGTGAAGTAATGATCACACGACAGTTATGACGTATCTTAAGTAATCTTTTTCCGATTTCTATTCCGTTTTCATCATTGATTTCAATATCTAAAAATAAGAAATCAAATTCATCAATATGCGTAAAGAGATACTCTGTTGATTTACATATTTCAACACTGTAATCAACAGACATTTTATTAAAAAAATCCGCTAATAGTCGTTTTAGATGATTAACATCTTCAATACAATCATCGTAAATTATGATTTTCATCAATTTGTCCCCCCTTTTCAAATAAACGAAAGAACCACCTCTCTTACACCTTACGATATATCCGTAGAAATAGCAAATTACGATTTCTTAAGAAATAGCTTTTGCGATAATATTAAAAAATCGCATGATGTTGTATCATACGATTTCTTGTTTTATAAATCAATTTCGGTTTTTAAATCACGAAGCATCAGCCTTTTCGCCGATTCACTTGGTTCTGCACCTTCAAATAATACACGATATATTTCACTTACGATCGGCATATCAATTCCCATCTTCTCCGCTGTTTCATGCACTGCCTTGGCTGTTCGTACTCCCTCTACCGTCTTGGTATTGTTATCCCAGAAGTATTTGGCACTGTTATGCTTTCCGATTTCATAACCTGCTTGGAAGTTTCTTGAATGCTTGCTTGTGCAGGTAACAATCAAATCGCCGATTCCGGTCAATCCCATAAATGTTTCTTTGCGTCCGCCCATCGCCATTCCATAACGTGTCATTTCCATAAGTCCACGTGTGATAAGCGCTGCTCTTGTATTATCTCCATAACCTAAGCCGGATAACACTCCACTGGCAACCGCAATCGCATTTTTAATCGCTACACCGACCTCACTGCCGATTTCATCATTGCCGGTATATACACGCAAATACTCATTGGAGAAGGTTTCCTGTACGATTTTCGCATCTTCTTCATTTAAAGATACCGCACAAATCGTTGTCAGCATGCGAATAACTACTTCCTCTGCATGACTTGGTCCAATCAGTGAAACTACGCTACTTAAATGCTCTTCACTGATATTTTTACGAATGACACAGGACATACGTTCAAAGGTTTCCGGGTGAAATCCCTTGGAAGCATTCACTACAATCGTTTTCTTATTCAACAAAGGATCGATTTGTTTACATACACTTTCTATCGCAATCGTAGGTACGCTTAACAACACGATATCCGCTCCTCGAACAACCTCGATATCTGTTGTTGCACGTAAGCTTGAATGAATTTCCACGTCATCGAAATATTTTGAATTGCGATGATTCTCATTGATATCCCTGATTTCTTCCGCACAGTTTCCATAGATGGTAACATCGACTTGATTATCACATAAAACCTGTGCCAATCCGGTTCCCCATGAACCACTGCCAATTACTACGACCTTCATATTATCACTGCCTTTCTTGCATTGACAACATTATACACATCTTAGCGCTATTGTGCAAATCTTATTCCTTGCCCTTTTTCGCTCGCAGCTTATGCTCCAACAGAACACCGCCAAAGGCAGGGACATCAACACGAATGCTTTGTTCCTTGGCATTGCATTCCTCTTTTACACTCTTATACTTTTTCAATTCATGAACATTACCACCATACATTTCCGATTCGGTATTCAGTATTTCATGATAAACGCCCTTCATCGGAACACCGAAGGCATGCGCATCGTAGCGATTTGGTGAGAAATTCAAGATAACGATATAAATACCTTGCTCGCTCTTACGCATATAGCTAAACAAATTTTGATCGGCATTATCCGCATCGATCCACTCAAAGGACTGCCAATCGTAATCATTTTCATACAATGCCGGGATACTTGTATAAAGCTTTCCTAATCTGGCAAAATAGCGATTAAAGGCATCATGGATCGGATAATTCAAAAGTGTCCAATCGCATTCCTTCGTTTCGTCCCATTCACGAAAATGTGCCAATTCATTCCCCATGAAATTTAACTTCTTTCCCGGGTGTGTAAACATATATAAATACAAGGTTCTCAGCTGTTTAAACTTTTCCTCATACGTTCCCCAAATTTTATCCACGATCGTCTTTTTGCCATGAACAACCTCATCATGTGAAAATTCCATGATAAATTTTTCGGAATAGAAATACGCCATGGAGAAGGTTATATCATTATGATGCCATTTACGATAAACCGGATCCTTTTCTAAATATTTCAAGGTATCGTTCATCCAGCCTAGATCCCATTTATAATCAAAGCCCAATCCTCCATCGATTGTCGGAGCTGTTACCTTTGGAAAATCGCTGGAATCCTCCGCAATCAGCATTACACCCGGATAGCTATGATGCAAATTGTAATTCATACGCTTGATGAAATGTAAAGCACCCTCATTCTCGCCTAAATCCTTATTGCCATGCCAATGAATAACATTGCTGATGGCGTCCATGCGCAAACCATCGACATGGTATTTATCAATCCAAAAACTTGCGGCAGACATTAAGAAGGAGCGAACTTCCTCACGCCATAAATTAAAGTTTGCAGTGCCCCATTGTGAATCGGCATCTACCGCCTTTTCATATTCATATAAGGGTGTTCCATCGAAATAAGATAAAGAAAAGTCATCACGTACAAAATGTACCGGTACAAAATCCATAATCACTCCAATGTTCGCCTTATGCAGCTTATTGATCAGCGTTTGTAAATCACGTACGCTGCCATAGCGACTGGTTGCACTGAAATATCCACTGCACTGATATCCCCATGAACCATCAAATGGATATTCGTTTAGCGGCATCAGCTCGACATGAGTAAAGTAGTGAGCTTTTAAATAGGCTATCAATTCATCGGCAATTTCCGCATAATTCACCCATTCCTGATCACTGTTTTTCTTCCAAGAGCCAAGGTGCATTTCATAAATATTCAAAGGCTTATCCATATTGATACTACGCTTATCAAGCCATTTTTGATCGCTCCATTTCATCGCATCTAAATCGGCGACAATACTTGCGGTATTGGGACGAAGCTCCGAATAAAAGGCATACGGATCCATTTTATCCACTACACGTCCGGTTGCCTGTGTAACACGATATTTATACATATCGCCCTCACATACACCGGCAATAAAGATCGACCAAACTCCTCGCTCGTCCTTACGCTTCATTTCATGTCCTTCACAGCTCCAATCATTAAAAGAACCGATTACCTGTACACTTTGCGCATGTGGTGCATAGGTTGTAAAACGTACGCCCTTTTTATTTCTTTCCACACATAAATGAGCACCAAAGATTTCATACGCATGGATATCATTTCCTTGATAATATTCTGTTAATTTCAACTGTTTCATCTGACGACCTCCCGTCCTATCTCTATCTTTTATTTTACCTCATTTGCACGATAAAAAATAGTGTTTTTCCTCGCTTATATAAATTTTTGTAAAGGGTTACATCATTTACCTCATATTAGCAGCTTACAAGCGAAAAAAGGTGAAACCTTTACGTTCCACCTCATCGAATTACTTAATTAAATCATCAATTGCCTGTTGATAAGAAAGTGTCTTTTCATGAGCATCTTCTAAAGAGCTTCCCTTGATACAATAGTAGAATTTACACTTCGGTTCGGTACCGCTTGGTCGAATCGCAATCCAGCTGCCATCTGCCAAGTAATACTTCAAGACATCGGATTTCGTAAAGCCGGTTAATTCAAATTCCTTTCCGTTTTCCACCACACGACATTCCTTATAATCCTCAAAGCGTACAACCGCACTGCCACCTAAATCTTGCAGCTGTGTTTTACGTAGGGTTGCTAAAATCTCTTGAATACGCTGTGCACCTTCCTGCCCGGCAAGCGTCAAGGATTTTTGACTTTCTTCATAATATCCCAATTCGGCATATAAATCATACAGCACATCAACCAAGGTCTTACCTTGTGCCTTGTAGTAACAAGCTGCCTCTGCCAACATCAAGCATGCCTGCGGAGCATCTTTATCACGTACAAACGGCTGAATCAAAGAACCATAACTTTCCTCATAGCCAAAGACATACTGTTTTTCATTGGTTGCTTCATATTTCGCAACTTTTTCCCCGATAAATTTAAAGCCGGTCAGCGTTTTTTCCGTTGCCACTCCGTATTTATCCGCAATCTTTTCACCAAGATCACTTGTTACAACGGTATTAAACATTACCGGATTTGGAGGCATTTGATTCTTTGCCTTTAATTGAGAGAAAATATATTCAATCAAAACCGCACCGCTTTGATTACCGGTCAATAGCTTATACTCTCCATGATGTTTCACTCCGACACCCATACGATCGGCATCGGGATCACATACTAAGATAATATCCGCAGCTTCACGCTTTGCATATTCTAATGCCAATTCATACGCTCCTGCTTCCTCCGGATTCGGCGTTGGTGTATTTGAAAAATCCGGATCCGGAGTGCATTGCTCCTCTACTGCCACAAAGTGATAGCCGGCACGTGTATACACCTCTTTTACCGGAATGTTCGCAGTTCCATGCTCCGGTGTAAAAATAATCTTTACATCGTCTTTTGCGATTTGCGGATTTAACTGAATACCCAATACCTTTTCATAATAGGCTTCATCTACTTCCTTACCAATCACATGGATCAGCTGTTCTTGTTCAGCAGTCGGATTGGCACATAACGCAAGTTCATCTTCCACCGCATTGACACGTTCAATAACCTGTTCAGCCAAATGAGGAACCAACTGACAGCCCTTTTCATCATATAGCTTGTATCCGTTATACTCCTTTGGATTATGCGATGCCGTTACCATAATTCCCCCGAAGCAATGAAAATAACGAACCGCAAAACTTAGTTCCGGCGTCGGACGCAGACTTTCAAATACATAAGAGGTAATATCGAAGGTTGCTAACATCTTCGCACTGTCCATGGCAAATTCATAGGACATGTGTCGATTATCATAACCAATTGCAATACCGCGCTTTTTTGCTTCCTCACCATGTGCACAAATATATTGTGCAAAGCCGGCATTTGCCTTTCGAATGGTATGCAGATTGATACGATTGGTTCCCGGACCTAAAAGTCCTCGCATACCTGCCGTACCAAATTCAATCGTTGTATAAAACGCATCGTTTTTCTCCTTCTCACTCATATTGGCAAGAACCTCTTTATAAGAAGGATCTAAATTCGGGTGATGCAGCCATTTCTCATACACTTCATTTACCATATTCAATCATACTCCTTTTCCCATATATAGTATCTTTATTATAGCACACCCAAAGCAAAAATACTCTTTCTTCCAAGAAAAATGTAAGCGATTTCTATTTTATCTGATTTTTCCCTCACATTTTTATCATTTCTTCGATTTGTAAAAGAAAAAGGAGTCTAATGACTCCCTTATCCCTCATTTTTAAAAATTAACCGATGATTTTCTGAGCGCGTAGTACTTCTTCGATAGAAGCGATAGCTGAGTCTTCATCATCTCCATTACAAGTGATTGTAATTTCTGACTGTGTAGGGATACCTAATGACATAACACCCATGATAGACTTCATGTTAACTTCGCGTCCCTTAAAAGAAATGTTAACTTCACATTTGAATTTGCTAGCTGCGTTTACTGCAACAGTAGCAGGACGTGCGTGTAATCCAACTGGATCGATTACAGATACAGTAATTTGTTTCATTTTCTATTCCTCCTGAAATTTACTTTTTACAATACTTATTTTACCCCATTTTAATAACACTTACAATCTCATTTTCATATTTTTTAAAGAAAATTTGCCTTAAAGCATACAAAAAAGGAGGTTTTGTAAAAATAGCGTTTATAACCGCTTTACTTCCTTACGAAGAAAATCATCGACATTGACAACCTTAATCCCTGCTTGATGGCATAATTGCACAAAAACACCATTGTCGTTAATCAAGCGTCCTTGAAAGCTGCCATCATAAATCTTGCCACAGCCACAGCTCGGACTACGTGGTTGTGTAATTACTACTTGAGCATTTGCCTCTTGGATTTGCTGTAACGCCTTATGCGCACCTTCCACATATTCCCTTGTGCAATCCCTGCCGCTTTGACTTATCACTTTTTGTTCAACGATCTCACAGCATTCACGAGGAATCGAAAGACCACCCAATACCTCCGGACAAACAGCAATCCATTGCTTATCCTTTAAAAATGAGCATAGCTCCTTATGCAAATTATTTCCTCCGCTATACTTACAATTTTCACCTATTAAACAGGCACTAACCGCATACATCATCTTATCAGGCAATGCGTCCTTCCTCCTTTCCAACAATATCCTTTTCATGCACAACTACTAACATCGCTTCGATTCCATTTACCATTTCCTCCAATGTCATGCACGCATCTTTTAGCGGATCATCAACCTGTGTATCCATTGCCGGTACATGCACAAATCCTGCACGAATCCCCAAAGCACTGTAAGCATGTAAAACTCCATACATTACATGATTGCATACATACGTTCCTGCCGTATTGGAAATCGCTGCTCGAATTCCTTTTTGGCGAATTGCCTCCACCATACGATAGATTGGTAAAGTAGAAAAATATGCAGCCGGTGCTCCTTCAACAATCGGTGTATTGCATAGCTGAATACCCGCATTATCCGGAATGCTGAAATCATTCACATTGATTGCGACTCGTTCAACCGTAATTCCTTCTCTGCCACTTGCCTGTCCCAAACAAACAATCGAATCCGGTAAATATTGATTTACAGCTTGTCGGATACATTCTAAGCTTTTATAAGCAACAACCGGAATGGTGATTTTAACAATTTCATGCCCTGCAATAGTTTGCGGAAGTCGTTTTAAGATTTCCTCACTTGGATTGATGTGATCCTTACCAAAGGGTTCAAAACCGGTAACCAAAATTTTCATAGTTCCTCCTTTACAAACACAAAGGTCGTATCATTTGATAATTCCGCATGATATTGATAACCATCATACGCAAACTGTGTAAGCTCCTCTAAATTTTCTACCTTATGCTTTGCCATAAAATTAACCATACGTCCTCTTGCCTGTTTTATCTGTGTGGAGCGTGTGATGAGCTTATCATTTTCTTTGATATAGAAAATAATATCTATAAACCTTTCTTTCGATATATATGAGCGAACGCTTTTATCATATTCCTTGCTGGCAAGATTGATAATAAATTCCTCTTGTGGTAGCTCCTTTGCTATCGTATCCTTCCAAAAGTCATATAAATTTTTACTATCCTCTGTAACGAACCTGCTCTGCATTTCCAAGCGATATGGATAAATGGAATCACTTGGACGAACAATCCCATAAAAACCGGATAAGATACGCAAATGATGATTCAAATACTGCCATTCTTCTTCACCTAACTGCTCTATTTGCATGGCTTTAAATTGAATGCCATCATAAGCATCTAAAGCACAAATTCCTGCTTTATCAAATCGCATATTCGCAAAGCGTTCTACATTTTGAATAGCCAGTTTATCGTTGATTTTCATTAGCGATTTCATTTGTAAAACATCCATCTGCATCAGATGCTTATGCAATAGCTTCGATTTTTCCAATAAGACGGGCAAGCCTTGTGGTGTATGCCTGCGCTCCTCCTTCATTGTCTTTGCCGGGGATATTAAAATATACATCAAACCATACCTCTCTATTTCTATACCTTCTTTTCTATTCTACCATACTATTCGCTATGATTTATGCTTTTTGTATCCGATCGTATGTTTCTATCCAAGTCGGATAGATCTTACTTTGCAAATCAGAAAACTCCTATCATATTGCACATATAGCATTTTTCTTACAAAAAAAGCCGATAGGCATATTACCCATCAGCAATTTTCTATTTCTCTACTTTATCTTAATACATTCCACCGGCAGGCATTGGAGGTAGTGGAGCTTCCTTTTCTTTAATAGAAGCAACACCTGCTTCAGTCGTTAAGAACAAGGCGGAAATGCTTGCGGAATTTAATAAAGCACTTCTTGTTACTTTGGTTGGATCAATAATGCCTTCCTTAAACATATCTACCCAATTACCGTTTTTCGCATCGAATCCGATATTTTCTTCGGCAGCCTTTTGCTGTTCTACGATTTCTTCTGCATTATATCCGGCATTTTCTGCAATTTGTGCAATCGGAGCTAATAAGGCGTCCATAACCACCTTAATACCCTTTTGAACATCAACTACTTCAGATTTCAATTCATCTTTCAATGCCATATAAGCCTCTACAAGTGCAGCACCACCGCCGATAACGATACCTTCGGCGACAGCAGCGCGCGTAGCATTTAAAGCATCTTCAATACGCAGTTTCTTTTCTTTTAATTCACTTTCGGTTGTTGCGCCAACCTTGATGATCGCAACACCATTGCTTAATTTACCAAGACGCTCTGCATAACGCTTCTTATCATAGTCGCTCTTGCAGTTTTCCATCTGCGCTTGGATTTCTTTTACACGTGCATCAATGATATCCTTTGCACCATTACCACCGATCATGGTTGTATTGTCCTTTGTAACAACAACCTTTTTTACAGTTCCCAAATCTTCCAACTTCATTTCTTTTAGATTCATGTTCAAATCCTTAGAGTAGAAGTTAGCACCTGTCAGAATTGCGATATCCTTCAAAATATCCTTCTGATTATCGCCAAAGCCTGGTGCCTTTGTTGCAACTACGTTGAAAGTTCCACGCAGTTTATTTACAACCAAAGTAGAGGTTACTTCATTTTCAATATCATCAGCAATCAACAATAATGGTTTGTTGGTCTGTACGACCTGTTCCAATACAGGTAGAATTTCCTGTACATTGTTAATTTTTTGATCGGTAACTAATACATACGCATTTTCCAATTCGGCCTGCATTTTTTCATGATCGCTTACCATATATGGAGAAACATAACCTTTATCATACTGCATACCTTCACTGATTTCAAGCTCGGTATCAAAACCATTGGATTCATCAACAGAAATGACACCGTTTCGTCCTACCTTTTCCATTGCTTCCGCAATAATCGTACCGATTTCTTTATTTCCACTGGAAATTGCCGCAACACTTGCAATATCGTTGCTTGTTTCTACTTTACGGGATTTCTCTAAAATATGCTTTGCGACTTCCTTGCTTGCATATTCGATTCCTTCTCTCATCAAAACCGGATTTGCTCCTTTTTCTACCTGACGAAGCCCGTTGCTGATCATGCTTTGTGCTAAAATCGTTGCGGTTGTTGTTCCATCACCTGCGGTATCGTTGGTTTTATTAGCAACCTCATACACCAATTTTGCACCCATATTTTCAAATTTATCTTCCAATTCGATTTCTTTTGCGATGCTGACTCCGTCATTGGTAATCAGCGGTGATCCGTATTCTTTTTCCAAAACAACATTGCGTCCCTTTGGACCAAGTGTAACGCGTACGGCATCTGCCAATACATTCACACCATTCAGCATAGCTGTTCTTGCATCTTTTGAAAAACGTACTTCTTTTGCCATTTTCTTTACCTCCTATTTTTTTAATCCAATACTGCTAAGATATCTTCATCTTCAATAATAATATATTCTTCTTCCTCTAGGTTTACCTTTGTGCCAGAGTATTCTTTATATACGACCTTATCATTTACGTGGATATCGGTTTTACTATCCGGTCCGATGGCTACTACTGTTGCATAGCTTGGAACATTTTTTGAATTATCCGTTAAAATAATTCCGCTTGCTGTCGTTGTTTCCTTCTCTACTTTTTCCTTTTTTAGAATAACGTTGTCATGTAATGGTTTTAACATATAGAAACTCCTCCTTTATATTTAGCACTCATGTTACCTAACTGCTAACATCTACTATTATACTCATTTTTAGCACTTTAACAAGAGGATTGCTAATATTTTTTGATTTATTTTTTCTCACTTATGATTTCTTTGACTAGGAAGGATAGTTTCATCGCCTTAATATTAAACGATAATACTATAGAGAAGATATATTTCTTTGTAAAGCTCGTACACTCCAAGTTTGTTCAAGCGTTTCTTTTTCATAGCAATCTCTAGCACTTCTATCATTTGCTTGCAATAAAACTCTATAATGTGATCAATTTCGTAAAACATCGGATTGTCTACACACTTTGTCGACAATTTGCGGAAACGTTTGTTAAAACTTTAAAAAGTGATATAGCTTAACACGATCTTCTCCATTAAAAGCTTCTTTCACAATACGATAACCAATCAGCTAGTTACCATATACCAAAGCAACTTTTAGTGCTTGATATGCACTCTTTTGAGAACTATCCATAATATCTTTCATATCCGAGATATATCCTTTGTTTTTTCAAATTCGATGATTCCGTTAAATTCTAATAAAAATCCACCTATTTAACCTACCTCCCCTATGTTTTTTTGATATTCGTATTTTTTACTATTTAAGCTGTTTCATTGATATTACTATATCCTATTTTTGATGAAAAAAAATACGACAAAATTTTGTCGTACTAGTGTAAATGTATCATTTTATAAAAATGATACAAAACTATGCAGATTATTTATCTGCATAATGAAATCTGCATGCCAGGATATAAACAGAGGTTTCATCTATTTTATAAACAAGTCTATCTTTGTCATTTATTCTTCTACTCCATAAACCTGACAAATCTCCTCTTAACTGCTCAGGCTTTCCTAACCCTGAATTTCCATTTCTTTCTATATCCTGTATCAACTTATTTATTTTTTTTAATGTTTTTTTATCTTCATTTTGCCAAAATAAATAATCCTGCCATCCGTTTTCCGTAAAAACTTTTTTCATAACTTAATCCTTGATGACTGTCTTACCTTCTTCTAACTGTCTTTTTGATTCCATGAGCCAATTGTAGTTCGATTGGTTAGATGTCAGATAAGCATTTTCAATTAAATTATTATAAGTTTCTTCTGAAATAACTACTACATTTTTGTTTTCTTTTCTAGTGATGACCATTGTTTCGTAATCATCAGAAACACTGTCAAAATATTTTTTCATATTTTGTCGTAAGGTACTGTAATTAATTGCAATCATAATATCCTTCCTTTCCTCTAATCGGATTATAGCGTACAATATCCTGTACGTCAATATAGTATATGCAAGTCTATAAAAAAGTTATTTAAATATTATCATTCTATGCATTCTATATTTATTATTCACTAAATAAAAAGCTCATTATTATATGTTTACATCACTGATAACGAGCTTTTTCAATCTTTAATGAATTCAAATTTTATTATTTATTTTTCATATGAGGAATTATACTTATATCCTGATACAGTGTCCTGACGTTCTCCGTCTTTATACTCATATGCCGGAGAAATATCAACAAGTAAAAACTTATCTCCTAAACTTTTATTATCTATTTTCAAATCTGTAATTCTTAACATATTCATTTCATCCTTTCAATTTATTAAAAAGTTAACTTAAACATAAAATTCTTCCATAGTATCTAAGCACAAACATGCTAACATACCATTTTCAAAACAAGCACCACAATCAATTGCTATGAAATTATTTTTATAAAATATTTCAGGTTTTCCATTAATACCTAATGTTGGAGTGTGACCTACAACTACATATTTATTAGGGTCTGTAAAGTATGGCATATCCCAATCAGGACGTTTCCAAACAAAATCATTTACATCATATTCATCTAGTGATTTTTCCTCACTAAAATCGCCTAATCCAGCATGTACCAAAAGATAATCTTTACCATTTACTGTTACTTCTTCATATGCAGTAAACTCCATTAAATATTCAATGATGTCTTTTTGTTCTTCTTTACTTAATTTTTTAAATTCTTGAATGGTTTGGAATGCTCCATTATTCATCCAATCAGATAATTTCATAAGTGCTTCTTCATCAAAATTATCTAATAACTCATTTGTAATTTCTTGTGTAATAATATTAAAGCAATCTGCCATCATTAATTCATGATTACCAAAAATACCAAATACATTAGGTCTTTTCATCATATCTTTTAGTATTTTCATAGAACCATTAGCACGATCAACTATATCGCCTAATATATATAAAGAATCATTTTCTTTTAAGTCAATTAAGTCCATCATTTCAATATATTTATCATACATACCATGAATATCGCTCATTACATAAATCATTGTTAATCACATCCTTTTTACCAACCATTATTCACTATAAGGACAATATAAATAATAAACATCTTTAAAATTATATTTTATAAATTTTTCCATTTCTTTAACTCCTTCAAGATGAGTACTATGTATATATATTTCTCGAACCTTTATATTATTTTGCTTCATATAAATTAAAATATCTAAGCCTGTTTCTTCACCCCCTAAGTCATAATCCAAATTAATTGTATCAATATCTTTAAACACGGATAATAACGTTATACATTGCTGATATGTGCGTACACAATTATACCCATATTTTTTTGCAGCACTGAATGTTCTCTTATCATCAACAAATATTTTTTTCATAATTTCACCACTTTTCTTAGTTAATTTGGATATAGAAACGATTAAATTTTTCTAATGATAAATCTACTCCACACATGGTTTCTTCTTCTATTTCAAATACTTCATCATATTCAGGGTAAGCACCACAGCGATTAAAGAATAATGATTTTTCTTCTGTAACATAGTTATAGAACACAGTAATTCCAGTTTGTTGATAAAATTCATCTAATTTTCTTCTATCGCTTGTGATAGGTATTATTTTTTTAAAATCTTCTTCATTTATATTTTTATATTCACTATTTATTTTTTCCTTAATATAGTTAAAGTCATAATCTATAAACTTATCTTTAACTGCTACAGCAAAATAATCTCTTTTATCCATGATATCCTCCTTATATACTTTCTTTTACTTTAATTATCTTATATATTAAATTTTCAAAGAACAACCACTCACCTCTTTTCGTAACAAATTATATACGTTTGTTGTATATTTGTCAAGCATTAATTTACGTTAGTTTCAAACGATTAAAAAATAGTGCTTAATGCACTATTTTTATTTCAATGTTTTTATAATTAATTTACTTCTCAATGTTATTGCTTTAATACTATTTTCTTCCATTTCTTTCGTATATTCAGGAATATCAGGAAATAATATTTTCTGATTATCTAATAAAAATTCAACTGATTTCAAACTACTAAGTCCTCTTTTATCCCTTATTCTTTTTTGAAATATAGAATCATTATTCACTTTATCTAGCATGTCTTTTAAATCAACAATAGTTAAATCTAATCTATCCTTTATATTTTTTCCTGAACAAGTCTTACTATTTAATTTTCCCCTAAACATATTATAGCGAAATGGAACTAATATCATATTTTTTAATGTGTGAGTGTATTTTGCTCTTTCTTCTAAAGCTTTTAAGCATTCAATTTCTTCATCACTTAGTTCTAAACCGTTAAATGAATCAGATACCAATGTATAGAAATAATAAAATTTGAAAGGTTTATACCATCTATCCTCTTTGTCTTCCGGCAACTGAAATGATTTAATATAATTTTGATACCATGTTCTTCCAAATCTTTTTACCAACACTTCTCTAAAAAAATCTCCTAAATCATACATTAATGAATTTGCTGTATCTGTTTCTAAATATAATTTTGTACCATCATCCAAAAATACTATTACAACACGTTTTGAACTATAATATTCTTTTTTTTCTAAATTAGATTTACATTCTATTTGTTTAACGTTTTTTATTGTTTTAAGCTTATTTGTTAAATAATCAAAAACTGGAGGTGCTATATCTCCGTCATCAATATATCCATGAATATCAAAAGCTCCAGCCGTTCTGTACAATAAAAACTTTTCTAATTCACTTTTTTCTTCATCGTAGATAAATAAATCTTCCCAGTACTCTATATTATCTGAAATAAATGATAAATATTTTAGTTTTCCTTCCTCTAAACTTTTTTTTAGTTTTGAACTATCAACTAATACATATTTTTTTAAATCTTCCATAAGACTACCTCCTGTTTTCATACATATTATAATAACAACTAATCCTTTTGTCAAGTATTAATGTACGTATGTTACTATTTTATGCGTTTGTTGTATATAAATAAAAAAGTGCTAATGCACTTTTTATTCTCTCTTTTCTATATATTTTTTTATAACATTATTTATTTCTAGTTTTATTTCTGTATTTAGCCGATTCATATAAGTACTAGATACTCCTTCCTTCATATAAATATCTATTAGTACTTTTAGTATTTCTTTATCACTTAATTCTACTTCTGAGCTATCAATACCTATTCTTTTAATGAACACAGGTTTTAAAAATCTCTTATTTACACAATAGTTATTTAGACCATCTACTTCCAATAATAATTTAGAAAATAGCCAAAGTGGTCTAAGTGAAGGATAATCGCCTAAGTCATTTTCTGATTCAAAAGTAAATTCCATATTCTCCTTATCATATATTATAGGAAGAACTATATTTTTATAATTTCTTGCTCTATGTGATGCTTCGTTAAATTTAATTACACATTCTTCAATTTCATTAGAATACTCATTCATATTTTTTATTTTTTTTGCAGTAGTAATACAATAACGATATTGATACATAATTTCATCTCCTTCTTATTAAAGATACCACAATAAAATTAAGTAGACAACCATTTACTAACGTTAATTGCAAACATTCTAAATATTCACTAGTTACTCTTCAAAAAAGTAAAAATGGCATACAATTTTGCATACCATTTTACAAGTCAATTTTCTACTTTTTAATATTTGGGCGTAAATCAGGCGTAAAAACAAACAATTCAAACCTATTTATACATCAAATACCTTTTATTTATCGTATTTTTTTACTCTCTAGTTATCGCGGTTTTTCATGTGAGGGAACAACAATACCTCACGAATCGTATCCTGTCCCGTTAGAAGCATTACGAAGCGATCGATTCCGATACCGACACCACCCGTAGGAGGCAAGCCATACTCCAATGCCTCAACAAAGTCTGTATCCATTTCACAAGCTTCCTCATTTCCGTTTTCTTTCTCAGCCAATTGTGCCTCAAAACGCTGCTTTTGATCAATTGGATCATTCAACTCTGAGAATGCATTACAGAATTCCGCACCATCAATCAACAGCTCAAAACGCTCTGTAAAGCGTGGATCATCAGGACAACGCTTAGATAACGGAGAAATTTCTACCGGGTGTCCATAAACAAAGGTTGGCTGTACAATCGTATCTTCTACATACTTCTCAAAGAATAAATTGATAATATGTCCCACGGAGGTATGATGCTTCTCAACCTCAATATCATGCTCCTTCGCAAGTGCCAATGCATCTTCATAAGACATTTCCTGCCAGAAATCAACACCACATGCTTCCTTAATTCCATCAACCATGTGCAGACGTTTAAACGGAGCCTTTAAAGAAATTTCCTTTTCACGCCAAGTAACATCTGTCGTACCAAGTACATCGAATGCCACATTTTCCATTAAGCCCTCGGTTAGCTCCATCATACCTTCCATATCCGAATAAGCGACATAGGCTTCTACCGTTGTAAATTCCGGATTATGATTTTTATCCATTCCTTCATTTCTAAATAAACGACCGATTTCATAAACGCCTTCAAGACCACCGACAATCAAACGCTTCAAAGGAAGCTCTGTCGCAATACGCATATAGAAATCCATATCCAATGTATTGTGGTGAGTAACAAACGGTCTGGCATTGGCACCGCCTAAAATCGGCTGTAATACCGGTGTTTCTACCTCTACCAAGCCTTTACCATCTAAATAGCGTTGAATAGCACGAATGATTCTCGGGCGCATCAAAGCGATTCTTTTTGCCTCCGGATTCATAATCAAATCAACATAGCGTCTGCGATAGCGTTCCTCTACATCTTGTAAGCCATGGAATTTTTCCGGAAGCGGACGAAGGGATTTTGATAAATGCGTATATACCTTTGCACGCACAGACAATTCTCCATGATCGGTTTTCATAACCTGTCCTTCGATTCCGACAATATCCCCGATATCGGATTTCTTAAAGATTTCGTATTGTTCTTCACCGATTTCATCTTTACGCACATAAATCTGAATTTTACCGTCAAGATCTTGAATGTGCATAAATCCGGCTTTCCCTTGACGACGCTTTGTCATAATACGGCCGGCAATTTTTACATTTACTGCCTTATCCGCAAGCTCTTCCTTGCTGCAGTTTTCATATTCGGCACGAATCTGTCCGGATTTATGAGTTCTCTTATATGCTTGACCGAAAGGATCTACTCCCATAGCACGCAAATCTTCCATTTTTTGACGACGGATTTTTTCTTGTTCTGTCAGTTTTTCCATAGTAACCTCCTAATTTTTCCTATAAAAAAAGCTCTTATCCGCTAGGGACGAGAGCTAATCGTGGTACCACCCTAATTCACTGTTCGGTTACCCGAAACAGCCTTAGTGACTTAATAAGTCAATTCGTAACGTGAATTCTACGTCCTTACGGATAGCTCCAAGTCTTTATTTCCGTTACCCCTTCATACATCGCTTCCAGCCTTGTCGATGCTCTCTATAACTATCTGATAACGTACTCTCTTTTCAACGCCTATTTGCATATTGATTATATATACAATACCTTTGTTTGTCAAACTATTTCATCGTTTAAAAGGCATCTCAAAAAATACAAATTTATTAATGAGAGAAGAATTGCGTATTCTATTCATTACAATACGCCACTGCAAGTTTAGCACCTAGCTTTGCATTATTATAAACTAATGCTATATTAGCCTTTAAACTTGCACCATGGCTTTCTTCTACTATTTTAGCTAATAAGAAAGGCGTAACTTCTTTTCCTTTTATGTCTTTTTCATTTGCCTCTTTTACCGCTTTCTCAATGAGTGTATCAATATAACTTTTATCCATCGAATTCTCTTTAGGAATCGGATTTGTAATCAACACACCTCCTTTTAAACCTAAATTTTCTTTCGTATGTATTAAAGAACAAATATCTTCTACGCAATCCATGCGAGTATTTAATCTATATTCGCTTTCTGCAGTAAAGAACTGTGGTAGATAATCTGTTTTATACCCTATCACACAAACACCTTTTGTTTCTAAGTATTCCAGTGTTCTTGGTAAATCTAAAATTGATTTAGCCCCCGCACAAATTACATTAACATCAGTTTGTGCCAATTCTTCTAAATCTGCTGATACATCAAGTGTTTGCTCATATCCTCGGTGAATACCTCCTATCCCACCGGTTACAAAAAATTTAATACCTGCAAGTTCAGCACATATCATAGTTGTCGCTACCGTTGTAGCCCCCAGTTTCTTTTCAGACAATACTTGTGCTAAATCTCTTCTTGAAACTTTCGTTACGTTTTCAGCAGTTGCTAAAATCTTTAGATCTTCATCACTTAAACCAATTTTAATTTTCCCATCCATAATTGCAATGGTTGCAGGTACTGCACCATATTCACGTACTATCGCTTCACAATGTTTTGCCATTTCTACATTTTGAGGATATGGCATACCATGTGAAATTATAGTAGATTCCAAAGCCACTACTGCTTTCTTTCTATTAATTGCGTCTTTCACTTCTTCACAAATATCTAAATACTTATTCATTAGCACTTGCCCTCCTTTATATTTTCCCAAAGCTTATCCCAGTATTGCAACATTTGCGATGGGTGAAGTACTCCAAATTCAGTAATAATACCTGTAATATCCTTTGCCGGTGTTATATCAAAAAATTGATTAATAACTTCTACTTTATCAAAATCTATGAAATCATTTTCATTCACAAGCTCATGTTTATCCCTTTTTTCCAGAACGACCTGCTCACCATCTAATGTTCTAATATCTAATTTATAAAGCTCACTAGCGATATAAACCGGTACTTTACAACTTTGAGCCAGACGTGCAATTTGTGCTGTTCCCATTTTATTAGCTACATCGCCATTTGCACATAATGTATCAGCTCCCATAAAAATCATATCCGCTTCTTTCATAAAAGCATATACCGAAGCATCAGAAATAAATACTGTATCAATACCTAGTTTAGTTAAAACATTAACTGCATTTCTTGATTCGCAAAGTGGTCTTGATTCACTGCAAATCACCTTAAACCTTTTATTTGCATTAGCAGCAGAACGAAAAATCCCCATGAGCGTACTGCTGTAGCTATGCATCATAATGACATCGTTATCATGAATAAGATTTGCCCCTATCCTACCGACTTTTTCCACAGCAACAAAAGATTGTTCAATAATACTATCACATAAACGAATTATATCTTCTTTTAACTTAGATAATTCTATGGTTTCATCCAATGCGTCTATTACTGCTTCACAACTATTATGAATTGTTGCCATAGTTGGCTTCAATTCATACATCTGATCACGTAGATTTTCAAAACGTTCTTTTATTTCATAAAATGTCTTTAATTCCTCTTGTTGTAAAGCAAGTTTAAATGCCCAAGCTGCTGATCTTCCAAAAGGACTCCCCCCTTTTACATTCATGTTGCGTATTTCTTCAATAACATGATTAGCTGATTGAAATTCTATATCCTTTACCCTATTACTCATTTCTATACACTCTCCTTTTCATTAATCCCCATAATATAAGTTAAAATAAATGTCACCAATCCACCTACAATACATCCAAGCATTAGTCCGCCAAAGCCCGCTCCTAAATATACTGGAAAAGTATAAATACTAAATGCTACTGCCGCACTAGTTCCTGCACCTGCAGCTCCAGTGATAGCACCGCCCACAGCACCACCAATACAAACTGCGATAAATGGTTTTTTATACTTTAAATTTATTCCGTACATAACCGGTTCTACAACATTTCCAGAAAAGAATGATGTTAAGCTTAATGTTAAAGCGTTCTTTTTAATTTTTTTATCTTTTGCTTTTAACGCCACTGCTAATCCCGCTGTTATTTGACAAATTAGAGAAGGAGCATGTGTCATAATAATCATATCTCTTCCATACATTGCAATATTAGGTGCTGATACTAAACCAAGAATCGCAATATGCATACCGAAGATAATTAAAATTTGCCAAACACCTCCAATAATTGCACCAGCCAAAATTGGACTTAATTCATATGTAGATCTAAATAGATTTGCAAATACTTCACCACCCCAAACACCAATTGGACCAATCACTACGATAAGCAACGGTATTACAATTAACGCACTTAGAAAAGGTACAAATATACTACGTAAAGCGTTAGGTAGTATTTTACGTAAAATTAACTCACACTTTGCAATCAAATATGCTGCGAAAATTGCTGGTAGTACTGAACTTCCATAATATACATTTGTTACTGGAACCCCTAAAAACTTTAAACTTTCAAAGTTTGTAAACAAGGCAGTAAAATTTGGATATACTAATAGACCTACTACCATAATCGTAATTGCTATATTGGCTTTAAAATATTTCGCTGCCGACCAACCGATGAATATAGGGAAAAAGCCATATAAAACATCTCCAGCTACTGTTAAAATTTGAATCGTAGTATTAGTTTCAGACACACCAGCAAGTACTGTCAGCTTTGCAAGTGCACTAATAAACCCTGCGGCTAACATCGCCGGAATAATAGGACTTACAATACCCGATAATAATGAGATTAAATTTTCAATAAACTTACCTTTTTTTCTTTGAGTGTCGCTATCTAAGTTTTCCTGAATCATTTCTTTATTTACATTCACATTATCGCCAACAATTTTACTTGCTTCTTCAAAAACTTCATCTACGATTCCACCTAATACAATCTGATATTGCCCACCGATAACGACAACACGCATAACACCATCAATTGTTTCTAGTTCGTGTTTTTTTACTTTTAATTCATCTTTTAAGCCTAATCGAAGTCTTGTCATGCAATGCGACATCTCTTTAATGTTGTCTAATCCCCCTACATAATCAATAATTTCTTTTGCCATTTTTTTAAAGTTTGCCATATGTTTACACCTCTTCTCTTTCTTCGCTTACTTTTTAATAGCAAAAATTACGTTTGTTTTCCTCCTTTCTGTTTTAATATTGGTACGATATGCATCGTTAAATACGCTGTTTCACCATCATTAACGTTTAAATGCAATTCGTACTTCATGAAACTAGAAATTTTTACAGCATATTCCCACTCTTCTTCATGTGCCACTTTTAATGAATTAGAAAAATCATTTATAAAAGCTGCATCATACTCTATCCTTTCGTCCGTTACCAAACGATTAAATAAACATTTTAAATGTATTAGTAATCTTCCATACAAATATGAACTTTTATCCAATGAATAATTTGTTAACTTATCAATATAATTTACAGTTTGTTCTAAATCTTTCATTATTGTTTTATTTTGAAAACTACTTAAATTTGATAAAGCATTTATATAATGAAATGCTATAAATGCAGCCTCATGTTCATCAAAATCTGTTTTCAACGTATTATTAATAATTTGTATCGAATGCTTAGCTGCGTTAAATTCCTTAGAATTAAACATTTTTAGTTCATTCAATAGTGGATTTTCAATTTTTTGTTTATCCTCCCATGTTTTATATGCAAAATAGATATGGTCTAACAATGATAAATATAAAACATCTTTAAACTTTGTTTGCAAATCATCTTCTGCCTGTTTTATTACATCATCAACAACTTTGAATAATGTATAAGGAATTTGTCCAATAATTGTTTCTATATATTTTCTATTCTCGTTATCTGCAATAAATACACGTTCTATTAACTTCTTATCAACAAGGGAATGAAATGATCGATTACATTTTATACCGATTGCTTTTCCCAATATAATAACTTCATGATGATATTCATTAGTCGCGCAGATTGCATTATTATTTATCGTTTTTAGATAGAAGTAGTCCATTATCATAACCTCCTAACACACTTTAATACAACATCTCCTTCATATACATCTTGAGCTTTCATTACATTTTCAATGTAATATTCGCTACTGTTTGTAACAAATACATACACATCAGGTAGTATCCCCAATTCTTTAAATGCAATAAGATCGATTTCACAAATCGGCTGCATCTTTTTAACAACATCATGCACATTCAACGAACATTCTATAATATCTTTTTTTACCCTCACCGTATCTACACCTATATGAAGCATAATCTCCATGCCATTTTCACTACGAATTCCTATAGCGTGCTTAGTAGGAAATACTGAAGTTATAATTCCTGATACTGGAGCAAAAATCTGATTCTCACTAGCTCTTACAAAGAATCCTTCGCCTAAAGTTTTTGTTGCAAATACTTCATCATTTGATGCTTCTAATTGATTAAGTCTCCCCTCACATGGAGAAATAATTTCAGTATCATCAGCTTTCTTATTTTTAAATATATGAAGTCGCATTTGTCCCATACCTCCATCCAATAAAAAAGACCACATCAAATAAATGACGTGGTCTAGCATTAAGCAAATTGATTAATCCCTTAATTCACTAACCTTTTTACATGTTTAGTATAACAGATTATGTAAACGTTTGCAATACTTATTTTGAATTTTAATCTATCTATTTCATCGTTTAAAAAACGCTATTTTTTATTTTGATTTTCAATATAACACGCTAGTTCATGAAAAAAATCTACGAATTAGTTTCTTTTCTATGTTCCCGTTCAAAGACATATCATTAAATATATTTATACCTTTTCATTTACCTCAGGATATTTATTGCAAACCTACCTAACTTGGATTCTCATTACTTATGCAATATCCGTTTATTGCAAATAAATTTGAAAACCATTCTTTTTGAAATCCATATTTATCACAAAAATCAATATTCCTATTCTTATTTACTAATTTTTTTAAACTATAAATTGTTTTTTCACCTAGTTTTTTGTTAGGATTTAGCAATAGAAGTATAACTATAAAACTATATGTTCTTTTATAATCAATACCCTCTAAATTGATTTCATTGCTCCTATATTCTTTAGGAATAATGGTATGATCTATATCATATAGTCTTTTGTAATGACAACATTCATTTCTAAAATACACTATGGAATGATAAAAGCTTTCTAACTGCTTATACGTAAGGTTTTTAAAGCCTAATTTGCATACAGCTTTTTTATCTGTAGTTTTCATAATAGAATAAAATTTAGAAATATTACCTAATGACATCAATTCAACCATCGCCCATAAAGGAACACAACCATCATATTTTTTAAAATGATGCTTAACTATTAGGCTTGATCGATTTCGTTCTTTAATATCATTACAAACCTTTAGCAAATTTATGGTTTCTTCGTATTTCATAAAATTATTAGGATCTCTATGTCCTAACGGCCCATACTTTAATGTGAAATAATTTACAATTTGTGTTTTAAAATAAACTTCTATATCATTGATTAGGGCAAATAGAATAGATCTCATTTCCTTATCTATCGTATAAATATTAAATATCTTTTCAAAAGTTATATTTTTGAAAAATATATCATCTTTATCTAAAAAATCAATCATATATCCGCTTAGTCGGTAATAGTTATTATGTTTTAAAATCAATAATGCATTATCTCTATTTTCAACATTTAGTTTTTTATCAACAATTAAATGTTCTAACTGCTGTTCATAGGTTAAAGGCTTTTTTAAATTATTTTGCATAACAATCTCCTAAATAAAAGAGCCCTCTGGGCCACATCTTAGAGAGGTGCGAGGACTACAATCAATATTATTATATGCTATAAACACAAAAAATCAATGCTTTTTATCATTTTTGTGTATTTTTTCATCGATTTTTTCATCGTTTAAAAATCGCTCTTTTGCGGATATGCAGCATACTCCTTTTCGTATGCCGATAAAATATCCTCCAAATCCTGATAGCTTGCTATTTTCGTCAATGCATCTTTCAAACGATGGCTCTTAGGAAGTCCCTTTACATACCAAGCAGCATGCCCTCTCATCTCCCGAATACCGATATGCTCACCCTTCAAATCCATCAAACGCTTCGCATGAAGTCTTGCCATTGCGAATTTTTCTTGCAAGCTTACCGCTTCCAAATGCTCACCGCATTCCAAATAAGCAACAATATCCTTGATTAGCCATGGATCACCCAATACACCTCGACCGACCATTACCGCATCGCACCCGGTTTCCTCCAGCATGCGTTTAGCATCTTCTCCGCAATGAATATCTCCATTACCGATAACCGGTATCGAAACAGCATCTTTGACCATTTTAATATATGACCAATCCGCATGACCTTCATACATCTGCTTTTTTGTACGTCCATGTACGGCAATCGCTGCAACACCGACAGCCTCTAATCCCTTCGCAAGCTCCACACAGTTAATATGCTCCAAATCCCAACCGATTCGCATTTTCACCGTAACCGGCTTTTTCACATTTTCCACAACCGCCTTTACCATGGCAATCGCATGCTCGGGATCCTTCATTAAGGCACTACCGGCATTCGATTTTACGATTTTCGTTACCGGACACCCCATATTGATATCAATAATATCACAATTCGTTTTCTCGTCCATAAGCTTTGCCGCATATACCATCGTTTCGATATCATGTCCGAACAACTGTAAGGCCAATGGGTGTTCATTCTCCTCTACTGCCGTCATTCCGATCGTTTTTTCATTGTCATAATATAAAGCCTTATCACTGACCATCTCGGTATAAATCAAACCTGCTCCAAATTGTTTACAAATCACACGAAAGGCAGGATTGCTGATACCTGCCATTGGCGCAATAACTACTTGATTATCAATGACAATATCGCCAATCTTCCAACTATGCTTTGGCATAGGTATCAATGAACCTTTCTAAATCACGTAGTTCTTCCTCGCTGAATTGATAACGCTCATTACAGAAATTGCAGGTAATCTCACAGCCATGATCTTCTTCGATCATTGCCATACGCTCCTCTTTGCTAAGTGTCGTTAAAGCACGTTTCATCTTTGCCTTATCACAATCACACTTAAAGCAAATATCCTGTTTGCTTAAAATCTGTAAATCATCACCGAACAGCTCCTCTAAAATTGCCTCCAAGCTTTCTTTTTCTAAAATATAGCTGGAAATATGCTTCATATTCGCAACGATCTGTTCGATTTTAACAATATCCTCTTCCTTCGCATCTGGCATCATTTGAATAATCAAGCCTCCTGCTGCTTTAATGGAATTATCGGTATCCACCAGCACACCAACGGAAACAGCAGATGGTGTTTGTTCACTTGCTGTAAAATAATATGCAAAATCATCACCGATTTCTCCGCTTTGCAAAGCAACCGTTCCGCCCCAGTTTTCTTTCATGTGCAAATCCTTAATAACCTCTAAGGTTCCTTGATTTCCCACAGCCATACCAACCGCTAATTTTCCGGTATCGTTATATTGCAACATGATATGAGGATCACTGACAAAGCCACGAACGTGTCCATCGTGGTACGCATCTACAAGAATGGTCCCAATCGGACCATGTCCATTGATACGAATGGTTAATTGCTCCTTTTCACTTTTCAACATGCTTCCCATCATACTACCAACGCTTAATACACGACCAAGAGCCGCTGCTGATGTCGGATACATATCAAAGCGCTGTCTTGCTTCTTCAACCAATGCCGTAGAACTGCATATATATACACGTACTCGCTCCTCACAAGTCAATGCCTTTATTAAATAATCTTTCATAATATCACTCTCCAAGCGTCTTACAGTATATCACAAATCGAATAAAAAAAGAAACACCTGTACTCTATTGTACCTGTGTTTCACATATTTTTAAATTGCGATAAGTAGAGATGATTGAACATGATATCATTAAGCTTTTAATAATTTTCTCAAGCAAAGCCACTTCCATATAAGCACTCAATGATATCAACAATCTAATCATAATCTTCATAAATATTTCAATATAGCAAGAAAATACCGATAGTCTTCCATTCCCCATACGCTGTAATATAGATAAGACTTATAGAAGCACTTATCTTTTTACACATATAGCTACTCCAATAAATCCTTGCGCAGCTGATCGATCATACATTCAATCTGCACCTTATTCAAACGATAATACACACGATTGGCATCTTTTTCCATATTCAACAAGCCACAAGTGCTCAAGGCATTCATGTGATGTGAAATCGTAGCGGCCGATAAATGTAAGTGCTCTGCCAGTTCCAAGCCATACTTACGTTCGTTTTTCAATAGCTGTAAAATTTCATACTTACTGGCATCAGATAACAACTTGAAGCGTATCAGCATTTCCGAACGACTCAGCTTTGCATCATTGACAAAGCTATCCTCGCGAAATAATACACCTAGATAAAGATACAATCGCTTCATCGTACGATCATTTGTTGTAAATTGAATAGAATTACATAAAACATAATTCGGATGAAATACAATTTCATCTTGTTCTAAATTTCCCGAAATTTTTACACTCTTCTTTAACTTTTCATAAAAGCTGCCATCCTGGCAAGCCGTTTCCCAATACTCATGAAATTCATCAAAGGCATGCTCATAGTTAGCATACACTTCACGAATTTTAGGTATCAACTTTAATACAACAGCTACTACGCGATCTACATGCTCATCAAAATTTTGATAAATGCGCCAAATATTCCATTTCATTCCTTCTTCAATATCCATTGCTTCCAGAATAGCCATAAATTCTTTATCATCAAGTTTTTTATTTACATCAAATTCATCAATAACGCAGGCAATAAACAACGTCTTATCCTCATGAAATCGCTGTTTCAAATAAGCTGCTAAATCCGCCTCTTCTATTCCCTCTGTTAACCAACTATCCATAAGCATGGCATTTGCCAAATTACCTCCGCTATTATTAGAATCAATATATTGGAAATACATTTCCATTCCTTGCGGAAATTCAAAACCTTTGACAACTTCTTCATACATGCGTTTTACCGTTGTTAAAACATATTCCGAATACTGTGTATAACCTGATTTCTTTTGCAAATTATTTTTTAGCTTATCAAGGTCTTCACGCATATAATAACGCGTTAAAATCCCATGTGCCTCTAAAATTACATGATACTCTCTATGATAAAATACTCCCATGTCATCACCCTTTTTGTTATGACTTTATTATACCATTACTTTTCATCTAATACACGAATACTTCGTAAAGATAGCATACAAAGTGCTACAAACAAAGACAGAAAACCGGTTCCTAGTATGATTACCACAAAGTTTGTTATATTTAATAACAAAGAAATAATAGTACTTGCAATCGGAATACAGCAGCATAAGCAGGCATTAAAGGTAGCGGAAATTCTTGCCATGTAATCTACATCAACATGACTTGTAAGATATACCGATAGATACGTGCTGCAGGCAGCACTCAAAAAGCCTATAATAAAGAACAAAACAAGAATAAGAAATTGAGATAGCAGCAGACTTGTTAATGCATAAGGAAGAACAATGATCAAGATATAGAAAACAGCTTCAAACATAAATATACCGATAAGCAGCCACCGCTTTGAAATTTTTTCGGCGATAAGCGGATAAAGAAAGCTGCCTAGAATAGAGCCTAAGGATATGGCAATTGACAATACCGATAGCATTTCGCTTCCGCTTCTTAACACCTCATGGATATATGATGGTAATACGGAGTTCAAAGGTGTTGTAAAGAAGTTAAGGAAAGCACCGATTACGCAAATCACAAGCAAGGTATCACTTTTCATAATATAGTGGAAGCCTTCCTTTAAGGTTACAAAATAAGAATGAACATTTAGCTGCGCATGCTTTGTTTCTTCTTGGTAGCGAATCAATGCAATGATACCTGCACTCATGAAGAAGGTTAGCGCATCTAATAGAATTGCACCATGGACACCGATCAGCGCAATAATAAATCCGGCAGCGCCTGTTCCAATCAACTCCATCGCTCTTGAACATGAGGAATTTAAAGATACTCCGGTATCGAAGCATTGCTTATCCAACAATCTTGGAACAATCGCAATACCCGCCGGTACACGCATTGCTTCAACCAATGAGTTTAAAAAGGTTACTGCCAAGAGTATCCATGGCTGTAAAATACCAAACACATAACCGAAAGCAATGCCGGCAACAAGGATCCCACGAATAATATCGCAGACTACCATAACATTTTGTTTTCGCATACGCTCTACGATAGCTCCGGCAAAGGGCTGAATCAATACAGTAGGCAACATATTCACACCGAAAACCAAGGTGCTCCATAGTGCACTATGCGTTAGCTCATACACCAACCATGTAAAAGCTATCTGATCGATCGCATCACCAAAGCGATTCACGATATTAGCGGCAATAATTTTATGATATTGCCTTTGATCACTCAATGTTTTATACTTATCTAATAATTGTTTCATATCCATCAACCTCAACGCTATTATAAACATATATTAGATGTATGTCAAACATTATTTCAATATTTATAGAATAAATATTAGATAATCATCAAAAATGGGAAATCCAAAAAAAAGGCACGATTCCTCGTACCCTTTAATTCTCATCATGGAAATCATCTTTGGTCAATTCCTTTAAAGCCTCATCAAGCTCACTCTCTGCCAATTCGTTGGCAGCTGTTTGTTCCTCCACACGTTCTGTTTCAAAAACATCAGTTGCATCAGCTTCCAGCTTTTCAATCGTTTGCTTTTTTTCTTCATTTGGATTGTCCAAAGTTCCATAATTCATCAGATTCATAATCTGTTCACTGGTAATTGTTTCTTCTTCTACCAATGTATCCGCAATCAATGTTAATAAATCCTTATTTTCAAGAATGATCTGTTTTGCCTGTTCATGGCATTCATTGATGATCTTACGAATTTCCTTATCAATTTCGTATGCAATTTCACCGGAATAATTTGATCCGCTGCTATAATCTCTACCTAAGAACACATTGCCTGTACCATCATCGTATTGAATCGGTCCAAGGCTTGACATACCCCAACTGCGTACCATTGCTTTCGCAATCTTCGTTGCCTTTTGAATATCATTGCTGGCCCCTGCAGAAATCTCATCAAATATAACTTCTTCCGCAACACGACCACCCATTAAACCGGTAATCTGTCCCATGAAATCCGCTTTTGTAGGGAACATTTTTTCCTCACCCGGAATCATCATATTATAGCCTCCGGCTTCCCCACGTGGAATGATCGTAACTTTTTCGACATTATCGGCACTTTCCAATTTCAAACCGATTACCGCATGCCCTGCTTCATGATAAGCCACCAAACGTTTTTCCTTGTCGGAATATTTCTTGGATTTTTTTGCCGGTCCCATCATAACACGGTCAATTGCTTCATCTAAATCGTCTAATGTAATGATCTTACGTTTTCCACGAACAGCTAAAATCGCACCTTCGTTCAAGACATTTTCCAAATCCGCACCGGAAAAGCCGGGAGTTCGCTTCGCTAAATTTTCCAAATTGACATCGGCAGCCAATTTTTTGTTTCTTGCATGAACCTTCAAAATTTCATAACGTCCGCGCTTATCCGGTAAATTTACGGTAATCTGACGATCAAAGCGTCCACTACGCAACAAAGCAGGATCAAGAACATCAGGACGGTTGGTAGCGGCAATAATAACGATACCCTTATTCTCGCCCATACCGTCCATTTCCACAAGCAACTGGTTCAAGGTCTGTTCACGCTCATCGTTTCCACCGCCCATACCGGCACCACGCTGACGACCAACTGCATCAATTTCATCAATAAACACGATACATGGAGCAGCTTGAGCAGCCTTTTTAAACATATCACGCACACGACTGGCACCCGTACCGACAAACATTTCCACAAAATCCGAACCGCTGATAGAGAAGAAAGGAACATCTGCCTCACCCGCAACAGCCTTCGCCAATAAGGTTTTACCGGTACCCGGAGGACCTACCATCAACATGCCCTTCGGAATCCGCGCTCCCATATCCGTAAAACGCTTTGGATCCTTCAAGTAATCAATGATTTCTTTGACTTCTTCTTTTTCTTCATCACAGCCCGCAACGTCCTTGAAGCGCACCTTGATATTGCCCTCCATACGTGCTTTGGACTTACTGAATTCAAATGCCTTGTTATTACCGCCGGCATTCATTTTGCTAAACATGAAAAAGGCAATACCGGCAATAAAGATAAACGGTAAAATATTCATCAGAAAGCTCATCAAAAAGTTTTCACGATTCGGGTCATTGACCACCAGCTTCATCTTTTTATTCTTCTGAAAGGTTTTTGTCAATGTTTCCACATTGCTTTCGGTATTTGGAACACTGACCATGAAGCCGACTTCCTTACCCTTTTCCATATACGTACCGCTGATGTCGATAACGGTCGTTCCCATGGACATTTCCGCACTCTTAAATTCAATTTTATCCGCCTTATTCAAAAACTCATTGTACGTAAAGCTTTTGGCATTGCTTGTAAAACGTGATGATATCAGTAACAATAAAATACCAATCACCGCAATATAAGGCAGAAAGCTAACCACTTTTTTATTGTTCATAAGATTTCCTCCTTAACGAGAATTATTTATATACTTCTTTTTTCAATACCCCAACGTATGGGAAGCAGCGATAATGCTCATTGTAATCAAGCCCAAAGCCGACAACAAATTCATCGGGAATCGTAAAGCCGATATAATCCGCTTCAATATCCACCACTCTACGCTCCGGCTTATCCAATAATGCGACAACCTTAACATCGGCAGCCCCTTTATTCATTAACAGCTGCGTTACTTTTTTCAAGGTTCTTCCGGTATCAACGATATCCTCTACCAAAAGAATACGGCGATCCTTAATGGAAATATCCAAATCCTTTAGGATTTTCACATCACCGACAGACTGTGTACCCTGATAGCTGGATACATTCATAAAATCAAATTGAATATCCAAATCAATATGCTTGATCAACTCACTTAAAAAAGGCACACTTCCTTTTAATAAAGCAACCAACAGCGGTGCTTCCTTATCCTGCTTATATGCTTCACTGATTTCCTTTCCCAGTTCATCGCATCGTTTTTCAATTTCTTCTCTTGTAACTAAAACTCTTTCGATTACATTCTGCATGCTTCGTCCTCCTAATAAGACATATAGTTTTATTTTACCACAAAACAGGTAGGATTGTTAGAGAAATGTGTAATATCACACCCTAAATTAGGCACTAAAATCACCTTTCCCTGCGCATTTTCCACAATCGGATAGCGTCTACGCACAGCCTGTGGTATTTTACGATCTATAAACCAACGACTTACCCGCTTACTTCCAAAGCGCATCGCAATACGATCTCCTTGGCGATAAGAGCGAATCGTTATCGGAAAATCCGCTTCATAAAGCGTAAGCGCCTCGCTTCCTTTGCCTTCTTTTCCGATATGAAAATATGGTGTATGCAGCTCCTCTAGTGTCTGCAAGGTATAGCTATAAGAAACATCTTCCTTTACATCACAACATAGCTTACCGTATTCGCTATATATAAGATAGCTGCTTCCGATATCTCTTGTCCACTGATTTGCATGGTGGCAAATTAACTCCTTTAAAGTAACTAGCTCCTTACGTGATACATGCATCGCACACTGCTCAAAAATAAATTGTGCCAGCACCTGCATCAGCATTTCTTCCTCTAGATCTTGCAAGGAGGCAATGCTTCCATTCCAAGTGGATAGAAAGCTCTGACATTTCAAACACAAGGCTTGCCACGCTTTATTTTCCTGTTCAATCGTATCGCATAAGGCTTGCTTTTCTTTTGTTGTCATTTTATCCACAACGTGATGGCGCATTCGATTTCTAGCATAATCATCAGATAGATTCGATTCATCAATGCCATATTCTACACCATGTTGCGCACAATACTCCTCTAACTGTTTTTTGCTTTTCGTAAGCAATGGTCGATACACCTTTACACCAAGCACGATTCCCTTTTTGCGAATACCGTAATACGAACCTAAACGCTTGGTTTCCTTCTGCATCAGATAGGTTTCGATATGATCGTCCATCTGATGTGCCAAAAGTACCCCCTGTGCATGATAAATCTCACAAAGACTACGATAAAACGCATAACGTACATCACGTGCAAAGGCTTGAAAATTATAGGTACACTGCTTATTTTGCATATATACCTCACAGGCTATACCATACTGCTTGCAATAATCCTGCACAATTTGCATATCACGAGCTGCACTTTCTCGCTTTTGATAATTCACATGTGCTACTACCATGGATACGCCATGTCTTCGACACATGTCTAAAAGTGCCATCGAATCCGGTCCTCCGCTGACACCGATAATATATACCTTATGCAAATCCAATGTTTCCATGTTCATAAGAGGTATTATACAAAACAAGACAGGCTATTTCAACCTGTCTTTTATGTGAGATTATGTTATTTTCCCTACTTTTATGAAAATGAATGTCGAATCATCAAAGCGCTTGTTTTGATGCAAGATTTCGCGCAGCTCCTTTGCCTGTTCATCAAGTGTTTTACCACTGCGTTTCACAAGCCAAGCTTCGATTTCTCTATGCGAAATGCCATCACTTACCATTAAAAACTCATCTTCCGGCAAATATTCCATACAGAAACAATCCGGCTGCATCTGCGTTACAATCCCTATGGGAAGCGCACTGCCGTTGATCTCCTGCAATTTCCCCTGTCGAAGCAAATATGTCGGACAAGCTGCTGATTTGGAAATATACAGCTTTTGTTCACTTTCGTGAAAACATAAAACATCAAGCGTCGCAAAGGTATCGCTTTGCACTAGCTTATTGATACAACGAATAGCATTGTTTTGCGACATTCCACCGGTAACCATGCGTTGAAACATACCGGTAACCAAGCGACTGCTCTGCAATGCTCGCTCCCCATTCCCCATACCATCGGAAATCATACATACCAAACTTTGTTGGAAACGAAACACACTATGACTATCACCATTTTCCGTATACGCATTGCCAAGGCTGTCGCAAACAGTTTCAATCGGCAGTACAGCTTTATTTGTAACAAGGATACGATAGGTTTTCGGCAGCCAACGATGACGTAAAACTGTTTCAATTTGCAGCTTCTGATGGGTTAAGTTTTCCAATAGCGGAAGAACCGTAAGCTTCAGCTCTTTTTTTTGCATATTGCCAAGTTCCAGCTCCATTTGTATAATTCCTTTCATTTCCTCTTCCAAATGAATATGATGTACCCGATAGCGATATTCCTCCAAAACCTCCTTCATCATCTGCTTTTTCCGATCCATATCCTGCTCATTTACCAGCATATCCGCTTGATATTCCAAAGCCTGTGCCATATTAAACAGCAATTCACTTTCCACATCACTGATAGAGGCATAGTAATCCGCCAACAGCTGAAAAATACCGGCATAGTTTACAATATTGCGCTTTAACTGCTGATTCTGCGGCAAAGCTATTGGCTCCTTTTGATCTACATACACCGGCTGCTTTAACAACAGTATTCCTGCAAGCACCAACACACCGACATACATCTCCCAACGCATCGGTATAAAATAAAAGCCGCCTAACACACATAGGAATAAGAACTGCTTTCGTTGCTGATACATCACACATAAGCCCATAAGTGCCAAGGGCAAAGTAAAAGATGACGATAAAAAGATTGCACATACCACCAAAAATCCAATTGCGATCTCCATTGATGTCAAACCACATATCAAAGCAATCCCAAGCATATACCATAACACAGCATAGTTTGGAAGTATTCCCACCAAAGCAAACATACCACCCAAAATCAACAATTCCTTCATACGTTTATAAAAGAATTCATCATGATTGATCCAACGCGTATCGTGCAGCATTTCTTTCACAAGCAGAAAGGTCACAAGTGGAAGTACGATTACTTCCTTTCTCAAAGCAAATTCCATAAAACTGTATATGGCAACAAGTGCACTGCTTATATAGGGAAGCAAGCGATAAATATTGGCCTGTAGGAGTCTTGCAGCTTGTAATATCGTAAAATAAAGCAAGAAGCCTAAGGCATAAATATATGCCAAGCGCATACTATGTAATAGGAAACAAACCATCAAGGTTAAAATTGTCAGTACGCATTCCCTTGTATTTCTTAATGCCAAAGCTGCTATATAAACAAAGAGAAAAGCCGGACGAAAAGCCGTAGGTATTCCTATTGCGAAAAGGGCTAATACGATGCAATAGACATCACTTAGCTTCAGCACTGCCTCTCTTTGTTCTCTGTATGCTATGGTTCTTTCCATTCCAACCACCTCTACCGTATTGTAGAGGAGATTTCCTATATATTCTGTCAGTTTTTGTCATGCACCTTGAAATTCATTCCAAGCATTTGATCACACGCTGCTTGATTTCCTTAAAAAGCTCACTTTGACGGGATAAATGTGCTTTAACATCAATAATTCTAGCTGTATTGATAAACTTCGCATCATTGATAAACAATACGCTTTCCTTATTCATGCCCTCCACCTTTCCCAAACGCATCAAATGACGCTTTCCATTCGGATTATCCTTGCTGTAAGCCTGCACATAAGCTGTATGATTGCCACTCATCGGCACTACAAATGCTTTATTATGAAAGAATGCCAATATGATACCAAAGTGTTGATAACCGATTTCCGATACATAGGCTTCTCCAAAATCAATATAACAAATATCTCCCACACGAATATCCACTCCCAATTGCGCACAATTCGTCGCATTCCTTCGCATACGCAAATTTTGATCCGAGATAAAACGTGAAATGCCTTCCTTAACATCTAAGCTTTTATAATCCGCACTCTTTTCTTCTACATAATGATCCCAAAGCTCATTCCAATAGATTTTATCCCCCAAAACACCCTGCGCATTATCCTGTGCCAAAAGCTCATATAATTTTTTTATTTCCATACATACCACCTCTACTTATATACTTACGCTACTTTTTATACATAAACGTGAAAAATAAACAAATACGTGATAATTTTCATGAAAATTCAAATTTATTTGAATGCTTTACCTCTTCTTTCTAGCCCTTATAAATTCACTAACAGTCCATATTCAAAATATCTTTTTGGTATACAGCATAAAATAAATGTATAAATTTTTAAAAATCATTCGGGTTGAAAATACAGAATCATCAACAAAAAAATGGATACGTACATACCTATCTACCTTTAGCGCAATTTGTATCAAAGGTCCTAAATCGTGTGGTAAAACTTGGACATCTTCCTACCATTGCAATAGTGAGATATATCTTGAAGAACCAAGCAAAAACTTCCAAAATAGAAAATCAGCAGAAATGGAACCATCTTTAATATTAGAAGGCTTTACTCCTAGATTGCTAGATTGCGCATGCAAACCATGTCATTATACGAGTCAAATGATTCCTCTGGCGATATATCCTTGCAAGATGACCGGTTCTATCAGCTTAAAAAAATCATCGAATTGGTCATTCACGGTGGTTGGCTCGCAAGCATTGAATTGCCTATGAAACAAGCTGCCTTGTTACCTAAAGAATATATCGAGGTAGTATTAAACGATGATGTTTATAGAACCGATGGCGTAAAAAGAGATATTCATAAGATGCGATTGTTGTTACGCTCACTAGCAAGAAACGAAAATACAACAGTTACAAACAAAACCTTAAAAAATGATATAGAGGATAATGATGACAAAGATATTGATGTAAATACCCTTGCAGAATATCTAAATATATTCTCACGTTTATTCATCATTGATAACCAAAAGCAAGCAAAATTCGTTCATCAATCAGAGTTAAACAAGCCGAAAAAAGACATTTCTGCGATTCCTCACTCGCCTGTGCATTATTTATGGACTATCGAATGCTGCATATCAAAGAGATGATGGCATATTTGTAGTGCCTATCACTGCCTTAAAAGACTAAAGCTGTGAGAACAGGATTGCCAAAATCCTGTCTTTTTATTTTTTAGTTATTTAACTGTTACCACCACTTCTTGTAAAAATAGCTCAAAAAAAGCTGTAACCTCCAGTTGAAGTACAGCTATGTGTTTATTTTGTTTTTTTATTGGTCTTAGAAAACATATAATAGAGCTGCTTGCTTTTACGATACATACGATTTGCTAATGATAGAATGGGGTGATATTGTTTCGATATCATACCACTAAATTCAATAAACAGCTCCATAATCAAACCAATCACAAACAAAACTACCAATCCGGTTGCTTTGTTAATGATATAAGCATAAGCGGTAAAGCCAAACATTGCCGTTGCGATATACAACAAAATCACCGTATTGCGATGTCCGAAACGCTGCATCAACAAATGATGAAGGTGCATTTTATCCGCATCGGAAAACTTATGTCCGGAAAGCTTACGACGTAAAATCGCTCCAATCGTATCGACAATCGGCACTGCCAATAATAAGATCGGTAAAGCCAAGGTCATAACCGTAGAGCCCTTGAATCCCAAAAGCGAAATAACCGAGATGATAAAGCCCAAAAATAACGCACCGCAATCTCCCATAAAAATGCTGGCAGGGTGCACGTTATAAAACAGAAAGCCTAGAATAGCACCTACCAAAAGCAGCGACATGGTTTGAATATCCAAGCGTCCCTCTACAACCGAAATACAGGCAATAACCATCAAGATAATGGCACTGATACCGCCCGCTAAGCCATCTAATCCATCAACCAAATTGATAGCATTCGTAATACCGATGATCCAAAGCAGTGTTACCATGATGGAAACAAGACTGAAATTGATCGTAATATCAAAAGGCAATCGAATCGTATCCAAGGAAATACCGCCAACCCACATCACAACAAGGGCAGCTACGATTTGAAACAGCAGCTTTCCATAAGGTGGAAGTTCAACCATATCATCAATCAATCCACCGATAAACATAATCGTACCACCAATCAAAATACCGTTCATGGTCGCATCGGCTTTCATAAATACCGCCATGCAAATGATGAACGAAACATAGATTGCAACTCCGCCGATACGGGCAATCTTTCCGCTATGAATCGTACGCTGATTGGTTTTCGCATAAATGCCCAAATGACAGGCAATGCGTTTTAAAAGCGGCGTAATCACCACTGAAAGAGCCATTGGAACCAAAATATACACCAGCCATTCCACGATGATCACCCCGCTTACTACCTTTGTTCTACTGTACTAAATGCAAGTTTTCTAATAAAATACCGGTTCCCTCGGCAACACAACGCAAAGCATTTTCCGCAACATATACCGGAATATGCAGCTCATTGCGCAATAGCTCATCAATACCACGAAGCAATGCACCTCCACCGGTCAGTACGATACCGCGTGTTACGATGTCGCTTGCCAATTCCGGAGGTGTTTGTTCCAACACGGTCTTACAAGCACGAACAACGTCCTGTAAACTTTCTGCCATGCTTGATTGAATCTCACGTGAATTCAAGGTAATCGTTGTAGGAAGTCCGGTTACCAAATCACGACCGCTAACCTCAATCGTATCACTTGCACTGCCCTTCCAAGCCGTACCGATCTGCTTTTTCACATCTTCTGCCGTACGATCTCCAATCAGCAGTTTCTTTTCTTCTTTGACAAATTTAATAATATCGCGATCGAAAGTATCACCCGCTACCTTCAAAGATGTGCTGGATACGATTTCACCCAATGAAATGACCGCAACATCGGTTGTTCCACCACCGATATCAAGCACCATACAGCCACTTGGCTTACCGATATCCAAACCGGCACCGACAGCCGCAACTTTTGGTTCTTCTTCGATATATACTTTTTTCGCACCGGCACGATATGCCGCATCACGAATCGCATTACGCTCTACACTGGTAATATTGCTTGGGCAGCAAATCAAGATCGTAGGACGTTTAAACATTCCTTTAATCGCAAGCTTTTTAAAGAAAAAGTTCAACATGATCTCCGTTACCTCAAAATCCGCAATAACACCATCCTTCAAAGGTCGAATCGCAAGCACTCTGCCCGGCGTTCTTCCAAGCATATCTTTTGCGTCCTGTCCAGCCGCTAAGCACTTCTTTGTTTCTGCATCTATGGCAACAACACTAGGTTCGTCGATTACAACGCCTTCCCCTTTTACATACATCAAGAGGTTCGCTGTTCCTAAGTCAATTCCAACTTCTTTTGAAAACATTTATATTTCCTCCGTTCTTCAAGCATACAACATTATAACATACTTTTAAAAATTAAAAACCTAAAATATGGCTTTCTTACGACAACGTAAGGATTGCGCAAAGGAAGCCTTTTGCCCCTTAAAATACATAAAATAGTACCTGCTTACGGTACTATTTCAGTTCCTCTATCGTTTTGCCATACACACTTTCCGGATCTCTTATTTGACCGCCTTTTGTAACAACGATGTGCAGATGATTTCCCAGCTCCTTATTGTAAATATTCTTACCTGCCTTACCGATCACTTCACCGCTTTTTATTTCATCACCGTTTTTTACCAACACTTCGGAAAGACTTTGATAGGTAAATACCACATCATCATAGGCAACACTGACGCTTTGGCCGAAGATCGGATCGTCTTTTACCTCACTGACCTTTCCATCATAACAGGATACTACCTCAAAGGCTTCCTCCCCGAAGGTGTAATCCATACCTTGATTTCCACGATATACACCCTCAAACAAGGTCATGCTTTCAATATCTCCCTGCTTACCGTCAAAAAAATCAAGTGCGGTTGTTGCTTGTACCGTAAAGGGAAGCCCGATCTTCTTTGCACTATCCGGAAGCGCCAAGACGGGAAGTTCCTCCTTAAACACCGGTGCAGCTGGTTTTTGCTTATTCATATAATCGTATGTGAAGTATGCAACACCTGCGACAAAAAGACAGGTCAGTGAAAGAAAAACCTTTTTTTTCGATAGCTTTCGCTTATTCGTATAGCTATACATAATCATCACCTCTCGTGATGATTATGCCCTTATCCAAGCCGCTTTATACATCTATATACATCTATTTTTCAATCTTGATACCTTGATAGTAATGCTTCAATATTTCCTTATAGCTCTTTCCTTCCAACGCCATTGCCTGCGCTCCCTTTTGCGACATACCAATACCATGTCCATATCCCTTGGTTGTTACTGTATATTGATTATTTTCCCTCGCAATCGTAAAACAAGAGGAGCGAAGTCCTAGCTTTTCACGGATCTCACGTCCGCTAAAGGTAATACCATCGATCGTAATGCTTTTCACATAGCCGCTTTCATAGTAAGCAGGAGCGGAAAGTTGGGTAATCGAATGAACAAAGCCTAGTTTATTCGCAAATTCCTGTGCTGTAAAAACTACTTGCTGCTCAAATCCATCACTTTCCTTGTCCCAATGACTGTCCACACTTCTTAAATATGGCGTTTCCTTGTTCCAATACTCATGTGCATTGGCTGTTTTCCCACATGATGTTGAAAAGAATACCGCTGAAATCGGCTCTCCCTCATAGGTCATGATCTCTCCTCGTGTCTGTTCGATCGCACTTTGAATCCGTTTATGATAATAATCGTAATCATCGCCCCAAATTTGTCGTTGCTGCGCCTCATCATGATATACCTGTGAGGACACCGTATCATCAACCTGAAAATCCCGTTGGGTTACAAAGGTTCGCGCCGCTACACATTGTGCCTTCAACGCTTCCATTTCATAGGAAGCCGGCATTTCCGAACCGACAACACCCTCTAAATAGGCTTCCAATGCCAGCTCTTGCTTCGTACCATCTTGTCTTGTCAGATGCACAACAGGCTCCTTCTTTTGTGTTTGAAAAATACCTTCCTTAATATCCTCCCATAAGACCTCATACGTATTGTTATGTACCAACAGCAGAAACACGCCCACCACGATAAGCGCTATAACCACCGCCTTGATATACACCTTCATTCAATCACGCCCTTATCCCATTATATGAAAGCCAATTTACCAATATACATATAAGCCTTAACGCTTTTTACGAACCTCGCTCGGTGAAACATGATAATACTTCTTAAACACTTTATTGAAATACAGCTGATCGTCCATTCCTACCGCAGCTGCGACATCTTTGATCATTGCGGCATCATTCACCAAAATCTCCATTGCCTTTTGCATCTTCTTTTCATTGATATAATAATTCATATTCTTTCCGGTTTCGTTTTTAAACATACGGCTTAAGGTACTTTCACTCATTTCAAAATGCTGCGCGATCATACACAATGTCAGACGTTGATCCAAATGTGCCTCTACATATTCCATTACATCGACTACTTCCTTACGATACTTATTGGTTTCCTCGCTTTTCAGCCAGCTGTCAATGACCGTAAAAGATTCGTCCAATACCTCATCTAGCTTTTCTATGGTTTCTGCCATGCGGATTTGTTCATTTAGCTTATCGAATGGAATAGCAATCTTCTTCCCTTTGGAAATCTCATTTCCCTCCATATTATTAAAGATAAAAACGAAATAATCCTTTACCGTTTTCGGATCGATCCAGTGCTCTCGCATATAGCTTAAGGCTTCCTGTTGCAGTTGAGCAATACTTGCGAAATCCCTTGCTTTTTGAGCCTCCAAAATATCCAAATGCACATGCAAATCATCTAAGCTCAACTCATGAAATGGCTGATAGCCCTCACTTTGAATCAGCACACCTTCTCCTTCATAAAACCGCTGCTCATGCGCCTCCAATAGCCTTTCATAAGCCGGAATGAAATCTTCAAAGCTATGCAAGGCATCAGATACCGTAATACTTACCGCAATATCCATATATTGTGCGATATTGCGAATGATACTGTTACAAATATTCACAACTCGTAGTTTTTCTCCACTGTTAAATAAAATCATACCGGAATGATTGCTGATAAACAATAAAGTATGCTCCATGCTTACCGGAATACACTCCTTTATCAAATCATGCAGATGAGCTTGCAAGCGATGATGATCCTTGATCTTATCAAGATATAGGAAATCAATATTATCAATACGAAAATAAGCCAACTGATAATGCGCCTCATATCCAACAAAATAAGGCAATGCAAAGATACGCTCATACTGTGCCTGATTAACCAAATGCTCGTTTTTCATCAAAACCAAATTTTGTTGAAGCGCCTGAATAGCGGTGTGCATTGCCTCATCATTCGATGTACTATTGGCGATACAGCATTGCTTTGCCTGCGTAATAATGGAGATCAAATCCTCCTTTTCCAATGTTACCTTCAACAAATAATCGAATGCTCCTGCCTTCATTGCCGTACGTACATATTCAAAATCAGAGTAGTTGCTTAACGCAATGACTGCTGTATCCGGCTTATCGGCTTTGATTTGTTCAATCAGCTCTACTCCGTCCATTCCCGGCATCTTTAAATCGGTAATCACAATTTCCGGCTGATGAAGCTTAAAAAGCTTCATTGCTTCTTCCCCATCTTTTGCGCTTGCCACAACCTCACAGTCCAATGCATGCCAATCAATCATCGTTTTCAATGTCATACGTATCAGTCGTTCATCATCTACAATCATTACTTTATACATGAATATCACTCCTTTGTAAATGGAAGCAGCAGCGTTACGATCGTACCAAAGCCAATCGAGCTTTGAATCTGCATGGAATATTTTTCTCCATACATCAAACGAATACGTTCGGATATGTTATCAATGCCGATTCCGCTTAAGTTACGATTGCTATTCTTACGTTCCTTTGGTTTGAAACCTTTTCCATTATCACCAATCGAAATCTTTAAATAATGATGATACTTCTGCGCCCGAATCGTCAATAGCTGATGCTCGCGATCCTCCTCAAATGCATGTAAAATACTGTTTTCTACGATTGGCTGCAACAAAAATTTCAAGATTTTGCAATCCTTTACTTCCTCATCAATATTATAGACGGTTTCAAACAGATCGCCATAACGCAGTTTTTGAATAATGATGTAATTTTTTAGGTTTTCGATTTCCTCCGCTACGCTTACCTCGTCCTTTTGATCGGTTATCGTATTACGCAGCAGCTTTGCCAATGCACTAATGCCTTCTCCTACCGGCTTGTCATCGTTCATCAAAGCCAAAAAGTGCAGCGTATTTAGCGTATTGAATAAAAAGTGTGGATTGATCTGGGCTTGTAAGAGCTGAAATTGAGTTTCACGCTTTTGTTCCTGTTCCGATTCCACCGTTTTCACCAGCTCCTCAATGCGATCCAACAGCTCATTAAAATTAACTGCTACCTGATGCACCTCATCATTGCCGTCATCGACTACACGCTGTACCAAACTGCGTTCTTCATCAATCGAGCGCATCGTGGTCAAAATATTATTCATCGGATCATAAATGCTGTGATAAATAAAGAAAGCAATGATTTCCAATACGATTGTTAGTAAAATTCCATACAATAAAATCATATTGCGGAAGTTGTGCAGCTCCTGATACAGATTTTCTTCGCTGATCAAGCTTACGATCTGCCAATCCATTCCCCTCACCTTTTTGCTTGTTACATAATAATTATCTTCACGCAAAGAAAATGATTTTTGTGAAAAATCAAATTTGATATCGGAAGGAAGATGCTTTGTACCAAATAAATACTCCCCTTGTTCATCGGCAATGACCAGCATGCTTCCCTCACGATCCATGCGTGTAAACGAAGGACTTAAGGCATCAAGAGGAAATCCACATACTGCATAGCCGATAAGCTGTTGATTCTTACGAACATTTTGAATCAATACGATTTCCTTCAATTCCTCCACATATACCCAACTGTTTTCTTCTTGTTCATCTTTCCTTTCCAGAATAGTGTCCAATGGATAAATGTGTGCTCCCTCTTTAAAAATCAAATGCGCATCTGCATCAAACAGTTGAAAATCCTTTCGCAGACGTAAATAAGAGTTTTCACTCATATAGGCTTCAAAAGCCTGCTTATAGGTGTCCTCATCTGGGTATGCAAGCATTGCGGAAAAATTGCTTTGCTGCATGATTGTTGCCAGCTGTTCCTCAAGCTTTGTTGTATTCAAATAAATATTTTCTTCCGTCATATCAACAAAGGCCTTTGCACTCTGTTCACTTTTGTCATACAAAATATTGGCACTGATGACATAATACAGCAAGAAAATAACCGCAATCAAAACAAGCGGTACTACAATAAAGGCAAAAACGATGCGTGATTTCATGCCCTTCTTTCGTAAAAATTTATAAAACTTGGAAATCATAAAAGCAGGCTCCTACATATAATACGTAATGGAAAATAAAAACTGTCCTACCAAATAGCCTAAAGCCAATGCCATCAGCAACAACAACAGCTGTACCTTACCCGGCTTTCGAACATCACAAAGCTGTTCAAAACGTACTGCCGAAAGTGCCCAAAAGCTTAGCATAAAGCTTATGACATATACACATAAGCGAACCAAATAGCTTCCCATAAAATCCTCCCTTTACTTACCTTATTTCTTTAATGCCGCTTCCAGCATTGCCTTGGAAATCGGACCTTCACGCAAAATTTTCAACTTTCCGCTTGTCATATCCACAATGGTGCTTGCCACCTTACCTCCGGCTTCTCCAAGTACGATCCCATCAATTCGTCCATCTAGCTGAGAGAGCACCTGCACATCGACTAGTCCGGTTGCTTCTCCGGATAAATTTGCACTAGTTACCAGCATCGGTGAGCCCACCTGACGAAGCAGCTCTAAAACAAAATCATCTTGAGGCATACGAATACCAATCGTTTCCATTCCATTTGTTACAAAATCCGCAACACTGTCCTTCTTCTTTAAAATCATCGTAAAAGCCCCCGGCATAAATGCAGCTGCCAGCTTTTTGGCTTCTTCATTCAAAACCGCAATTTCCTCCATTTGCGCTAAACTTCCTACCATGGTCGGTATCGGCTTATTCTCCGGACGTCCTTTGCTGTATTTCAATGCAGCTAGTGCTTCCTCATCGTAAATCACTCCCAAGCCATAGACCGTATCGGTGGGAAAAGCTATTACTTTTTTTTGCTTAAGCTGCTTTACAACGGCTTGTATATCCTCTTTATGATAACGTATCGTTTCCATTCTACACCAACTTTCTTCTTTCTATTTTACCATACCAAAGGCAATGTGTTTGCAAAAACATCAAAATCATATTATCATTATGAAAGAAAGAGAGGTTTGCTTATGCTATTTATCGAATATCCTCCTTGCTCCACATGCAAGAAGGCAAAGAAATATTTAACGGATCATCATATTGCTTTTGAAGCACGACACATTGTAGAAAATAATCCAAGCTACAAGGAATTAGCCTTATGGCATAAACAAAGTCAGCTTCCTTTAAAGAAATTTTTTAATACCTCCGGTAAGCTTTACAAGGAAATGCAGTTGAAGGACAAACTAAAGGATATGAGTGAAGAGGAACAGCTTCAGCTATTAGCAAGCAATGGTATGCTTGTTAAACGTCCTTTACTGATTCATGAAAATACGGTACTTGTCGGTTTTAAAGAAGAAGATTATCAAAGCCTTTGTCAATAATTGAGAGGTTATGGTATCATACAGCTAGAGTTTGGGGTGAAATCATGGATTTAGGAGAATCATTGGAAGATTACTTAGAAACGATGCTTATCTTAGAAGAACGTCATGGCAAGATTCGCAGTGTTGATGTTGCGAATGAAATGGCTGTTTCTAAGCCAAGTGTAAACAAAGCAATGAAGATATTAAAGGAAAAAGGCTTGCTTTTACAAGAAAGCTATGGCGATATTCATTTTACCGACAGCGGTAAGCAATTAGCAGATAAAATCTATCATCGCCACAAGACCATATCAAGCTTTCTATGCAATGTCTTAGGTGTTGATGCCGAAGTAGCAGATGAAGAAGCCTGTCATATCGAGCATGTAATCAGTGAAGATACCTTTCAAAAAATCGCAAATTTCAAAAAATAACACATCAAAAAGACAGAGTCTTTTTATGATCGAACCATTCGAAATGCCGATCCTAGACATCTGTCTTTTTCATTAAGTATTATTTTACATGTTTATTTTTTCTATAAAGCGCATAGATTCCTATACATGAAACAACAAGCAATGCTGCATAAAGCATCACATGGGTAGTATCTCCGGTAGATACATGATTGTTGTTTGTGCCATTTTGTGAAGTGTTCGCTCCATTGGAAGCATTGCCATTTGTATCCTGTCCACCATTTCCTTCCGGTGTTTCAGGTTTCTCTGTATCCGGATTTTCAGGTGTTTCTGTACCTCCTGAACCGCTATCCTCTTTTTTCACCTCAACCGTCAGCTTATTGCTCTTTGTAATATCATAAGAGCTTGATGTAGATTCATGCACCGTTTCCGTATAAACAACAGCAATTTCCTGTTTGCCTTCTCTTTGACTATCAAAGCCGACAATCGTTGCCTTGTCTGTTACATCTCTTGCATATCCAGTGTCATAATGAGCAGTTACTTTAATATCCAATTCCTCGCCAAGTACATACGTTTGTTTTCCACTGATTTCGATAGAATCTAATTTCGATTTTACCAACTTTGTCGGAATTTTCACATTGGCTATATCCTTAAGACTATTGGCTTTTTGGAACATTGTTTCTCCATCTTTTCCATCTACTTTATAACCGGCATTTCCATATCCCAATAATTCAATCGGTGTTTTGCCAAGCTCTTTTGCGGATAACAATGATTGTGCATAGTAAAGAATTGTGCCACGTTTCAAGTGATATTGACTGGTAATCATTGATATGGTTTTAATATTTGGCATATTATAAAGAATTTTAAAGCTATTTTGTGCATTTCCAGCCGTATCCGCAGCTTCCGTTTCCACTAGGATTCTTTCTTCTGCCACTCCATGTTCTACAAGCCAATCATGCATTCTTTGACCTTCTGTCCAACCATTCTTTTCAACTCCGCCGGTAACAAGCACATAAGAATTTGGATATTTTTGCGCACTTGCTAAAGCTGTTTCTAAGCGACCGATCAGCTCCGGCTTCATCGTTCCATCTGAATTTAAAGCAAATCCCAACACAATAAACGCATGGGAATTATCGTTTGGAAGTCCATCGGGTGCTACACCGATATTTTCAACCATTTCCTTTTCCGTATAATCCCAATAATCCATAATTGCTTTCCATGTTTCATAATCCTCTGATGAAACCTCTTTTAAAGTATCCAATGTCCTTAGCACATCAGTTTCGGCACCATCTCGATAATAACCGATAAGACTTCCGATCAAAGTATCTACATCTTGTGGCTCATCTGCCAAAATACGAGTGCCTCCACCAAAGAAGGACATACTTAGAACTAGCGATAAACTAATAATTATCTTGCAGATTTTCTTCATGCTTACCCCTCCTTTTATTACCAGTTCTTCTAAAAATATTATAGTCCTTTAAAAAATAACTGTAAATAGAAAGCGGTTACATTTTTTTGAACGATAGATAACATTTATGAATTAGAATAAAAAAAGCGCATGGATTTCTATCCATAACGCGCTTAATTTTGATACCCTAACAAACACCTCGTCTGATTGCTTCCGCTATCAATGCAGGCTGAATATCCGGATATGTCCAATGTTCAATCAGATTCTTTGTAAGTATTGTTTTTTCGATTTCATAATGCAGCTGTGGCTCAAAGCTTTTAACATCGGCATAGTAAAGCATTCCAAAGCTTTCCTCTCCATTTGAAGCATCATCTTTTTGTACCGAATAAACACAGATTGCGTGCATATCAAATGTTAAAGCACCGCTTTCCTCATACAACTCTCGCTTAGCAGTGTCGATAATAGCTTCTCCTTCTTCTCTATGCCCACCACAAAGCTCATAGGTATCACGTTCACGATGCTTACAAAACACCCATTTTCCCTTATGTTTGGCAATAATAACCGCAAATTTTAATAATTCATCGGCAACTTCTTCATAAAAACGAACACTTGTCATATCTTTCTTTTCCCTTTATTATATCCATCTTGAAAATACATACTTGAAGCAGACATAACCATCAAAAATAAAATTCCTGTCTGTATCCAATACACTGTGTAATCCAGCATTCCATGCAAGAGTACGGTTACAAGAAAACCAACTATTAACCCAAATAAAGGAACATCTATTTTTTGTGTAAAGAGTTTGACAGCTTCTTTTAAATTACTGAAAAAATATACAGCAACAATCAATACCGGAATGATGCCATGACTAAGAATAGGATCTAAATAGATACTATGTGAATGGTTTGTCGGGTGTCCGTTATAGAGTGGATAAATTTGTAAATAGGTCATTGGCCCTTCTCCAAACAATGGGTGTGCCTTTATTCCTTGAATAGCTGTTGTCCATATACGTTCACGTTTGGCAAAATCCTTTGTTATATACGCGGCACGTTTCATCAGCTCCGGATTCATCAAGACAAATCCACCAACACCTCCGATGCTGACAAGAGAAAGAGCAAAGAGCTTATACATTCCGCAAAACAAGATCAATAACGGTACACTTACTACAAACGGTACCCATGCTGTACGACAACCGGTAAACACAAGCATAAACAAATTAGCAATTACCGCAAAGCCATACCATAGAGTATGCTTCACAGACTTCCATTGCAAAGCTTTATAAAAACATAGTAAGACAGTAAATTCGATGATCATAGCGTAATAATTGGCATTAAAACTGCCGACATGCACGCGGTTTTTAGGACTATTCGCAATAAACAGCTCAAAGACGCTATGATCTAAACGCTGACATATCAAATAATATTCGATACAGCCCCAAACGACAAAAAACATTGAACAAACTATGCAAATATCTAACAGCAGCTCGAAACAAGGTTTTGTAATTACCGTACGATAATAAAAAATATACAGAAAAACAAGAAGCAGTCCGATACCGCAAGCAACCCCTATCCAATTTTCATAGAGAGCTGCCACAATTGTCGTGATGATACAGAATACCAAAGCAAAACGTGAACGAGGTACTTGTTTAATGATAGTCAACAACCTTTTTTCACGTAGCATAGCTATGATTATCCACAAAACCACAACTGCCGCCAAAGCATAATGGATATACAAAGAAGCTCCTACCAAAAGAATACGTTTTTCATCTGTACTAAATTGATCTAACAAATGGTGTAGCTTCACATTTAAGTTTCCCACTTTAATTCCTCCATTCCAACAGAATTATTATAGCACATTCACAGATGCAGAAAAGCTGACCTTGGCAGTCAGCTATTTCTTTAGGTTATATAAATCCGTTTCAATCTTAGACATTTCTAATTGAATATCCGGTATCTTTGCGTTTAGTTGCGATATACTTGCCTGTAAATCGTTGATTTTCTTCGTATTATCAACCAATCCGCCATTGCTGTCAAATTCCTGTTTTGCCAATTCGTACTGATACTTGGCATTATCGTATCGTTGAGTAGCGGTTTTATACTCCGCAGATTCCTTATCGCTAATAGAATCCATCAATAGTTTCGCATCGTCCATTTTTCTTTGCGCATCGTCCATTGCAGTTTTACGTGCCTGTGAATTTTTTTCCGCTTGCTCAAGATTTTGAATTTCCCCTACTTTTTCATTGATTTGATTTTCAATGCTTTTAATTTGATCCTCATATACCTGATATTGTTTTTCTAAACGTGAAATTTCCGCACTGTTGTCAGTAATATCCTCTTGTGGCGTGCTGTTTTGTTGATTGGTATCCTTGTCCTTATGATCTTCTTTATCTTCAGGAACAACCTCTTCAATGTCCTCATCATCGTTATTAAAGAAAACAGAATAAATACCATAGCCAACACCGGCTATCAACACAATTGACAAGATAGAAATGATAACAATTGTGATAATCTTGTTCAATTTCTTTGCTCTTTCCTCTTCTTCGGCAGCACTTCGTTTCTTAGCTTTCTTTGCTTTGGCGTGTTTTGTTTCTTCCTCCACTTCAACATTTTCTTCTAAAGCATCTTGAAGTGTATCTTCCGGTTGTGTACAAAAACTTGCCTTTGCTTGAGAGTCCATGATAACCAATGTCTTATCTTCGTCCAAAGGTTCTTCGTTTTCTGTGAAATCCTTTGTTTCCTTTGGTGGAATATAAAAACCGGTTTCTTCATCATCTTCTTTAGGAATTGAAGCTTCCTTCTGCTTTTTCATCTCATTTATTTTTCGGCGCAATTCACTTTCTTCATTGTACTGATGAATCATATCATCTAAGCTTTCATCATCTTGCATCAAATCATCGCGTTCATCTTTCAACATAAATATCCTCCATGTCTTTTAAGTTCTTAATCATTATATCATTCTTCTTAGCAATCTGTTGATAGCATTTCTTAAATTTCACTTAATTTTATAAACAAATGATATTTTTTATGCATGTTTTGATGATACGCATACGATAAAACTTTTATAGCTTGATGCTAGAATAAAAACCGTATCAGTTAAATGTGAGAGTTAAAGCATCTTATGGTATACTGTCATAAATTATTAACACAGAAAGAAGAGGAATTTAATTATGGCTAAACCTACATTTACAGATGAATTTAAACAAGGAGTTGTTCAGTATGTACTTGATCATCCTGATGAATCTAAACTTTCTATTGCTAAACGTTTTGACATTGCTGACAGTACTGTTCATAAATGGGTGAAAGATGCTGATAAAAATAATGGTACTATTGTTTCCAGAGGTTCTGGTAATTTCTCTAGTGATGAAGCTAAAGAAATTGCTCGTTTGCGTAAGGAGCTTAAAGATACACAGGATGCGCTTGATGTCTTAAAAAAGGCTATTGGCATACTGGGAAAATAACGAAACAGGAACTTTATTATCAAATCAAAATAAAAAAGCAGAATGATAATAATGCTTCGATTTCCGGTATGCTCGATAAACTTAATGTCAGTAAATCAGGATATTATGATTATGTTAACAGAAAACCTTCTAAACAAAAAGTTAGAAAACAAGAACTCAGTAAAAAAATAAAAGCAATTCATGAAGAATCACATGAAATTTATGGAGCACCGAAAATAACTGTAAAACTGAATCAGTCAGGAATAAAAGTCAGCGAAAAATATGTGGGCAATATTATGCGTGAGATGGGTATTAAAGCCCATTATATCAGACCATGCACAATAACCACTAAGGACAGTGATTTTTCATCAAAACTGAAGAATATTCTAAAACGTAATTTCAATCCTGAAAAGCCGAATTCAGCCTGGTGTACAGATATAACCTATATTTGGACACAGGAAGAAGGATTTGTGTATCTGACAAGTATAATGGATTTATACTCAAGAAAAATAATAGCCTGGAAACTAACAAAAACAATGGAAGTAGAGGAAGTATTAAAATGTCTGGAAGAAGCAAAAAGGAGGAGAAAAACAGATAATCCGGTAGTAATACACAGTGACAGAGGTGTTCAATTCACATCAAAAAAATACTATAATCTAACGGTAGGAATGATCGGCAGTTACTCTAAAAAAGGGAATCCATGGGATAATGCATGCATAGAATCATTTCATGCATTGATAAAAAGAGAATGGCTAAACAGAAAAAAGATAAATGACTATTCAGAAGCTTATCAGATGGTATTTGAATACATAGAAGGATTTTACAATACAGTAAGAATACATTCTCATTGTGATTACCAATCTCCAAACAAATATGAAAAAAACTACTACCAGAATAATTTAAACTAAAAATTGAAAATTCTTATATTTTAGTTGTCCGAAATCTTGACATAGTACCACACTTTTCTTTCCACGTCGTTCTCCGATAAGCATTCCTTCTGCCAATCCTGCTTTCTTACCTTCCTGCTCATAATACATACATATATGGCTCATTTCTTCTACCTCCTCTTCCATCGTTTCCGTTACCTTTATTCCAAATTGCTTCCTCAATATCTCCAACTTCTCCTCTGCACTATGCTCATTCTTAAACAATACATTCATCAATTTTGAAAGCTTGTATCCTTTGCGTCATACTTCCCTTTCGGATACAACATGAAGATATGCATCATACCATAATTCTCTACCTTCTCCTCCCATCTATTTCCCAAGCATTCTTCTTTCATGCTGTAATGATTCGCTACTCCTTCTTTCCTATTTGCATATTCCTGCATCAGCCATATCGAATGTACCCTTTGTATCTTCTTATATTCTTTCTGGCGTACGATCAATCGACTGCAATAGTATTCCGCTCGCTTTAGCAACGGGTATCCGGGGTCGATCATTCATCTGTATTTCGATATTGATCATCTGTTGCTTATCACTCTTGGGAATATCCGCTACAAACAATATATCATAGCGTACCAAAGAGCCTAATACGCTTTCGTCCTCCAAGTTGAGATTACTGATATACTCTTCTTTTTCATTCCCTAAGCATTTCATGATTTCTTTTAACGAAAGTGTTTTATACTCTGCAATATATTCCTTTAATAATCTTGCTAGGATTTGTTTATTGCTGAATATTCTTTTACAATAACGATCGTATGCTTTTTGTTTATCCTGATGATGAATCACTGATGCTAAAACTTCTTTACTTTTCATCACACACCTCCTCATTTTTTATGTATTTTTTAATATCTTACTTTATGTAAAGCTTAGCATACCCTTCTAGCATTCTCAATTCGATATATCATATATTTTTTCCTCCTTTCGTTTTAGAGCTACGCTTTGGTATCTCATAAGGTAATACGATTACAAGCACTAGAAAAACAAAAAAATTTACTAATTTTTCGAAAAACATAAAAAAAGCCAATGACACACTGACTTTTTCTTTGAACTGCTTAACTGTTATATGCAATACTAAGATATCCCTGTAAAACCTCTACGATTGTATACGCCATATTTTCCAAAACTTTCAATTTCATACCCCGTAATAGAACATCAAGCAGATAGCCGCCTTTTTTTACACCATAATCATTATCCATCATCAAGATAAAAACAGCAATCATCGAATGCTCCATGATATAAAACACATCTTCACTTTCATCTAGCTGCATGATAAGCCGACGTACATGGACACTTTCAAATTCTTCATAAAACTCCATTGGCAATATAAGCTTACCATGTGGATAATACAATATCCCTTCTTTTTGATAAAGGTGATACTTTCCTACAAAATCTTTGATTCGCTCACTTAATGGACAGCGCCAATCTTCAAATACATCTAATTCACCATTACCGTTTATATCCTTAAATGCATAGCCATCAATTTCTAAAATTCGGATTCCTTGATTCGCATCATAGCTTAATGTTTTTCCACCGTTGTTCTCAATACATTCCCCTTTCCCTTTATGCTTCAATATCCAGTGCATTGCATCAAGCCTCCTTCTATGCTTACAGTATAGCATGTCGCTTGTTTAGAATATGTCAAGCAATGGTGTGAAATTACGGAAATTGAAGCGGGTATTAAAAAACGCACTCATATTGATATGTACCCTCTTTACTGGACAAGCCAGTAAGGAGGGTATTTTTATATGCGTTATAGTTATGAGTTTAAATTGGAATGTGTACAATTCTATAAAGAAACAGGCACATATCCACCAACACCCGAGAAAGTCAAACAACATTCTTTTAGATATAAAATTAGAGAATGGACAAGAATGTATGATAAACACGGACCTAATATCTTGAAACATTCAAACGAAAATTATAAGTGGACACCTGATGCTAAGTTAGTTTTAATAAATCAATATTTAACAGGTAAATCCATGACGTCTGTTGCGATTGACGCGGGAATTGATAAAGGTTTATTGTACTCTTGGATTCGCAAATACGAAGAATTAGGATATAATGGTCTTGTAGAATCTAAGAAAGGTCGCAAATGCAAGAATCCTGATATGAACAAGAAAACAATAGTACAAAGAGATTTAAATGAAACTGAATTAGAAGAATTAATTAGATTAAGAGCTGAAAATGAATATATCAAAGCAGAAATTGAAGTATTAAAAAAATCGATCGCCTTGAGAAAGGAAAAGGAAGCTGCGCATCTCAAGGCGAAAAAGCAGCGATCATCAAAGAACTTAGAGAGCAAGGATACAAACTAAAATATCTATTGAAAGCTATGAGATTATCTAAATCAACATATTATTTTGAAGTATCGAAAGATGATAAAGTAGCTATAAGAAATGAAGAATTAACCAAGGAAATAGTAAAATTGTTTAATAAACATAAAGGACGATATGGTGTAAGACGCATTTATCACGCATTAAAAGCTAAAGGTATTCATGTTAACCATAAGCGTGTACAACGGATTATGCATATTAACGGATTACTGGGAAAATGTCCAAAAAAAAGATATCATTCATATAAAGGCAATGTAGGAAGAATTGCAGATAATATTATTGATAGAAACTTTACAGCGACAGCACCCTTTCAGAAGTGGACAACTGATGTTTCGCAGTTTAACTTTCCATGGGGCAAGTGTTATATTTCGCCAATCTTAGATATGTTTACTAACGAAATCATTTCTTATGATTTATCATTAAGTCCAAATTTTGAGCAGATAAAAAATATGCTTAATAAAGCATATGAAAAGTTTCCAACATTAAATGGATTAATCTTTCATTCGGATCAAGGATGGCAATATCAACATGCTCATTATATCAATTCATTAAAGGAACATGGAATAACTCAGTCTATGTCTCGTAAAGGAAACTGTTATGATAACTCTATAATGGAAACATTCTTTGGAAGATTGAAAAACGAAATTTATTATGGATATGAAAATAATTATAAATCATTTAAAGAATTTTCTAATGCAATGAAGGAATATATAGATTATTATAATAACGAAAGAATACAAGCAAAAACAAAATGGATGCCACCTGTTCAATACAGGCTAGCATCCATGAGTTAAACTTATAAAATTAAATTTTAACGTGTCCAGGATTATGGGTATACATCACGAGAACTACGTTCTTTATATTCTATCAAGGATAATTATCCTAAATATCTTCTTACTATGGACGATGATCCAAAACAGGATTTTGGTGGAATATGTAAAATGAATGCACGTGATTGGCTGCTTGAAAACGATGACTAGCACTCACAAATATATAAAAATCGCTCTAAGAAGCGATTTTTATGTGTTTTCTCGTAATTGTTCAATCCGATGTTTTACATCTTCTATAAATTCATCATTGTTTTTTAATGCTATCATCAATTCATCACCATAGGTTTCAATATAGATGCGATCAAGAGAATTGGCACTCGATGCTGCAATGCTATGTGTCTTTTCCATTTTCCTTATTTGTGCTAAGCGTACTTCTTTTTTGCTGAATCCATAATAAAATAGGAAATGATCATCGTATAGCTCGATATAGTTTCTAACACATATTGGAATAAGCAGGAAGTCAAAGGAATAATAAAAGATGTAAGAAATCGTTAAAATAAACCCATTACTAAAATCTTTGAATAAGAATAAGGTAATGATAGGGATAAGATTATACAAAATGATAATCAACAAGAACCACCATGCGTTCTTACCGTCATAGCGTTTCATATTCAACCTCCTAAAGAATGAAGATATCCATAATTATTTTCTAAGCTTTGTAAGAAACTTCTCAATGCGTTCTAAGGCTTCCTTAATATGCTCAATGCTGTAAGCATAAGAGATACGAATGAAGCCCTCACCGGCATCACCAAAGGCAGTTCCGGGAACACAAGCCACCTTTTGATCTAATAAAAGCTGTTCACAAAATTCATCGCTTGTTAAACCGGTAGAGCGAATATCGGGGAAGATGTAGAAAGCGCCTTGTGGCAAATGCGTAGGAAGTCCTAAGCGATTAAAACCACGAGTAATGAAATTGCGTCTGGCTTGATAGCTTTCCTTCATTTCCTGCACATGCACATCGCCATGCCGCATAGCTTCGATTGCTCCGTATTGAGCAGCTGTCGGAGCGGACATGATAATGTATTGATGAATTTTGTTCATTGCTTGTGTAAAGGTTTCGTTTGCTAAAGTATAGCCTAAACGCCAGCCGGTCATGGCATACGCCTTGGAAAAGCCGCTGATAATGATAACCTGATCCTTGATTTCATCGAAGCTTGCTAGGGAACAAAAGTCGGTATCATAGGTAAGCTCGGCATAAATCTCATCACTTAACACGATAAGATTGTGTTTTTTGATGATCGGAACTAGCTTTTCATAGTCCTCTTTACTCATGACACCACCGGTAGGATTGCTTGGAAAGTTCAGTAAAATAGCCTTGGTTTTATCACTAATCGCAGCCTCTAGCTTCTCGGCAGTCAGCTTAAATTCGTCTTCATGAGATAGTTTGATATATACCGGAATCCCTCCTTGAAGCTCAACACTTGGTGTATAAGCAACATAAGAAGGCTCCATTAAAATAACCTCATCGCCCGGATTAACGATTGCCCGCATCGCAATATCAATGGCTTCACTGCCTCCAACCGTAACAATGACATTTTTTATGGGATCATAGGTTAAATGAAAACGACGATACTGATAATCACAAATAGCCTCACGCAGCTCCAATAAACCTTGATTGGCTGTATAATGTGTTCGTCCTTCTTCAATTGAATAAATTGCAGCTTCGCAAATATGCCAAGGCGTAGTAAAATCCGGTTCACCGACACCAAGGGAAATAACGCCCTCCATTTCACTTGCCATATCAAAATATTTACGAATACCGCTCGGTTTGATTTGTTTTACTTTATCACTTAAATACTGTTCATACATTAGGGAGTCACTACCAATCTGTCATATTTCTTTTCTTCTTCATCTAATACCACACCGTTTACCTTGTATTCCTTCAACACAAAGAAGGTTGAGGTAGAGGTAACATTTTGCGTTGTTGCCAGCTTTGCACCGACAAAGTTGGAAATTTCCTGCATCGTTCGTCCGTATATAATAACGATAAATTCCGCTTTGCCACTCATGAGATACATGGTATCTACCTCAGGGAAGCGATAAATATTGCGGGCAATTCGATCATAGCCGTAATCTCGCTCCGGAGTAACCTCCACCTCAATAAGCGCCATGACCTTGTCCTTGTTTGTCTTATCCCAGTTGATAATGGTGTGATAACCGCAAATAATTTTCTTACGTTCCAATTCACTCATCGTATGGATAACACTTTCTTCATCTTCCAACAATACATCGGCTAGATCCTTTGTTGAATAGCGAGCGTTTGTTTCCAATAATGATAATAGCATTTCTTTATTCATACAATCACCTTTTCTTTTATAGTTATATTCATTTTAAACTATTCTTAGGGTTTGGTAAATATATATTGACGACAAGTGGTGTGATTTCACAAATCAAGCAATGGAAAAAGGGGAATTGCCTTGTAATTCTTAGAATTTCATGTATGATTAAATTGTAACAAACACTAGCTTCACTCACATAATCTTATCGAATGCCACATACACTAAGATTAGGGACGTTATCATACACCGTATTATTCGAAACATGCAGTTCAATAAGAGAGGAGGAGCGAGATGGCTATTTATGATATTTTATGTCAGAAGAAAGATTGCCGTAAGCAGCAAGAGGGAGTCTGTGATTTCAATGGCTATTTAGAGGATTATGTGGCAAACCTAGATCGTGATGATGAAGCGCATGATGTACTTTCAGCTTTGTCCGCAATAGATCCTAGTCTTAAGGTCATCGTAGGTTTAGGCTTAAATATCAATAAGGAAGCAATTGCGAATCAGATTATTCATTATAAGGATTCCTTTAAGTTGCCTGATGGTATGATTCGCTGTCCGTATATCATCTATGGAAAGAGCGACGATGAGCAGCGTGCAATCATTGTAACACTTGGCGATCGAGCACAATATATTATTGCGAAAGCATTGTATTTTGTTATGAGCGAGCCGGATAATGAATATGAGGGAACACGTAATGAAATGATTGCATTTGCGGCGAATGAAGAACATTTAGAGACACTGATTGAAAGTACAAGGGCATTTTTTATGGAGCATAAAAAAGCAGGATCACTGCAAAGAAGGTTAGATATGCTGATGTTTGAAAGCTATGATGAAATGTATGAGGAAGCAAAACGTATTGCCGATGAACAAAGTGAGCAGATGGGTGAGCTTCTTGCACAGGCTGAGGATAAAGCATTATGTATCAATCAGCTGATCGTGAAATGGTTTTTGATGAAGAAATTTTCGTACGTACAGTATATGATGGACAAAAACAATCTAAATGTTATACATGGCGGCAATGTAAAGAGACAAAGACAGGTTGCAAAGGAAAAAGCGGATAATATCAGCTTTGTATCATTTACACAATTGTGGAAAATAATTCGTCAGAATGCATGGAGATAGCATGAGATAATGGTGAGTGTTAGCGAAAAAAACGGATAAGCCTTTGATGGATATCCGTTTTTTAAACAGAAAGCAGAAATAAGTTAAATAATATTCATAAATTTCGGAAATATATCAAGATATATACGATATATTTCCGAATAATATTGACATTTTCCGTTTCGATGCCATAATAAAATTATAAGAGCGGAGGTGTTGAAAGATGAGTGATACCATGACGGTAAAGGAAGCAGCAAGGCTTTGGAATTTAACGGAAAGACGGGTTGTTGGATTATGTAGGGAAGGAAAGATAACGGGTGCTAAGAAGCAAGGACGCAGCTGGCAAATTCCTGCAACTGCTAAAAAACCGTTAGATCAACGTATTAAATCAGGTGCGTATAAGAAGCAAGCGGAACGACTACCATTACCAATCGGGATATCCGATTATCGTTTGGCATCTTCTCAATATTATTATATTGATAAGACCATGATGATCAAGGATTTTATTGATGAACGTCCACAGGTGTCCTTGTTTACACGTCCGCGTCGTTTTGGAAAAACATTAAATATGGATATGCTACGTACCTTTTTTGAAAGAAGTGAAGAGGATACCTCTATTTACTTTAAAGATAAGAAAATATGGTCATGTGGGGAAAGGTATCGGGAATATCAAGGAAAATATCCGGTCATTTTTATTACCTTTAAGGATATTAAGTTTGATTCATGGGAGATGAGCTTTGAGGCTATTCGTAATATTTTTGCGAAAGAAGCCATTCGACACAGTGAGTTGCGCAACAGTGATAAGTGTGATGAAATTGATAAGAAGGCTTATGAACGACTATTATCCGGACAAGCAAATGAAATTGAGCTTTCTAACGCCTTACTTGATCTTTCACGAATGCTTCACAAGCATTATGATATTGCGCCGATTATCATTATTGATGAATATGATATTCCGATACAGCAAGACTATATGAAGCATTATTATGATAAAATCATTTTATTTATGCGTAATCTGTTTTCCGGTGGCTTAAAGGATAATAGACATGTGTCCTATGGCTTTCTAACCGGAATTTTACATGTAGCAAAGGAAAGTATTTTCAGTGGCTTGAATAACTTAACGATCCATTCTGTATTGGATAATAAATACAGCAGTTATTTTGGGTTTACCTGCGATGAAGTAAAAGAGATGGCAGAATATTATGGTGTTGCGAACAAATACGATGAGCTTTGTGCATGGTATGACGGATATCGCTTCGGTAAGACGGAAATCTTTAATCCATGGTCAGTAATTAACTATTTTCATAATGAATGCGAACCACGTGCTTTTTGGCAATCTACCGGAAGCAATGATATTATTAGTGAAATCATTGCCCAAGCGGATAATGAAATATATGATCGTTTAACCTCGTTAGTAAATGGAAAGTCCTTTACTACGTATATTGATACAGGAGTTATTTATCCGCAAATAAAAAGCAATCCATCTACCATTTATAGCTTTCTGCTTGTTGCCGGATATTTAAAGGTATTAAAAACAACACCTTCCTTTAACGGCGATTATATGTGTGAGGTAGCACTTCCTAACAAAGAAATCGCTTTTGTATATCATAAGGAAATATTGCAGCAGCTTAATCAAATCATCTCACCGTCCATAGCGGTAGCGATTCAAGAGACGATTTTTTCCGGCAATCATGCAAAGCTTAAGGATTTGATTCAAGGCTTGCTAATGCAGTCGGTAAGCTATTATGATAGCGTAGGAGAAAATTTTTATCATGGATTTATGCTAGGTCTTTGTGCATTGCTCAGTGGTTTCTTTGTATCGTCAAATAGGGAATCGGGAAATGGCAGATATGATATTCAGTTAAAGCCTAAGAATAAAAAGCTGCCGGGTATCTTAATTAAGTTAAAAGCCGAAAAGCATGGAACAGAAGAAAGTCTAAAGAAGCTTTCGCAAAAAGCACTCCAACAAATCATTGACGGACGTTACGATGTGGAAATGTTTGCGGAAGGAGTTGAGATGATTTATCGCTATGGTGTTGCTTTCAGTGGTAAGAAGGTAGAGGTTATGGCAGATAGTGTTTCATCGAAAGAAACGATAAGGTTATCGAAAAGCGATTATCGTAGCTTTTAAGAATCATAAGCAAATACGCTAGACGTATTATTGAAATCTTTTCCCTTTCAAACAAGTAACTAGCAGCTAACGTGGTATAATAATACGCGGGAAGTGATACTATGAAATTTTGTTATGCGTGCGGCAGTCCGTTGATAATGAAGGATTTGGAGCATGAGGGAGAAGTAGCGTATTGTGAGCAATGTCGTCAATATCGTTTCCCTATCTATCATAGTGCGGTGTCTATGGTTGTGTTAAATCCAAATGAGGATAAGATTTTAATGATCCAGCAATATGGAAAAAAAGATAATATATTGGTAGCCGGCTATATCAATCAAAAGGAAAGTGCTGAGGAAGCTTTAAAGCGTGAAATGAAAGAGGAAATCGGAAGAAGTATCCTAAAACAACGCTTTATGCGCAGTGAATATTTTCCTAAGACCAATACTTTGATTTGGAATTTTGCTGTTGTAATCGACAGCGAGGATCTAAGTCAGGTAAGTGATTGGGAGGTTGATAAGGCACAGTGGTTTAGTTTTGAGGAAGCAATTACACAGGTAAAACCCGATTCCTTAGCACAACGCTTTTTAAATAACTTCTTACAGGAATATAAAATAAAATCCAAAGATTTCTTTGCATAAGAGATCCTTGGATTTTTTTTAAATATCTACATCAACATAAACATCTTCTATAAAAACAGGAAGGAACATACCATTGCTCATTTCCGAAATATCCATATCAATCGCAGTCTTGCATAAATACTCATAAGTTACCTGTTCATTGTATTCCTTGTTAATGACCTCAATGCTGTGTGTACGGAAATAATGATCCAACTTGCCGATGAGATCATAGGAAAAAGTAAGCTGATATTTATGCATTGTCATACGTGTGGTTTTCTTGGCAAAGGATAAAGCATTGGAAACACTTTTCCCATAGGCACGAATCAACCCCCCCGCACCTAGTTTGATGCCGCCGAAGTAGCGTACAACGACCGCAACAATATCCTGCATACCGGCTTTATTTAAGACATCAAGCATCGGTACACCGGCAGTACCGGAAGGTTCTCCATCATCGTTGGAGCGTTGGATTTCGTTTTGTTCGCCAATGACAAAAGCATAACAATGATGCGTGGCATTGGGGTGTGCTTTTTTTATTTGTTGAATAAAGTCCTTAGCATCTTCTTCGTTGGTTGATGCGTGGAGGTAACAAAGAAAGCGGCTTTTTTTAATTTCTAATTCGGTTTGTAAATCTTCTTTTAAACGTGCCATAAAATCACCATGCTTATTATAGCAGAAAAGGTGCGGCTAAGCACCCTTTGTAAACAGAATATCCTTCATGGTATAAGCTTTCGGTGTCGTCTGCTTCATCGCAAAGCGAACCGCATGCAATGCACCGTTTACGAAAATCTTGCGACTGTTGGCAGTATGCTTGATTTCAAGGATTTCATCATCACCGAAATAGTAGGCACTATGTTCACCGGCAACACTGCCGCCACGCAGTGCATGAACACCGATTTCTTTTTGTCGTTTTCCGACAAAGCCCTCTCGGCCATATACTTCCTTGTATTGCTTATTCGGATTCATAACCTCCAACAGCATTTTGGCAGTTCCACTAGGCGCATCTTGCTTTTGATTATGATGTTTTTCCACGATTTCCATATCAAATTCATCTTCCAGCATCGGTGTAATCATCGCAAGCACTTCCTTCATCACCGCTACACCGAGGGAAAAGTTTGCTTGAAATACGATGGGAACAAAATGGCTTAATTCTTCAATACGCTGCTTTTGCTGCTCATTATGTCCGGTCGTTCCGCAAACATAAGCACATCGCTTTTCCTTGATAAAGTCAAACAGCCAAGCGAAGTGATTGGGGTGTGAGAAGTCGATAACGGCATCAATTCTATCAGGAAGCTTTTCCATATCGGGCTGATTGTTTTCCTTGACGATATAGGCAATCTCCATATCGCTGCTTTCTTCGATTGCCTGTGCAATACGTTGTCCCATATTACCGAAGCCTACGATCATAATTTGCTTCATAGGCCAACCTCCTGCATACACTGTTTAAGAAGTGCCTTATGTTCATCACTCATTTCATAGAGAGGAAGGCGATAGCCTCCTACTTCTTTTCCCATGATATTTAAGGCTTCTTTAACCGGAATCGGATTGACTTCACAGAATAACGCATGAATCAAATCAAGATAGTAAAGCTGTGCTGCACAAGCTTTTTTGGTGTTTCCTTGTAAGTAGTCCATGACCATATCATGCGTTTGTTTCGGTACAACATTTGCCAGTACGCTGATGACTCCGCTGGCACCTAGAGAAAGCATTGGTACGATCATATCGTCATTTCCGCTATACATTACAAAGTCATCACTTAGATAACGTGCGATGTTTGCGGCATAGGAGATGTTTCCGCTGGCTTCCTTAATGCCAACAATATTGGGGTGCTTGCTTAAGATGCGAATTGCTTCCTCGCTGATCGAACAGCCGGTTCTTCCCGGTACATTGTATAAAATCAAGGGTTTATTCACAGCATCGGCAACAGCTGTAAAATGTTGAATCATGCCTTGCGTATTCGTTTTATTATAATAAGGAGAAATAACCAATAAGGCATCTGCCCCCATGTTAGCATATTTTACGCTTTTTTCAATCATCGTTTGTGTACAATTTGAGCCGCTTCCGACAATGACGGGAACACGTCCCTGCACACAGGAAAGTACACATTTTACAACCGCATCGTCCTCTTCGTGTGTCATAGTGCTGGATTCTCCGGTTGTTCCTAAAATTAACAGCGCATCGGTCGCATTTTGAATATGCCATTCACAAAGTTCCTTTAGCTTTTCAAAATTTACACTGCCATCTTCATGAAATGGAGTGATAAGTGCTACAATACTTCCTTTTACATCAAACATACATTTCCCTCCCAACTAGATATGCACAAGTTCATCGCATTCCATCATGCACATATCCTCATAGCTTTCGCGTTTTACAACGATTCTGGCTTTGCCGTTTTTAACAAATACTACGGCCGGTCGTCCTAAACGATTGTAATTCGATGCCATGCTGTAACCATAAGCTCCGGTTGTGTACAAAATCAACAGATCATTTCTTTGCGCATGCGGTAACATGACATCTTCAATAAGAATATCTCCGGATTCACAGCATTTTCCCGCAATTGTAACCTTTTCGCATTTTTCTTCATTCATGCGATTGGCAAGATCACAGGCATAGGCTGCTTGATATAAGGCAGGGCGAATGTTATCGCTCATACCACCATCAACAAAGACATACTTTTTATTTGCGGTTTGTTTGGTAAAGCCAACTCGATATAAGGTGCTTCCTGCTTCTGCGACAATACTTCTTCCCGGCTCGATCATAACTTTACATAGTGGCAGCTGATAGCGTTCTTTTTCCATAGAGCAGGTATCGAGAATGGTGCTACATACCTCAGATAATGGAATCGGTTTATCCTCAGCAGTGTAGTAAGCCGCAAAGCCGCCACCGAGATTTAATGCCTTCGTTTGAATTTGATATTCCTCTTGCAGTTCATAAACAAATTTCATCAGGGTTTGAATTTCCGCAACATAGGCATTGGCATCAAAGATCTGACTTCCGATATGGGAGTGGAAGCCTTCAAAGTGAATGTTAGGAATAGCGGATAAAGTTTGAACCATGTGGGCAATTTCTTCCTTATGGGTTATCGAGGTTCCGAATTTTGAATCAAGATGGGCAGTTACGATATATTTATGCGTATGTGCTTCGACTCCCGGATTGACACGTAACAAAGCTTTTACACTGTGTCCGCTTTGTTTAGCAACTTGTACCAAAAGCTCGCATTCCATAGCATTATCTACTACAATCGTTCCTATACCATACGAAAGTGCCATTTGCAGTTCCTCATAGGATTTATTATTTCCATGGAAATATACGCGCTCCATCGGAAAGTCTGCTTGTTTGGCAACATACAGTTCGCCACCGCTTACCACATCTAAGGATAAGCCATGCTGCTTTACCAATTCCAATAAGGCTTTGCAGGTAAATGCCTTGGAGGCATAGAGTACCTCTGTTTCCAAAGCATCGCTTTGAAATAGATCGTGGAATTGCGCCAACTTTGTACTGATTTTTTCTTCATCGTAAATGTATAAGGGTGTTTGACAGCTTTTGGCTAGCTGTTCTACAGAAACACCACCGATTTCCAACATATTTTTATTCATCACAACAATCTCCTATAAAAAAAGCAGTAAGTGCTAAGACTTACTGACCATACAGCGCTTGGTAAGTAAGATAGCACATCTACAATATCGCAGACAGTTTCATGGATCTTCTCCATGAACCCACCATAGCATCATGCCTGAAACTACAGTTCGGCGGATTTGCTTATACACTTGTTCATTGCCTGCCGGCTCGCAAGTGCTTGTCGTATCCGCACCTCTATCTAATATAGTCGTATCATATCATTTTCTATGCTTAAATACAATAGCGTGATGAAAAATAATTACTATGTTTACATCAATAAAAATTATTACAAAAAAGCATCTTGTGAGATGCTAAAGCAGTCCGAAGTAGTAAAGCAATACTAAAAGCGTGCCTAAAGTGAATGCCAGTAAAAGCACCGTATGAAAAGAAAATATTACATTGCTTATCGCATTGATTTCTGCTTCATGTTCTTTTTTCATATCTTTTTCCATTATCGTATCCCTCATTATCCTAGTATGTTCTTGCTTAACAGTATTCCCTATCCTTATGTATGGAAATTATTATTTACAAAGTTTGACACAAGATTGAATTTATGCTCTTTTTTCATTCAATAACTTATGTACTCTTTCAATCGGAAATGTATCCTCGATTTTGACGATTTCAAACAAATGCAAAGGTAATTCTTGTTCGTTAATCAGTGTAAGATATTCCTTAACGGCTCTTTGATCGATCATAATCTTTCCATGACCTGCCCAATGGCGATTGCTTTCTTTTTTCTTTAATCCGGAAATCCAATATTCATCGCCGTTTTCAATATCTATATAATTTGAATAATTTCCAATGCTTTTTTGAAATGCATGATTATTAAAATAGATAGTGTTCTTAGTTTTTGAAGTTTTTACATAGCCGATCCATGCCGGACCATCATCACAATAGCCGGTTTTCAGCTCTATATACATTAAGTTATGTATCATTTATAATCCCTCCGTTTTACTTTCAGTATTTATCGAATTGTCATTTGTTTGTTTCACTTTTTCAGATGCTCAAGGATATCGTTTATTACTAACCTTGTTGTATGATTTTTGTCGCCGATCGTTTTATTTTTGTGCTGTTTCTGTTTGCTTCTACATGATCATTTACTTTTGTTTTTTTGGTATCGCAGCTTTCGTCATCATTATAGCATGTCTTTTTTTATCCGTACGATTTCTAACAAAACCGTAATGAAAACGTAAGATTTTGTGATACAATAAGAAGCATGGAAATAAAAGATTGGAAGGACTTATTTCGTGAAGAAGAAACCAAGCCATACTATCAAGAACTGATGGCTTTTTTAAATCATGCTTATGCCGCAACAACGGTATTTCCACCGAAAGAAAAACTGTTTACTTGCTTTGAGGTATGCCCCTTACAGCAGGTAAAGGTGGTAATTCTCGGGCAAGATCCATACCACGAACCCAATCAAGCGCATGGACTTTGTTTTTCCGTACAAAAGGGGGTAAAGATTCCACCGAGCCTGCGTAATATTTATAAGGAATTGAAAAGTGATTTGGATATTTATGCTCCATCGCATGGCTATCTGATGGATTGGGCAAAGCAGGGTGTTTTTATGATGAATGCCGTTATGAGTGTGGAAAAGGGAAAGGCAGGAAGCCATCGCAAAAAGGGCTGGGAACAGTTTAGTGATCGAGTGATCGAGGTTTTAAATGCACAGTCGCAGGGGATTGTTTTTATCCTATGGGGAAATTGGGCAATTCAAAAAACCAAGCTGATTACCAATCCACAGCATCGTATCATTACCTCTCCACACCCATCTCCCTTATCTGCATATCAAGGCTTTTTCGGAAGCCGTCCGTTTTCAAAAACGAATGAATATTTAAAGGAAATGGGAAGAACACCGATTGATTGGAGGATCATGGAAGATGTATCATAATGTTGATGAACTGATTGCGGAAATCGAAGGACGAAAAAATCGAGGCTATGGTCTTTCTCATTTTCAAGCGTATATGGAAAGTATCGGAAATCCACATTTGGACTTATGTGCGATTCATGTAGGCGGAACCAATGGAAAAGGAAGCACAACCAATTATGTACGTGCTATTTTACAAGCGGCCGGTTATCGTGTGGGTAGCTTTACGTCGCCTTATTTGATTACGCATCGTGATCGTATTCGCATCAATGATATCGAAATTTCAGAAGCCGATTTTTTAAAGATTGCCAATGATTATTATGCTTCTTGGATAGAATGGGATCTATCTATGTTTGAAATTGATATGTGTATCGCTTCGGTGTACTTTAAACAACAGAAGGTAGACTATTGTGTGTTCGAGGTTGGACTTGGAGGACGCTTAGATGCAACCAATGTGCTACAACCGTTATTAAGTGTAATTACCAATATCGGTATGGATCATAGTGAACTATTAGGAGATAGCTATACAGCGATTGCCAAGGAAAAAGCGGGGATCATCAAGGAGGGCATTCCTCTTGTAACAGCTGAGAAAAAAGCGGAATGTTGCAGCGTGTTTGCGGAAATTGCTAAAGAAAAGCATAGTGAGGTGCATGTACTTAAGCCGATTGAGAATCGTCGTTGCGAAAATTTACATATCTTGTTTGATTATGGAGATCATAAGCAAATCAAGCTTGCGACAGCGGCAGACTATCAATGTGAAAATGCCGCTTTGGCAATAGAAGCCGTTTCTTTGTTGCATGGAAGGCTGCATATTAGCGAGGAAATTTTACGTCAGGCACTTGCTGCTACGCAATGGAAAGGACGTTTTGAAATAGTCCAAAAGGAACCGCTTGTCATCTTAGATGGCGCACATAATGTAGAGGGCATTGAGGCATTGTGTGATTCGCTTGATAATATTCACAATCCGGTCATTGTATTTTCGGTCTTAAAGGACAAGAATTTTACGGTTATGTTAGAAAAGCTGATGGGTATTACCGATACGATGATCGTAACAAAGCTTCATCATGAACGTGCTTATGATATGGATCGCTTGGCACAGCAGTATGATGTCTGTTATATAGAGGATAGCAAGACTGCCATTCAACAAGCTTGTGCGATGAAGCGAGCGGTTGTGATTACCGGATCTTTATATTTTATTAGTGAGGTCAGAGCTTATTTTAAAGCTGGATAAAAATAATAAACACGGCATGACCGTGTTTATTGTTTTGGCAGGATTTTTTCTCCTGCTTTTAATAAGAAATACAATACAGCAACATCGACAGGGAATAAAACGATATTTTTAACTAAGCGTACCATGGTGAATAAAGGACTTTGATACATAATATTTAACCAAAGCGAAGTTAAAATTAGATTGATTAAAACGGTGATGCAGGCACGTGCTGCAATGACTCTTGGTAAGGTGATTTTTTTCTTGTAGAAGAAAGCACCGTAAATCATACCGGTTAAAAATTCATTGATGCCAAAAAAAGGGAAGTATGGTCCATCGGGACGTAGGATATACTTTAAGTTGTCGGCGATGATACCGGCGAAACCTGTTAATAAGGGACCATATACCATACCGGAAAGACCGGCAAAGACGCTGGAAAAACCGATTTTTAAGGTTGGTGTTAAGGGAATGGAAAACATACCGGCAACCACATTCAATGCTGTCAGCATCGCTGTTCCACACAACGATTTGACATTTTTTAGCTCCTTCGCACTTGTTTTCAGTGTTTCGGGAAGCTGTTTTATTTCTCGCAAAGCATTCATATAAAAAACCTCCTTTTTCCATATTGCATAAAGGAAAAGAAGGTTCACTCGATTATGCAACAGCGGGATGCGGATAAGAAATCGCAAGAAAATCTTTTCGCCCTTCTGACAACTCCCCGTTCAGAAGATACTTAACGCTTCCTATCCTACTCTGCTTATGTAGGAATTATAGACATTTTTTCAAGATCTGACAAGTACTGATGGAAAAACTTTGTGAAATTTTTCGTTTGTGAAAATCTCTTTTTTTTTAGCATATAAAAGTGTATAATAAAGCCGAAGAGAAAGTGAGGATTTTTTTCATGATCAATAAGCTTATTGAACAAATTAAAGGCAAGGGAGTACGTATCGTATTTACTGAGGGAAACGATGCACGTATTCAGGAAGCCGCTGTTCGTTTACACAAAGAAAATATCTTAGTTCCTATTTTATTAGGAGAGAAAGAGGAATTGTTGGAATCCGCAAAGAAAAACGGATTTGATTTGGACGGCATTGAATTGTTGGATCCAAAGGAATATCAGCACATGGAGCTGATGGTAACACGTGTGGTAGAACTTCGTAAGGGTAAATTGGACGAAGCACAGGCAAGAGAGGCTTGCTTGCACCGTAATTTCTTCGGTACGATGTATGTGCAGTTAGGTTGTGCCGATGGTCTTTTGGGAGGAGCTACTTATTCAACTGCCGATACGGTACGTCCGGCACTTCAGTTGATTAAAACACGTCCGGGAAGCTCATTGGTTTCCAGCTGCTTTATTCTTCAAAAGGAAGATCAGTATCTTGTTATGGGCGATTGCTCCATCAATATTGATCCTAGTGCAGATGATTTGGTTGAAATTACGTTACAGACAGCACATACCGTTCGTCAATTCGGTATTGAGCCAAGAGTCGGTTTATTGTCTTACTCAACGTTAGGATCTGCGAAAGGACCAAGTGTTTCCAAGGTTCAAGAGGCTGCTGTACGTTTGAAGCGTATGCCACTTGATTTTGCAGTTGATGGAGAAATGCAGTTCGACTGCTGTGTTGCACCTGAGGTTGCCAGCTTAAAAGCACCTGGTTCAACCGTTGCCGGTAATGTAAATACCTTTATTTTCCCGGATATCAATTCCGGTAATATCGGTTATAAGATTGCATCTCGTTTAGGTGGATATGAAGCGATCGGTCCGGTTCTTCAAGGGTTAAATGCTCCGATCAATGACTTATCACGTGGCTGTAACGCAGAAGAGGTTTATAAGATGGCAATCGTAACAGCTGCACAGAAATTCATGGATATTTAATTTCACAGAATACTATATAAAAGAAAAATCACTGCTTGGGTTCAGTGATTTTTCTTTTACTTCTATATTATAATTGAAAGGGAGAAACGCAATGATAGAAATAAGGGGGAATATTTCTGATCATGCGTTAGGCAGTTTTCTCTGCCTAGTTTCATTGTACCCAAAAGTGTTGTTAATATAACAGCAAAATTATGGGAAATTATGTTTTTGATGGAAATTTTATTTTTCCGATGATGCACACATTTGCCTAGCCTGCATATAGTGGGAGTGAATAGAGAGCAGTGTTGGGAAAGGAGAAAATAAAATGTTTCAAAGAAATGAATATGATGAGGATTATCCATTTGCGGAATTTGATGAGCAAGAGGATTGTATGGCAGAGGAAGCGCTTTGTTGTGATGAGGAGCCTTGCGAAGCTTGTTTGAAGAGATGTTGTGTTGTCAGTGGACCACGTGGACCGCAAGGTCCTAGAGGGATTCAGGGAGTGCAGGGAAAGGAAGGTTTGCAGGGGCCAAGAGGTGCCCAAGGAAATACGGGGGCACAGGGAGAAATGGGGAAGCAGGGGCCTACGGGAGCAACCGGACCTCGTGGTGCAACCGGTGCTACCGGTCCAATGGGCTGCACAGGTCCAAGGGGAGCTACGGGACCTTGCGGTGAAGCAGGAGAAGATGTGCGAAGTGTTCGTTTTGCTGCGGCAACATTACAAAGCTTTGCATGCAAAGAAATTTCGGCCGGTGAAGCGGTTACCTTTGATATGGGGAATATGCTTAGCGGGATAAAGATATCTGATGATTTTCGTACACTTATGGTTGAAGAAACCGGCTTGTATGTCATTCAATATGGTGCCTTTGTTTCCGGTAATGTGAATGGAAGGGGAGCTTTGGCAATTGAGATTAACCATGAGCAAGTGCTTGAGCAATCACGTATGGCAATCGTTGGGGGTATATATACGAGTGGCAGCATCGTGTTGGAATTGGCAGAGCATGACTGCATTTCTTTAGTGGCAGATGGCTGCGGTTGTATAGAGCTATGCTGTGGTGGACAAAGCGTGAATGCTTATCTCAATGTTTATCAAATGAGTTTTTAATCTTGAGGTAAAGCATGCTTACGATTAGTGTTTGTATGATCGTGAAAGATGAAGAGGCTGTATTGGAGCGTTGTTTAGCGTGTGTGAAACAATTTGCTGACGAAATCATTATCGTGGATACCGGTAGCAGTGATCGAACGAAGGAAATCGCTTATTCCTTTACGAAACAGGTATTCGATTATCCGTGGATAGATGATTTTGCGGCAGCTCGTAATGAGGCTTTTTCAAAAGCAAGCTGTGAGTATGTGATGTGGTTAGATGCTGATGATGTGATTCTTGATGAAGATATTGCCAAGCTGAAAAGGTTGAAGCAGCAAGGAAATCACAGTGTTGATATATTCTTATGCAAATATGATACGGAATTTGATGAACAGGGAGCAGTAGTATTTTCGTATTATCGTGAGCGTATCATAAAAAATGATTCTTCGCATCAGTGGGTAGGAGCAGTGCATGAAACGATTGCTTTGCAAGGAAAGCTTGAATATTTGGATATTGCGATTCGGCATCAAAAGCTAGTGGTTAACGATCCATTGCGTAATTTGCGTATCTTTGAAAAGCAGCTGGATAAGGGGGTAGTGCTAACACCAAGAGAACAATTTTATTATGCTCGTGAGTTATACAATCATCAATTTTATCAACGCTCTGCTGATCTATTAGAACAATTTTTGAATGATGGACAAGGGTGGAAAGAAAATTGTATTAGCGCATGTCAGATTTTAGGATATTGTGCTTATTTCTTGGGAAATGAGAAGTATGCACTGCGTTGCTTTTTACGTAGTTTTATATATGATGAGCCACGTGCGGAAATTTGTTGTGATATCGGTAAGCATTTTCTTGATCGTAAACAATATCATCAAGCGATTTTTTGGTATGAAACAGCATTATCAAGAAGGATTGATGCTACTAGCGGAGCATTTATTGAAGTGGATTGCTATGGCTATTTACCATGCTTGCAGCTATGTGTTTGTTGGTGGCAATTGGGGGATAAGGACAAAGCATTTATTTATCATAAGAGGGCAGCAAACTATAAGCCGGATAGTGCAGAGGTACAAAGGAATGCACAATGCTTTCGATATAAAAAACAAGATGATTGAGCATTATGACTCAACATCTTGTTTTCTTTAGCGAGTGGTCTTACAGATGTTTTTATATCCAATATAGGTAATTAGGAAGTAAGCGCCATAAATGAGAATAATAATACCAGCGGTAATTAAAGAGGAAGTAAGAATACTTGCTCTGCCAAATACCATGACAATATTATTAACGACTTGAATACCGACAATGCTGTGAACGATAGCAAGCAGTAACGGTAAGAAGAAATAAATAGCGATTTGAACGAAAATCGAACGATTGATCATTTTCTTTTCGGTACCGATTTTTTCAAGGATTGTATAGCGTTTCTTATTATCGTTGGCTTGTGATAGTTGTTGAAGTGCTAAAATAACTGCACTAGCCATTAAGAATACAATTCCGAGGTATATGCCGATGTAGGTGAATACAACAGATAAGCCCTTGCTGTTGACGTAAACATCTTCTTTGGTGTCTGAAGAATACATATAACCACACTCGTATTTAGAATTTGAGTTGCTAAGAGTATTGGTTGATTCTTGTCTGATGCGTTCGGCATCTGTATCTTTTATAACATCAAAATTCCAATAGGTTTCATATACAGTAGCATTTTTCGGGATTTGTGAATCCGGCATGACGATACAGATTCCCATAGAACCGACAGCAGATGTTGTGCCGATTGGCATGATTTCGAAATCATCGTTAATAACATGGAAAGATTTATTAAAAATTTCCATTGTCGGTTTATCCTCAAGGATATCATATGTGAAATCGGCGAGTACACCAGAATCGTTATGGATATAAATCTCGTCATTTTTCAATTCAATAGGATCAAAATCACGTACCTTTAATTCTTGATTAAAGACGGAAAGAGGTATTAGCATCAGTGGCATATCGTATTCGTTAGGCAGCATAGCGCTATTGTCTTTGTTTAAGATATGCAGCTTTTTTAAATCTTCGTAAGTGAAATCGGATAGATAAGTAGAAACAATGTTAGAGCCTTGAAGCTTATCGGCATATTTTTGGTTGAGACTTTCATAAAGTTTTTTTGTGTTTGCCATCATTTTTTGAGATTCTTCGTTTAAATGAACTGCAAATTTACGATCTTCATCGGAAGCTTCTTTATCTACAAGTTCATAGTGTTCACGTAAAGATATCGTGGCATCGTAAGGAGTGGAAACACGAATAGTTTTATTGATTGTATTATTTAAGCTCATACCGGTTGATAGAGCACCGATACTTAACAACAGCATGATACAGACAACACTCATGGACAAAAAGTTAGAGTTGATGTTGGAATGAAGCTGACGTAAGATAAAGCTGTTTAAGCCATGAAAGTAGAGCTTTTTATTTGATTTTACAACAGTTAGTAAAAATCCGGCTAGTGATAAGAAGAATAATACGGTTCCAAGGCAACCGGCTGCGATAATCATAGGTAGATTGTTAAAAGCTAATAGTCCCTTGTCGATTGCGTAATAGTAGGTACAGCCTAAAATGATGACAGATAGCATAAAGATTAAAGCGGAAATCCATACCTTTTTGATTTTAAATTCATCATTTTTACGATCTGCATTGATAAGGTCGATTAGTTTATAGTGATTTAAAACAAAGGTGTTGAAAACCATGGTTAATAGGAAGATACCGCCAAAAGAAAGAAAGGTAATCAAGGTTGCCCATGGAGAGAAAACAAAGTGATAATTTAGTGGAACCTCGAACATCGAAGCGGTAACGGCAGTAAGTGCCTGAGATAAGAGAATGCCGAAAAGCATACCGGTTATCAATGAGATGATGCCGATGATTAAGGTTTCGTAGACAAGAATTTTTGATATTTTACCTTTTGGCATACCTAATAAGGTATAGATACCAAGCTCTCTTTTTCGTCTGCGAATAAGGAAGTTGTTGGCATACAAGATAAGAAAAGCTAAAACGACTGTTACAAAAACGGATAGCAAAGACATAAAGGTGGATAACAGATCTACAATTTCTGCTTGTGAAGCATTCATTTCCAGTACAGCCTGTTGAGATTGAAAAGAGTTGAATATATAGAATAAACAGACAGCGAAGGCTAAGGTTAAAAAGTAGATTAAGAAATCTTTAAAACTCTTCTTAACATTTTTTAAGGCTAACTTAAAGTACATTGCTTGTGTCACCTCCAAGCAGTGTAACAACCTCTAGGATTTTGTTGAAAAATTCCTTACGAGAATCGTTTCCGCGAATAATCTCATTAAAGATTTTTCCGTCTTTAATAAATAAAATACGTTGTGCATAAGAAGCGGTAAAGGCATCATGAGTAACCATCATAATGGTAGCATTATATTCTTGATTCATACGTTCCATAGAATCAAGTAGCATACGACTTGATTTAGAATCCAAAGCACCGGTAGGTTCATCGGCTAAAATAAGGCTTGGATTGGTGATGAGTGCGCGAGCCGCAGCGATTCTCTGTTTTTGTCCGCCAGAAAGCTGATAAGGATATTTTTCTAAAGTATCCATGATATCTAATTTTCGTGCTGCATCGTGTACACGTTTTTCAATCTCCGCCGTCTTTACCTTTTGGATTGTTAAAGCAAGTGCAATATTTTCATAGGCGGTTAAAGTATCAAGCAGGTTGAAGTCTTGGAAAATGAAGCCTAGCTCATTACGACGAAACTTACTTAAGTTGTCTTTTTTGAGGGTGGTAATATCCTTATCATTGATACGAATATGACCGCTGGTAACTGTATCAATAGTAGAAATACAATTTAATAAGGTGGTTTTTCCTGAACCACTTGGGCCCATAATACCGACAAACTCTCCTTCATTTACACAAAAATTGATGTTATCAACCGCTTTTGTAATGTTTCCACGGTTCCCATAATATTTTTCAAGATTTTCGACTTCTAAAATCGGTTTCATAAAATTCTTCCTCCTTTTTGAATTTTCTTTTTTAAATAATTGTTGATGCCATTTAATTTCAGTAACACAATGGATACCAAGAATAAAATAAGCAATAAAACATAAAGTTCTTCCGGCATGGTTGTAGGAAATAAAATACTTCCCAATAACAAAACTCCGGATAAGGCAATACAAAATTCAAATCGGTATTTCCACAGTTGTTTCATATCAGACACCTCCAATGTACACCTATATTGTAAGGAAGAGCAAGATTTCTTGCCATGGAAGTATATTACAATACTATTACAAACTTGTAAGATAAGAAAAAAGGATAAAATGAAGCAGCGTTCTGCAACTATATAAAAAAAGAATACAAAGAATTTGATGATAAACGATAAAGTAAGGAACATCAACAAAATGTCAAGTTATCTAAGTAGCCATAATGAAAAAACGTACCTTCTTGGGAAGTAGGCGCATGGTACGTTTCGAATAGACAAAAGCTATTTTCATACAGTTGTTATTTAAGTAGCATAAGCTTGCTGATTGGGAAAGTGATTGTGATTGTCGTACCTTCTCTTTGTATTGAAGAAGCTTGGATATTTAGATATAGCTTATCGCAAAGTGTTTTACATAGATATAGTCCAATACCGGTAGCTTTTTCATTCGTACGGCCATTGCTTCCGGTAAACCCTTTATCAAAGATGCGAGGGAGCTCATGTGAAGCAATACCGATGCCATTATCTTTGATGTGCAGATATGCAGCATTCTCGACCTGTTCGCAAAAAATTTGCAATAGCCCGTTTTCCTGAGGCATATATTTTAGAGCGTTGCCTATAATTTGGTCAAGAATAAACTCTAACCATTTGGTATCGGAATACACAAAAGTATCAATATCCTTTATTTCGATACGCATTCTTTTATAAATGAAAGATTTTGAATGCTTTCGAATAACACGATTGACAGATTCCTGTAAGGGGATTTTTTTAATGATATAGTCTTTTTCCGGATTGGAACTGCGAGCATAAAATAGTGCTTGTTCAACAAAAGACTCGATTTTTTCGATTTCTTCACATAAGGATTCGCTGACTGTTGTTGGGTTGTTATCGAGAATCAATTTAGCGGCAGCAAGAGGTGTTTTAACCTCGTGTACCCACATTTCAATATAAGATTTATAATCGTTTTGAATGTTGCGATATATATGTACGTGATCTGCCATAGATTTATCCACATCGCGCAAAGTTTCAAACAGCATTTTTCCATCTGCAAATTGCGGTTCTTCAATGATTTCGGTAATTAAATATTTGTGTTCCAAACCTGCCAGTGTTTCATCTAATACTTTATAAAAGGAATATCGACGACCATACTCCACGCAAAGTACAACGATAACGATGCTCCAAACAAGAAACTCGATAATAACGATAATACTAGGTGTAACTCGAATAGCAAATAAAAAGAAGAAGATAATAAGACTGCATAAGAAAGTGAAAACAAAAAGATAAATTTTTTCACGCAGAAATTCACTAATCTTCATAAATAATATATCCCAATCCGCGCTTTGTAACAATCAGGTCGTCTAATTGCAGAAGCTCTAGTTTTTTGCGTAAACGATTGATATTTACTGTTAAGGTATTGTCATCAACGAATAAATCACAATCCCACATATGCTGCATTAGCTCATTGCGTGAAACAATTTTGTTCTTATTGATAAAAAGGCAGTGCATGATCCGCAATTCGTTTTTGGTTAAATCGCAACTTTTACCTTTATAAGATAAGGTGCTTTTCGATATGTCCAAAGCAATGTCGTGAATTTTTAAAATATTGCTGTTTTCATGTTCATAACTTCGTTGTAGTACACGAGCAATCCGTGCCAAAAGAATTTGAAGGTTATAAGGCTTGGTAACGAAGTCATCAGCTCCTAAATTCATACTGATCAATTCGTCCATTTCAGAATCACGACTGGTTACTACAATGATAGGGAGATTGCTTTTTTTGCGAATTTCGCTGCAAATGTAATGCCCATCGACAACAGGTAGATTTAGATCCAATAATAATAAGTCTACCTTTGAATTTTGAATGATTTTCAAGATATGCTCAAAATCATCAGGTCCAGAGGTCTGATAACCGTTTTTACTTAAAAAATCACAAAGCTCTTTACGTATTTTTTCGTTATCCTCAATAATCATAATGTGATACATATATTCACCTTCCTAGCAATTTTAAATGAGTGGACGCTTAAAATTGAATTTTCGAATGTAAAACCTTCCCAATAATTTGTACGCGTTTATTACGAATATCATTTTCATCAAAAAAACGCGGCTCGTAAGCAGGGTTGGTAGCCATTAAGACTAAGGCATGTTCTTGTTTAAGTATTTTCTTTATTGTAACTTCACTTTGGTCGATAATTACAACGGCAATATCACCGTTTTCTACATCTGAACAAGTTTTCACATAGACCAAATCACCGTCATGGATACGAGAACCGTTCATGGAATCTCCTTGTACCTTTAAATAGTAATCTCCTTGTGCGGCTTCCTTTTTTGTTACTTCTTCATAGCCTAAAAGATTTTCGCTTGCAAACATGTCATAGCCTGCCTTGACATAGCCAAGAATCGGCTTGACCTGTCCGTTCAAAAAAGTGGGAACATCAATTTCAAATAGTTCGGAAAGCTTTTCCAACTTTGCCTCCGGAATATTTTTCGATTCCCCGGATTCCCACCGCTTGACAGTTGATTTTGCAACACCGACATAATCGCCGATAGCTTCTAAGCTTAGATTGTTGAGCTTGCGATAATAAGCAATGAGTTCGCTTAGCTTCATGAATATCACCTGATTTCTTAAGTTTAGTTTACCATAGAATAATGATATGTCAAGAATGGAACGATAAATATATGGTTTTTTTACAAAATATAGAAATGTTCCAAAATATATTGATTTTTGGAACAAAAGGTATATAATAAATTGCGAGGTGAGGAATATGGAACGAGTGATTCTGCATAGCGATATCAATCATTGTTATGCGCAAATTGAAGAAATGAAGTTTCCCCAGCTTCGTGAGGTATGTATGGCAGTTGGAGGAAGTGAAAGAAGCCGACATGGTATTATTCTTGCGAAAAATGACAAGGCCAAAGAATGTGGTGTAAAAACTGGAGAATCGTTGCGCGAAGCGTTTGTGAAATGTCCTCAGCTATGTATCATTCCTCCTAATTATGAGGAATATGTGTATTATAGTGAAAAAGTAAAGGAAATTTATCAAGCATATAGCGATAAAGTGGAGTCATTTGGTCTTGATGAAGCATGGATTGATGTCAGTGAATCCACAAAGCTGTTTGGTAGTGGATATGAGATTGCGACTGAGATACAAAAACGAGTAAAAGATGAGCTTGGATTGAGTGTATCTATCGGCATTAGTTATAACAAGGTGTTTGCAAAGATGGGAAGCGATATGAAAAAAAATATGGGACTTGTAGAAATTACACGAACCAATTTTCGTGATATGCTGTGGCCGTTGCCGATTGAACATTTATTTTATGTTGGTAAGGCAACAGCTAAAAAGCTAAGACAATATTCAATTGTTACGATTGGTGAATTGGCACAGCTTCCCCGTGTTTGGCTGAAAGAACACTTTGGTAAAATGGGAGAGCTTGTTTGGTGGTTTGCGAATGGGCAGGATATTTCGGAAGTTGCTTTTCACAATCAAAAAGAAGAGGTAAAGTCGATTGGAAATGGTATTACAACGCCTAGAGATTTGTGCACGTTTGAAGAGGCGAAAATTGTTTTTTATGTGTTAGCGGAATCGGTTGCTTCAAGACTTCGTGAACAGGGGCTGCAAGGAAATGTTATTTCTATCAGCTTGCGGAATAAATACTTGGAAAGTATAACCAGGCAATGTAAAATTGATAAAGCAACAAATTTAGCGAGTGAGATTATGGAGCATATTTTATTGTTGTTGAAAGAAAATTATGATTTTCATATACCGTTGCGTAGTGTTGCTGTTTCAATTAGTGGGATTCAATATATGGAATGTTATCGTCAGTTGAATTTATTTGTTGATGAGAAAAATTATCAAAAGCAACAGCGTTTAGAGCAAGTTGTAGATGATATCCGGAAAAAATATGGATTTAAGAAAATTCAACGGTGTTGTATGCTCATAGATCAAGGTCTTAGTGATTTTCAGCCACAGCGGGATCATGTGATTCACCCTGAGTCGTTCTTTTAGAGGTTATGTGTATGAGACTGTATAAACGTTATATATCGGTAGTTCAAAGGGTAGACAAAGAGGGAAGAATTACACCGATTTCCATTGTTTGGGACGATGGAAAAGAATATTCGATTGATCGTATTTTGGAAATCCGTAATAGTGTTTCTCAGGTGGGAGGCTGCGGTGTTTTATATCAATGTCGGATAGCCGGAAATATTCGGAATCTTTATTATGAACGAATGCGGTGGTTTGTGGAAAGTACAAAGCCTTAAAAGTGTGTAAAAAGACTAGGGTTTGTTTTTGATATGTATTATAATAAAAACAAAAAGAAATGGAATGGTTAAAATGAAAAAATACGATGAGCAATACAATCAATATATACAAATCTTAAAGGAAGAGCTAGTTCCGGCAATGGGGTGTACGGAGCCGATTGCGATTGCATATATTGCAAGCTATGCAAGAGAGGTTTTAGGCTGTGAACCACAACGCGTGGTTATTGAGGTTAGCGGTAACGTTTTGAAAAATGTAAAAAGTGTTATCGTGCCGAATACAGAGCAGATGAAGGGTATTCAAGCGGCAGTAGCGGCAGGTATCGTGTGTGGAAAGGCAGATCATAAGCTAGAGGTTTTAGCAGAAGTAAATGTTGAAGATAAAAAGAAGCTTCATGCGTATATTGAGGAACATGAGATTCAAGTAGAATTGGCAAAAAGCCCATTTATTTTTGATTTGTTTATTACAGTATATGCCGATGATTCGTATGCACGTGTGCGTATTGTAAATTATCATACGAATATCGTTTATGTCGAAAAGGATCATCAGATTTTATTAGATAAGAAAATCAAAGATGTAAAAGAAGATGTTTGTGATAAAAGTTGCTTAAATGTAAAGGATATTGTAGAATTTGCCAACATTGTGGATATTAGCGATGTAAAAGAGTGTTTGGATCGACAGATTCAGTATAATATGGCAATCGCCGAAGAGGGGATTGCGAACAGCTATGGCGCAAATATCGGTAAGGTGTTATTAAGTATGTATCCTGATGATGTTAAGGTGAAATGTCGAGCCTATGCCGCTGCAGCTAGTGATGCACGTATGAATGGCTGTGAATTACCGGTAATTATTGTATCGGGCAGCGGGAATCAAGGGATTACGGCAAGTGTTCCGGTAGTAGTTTTTGCGAAAGAATCAAATTTGGATCAAGAATTGCTATATCGTGGATTGTTGGTTAGTGATTTAGTTACGATTCATCAAAAAAGTGGCATTGGTCGATTAAGTGCTTTCTGCGGTGCGGTTAGTGCCGGTGTTGGCTGTGGTGCAGGGATTGCTTACATGGAAACACAGGATTATGAAACGGTAGCACATACCATTGTGAATGCATTGGGGATTGTTTCCGGTATGGTCTGTGATGGCGCTAAGGCTAGTTGTGCTGCTAAAATCCAAGCTGCCGTAGATGCAGGTATTATGGGATACTGTATGTATCTTGCTCATCAGCAGTTTCGCGATGGCGATGGTTTGATTGTAAAAGGTGTAGAAAATACCATTCAAAATATTTCAAAATTAGCAAGAGAGGGAATGAAAGAAACGGATAAAGAGATTATTCGTATGATGATTAAGAATTGTTAAAGATATTTACCGTCTTGCATCTTGCATAGTATCCAAGGGGAAAAGGATATATTAACAAATGTGGCAGGTGTTCATCATATACTGTCAATGAGCAAGGACGGTGATTTTATGGAGTATCGCATGGATCAACAGGTAAAGGCGCTTTTAGAATGTGCCAAACAAGAAGCACGCGATATGGGGAATAATTATATCGGCAGTGAACATATCTTGTTGGCGCTCATGAAGGATATACACACACCACTGTCTAGGATTCTTTCATCCCAAGGAATGTATTATTTTCAATTAAAAGAAGATTTGATGATTTTGTTTGGATTGAAGGATCAAAGTATTGGTGAGATTCAAATGACACAAATTGTGGAAAATATGATGGGAGCAGCTGAAAAGCTAGCGGAAGAACGAAATCAAAGACAGCTTAGTGTAGAGGTAGTGTCGATTGCGTTGTTGAAGAGTGGAAGCTGTGTAGCAAATGAAATATTGCATAGATATGATTTAGATGAGGAAGTTTTGCTTTTACAGTTAGAAAACGGATTGATAAGCGAATTGGATAAATATAGTGAATTACGAAATCTAAATCGAACAGAAGGATATGCGGATATTGTTGGAAGAAAGGAAGAACTGGATTTCATGGTATCCGTTTTATTACGCAAGGATAAGGCGAATCCGTTGCTTGTCGGCGAAGCGGGAGTGGGGAAAACTGCACTTGTCGAACAATTGGCACGAGATATTCGTTATAAGAAAATAAAGGGATTGGAAGATACACAAATTTATGAATTAAACCTAAATGCATTGGTGGCAGGTACCAAATATCGAGGAGATTTTGAAGAAAAGCTACAAAAGATTATCCGTTTATTGCAAAAATATCCGGAAGTAATTTTATTCATTGATGAAATTCATCAAATGATCGGTGCAGGGAAAAGTGAAGGATCTATTGATGTGGCAAGTGTCTTAAAACCTTATTTGGCACGAGGCAGTATTCGTTGTATTGGTGCAACCACATTGGAAGAATATGAAAAATATATTGAGAAAGATAGAGCCTTAGAACGCCGCTTTCAGATCATTCATATTCAAGAGCCTTCTCTTGAGCAAGTTTACACAATGTTAGAAGCAAAACAGAAAGAGTATGAAAGCTTTCATCATGTCAGCGTTTGTGAAGAAGCGTTAAGATGTATTGTTCATTATTGTAACTGCTATATACCACAACGTAAATTTCCGGATAAAGCAATTGATGTGTTAGATCTTGCTTGTGTAGAAACAAAGAAGCAACAACAGACAAACGTTGATAAAATAATGATTCAAAAGGTTATAGAGCAGCTAACGGATATTCCGCTTGTATCCTATAATCGTTTTCACTATGTTAAAGAAGAATTACAGAAGCGTGTAATTGGACAATCGACAGTTGTTGCTAAACTTTTAAAGCAGTTGGCATGGATAGAACAAGGAGTTTTAACGGATAAACCTTTAGGAGTATGGTTGTTTTTAGGAAATGCTCATGTAGGGAAAGAGTACGTGATTGATGTGTTTAATCGTTGTTATTTTCATTGTGAGGAGCGCGTGGAAATCAATGCGATTGGAATGGAAGGGACATTGGAGCATGCACTTGTAAAGCTTAGAAGAAAACCATATTCTTTGGTGCAAATCAGCAATTTGCATTTAGCTAATGAGGCAACTTTACTGTTTTTTCAGCAAGCATTTCAAAAAGGTTATATTTGGCATGGAAATCAAAAAGTAGATTTACGCCATAGTATTGTTATTTTACAAGGAGATTTTGATATTACTCAAGAAAACATCTTACATTTTCAACCACAAGATCCGTATATTGGATTAAAAAAGTGTTTGGGAGAAGCGTTTTTAGAAGTGATAGATGAAATATTTTTGTTTGCTGATTTGCAAGTGGAGGATAAAATACAGATTGTAAAAGAAATCGTGCGAAAATGGAATATACCGTTACAAGATACGATTCTTAAAGAGAGCGTAAAACGTACGAAAACCATAGACGAGGCGATTCAACTATTAAAATCTAAATGGATTGATAACTTTGGTGAAGCACATATAAATGAAAAAAACACTTAAATACAGGTATCTAAGCGTTTGTGTTGTCTTTGAGTTGTGAGGTACAGTGCGGGCAGCGTGTAGCTTCTAATGCAATCTCGGTTTTGCAGAAAGGACATGTTTTTGTGGTGGGTTCCTTTTCCACTTCTGCTTCTTTATGTACTTTGGAAGCAAGCTTATTCATGGTTTTGACAAGAATAAAAATAATAAATGCCATAATCAGGAAATTAAGAACTTCTGTTAGGAAAGTTCCGTAATTTAAAGTAGAAGCACCTGCGGCTTGTGCCATTGCTAAGGTAGCGTAATGTTCGCCGTCTAAAGCGATAAACCAATCGGTAAAGTTGATTCCACCGGTAATGACACTGATGATAGGCATAATAATATCGTTTACCAACGAAGTAACAATTTTTTGAAATGCTCCACCGATGATAACACCGACAGCCATATCAAGAACATTGCCACGCATAATAAATATTTTAAATTCATTTATAAATTTTTTCATATAGATCTCCTTTCTATATCCTCTATATTGTAGCATGTTTAAAAAAGAATAGCCGATTCTATGCGAAACAGCTATTCTTTGGAATCTTCAAATTGTTGAATATCTTTTTTGGTAGTGATTTTGATATTGTCATAGCTGCCCTCAATGACTTTGATACGAGCATCGGAAAATACTTCGCAAAGCATGGCATCATCACTGGCAATGATTTCCGGGTGCTTTCTTGCTTCTTCATGACAATAACGAATGAGTGATGTTTTAAATGCTTGTGGAGTTTGAGCGGCAAAATAGTTCTCACGCTTAGGAGTATGAATGGCATAACCATCAGTAACCTCTTTGATTGTATCAATTAGCGGAACCATCAATAATGCAGCATCGTCTTGTTGAAGTGCATATTTTAATTGCTCGATTTGTTCCTTTTTAACAAAGGGACGAACACCATCGTGAATCATCACGTAATCACTTTCAACTTTTGCAAGTCCAAGATATGCACTTTCCTGTCTTGTTGCACCTCCGAAGGTATATACAACCTTTGGACTTGTAATGAGGCTTTCAAAATCTTTTTGTTCTGTTGGGGCAATGGAAATAACAATACGCTCACAGTCCTCATCTGTTAAAAAAGGGCGTAATGTTTTACAGATGATCGGTTCATTATTGATTTTATAAAAAACCTTGTTATAAGTTAAACCGGTACGTGTGCCTTTTCCAGCTGCAACAATAATTACACTATATTTCATATCAAAATCATAGCATATATTAGAGAAATGTAAACAATGAAGTGAGGCATTTTCTTTTACTTAGTTATTTAGCTATATGAATAAATCCAGTTTCCTTTTTTGTAGTAAATATATAGCCAAATGGCACTTGCGATCCAAGTGATTGGCCACCCTAAGAAAACAACACCAATATCATGGAAGATAGGCACACTTCCAAGAATCCATACCATACGTAAACCACACCAGCAGCATACCATAACAATCATCGGAACAGTGGTAATACCGGCACCTCGAACGATGCCAGCCAGAGCGTGCGATAGTGCAAGAAAAATATAGCCGGGAACAAGTACATGGAGCATATATAAACCATATTCAATGACCTTTGTATCATTGCTGAAAATGGATAAAAGCTGTGGCCCAAATAGAAATAACAGCATACTGATACATATCGTTGTGGTAACACTCATAAAGATACCGGTTTTTGCACCTTTTTTAACACGCTCAAGCTTTTGAGCACCCATATTTTGACTGATAAAGGTAGTAAATGCCATGGAAAAGCTCATCACTGGAAGAATTGCAAAACCATCAATTTTTGTGTAAGCACCACAACCTGCCATAGCGAGTGAACCGAATGCATTGATATTGCTTTGAACGATTACATTGGAAAAAGAAACGATTGCATTTTGAATACCACTAGGTAAACCTAGACGGATAATTTCGAATAAAACATCTTTTTTACAATGGATTTTTCTAATCTCCACTCGATATTCTTGTTTGCTTTTACAAAGTAACAATAAGGTCAGAATCGCACTTAATGTTTGTGAGAGAAGCGTTGCCCATGCCGCACCGGCTATACCTATGTGTAAATAAACGATGAAAACGATGTCCAAAACCACGTTGGTTAGTGATGAAAGAATTAAAAAATATAAAGGATTTTTAGAGTCGCCAACTGCACGTAAGATACCACTACACATATTGTAAAGCATAACCGATAAGATACCGGCAAAATAAATGCGCAGATATAAAATAGAATTATCCATAACATCGGCGGGAGTGCCAATCCATGTTAAAATTAAAGGAGAAAAAGCAATTCCTATAAATGTTAATGCTGTACCTGCAAGAAAAGTAAAGCCTAAAGAGGTATGAATGGCATCGCTCATTGCATTGTTATTGCGAGCACCGAAATATCTTGAAATGATAACTCCCGCACCTACGGAAATTCCTTGAAAAAAACTAATTAACAAATTGATGACAGGTCCACTTGAACCGACTGCGGCAAGTGCTTGTGCACCGAGGTTTTGCCCGACAACCATGGAATCTACGGCATTATAAAGCTGTTGAAATAAATTACCTAATAAAAGCGGAATGCTAAAAAGCAAGAGCTCCTTCCAAATAACTCCCTCTGTCATAAGTCCACGATTTTGCTTTCTTCCTATTGTTTTCAAATGATCACTTACTTTCTTATTGTTTATCTTTAAATATTATACATCTAAATAAAGGGAATAGAGTATTGTTGAAATCATTTTGTATGGCGTTTAATTTCTTTTGTATTTTGAAACGGGGCTTAACTTTTGCTTTAGAAAATCGAAATATGAAAAAGCTATAAGAAAATATGAAAAAGCTATAAGAAAATAGTTTACAGCTGATTTTGAAGGTGTTATAATCTATAAACGAGTAGAAATCTCTACTCCCCGCTCTATCAAACGATAGGGCCATAGACCATGAGGAGGTGTACGAATGAAAAAATATGAAATCATGTACATCGTGAACGCTTCTTTAGACGAAGCTGCTAGTCAGAAAGTTATGGATTCTCTTCACAAGATCATCACAGATCACGAAGGAACCATCGACAATGTTGATGATTGGGGCGTAAAAGAGTTCGCGTATGAAATTAAGCACATGAACAAGGGTCATTATGTTGTAATCAACGTTACAGCTAATAACGAAGGAATCCACGAATTCGAACGTTTGGCTCGTATCAACCCAAATGTTGTGCGTTATATGGTTGTTAAAACAGAAGCAGAAAAATAATCTGGAGAGGTAAGAGTTATGATAAATCGCGTTGTATTAGTAGGAAGAATGACAAAGGATCCGGTGCTTCGTAAGACAGCATCAGGAGCAAGCGTTGTTTCTTTTACCGTAGCTTGTGATCGCCGTATCAAAACGGAGGGTCAGCCAACTGCTGATTTTATCAATACCGTAGCTTGGAATCGTACAGCGGATATCGTTGCTCAATATACACATAAGGGAAGCCTTGTCGGTGTAGAAGGACGTATTCAGACAAGAAGCTATGATGATCAAAGCGGTAAGCGTGTATATGTAACCGAAGTAGTTGCGGACAGTGTTCAATTTTTGGAACCGAAGGGTAGTGCGAATGCAAATGTTAGCACAAATGCTTATGTTCCTCAAAACAGCTATGAGCCGTCTTATGAACCGGTTGCAGATACCACACCATCTTATTCCAGTGATTTCGCAAGCAGCGATACTTTAGATATCGCCAGCGATGATTTACCATTCTAATCGGTAGAAAGGAGATTTTACGATGGCATTCAAAAAACAGCGTATGGGACGTAAAAAAGTATGTTACTTTACGAAGAATAAAATTGAAACAATCGACTACAAGGACGTAGAGCTATTGAAAAGATTTATTTCCGCTAACGGAAAAATCATTCCAAGACGTGTAACAGGTACACGCGCTAAATATCAGCGTATGCTTGCTACTGCAATTAAGCGTGCACGTCAGATGGCTTTATTGCCTTACGTAAGCGAATAAGAAAAACAGGTCTTTCGGCAATGTCGGAGGACTTTTCTTTTACCACGGATTTACTTTGGCAGAAGGACTCTTTTGGTTTATAAATTCCGATAGGCGTAGTATAATAGACCTACTATGAGAAAGGAAGTGCATTCATGAAGCAAGATACAAGACGCATCACCGAAGGAGCAATGATGTGTGCGATTGTAGGTGTGCTGTTGTTTGTAAACAGGCAGTTAGCAAATGCGATTGAATTGTTTATGTATTGGGTCTTAACCTTTCCTATTCTAATCTATACCGCTCGCTATGGATTAAAATACGGCATACTTGTTTCAGTATGTATGCTGCTGTTAGGTTTTATGCTTGCAGCTCCAACCACCATTTTCTATCTGTTTATTTGTTTGGTAACCGGTGTTGTTTACGGTGTAGGAGTCAAACAGCATTGGAAGAATGGTTATTTGTTGTTGCTGACGGGAATTTTAACCTTTCTATCCTACCTATTAACAACCATTGTATTTGCAGCATTTTTCGGCTATGATCCAAATGAAGATGTGCTATTGGTAAAAAATCTATTATCCCTATTTCATATCTCGCAAGAAGCTGTTGTACTAGATCATCTCGTCATGAGTGTCGCTGTTATCAGCGCCGCATGCTTAAGTATTCTACAAACCATTTGTATTCATCTATTATCTATGCTGCTGCTAAAGCGCCTATCCATTCCAACCAATCCGATGAAGCCGTTAGTACAAATGCGCCTTTCCAGATCCTGTGGATATATGATTCTTGGCATTTGGATACTATTTTTCCTTGGAAATGTGCTAAAATTAAACCAAGAGCTTCAATCGCTGCTATTTGCTATAAGCCTATGCGCTGCTTTATTGGCAATCGGCTATGGGGTATTTTTATGTATGCTGTGGGCTGCTCAGCATCGCAAGCACTTTATCCTGCTTATCATACTTGCTTCTATTTTGATTCCGTTTGCACAACTGTTGCCGCTGGGAATCGGAATGTATGGCATGCTAAGTAATAAAAAATAATGAAATGAGGTGTTTTCATGGATAAATTTGAAAACTTTAAAATACAGGTCGCAATTATCGTAGCCGCTGAGCTTGTGGCATTGCTTGCCTTGTATGTTGCCGATCTTGATGGTGTATGGATTTTACCGATGGTTGTTTTGGTCGTTTTCAATTTATTGATTTTCACATGGATCATTACAAAATATGAACGCGATAAGAAACAACGATATGTGGATATTTCACGTATCTTAGGTCATGATGCCAAAGATGCCTTGGTATTTGGAGAAATCGGAATCATCACGTACGATGATGAATATATGGTTACTTGGATCAATGATTTTTTAGAACATAGAATTGATATTGTCGGGAATAAAGTAACCTCTTGGATTGCCGATATCGCTGCTTTGTTAAATGGTGAAGTTGAAACCATTACGGCACAAAGCGATGGCTATATTTATGAAATTATCCGTAAAGAAAACGCCAAGGTTCTCTATGTGAAGGATATTACGGAATATGCACTATTGCGTAAGCAATATGAACAAGATGGTATTGTTGCAGGACTTTTACAGCTAGATAACTATATGGAGTATCAGCAATACGAAGATGAAAGCCGTATGGCAACGATCAACACGAAGCTTCGCCAGCCCCTTATTGATTGGGCAGGACGTTATGGCATGTTTATTCGCCGTCTGCGCAGTGATCGCTATTTGGTGTTTATGAATGAATCCATTTATGAACAGGTACAAAAGGATCGCTTCGATCTTTTGAATATCGTGCGTAAAAATGCAGAGGAAATTGATGTAAATATTACTTTGAGTATGTCTTTTGCTCGAGGAACCGATGATTTTCAGCAGCTTGATACGATGATCAACGACTTAATGGAGCTAGCACAAAGTCGCGGAGGAGATCAGGTTGCGGTCAAGCGGTATGGACAGGACGTAAAATACTATGGCGGAGGAAGCGAGGCACGTGAAAAACGCAGTAAGGTACGTGTGCGTGTCATGTCTCAAGCGATTCGTGAGGCGATGATGGAAACCGAACGCATTTTCATCAGCGGACATGCCAATATGGACTTTGACTGTATGGGAAGTGCTTTGGCGGTATCACGTCTTTCACAAGCACAAGGAAAAAAGACCTATATTATTTCCAAAAGCGGTGGAATCGAGCCACAGCTTATGGAAGCTTTCTATGGCTATGGGGATAAGCTGTCTTTGCGCCATAATTTTATCAGCGATGAGGAAGCAAGCACGATGATTGGAGAAAATGATTTATTATTTGTAGTGGATCATCACAGCCCACAACAATCCGGTGCGCCGAAAACTTTGGCGGCGGCCCAGCGAATCATTATTATCGATCACCATCGCAGAAGTGAAAACATTATTAACAATTCCTTGCTTGTTTATGTAGAACCAAGCGCAAGCTCTACCTGTGAGCTGGTAACGGAATTCTTGCCATATCAAAATAAACGTGTCGATATCAGTGAAGAAGAAGCAACTTTGATGTATGTTGGTATTTTGGTGGACACCAATCGCTTTAAGATGCGCACCGGAAGTCGTACCTTTGAAGTGGCGGCTCGTTTAAAGAGCCTTGGAGTCGATCCGATCGCAGCCGAAAATATGCTGAAGGAGGATTTTGATGACTTTGAAGCGAAAACCGCTATCTTAAATTTTGCGAAGCCATATCAAGATGGTGTGGTAATTGCGGCAGTGGACGAAGCCATAAAGTGCAATCGCACCTTGATGTCGCAGGCAGCGGACTTACTATTGACGATCAAGGGTGTAGAGGCCAGCTTTGTGCTTGCGAAGATTGATGATAGAACAATCGCAATTTCCGCTCGCAGCAAGGGTGTTATCAATGTGCAGCTTATTATGGAGCGTATGAATGGTGGTGGGCATTTCAGTGCCGCAGCCTTACAGCGCAGTGATACAAGCGTAGCTGCTGTTTTAGAGGAACTAAAGGCTACGATTACGGAATATTTAGAGGAAAATAAGGAGGATACGAACAGTGAAAGTAATATTGCTAAGTGATGTTAAAAAGGTAGGAAAAAAAGGAGAAATCGTTGAGGTTGCCGATGGCTATGGCCGCAACTTCCTTTTGCATAAGAAATTGGCTGTTTTAGCAACCAAAAAAAGTATGGAGATTTTAGATGAGGAAAATTTACAGCATGAGTTGCGTGAAAAGGAATTGGAAGCGCAAGCACAGGAGTTAGCGAAACGCTTAGAAAAAATTACCTTGGAATTTCATGTAAAGACCGGTGAAGGCGGACGTGTATTCGGTGGTGTTTCAACGAAACAGATCGTTGAACAGCTACGTGAAAAATATGAGATTAAAATTGATAAGCGCAAGGTATTGGATAATGGAACGATTGCCTCTTTAGGTTACAGTAATGTAAAGGTAGATTTATATCGCAATAAGGTAATCGGTGTCATTCGTGTCCATGTGAATGGATAGGGGGCTTTATGAGCAGAGAATTACCCCACAGCAATGAAGCCGAGCAATCCTTGCTTGGCGCTATGATGATTTATCCAAGTGTCGCTGCGATTGCCTATGATCAGGGCTTAGAGGCTAAGGATTTTTACTTGGATATTCATAAGCGGATTTATACGGCTATGCAGGATATCAGCGATGCCGGAAAACCGATTGATGTTACGACTCTTGTTTCACGCTTGCAGGATCTTGAACAGTTGAATTTGGTGGGTGGTGCGGATTATATCATCAAGCTAAGTGATACTGCTATATCCAGTGCCAACAGCTCGTATTATATCGAGATTATTAAAAGTCGTGCACATCTGCGCCGATTGATTGAAACGGCTGAGCTGATTGCCGAGGACGGTTTTGATACGGCAAGTGATTTAGATGAAGTAATGGACAAGGCCGAACGTGAAATTTTAAATGTTACAAGAAGTCGGCGAGCAACGGATTTTAAATCCAGTCGTGATGTTGTATCCAATGTTATGCAGGAACTTATGAAGCTGCGTTCTATGGAAGGACATATTACCGGAGTAAAAACCGGTTATACGGATTTGGATCGTGTAACCAATGGTTTTCAACGAGGCGATCTGATTATCTTAGCTGCCCGTCCGGCAATGGGAAAAACCGCTTTTGCGTTGAATTTAGCTTTAAATGCCAGTTTTTATAATTCCGGAGCCATTGCGATCTTCTCACTGGAAATGCCAGCGGAAGCTTTGATGAAGCGTATTTTAAGTGCGAAATCAGCCGTAGAATCCAGTAAACTGAGAAGCGGTAATATTCGTGATGATGAATTTAATAAACTGAATGAGGCAGCCAATGAGCTAATGGCAACCAAGCTGTTTGTAGATGATAGTTCTAATGTGAAAATCAGTGAGGTTTTTTCTAAATGTCGTAAGCTACGCTCGGAGCATGGCTTAGACTTGGTAGTAATCGACTACTTGCAGCTTATCAGTGGAAGCGGGCGAAGCAGCGGAGATAATCGTCAGCAGGAAATCAGTGAAATCTCCCGTTCCCTAAAGGGACTTGCCAGAGAGATGGAATGTCCCGTCATTGCATTATCGCAGCTTTCTCGTTCCGTAGAAACCCGTCCGGATAAGCATCCGATGCTATCCGATTTGCGTGAATCCGGAGCTATTGAGCAGGACGCGGATATTGTTATGTTCTTATATCGTGATGAATATTACAATAAGGACGAAAACAGTCAGGAAGATGCGGAAACCACAAATACGACCGATGTGGATATTGCCAAGCATCGTAATGGAGCAACCGGACGTATTCAGTTGGCTTTCCAAAAAAATATATCCGCCTTCTACAATATCGCCCATAGCGATTATTAAAAGGAGCAGCTATGAGATTTTCGTTATTAGCAAGCGGTTCACAGGGGAATTGCTGTGTCATTCAGCATAAGGACACTAGTATTGTAATTGACTGTGGAACAACCAAGAAATATTTATTAGGCGCTTTTGAACAGATTGCCTATGATTATCAAAGCAGTGATGCGATCTTGATTACGCACACGCACAGTGATCATATTGCGCAAATGAAAATGTTTGAACAAATTCCAACCTATGCAACAAGCGCTATTCCAACCTCCTATTTGCATACGATTGCTCCCTTTGAGGAATTTGATATTAAGGATATTCACATCACTGTTCTTCCGATGAGCCACGATTGTGAAGGAACTGTCGGCTTTTTATTGGAAGGTGATGATGAAAAATTAGTCTATATCACAGATACCGGTTATGTGAAGGAAGAAGTGAGACAGTGGATTCAAAATGCCGATTATTATATTTTAGAGAGCAATCATGATATTGAAATGCTTATGCAAACCAATCGCCCGATTTACTTGAAGCAACGCATTATCGGCGACAGCGGACATTTATGCAATGAGGACTGTGCCGGATTGGTTGGTGATGCGATGGGAGAAAAAACAAAGGAAATCGTGTTGGCACATATTTCAAGAGAAGGCAATACACGTGAAAAAGCCTTAGAAACACTAACTGAGCATTTACGTAAGCGTAAGCTTCTGCATGAACAGCTGCGCTTATTTCCTGCCGGACAATTTGAAATTTATCAAGGTGGAAAAAAGGATCTGTAACATAAAAGGAAACGTATATTTGAGAAGCTATAAAGAAAAAAAGCATATGATGAAGAGGGTATAAAAACCGAATACATCATTTGTTTTTTTATTGTTTTTTTATATTAAGAAATATCGGCATTGGACAATCACTGTTTGGCTTGTGAAAAATGATAGATTCATTGCTTTTCTGTTTGAAATTGCCTAGTTGCTTTTGCGTCTTTAAAAATAAGGGGACGTTTGATTTTAAGGTTTTGTTGTGCAAGCAGATATGCTATACTTGATGTAGAAAAAGGTGAGATCATGATTCGAATTATTGCAGTTGGAAAGTTAAAAGAAAAGGCATTAAGTATGTTGGTTGAAGAATATACGAAACGCCTTCGTCCATTTACCAAGCTGGAAATCGTAGAAGTCGCAGATGAGAGCGCACCGATGTCAAACAGTGATGCAAACAATGCGATGGTAAAGGAAAAGGAAGGGGAAAGAATCTTAGCCAAGATCAAGGATAACGAATATGTTATTTTGTTGGATCTTTGGGGTGAAATGATGAGCAGTGAAGCCTTTGCGAAAAAGTTGGAGCAATTACAAATCTATTCCACCAGCAATCTTACATTTGTTATTGCCGGTTCACTTGGTCCGGGAGAAAATGTATATCGCCGCTGTAATGCACGATTAAAGTTATCGGAAATGACCTTTACGCACCAAATGACACGAGTGATTTTGTTGGAACAGGTGTATCGGGCATACATGATTCGTAATCATAATCCATATCATAAATAGGAGATAAGAACAATATGAGCAATCAAGAAAGTGTAATCAATCCGGGATTGATTGAAGCAATCCATATCATGCGCGCACAGCACGATGAGCAAACTGTGAATCACATGTTGAATGAGGCAGTAAGGGCAAAATATTTAGCACCGGTTATATTTAAAAAGAATGCACAGGGCGATGAAGAAATGCAGCTGTCGCTGATGAAGTCCAAAGACGGAAAGAAATTTCTGATGGCATTTACCGATTGGTCGCAGGTACATCGTTGGAAAAAAGGCGGGGATATTAAAACCGCAGTTTTATCCTTTGATGACTATGCAAAGCTGATCGTTGATGAAAAAAGCGGAATTGATGGCTTTATCATCAATCCTTTCGGAGAGAATCTGCCGTTTTTTAAAGAAATTGTTGCGGATTTAATAAAGCAGAAACAAGCCTTTGATGCCGAAGCAAGTGAGCCGCAGGGAATTGAAATTGATGATGCAAAGGACGTATCACAAGAACTGCTTACAGCATTAACACAGTATATGGAAAAAGAAGCCGGAATACGTGCCGCTTATTTACGTGAAATGAAGCGAGGAAATCGTCAAAGCTATTTGATCGTCGTTGATTTTGAAGGTGAAAGAGAAACGATTTTTAAACAGATTGCCGATTGTGCAGTTCCTCATTTACACGATCTCTACTTGGATATGATACCGATGGATAGCGTTGGGGAAGGTATTTTAGATGATGCACAGCCATTCTATTGTGTAAAAGGGTATCAAAAGCCAATCATTAAAAATCCAAGTGCTGCCATTATCGAGGATATTTTCGATCTTAAGGACGGTAAGGGTTGCGTGCTTGCCTGCTATGTCATTCAAGAGGGCTTTGCGGTAGGTGATGAGGTAGATGTAATTACCGCACAGGGACGACCTGCCTTTAAGGTAACCATTCAAGCAATCGAAGTACAGGATATGCGAGTACAAAATGTACAAGCAGGCGGAAACGGTATGCGCTGTGGTATCTTGATTGAAGGACATAAAGCAAATGAGTTTTATGCCGGCTTACGTTTGTTGAAGGCAAATCATTAAATAATAGCAGATTAAGAGAACAAGCAGTTTTGCGAAAGACGGCTTGTTTTTTACCTATACAAATTCATAAATAAAGCATAGAATAGATTGAAATGAAAGGTATTTCAAATATTGAATAATTTTTCATTTCATATTGACATAGTTACAGAAAAGGTGTAAATTAGAAGAAACCAATGCGAAAGAGATAACGTAATTCATGCGCTTACAGAGAGTTGCACAGAGGTGGAAGTGCGATAGAAATGCAGTTTTACAAATGGACTTTCAAGGGCGAGGGGAACGCGTAAGCTAGTATCCAAGACGTTTGCTCACGTTACAGAGCTAGAAATGTGTTAGCATTTCGAATAAGTGGGTGCTTTTTCATTAGAAAGCATCAATTCAGGTGGTACCGCAGATGTAACGCATCTGTCCTGTAGTCGATGACAATAGGGCGATGCGTTTTTTATATAGGGAGGTGGTTTATGTGAAAGATACAGATAGCCGATGGTGTCATATATAGCAACAAGAAAAAATGAGGAGGAAAAAGAGATGAAAAGAGTATATAAAGGGATTATAACATTGATGTGTGCTTGTAGTGTTTTGGTTGGGTGCAGCAGCAAGGAGGAGCTTCCGGTCGTATCGGTTGCACAGATTGTCGAGCATAAATCTTTGAATTTGATTCGCGATAGTTTTACAAAACAAATGGAAGCATTGGGCTATCGAGATGGAGAAAATATTACGTTGGTTTATAAAGATGCGGGCAATCAAATCAGCAATTTGGATACGATCATGTCTACTTTTGAGGGGAACGGAAGTGATGTGATTGTAGCCATTGCGACACCAACTGCCATGGCAGCGGCAAAATACAGCGAACGTATTCCGGTTGTGTTTTCGGCAGTTAGCGATCCATTAGAGGCAAAGCTCATGGACAATTTAGAAAAGCCGAATCATAACATTACCGGAACAAGTGATGAGGTACAGGTGGATCAGATTTTGGATTTGGCATTGATGATTGATCCGGATTTAAAAACCCTAGGCTTTCTTTACAATACGGCAGAGGCTAATTCCATCAGCAATCTGAAAAAAGCAAAGGCTTATTGCAAGGAGCGAGGCATTGAGCTTCGTGAGGCAAGCGGAACAAACATCAGTGAACTGCAAGCCGCCGCAAATGTATTGGTAAGTGAATGTGATGCGATTTTTGCACCGAATGATAATACGGTCGCAAGCTCAATATCTGCATTAGTTGCGACAGCTAATAAACATAAGGTACCGGTTTATACCGGTGCGGATTCCATGGTTAGTGATGGTGGTTTTGCAAGTGTTGGAATCGATTATACCAAGCTCGGTGAGGAAACTGCCAATATGGTAGATCAGATTTTAAAGGGGAAAAAGCCAAGTGAGCTACCGGTTAAGGTGTTTAAGGACAATTTGAATATCTATGTAAATGAAACAACGATGAAGGAGCTGGGCATTGAATTGCCAAAGGAAATCGCACAAAGTAAACGCCTTGTGCGAATGCAATAAGGAGATGAGCGTATGGCTGTGAGTGTATTACAAAATACGATATTACTAGGGTTTATTTATGCCATCATGGCATTAGGAATATTTCTTTCGTTTAAGGTCTTAAATATTCCGGATCTAACCGTTGATGGAAGTTTTACAAGTGGTTGTGCGGTGTCGGCAGTGCTTACGGTAATGGGCTATCCATTGCTTGGTATGCTTTTAGGTTTTGTGGTAGGTATGCTTGCGGGAGTGGTAAGTGGAGTGTTACAAACGCACTGTAAGATTCCTTCCGTATTAGCCGGTATTCTAACCATGACCGCTTTGTATTCAATAAATCTTAAAATCATGAATGGTATGCCCAATGTTTCCTTGTTTGGTAAGGATACGGTGATAACTCCATTACAGCACATATTTGCATCAAATGGTGCACTTATGTTAGCCTTAGGACTAGTGGTGTTGGTTAGCGTGCTGTTATATTTGTTTCTACAAACACAGCTTGGTTTGAGTTTGCGTGCTACCGGAGATAATGAAGCAATGGTACGTGCCAGTTCAATCAATTCCGATGCGATGAAAATCTTAGGGTTAGGACTTGCCAATGGTCTTGTCGGCTTAGGTGGTGCTTTGTTTGCGCAAAATCAAGGATTTGCCGATGTTAGTGGGGGAATCGGTATGATGGTAATCGGATTGGCAAGTATTTTGGTTGGAGAAGCGTTTTTGCATAAGCGTGGCATCGGTTGGCAGCTTTGTTCCGTTTTGCTAGGTGCAATCATCTATCAGCTGATTATGACCTTTGCACTTCAGCTTGGAATTGCGTCAAGTGATATTAAGCTTTTATCGGCAGTGCTTGTGGCAGGAGCGATTTCTTTGTCGCAGTTGCAATGGAAAAGGAGGAAGCAGCATGCTTGAGTTTATTGATGTGAGCGTTTGTTTTCATAGCGGTACGGCTGATGAGAAAATGGCGTTGGACCATGTATCGCTGTGTATAGAAGATGGAGATTTTATTTGTGTGCTGGGAACGAATGGGGCAGGAAAAAGTACGTTGTTGAATGTTATCAGCGGGGCTATTCCCGTTACATCGGGAAAAATTCTGTTAGATGGTGAGGATATTACGCATTTGCCGGAGCATAAGCGAGCAAGGGCAATCGGTCGCTTATTTCAAGATCCTTTAAAGGGAACTGCACCGAATATGACGATCGAAGAAAATCTCGGTTTGGCATATAGTCGTGGGAAACGTGCCGGTTTTCATCGGGCAATCAAAAAGGAGGATCGCCGCTTTTTTATAGAAAAGCTATCAGCGCTGCATTTAGGCTTAGAGGAGCGTTTAAAAACGAAGGTAGGTTTGTTATCCGGTGGACAGCGACAGGCACTGACCTTGTTGATGGCTACCATTGTAACACCGAAGCTCTTGCTTTTAGATGAGCATACCGCAGCACTTGATCCCAAAAATGCTGCTTCGATCATGGAAATCAGTGAAGAAATTATTAAGCAGCACCAAATTACGACCTTGATGATCACACATAATATTTCTCAAGCTCTGTTGTATGGAAATAAGACGATAATTTTGAATGAGGGGAAAATCGTAAAGGTATTAGAAAAAGAAGAACGCAAACAAACAAGTGTTGAGGATTTGTTGGCGATGTATGATTTTGTTTAAAAACAGGAATAAGAAATGGCATATTTTGAAAGGTATGTGCATATCATAGACATGCGAGGTTAAGCTGCTTTTGCAAAAAAACACAGATATTTGCAAAAAAATCTCTTGACTTTTCGCATGTCTTTCATTTTTTGGATATGAAAATATCAAAGCATCTGAAAACGCATACAAAATATTTATCTTTATGCTGCAAAAGGTGGAAATTTGCACCAAAAAATTCTATACTTATAGTATAGAAACCTAAGGGGGGGTTCGTCATGAGAAACAACAATATGCTGGCTATGATTTTGGCCGGTGGGCGCGGAACCAGATTATACGCGTTAACGAAAAAAATCGCAAAGCCTGCCGTTTATTTCGGTGGCAAATATCGTATTATTGATTTTCCATTAAGCAACTGTGCAAATTCAAACATCAACGTCGTCGGTGTTTTAACGCAGTATGAATCCGTTTTGCTGAATTCGTATGCCGCAGCCGGACAGCGTTGGGGACTTGATACAAGAGATAGTGGTGTCTATGTACTTCCACCACGTGAAAAGGACGGTACAAAGTTTGATGTATATCGTGGTACAGCCGATGCGATTACGCAAAATATCGACTTTGTGGATTCTCACGATCCGGATTATATATTGATCCTTTCCGGAGATCACATCTATAAGATGGATTATGCAAAGATGCTTTCCTACCATAAGCAGCGTGGGGCAGATGCAACGATTGCCGTATTGCCGGTGCCGATGAAGGAAGCCAGCCGCTTTGGTATTATGAATACCGATGAAGATGGGCGTATCGTAGAGTTTGAAGAAAAGCCGGAACAGCCAAAGAGCAATTTGGCTTCTATGGGTATTTATATCTTTAATTGGAAGCAGCTGCGTAAAAAACTGATTAGTGATATGGACGATCCAAACAGCAGTCATGACTTCGGTAAGGATATTATTCCGGCTTTCCTAGAGGAAGGAAAAAACTTATATGCTTATAAGTTTGAAGGCTATTGGAAAGATGTCGGAACTGTTGATTCCTTGTGGGAAGCCAACATGGATCTATTGAATAAAAACAATGAATTGGATTTGAATGATCCGGATTGGAAGATTTATACCGAAGATGTCGCAACCGTTCCTCACTTTATCGGACCAGATGGAAAGGTAAACAATGCCTATATTAACCAAGGCTGTAAGATCAACGGGGAAATCAATCACTCTGTGCTCTTTACCAATGTAAAGGTACATACGCATGCGGTAGTTAATGATGCGGTTTTGATGCCGGACGTAGAAATCGGCGAGGGTGCGGTGGTACATCGTGCGATTATTGCCGAGGGTGTTAAAATTGATGCCGGTGCCGTAGTTGGTGATCCAAACAGTGAAAGCATCGAGCTTGTCAGCAAGAGAGTGAGGGGAGAGTAATTATGTGTAACGCATTTGGTATTGTAACGTATGAAGGAATGAATGTGCATGTTAAGGGACTTCAGGATTATCGCCCCGTAGCTGCTTTCTCCTTTTTGGGAAGATATCGTATGATTGACTTTGCATTGTCAAACTTAAGCAATTCGGGAGTAAATCAAATTAAGGTTATGGTACGAGAAAACCCACGCAGCTTACTAGAGCACTTGGGAACCGGTCGCCACTATAACATTAACTCCAAGCGTGGAAAGCTGCATGTTCTTCCGGCTAAGAATATGAATGAAAATGATTTTTACAGCAATGATATCAATTCTTTTATGTATAATATGGAAGCCATCGAAGCAACCAATATGCCGTATGTTATCTTAACACCATGCAATATGGTGTATCGTCAGGATTTTTCGGTATTGTTAGATGCGCATATCGAAAGTCAGGCAGATGTAACGATTTTGTATCAAAATGTGGATAATGCCAAAACCGATTTCATTAACTGTGATACCTTGGAATTGAATAAACAAAAGGGTGTCTTATCCATTGGAAAAAACCGTGGAAATGCTAAAGTGAGAACCATTTCCTTGGAAACATATATCTTGTCAAAGGAATTGTTTATTTCCTTAGTACGCAAGGCTGCGAATACATCTTCTTTGTATTGGTTCCGTGATATTATCAATGATCAATGCTCAGAACTGGATATTCGTGGGTATGCACATCGTGGCTTTGTGGCTTGTGTCAATGATTTTAACAGCTATTATCGTGCCAATATAGATTTATTGAATTATCACAAGGCAATGGAAGTGTTCAATGATGATTGGCCGATTTACACCAGAACCAATGACAGCTGTCCGACACAATATGCGGCAGATGTCAATGTGAAAAACTCCTTGGTATCCAATGGCTGTCTGATTGAAGGAAATTTGGAAAACAGCGTGATCGGACGCGGTGCGGTTATTAAAAAGGGTGCCGTAGTAAAAAACAGTGTCATTCTTCCGGCAGCGTATATTGGGGAAGATGTGCATATTGAAAATGTTGTAGTAGATAAAAAGGCACGCATTGTGCGTAAGAAAGAATTGATTGGCAGTGAGGAACACCCACTGTATGTGAAAAGGAATGATAAAATCTAATGGCTAGAATATTGATGGTTGCATCGGAAGGACTCCCATATATCAAAAGCGGAGGCTTGGCTGATGTTATTGGCTCATTGCCAAAGGAATTAGTAAAAAAAGGACATGAGGTGCGTGTGGTGATGCCGCTGTATGCACCGATTGCACGAAAGTTTCATGATGGCTTTCAATTAGAGGCACAATATACGGTTTCTATTTCTTATCATGAGGTGCCGGTGAATATTTGGTCGCAGATGCAAGGTGATGTGAAGTTCTACTTTGTTGAGCATAAGGGATATTTTGAGCGTGATAATCTATATGGCTATATGGACGATGGTGAACGTTTTGCATATTTCCAAAAAGCTGTTATCGAAATGTTGAACCAATTAAATTATTTTCCGGAAATCATGCACAGTCATGATTGGCATACCGGTATGATTCCGGTTATGTGTAAGGAAGGACATAGCTTTGATGAACGCTATCGCAATATCAAGCATGTTTATACGATTCACAATTTAGCCTATCAGGGAAATTTCGGTGCGGAAATGTTAGATAGCTGTTTAGGCTTGGATTATCGTATTTTCGATAATGGAAATGTTCGCTATGATGGCGGTATCAGCTTTATGAAATCCGGTATCTTGTATGCCGATAAGGTAACGACTGTTTCACCTTCCTATTCACAGGAAATTTTGACTCCACAATATGGGGAACACATGGAAATGGTATTGGAAATGCGCCGTTATGACCTATGGGGTATTACCAATGGTATTGATATCGAATCATGGAATCCAAAGACAGATCCGGAGATTCCTTATCACTTCAATAAAGTCAATGTGAAAAAACAGAAGGCTGCCAATAAGATGGCGTTGCAGCAGGAAATGGGCTTGCAAGTCAATCCCGATGTTATGCTTGTTGGTGTCGTATCGCGTTTGACATGGCAGAAGGGCTTTTATCTATTGATGGAAAAACTGCATGAGCTTTGTCAGATGCCGATTCAGCTATGCGTACTTGGTAGTGGTGAGGAAAGAATCGAGCAGGAAATGGCGCAGTTGGAAAACGGCAATAAAGGAAAAATCGTCTTTTATAAGGGCTATAATGATTCTCTTGCACATCGCATCTATGCGGCAAGCGACTTGTTTTTAATGCCAAGTCTATTTGAACCATGTGGTATTTCACAGCTGATTTCCATGCGTTATGGTACACTTCCACTTGTGCGTGAAACCGGTGGTTTACGTGATACGGTCAATCCATACAATGAATTTGAAAAGAGTGGAAATGGCTTTAGCTTTGCGAACTATAATTCCGATGAATTGATTGGTGTTTTATGGAATGCGATTCATGTTTATTACGATTGTCCGCAGGATTGGAAGATGTTGGTAAGAAATGCGATGAATACCGATGTCAGTTGGGAAGCGAGTGCAAATACATATTGTCAGCTTTATGCACAGCTGCACCCATAATAAGTATTACAAAAGGAAGTTAGTAAAAAGGCTGTTAAGTAAGGGAGTGAACCGAAGCTTACAGCCTTTTGACTTATAGGAGATTGAAAATGAGAAAAGTGAAGAAAGGAATCTTGCTTGCCTTTATCCTCTGTTTGCCCTTTGTGATGATTTGTCATATTGGGAAAAATAAAAAGCAGATAGAGAATCTCCAAAGCGGAAAAATACAAATGGAGGAAGGATATATTCCGACAAGTGCTCTTCACCCATGGGCAGCGTATCTATGGATATTTCCCTATGGCATTGTCGAAGTCGTAGCTGTTACATTTTATCTTATCTATCGGCAGGATTAGAATGCGGAATCAATACATAAAAAAAGAAATCGCCGTCTGCGATTTCTTTTAAATATACGTGATGGTTAAGCCACCGAATACAATTTTTCCCTGTAAAATAAGCTTTGAGGTTGTTGTATTTTCACAATGGTACGTTTCCTCACTTCCACCGAAAACAAATTCAACATGATTTTCAACGCACCAGTCCTTCGGTACAAACAATTCGATACCACAGAAAGAGCCTTCGATGTTGATATAAGCACAGTCATTTTTTAAAGTGGCATTGTCAAGAAAGATCTTACTGCTGCCGAAGCTGCACTGTACATCGGCATATTCAAACTGTGTAGAGTTAATATATTGAATGCTCTCCTTAAAGGAGGTTTGAAATCGCATATCGGAATCATCATACTCCTGTTTATTTTCATATTTATAATATTCTTCTTGGTCTTTATACTTATAAGGACAATATCGTTTTTTAGGGAATAGAAAGGAAAAACCGATGCTCAGCAGCGCTGCTGCCAACAAAATGGTCCATGGACCGATAAAATCAATACCAAGGAAATCATCATATTGAATACATAATAAGGCAATAGGGAAAATGATACCACTTGGACTACGATAGGCAATCCCTTTTCCAAGACAATATAATAAGATAAAGCTGATAAAAAGTGAAAGGATATTCAAATCTCCCAATATGCCGGTAGGGCTTATCAAAATCAGAATTGCTCCGGCAATAAACAGCAATCCCCAAAATACTCTTGATTTTTTCATACTTATTTACCTCTTTTCTAAGCGTTCTTTTAACGCTTTGTAATAGTAACGCGAAGCATATACCTGCTTATGTGTATCCTTGAATGCAATCGTACAGGCACGCAGAGAATAGGTCATAGCGTAGATTGCCTGTGTATTTACGATAGCCGATTTTGAGATACGCATAAAATACCATGGCAATAGTTTTTCAAGCTCATATAGCTTATGCTTGGTTTGAAAGACATTGGATAGGGTGTGAGCTTGAATTTCCTTACCCTCGGTTTCAAAAAACAAAATTTCCTTTAAAGGAAGATAATATACGGTAGCTTCCTTATAGAGTGGAATGCTGGCGTCCTTTTGAAGATAATCGGAAAGCGTGCTTACCAACTGAGCGGTGGCTTCATTCATTTCCGTACTGCGTATGATGATTTCCGGCTCCTTTAAATCATCGGCAATTTCTAAGCGAATCTTCATTGCATCACCACCTTCCATGTCTATAATGTAACCATAGAAGATAAGGAAAGTAAATTCTTTTTATGCAAGAGGGCATTTTCGATAGGTAAGTGGTCATAAAAATATTTTAACAGGACAAAACAGGAGTAGAAATCATAAATAAAAAGAGTTGTATGGGAAAAGATGCGGAAATCTTTGTAACAAATTTTCAAAGGTATTGACTTAGCTGACTTTTCTCATTATAATTTATTAAAATATTGATTAAAATTATTAAAAATCAATAGGAAAAGGAGATCTGAACTTATGGCTTATTTCTTTGATGAACCCTCACGTACATTTAGTGAATATCTGCTTGTTCCGGGATATTCCAGTGCCGAATGTACACCGGCAAATGTTTCGTTAAAAACACCTTTGGTAAAATTCCGTAAAGGTGAAAAATCCGCAATCGAATTGAATATTCCGATGGTATCTGCAATCATGCAGTCTGTTTCCGGTGAACGCATGGCATGTGCGTTGGCTCGAGAAGGAGGTATTTCCTTCATTTACGGCTCACAATCCGTAGAAGATGAGGCGGCAATGGTTCGTCGTGTAAAGGCGACGAAGGCAGGCTTTGTTTACAGTGATTCCAATATTCGCCCTGATGCAACTCTTCAAGAAGTTTTGGCATTAAAGGAAAGAAACGGACATGCGACTATGGCTGTTACGGAAGATGGTACGGCGAATGGCAAATTGGTCGGAATCATTACCAGTCGTGATTATCGTGTAACACGCATGGATCTAAATACGAAAGTTGAGGATTTCATGACTCCGTTTGATAAATTGATTTGCGCTAAAGAAGGCTGTTCTTTATCAGAAGCAAATGATATTATTTGGGAGCATAAGCTAAATCAGCTGCCAATCATTGATGATCAGCAAAATTTGGTTGCTTTCGTATTCCGCAAGGATTACGATTCTCATAAAGAAAATCCAAACGAAGTGCTTGATGCCAAAAAACGTTATTTGGTTGGAGCCGGTGTAAACACACGGGATTATGAAACTCGTATTCCTGCGCTTGTAGAAGCAGGAGCCGATGTTTTATGTATTGATTCCAGTGAAGGCTTTAGCGAATGGCAAGCTAGAACATTGGCTTGGGTTCGTGAACGCTATGGGGATAGTGTAAAGATCGGTGCCGGAAATGTTGTAGATGCTGAAGGCTTCCGTTTCTTAGCCGAGGCAGGTGCAGACTTTATTAAAATCGGTATCGGCGGTGGTTCCATCTGTATCACTCGTGAGCAGAAAGGTATCGGACGCGGTCAGGCAACAGCAACGATTGAGGTTGCGAAGGCACGTGATGAATATTATAAAGAAACCGGTATTTATATTCCTATTTGTTCAGATGGCGGTATTGTACATGACTATCACATTACCTTAGCACTTGCTATGGGAGCAGATTTTGTTATGTTGGGACGCTATTTCTCAAGATTTGAAGAATCCCCAACGAAGAAGGTTACGGTAAATGGTACCTATATGAAGGAATATTGGGGAGAAGGAAGTGCAAGAGCACGCAACTGGCAGCGCTATGACATGGGTGGAAACCAAAAGCTTTCCTTTGTCGAAGGTGTTGATTCCTATGTTCCTTATGCCGGAGCCTTAAAGGACAATGTTGATCTTACCTTAAGCAAGGTAAAGCATACGATGTGTAACTGCGGAGCCTTAACGATTCCTGAATTGCAGGAAAAAGCAAAGATTACGCTGGTATCTTCTACAAGTATCGTAGAGGGTGGAGCGCATGATGTTGTTGTAAAAGATAATACTTACGATGCAAAAGTAAAATAAAGAAGTGGCGGAGCAATGTATGACTTGCTCCGTTTTTCTTTATTAGGCTGTTTTTCATTGTGAAAACATGCACAAAAATCTTTTACGTTATTCAAGATAGTGATATAATAGATATGCTATATAAGGAGGATTTTACGAATGGCAAAAAGAACTGTTAAAGATTTGGACGTTGCCGGAAAACGCGTTATTGTACGCTGCGATTTCAACGTACCAAGAAAAGATGGAAAAATTACAAATGATAACCGTATCATTCAGGCATTGCCAACCATCAAATACCTGATTGAAAACAATGCGAAAATTATTTTGATGTCTCACTTAGGAAAAGTAAAGACCGAAGAGGACAAGGCAAAAAACGATTTGCGTTGTGTAGCAGATCGCTTGAGTGAATTGGTAGATACAAAGGTAACATTTGTACCGGTAACAAGAGGTGCAGAATTGGAAGAAGCTGTTGCGGCATTGAACGATGGTGAAATCGTTGTTATGCAGAACACTCGTTACGAAAAAGGTGAAAGCAAAAATGATGAAGAACTTGCTAAATATTGGGCTAGCCTAGGTGATCTATTTGTAGAAGATGCATTCGGTAGTGTTCACCGTGCTCATGCTTCTACTGCCGGTATCCCTTCGATTCTTCCAAATGCATTGGGCTTCTTGGTAGAAAAAGAAGTAAAAATGTTGGGTGCTGCGGTGGATACACCGGAACGTCCGTTTGTTGCAATCATCGGTGGTGCAAAAGTATCTGATAAGATCGCCGTTGTTGATAACCTATTGAAGAAAGCCGATAAAGTATTGATCGGTGGAGGAATGGCTTATACATTCTTGAAGGCTATGGGTTATAACGTTGGTAAATCACTAGTAGAAGAAGATAAGCTTGAACTTGCAAAGGAATATCTTGCAAAAGCAGAAGGAAAACTTGTTTTACCGGTTGATCATGTATGTGCAGATGCATTTGCAGAAGATGCAAAAACAGTTGTTGCGGATAATGAAAATATCCCTGCTGACTACATGGGCTTGGATATCGGTCCAAAATCTGTGGCATTGTATAAAGAAGCACTTGCAGGTGCAAAAACAGTTGTATGGAACGGACCTATGGGTGTATTCGAAATGAAACCATTTGCAAATGGTACATTAGAAGTTTGTACAGCTATTTCCGAACTTCCTGGAGCTACTACGGTAATCGGTGGCGGAGATTCTGCGGCAGCAGCTATTCAGTTAGGCTTTGCAGAAAAATTCTCTCACATCTCAACTGGTGGAGGTGCTTCACTAGAATATATGGAAGGTAAGGAATTACCAGGTATTGCAGTTATTGCAGAAAAATAAATAATATATAGGAGAAGAACATGAGAAAACCAATTATTGTCGGAAACTGGAAAATGAACAAAACAATTGCGGAAGCAGTTGAATTTATTAAAGCAGTTGATCCTGTTTGCCATGATGGAGCTACCTTTGGTGTAGGAACTTCTTTCTTGGCATTGAATGAATCTATCAAAAATGCAAAAAACTTGATTATTGCAGCTGAAAACTGCCATTTCAAAGACAGCGGAGCTTTCACTGGTGAAGTGAGCGTGCCAATGCTTGAAGAAATCGGTTTGAAATATTGCATTATCGGTCATTCAGAACGTCGTGAAATGTTCGGGGATACTGATGAAACAGTAAATTTGAAAGCTAAACGTTTGATTGATGCGGGAATTACTCCGATTCTTTGTATCGGTGAAACAGAAGCACAGTATGATGCCGGAGAAACTGAAAAGGTTATCCGTGAACAGTTGAGCGGAAGTTTAGCTGATCTTTGCCCTAAATGTGTAGCAAACATGGTTGTTGCTTATGAACCGATTTGGGCAATCGGAACCGGTAAATCTGCGACAAAAGAAGATGCACAGAAATGTTGTGCAATCGTTCGTGATCAGGTAAGAGTAATGTATGGCGATGAAGCAGCAGACAACGTACGTATTCAGTACGGAGGATCTGTAAAACCTGAAAACATCGTTGAATACATGGCTTGTCCGGATATTGACGGTGCATTGATTGGTGGAGCAAGCTTAAAGGCAGACAGCTTCATTGACATCATCAATAAAGTTAAGTAATTATTATTAAGTAAAGCTAAAAAGTGGTGTATTGTATAATAAGCAATATGCCGCTTTTTATATTTTCAATAAATTTTATATCTAATTTTCGATTATTCGCATAAACATTATATTTTCAAGCGTTTTGAAGTTTAGTAAATTGCTCATTTTACCACGAATTTATCATGATTGAATAGGTATTGATATCGCTACAAAAGAATGCTTAATAGACCCTAAATGACGTCCTTTTAAAAAGCAGTTAATCCTAAGACTAACTGCTTTATGTGTATAGATATTAAATTTTATTAGAATCTATCAGTGTCCTAAATCTTAAATACTAAGATAGCTTTATCAGTTCCGATCGTAGACATTGTTACTAATTTATATCCTTTGTTCAGCATTTCCTCTGATTTTTTCTCAATAGCTTTTGCTAAATCTTCTACACCAGTAGAACATTCTACAACAACTGATTGATAGACTAAATTGAACATTTTATTTATCCATCTCCTTATTTGATTTTAGAGTAAATAGAATTTACCATTATTTCTTTTCTTCTTTTTAATCTTTTTTATTTTTTCTATCCCACCAAGTACCTGCTAATGAGCAACTTCCACCCATAACTATAAAGACAATCATAATAAGCCAAAATTCCATGATTTTTCCTCCCTTTTAAATTAAGTGCTGACAAATTAAAATTACAACAAAACATATAATAAGTGCGATTACACCTGCAATGAATGCAAATATGATTTTTTGATAATTTCTTTTTCCTATTTCTTGTTGTGTTTCATCATGCGTTAATTGTTTTCCGTCAATAGATGCCAAAATTTCTTTATAGGTTTGAATATCATGGCTCTTTTTGAATTTTTCAATCTTACTTGCTGTATAAAGCGTTATTGCGAACAAGCATAACCAGATAACAATTCCTATATTTCCCTTAATACTAAATAAAGGATAGGAACTTACAGCTACAACTATCAATTCAATTAGGAAAACTACACTTATCACATTAAACTTTGTAATTGTTGCTTTTTCTACAATCTCCCTCATCTCCTTTATATCTTCTTTTATAAAATTATCCAAAGATACGTTGAAGATATTAGATAAAGTAATCAAACTTTTAATATCTGGACAACTTTTATTCGTTTCCCAGTTAGAAATTGTTTGTCTTGAAACAAATATTTTAAGAGCTAGTTCCTCTTGAGAAATTTTTTGTTGTTCTCTAAATTTCTTGATTTGTAATCCAATATCCACCTTGAATCTTCTCCTTTATTATATTTAAATATAACTATTTTGTCTGTCAAAAGTCTTTGACATTGACCTTTTCCTTTATCAAAATAGGTTTACATGGTTTGAAATAGAACATTCCCAATAATTATAGCTAGTTTCATATATAAGTTACAAGACATTTTATATTTTATTTTAAACTCCATAACATTATATCTCTAAGTATATGGATAAGTCTTGATAAGATAATTAAACTATAATAATATTGAAACACTATTTAGATTAAAAAAGCGATTACCTCTAAGATTAACCGCTTTTTATACATTAAACATTTTCTCAATTATTCTTTTCTATGAAGCTAGTGCTATTCTCGGTCGAAATACTTTTAGATACCGGCATATTAAATATTACCAATAAGATAGTAAAAAGTACCATTATCAATAAAATGATGCCGATAGTTTTCCAAATTTTTCTATTACGACGATTCTTGATTGCCAACTGTTCACTGATTTTTGCAAGTTGTTCTGCAACTGCGTTTTCATCAATTTCATCACTGATTGTACTACCGAGCAATATACTTACTTTTGTATCCAATATATCCGCTATTTTAGAGAGAATATGCGCATCGGGAACAGATAATCCTTTCTCCCATTTGCTTACTGTTTGTCTTACGACATTCAGCTTTATTGCAAGTTCTTCCTGTGTATATCCTTTTGCTTTTCGCATGGTTTTTAAATTCTCGCAAAACATTTCTATTCCTCCTTGTAATATTTGATGATAATAGTTTATATAAATATGCTCGTTGCCTCAAGCAATACATATTAACATTATAATTACACCACTTTTGTGTTAAAACAATTTTTATAGATTTTCATTTTTTATGGTTTGTAGTCGTATTACCTTATGAGATACCAAAGAGTAGCTCTAAAACAAAAGGAGGAAAAATATAGGATATATCGAATGGAGAATGCTGGAAGGGTATGCTAAGCTTTATATAAAGTAAGAACTTAAAAAACACATAAAAAACGAGGGATATACGATCGTTCGATATGGCTGATGCTAGGTGTTGAAGAAAAGCTCCGTCATAAAATCAAGCGAAGAATAAAGCTTTTTCATTTGTCTAAATGCTTTAATTTCATAAGCAGGTTTTTTATAAACGGGATAGAGCATACAGCAAATCCAAGCATTGCACCGCTGATGTTTAAAAGATAATCATCAATATCCATAGATCCGGTAAAGCTTAAAAGCTGTAAGCATTCAACAGCAATAATAAGCAAGCTCATATATCCGAAAAAGGATCGTGCTTTTAGATTCGGATAAAACATACGAACAAAGCATGCAAATGGCAGAAAGGCTACTAAATTACCGATTAAATTCGTAAAGGAGTAGTCGCCATACCATGGTGAATTCCAAACACCGAGCAAGCTTTCGATAGTCGCAAAGGGTTTTAAATTCACTGCATAGCTCCACTGATCTTCCAAAGTTGTCCAATAGCTTTCCACAGCAAAATAGTCTATGCGATCTCTTGCAAATTCTTTTGAAAAGAAAAGCAGGTAACAAAGTCCGGCAGCATAAAGGAAAAAAAGAATATGCCATATATAGCTTGTTTGATGAATAAGCCTAAGCGCAATATAACTGCATAATAAAATAATCAGCAACAGGTATAGAATGGTAGATTTGGGAAGGAAAATATCATGTCGCATAAGCAGATATCCTAAAAGTAGAAAGAGAACTATTGCCACAACAGCAAGCAGCATAGAGCATAATTGAGTAGATTTTTTCATGTTATTACCTCGTGCTATTATTATAACCGAAAAAATATGTCGAAACATTACGAAAAGCTTAAGAAGAAAAAAGAATTGTTTTGAAACAGCTTGTAATTGACGTTAGGTGTTCGCTATACAAATAACCCCGTATAAACAGAAGTATTTATACGAGTCGTAGTTGATGAAAATAAGCTTTTATTATTTAAGCTATTCGGATTTTATTTTTTTCAATAATCCAATGCTTATAAAAATTGCCACAAAGAAAAAGATGCATAAAGGAAAATAAGAAGAAATTGATGGATTGCTTTGGGTAAGTAAACGATAGCCCCATGTTGCAGGAAAGAGAAAACCGATGGTTTCAAGTGTGTTTGGAAGTAGTTTTGTGGAAAACATGATACCGGATAACATAATAGACGGTAAGAAAAGAGCTTGACTATACATGGTTAGCTTTGCTTGGCTTTTAACTCCCAAACCAAGTACACATGCAACAGTAAGTGATACGATAATAAACAAAGCAAGGGTTATGAAATAATGAGGGATATTGGAAGGAATAGCCGCATGAAACATAATCGGAGCAAATATAAAAATAAGTATGCTTGTGATCATCAAGTGAATAAAGGCACTGATTCCCAAAGTAATAATACCAAAGGATAAGGGGATTTTATTTGCCATATACATCTTTTTTATATCCGTCGCATAGATTTCCACCATGGAAGGCGGTACACCTATGAAAGCTCCCATAGAAATTCCCATGATGCTCATAGCCGGTATTAATGTTTGTTTAGCTTCCGGCATTAAAGAGGTAAAAATTCCACCCATGATTAGAAAAAAGAGAAGGGGCACGGCATAGCAGGTTACAAGCAGTGTGTTGCTGCGAAGATCCATTTTAAATTGTACGCTTACCCCATAGAGGATCGTTTTCATTTTCCTGCCTCCTTTGAAAGATTGATAAAATGCTGTTCCAATGTGCCGCGATGCACCTTGATATCATAAATAGGAATATGTTTTTGTTTATATTCCTCTAAAATACGTAATAAGCTATCCGCAACCGAAACAGCAGAATATTCTTCTTCGCCTAATTTGCTTATGATTTTTATTGTATAGCTTTTTCCTACCTTTGATGCCAGCTCATCGGTAGTACCTAAAAAGCTGATGATTCCGTTATTTAAGATAGCGATACGATTGCAAAGTGCTTCTACCTCCGCCATATCATGACTGGAAAGAATAACGGTTGTTCCTTGCTTATTTAATCTTTGAATTTCATTATGCAGCGCTATTCTTCCTTCCACATCAAGCTCGGTTGTCGGTTCATCAAGAAATAAAATATCCGGTTTATCGAGCAAAGCAAGTGCCAAGTGCAAACGTCTTTTTTGTCCGGCAGATAATTTTGAATATAGCTTTTTTTGTAAATCATGTATTCCTAAGTCATTTAACAGGAAAGGATCGATTTTCACGTGCTTTGCTTTTGCGAATAATGAAATAGCTTCGCCTACTTTTATATAAGGGGGCAGAGAGGAAGCTTGTAATTGAACACCGATCGTTCCTGAGATTTTAATCGTACCGGAAGAATAGCTGCGAAAGCCCTCGATACATTCAAGCAGCGTTGTTTTACCGGCACCATTGACACCTAAGATACCAAAGATTTCCCCATGTGCAACATGCAGACTGATTCCCTTTAATACCGCATGCTTTCCATAGTTTTTCTTTACATCAATGATTTCTATTGCGTAGGACATTGGGATTCCTCCTCAAAAGCATGCATGCCGGATTTTTGAAAGTATAGCTCTAATGCCGGCTGTAAATATGCATTTACTGTTTTTTGCTTTTCTAACCACGCATTGTTATCATCACTGAGATCATCAAATTTAACCAATGTGGAAAGCATGCTCATATCCCCATTAGTAAATTCCATTACCATAGCCCAAAACTCCTGAGCCAATGCTTGTGCTTGTGTATCCTCAGGTGCAACATGCGCTTCTTTTAGCTTTATGACCTTATCGCTTATTTCATTAAAGCGCTGCATAAAGTCCATTCCGCTTTCTTTGTCAAAGCGGTTGCGAATGTGATCTAAGGTTGTATCATCGAAATGCTTGATTAACCAATAATATTCATTGTTCATTTGAAGATTAACGATAATGTCGGCATATTTTTTAAAATCCACCTGCTGCATTTGGATTGCCTCCTGTTTTAAAGCTTCAATGGCAGTGAAGGCTTCCTGTAATTGTTGAAGCTTCTGTTGAATCGCAAGGGATTGTTCGTTTAGCACAGCGACCACATCTTTTGGTGTATCCAATGGAATCAGTTTATTTTTTATATCTTTGAGTGAAAAGCCCAAAGATTTTAAAGATTGTATTTGATGAAGCTGTATCATATCCTTATGTGTATAGAGTCTACGTCCTCCCTCACTTTCACCGGTTGGTGTAAGCAAGCCTTCTTTATCGTAATATTGAAGTGTACGTACGGTTGTTCCCATTTTTTTAGCAAGCTCTCCGATGGTCATGAATCCTTGCGGTATGGATTTTTTCTTATTCATAAGCAATTCCTCCTGCTTCTATTATAATTCATGACGTAACGTCATAAGCAAGCGTTATTTTTCAAATCTTCAAAAGAAAGTCTTATTGGATAACAATACTTAATCTTTGTTTTATATCATCAACAAGCGTATAAGTGTTTTAAAAAATAAAACATTTTTTTATAGTATGTCGATACATGAGATGCTTGCAATGTGTAAGGAGAGAATGCGATAATACTTGCTATCAGAAATAAAGGAAGTGATGAAATGAAAGCTATGTTCCTTCATGGCTTGGGGCAGGATTCTTCCGTATGGAAGCAAGTGTTGGATAACATTGATAATCATACAGATGCTTTATGTCCTGATCTATCCACATGGCTTATGAATAAGCAGACATGTTACTTATCTTTGTATCAAGAATTGGAAAGACAATGTGCAAAGCTTCCCAAACCGATGGACTTATGTGGAATATCCTTAGGTGGTATTTTAGCAATGCAATATGCTATCGAACATAAAGATGAGGTGCATTCTCTTGTGCTGATTGCGACACAATATACTATGCCAAAGGGCTTGTTGAAACTGCAAAATATACTCTTTCATTTCATGCCGAGAGCTGCATTTACGAGCATGGGATTTCAGAAAAAGGATTTTATTCAGCTATGCAAATCAATGATTGATCTTGATTTTTGTGATTCTCTTGCCATGCTTACTTGTCCGATACTCATTGTATGTGGTGAAAAGGATCGAGCGAATAAGAAAGCCGCCATTCAGCTGCAAGCACGAATCCCTCATGCCAAGCTTGTCATAATTGCCGATGTTGGGCATGAAGTAAATGTAGATGCTCCTATTGAATTAGGTAAGGAAATAAAAGATTTCTATGAAGAGGTAAGATCCAAGGAGCGAAGCGATACGATTTGCATATAAAAAAGACAGCCTAAAGTAAGCTGTCAAAGGGGTTATGAACAATAGCTTCAAGAAGAAGCTTCGATGTAAGAACAAAGAATAGATTCAAATGGGCAATACTAAAAGAGCTTGTGCATTTTCTGTGGCAGTTTTTTGAGGATTGTTTGAACCAAAGCAATGCTTAGAAAACGGTCGATACAATCGGTGAGCAATTGCACAAGAAAACAGCTCATCGTTAATCCAAGTGGTGTTTTTGCGAGCAGCTGCACAAGTACGGTTGATCCTGATGAGGTAATGCCGCCGAATAGCTTGGCAGTAATGCAGGCACTTAGTAAGGAGGTTGGCAGGGTGATGATCAAAGCCAAAAGTAATCTGCCGCCTTTTTTTAATGTAGGCTTATTCCACAGCCACCCATTCAATGCTCCAAGCAGCATACCGACAGGAAGATAATAAAAGGCATAGACATCACCCATCATTCCTAAAACCAAATTGCTTAAAAGACTTGGAACCATGCCATATATAGGACCGAGAACAGCGGAAATCAGAATTGTTCCGATGCTGTCCAAATAAATGGGAAGATGCAAAAACAATGCAATATATCCGCCGATAATATTTATGACAGCTGCAAATGCTAAAAAAGCAAGCTGTTGGGTACTGATTCCTTTTTTCATACTGTTTCCTCGCTTATGAGATGCTTCAACAAATCCAATTCCTGTGGTGCTTTGTTTAAAAGCTTAGAATAAAAGAGGGTAAAAAATCCTTCAACATCGACCTGATTAAGAACAACGGCATTGGCTTCTTTCTTATAAAAATCGTATGCATCGACAATGCTTTGGCCTCTGGCGATACCGTCAGTGGCAATCTCCAAGGAGGCTGTTATACCCGAGCATAATTCCGGTTTAAGAAAATAAGCAACAGCAAGGGGATCGTTGATAACACAGCCGATGATATGTTCCCATTCCCAATGAAATGTGAAATAGAAATCCGTGATTTTGCGGATAAACGAACCATGCACAGAATCCAGTCTTTCCAGATAAGCCAATAAATTAGGAGTAAGGACGATCTTTCGTGTTACATCTAAGCCGACCATGTGAATCTGCTTATGTATTTTTCGCATCTGTTCATAAACGATTGCCGCCGCATCGGGATCTTCCCAATAATTGTATTCCGCAACCGGAGAACAGTTGCCATGCGAACGGTAATTGCCTCCCATGGAAACAAGCTGATCGATATGGTTAAAAGCTTCCTCGTTTGTTTTGATAAGCAAGGCCAAATTGGTTAATGGTCCAATCGCAATGATTGAGCATATATCCTTTTGTAATGCTTTGGATAAAAAGGTAATAGCATCATCATCTTGACGATACCCCTCAACATTATCCAAAAAGCTTTCTCCCAATCCATCAGCGCCGTGTGTATCTAAGGCATTTATATACGTTTTGCTTAAGGGCTTATCGGCACCGATATAAATGGGGATATCCAAGCGATTCATGTGCTTTAATACTTTTTTTGCATTTTCAAATCCCATTTCCACCGGAGCATTGCCACAGACGATAGTGATACCGATGACTTCGATTTCTTCGCAAGAAAGTGCAAGCATGATGGCTAAGCTGTCATCAATACCGGGATCACAGTCAATGATGACCTTTCTTTTGGTTGTATTGTTCATAGTGCTATTCCTCCATAAAAAAATCATACTTATCCCAATAAGTATGACGAAAAGGTGTTGCTAGTGTAATTTGTCATGACCTATTATTATACTGGGAGGTTAGTAAAACCAGTTCTTATTATTTATAACATAAGTAGGAAACAAAAAACAAGCACTAAGTTGGTTGGATTATCAAAAATCATATATTTACAGATAGGGGCAGCTATTAAAAAAGCATAGGAACCATTCTTTGCGAAGCTATCGAAGGATAATGTAAATGGTATAAGCGACATACGTTAGTACCATTGCCAATCCGGTTTTCTTGTTTAACGGATAAACACGACATATTAACCAGAACACTACACTGATAACGATAAGGATCGTAGTATCTATTAAGGCCGTTTGTGCTACGCTGATTGGGTTTAGGAAAGCAGAAATGCCGAGGATAAAGAAGATATTGAAAAGGTTGGAGCCGATGACATTTCCCATCGCAATTTCATTTTCATTTTTCTTTGCCGCTACAATGGAGGTTACAAGCTCCGGCAGTGAGGTTCCGATAGCAACAACCGTTAGTCCGATCAAAGTTTCACTAAGACCGAGAATGCGTGCTAAGTTTGTAGCACCATCAACGGCTAACTGACCACCGATGATGATACCGGCAACACCGACGATAAGATAAACCATTAACTTTCCATAGGAACGAGGTTCTTCTTTAACTTCTTCCTTTTCTTTTTTAGAATGCTTGATTTGAACAAACAGCATAACTGCAAAGCAAGCTAACAGTACCAAGGCTTCCATACGTGAAATGTGTGCATCAATCAAGAATATAGCCAATAGCAAAGCAGCGAAAGCTGATAAAGGCCAATCACGCTTCATAATGGTTTTGTTTACAACCAAAGGATAAATACAAGCGCTCATACCGGCAACAACAAGAAGGTTAAAAATGTTAGAGCCGACAACGTTTCCAACGGCAATTTCATTGGAGCCATCTAGGGCCGCCGTAACACTTACCGCAAGCTCCGGAAGTGAGGTACCGAAGGCTACGATGGTAAGTCCGATGATTAAGCTGGAAACACCAAGCTTAGCGGCAATACCACTGGCACTGTCCACAAAGAAATCCGCTCCCTTCATCAAAAAGAAAAATCCGAGTGCAATATAAAGCACAGCTACTAATAAATCCATAATCATGTCCTTTCCTGACACAAAAGAAAAGACTCTTATTGTGCCATAACAATAAAAGTCTTGCTGCTTACGAAGTGAACCGGATTGTCTGACAATCGTATTGACGATCACACTTCACGCATCTTGCGTGAGCTACTCCCTTTTAAATTCATCAAGAGTATAGCATAATTTTATAGGTTTGCCTAGCAAAAAGAAAGAAACTTAACATTTCCTTAACACGATAAAAGTCATATACAAACGCAGAAAGTGTAGTATAATATCATTGATTACGAAATAAGCTAGAATACTTGAAGGGTGATACCATGAAAAAAAGAAAACAATCCGCTCCATCTGTTGCATCGGAAGCAATCTATGCACAGAAGGGCTATTATGCTTTAACGAAAAACGATTGGAAACCACGTTTCTTTTCCTTTTTGATTGATGTATGCGTTATGATAGCACCAATCATGATTTGGAATATCATTATGATGGCGGTGCTTGGAAGTATCGTTAGTGTATCCGGTATGGTCATTGTTAATATCGCTATCGGCATTTTATTGATTTTATCCATTTTATGTGCCAATTTTTATATTTATAAGCAAACCGGTGGGCAAAGCTTGGGAATGCGGATTTTCGGATATAAGGTGATAACATCAAACGGGAATGATTGTTCCAATGCCGCATTACTAAGACGTGAGGTCATTGGTTTTGCGATTCCGTTTTTGGTATTGATGTATTTCTTAAATATCTTCGGTGTTGTTTTGTATTGGGCAATCAATGGAATTTTGGTGCTTACGACCAAACAGCAGCGTACACTGCCGGACATGCTGTTTCATACCTGTGTGGTAGGTGTAGCAAAGCAAAAGCGTGTGCGTAGTGTCAAGCCACAGCCGCAATATCGCAGTCGTATTGATTTGCATCTGCACTCCGATTTCAGTGCGAATGGGGAATACAATGTTGAGGAGCTGTTTCAATTAGCGGCGAAAAATAATATGCAAACCATTTCAATTACCGATTTGGATTGTGCGAAGTCCAATCATTTGGCAAAACGTATGAGCGCTTTATATAATGTTGAGTATATTCCGGGCATTGAAATCAATTGTGAATATCAAGGCATTCGTTTACGTGTACTCGGATATTTTATTGATTATACCAATGAGTTGTTCGCAACGATTGAAAATGAAAGCTTAGTGAATGAAAAGCGAGCAAGCATTGCACGTGTACAGAAATTTGAAAAGCTTATCGGCAGACATATTGATATTGACCGCTTGCTACAAAACAATCGTTTTCAAAGATTGCCGGGTGAGTTGATTGCCAAGCATGTATTAACTCGCAGTGAATTTAGTGATTGTGAACTTTTACAGCCATATTTACAATACGATCACATGGAGGAAGCCGCAAGAAAGCTGGCAAAGGATTATTTCAGCTATGGCAAGCCTTGTTATGTACAGGTGAAATATCCTTTGCTGGAGGACGTACTCGAGGTTATAAAAATGAGCGGGGGAGTCAGTGTGTTGGCATATCCGGGACGCTTGTATATGAGTGAACCACAGCTTTTAGACGAACTTGTAAAGCTTGGTATTCAAGGGCTTGAGGTCTTTTATTCCAAGCATACACAAGAGGAAATGAAGGCCTTGATGAAGTATGCAATGACACATAAGCTTTATATTACCGGTGGCAGTGGCTTCTTCCATGAGCAAGGCAGTGCACGCATCGGTATGACACAGTGTCCAAAGGACGGCGAGCGAATCATTCAGGATTTTATCGAAGCCTATCAATAACGCAAGCTTTGTGATAATAGAGCAGAAGAATCCAAGCGTTTTTACGATTTTCCTTGTGTTCTCTTGGATAATTCTATATAATAAGGATACGTTCATAAGGTAAAGACAGGAAGAGTATATTCCGTTCTGATGTCAAAGAGAGTGAGCGGCTGCTGAAAGCTCATCACAGAGGGGAAAGGAAGATGGACCTGGAACTGCTTTTTCGAATAGTTAGAAAAAGACGTAGATCGGCGTTAACGATTTGAGGCATGCTTGGCATGTGAATAAAGGTGGTAACACGAGCTTTCGTCCTTTGGCGGAAGCTTTTTATATTTTGAGGAGGTTTGTATATTATGTGCAACAACTGCAAAGGCAAGTATTACATTACAACAGCAATCGCTTATACATCAGGACGTCCGCATATCGGAAATACATACGAAATCGTTTTGACCGATGCGATTGCACGCTATAAGCGACAGCAGGGCTATGATGTATTTTTTCAAACAGGTACTGATGAACATGGACAGAAAATCGAAGAAAAGGCAAAAGAGGCGGGTATTACTCCAAAGGAATTTGTGGATAATATTGCCGGTATCGTACGTAAAAACTTCGATATGATGAACACAAGCTATGATTATTTTGTACGTACAACCGATGATTATCATGAAAAGCAGGTACAGAAAATCTTTAAGAAGCTGTATGAGCAGGGGGATATTTATAAGAGTACGTATGAGGGAATGTATTGTACGCCGTGTGAATCTTTTTGGACGGAAAGTCAGTTAGTAGATGGGAAATGTCCGGATTGCGGACGGCCGGTAAAAAAAGCAACCGAGGAGGCTTATTTCTTTAATTTACAGAAATATTCGCCACGCTTGATTGAGCATATTGAAACTCACCCGGAATTTATTCAACCGGAATCACGCAAAAATGAAATGATCAATAATTTTTTGAAGCCGGGATTACAAGATCTTTGTGTATCCAGAACCTCTTTTAAATGGGGAATACCGGTTGATTTCGATCCGGATCATGTAGTTTATGTTTGGATTGATGCTTTAAGTAACTATATTACTTCCTTAGGCTTTGATGTTGATGGCAATCATGGTGAGAATTATAAGAAATATTGGCCGGCAGATGTACATATCATCGGTAAGGATATCCTACGGTTCCATACGATTTATTGGCCGATCATGTTAATGGCACTTGGAGAACCACTGCCAAAGCAGGTATTCGGACACCCATGGCTGCTTGTCGGTGATGGCAAGATGTCAAAATCTAAAGGCAATGCAATTTATGCAGATGAGTTGGTGCATTATTTCGGTGTTGATGCGGTTCGTTATTTTGTACTGCATGAAATGCCATTTGCTCAAGATGGTACGATTACTTGGGATTTGATGGTAGAGCGTGTGAATTCCGATTTGGCAAATGTGTTGGGTAACTTGGTGAATCGTACCATTTCTATGCAGAACAAATATTTCCATGGGGTAATTTCCAATCCGATGGAGGGAGATCCACTTGATGCAGAGCTTATTGAATTAGCAGTTGCGACAGTACATAATGTTGATGAAAAGATGGATCAGCTGCGTGTTGGAGAAGCCATTGATGAAATCTTTACGCTGTTGAAGCGCTGCAATAAGTATATTGATGAAACAACCCCTTGGACGCTTGGTAAGGACGAGACTAAGAAGGATCGCTTAGCAACGGTTTTATATAATCTATTGGAGAGCATTCGTTATGCGGCTGTCTTATTAGAAAGCTTTATGCCGGAAACAAGTGAAAAGATCTTAGATCAGCTAAGCACAAGTCGTCGAGATAAGGCGAGTCTTGAAAGCTTCGGACAGTTGGAATGCGGTCATACGGTAGAAGCTAAACCAAGTATTTTATTCCAACGTATCGACCCTAAGGAATTTATGGAAACCTTAGAGGCAGATAAACAGAAGGAAGCTAAGCAAGCCGCTCAAAAGGAAGTTACAAAGGAAAAAGGAAAAGAAGAAATTACTATCGAAGATTTTACAAAAGTAGAATTGAAGGTTGGTACGATTCTTTCAGCGGAAAAGCACCCGAAAGCAGATCGCTTGTTGGTAGAGCAAATTGATTTGGGTGATGAGGTTCGCCAGATTGTCAGCGGTATTGCCTCTACTTTTAAACCGGAGGAAGTTGTCGGTAAAAAGGTTGTTGTTGTATCAAATTTAAAACCGGTAAAGCTTCGTGGAGTAGAGAGCCAAGGTATGATCCTATGTGCTAGCAATGATACAGATTTGGATATTGTCAGCATTGCAAAGGATTTGCCGAATGGTACAAAGGTAAGCTAAGTTTATTAAAAACTTTCAGTGTGATATAGGTGTAATTATACTGAGATTTAATGAGGCAATATTTCATTTGAAAATTGCTTCATTTTTTATATTCTTTTAGAAGAAATGATATCCCAGCATTGCATAAAAGCGCTTACAATGTTAAAATGAGGTTGAAAATATTGCATATCAAAGATAGGAGGGTTCTAATATGAACATAAAAAAAGTTGCTCATATAGCTTTAAGCGGAGCGCTTGTATGTAGTATGTTTTCAAGCTCAGTTTGGAAAGTAGGTGCAACGACTGAAACATCTTCTTCTCGAGTTGATGAAATTTTAAGTAAAATGACGACCAAACAGAAAATTGAACAAAAAATTATGCCGGATTTTCGACAATGGAAAAATGATGGAGAATCGAAAACGCATGATTTAACTGAGATGAATGATGATTTAAGAAAAATCATGGAAACACATGATTTTGGTGGCATTATTCTTTTTGGGGACAATACACATGAAACAGATAAAATTGTCCGTTTGATTGATGATTTCCAAAAGGCTGCTACTAAACCACGTGATGATAACGCCAATCGCTTACCTTTACTTGTGTCTATTGATAATGAGGGCGGAACGGTTTTTCGTGTAGATACTGGAACTGCAATGCCAGGAAATATGGCAATTGGTGCGACAAAGGATAAAAATGCAGCTTATTTAGATGGGAAAATTATTGGAAGAGAAGAAGTTGCTTTAGGAATCAATAATAATTTCGGACCTGATTTGGATACAAATAGTAACCCATTAAATCCGGTTATCAATATTCGTTCTATATCTTCTGATCCAAATCTAGTAGCTGACCTTGGTGTTGAAATCGTAAAAGGGATTCAAGATCAAAATGTTGCGGCAACTGCTAAGCATTTTCCTGGACATGGAGATACATCTACAGATTCGCACACAGGATTGCCAACAGTTGATAAATCTTATGAAGAAATTAAACAATTGGAATTAGTACCATTTCAAGCGGCTATTGATGCCGGTATTGATATGATTATGACGGCTCACATTGCCTATCCGCAAATTGCTGAGAAATTAGAAACAAAGAGTGGGGAGCTTATTACTGCACCGGCAACGTTAAGTCGTGTGTTTTTAACCGATATTTTACGAAAGGATATGGGCTTTGAGGGCGTAGTCGTAACAGATTCAATGACAATGCAGGCTATTGTTCAATATTTTGGTGATGCTGAAGCAGTGGTAATGGCTTTTCAAGCAGGAGTTGATATTGCCTTAAAGCCAACTGTCATCAATTGTCCTTCTTCTATTAAAGACATGGATCGTATTATTGATTATGCTGTGCAGGCAGTGGAAGATGGAAGAATTGATGAAAAAGAATTAGATGCTTCAGTTCGACGTATTCTGGAACTAAAAGAAAAACGCGGAATCTTAGATTTGAATGAGGATAATCGTACAATTGAAGAAAAAATAGCCAATGCGGAAGCTATTGTCGGGTGTGAAGAACATCGCCGCATTGAACGTAATGTTGCTGAACAGGCAATTACCGTTATTAAAAATGATGAGGAAGTATTACCCTTCAATCCGAAAGCAAATGAGCATGTCTTATTGATTGGCGCTTATGAAAATGAAGTTCCTGGATTGAAATTAGGTATGAGGCAAGCCATAGCAGATGGAAAAATATCAGATAAAGTTACATACGAAGCAATAAATTATAATAAGAATACGACATTAGATTCTTTAAAACCATACATTGATAAGGCTGATTATGTAATTACGATTACAGAAATGGGAGATGCAACCAGTTTAAAGCCGGATCATTGGATCACACGTGTTCCAACTGAAATTACACAATATGCAAATGAAAAGGGAATTGATAATGTCTTGATGAGTATTCATAAACCTTACGATGTAGCGAATTTCAAAGATGCAAAAGCAATTGTTGCCGCTTATGGTAGCAGAGGTATGGATCCTACCGCTTTAGATGATCCAAATGGAACATTACCTAGTAAAGTTTATGGTGCTAATATACCAGCAGCAGTTAATGTGATTTTTGGTAAGCAAGCACAAGGGACTTTGCCAGTAGATATTCCTAGTATCAATGAAAATCATGAAATGGTTGTAAATGATATTTTATATCCAATTGGACATGGATTGAAATACCAAGAGAATGCTGGAGAATTTAAGGTAAACGCAAAGGGCTTATTAAATAAGGATCCTTTTACTCTAACAGTCCAAGGCGAAGATTTGCAACAAATAACGAAACATAATTATCGGATTGAATTGATAATGGATAATGAACATTTCGAATTATCTTCAAAAGATAGCTTGACAGTTAAAGACAACGTGTTAGTATTTGACTTTAAAGCAAATGAAAAACCGATTATGAAATTTGACGTTAAGCCATTATTTAATAAAGGTGCTTATGCACCAATCAAAGAAGTTCGTATATATGATTACAAGGATAGAAGCTATCTTCCAACGAATGATGTAAGTAAAACTACTGTTGGCTATTTACCGCAGAAAATGACGTTGTATAGCAAAGATAGAAAAACAAGTGCAACAGGTGTATTTGAAATCGGAACGCAGTTTGATACATTGACATGGGCATCTTCTACATTAGAAGAATTTAAAAAAGAAGTAGATGTAAAGCTTAAAGATACACAGGAACTTAAACAGGTAAAAGAATTGAAATTTAGTTATGATGGAAATGGATTTACACCTCAAGGAGAATATCAGATTGCTATTTCCATGGATTCATCTTGGAAAGAGGGAAACTATAAAGTTGTTGGAATCTATAAAAATGGGGATACGAAAGTATTAGATGCTAAAATAGAAGAAGATGCTTTTGTATTTGCATTGGGTGATTATGATTATTATGGAATTATAGATGAAAAGGGCGGAGAAACAATAATTCCTCCAAAGGATCCAACAGAACCTCCACATACAGGTGATTCTACTTCAGTAATGTTTATGATTGGTGTACTTACTCTATCTTTTGGTGGTATCGTTTATCTACGTAAAAAAGCAATAGGGAAATAAGTAAGAAAGTAAAGGTTCGCAAGCTTTTGAACTTGCGGTTATTGTTATCGGAGCAGTATTTATTATGAATATTGCTCCGATTTTATCTCATCGTGAATTGATGGCTATGTTGTATTCATGATACAATACATATAGAGGTGAAGAATATGGTTGGTTCGATTCTTATTGTTGCTGTCATTTTTATCCTTGCGAATTTACCGGATCTATTTGCCCGATGGCTAACGAAAAGACTGGCATTTCAATCCTCACAAATACAAAATACCCCGCAAAAAACGTTGCAATACCTAGAATGGATACGACTATACCCACTTAAAAAAGCTGTTATTGCTTTATTATGGCTGTTTTGCTTGTACGCATCAGTGCGTGGAATTTATCTCAGTTATCTAACAAGACGCACAGACTTCTTTTGGATTACCGCATTTTTTATTGCTTTAACAATCTTAACAGTACGCAAAGTAGTACGCTATCTTCGCACGCCTTATCATTGCATTCCGCTTCTTAATCGCCGACTTTCTAAGCAACACCTACAAGAACTGCTCGAAAATGAAGTTTTTGAGTTGGTTAAGTTTCAAGATCGCTTGTTAAAAAAATATGTTACAGTCCTGCTTAGTCAGCATTGGGCGGTAATAGATGGAACCTTAATTTCTAAAAATTTAACTTATAACGGATACTTTGCGCATGATGCCTTCGGTATGAAAAACACAAACATAAAAATAACTTATTTGAATGGAGAAAGCTTTCGTCTGCGTTCCTCTAGTCTTTATTGTGATGGCTTAGGTGCTGTTGAAATGATGAAGGTTATGCAAAATATTATCGGCAAAGAAATGAAGGATTATACGGAAGATGGAATTCAAGAGCAGTTTTCCACACTTTTTTCCAATCAATCAGAAGAAGAAAAGCTGTGGTATCTTTTGACGCACGATACAATGGAAATAAAGCAGGCTTATGATAAGAGAGTGAAAAAGCCTGAAGATATGTCGAAGAATCAGAAAAGGGATAAGAGTATAATTTATTGGAATATGAATTATCGTGGAAAATTCAAACGTACTTTATGGTTTATTCCAATCGTTATTGTTTTATGCTTTTTGACTCCATATTTTATGGGTGGATTTTGGCTGTTTTACGATGTGATCTTGATTGTTATTCTCGTTGGACAGCTAGTATACACCTATCAAAAGATGAAGCTGGAAGAAAGTGAGAAAACGCAGCATAAACAAGAAAATAAAGATAAGCGATAAGAATTTTATAAAAATACGGAAAGAAGAAATCAACATATTGCTATCTTCCTATGTGCAATACTTACGGTGTGTAAGCACATAAAGGAGATAGTTTTTTTATACCTGCTTATCGTAAGAAAAGCGATTTGGTACTATGTCAAGATTTCGGACAACTAAAATATAAGAATTTTCAATTTTTAGTTTAAATTATTCTGGTAGTAGTTTTTTTCATATTTGTTTGGAGATTGGTAATCACAATGAGAATGTATTCTTACTGTATTGTAAAATCCTTCTATGTATTCAAATACCATCTGATAAGCTTCTGAATAGTCATTTATCTTTTTTCTGTTTAGCCATTCTCTTTTTATCAATGCATGAAATGATTCTATGCATGCATTATCCCATGGATTCCCTTTTTTAGAGTAACTGCCGATCATTCCTACCGTTAGATTATAGTATTTTTTTGATGTGAATTGAACACCTCTGTCACTGTGTATTACTACCGGATTATCTGTTTTTCTCCTCCTTTTTGCTTCTTCCAGACATTTTAATACTTCCTCTACTTCCATTGTTTTTGTTAGTTTCCAGGCTATTATTTTTCTTGAGTATAAATCCATTATACTTGTCAGATACACAAATCCTTCTTCCTGTGTCCAAATATAGGTTATATCTGTACACCAGGCTGAATTCGGCTTTTCAGGATTGAAATTACGTTTTAGAATATTCTTCAGTTTTGATGAAAAATCACTGTCCTTAGTGGTTATTGTGCATGGTCTGATATAATGGGCTTTAATACCCATCTCACGCATAATATTGCCCACATATTTTTCGCTGACTTTTATTCCTGACTGATTCAGTTTTACAGTTATTTTCGGTGCTCCATAAATTTCATGTGATTCTTCATGAATTGCTTTTATTTTTTTACTGAGTTCTTGTTTTCTAACTTTTTGTTTAGAAGGTTTTCTGTTAACATAATCATAATATCCTGATTTACTGACATTAAGTTTATCGAGCATACCGGAAATCGAAGCATTATTATCATTCTGCTTTTTTATTTTGATTTGATAATAAAGTTCCTGTTTCGTTATTTTCCCAGTATGCCAATAGCCTTTTTTAAGACATCAAGCGCATCCTGTGTATCTTTAAGCTCCTTACGCAAACGAGCAATTTCTTTAGCTTCATCACTAGAGAAATTACCAGAACCTCTGGAAACAATAGTACCATTATTTTTATCAGCATCTTTCACCCATTTATGAACAGTACTGTCAGCAATGTCAAAACGTTTAGCAATAGAAAGTTTAGATTCATCAGGATGATCAAGTACATACTGAACAACTCCTTGTTTAAATTCATCTGTAAATGTAGGTTTAGCCATAATTAAATTCCTCTTCTTTCTGTGTTAATAATTTATGACAGTATACCATAAGATGCTTTAACTCTCACATTTAACTGATACGGTTTTTATTCTAGCATCAATTTGTTTATGGAATTATATATAAAATTAAGTTTTGTTCTGTTTTTTTTATCGGAAAGCTTGACAAGAAGTACAATTCATTATACTGTATTAGTGTAAGTAGTACACTAATACAGTGAGGAGGCTATGCTATGTTTGTTATTGATGCCAAAAGCAGAACACCGATTTTTGAACAGCTAAAAAAGCAAATTTTAGAGTTTATATCCATTGGTGTTTTATCGGCAAATGATCAATTACCAAGTGTTCGCTCGCTTGCCTGTGAAATCGGTGTAAATCCCAATACGGTGTCGAAGGCTTATCAGGAACTGGAGGCACAGGGATATATTTATACCGAAAAAGGCAAAGGCTGCTTTATTGCGGATAATGGAAGTAAGAAAACAATTAAAAGTGTAAAGCTTCAGGAATTCAGTGAAGTCGTTGCGGAGATGAAACAATATCATATCGAAAGTAAAGAGCTTCATAGCTGCATCGATCATGTGTATGGGGAGGGAGAACAGCATGCTTAAGATACGTTCAGTTACCAAACGATTTAAAAATAAATTAGTGCTTTCGGATTTTAATTTGGATATTCAAGATGGAAGTGTATTCGGATTGATTGGTCCCAATGGTGCCGGGAAATCAACACTGTTAAAGATTATTGCAGGAATAAGTAAGCCGGATAGTGGTTGTGCGATGGTGGATAAAGAGGCAATCTATGATCAACCGGAAATCAAAAAGGATATTCTTTTGTTAAGTGATGAGCCATTTTATTTCTATAATGCCAGTATTTCGGATATGAAAAGCTTTTATCAGGCGTGGTATCCGAATATGGACGAAGAAATTTATCAACACTATATTCGACTGTTCCATTTGAATGATCGAGAGCCTATGAAAAACTTTTCTAAGGGTATGAAGCGACAAGCCTTTATCGCCTTGGCTTTGGCAATTTCTCCACGCTATTTATTGTTAGATGAAGCCTTTGATGGTTTGGATCCGGTAATGCGGTTAACCTTCAAGCGTGCAATCGGTGAGCTGGTGGAGAAAAAAGAAATTACCGTTATCATATCCAGCCACAATCTTCGTGAATTAGAGGATATTTGTGATACGTTTGGAATCTTGGAGGACGGTAAAGTAACGACTGCCGGTTATGTTGATGAAGCAACCGACAATGTTCATAAAATTCAGTTGGCATTTCATGAAGAAAAGAAAGCCGAGGATTTTGCGGATTTAGATATTCTTTCCATTCAGATTCAATCCAGAGTGGTAAATATGGTAGTGAAAGGGAATATTGATAAGATTAACAATTATTTGGATACGATGAATCCATTGATGCGAGAAGTGCTAGATGTTAATTTAGAGGAATTGTTCCTATATGAAATGAAGAAGAAGGGGTATGGTGAGGATTATGAATAGAAATACCAAAAGCTATGTTCAATATTTCTTTAAAAGCAATCGCCGTTTGTTGATTTTGATGTGTGTAGGGCTGTTTATAATCATGCCGTTTCCTCTTATCAACAATCTGTTTAGTTATTCGATGTTTGATTCCTCAAGTATGCAAGCTACGGTCTTTATACTTTCCTTAATTAGCACCTTTCTTGTAGCCGGTATCATGCCGATGTTTACTTGGCGCTTTTTATATAAGAAAACAAGTTGTAATATGTATTTATCATTGCCGATTACACGTAAGAAATTCTTTGTAGTGCAGTATTTGTTAGGAGCTGTGTTCGGACTTATTCCTTTATATTTGAATTTTGTTATAGAATTTTTATTACTAGGTGCTTTTTCCTATTCAAGACTTTTCAATTTCGTTATTTATTTTATATTGCTGTTGATACCGTTTTTTGTAACCTATACGATCTTTACGTTGGTAGCAGTGAAGTGTAATAATTTCGCCGATGCTGTGGTGATGTCCGGCGCATATCTGATTTTACCGTTTGTTTTATATTTAGCAATTATACTGTTTATAGATTATCAGGCATCGGATTTGTTGATTGCGAATAGCGCGACATCGTTTGTAGACGAAATTATGCCTGGAGAAACGTTACTATCGGCTCTATCTTTTCCGGTATCACTTACCGTTTCATTAGCGTGGTTTATATTTGATAGATTTGAAATGGTATTCGAAAGTGTTGTTAATCTAATTACAACAGGTGTTTGGTGCTTGCTTGGTATCGTTGCGTTTTATATCTCTATGCGAGGATTTATTTTACGTAAGGAGGAAGAAGCACAGCATCGTACCACATCTTATTTAATGTATCCATTTGTGGTAACTGTTTTATCGGTTGCGTTGATTCTGATGTTGTTTAATACAAATCTGTTTTCAGCAAGTATGTTTATCATGGGAACGATTATTTTTGCACTTTATATCATCATGCGTTTGTTTGCACGTAGAAGTTTAAAAATAAAGATTACCGATATTGGCGGATTTATGGGGATTACGGCAGCTACTTTGGCATTTGTGTTGATTTTCCAATCGACCCATGGTTTCGGTTTGGTAAAAGAATATCCAGATACCGATGATTTCCGCTTTGTGAATATTTATTACTCAGCATATGGTGGTGGAAATTCATTTGAAATGAAGATTCCCGAGGAAAATATAGAAGAATTTTTAGATTGGCTTGATGGATATTTGGAAGAAGCGGAAAAAAAGGATACTCACTCTATTGATTATCCGGATATTCGATATTCGATGATGATTGATTACCAACTTGATAGAAATATTGTAGAAAGTACGCGAGAGTATTGGGATTCTACTATGCTGGATTACAGTGATTTAAAAAAGCTTGCACATTGGAGTAGCAGTGTTAGGCTTACGGATTGTTCTATCATAGATGAAGATGGTTGTGCTATTAAAGAGGTTTATAACAATGACGAGGCGGCATTGAAACAAAATTACGAGGCAATGAAGTCTGCGCAATGATGTGTTATGCAAATCTGTAAAGATATATAGTTAATTGCATATCTTTCAAAAGAAATATGTAAGAAATCGAATCTTTTCGCAAGCATCATATTGCATATTTTTCTTGCGAAAACCTCTTGCGTAAAGCAAAAAGTATTGTTATAATTGTATAGCACTTACTTTGGATACGACGGAGATCCAAGGCGGAAGGAGAGTAATTATATGAAAAAAGGAATTCACCCAGAGTACCATCGCATTACTGTGAAATGTACTTCATGCGGCGCTGAATTTGAAACAGGTTCAACTGCAAAAGAATTGCGTGTTGATACTTGCTCAAACTGCCACCCATTCTTTACGGGACGTCAGAGATTTGCTGCTGCACAGGGACGTATTGAAAAATTCAACAAAAAATACGGACTTAAGTAAGATAAACAAACAACAGGAAAGAGGGCAATGTCCTCTTTTTCTAATGCTTCGGCAGGATAGGAGAAAATATGTATCAACAATATAATCAAGGCTTTATCGAAGTCATTACCGGCTGTATGTTTGCCGGAAAGAGCGAGGAACTGATTCGACGCATCAAGACCTTAGAATATGCTCATAAACGCATTGCGATTTTTAAACCGGCGATTGATAAGCGATATAGTGATGCGTATATTGTTTCCCACAATGGAAAACGTGTGAAAAGCTTTGTGATTTCCAAGGCAGAGGAAATTTATGCCTATATGCAAGAGGACTATGATGTTGTAGCGATTGACGAGGTACAATTCTTTGATGAAGAAATTGTGAAGATATGCAACGAATTGGCTAACCAAGGCAAGCGTGTGATCGTGGCAGGTTTAGACATGGATTTTCGCGGAGAACCGTTTAAGGTTATGCCGGCACTGCTTGCAACAGCAGAATTTGTTACAAAATTAACAGCGGTTTGTATGAAATGCGGAGCTCCCGCAACCCGTTCTCAGCGCTTAATTGATGGCAAGCCGGCAAATGTAAACGATAAAATCATACAGGTTGGCGCAAAGGAAGCGTATGAGGCAAGATGTCGTCATTGTCATGAGGTTGTGAAATAAAGCTGTTTTATTTATAGGAAATGCTATACAATAAATATAAGAAAAACGGAGGATATGTTTATGAAGCAATATACGTATATGATGTTAAAGCCCGATGCTTTTGAAGATGGTAAAAAGGAAGCAATCCTAAAGGAATTAGAAGCACTTGGATTGCATGTTGAAGCAAGCAAGGAAGTAGAAGTTACCATGGAAGAAATGAAGGTTTTGCTTGAACATTATCGAGATGTAATTGATAGTATGGAAAAGGAATTTAATTTCCCGGGAAAATTGTTTAATACCTTTTATTATGATGGCCCACACTTTATTATGCCGATGAAGGTTTCTTATGAAGGTGAGGAGGATATCATTGCCTATTCACGTAAGCATATCGGAAAAACAAATCCACAAGAAGCTGATAAGGATACGATTCGCGGGAAATATAGTAATGATGGCTATGATAAATCCGGTCCGGAAAATCGCTTGGTGTATAATTTGATCCACGCTTCCGATAGTCAAGAAAGCGCAAAGAGAGAATTGCGGATTTGGCAGGAATATTTAAACTAGAATGATGTCAGAAAGGGTACATAGAACTTGTATCCTTTTTCTATAAAATATGAAAAAAGCACTCGTAACGAAAAAAGTACGAATGCCTGTAAATAATACTTCTTTATTTATAGCTCCTTTGTTTTAAAGGTGGCATAGCCTTCATAGTAATAGCTATGATTGATACCTTTCTTATATACTTCACGATTATTGGTATCTTCAATCAAAGCAGATTTAAGAAGATGCTTAATCTCAATGTCCTTAATCGGACTGCGTTCCATCGCAAGCAAGTAATCTTCTTTATTTATTTGAGTCCAATCCACGACCTTTTGCAGTTCTTTTTTAAACATGTGATCCAACCAAATTCGAGTGCTGCGTCCGTTTCCTTCTCTGAAAGGGTGTGCAACATTCATTTCTACATATTTTTCCACAATTTCATCAAATGTAGTTTGTGGCATTTTTTCAATACTTTCAAGTGCGGCTGACAAATACATGAAAGGAACGAAACGAAAATTTCCTTTTGCAATGTTTACACTTCTGATTTCGCCTGCAAAATCATAGATTTCATCAAAAAGATATTTATGAATTTCTTTCAAAGCAGGAAATGTTCCGGCTTCTAATTGATCAAGTATTCCGTTTTCAAAAAGTGCAAGTGCTTTTTTCTTACTAAGTTTTTCTTCCTCACGGGCAAGCTCTGCAAAGTTTGTTAATCCCAGTTTATTTTCAAGCGTCATATTGCACCTCCTTGCTTATTATAAAGCAATGCATCGTTTTCATATAGTTCCTTCTTCCTATTCTTACAAGACTAGCAAAGGATATTCTTTAAAATACTATACACTTTTTTCAATGCTAATGCCAGTGTATGATTGCAGTAGCTTAAAAATAAAGGAGGACGTTATACAAATGAAAATCAGGCAGTATATGCTGTCTTTATTCAAAGTCTTCCTGATTTTTAAAGCTATTATTGTATGCTGTACATTATCTTAGGAATGGAAAATAGTATATTTATTGTTGTATTAGTTTACGAGATTGATGAATAGAGATTTACCGTTTTCTTTTCGATAGTATTTTAAATAATGCTACGATAATTAAAATAGTTGAAAATAAACAAAATAATGAACCAATCTCTAACATACCGGCTCCTCCCATAGAAATCATGATAATGCCTATATGGAAGAAAAACAATTCCAGAAGCAATAATATATACATAATGACAGCCTTCCTTCATAAAATCTCTGAATTTCAATTCGTATGATATATCACCATTGCTCCTACATCTTTTCATCTTCAGAATATACGAAGGGAAGAAAAAAGAAAAGTCTATTTATTCTTGCTATTTAATGCTATGATTATATGTATAAGGACAAATGCTTTTCTATGCTAAAGTGCTTTTCATTTCCACGCTTCAATGGTATAGTATATACGGATAATTCGGCTTTTTGATAAGCCTTTTCTATATATTGGAGGTAGTCGTATGAGTGTAATGATCGAGCGTTTAGAAGGAATGGTCAATCGGTATCATGAAATCAATGAGATGATGATGTCGCCGGAAATTGTTTCCGACAGTAAAATGCTGGCAAAGTTGGGACGTGAACAGGCGGATTTGGTACAGGTGGTAGAAACCTATACCGAATATAAAAACAGTGTGCAGGCACTAGAGGACGCTAAGGCGCTTTTAATGGAAGATGATAAAGAAATCAAAGAGATGGCAAAGATGGAAATTGAGGAACTTGAGCCGAAAATCGAGGGATATTTAGGAAAACTGGAAATTTTATTGATTCCGAAAGATCCTAACGATTCACACAATGCCATCGTGGAAATTCGTGGGGCTGCCGGTGGTGATGAAGGAAATATTTTTGCCGGCGATTTGTATCGTATGTATAGTAAATATGCAGAAAGTCAAGGCTGGCGTATTGAGATTATCGAAATGGACGATTGTGAAGCCGGAGGCTTTTCATTGGTATCCTTCATGGTGAAGGGAGATGGCGTGTACGGACGCTTAAAGTTTGAATCGGGAAGTCATCGTGTACAGCGTGTACCGAAGACAGAAAGTCAAGGACGTATTCATACATCAACGGCAACGGTTTTGGTAACACCGGAAATCGAAGCTGAGGATTTTGATATTGATATGAATGATTTGGAAATCGAAACGATGCGTGCTTCCGGTGCCGGAGGTCAGCACATCAATAAAACGGACTCTGCGGTTCGTATCGTACATAAGCCTACGGGTATTGTAGTAAAATGTCAGGACGGACGTTCACAGCACGAAAACCGTGCAACTGCCTTAATGACCATTCGCTCTCGTGTGTATGAGGAGCATCAGCGTAAGTTAGAGGAAGAACAGGGAGTAGAGCGCCGCAGTAAGATCGGTACGGGGGATCGTGCCGAGAAAATTCGTACGTATAACTATCCGCAAAATCGTGTAACCGATCATCGTATCGGCTACAATGTAAATCAGCTGGATCGCATCATGGAAGGCAGAATGCAGGATTTATTAGATGCACTTTGCAGCGCAGATCAGCAAGCGAAATTGGCAGGGCAACAATAATGGCAAGTTATCGTGAAGTCTTGAAAAAGGCACAGGTAAAGATGGAAGCTGCTGATCGCGGAGAACAAGCTGCTTTCCTATATTTGTTGGAGCTGACAAACAAAGAAGCGCATAATCTTTATATGGAATATGATGAGGAAATGCCACAGGCGCAGATTGATGAGTTTGAGGCAGGAGTGGAACGCTTGGTAGAGGGAGAACCACTTGGTCATGTACTGGGCTTTGAATGGTTTTATGGGTATCGTTTTAAGGTCAATGAAGATGTTTTGATACCACGTCCGGAAACGGAGGAGCTAGTAGCCTATATCCTAGCAGCATACGATGAGTATTTTAAGGATACCCTAAATGTTACGGCGGTTGATGTCGGTACGGGAAGCGGTGCGATTGCAGTCGCCTTGAAAAAGGAAGAACCGAATATTCATATCCTTGCCAGTGATATTAGTGAAAAGGCATGTAGGATTGCGAAGCAAAATGCGCAGGATAACGATGTGGTGGTAGAGGTATTGTGCGGTGATATGCTAGAACCGCTAATTGAGCGCAATATCAAGGTGGATATTTTGATCAGCAATCCACCATATATTCCAAGTGATGAAGCTATGGAGGACAGCGTTGTAAACTATGAACCGCATGTTGCCTTATTTGGTGGAGAAGATGGCTTGAAATTTTATCGCATTATCTTTGAACATGCGAAAAAGGTATTAAAGGATAAAGCGATGATGGCTTTTGAAATGGGATATAACCAAAAGGAAGCGTTAAGTGCAGAAGCACGAAAATATTTTCCAGATGCTAAAATTGAAGTGATTAAGGATATGAGCGGTAAAAACCGCATGCTGTTTATATATTTGAATTGTTAGATCGCACTTGTTTGCGGTCTTTTTATTTTACCTTTCCTCTTTGCATGATTTGTGGTATCCTATTAACGTTATAAGAACAATAGCAAAAGGAGGGTGTCTATGGTAGATGTAATCGTAATTGGCGGTGGACATGCCGGTGTGGAAGCGGCACTTGCCTGTGCCCGTATGAAAAAGAAAACCTTATTGTATTCTATGAATATTGATATGATCGCATCTATGCCATGCAATCCCAGTGTCGGAGGTCCGGCGAAAGGAATCGTGGTACGTGAAATTGATGCACTTGGCGGTGAAATGGGAAAGGCTGCCGATGCAACAGCTTTGCAGTTTAAAATGCTGAATACAAACAAAGGACCGGGAGTGCAGTGCTTGCGTGTGCAATCCGATAAGCTGGCTTATAAAAAATATATGCAAGATGTGGTATTGTCTTGTGAAAACTTGGAAGTGCGCGAAATGTGTGTGGAAAAGGTATTGGCAGAAAACGGCAAGGTGAAAGGTGTCTTACAAAAGGACGGTCATGAAGAATACAGCCAAGCAGTCATTGTAACAAGCGGTACGTATATGAGCAGCTGTATTTTGGTTGGACATACCTCGACGCCAAGTGGCCCGGATCAAGAGCCTACGACCAATGCTTTATCACAAAGTCTGCGTGATTTGGGAATTACGACCTTTCGTTTAAAAACCGGAACACCGGCACGTGTAAAAACCTCCTCGATTGATTTTTCCAAAACAGAGGTACAGCCGGGAAGTGATGCATTTCTTGCATTTTCCACCGAAACCAAAAGCATTCGCCCCTTTGATAAACAGGCTTTATGCTATTTAACCTATACCAATGCCAAAACACATCAGATCATTCGTGATAATTTAGATAAGAGTGCGATGTATTCAGGTTTGGTAAAAGGGGTAGGACCACGCTATTGTCCAAGTATTGAGGATAAGCTGGTGCGCTTTGCGGATAAGGAGCGTCATCAAATCTTTTTAGAACCGGAAAGCGAACAATTGGATACTACCTATATTCAAGGCTTTTCAACCTCGATGCCACACGATGTGCAAGAGGATATGCTGCATAGCTTAGCCGGTTTAGAGCATTGTGAGATTGAAAAATATGCGTATGCGATTGAATACGATGCAATCGATCCTTTGCAATGCAAGCCGACTTTGGAAAACAAGCTGGTAGAAAATTTATATACAGCCGGACAAATCAATGGAACAAGCGGTTATGAGGAAGCAGCCGGACAAGGATTGATGGCAGGAATCAATGCTTGTTTGAAGCTGGATCATAAAGCACCTTTGATCTTGCATCGTGATGAGGCATATATCGGAGTATTGATTGATGATTTGGTAACCAAGGGAACCCAAGAGCCTTATCGTTTATTAACATCACGTGCCGAATATCGTCTGTTGTTGCGACATGATAATGCCGATCAGCGTTTAATGAGATATGGACATGAACTTGGCTTAATCAGTGAGGAACGCTATGCCCGCTATAAACAAAAGCTAAAAGATATTGAAGATACCAAGGCATATTTGGAAACGGTACGCTTTACTCCAAAATCCGAAATCAATATGTTTTTAAAGGCTAATGGCTATGATGAATTAAAAGAAGGTGTCAGTGCAAGAGAGTTGTTAAAGCGACCGAATGTTACAATGTATATGCTGATGCCGTATCTGGATAGAAAGGTCGATGCAGAGGTAAGCAGACAGCTTGAGATCGACATTAAATACGAAGGCTATATTCTTAAGGCGAAGCGTGATGCCAAGCATTTGCGAGATATGGACAATGTGGTATTGCCTACGGATATCTGTTATGATGAGGTCGCAAATCTTTCCTTAGAGGCTCGACAAAAGCTGGCAAAGGTCATGCCATTAACAATGGGACAAGCCTCTCGTATTTCCGGTGTCAATCCGGCGGATATTGCGGTTTTGGCAGTCTATTTGGAACAGCGTAAGCGCAAAGCATAAAAGAATATAACTAGAAGCATTCCACAACGGAGTGCTTTTTTAGATTTATGATTAGCACAAGAAACTTACCGATTTTTCCAAATATCTGCTTATTTGGACACTACAACTATGCTTCCCATAGAATTAGAGTATAATATACATATAGACAAGGAGGTCATTTTTATGAAGAAAAAGACCATTATCACAATAAGCAGGGAATTTGGCAGCGGTGGAAGAATGATTGGAAAAATGTTGGCGGAGCGCTTGAAGATTCCGTTTTATGATAAAGAGCTGATTGAAATCGCAGCAAAGGAAAGCGGTATTGATAAGGAGCTGTTTGAGGATAACGATAGTCGTACCAGTAAGGGATTTCATCTTTTCGGTGCATTAGGCTATTCCTTAGGAGGTCCGTTATCCGCTATTACGGAATTGTCATTAAATGATCGTTTGTATTTGGTACAGGCACATGTGGTCGAGCAGGTAGCAAATCAAGGTGCTTGTGTGATTGTCGGACGTTGTGCAGACTATGTGCTGCGGGAGCGTGATGATGTCATAAATGTATTTATTCATGCCGATGAAAAGGATAAGGTAGAGCGAGCGAAAACATCGTATGAGGTAGATTTACGCGATGTGGAAAAATCTATTCTTAAGATTGATAAGCGACGTGCCAATTACTATGAATACTATACCGATCGTACATGGGGAAAGGCAGAGAATTACGATATATCCTTAAATTCAAGTACCTTTGGATTAGAGGGCTGTGTGGATATTATTATGGAATTGATGAAAAAGGAAGAAGAGCACGGACGATGAATCCGTGCTTTGAGCATTATTCTAGTAAGCCTTTTAGGGATATGGTATAGTAAAGCCAATTAAAAGAAAAGGAGATGATTTACATGGAAAAGATTGCATCATTAAAGCATAAAGTTGTTATTATAACCGGTGGTACAAGAGGGATAGGATTTGCGGCTGTGCAGGGATTTTTACGCAGTGGTGCGAAGGTTGCGATGCTTGGATCTCGCAAGGAAACGGTTGATCATGCGCTGGACTTGTTGAAAAAAGAAAATCCAAATTATCCTGTGCAGGGCTATTATCCGGATCTCAACAGTGAACAGGAAGTGCAACACTTGTTAGAGGAAGTAGAGAAGGACTTAGGCAGTGTGGATATTTTGATAAACAATGCCGGAATCTCCGATGCGAAATCCATTTATGAATACGATGATGAGCATTTCTCAAAGGTTATGCAGTTGAATGTCGATGCGGTATTCCGTATGATTCGTATGTGTGCACCGATCATGAAGAAAAAGGGAAAAGGTGCAATTGTGAATACCAGCTCTATGGTATCGCTATATGCACAACGCTCCGGTAGTGCGTATCCGACAAGTAAATTTGCGATTAACGGTTTAACCAAATCATTAGCCCGTGAGCTTGGAAAAGACGGAATCCGTGTCAATGCGGTAGCGCCGGGAATCATTGAAACCGATATGGTAAAAGAACTTGACGAACGAATTATTCAGGCAATGGCTTCTCAAATTCCATTACAGCGCATCGGACAGCCGGAAGATATTGCTCATGCGATGATGTATTTGGCAAGTGATATGGCTTCTTTTGTAAATGGTGCTATTTTATCCGTTGATGGCGGATTTGTAGGATAATACTTGACGCATTCTATATGATGTATACCCATAATCCTGGACACGTTAAAATTTAATTTTATAAGTTTAACTCATGGATGCTAGCCTGTATTGAACAGGTGGCATCCATTTTGTTTTTGCTTGTATTCTTTCGTTATTATAATAATCTATATATTCCTTCATTGCATTAGAAAATTCTTTAAATGATTTATAATTATTTTCATATCCATAATAAATTTCGTTTTTCAATCTTCCAAAGAATGTTTCCATTATAGAGTTATCATAACAGTTTCCTTTACGAGACATAGACTGAGTTATTCCATGTTCCTTTAATGAATTGATATAATGAGCATGTTGATATTGCCATCCTTGATCCGAATGAAAGATTAATCCATTTAATGTTGGAAACTTTTCATATGCTTTATTAAGCATATTTTTTATCTGCTCAAAATTTGGACTTAATGATAAATCATAAGAAATGATTTCGTTAGTAAACATATCTAAGATTGGCGAAATATAACACTTGCCCCATGGAAAGTTAAACTGCGAAACATCAGTTGTCCACTTCTGAAAGGGTGCTGTCGCTGTAAAGTTTCTATCAATAATATTATCTGCAATTCTTCCTACATTGCCTTTATATGAATGATATCTTTTTTTTGGACATTTTCCCAGTAATCCGTTAATATGCATAATCCGTTGTACACGCTTATGGTTAACATGAATACCTTTAGCTTTTAATGCGTGATAAATGCGTCTTACACCATATCGTCCTTTATGTTTATTAAACAATTTTACTATTTCCTTGGTTAATTCTTCATTTCTTATAGCTACTTTATCATCTTTCGATACTTCAAAATAATATGTTGATTTAGATAATCTCATAGCTTTCAATAGATATTTTAGTTTGTATCCTTGCTCTCTAAGTTCTTTGATGATCGCTGCTTTTTCGCCTTGAGATGCGCAGCTTCCTTTTCCTTTCTCAAGGCGATCGATTTTTTTAATACTTCAATTTCTGCTTTGATATATTCATTTTCAGCTCTTAATCTAATTAATTCTTCTAATTCAGTTTCATTTAAATCTCTTTGTACTATTGTTTTCTTGTTCATATCAGGATTCTTGCATTTGCGACCTTTCTTAGATTCTACAAGACCATTATATCCTAATTCTTCGTATTTGCGAATCCAAGAGTACAATAAACCTTTATCAATTCCCGCGTCAATCGCAACAGACGTCATGGATTTACCTGTTAAATATTGATTTATTAAAACTAACTTAGCATCAGGTGTCCACTTATAATTTTCGTTTGAATGTTTCAAGATATTAGGTCCGTGTTTATCATACATTCTTGTCCATTCTCTAATTTTATATCTAAAAGAATGTTGTTTGACTTTCTCGGGTGTTGGTGGATATGTGCCTGTTTCTTTATAGAATTGTACACATTCCAATTTAAACTCATAACTATAACGCATATAAAAATACCCTCCTTACTGGCTTGTCCAGTAAAGAGGGTACATATCAATATGAGTGCGTTTTTTAATACCCGCTTCAATTTCCGTAATTTCACACCATTGCTTGACATATTCTAAACAAGCGACATGCTATACTGTAAGCATAGAAGGAGGCTTGATGCAATGCACTGGATATTGAAGCATAAAGGGAAAGGGGAATGTATTGAGAACAACGGTGGAAAAACATTAAGCTATGATGCGAATCAAGGAATCCGAATTTTAGAAATTGATGGCTATGCATTTAAGGATATAAACGGTAATGGTGAATTAGATGTATTTGAAGATTGGCGCTGTCCATTAAGTGAGCGAATCAAAGATTTTGTAGGAAAGTATCACCTTTATCAAAAAGAAGGGATATTGTATTATCCACATGGTAAGCTTATATTGCCAATGGAGTTTTATGAAGAATTTGAAAGTGTCCATGTACGTCGGCTTATCATGCAGCTAGATGAAAGTGAAGATGTGTTTTATATCATGGAGCATTCGATGATTGCTGTTTTTATCTTGATGATGGATAATGATTATGGTGTAAAAAAAGGCGGCTATCTGCTTGATGTTCTATTACGGGGTATGAAATTGAAAGTTTTGGAAAATATGGCGTATACAATCGTAGAGGTTTTACAGGGATATCTTAGTATTGCATATAACAGTTAAGCAGTTCAAAGAAAAAGTCAGTGTGTCATTGGCTTTTTTTATGTTTTTCGAAAAATTAGTAAATTTTTTTGTTTTTCTAGTGCTTGTAATCGTATTACCTTATGAGATACCAAAGCGTAGCTCTAAAACGAAAGGAGGAAAAAATATATGATATATCGAATTGAGAATGCTAGAAGGGTATGCTAAGCTTTACATAAAGTAAGATATAAAAATACATAAAAAAGAGGAGGTGTGTGATGAAAAGTAAAGAAGTTTAGCATCAGGGATTCTTCTTCAGGATAAACAAAAAGCATACGATCGTTATTGTAAAAGAATATTCAGCAATAAACAAATCCTAGCAAGATTATTAAAGGAATATATTGCAGAGTATAAAACACTTTCGTTAAAAGAAATCATGAAATGCTTAGGGAATGAAAAAGAAGAGTATATCAGTATCTCAACTTGGAGGACGAAAGCGTATTAGGCTCTTTGGTACGCTATGATATATTGTTTGTAGCGGATATTCCCAAGAGTGATAAGCAACAGATGATCAATATCGAAATACAGATGAATGATCGACCCCGGATACCCGTTGCTAAAGCGAGCGGAATACTATTGCAGTCGATTGATCGTACGCCAGAAAGAATATAAGAAGATACAAAGGGTACATTCGATATGGCTGATGCAGGAATATGCAAATAGGAAAGAAGGAGTAGCGAATCATTACAGCATGAAAGAAGAATGCTTGGGAAATAGATGGGAGGAGAAGGTAGAGAATTATGGTATGATGCATATCTTCATGTTGTATCCGAAAGGGAAGTATGACGCAAAGGATACAAGCTTTCAAAATTTGATGAATGTATTGTTTAAGAATGAGCATAGTGCAGAGGAGAAGTTGGAGATATTGAGGAAGCAATTTGGAATAAAGGTAACGGAAACGATGGAAGAGGAGGTAGAAGAAATGAGCCATATATGTATGTATTATGAGCAGGAAGGTAAGAAAGCAGGATTGGCAGAAGGAATGCTTATCGGAGAACGACGTGGAAAGAAAAGTGTGGTACTATGTCAAGATTTCGGACAACTAAAATATAAGAATTTTCAATTTTTAGTTTAAATTATTCTGGTAGTAGTTTTTTTCATATTTGTTTGGAGATTGGTAATCACAATGAGAATGTATTCTTACTGTATTGTAAAATCCTTCTATGTATTCAAATACCATCTGATAAGCTTCTGAATAGTCATTTATCTTTTTTCTGTTTAGCCATTCTCTTTTTATCAATGCATGAAATGATTCTATGCATGCATTATCCCATGGATTCCCTTTTTTAGAGTAACTGCCGATCATTCCTACCGTTAGATTATAGTATTTTTTTGATGTGAATTGAACACCTCTGTCACTGTGTATTACTACCGGATTATCTGTTTTTCTCCTCCTTTTTGCTTCTTCCAGACATTTTAATACTTCCTCTACTTCCATTGTTTTTGTTAGTTTCCAGGCTATTATTTTTCTTGAGTATAAATCCATTATACTTGTCAGATACACAAATCCTTCTTCCTGTGTCCAAATATAGGTTATATCTGTACACCAGGCTGAATTCGGCTTTTCAGGATTGAAATTACGTTTTAGAATATTCTTCAGTTTTGATGAAAAATCACTGTCCTTAGTGGTTATTGTGCATGGTCTGATATAATGGGCTTTAATACCCATCTCACGCATAATATTGCCCACATATTTTTCGCTGACTTTTATTCCTGACTGATTCAGTTTTACAGTTATTTTCGGTGCTCCATAAATTTCATGTGATTCTTCATGAATTGCTTTTATTTTTTTACTGAGTTCTTGTTTTCTAACTTTTTGTTTAGAAGGTTTTCTGTTAACATAATCATAATATCCTGATTTACTGACATTAAGTTTATCGAGCATACCGGAAATCGAAGCATTATTATCATTCTGCTTTTTTATTTTGATTTGATAATAAAGTTCCTGTTTCGTTATTTTCCCAGTATGCCAATAGCCTTTTTTAAGACATCAAGCGCATCCTGTGTATCTTTAAGCTCCTTACGCAAACGAGCAATTTCTTTAGCTTCATCACTAGAGAAATTACCAGAACCTCTGGAAACAATAGTACCATTATTTTTATCAGCATCTTTCACCCATTTATGAACAGTACTGTCAGCAATGTCAAAACGTTTAGCAATAGAAAGTTTAGATTCATCAGGATGATCAAGTACATACTGAACAACTCCTTGTTTAAATTCATCTGTAAAGTAGGTTTAGCCATAATTAAATCCTCTTCTTTCTGTGTTAATAATTAGACAGTATCCATAAGAGCTTACTCCGATCCACCACATGCGATTTTGGA